>CAJTBF010000003.1 GCA_910574195.1 Lachnospiraceae bacterium | reverse complement strand
CCGCTATGTCCAATGTTTATGTCCATTTTTCTCAAATTTCTTTTCCTGCACGATATTCAGTTGTCAATTTTCAGTTAGAATCACATTCATTGAAATTCCGAAAAGTTATTTTATAAGATGGTTCTTATTTATGTTATTTTTTAAAAGATTCGATTATTTCATAACAAATTAATAAAGGGTAACGGATATATATAGTATAATAATGTTTGTGTAATAGGTATAATATACAATATATAGTGTTGATAGAAACTTAGTCTCTATATACAGTATGGCAGCATATAGCAGGTAACTACGGGCTGTAACGTCAAAATAGAACAGCTCTGAAACCACCAGTGCAGGCAGTCAGAGAAAAATTCTGTTCTATTTTGTGCCACAACCTATTTGTAGTTACCATCGTCAACTTCGTTTCAATCATATGTTAGCAGATTATATTTCTTAATAGTGCTTTCTGTCAGATATTATCTTTACTGTAAAATGCTTTAAGCTTAATTATATAGTATAGCTGTGAAGCTATAATAAAATGAATGCGAAGGATAGGGAAAGGAACTATGACACAAGAAAATGATTAAAATGGAGAATGAAATTATTATGAAAGAGATAAGCAATGTAGAGAATGAATTAAAGAGTATCTTTGATAATTACAATGTCATTTTAGGAGAACAGTATCAAAAGATACTGCCAGACATCTTAAATATTTTTGAAAGGGAATGTTCTGAAAGCTATATGCAGGGATACCGGTATGCAATCTCCATATTAGAAGACAGCATTGTAAAAAGGGGAACGGAGTATAACTAACTGTGATTATGTAAAAGAAGATGGGGATTGCCTGATTGACAATCCCTTTTATTTTTTGTTTTTTTCGGAAAGATCCTGGATAATCTGCTGGATATGCGCTAACTGTATTTCAGTCAGTCCGGTTACTTCGATATATTGCCTGTCATTTAATTCCAATAAATAATCCGTACTTACAGAAAAAAATTGTGCTGTCTTTACCAGCATTTCAATAGAAGGAAGGATATTGTTATTTTCCCAGTTAGAGACTGTCTGTTTTGAAACATTTAGTCCGTTAGCCAGTTGGACCTGGCTTAAATTGTGAGCTGTCCGCAGTTTTTTTATAACCTCACCAAGCATAGAAGCCCTCCCTGATATCTTTTGATTATATTGATTTAGCCTGCTTATTTTCAAGCCTACTTAAACATGGATATATTTACAAAATACTAAAGTATTGTTAAAATGGACTTATGTATAAATTTGATATACAAAAAACAATAAATTTTTTGATAACGTCATGATATGTCGAAGCTGTCTGATATGGTGTAGCTGTAATGGAGGACTGGGAGAATGGCAGGAACGGATATAACAACCCGGATACTGAAAATGTACGAGGCATTAAGTAAGGGAAAGGAGATACAGAAGATTCCATTTTGCGAGGAACATAATATTAGTGAGCGTACATTTGACAGGGATATTGAAAAAATCAGACTGTTCTTAAGTGAGGAATATAGTGGGAAGGAAGTACGGTACAGCTTTGACAGAGGGAGCTATTGCATTCCGGATAGCGGGGAGCAGGGGGAATTGTCAATTTTAGAGTTGTTGGTTATAGTTAAAATTTTAAAAAGTGAACAGGCGCTGGAAAAGCGCGAGTTTGAAGGTTTTCTCCGAAGCCTGCTGTCTGTGGCAGAAAAAGGAAAGTGGGAAATAATTCTGAAATTATTACAAGAGGAAAGTATCCAGTACGAGAGTAATAGTGGACAGAAGGCTTTTTTAAAGCTGTTTGGAGATCTGCAAAAATGTATTATGGACAGAAATATTATCCGGCTAAATATCAAGGGAGGCAGGGAGGAACAGAAAAGACTTATTTTTTCTCCTGTTGCAGTAGAATATTTGTCATCAGATTTTTATTTGCTGGGATATGAGGCAGAGAGAAATAAAGGCCTGACAGCATTTATGCTGGATGAAATAGAATCCTTTCAGATGACGTTACAAAGGTATGAAGAGACACTTATAAAGCAATACAGCTTTCAGGAAGGGAGAAGCCTTTTAAAGAATATGCGGGGTAAGGAGAGACAGGGATGAAGAAGATTAAATTTCCGTTGATAATGAAAAATGGAGCAGAAGTAAGAGACATTGAGCAGCTTCGGAAAAATTTCGATATGGAATCTATATTACAATATTATTCAAATGGAAAATTAAGACGTTGGCTGGAAAATAATTATTATGATGATATTTTGAAAAGAGTAGATGAATTAGAAAACAAGGGGGCAGATTTTGGCGAACAGTTGGCAAAAGCGCTGGGGACCGAATGGCGTAATACAGAAAAACTTGATTTGGAGCAGACGATCAGAATTGCTGCATTGAAAGAACAGATGAGATCATTTATCAGCGAAGAGCGTCTGGAAAAAGTAAAGTATATTGCAGATTCCCAATGGGAATTGGAACGGCTGATAAAAGCAGGGTGTACCCCGGTCTATTTATTTGGAAGTGAATTTACAATAAAAGGATGGATGGGAAATGTAGAGTGTATCGGTATTAACCGGCCGAAGATTAATCTCGAAATCAAGAACAAAAAAGAGTATCAGAAAAAAAGGATAGGATTGAGGGAAGTTTCTTTTACAAAAGAAGAAATGGAGAAGATTGTACAGAGCAGTTCTATCACAGAGGTATACTTTGGACTTCTGGATGTTTTGGAACAATATGTTGAAAATATGCAGAAAGCATATCAGGGCAAGTAGGAGGATCAGCCATGCAGAAGACAAAATTTGACGTTAAATTAAGAGAGTACATTGATGCACAGATGCCAATTATTTATATAGACAGTTTTGATGATAATAAGATTGAGGAAATGGTTCTGCAGGTTACGGGAAGCCGTCAGGTATGGGAATGGAACGAAATGGACGGCTGTATCAACCGGAAAAAGGTAGAAAATGGAAAATGGACAGAGGTACATGAGGTAATAGCCCCGGAGCGTACTTTATATGATTTACTGAAAGACGGGGTACGGCATGAGGAATTAAACAGGAAGATCTTGATTGTGAAGGATATACATACTTATCTGGAAGACGCAAAACTGGTTTCACTATTAAAAAATGCCTGCTTAAGGATAGAGGAAGGGCAGTTGGATACGACGTTTGTCTTTCTTTCCTCCATTGTAAAGGTTCCGAAAGAACTGGAGAAATATATGGTGCTGCTCCAGGAAGATTTTCTGCAGGAAGACGGAATACGGGAAGTCATTCGAGAATTTATGGAGGAAAATGAACTTGGCACGATATATGAAAAACTGTTGGATGAAATTGTGGTTGCGTTTAAAGGATTATCGCAGTTAGAGATAGAGACAATTCTGGCATTGGATTTTTCAGCAAGAGGAAAGATAGATAAAGAAACGATCAGGCTTATTATCGAACAGAAGCAGCAGATGATACGAAAAGCTGGAATCCTGGAAATGATACCTGTTAACGAAGGGCTGGAAGATATTGGCGGATTAGAAAACCTGAAAGAATGGCTGGAAAGAAAGGCGGTCATATTAAAAGATATGGCAAAAGCCCAGGAGTTCGGCGTAGAACTTCCAAAAGGAGTACTGATTGCGGGGGTTCCCGGCTGTGGAAAGTCGCTTAATGCAAAAGCATCTGCCAAATTGTTTGAAGTCCCACTGTTAAAACTGGATATGGGCAGGCTGATGGGAAAATATGTCGGAGAATCGGAAGCAAATCTGCGGCAGGCAATTTCACTGGCAGAAGCGATTTCTCCCTGTGTCCTGTGGGTGGATGAACTGGAGAAGGCATTTGCCGGAATCGGAGGAGAGGGAGGCGGTGCGGAAGTCACCACAAGACTTTTCGGACAATTTCTGACCTGGATGCAGGAAAAGAAAAGTGCGGTGTTTGTTGTTGCTACGGCAAATGATATTATGAAGCTTCCGCCGGAGCTTATACGAAAGGGAAGATTTGATGAAATCTTTTATGTAAAGCTTCCGGCGGCAGAAGAGCGGAGAAAGATATTTGAGATTCACATCAGGAAAAGGAGGCCGGGAGAGCTGACAGAGATAGACATCAGCAAATTAGTGAAAAAAACCGAAGGATACAGTGGTGCGGATATTGAAGGCGTGGTAAAGGACGGAATAGAAAGTGCATATGTAAAGGGACAGTCAGGAGTTACTACGGAGAATATCCTTGATGCGGTTGAGGCAACTCACTCATTGCAGGAAATTATGAAAGAGGATATTGAAAAGCTGGAAAAGGAATATAAAGAGCGAAGATTTAAATGTGCATCCAGAATAAGATAGGAGGTAAGACAGATGGAAGAAAACAGGTCGCAGGGGGAAAACCTTATAGAAATTGATGGACTGACAGAAGCAGAAGCGGAAAAAGTCAGAGAATTGTGGGAGCGCTTTTTAAAAGCATACAAAGAAAGCGGAGAAGAGCAGGAAGAGTTTGAGTGGCTGAAATGCCAGCTTCAGAAAGAATTGCCGGATAAAACAGAGGAAGAAGTTCAGGCAATAAAAGAAGAGATTGTTGAATCTATTAGAGAATATGACAGCGATTTGCAGGACATGACAGAAAATATTGAAAAGGGACGGACAAAGGAGAGATGGTTTGCGGACAGGCTGGAGGATGCGGCGAAAGGTGTTGCTGTAAACGATTATGGAAATTATCTGGAACAGATTAATACGACGATGGATGAAGCAAACCGTCAGATGATGCGGGCAGTGTTAAGACAGGACGGCGAAATCAGCGAGTGTTTAAACCTGGATGGTTTTATCGCAGAGCAATATCATGTGAATAATTTTAATGCGAGAGCAGCACTGCAGAAGTCTCCTTTTAGAGCAGAGGTATGTGTTCCCGGACCGGGAGAAACCTATGGGAAAAATTCATTTGATGTAAGAATATGGAATACAGAAACAAAGCAGATTGTACATCAGTATCAGTTTAAGTTTGGGAAAGATGCAAAAGCGACAATTGAGTTATTAAAGCGAGGGTTTTATGCCAACCAGAGATACCTGGTCCCGGCAGAGCAGGTAATGGACGTGCAGGAGGCATTTCCCACGAAAACGGTTACAGATCATCTTGGAGGGACAGAGAAAGTTGATGTCGTATCTGAGGCGTTAAGTAAGGAACAGGTAAAAGAACTGCAGACAGAGGTACAGGAAACCGGGCAGATTCCAAAGACAGACTGGAATATTTATAATACAAAAGAATTGGCAATTAATTTAGGGAAACAGGCAGGAGCGGCAGGGGTTCAGGCGGTGTTGCTTACAACCGGGATAGGGCTTGCCGGAAAAGCGATTGCCGGAGAGAAAATAGACGGAGGAGAGGTTGTAGAAACTGCTTTGCAGACAGGAGCAGACGCCGGGATTAAGGCAGCAGCAGGAGGAGCCCTGACTGCAGCATCACAGAAAGGAATACTGTCAGTTCTGCCTCCGGGGACTCCGGCAGGAAGCATAGCAAAGATAGCCTGTGTTGGAATTGAGAATATTAAAATTATGTGGAGAGTGGTAAAGGGTGAACTGACAGCCAGCGAAGCTCTGGAACACATGGGGAGGACAAGTACCGCAATGGTGGCCGGGATGAGCTGTGCAGCATTTGGAATGACTGCAGGAGCGGCGACTCTTGGTTTTATCCCGATCGTTGGCCCGATAGTGGGCGGCCTGATTGGAGGAATGGCAGGATATACAGTCGGAAGCAAATTCGGAGAAACAATTTTTAATGGAGCTAAGAAGATTGCCGAGAGAGGAAAAGAAGTGGCTGTAAGGGCATGGGAAGGCATTAAGAATGTTGGTGGGAGGATTAAGGAAGGGATTTTTTCCATATTTTCCTAGACAGGGATATGTGCTGAGAGGTTAAGAAATCATTTTTGAACAGAATGTCATAATGATGAATGGGAAAGCATTAAAGGGATAATTCAAAGTTTTACTGTGAGATAAAGAGGAGGATACTACAATGGCAGCGAAAACAGGAGCTGTGAAAGTAGCAAGAAATAGCTCAAATGTTAAAAAAGCGACCGTATCTTATGAAGATATGCTAAAGGGATTTAATACTATTCCAAGAAAAGCAGAAACAGGAAAATCTATTTCGAAAAATAGTCTTCAATCAATGAAATCCGATAAATCGGCAGATAAAAACGATGAGAGAACCAAAGAGAAACAAGCGGTTAAGGATATGAAACGCCTGCTGGTTCTTATGGAGAAAAGTATCATTGGAGAAATAAGCGATAAGGACCTGCATGAGATAGTCAGTACTGAACGGTGGTTAGGAAGTATTGCTGTGTTAAAGGAATATGTAAAAACATTGTGTATTAAATAAAAATCTGTATTCAATTCGAATAATGATGTTTAGATTAACTGACAAAAAGGAGACAAATAGTAATGGGAACTGGTGGGTATACAAAAGAGCAGGAAGAATTTTATCAGAATATGATGGAAGAGATTGGAGGTCATGAGGATTTTGGAAAGAGAAATCCAGTAGATATAGGAATTGACTGCGGCTATTCGGAAGAAGAAGTTATGGGAATGCTTGAAATGATTCAGATGTGTCAAAGTGAAATTCAAGATGAAGTTCATAATGATGGAGAAGCAGAGATATATTATTTTATGCTACGAAAACAGGAAAAAAGATATATCGTATCTGTAAATATCAATAACTGGAGGATAGAAGTAGTAAAAGAGTTGGGAAAAGTGAATATTTCTAGATTTGGCATTGCATACGATACATTTGTGTGGATTTTGAAGAACAATGAAAAAGTAGTATTTTGGGAAAACTTTAGGACCGGAGGAAGTGGAGAAATCTTGTTGGATTTTGAGCTTACTTGTACAGATAGAGGAATTTTCGTATTGGAAGATGGTATTATTGTAGAAAGTCACTCCTCGCATTCTATGTTTTCTTCATTTAGTTGGATTAAATTAGGATTCGATAAATCGGTGAAACAGATAAAAGGCGACTCAATACATGGTTGCTTGTTAGATGGAGGGGAAAAAATATATTGTATTGACATTTCTTACAGTAGTGGACAGATTTATTCTATTAGTAAAGATTTGAAAGGGGAATTTCAAAAAGAAAATTATAGCAATAGCAGTTGTCGAGATATAAGTAGTTATGAACAGACGGAGTCTTTAACATTTTGTGAAGTGGGAATTGATAATGGAGAACCTTTTGGATATTCATTTTATGAGAAGTATGCTGGTAAAGGCTGGTTTGATACCAGTAAAACGCGGGTTAATGAAAAATTCACTTTAAAAGGTTTTCAAAGAATGTGGGGGCATCGAGTTGTTAAATATAGTGGGGAGAGCATTCTTAGTGATTTTTTAGTAAGAGATTTTACGACGGAACATTATCAATTATTAGGCGAAAATATCTATACAAAAGATGAAGGAGAAGATTTAAATAGGGTATGCAGTTTTCCTAGAATGTTGCATAGTATTCAAGGAGTAGCCGTTTATTCAAAAGATATTTTTATAGGGATAGTTGGAGTGGTGGATAGAGATGAGACGGCTATCATAAAAATAGATATGCAAAAGGAAAGAGAAGCAGTTATATTACCTTTACAAATTTCCTCAAAATAATGACTTTGATTATTTGTAGGTTTCTGACGGTGTGTTCAAAATGGAAATCATAAAGGAGTCAAAAGTATGTTGGATATGTGGATGAAAAGTCAGGGTGATAAACGGAAATAAAGAATTCGGGATTTTGAGGGCTTAATACAGGCAAACCAATAAATTGCGATAGAGGAGGAATAGACAATGGCAAAAACAATTAAATTTAATCTTATCTGCGATAATAAGCCGATTCGCACGATAGAGGATTTACAGGAAAACTTTTCAATTGAGGATATATTGGCATATTATAACAATCAACTTCTGCACAGATGGCTGGAAGTGCGTGATTATAAAGAAGAGCTGGAAAAAATAAGGGTTATTACCGCAGAGAAACCGATTGAAATTATAAAGGAACTGATAAAAATTTTTAATGTTGTCAGTGATGAAAAAAAGATTGAAGAGGGGGTTTATCTACTTGAATATTTGGAGGAAAGAAAAGAACTGTGTGCTGTTTATGAAAAAGAAAACTACAAAACTAAGGCGATAATTGAAGATTATGAAACGGGATATAGACAGCTTGTTGACGGAATATTACAGAATCCACATGATGCGGCCTTAATAAAAGCAAATATCTCGGAGATGGTAACGAATTATGCATGGATTTTAAAGCTTGATCACAGAAATTTGTTTCAGGTACTGGGACATCGGTCATGGCTAGCGATTATGTGTCTCCTTATGAATGAACAGACACGAAAATATTATCTACCTGTTGAAAAAGTAAATGAAGAAGGGATATTAGTATCCGATATTGAATTGAACACAGATAAAAGGGATATGTATGAAAGAATTTGTTCAATGATTGGAAATTCCTTTTTTAGAAAAGAACTTGGAGAAAATCTTAAAACCTTTGCAGGTGTAACAGACGGATATTGGAAGGATCTTGAGCCTAAAGGAAAGAAATACATGATTATTAATATAGGAACAGGTGATTTTGCCCGTTCGGCAGGTTTGTCTGGCGGAGATTTGAGCAGAGAAGATATATTAAATCAGTTCGTTATTCTTGATGGGATAGATTATAAAAGTAATTCGCCGACCCATAGACTGGTGTATATGGAGGTATAAGAATGAAAAGAAGCACAGTTAATATTTTGGCATCTTATATAGATGCGCTTCACCCAATTATTTATATTAATCATTTTGATTTCAAAGTAATAGATGATGCAATTACGCGTATTGGAGAAAAGGCAAAATGCATAGAGTTCAATAATGCCCTCGGTCTGGTGGACTTTAAGACAAAAAGCCCAATGATGGAATGTAATTTAGAGCAATTTTTGAAACTTACAATGGATGATGGGTTTGAACAGGAAACATTTCTTGTGTTAAAAGATGTTCATGGTGAATTAAACAACCCTAAAATCATCTCTCTTTTAAAGAGAATTGCAGAAAATAATTTATATAATGATAGTTATAGTGCGACAATTTTTGTCTTGTCTGAAACAACGGTAATACCTCGTGAATTAGAAAATTATATAACAGTTTTTGATATTCCGTTGCCTACAACCAGTGAAATACATAGTATTATCAGCGACTTTATAATAGATATGGATATCATTGTTGAACAGGAAATTATCAATGATATTACACTTTCCTTTAAGGGGCTGAATGAATTTCAGATTAGGCAGATATTGAATCTGGCTTATCAGGATGGCGGATGTATAGATAAAGATGACAAGCTCTTAATTTTGAAGGAAAAAGAGCAGTTTATAAAAAAGTCGGGAATGCTGGAAATTGTTAATTTTACGGAAAATATTGAGGATATCGGCGGCCTTGAAAATCTGAAAGAATGGCTTGCCAGAAAAGCAAAAGTATTTGCAAATTTAGATAAGGCTATAAAGTTTGGCGTTGATGTTCCAAAAGGAATCATGATTATTGGTATGCCAGGGTGCGGTAAGAGTCTGACAGCGAAAGCAACCGCCAGCTTATTTGAAATTCCTTTGGTGCGTCTTGATGTGGGGAGACTTCTTGGGAAATATGTTGGAGAATCAGAAGAAAATATGCGGAAAGCATTGAAACTTTCAGAAGCAATAAGTCCTTGTGTTCTCTGGATTGATGAGATTGAAAAAGCTTTTGCCGGTGTTGGGAGTGATGGCGGTGGGAATGATGTTACCACAAGATTATTTGGTCAGTTTCTAACATGGATGCAGGAAAAAGAGAATACGGTTTTTATTGTTGCGACGGCTAATGATATTTCGAGAATGCCGCCAGAATTTTTAAGAAAAGGGCGTTTTGATGAATTGTTTTTTGTTGATTTGCCAAATGGTGAGGAACGGAGAAAGATTCTGGATATTCACTTGAAAAAACGGAAAAAATGGCATAAGGATATAGATTCAATAGCCTTAATAAAAGAAACAGATGGATTTAACGGCGCTGATTTAGAAGCTGTTGTTAAAGATACTATTGAGATGGCATTTATAGACGGCAAAGATGTGATTACGACAGAGGATTTACTAAAATCTGTAAAAGATACGAAATCCATTTCGAGCACACTAAAAGAAAAAATTAAAGAGATTAAATCAACAATTGATAAAATTGACATTAAACTGGCGAGTAAGGCTGATAATCATTAGGGGGAAAAACGGAAATGGACGAAGAGAATATAGATATACTTCTGCTTGACGAAGAAGATGGTCCCATATTAATCGAAGAAGAATGTGCAGAGTTGAGACCGATTCTGAAGGAATTCGTGGAATATTATGCCGCAAATAAGGATAAGCCGGTTGAAGATTGGTTAAGTAAGAAATTACAGGAGCAGCTTCCAGAAAAAGAGTCTAAAGAAATTATGGGGTTGACAAATGAAATAATTACAACATTAAGAGTTGATGAAAGAAATCAAAAATCTTTGTCAGAGGCCGTTTCAAATGGTAGAAGTAAGGAAAGTTGGTTTGCGTCATCAACTCAAAGTGCTGTCTCGGGCATGTCTACGCAGAATGCGGTAAAATATCTTGCTGACTTGAATAGAGCACTGCAAACTGCTAATATATCTTTACACAAGACAATAACGACACAAGCAGATGTAATAAGTAAAAATCCGAGATTGGATGGATTTATTGCAGAACAATATCATGCACAGACATTTAATATGAATGCAGAAGCAGCAGGCAGTCCGTATCGTGCGAAAGTGTTAGAGCCAACAGGCAAAGGCTATACAAAAAATTCTGTTGATATCGTTATTGTTGACAGTAATGATAAAATCGTAAGACGTTATCAGTCAAAATACTGTAAGGATGCAAAAGCAACTGCTAAGGCATTTGAACATGGGGATTATAGAGGACAGCAAAAGCTTGTTCCAGAAGGTCAGGAAGGCGCAATCCAAAAGAAAGTTACTACTGTAATTGAGGCTCCTGACGGAACAACGAGTAATTCACTTACAAAGTCGCGTGCGGAGCAAATGCGAGACGAGGCGCAGAGTGGAAATTGGAATGAATTAAATTGGAATGAATATGCCGCAAAGGATCTCGCAACTGGAATAGGAAAACAGGCGGGATATGCGGCTTTACAAGGCGCAGCAGTAGGTGTTGGTTTCGATCTTGCACAGAAATTGTGGAATGGAGAGAAAATAGAGGGGGAAGAAGTAGTAGAGACTGCTCTTGAAACGGGTGCTGATTTTGGGATTAAGGCGGCAACAGCAGGAGCTTTAAAAGTTGGAATAGAAAAAGAAATTATAACTGTAATTCCAAAAGGGACTCCGGCAGGAACGGTCGCTAATATTGCACATGTAGCTATTGAAGATGTTAAAGTTGTTGGAAAAATGATGTCCGGGGAATTATCATTAAAAGAAGGTGTTGAAAAAATCGAACAGACAACGGTTGCAACCGCTGCTGGATTAACCGCAATGGGAGAAGGAGCGGCAGTAGGGGCAGCCGCTGGAGCTATGTTTGGCCCGGTAGGAGCGGCAGTTGGTGGATTTATAGGTGGAACGGTTGGCTACATGGCGGGTGCAAAAGCTGGCGAGACTGTTGTTAAAGGTGCTCGAAAAGTAAAAGAGAAAGTAGTCGAGCATGCAAAGGCCGCTTGGGAAGGAGTTAAAGATTTGGGAAATAGGGCTTGGGAAGGAGCTAAAAGTATTGCAGGTAGTATTGCCAGTTTTTTGGATTTTAGACCTTATTTTTTATGAAGAATTATATTTGTAGAAATTACATAATAAATAAAGGATATTAGGGCAGAGAATATCAGTTTAGGATGTTCAATTCTTTCAGGTGGTAAAAATAGAAAGGTTCAATTACATATTATAGTCGTGAAACTAATTATTACATTGGCAGGAGGCATCAGTCTTCCTGCCATTATTTTATTGATTGGAAAGGAGGCAAAGCATATCTGGGAAATTATCATTACAATCAGGCGGATAGGCAAAACAATCGGAGAAATCATATTACGGCTTTAGGAAAGGGGCGGAAACGATGAAAGGCGTAGAGATTACCGCAATTTTGGTTATTTGCGGGCTTAGGCTGATGGCGGTTCTGGCAAGTGAGTAACAAAGATTAACGCTATCAGGTATGGTTATTGCAGAGTACGGAAAATTAGCCGGGTTTGGCAAAAAATTAAAGAGCACCTCAAAATTGTATCACGAAATGAACCACGACCCGGCAAGAAAAAAAGAAATCAAAGATACAAAATTTGGGAAGGAGAAATTGATTATGGCAGCAAATGTAGAGAGTATGTTTTATGTAAGAGAAAAACCCTGGCATGGCTTAGGAGTGAGAGTACAGGAGGCATTAAGTTCTTCCGACGCATTGATTCAGGCAGGTCTGGACTGGCAGGTACTGCAGGAGCCAATCTATACAAAGAGAGAGGAGCTTGTGGAGGGATACAAGGCAAATATCCGGGATACGGACAGAAAAGCGTTGGGAGTTGTGACCGACCGCTATAAGGTGATTCAGAATCAGGAAGCCTTTGCTTTTACCGACGAGCTTTTAGGGGAGGGCGTGCGGTACGAGACAGCCGGAAGCCTGCAGGGAGGCAGGCGGGTATGGCTCCTTGCACATATGCCCCATGAGTACATTATTTCCGGGGAGAGATTTAGCCCCTATTTAATCTTTTCCAATACCCATGACGGTTCCGGGGCAATCAAAGTAGCCTTAACGCCCATCCGCGTTGTGTGCCAGAACACATTGAACCTTGCGCTTTCTAATGCAAAGCGTTACTGGTCTATGATCCATACCGGGAACATACAGAACAAGCTGGAAGAAGCAAGGGATACGCTGTTTATGGCAGAAAATTACATGGACAGTCTGGGAAAGGAGTTTGAACGCCTCCGTTCTATCACCATGCCGGATAAGAAAGTCATGGAATATATAGAACAGCTCCTGCCAGTGGAAGAGAACGCTACGCCCCAGCAGAAGAAAAATATCCGCCGTCTTCAGGAGGATATGAAAATCCGCTATTTTGACGCGCCGGATTTACAGGACGTGGGAAGAAATGCGTATCGTTTTATCAATGCAGTCAGTGATTTTGCCACCCATGCGGAGCCGCTTAGAAGGACAGCAAATTATAAGGAGAATCTGTTCGCAAGAACCGTAGAAGGGAATCCCCTTATTGACCGGGCCTATCAGTTGGTAAGCGCCGCGTAAAGGGGGCAGAACAGAAATGAGCAGAAAGAGATTGGAAAAAACATTCTGCTGGAAAATCAGCGGGGAATTAAAGCTCTTTAAGTTCCGTATCCTTAAGATGAAAAAGAAAGAGATTTTTCAGGCGGCTTATCAGATTGATACGGTTATCTGCATTTATGAACTTCTGACAGAAATGAGTATCTGCATGTCGGAGGAAGCGTTAAAGGCGGGGATTACCTTTCCGGGTATTCTGATGTTTCTTTATGAGAGGTGGCTGTCATATGAAGACACACATATGGAAGATATCCAGTACTGCCTGAATGAAGAAGTGAAAAAGATTCTTGAAGATTATGGAGAAAAGAAATGGAAGGAGAAAGGAAGTGCGGCATGAAGAAATTAACAGCGACAAAAGGACTGGATAAAAGGGAATGGCTTATGTACCGGAAACGCGGAATCGGCGGTTCTGACGCCGGGGCAGTCTGCGGGTTAAATCCCTACCGTACAGCTATGCAGGTATATGAGGACAAGACGACGGATACGATAGAAGAGTTTGATAATGAAGCTATGCGTCAGGGAAGGGAGTTTGAGGATTATGTTGCAAGGAGATTCATGGAAGCGACCGGAAAGAAGGTAAGAAGGTCCAATTTCATGTATTATGATGAAAAGTATCCCTTCATGCTTGCAGACGTTGACCGTATGATTGTAGGGGAGAATGCCGGACTGGAATGTAAGACTGCAAGCCCCTATCTGGCAGATAAATGGAAGGATGGAAAGATTCCCATTTCCTATCAGATCCAGTGCTATCATTATATGTCTGTCTGCGATGCGGACGCATGGTATATCGCGGTCGTTATCTATGGCAGGAAGTTTCGATACTACCGGATCGAGCGGGACGAGGAAGCGCTTTCTGATCTCCGGCAGATTGAACAGAACTTTTGGGAGAACCACGTTTTGAAAAGGAGGTTGCCGAAACCGGACGGTTCGGAGCTTGCGGATCAAGTAATCTCCGGGTATTTCAGGCAGTCTATGAAAGAGACGAAACCGCTTACGGGCTTTGATGAAAAATTAGACCGCCGTCAGGAGCTGGAACTTCTTTTGGATGAGATGACTACGGAAAAGAAGCAGATCGAGCAGGAGCTGAAGCTGTATCTTGGCGAAGCGGAAGCGGCGGAAAATGCAAACTACCGGGTATCGTGGAAGTCTGTGAGCAGCCAGAGGATAGATGAAAAGAGGCTTAAGGAGGAACGGCCGGAGGTGTACGAACAGTACCAGAAGACGTTGAATTTCAGGAGGTTTACGGTAAAAGCGGCATAAAAAGTTTCCATGAGCGGGATAAACAGCGCCTATAAAAATATATGCTGATAAATTAACGTGTAAATTCACGTTGTCATTTTCTGCGAGAGGTGGTATACTATGAAAAAAGGAAAGGAACGATTGTTTATGCCGAATATTAAACCAATTTCAGACTTAAGAAATTATACGGAAGTTTTAAAAGAAGCTACGGAAGGTTCACCGGTATTTCTGACTAAAAACGGACGGGGCGAATATGTCATTTTAAATATGGCAGAGTATGACCGTATGAAGGCAATGCTGGCATTGATGTCCAAGCTGGAGGAAGGAGAACGTTCTGCAAGAGAGGAAGGGTTTCTGTCTGCAGATGAAGTAGAAGCGGAACTGGGTTTATGATGGAACTAAAATATACGCCAAAGGCGAAGGAGGACCTGCAGAATGTGAAGTATTCCGTCCTGGATCATTGCGGCAGTGAAGAAATCGCTGTAAAGGTTTTAAGGGAGATTACAAAGACAGTCAGGAACCTTGCGGTATTTCCCTATATGGGGACCGGGCTTGTAAAGATAACAGGGGTGTTGACAGATTACCGTAGTCTGTTCTGCAGGCATAATTATATCTTTTACAGAATAGAAGGAAACTGCATACTTATTATTAGGATTTTAAATGAGAAGCAGGATTATATGAGAAATCTTTTTGGCATTAAAGAGACAGAAGAATAGCGGGATACGGCAACAAGGGAGAGGTGAAAAGCCTCTCCTTATTTTATTTGGAGGAGAAGATGACAGCAAAACAGGAATTAGCGAAAAAAGCAGGAAGCATAAAAGAAAAAGAGATGCAGGAACAGAGCAGGAAGGAAGAGGAGCCGGAAAAGAGAAACCCTCAAAATAAGGCGGCTGAATCACCCGTCAGAGGACAGCCCATGCTCCGGCTGTTGCGTGCAGATGAAATTGAGTGCAGAGTGGGGACGGTGAATGAAAAAGGATTAAGCCTTTTACTATTTAAGGACGCCCGCGTGGACCAGAAGATCTTAGACGAAACCTTTACCCCCTTCGGCTGGAGGAGAACCCACCAGAGCATTGACGGGAACCTGTACTGTACGGTGGAAATCTGGGATAAGGAAAAAGGTCAGTGGATTGCCAAACAGGATGTAGGGACCACCAGTTATTCCGAGAAGGAAAAGGGGCAGGCTTCGGATTCTTTTAAACGGGCCTGTTTTAACTGGGGTCTTGGAAGGGAGCTGTATACTGCCCCGTTTATCTGGATACCTGCAGGAATTGCCAGTATTCAGCGGAAAGAGAACCGGTACATCACGACAGACCGCTTTTCGGTAGATTCTATTTCTTATAATGAAGAGCGTGAAATTAACGGGCTTGTCATTTTAAACGGAAAGAGAAATAAGGTATTTGAGTTAAAGCAGAAAGCGGAGCCACAGAAGAAGCGGGAGCCAAAAAAGAAAACCGAAACAAAAGGCATAGCGGAGGCACAAAGAAAAGTTCTGGAGGAAGAGCTTGACCGTACCGGGGTGACGATAGAGGTGGTTATGGAGAGATATCAGATCAAAAGGCTAGAAGATATGACGCCGGAGATTTATGAGAAAGCGCTTCAGGGACTGAAAAAGACCAAGACAAAAGCTGCATAAGCTGATAGTGGACAGAGCCGGTAAATGTACAGGAAAGATAGCAGGAGGACAATATATGGAAGAGAATCAAACAGAACAGGGAAAAAGAGAATCAGAAAAATGTAAGGAAAGAACTGCAGAAAATATAGAAGATATAGAAAGGACAGGAGATATGATAATAGGAAGAATTTATGACAAGGTATTTGTTCCTATGAGCGAATCATCAGGGAGCGCGGATGAGGCAATGAATGAGAGGCTAATTCTTTTAATTGAGGGAGCAGATATAGAGCATATGACGAAAACATCCCTGGCAGATTTAATATGTAAGGGAGCTGTCATTGGTCAGAGAGAGGGATTTATTTCGGGGGTACGCTTTACAGCCCGCCTTCTTTGTAACATGCTGTCTTAGGGGAGGTGGAGAAAGTGGATTATAAGATATATAAGGAATCTTTAAGAGATAAAGTTCAGGAGCAGTTAGGAGAGAATGTATCCGTTTATTATACGGAAATGGTTAAAAATAATAATGTCAAGAAAGAGGCGTTGGCGCTGCAGACGAAAGGAGAGAATACAACGGCGATGATTTATGTAGACAGCCTTTTAGAGGCATATGCCTGTACCGGAAATATAGAAAAGAGTAAAAATACAGTATTGGAGATCTATAAGCGGAGAGATGATGTGTTGGCGGACTGGAATGGTTTTGGCTGGGAGCAGGTGAAGCCTTATATTAGAATCCGGCTGGTCAGGATGGAGGGAAATGAGGAGTATCTGAAAGACAGGCCATATAAGAAGGTATTGGATTTGGCAATGATATTTGTTGTGCTGCTGAAAGAGAAAGAGGGAGAAATGGCAGCCCAAGTTTCGTGGACACAGATAAAGGCATGGGGGATTGATGCGGAGGAACTCTACCGGACGGCAATAGATAATTTTAGAAAAGAAGAATTTACCATAACGAATATGACGTCTTTGTTTCCGGCGAAGCTGGCGGAAGAACTGGAAATGGGTATTGATATGTATATCTTTTCTACAAAAAACCGGATACAGGGAGCCAGGGCAATGCTGCGGGTGGATATGCTGAAAACATTTGCGGATGAGAAGGGGTGTAATCTTTTTATACTGCCAAGTTCGGTGCATGAGGTTTTGCTCATTTGTGAAGAAAAAGATATGTGCGTGGCGGGATTGAAAGAGATTGTTAGTTCTGTTAATGGTGATCCTGACGTCATAGCGGCGGAAGAGGTGCTATCGGATTCAGTTTATTATTATGACAGGGGGAAAGGGAAAATTAGAATAGCAGGAGAATATAATAAAGGCAAGTATTACTTTGATGATTCAGTAGATATGGAAGTAAGAAAATTAAACAATTATTAATGTTTATTGCAGGACAGTTTTATAGTATAATAGAAATATGGAGTGCAATAAAATAATAATGCTACATAAAAAAAGAAGGGGGAAACCACATAAACCATTGAAACCGCTATAAATAGCTAGTGGTTTTTGTTGTTAAGAGGCATCTGATAGCGGCGGTTTATGTGGTTTATGTGGTTGAGATGGATGAAAAACTAGAATTGTTAGAATATACAGAAGAATATATTTTGCAGATTGAAAAGAAATTTCCAGAATTAAAAGAGTGGGGAAGAGAATACAGAGGTTTATTGATGAAAGGAACATTTGACTGGAAAAAACTATATGGGTTTTTAGAAGATAAATTAGATATACGTAAAAGTTTTCCAGTTGGTTCTATTAATGATATTATCCAAAAACAGCAGGGAAATATGGAATATTGGTGGATTGAAGTACTATGTTATTTAAAATATTCTCTTTTGAAATCAATGAAAAGTTTATATAAAGTTTCACCATATCAAGAGTGTGATCAAAAAATATTGGAATCAATAAAAAAGTATATCTGGGCAGAGGATAATGTTTTTAGATGTGATGACAATATGGATTTGGGAGACGCTCTGTTTCATGCTTTAGATAGAATTCAAAGGTTTAGAAAAGAAAATGGTTTTTTCTCTGATATAGAATTTAGTTTTGATACAGAAGGTGAGGTAAATGATTTTACGAGAGTATTGATACTGGAAAGTGATTATTTTTTCGTACTGCAAATTATGTTATTAGTGAATGATAGATTTAACAGTGTTTTTTATAGTCAAGAAAAATTTAGACATTGCAGTATCCAGTATGAGTTTTCTATCTTGAATAATATTCAGAAATCTTTGAAAAGGGCTGAAGAAATAATTGGAAGCGAAGATACTGATATATATGTGTGGGAAAAATTAACAAGAATGAATGCTGCCATATTATTAACAGATTTTTACATAGAAATGCTTGAGCGAAAAGAAGATTTAGAGAAAAAAGGGAATCAGGTTTCTTTTGATAAAAAGATTCTAGAGAGTACTGTGGAAAAATTGGCTCGGCATATCAAAAAATCAACGAAAATTTTTAGAACACTACCATTGTTACAAGAAGGATTAGCATTCATTTTGGAACATCAAGGAGAGATATTAGATGAGGAAGGAGAGTATGTGACTTGCTTTAGTATTTCTAAATTGTATAATTTAGAAATACAAATGGAACAGTTGGGAAAGGCAATGGATGATAATAATAGTGCGGAGAATGATTTTCTCATACAACTAGCAGAGATCATTATATATTTAAGGAATATGTGTTTTTCAAACGGTGAGAATTATAAAAAACGAAAAGACAAGTTAATTGATGAAATAAATCATATGATTTATATTAAGAGTGTAAAGGGATTTGGTGATGAAAGAACATGGTATATTAATATTTCCAAATCTTTAGACTATTTTGGCGTGGCTTCACAATATGAATTAAGTCCCGCAATATGTAGGTATAACAAGAACTATGGGGTAGAATTAAGAAGGAAATTGAAAAAAGATATTGAAAATTCAGAATGGATCAGTTTGGAAGAGCTGGCAGATGTGTTGATGAATGAGGGATGGTATGCTAAAGAGGTTATATATAAAAAATTTGATAGTTCTGAGGAAGGAAAGTTTGTTAGCAGTCTGGAGTGGAGAAGTTGGTTAAACGAGATATCGAGGGATGAAAACAGTGAATCTTTGGCCCAGTTGCTACAAAGGTATTATAATCCTTTAATATATAAAGAAAGTAGTGTATTGCAGAATATTAAAAAGGGGAAATTATATAATCGGTGGAATGAAGAATACAAAATAATACAAAAGATATTATTATATCATTAAATGGATATTATGTCAAAAAAAGAGCTGGTGAGAAGCAAAGCCCCTTGTGTGAGGTTTTTGCTTTTTTTGATATTATGTATCTGCCGGCAGGAACTATACTAAACACACGATACGGAAGGAAAGGAATAAAAAATGTTTGATTCAACGCTAAGAGAAGAACAATTTTTGGTTCGTGGAATGGAATATATGTCTGATGAAGAGGGAGGTCTTGTTCGTGGAATGCGGTATATTCCAGAACATGAAAGTGCTCTGACCAGAGGTATGGTTTATTTGACAAAAGACGTTAGAACCGAGGAAGACAATGAGAAGAAAAGGGAAGAAAAAGGGCAAGATTCAGTAAAAGTTATCTCAAAAAGTGCTGAGGCAAATGAGATAGCAAAAAAAATAGAATATGAGGATAAGAAGACAGGGCTTCCGCGGGGAATGTGCGTTGTTGACCCTAGTTTTATCATACATCCGAATCGGAAGGAGCAAAACGTTCAGAGATATTTTTCAAGGGGAAATTTTGGATTAGTGCTGCTGCAGATTGAGAATGATGTTTATGATACCCCGGTGGGTGAAGAAGAAAAACGATATTATAATTTTCAAATTGTTACACAAGGTCAAATATTTCAAGCAAGAGTGCAATTCTCAGATGTGGAAGACCCAAAGTGGATAAAGAAATTTTCGCAAGGTGAAGCCTTTGTTTTTCCTGAAAAAAATACAAGGAGGGACTTTTTCTATTACATTCACGATATTATTAGGCAGTCATCAGTCCCGGAGATATGGACATACGAATCAACTGGATGGCGTAAACTCCGAGATGGTCGCTATTATTATATTGATTCCAATGGGGCAGTAGGACATCAGGAGTTCCCAGTGCGATGCAGAGAGGATTTATGCATTTTGCAACCGGAGTGGATGGGAAAGAAAGAAGATTACGTTATGGAGGCAGTTAATATGATTGGAATTTGTAATAATAAAAAGGTTTCAACGCTTTTATTTTTGTTCCATCATATCGGGTTGCTGACAACGCTTTTCGAGAGCGCGAATTTTCCAGTGCGGTTTGTCGTAGGCTGCATAGGGGTGTCCAATAGCCGAAAAACATCACTTGCAACCCTTATGAGCCAGTTGTTCAATCGTAGCACAATCAAGCCGGAGGTCACTTACAGTTCGACAGAGGGAGGGCTGGAAATGGCAATTTCCAAATACGGGGACGCTATATTATTGATAGATGATCTTATGCCAGGGGCAAATAAGCAGAAGCAAAATATTCTTCAGTCAAAATTGGAGATGGTGTTGCGTGCCTATGGTGACAGAGTAGCAAAAAGGCGTATGACCATGTTTTGTAAGACGGCTGAAAAAGCTTATTTTCCTGTAAAGGGTTGCTGCCTTATGACTGGTGAGCAAATTGCGGGGGCATACTCGTCCATGTCTCGAATTGTGGTATTATCGCAAACAAGACAATCTGTAGACCTTGAAAAATTGACATACCACCAGGCACGACCTCATATTTTGGCGTTGTATTCGTATGATTTTCTGTGCTTTGTAACTGAGAATTACGAAAAAATTATTAGTTTTATTGAAGAGAAAGGTGTGGTTCTACGGAACAAACAAGCCTTCAAGGTGCCGAGATTCTCAGAGGCATATGCGGTTTTTATTGTTGCAGCGGAGATTGTGTGTCGGTATTTGCAACAGACAAAGAGATTTTCGGAAATAGAAATCAGGTCATTGCAGAAGTTGTTTGAAGAGACGGTTGTATCAGTGTTATGTGAGAATGAACGTCGGTTGTTAGAGCAGGATATGACAGTTATTATTTTTTCGGCATTGAGAGAGAAAATGGTGGTTGGAACAGGAGGTTTTGTGGAGAAAACAGCGTATACAGGGAACCCAGAAGCGATTTTGTATGATGATAAATATATCTATGTTAAACTGGAAACTCTCTATTTATCGGTCAAGGAATATATAAATAAATATGACATTATGGTTGTATTGAATGACAAACGTCAGATTGTTACCTATTTAACGGAAGCAGAGATGATGGAAACGAGAACAACGGTGAATGGAAGGACAGAAAATGCTAGAAAAATTATTGGACTGCCCAGTAATCATGCAAGATATTTATATCTATATAGAAAGAAAATAGAAGAAAAGCTATGTGAAGAAGGAATATTATAAGAAAAGTAGGAGGTTTAAAAAATGGAAAAGACAAAAGTTTACTTGGCATCAGATATTCAGCGGGCGTTATCTTTGGGACGTAGTAAAACCTATGAATTCCTTGAAGAGGTTTATCGTAAACAGGAGCCTTTCCGGGTTATAAAAGTAGGTAAACTCGTAAGAGTACCCCAAAAATCTTTTGATGACTGGCTTAATGCGGTCAAGTAGGAGGGAAACTACTTATGACGGAAAAGAAAAAAACAGTTGCTTTTTTCGAGGCAGGAAGCTGGTATCACCGCGTGAAGATACTGCAGGAAGACGGAACCACAAAATATTCAAAAAAGGGCGGTTTTGCAACGCCCGAAGAAGCTGAGAAGAGTTACCGGCGGTCCGAGGAAGAATTTTCCAAAGCTTACCGTAGTTACTATGCGAGCGCTTCGTCCGATTTTGATTTAAAAGATTATCTGATTTATTGGCTGGAGGAGATTTACAGCCCCCGAATTGAGAATACGACACGAATGTTGGCGTCATATGTGCTGTATAATTTAATTCTGCCAAATTTGAGCCGAGGGGTTAAGCTTCGTTATATCAGTGTGGAGTATTTGGATGCGTTACTTCTTAAGACGTCTAAAATATGTGAATCTGCGGGTAATAAAAGCCGGGAATTATTGAATCTCGCGCTAAAAGACGCGATAGTACAGGGTTATATTTCCAGTAACCCTATACCTGCAACAAAGCCATATAAAAGGAAGAAGGCGAATGTTACTGTACTTAATAAAGAAGAAATACGGTTGTTCTTAAAAGAGGCTTCGGAGAATAACTGGTATTTGGAAATACTTCTCGGTCTGTTTTTAGGACTGCGGAAAGGAGAGATTGCGGGGCTTAAATACGGTGATTTTGACTTGTCTAAAAAGACCGTTACGATTTCCCGGCAGATTGCGTCCAATCCAATTATTCCCAAAGGACAGGCTAAGATATCAGAATATCAGGTAATTGAAAAGCCGCCTAAAACTCCGAACAGCTATCGAACCCTCAGAGTCCCGGCAGTAGTTATGGATGAGGTTGTAAAAAGAAACAGGCAGAATGCGCTTAGAAAGACTCGGCTGGGTGAAGCTTACATAGACGGAGATTATCTATCCTGCTGTGAAAATGGTCTGCCTCACGCCACATCTTCCTTTAACATGGCATTGACGAAACTCTGCAGAAGGGCAGGGCTTCCGCATCTGACTGTCCATAGCCTGAGACACATGTATGCAAGTATTCTGACAGAGCAGGGAGTTCCGCTGATAAAAGTATCCGCGCTTCTGGGACATTCAAGCCTGAATACGACATTTGAATATTACTGCGAGGTTATGGATGAGACAGAGAAGATTAGAGGTTTTTTAAATAATAGTTTCCTGCCGGAAGGAGCGTAAGAGTGTGTTGGATTTAAAGAGGCAGAATTATGTGGACTGGGATGTAAAGTCAGTCTTTAAACTGCCTGAACGAAATAATTATGCTTATCGTGTCATTCTGAAATATCAGAATGGCACGAAACATATACAGCAGAAATCCGGATTTCAGACGAAGAAGGAAGCAGAGGATGCTAAAAAGAGAACGATAGGTGAGTTAAGTAATGGCACCTATGTGGTAAACTGTCATGTAAGATTGAAGGAGTTTTTGGAACACTGGCTTGAATATGATATCAGACAAAGAGTCGGGAGCTTTAATACGTATTCTGTCTATTCACAAACAGTAAAGCATCACATCATCCCATACATTGGAAGAAAAAAACTGACGGAGTTAAGCAGAGGGGATATCCAGAGACTGTATAAGAACCGCGCGGAGTGTTCCGTCCATATTGTACGGCATGTTAAGACTGTTCTGAATGTGTCTCTCCGCTATGCGGTGGCTCATAAGCTGGTTTCAGTGAATCCGGCGGAAGGGGTTAATTTACCAAAGATTGTAGAAGCTAAACCGTACCACACTAGGAATATAGATATTCAGAAAACACTGACAATGGAGCAGATACAGATTTTACTGGAAACCAGCAAAAGGACACCAATCCATATGCAGGTGTTGTTTAATGTGTTGATGGGATTGCGCCGCCAGGAAATTAATGGATTGAAATATTCAGATATTGATTATATTAATCGTACCTTGACAGTAGAACGTCAACTGGGAAAAGAATTAGACAGGAATCCCAATGCCAGTGGCGAGAATCCTATGACGAAAAGAGAGCTTCCTTTAAAATCATCGTCTAGCAAAAGGGTGCTTCCCATACCGGACTATGTATTCGAGGCGGTTTTGGAAGAGCGGAAGATATATGAGAAGAACAGAAGCCGCAGGAAGTCGCAGTTTTTAGATGCAGATTATATCTGCTGTTCCAGTTATGGAAAGCCGCGAAGCAAGGATTTTCATTGGAGACATTATAAAAATCTTCTTAAAAGCGCCGGATTACCTGATATAAGATGGCATGATTTAAGAAGTACATATTGTACGCTTCTGCTTAAGAGTGATTTCAATCCAAAAGCAGTATCAAAGCTGATGGGTCATGCAAAGGAACTGATTACAGTAGATGTGTACGGTGATAATCAGAACATTATTCCAGAAGAAATACCGGAATTGGTATCCTATATGAATGATGTTATGCCAAAGAAAAAGAGCGGGCAGGATATGAAAGATGTGGTATTGGATACAGTAATAGAAACAGAAAAATATTTGCCGGATAAATGAAACGATTCTCTTCAAGATGATTAAGATGAAGCCTTGATTTCTCTGTTGTCAGAATGGGGAAACCACGATATAATAAAGACAGGATATTTTATGAAAGGATAAAAAATATGCAGAAAAAAACACCGGATTACGATAATGTGTTTAAGACTATGAAGAGTAAGCACAAGAGATTGTTCATATCCGTAATTAACGACGTTTTCGGGAAAGAGTACCCGTTAGATACAAAAGTGGAGGTTTTACCGTCAGAGGGATATTTGACTGAAAGTGAGACGGCAGACGGAAGCAAGGAAATAGAAGAGCAGATTTCTGACTTCCTGATTAAGATAGGGAGTGAAGTTTACCTGCTGGAGTGTCAGAGCTATGATGACGGCTCCATGGCAATCAGGATTGCAGAATATGCTTTCATTGTTGCAAGACAGTTCGCAACATGGGATATCGGTCATGCGACGATTCCCATGCCGAGATTTTCCGTAATCTATGTCAAACGGACGGAGAGAACTCCGAAGACTACGAAAATTACTTTTACATTTCCAGACGGGCAGGAAGTGAATTATGAATCTCCAAACGTAATCCTGGAGGAATTTACAAAGGAATATATTGTTGAAAAGAAATTGTTCCCTTATATTCCGTTCTATATTGCAAGGTATGAAAAGGATATGATATCCGAAGGAAGTATTGAGAACGCAGTACGGGATTTGGAATATTTTAGGGATGAACTGGTCCGTTTATATGAAGCGAATGAACTGACCGAGAATGAGCTGATTGACTTAAAGGGATTTATCAATACTATCATTACACATATTACAAATGGAAATAAAAATGAAGAAAGGCTGGTGAGTGTTATGGGAGGAACAGTAATTGAGACTGAATCAGAAAGACTGCGTCGCGAAGGAATAAGCCAGGGTGAAGCCAAGATGCTTATAAAAATGGGGAAAAAAGATGGTCTTGACGATGAAACGATTTTGAAAAGGATGCAGGAATGGATAGGTTTGTCGTTAGAACAGGCAGCCGCTTATTTAGAGCATTACGGAAAGCAGTCTGTGTAGATTTATGAAGATTGGTGATAATTCCATATAAAAAGGATAAATGATGTAACGGTTGTAAGGGTATTCTATCTCTATTTTGGATGGAATACTCTTATTTTGCGTTCAAAATGGAGAAGGAGAAGAAATTAGGAGAGTTAAAAAGCTTTTAATAGCAGCTTAAAATGAAAGGAGGTCAGCAATTTATGAGAAACGGAAAAGGAGGGTGGTGGAAAAAATTTTGCAAATTTTGGGAATCCATCAACAAGAGAGAAGAACCATCGGATTGGATCGAAGAGATTCAAAGTGTAACCGATTCAGACGAAGAATCTGAATTTTTATTCACAGATTCGGACGGTAATGTAATCGTGCCAAATGTCAGAAAGACGATGGAGATTACGCATCTAGGTTATAAGGAACACTTAAAAGAGGAAGGTTTTTGAATATTACTAAAAGCATATTCGGGGTATTCCATGAAGTTGTATGGGACGCCCTTATTTTTATGAAAAAACAAACGGAAGGAGAGCTTTATGTGTGATTCTGCGGTAATGCATTTGAAATTTGTAGGTATGGATTCGTGGGACAGACCCGTTTATACGGATGACATGGGAACATTTTGGAAGGATGTAAATCCAAGAGCAAGAATGCAACCAGATTTATGTACTTCGGTAAATAATGAGTTTGAAGGTGAGCCGGATACAGGCATGAAGTATTTGGAGAAGTACCAAGGTGTGACGGTTGCCTTTGAGCCGGAACGAATTGTGTGGTAACAGGAGGAAGGAGATTGCAACGCTTCTGAAAGATGGTCTGCTGGAAGATGATGTGGACGAAGCTTATGGGTATATGTGTGATACAGTGGAATTATCCGGGAATGAAGCGGAGATTTTGGGGCTTGACATGGACAAATATAACGAATACACAAAAAATTGAAATAACGGAGGTAGGAACAGGATGGATACAGAACAGTTTTACCCGACGCCAAAAGAACTGTTGGAAAAAATTTTTAAAGATACGGACTGGAGGACGGTAAGCTCTATTTTGGAGCCGTCTGCCGGGAATGGCGATATCTGCGATTATATGATGGATGTAGCAGATCAATACCCTTATTATAACAGAAACCTTGACATTGACTGTATTGAGATCAATGAGAACAGGCGGGCAACCTTAAAGGGAAAAAATTATCGCGTCATTTATGATGACTTTATCAGATTCCAGACATACAAGCAGTATGACTTGATCGCCATGAATCCGCCTTTTGCGGAAGGGGAGAGACATCTCCTGAAAGCACTGGAAATGCAGAAAAACGGCGGCTGTGTCGTGTGCATACTGAATGCGGAGACTTTAAGGAACCCATATACGAATGAGAGGAAGCTCCTTGTGCGTAAGCTGGAAGAGTTGGGCGCGGCGGTTGAATATTACCAGTCGGCTTTTATCCACGCAGAAATCCGGACAGATGTGGAAGTTGCTGTCATTAAGGTAAGCATACCGCAAGCCGAAGATGTGTCCTATATTTTCAGTCAGTTAAGGAAATCGAAAAAGTATGCGGAGAAAGAAGCAGATTATGATCATACGGATGTGGTGGTAAATGATATTGTAGAAGCGATTGTGAAGCAGTGCGAGATGGAAATGGATGCAGGAATACGTTTGATCCGGGAATACTGGGGGATGAAGCCGGATATCAAGGATTCCTTTGATACTGATGGATACAAAAACCCGATTATCACAATGAAGGTCGGGCAGCATGATGCATCCATCAACCAGTATGTGACAGCGGTAAGGAGAAAATACTGGTCTGCGCTGTTCCGAAACCCCCGATTTATACGGGGGATGACATCAGAGATGCAGAGCAGCTATCTGGCGAAAGTGAATGAGCTAGAAAAGTATGATTTTAACAGGTACAATATACGGACAATCCAGGTTGAAATGTCAAAGCACATGACCGGGAGCATAGAAAAATGTATCGTGGATCTGTTTGACGAATTATCTTACCGTTACAGCATGGGGTGTGAGAAGAACATCCACTATTTCAACGGTTGGAAAACAAATGAGGCATGGATTATCAATCAGAAAGTGATTATCCCCGTTTATGATGTGTTCTGCAATATTTTCCATAAATTCCGGTACAGTTACAGTGTGAACCAGAAACTTTCTGACATAGAGAAGGTATTTGACTATCTGGCAGGTGCGGTATCCGACAGTTCGTCGCTTCCATATATTTTACAGCAGGCGGAGGACAGGCAGGAATCAAAAAATATTGAGTTCCGGTATTTCACCTGCAATTTCTATAAAAAAGGAACGTGCCACATTGTATTCAAGGATGAGGAGCTTTTGAAGAAATTCAACATCTTTGGTGCAAGGCAAAAAGGCTGGCTTCCGCCTGTATATGGCAGGAAAATTTATCAGAAAATGGATAAAGAGGAGCGTGCGGTGGTGGATTCTTTTGAGGGAAAAGATTCTTATGATAAGACCTGTTCCAAACCGGAATACTATCTGTATGAGCCAAAGGACAAGCAGAATATGCTGGAATTATTGTCGGCATAATGTTCTATGGGAAATGTAAATTAGAGATTTTAGGAAGGGAGTGCAGAAATGACTTACATATGTTCAAAACAGGTGAAGATTGACCGTCTGTGGGGTATATTTATTAAACATATCCTGCAGATGGAGGATGCAGGGATTAGCGTGGAGTATGTGAAGAAAGGCGAGGTTATCCTGAACGGATGGAGATACGAGCCAGTTTATTTTGAAAACACAATGAGGTATGAGCCGCTTGGCAATCATAAGGAGGGGAAAGTTGTGCTTGTGGGGCATGATATCCAGCCGCTTATAGAGTATTTGAAAAAAGTTGATTAAAGCAGGGAGAGAAGGAGGCAGTGTACATAATGGCGAGATATGATGCGAGGGAAGAACAATGGACGCCTATGGAGATTAAAGGCGTGCGTGATTAAGTAGCAGCCAGTATGTAATCGGGTTTGATAATGGCTACCAAATTGGAAAAACGGCGCAGCGCTTATGGCAGATACAGAAGCGGCAGATAGTCGGGAAAAAGCTGGGCTGCCGGTACAGAGCAAAGAAATAACGGAGGGTGCATTGGATTTTCTGGCTGTATAGATTTGCGAAGACGGGTGGCAATTTGAAGTGAAAGGAGTATTTTCGTCAAAAACGAGAGTACTCCTATTTTTACGAAAGAACAGGTGTTTTGGAACATTTGTTCTAAAATTTCTCGTTTTCATCTGTACAAATAAAAAACCATGTGCTATAATCAGAGTACTTTTTGGAGTATTGTTTTGGAACGGTAGCTCCATGCCGTCCGGTTGGTTATACCCAGTCCGGGAAAATGAAATTAGTGAACAAAATTCGTCGAAAGGCAATTTTACAAAAATCGGAAGATGTGCCTCGACGAATTTCTGCCTAATAGGAGAACTTTTTTAATATAGATTTTGGAGGTGATTTTTGTGCAGGATGCACAAAGTGTCTTTAAATTACACAGTGATTACGAGCCAACCGGAGACCAGCCACAGGCCATCGAAGCCCTTGTCAAAGGATTCCAGGAAGGCAACCAATGCCAGACTTTACTGGGGGTTACGGGTTCCGGTAAGACCTTTACCATGGCGAATGTCATCCAGAAGCTGAACAAGCCGACTTTGGTAATAGCGCACAATAAGACCCTTGCTGCACAATTATACGGTGAGTTCAAGGAATTTTTCCCTGAAAATGCAGTCGAGTATTTTGTCTCCTATTACGATTACTATCAACCCGAAGCGTACGTCCCTTCTTCCGATACGTACATTGCCAAGGATTCTTCCATCAATGACGAGATCGATAAGCTGCGGCTTTCCGCCACCATGTCGCTTGCCGAGAGACGGGACGTTATTATTATTGCCAGTGTATCCTGCATTTATGGTCTGGGGAGTCCGGTAGACTATCAGAATATGGTCATTTCTTTGCGGCCGGGAATGACGAGAGAGCGGGACGAGCTGATGGCGAAGCTGGTTGAGATCCAATATGACCGTAACGATATGGATTTTCACCGGGGGACTTTCCGGGTGCGCGGGGATGTATTGGAAGTGATTCCGGCGTATGAGACGGATACTGCGATCCGGGTGGAGTTTTTCGGAGATGAGATTGACCGGATTACAGAAGTTGACATTTTAACAGGGGAAATCAAAGATGAATTGAAACACATTGCGATTTTTCCGGCGTCTCATTATGTGGTAGATCAGGAAAATATGAAACGGGCCGTGACAGCGATCGAGGAAGAGCTGGAAATTCGTGTAAAAGAATTCAAGCGCCAGGATAAGCTGCTGGAGGCGCAGCGGATTGCGGAACGGACAAACTTTGATATTGAGATGCTGAAAGAGACAGGAGTATGTTCGGGTATTGAGAATTATTCCCGGCATCTGGCCGGGTTAGAACCGGGGCAGCCTCCGTATACCCTGATTGATTATTTCCCGGATGATTTTATTATGATGATTGACGAATCACATAAGACAGTTCCGCAGATTGGCGGGATGTATAATGGAGATCAATCCAGGAAATCTACCTTGGTGGATTATGGATTCCGACTTCCTTCCGCAAAGGATAACCGCCCCTTGAATTTCGAAGAGTTTGAAAGTAAAATAAACCAGATGTTGTTTGTATCGGCCACACCGGGTGTTTATGAAGAAGAACATGAACTTCTCCGCGCAGAGCAGGTGATTCGTCCGACAGGACTCCTGGATCCGGAAGTATCGGTACGTCCGGTAGAAGGGCAGATCGATGATTTGATTGGGGAAATAAATAAGGAAGTTGCCGGGAAGAATAAAGTACTGGTTACGACATTGACGAAACGGATGGCAGAGGACCTCACGGATTATATGCGCGAGGTCGGTATCCGGGTGAAGTATCTGCATTCCGATGTAGATACGTTGGAACGTACAGAGATCATCCGGGATATGCGTTTGGATGTATTTGATGTATTGGTAGGAATTAATCTGCTCCGGGAGGGGTTGGATATTCCGGAGATTACATTGGTGGCCATTTTAGATGCGGACAAGGAAGGTTTTTTGCGTTCCGGTACTTCTTTGATTCAGACAATCGGACGTGCAGCCAGGAATGCGGAAGGTCATGTGATTATGTACGCAGATGTAATGACAGATTCTATGCGGATGGCCATAGAAGAGACCAGGCGCCGCCGGGAGATTCAGATGCAGTACAATGAGGAGCATGGAATTACTCCTCAGACAATTCGTAAAGCGGTGCGGGATCTGATCAGTATTTCTCAGAAAGTAGATACCGAAGAGATGCAGATGGAAAAGGATCTGGAATCTATGAGCCGGGAAGAGCTGGAAAAAATGATCAATAAAGTGACAAAGAAGATGAAAAAGGCGGCGGCGGAGTTGAATTTTGAAGCGGCAGCGGAGTTGAGAGATCAATTGGTTGAATTGAAGAAAGCGCTGCATGATCTGGAAGATTCCTGAATCGTTAGAAAGTAAAACTTTATGAGTATATCCGTCAGGGGATAGGTAGGAATAATCAAAGGCAGAACAGGAGATAAAAGATGGGAATAAAAATGGACGCAAGAAAGTATATAAAAATACGGGGGGCAAATGAAAATAATCTGAAGAACATCGATGTGGACATCCCCAGGAATGAATTGGTTGTTCTGACCGGTCTAAGCGGTTCCGGGAAATCTTCTCTTGCATTTGATACGATTTATGCGGAAGGGCAGCGCCGGTATATGGAATCACTTTCTTCCTATGCGCGGCAGTTTCTGGGGCAGATGGAAAAACCGGATGTGGAGAGTATTGAGGGATTATCTCCTGCAATTTCGATTGATCAGAAATCCACCAATCATAATCCCCGTTCTACCGTAGGAACCGTAACAGAAGTCTATGACTACTTCCGGCTTCTGTATGCCAGAGTGGGAATTCCGCACTGTCCGAAATGCGGCAAAGAGATCAAAAAGCAGTCTGTGGATGAGATGACGGATCAGATTATGTCTATGCCGGAGGGGAGCAGAATCCAGCTGCTGGCGCCGGTAGTACGGGGAAGAAAAGGGACTCATGTGAAACTACTGGAGAGGGCGAAGCGCAGTGGATACGTACGGGTTCGTGTAGACGGGAATTTGTATGAACTATCAGAAGAGATTACGCTGGATAAAAATATCAAACATAACATTGAGATTATTGTAGATCGTTTGATTATAAAGCCAGGGATTGAAAAAAGACTGGCGGATTCGGTGGAGAGTGTGTTAAGTCTGGCAGAAGGTTTGCTGATTGTAGATGTGATTGGCGGGGAACCAATGAATTTCAGCCAGAGTTTTTCCTGCCCGGACTGTGGAATCAGTATTGAAGAGATTGAGCCGAGAAGTTTTTCTTTTAATAATCCATTTGGGGCTTGTCCCTCCTGCTTTGGTTTGGGCTATAAAATGGAATTTTCCGAGGAATTAATGATTCCGGATCCTTCTTTGAGTATCCATCAGGGAGCAATTGCGGTGATGGGATGGCAGTCCTGTGCAGAGAAGGGGAGTTTTACCAACGCAATTCTCATGGCGCTTTGTGAAACTTATGGGTTTGATTTGGACACACCGTTTGAGGAATATCCCAAAAAGATTCATGATATTCTCATCTATGGAACCAATGGAAAATCTGTAAAAGTACACTATCGCGGGCAACGCGGGGAAGGCGTGTACGATGTAGCCTTTGAGGGATTGATACGGAGTGTGGAGCGGAGATACCGGGAGACACATTCCGAGGCGTCCAAGGCGGAATATGAGACGTTCATGAATATTACGCCCTGTTCGGAATGCAAAGGACAACGTCTGAAACAGGGGGCGCTTGCGGTGACGGTAGGGGGAAAGAATATTGCAGAGGTTACTGCATTTTCCATTGACAAACTGCAGGAGTTTCTGGAACACCTGGAACTGACCAATACGCAGCATATGATCGGAGATCAGATCTTAAAGGAGATTCGGGCCAGGATCCGTTTCCTGAACGATGTAGGGTTGGATTATCTGACATTGTCACGGGCAACCGGTTCGCTTTCCGGCGGAGAAGCACAGCGGATCCGTCTTGCAACGCAGATCGGATCCGGATTGGTCGGAGTAGCCTACATCCTGGATGAGCCGAGTATCGGCCTGCATCAGAGAGATAATGATAAACTTTTGAACACATTGAAACGGCTGCGAGATCTGGGAAATTCTCTGATCGTGGTAGAGCATGATGAGGATACCATGCTGGCGGCGGATTGTGTGGTAGACATTGGTCCGGGGGCCGGGGCGCATGGCGGGGAAGTTGTGGCAGTGGGAACCGCGCAGGAAATTATGGCGTGCAAAGGTTCCATTACCGGAGACTATCTGAGTGGCCGAAAAAGGATTCCGGTGCCGGAAGTACGGAAAAAACCGGCAGGATATCTGAAAGTCATAAGAGCGCAGGAGAATAATCTAAAGAATATCAATGTGGAGTTCCCTTTGGGAATTATGACGTGCGTGACCGGGGTATCCGGTTCAGGAAAAAGTTCTCTGGTTAATGAGATTTTGTACAAGAAGTTGGCCAAAGAACTGAATCGTGCCCGTACGATTCCGGGAAAACACAGGAGAATAGAGGGGCTGGAACAGGTGGATAAGGTGATTGCCATTGACCAGTCGCCGATTGGAAGAACTCCGCGTTCGAATCCGGCAACTTATACGGGGGTGTTTGATCTGATTCGGGATCTGTTTGCTTCTACGCCGGATGCAAAAGCAAAAGGATATAAAAAAGGAAGGTTTAGTTTTAATGTAAAAGGCGGGAGATGCGAAGCATGTTCCGGAGACGGCATTTTGAAGATTGAGATGCACTTTTTGCCGGATGTTTATGTACCCTGCGAGGTGTGCGGGGGAAAACGCTATAACCGTGAAACATTGGAAGTAAAGTACAAAGGAAAGAACATTTATGATGTATTGAACATGACGGTAGAAGAGGCGGTAAAGTTTTTTGAAAATGTTCCGAGCATTCATCGGAAAATGGAAACATTATATGATGTGGGATTGTCTTACATCAAGCTGGGACAACCTTCTACCGAATTGTCCGGCGGGGAAGCACAACGAATCAAGCTGGCGGCGGAATTGAGTAAGCGGAGTACCGGCAGGACAGTGTATATACTGGATGAACCGACAACAGGGCTGCATTTTGCAGATGTGCATAAACTGACGGAAATTTTGCGCCGGCTGGCAGATGACGGAAATACGGTGATTGTAATTGAACATAATCTGGATGTGATAAAGACGGCAGATTATATCATTGATATTGGCCCGGAAGGAGGAGATAAGGGCGGAACGGTTGTAGCTGCCGGAACTCCGGAGGAAATTGCAGAAAATAAAAAATCTTACACCGGACAGTATATTGCGGCGGTTCTTAAGAAAAACTAATATAAAAAATAAAATCAGGAAAATACAAAAAAGTACTTTCCAATTTCCGGAGAATTGATTATACTATACCTTATCGGACAGCGAAAGCTGTCCGCTTATGCGAAGCATTGAGATACGGGATGCCCCGTGGGTATACCTTATCGGACAGCGAAAGCTGTCCGCTTATGCGGATTTATAAAGTACGATTAAAAATAACAGATAAACAGACGGATAAAAACCAATACCCGGGTAAGCAGCCAAAAAGCTTTTCTGTTGGCAGGGAATCTAAGAAGGTTCTTCTGTCGGTGGGAAATGTTCCGGATAAAATACAGAAAACCCGTCGCTGGCAGATTTTCTGTATACTATGGTATCAAAAGATTGCTGTACGTTTGGCAGAAAACAGGCAGCAATGCCAAAAGAGGCAGAAAGAGTACAAAGGAGAATGAGAAAGGGACGTGCCTTTTGTGGAAGGGATAGATTTAGAAGGGAGAGTTTTTTATGTCTGTAGATATCGGAATAGATCTGGGAACTGCGAGTGTTCTCGTTTATGTAAAGGGAAAAGGAGTTGTCCTGAAGGAACCCTCGGTAGTAGCATTTGATAAAGACACCAATGTAATCAAGGCAATTGGAGAAGAGGCGCGTTTGATGCTGGGCAGGACTCCGGGAAATATTGTGGCGGTACGCCCATTGCGCCAAGGTGTTATTTCAGATTATACAGTTACAGAGAAGATGATCAAGTATTTCGTGCAGAAGTCCGTAGGCAGACGGATGTTTAAAAAACCCAGAATCAGTATCTGTGTACCAAGTGGTGTAACGGAAGTGGAAAAGAAAGCCGTAGAAGAAGCAACTTTTGCAGCGGGGGCAAGGGAAGTCCATTTAATTGAGGAACCGGTGGCGGCCGCGATTGGCGCGGGAATTGACATTTCAAAACCCTGTGGGAATATGATTGTAGATGTGGGGGGCGGTACCTCGGATATTGCTGTGATCTCTCTTGGAGGGGCCGTGGTGAATACGTCTATCAAACTGGCCGGAGATGATTTTGACGAGGCAATTGTGCGTTATATGCGCAAGAAGCATAATCTGCTGATCGGGGAGATGACGGCGGAGGATATTAAGATTAAGATTGGGACCACATATCCGTTGGTAGAAGAAGAATCCATTGAAGTGAGAGGAAGGAACCTGGTTACAGGACTTCCCAAGACGGTCATGGTAACTTCTACCGAGACAGAAGAAGCGCTCCGGGAGACGACAAGTCAGATTGTAGAGGCAGTGATCAGCGTGCTGGAACAGACTCCGCCGGAACTTTCAGCAGATATTTTGGATCGTGGAATCGTACTCACCGGAGGCGGCTCAATGCTGCGGGGGTTGGAAGAACTGGTTGAAGAGCGCACAGGAATTCGTACCATGACGGCAGAAGATCCGATGAAAGTAGTAGCCATCGGAACGGGACAGTTTGTGGAATTCATGAGCGGAAGAAAGGACTTTTAACAGTTTCAGAAAGGCTTTCAGGGACGGGCTCCGCGATGGCGCCGGTCCTGTTTTCTATATTTTATTCTGGAAGCGAAAGCCAGGAACAATTTACACGAGAATTTTGTACAGGAAGGAGAGTATATTGGAGACTGTAACCGGTTATGTGGGACATATTGTATTTCGGAATGAAGAGAACGGATATACGGTGTTCAATCTGGAGAATGAGGATGGGGAACTGACCTGTGTGGGGAATTTTCATTACATCAGTGAAGGCGAATTACTGGAACTGGAGGGGGAATATATCATGCACGCGGTTTATGGTCTGCAATGGAAAGTAGTTTCTCATAGAATAAAAGAGCCGGAGGATCTGGCATCTATGGAACGGTATCTGGGTTCCGGTGCGGTAAAAGGGATTGGTCCGGCGCTGGCGGGTCGGATTGTAAGTCGTTTCAAAGAGGAAACCTTTCGGATTATAGAGGAAGAACCGGAGCGTCTGACGGAAATTAAGGGAATCAGTGAGCGGAAGGCCAGAGAGATTGCGGTGCAGGTGGAGGAAAAGAGAGGGATGCGTAAAGCAATGATCTATCTGCAGCGTTACGGAATTACAACGACACTGGCGATGAAGATTTATGAATTTTATGGAACGAAACTCTATCAGATTTTGGAGGAAAATCCTTATCAGCTTGCAGATCACATTGATGGGGTTGGCTTTAAGACGGCAGATGAGATTGCATCCAGAGTGGGAATCCATGCGGAGTCGGAATTCCGGATTCGCAGCGGCCTGGTTTATGTTTTGCAGCAGGCAGTGGGAGAGGGGCATATCTATCTGCCGCAGGAGGTATTGGCCGCAAGGGCCGGGCAGCTTTTGGGTGTGGAGATTTCGGATATAGAAAAATATGTGATGGATCTCTGCATGGATCGGAAAACGGTACGGAAAAAAGCCGGAGAAGAGATACGGATTTATCCGTCTCATTATTATTATATGGAATTGAATACGGCCAGGATGCTGCATGATTTGAATATAGATTGCGAGATGCCGGAAACGCTGATGGAAACACGGCTCCGAAAGGTAGAGGAGCGGGAAGAAATCACACTGGATGTGATGCAGCACCGGGCGGTAATTGCCTCCATTAAGCATGGTCTGCTGGTATTGACCGGGGGACCCGGTACGGGAAAAACAACAACAATCAATACCATGATCCGTTTTTTTGAGAGTGAAGGGATGAGTATTCTGCTGGCGGCGCCTACGGGACGGGCGGCTAAGCGGATGACAGAAGCCACGGGGTATGAAGCACAGACCATTCATCGTTTGTTGGAAGTGAGCGGGAATCCGGAGGAGGAGGGAAATCGCGGTGGGTTTCAGCGGAATCAGGAAAATCCTCTGGAAGCAGATGTAATTATCATTGATGAGATGTCCATGGTAGATCTTCCTTTGATGCATGCGCTGCTTTTGGCGCTTGTGGCAGGTACGCGCCTGGTCCTGGTAGGAGATGTAAATCAGCTTCCTTCCGTGGGGCCGGGAAGTGTATTGCGGGATATTATTTTGTCGGCATGTTTTCCGGTAGTGACGTTGACACGGATTTTCCGGCAGGCCGGAGAAAGTGATATTGTGTTGAATGCACATAAAATTCATGCCGGGCAGATGGTTACCCTGGATAATAAAAGCCGGGATTTTTTCTTTCTCCGGCGGAGTGATGCCGATATCATTCTACGCGTGGTGATCGCCCTGGTCCAGGAAAAACTTCCCCGATACGTGGGAGCCTCTCCGGAGGAGATTCAGGTGATGACACCGACACGAAAAGGGCTTTTGGGAGTAGAGCGTCTGAATACACTTTTGCAGCGTTACCTGAATCCGCCGGCACCGGGGAAAGAGGAACAGGAAATTGGTGGAAGAATCTTTCGGATCAAAGATAAAGTGATGCAGATTAAGAATAACTATCAGTTGGAATGGCAAGTCCGTACAGAGAACGGAATTGTAGTGGATAAAGGATTGGGAATCTTCAATGGTGATATGGGGATTGTGTCAGGAATCAATACATATGAAGAGACATTGGAAGTAGAATATGATGAACACCGGAAGGTAACATATGCATTTGATATGGTAAATGAATTGGAACTGGCTTATGCCATTACGGTGCATAAATCGCAGGGAAGTGAGTACCCTGCTGTGATTCTGCCGCTGCTTCCGGGACCGAAGCTGCTGTATAACCGGAATCTCTTGTATACGGCAGTGACAAGAGCAAAGAAGTGTTTGACAATTGTAGGGAGTGAAAGCGTATTTCAGGAAATGATCAGAAACAAAAGCGAACAGGAACGTTATACAAGTCTGACCGAGCGTATCAGGGAATTCTAAGGGTTCTGGAATATCTGTATCCGCCGGTATGCCCGTTTTGCAACGAGATTTTATCGCCCGGTGCGGGAATTTGCCCTGCGTGCCGAAAGCAATTGCCTGTAATTACACAGCCGCGCTGCATGAAGTGCGGAAAGCCGATAAAAGACGAAGAGCAGGAGTATTGTTATGACTGCAGGAGACATGCTTATGCGTATGATCAGGGGAGAAGTCTTTGGCGGCATGTTCCGCCGGTTACCCAGGCAATCTATCAGTTTAAGTTTCATAACAGACGTTATTATGCGGAAATATTTGCGGAAGAGATGGCCAGGCGGTATGAGTTGTGGATTAGAAACCGGAAGATTGAGGAAATCCTCCCGGTTCCTCTGCATGCATCGAAAAGGAGAAGCCGCGGATATAATCAGGCGGAACTTTTGGCAGACTGTCTGGGGAAAAAATTAGAAATTTCGGTAAATAAAAGAGCGGTGTTTCGTATTCGAAATACCCGTCCACAGAGGCTGTTGGATGGCGGGGAAAGAATACAGAATTTGCAAGGTGCATTTGGAGTGTCCAAAAGCTGGAAGGCGGTCGGATCCGTGCTTCTGATAGATGATATTTATACAACAGGCAGTACGATTCATCGAATTTCCCGTCTTTTGAAAAAGGCAGGGGCACAAAAAGTTTATTTTTTGACCATAAGCATTGGACAAGGTCTCTGAGTGTATGGTATACTAAAAATAATGGGTTGATGTGATTACAGATTTATTCGTCTGGAGGATGCGTATGCTGGATAAAAAGAGAATCAGGCTTATGACCAAAATGGCAATTTATGAAAAGAATAATATCAATGAAGATTTAAAAATCAGCAGTTATTATAAAAAAGACTATTCCAGTCTGAATACATTGATTACGGTATTGTGGATTACCATAGGGTATGGGATCGCCGCCGCATTGTATGCCGTTTGCAATCTGGAGAAGATTCTTGCGGAATTGACAATTTCAAAGCTGATTTTTTTAGGCGGTGTTGCGGTGGGCGGCTATCTGGTTTTGCTGATTATTTATGTGATTTGTGCCGGCAGCTTTTATAAGGCCAGACACAACAAAGCAAAACAGCGGGTAAAAAAGTATTATAGAGATCTGGCGCGTCTGGAAAAGATGGAGACAAAGGAGAAAGAATAAACTATGAGTACATTGCTTGTCTGGAGAGAACAAATACAGAGATTTTATGCGGGATATTCTACTTATATACGTAAAGTCCTCCGTCTGATTCTGGGACTGCTTGTATTTGGGCTGATTAATGCGAATGTAGGATATATGAAAGCGGCGTCTTCGATGGTCTGTACAATTGGATTGTCCGTGGTCTGTGCATTTTTTCCGTTGATTATTATGGTGATGGCTGCAACAGCCCTGTTATTGTTACATTTCTACACGTTGTCACTTCCCATTGCCTTGGTGTCCGGTATGTTGTTTTTATTGATGTACATTTTTTATTTTCGTTTTTCACCGGGAAAGGCGTGGCTGGTTTTGTTGACGATGGTGGCATTTGCGTTAAAAATACCGCTGGTTATTCCCGTTGCGGTAGGACTTTTGGGAACGCCGGTTTGTGTGGTTCCGGCAGCATGCGGCACATTTTCTTACTATATGATCCATTTTGTGAAAGGCTCATCCAGTACTTTTAAGGCGGAGGATGCGGCCGGCCTGGTAGAGTCCCTGATGACGTTTATGAAGCAGGCGGTTGCGAATAAAGAAATGTGGATTATGGTGGCGGCCGTTTCTATCTGTCTGCTGCTGGTGTACGGGATTCGTACCCGCTCCATGGATCATGCATGGAAGGTGGCTTCCGTAGTTGGCGCAATCCTTGCTGTTGTGATCGGCGCTGTGGGAAATGGAGTTCTGGATGTGCATATTTCTCTTTCCTCGTTGATTTCGGGTGGAGTATTGGCCATCGTGACAGGACTTTTATTGGAGTTGCTCTTTTTATCAGTGGATTATTCCCGCACAGAGCATTTGGAATTTGAGGATGACGAATACCATTATTATGTGAAAGCGGTTCCCAAGATCGGAGTGACTGTGCCGGAAAAGAGTGTAAAGCATATTAATGAGAGACAAAGTCGTGCAGGGAATAGCAGAAACGGAGAAGTTTCAGGCAGAGCACGGCATGAAGGACAGGTAAATTGTTCGGAACGATCAAAGAGTGCAGACGAGATTCTGTTGACAAGAAGTTTGAACAAAGAGCTGGGACTGGACAGAAAAGGCGGACACTGACAGGAGCAGATGCAGGAATGAGTCCGGCACACACATTTTCTGTGGGCGGATGATAGATACTGCTGTTTTGGGAAAAAATGCTGCATGGAGGCACCGGGAAAAGAAAGATACAATAAAGGACTTAAAAATGGTAACAGGAGGGAAATAAGTGCAGCAGTGGATGAAAAGCTATTTGGAAAAATTGATGAATGGTCTGTATATTCCTTCGCTTAGCGTGACAGATATTATGGAAATTTTGATCATTGCGGTGGTTGTATATGAGATCATGCTGTGGATTAAAAATACAAAAGCATGGATGCTTCTGAAAGGTTTGACCATGCTTGTTCTGTTTATCCTTATTGCAGCCATTTTTCGGATGCACACGATTCTGTTTTTGGCCAGGGAATCCATCAATGTTCTGGCATTTGCGGCATTGGTCGTATTTCAGCCGGAGCTTCGCCGGGCTCTGGAAAAGCTGGGAGAAAAAAATCTGCTGAGTAACTTTACGCTGTTTGATCGTAATCGGGAAGATCAGCGTTTTTCGGACGATACATTGGAAGCGCTTGTGAACGCATGTTTCAGTATGGGAAGTGTAAAGACGGGAGCGCTGATTGTGGTAGAGCAGGCCATCCGTCTGACGGAATATGAGATGACCGGAATTGAGTTGGATTGTAAGGTGTCGGAGCAGGTGATCCTGAATATATTTGAGCATAATACACCGCTTCATGACGGTGCCGTGATCGTACGGGGAGACCGGATTGCGTCTGCGACATGTTATCTGCCCTTGTCGGATAATATGCAGATCAGCAAGGAACTTGGAACCCGGCATCGGGCGGCGTTGGGGATGAGCGAAGTCAGTGATGCACTTATTATTATTGTGTCGGAGGAGACAGGATATGTCTCTGTGGCGATGGGGGGACAGCTTGCCAGAGGCATCACACCGGAATATCTGACAACCAGATTGAGCCAGATTCAGATGCGGCTTTCGGAGGGGAAGCGATTCGCAATGTGGAAGGGGAGACAGAAGAATGAAAAAAATTAAGTGGCCCCCGAATATGGGACTGAAATTTGCTGCTTTGTTGTTTGCAATTTTCTTCTGGCTGGCAGTTGTAAATATTGCCGATCCTGTGGAAAGTACTTCTTTTAATGATATTCCGGTAGAGATGATTAACGAGGAAGTAGTAACCAGTAAAGGGAAGATATATTCTTTGGTAGACGGGCCGCAGTCCGTGAGAGTGACCGTATCGGCAAAACGTTCTATCCTTGCCAGAATCAGCAGCAGTAATATTAGTGCAACGGCAGACTTAAGTCAGATGGAGGTGAAGACCTGTCTTGTGCCGATTACGGCGGAGGTTCGGGGAATCAACAGTTCTGCGATATTGACGGATGTGAACGTGAAGAATATCCAGGTAGAGATCGAGGATGTGACAAGGAATATTTTTCCGATTTCTGTAAATGTGACAGGGACACCGCGTGACGGATATGTCGTGGGAGAGATGACAACCAATCCGGAAAAGATTACCATACGAGGGCCGGAAAAAGCAATCGGAAATATTCAAAAAGTGGTGGCAAAAGTGGATGTTTCCGGTAAATATGAGAGTGATACGCTGGATGCGGAATTGATTATTTATGATGGAAACGGGAATCCCATGGATCAGAGTCAGTTGACACATAATCTTGGAGAACAGGGGCTGAGTGTGAATGTGCAGATGCTGAATACGAAGAATGTGAAACTTTCCGTGGGAATTTCCGGGACTCCGGCTTCCGGATTTGTATATACGGGATATACCTGTGAACCGTCGCAGGTTCAGATCTGTGGGACAAGGGAAGAACTGGCTGATGTGGATGAGATTGCAATTCCGGATTCAGAGGTGAATATTGATAAAGAAAGAGGCCGAAAAGAAATAACGGTGGATATTCTGAAGTATCTTCCGGAGGGAGTCAGCCTTGTGGACGAGGCGGCAAATAATGTGCTCGTGACTGTCATGATTGAACCGGAAGGGATAAAAACGATTATGCTTCCGGTAGAGGCGGTTCAGATCAACAATATGCAGGAAAACTTTCGTCTGCTTTTTGAATCAGAGATGGATTTGGAACTGCAGTTTACAGGAGAAGAAAAAGCATTGGAAGTGTTGGACATCCGCTATGCCGCTTCTATTGATCTGAGAGAGTACAAAGTACCAGGAAGTTATGAGGTGCCGGTGAATATTGAGATACCTTCCGGTGTTGAATTAATTACAAACCCCACGGTGAGAGTTATTCTGACCGAAAAGGAGGAAGAATAGGAGGTGGAATTGCGCATGGTTCGTGAAAACGTCATAATTAAAAATCCGACTGGTCTGCACCTGAGGCCGGCAGGATTGTTTTGTAAGACGGCGATGCAGTTTGGATGCAAGGTGATGATCGAAAAGAAAGTGAAAGCGGGAGTATCCTCTGCAAATGCGAAAAGTGTGCTGAGTGTTTTAGGAGCCTGTATCAAGAGCGGGGACGAAATCGCCATTGTCTGTGAAGGAGAGGACGAGGAAGCGGCGCTGGAAGAGATGGTTCGTATCGTCGAGGATGGTCTGGGGGAATAACAGATGAGGAGGGGAATACAATGAGCAGGGCAACGCTGGTCGTAATGGCGGCCGGAATCGGCAGCCGATTTGGCGGAGGAATTAAACAACTGGAGCCGGTTGGTCCCAATGGAGAGATTATCATGGATTATTCGATCTATGATGCGATGCAAGCTGGTTTTGATAAAGTAGTGTTTGTCATTCGTCGTGATCTGGAAGAAGATTTTAAAGAAATCATCGGAAATCGAATGCAAAAGAAAATAGATGTGGCATATGCCTATCAGGAAGTACAGGATATTCCGGAGGAATACCGGCAGCGTTTCGCAGGGAGGACAAAACCCTGGGGAACGGGACAGGCTATTTTGTGCTGCAAAGATGTGGTGGATTCTCCGTTTCTTGTAATCAATGCAGATGATTATTATGGAAAACAGGCATATGTGGAAGCATACGATTATTTGCATCAGCATACATCCGAAAACGAGAATGAGATCTGCATGGTAGGTTTCACGCTGAAAAATACATTGAGCGAGAATGGTTCTGTGACGCGAGGAATCTGTAAAGTGGACCAGTTTGGGATGCTGGAAGAGATTACAGAGACAAGGAATATTGAAATGTGCGACGGCGGTGCAGTGGTCCGCAGTGAGACCGGAGACAGAAAAGTGGATGCCAATTGCCCAGTTTCCATGAATATGTGGGGGTTAAGACCAGACTTTTTCCGGATTTTAGAGAATGGTTTTCAGCAATTCCTAAAAGAAACAAAGAAGGAAGATCTGAAAGCGGAATATCTTTTGCCGACGATTGTGGGCGGACTTCTGGAAGAAAAAAAACTCTCTGTGAGAGTATTAGAATCCAAAGACAAGTGGTTTGGCGTGACCTATCGGGAGGATAAAGACGCCGTAGTGTCTGCCGTGAGGGAGTTGGTGGATGCAGGGGAATATCCGGAAAACTTGTTTTGAATGTTTTGTTATGCGGAAAAGTCGCCGGTGACAGGCTTTCTGAGTGCCCTGGTGTGTGGGAAAACCGTCAGCGACAGGCTTTTTGTATGGGACCAAAACAAGGGAGAGTTTGTTTTGGTATGAATTGGATTTGCACAGGATATGAAATTATGATAGGATGAAATCGTTCGGGAGTGCATAAAAAACAAAGGAGGACTTGGATGAAACATAAGGGGAAGATCAGACGGATTCTTGCATTGTGCCTTGTGGCCAGCCTGGTGCTTTTTTCACAAGGACTTATCGTGGTAGCGGAGGAACCGGAGAATTCGACTGCATTGACAGAAGAGGGGAATGTTCCGATGCAGGAGCCGCAGCCGGAGGATACGGATTCGGAAAGTTCGGATCAGCAGGAGATAGAACAACCGATACAGCCGGAGGAAGAGCCGGCAGGGGAAGAGTCCCAGGAGTCAACAGAAGAAGTACAAAAGGATGAGACAGTGACATCCATGGATGTGGAAGGGAATATCACGGAAGTTGCCGATGAGAACGGAATGGTGGAACATTCCTTTGTCATTTCCCGGAGTGCTGCACTGTCAGGAAGTTCTACTGCGATTGTCAATTTTAATACAAAAGGAAATGCCGTCACGAATTATACAGAGTACGGTACCGGTGCAGCGGGATATACCAATGGTTTGTACGGTGCAGACGGGTTGTATCTGGGGACAGAGAACGGAAAAGTAAAATTCATGCTGTCCGGTGTAATTGGACTGGTGAATGCAGGGGAAGTTCAGATTTTGAATATGAGCAATGCGGCGTCACTGAGTCACTATGTTGTATCCGGCGGAAGATTGTTACATTATATTTCAACGAATGTCAATTCCGGCGGATATGCCACATCTCTGGATAATGGGCCGGCGCCGGGATATTTGCGGGAAGGTGTACAATATTATAGTTATGACGGGCACTATTTTTATACGAGAGATCAGTTCGGAGAGATGGCAAGAGACTGCAATGCGGGAAACAGAAGCCATGCCGTAAATAGTGCGGAACCGTATTATAATTATTTTCAGTATCTGCCGTTACGGAGTCAGACACAGTACAGTGTGGATCAATTGAACAGTGTTATTCATGAAAGAGCGGTAAACAGCAGTTCCAAGATGTGGAACTCTGCCGGAATTTTTGTGAATTATCAGAATACATATGGAGTAAATGCCCTGTTGGCAATCGGTGTGGGAGCGAATGAAAGCGCATGGGGCAGAAGCAGTATTGCGCAGAGTAAGAATAACTTATTCGGGTTGAATGCGGTGGATGCTTCTCCGGGAATAAGTGCGGATTCGTATACCAGTGTGGATCATTGTATTAAAACATTTACGGAAACCTATATGTCCAAGAGATATCTGAATCCCAATAACGGAGTATACTGTGGCGGATATCTGGGAAATAAGGCCAGCGGTATGAACGTAAAATATGCGTCGGATCCTTACTGGGGAGAAAAAAATGCAAATATTGCATGGCTGATTGATAAGCGGTTTCAGAATGCAGAAGTCTATAAATATTCCATTGGTGTAAAGGACGTGATGGGTACGGGGCATACGAATCTGAATGTCCGTGCGGAAGCAAGTACTTCCGCCAGAGTGATGTATCAGACAAAAGCATTTTCTCCACAGGCATTCATCCTGCTGGATCAGGGAGCCGGCGGGTTTTATAAGATACAAAGCGACGGGGTGCTGGATGCAGGCAGAACCGGAATTTCCGCAAGTGGGAATTATAATTTCGGCAGCATGTATGGATATGTCAGTTCGAATTATGTGACACTTCTTTCCAAAGGAAGCGGAGCGCCGGATACGCCGCCCACGGCCGTCAAAGGAATCAAATATCGTGCCCATGTACAGGATATCGGCTGGCAGGATTATGTGACGGACGGCAGACAGGCCGGAACAACCGGAAGAAATCTGCCCATGGAAGCGCTGGAAGTCAGCGTGCAGGATATTGCGGATCTGGGGATTGAATACCGTGCCCATGTGCAGGATCTTGGCTGGCTGGATATGGTATCCGACGGCGCCACGGCAGGGACTGTCGGAAAAGTAAAGAAAATGGAAGCAGTCCAGATGAAACTGACAGGTAAGGCGGCAGGTAATTATGATCTGTATTATCGGACGCATGTGTCGGAATTTGGCTGGCTGGATTGGGCGAAAAACGGAGAACTGGCGGGAACGCAAGGGTATAATTACTCTTTACAGGCTGTACAGATTCTGCTTCAGCCAAAGGGGGCGGCAGCTCCGGGGAATACACTGATCACATATAAGATCAATACGGTGAAGCTGGAATATAAAGGTCATGTACAGGACATTGGCTGGATGGATCCGGTAAGTAACGGTCAGGTGGCCGGAACAACCGGGAAGAATAAAAAGATCGAAAGTCTGACCGTCAGTGTCAAATCCAATACGAAGCTGGGCATTAAGTATCGCGTGCATGCGGCGGATATTGGCTGGATGGATTATGTGACGGACGGAAAGATTGCAGGGACCGTAGGACAGAACAGACGCCTGGAGGCTCTGCAGATGGAACTGACCGGTACGGAGAAAGAGAAGTACGATCTCTATTATAGAATGCATGTACAGGACATCGGCTGGATGGGTTGGGCGAAGAACGGAGAGAAAGCCGGAACAGAGAACTTCGCTCTGAAAGTGGAGGCCCTGCAGATTGTCATAATCCCCAAGGGAAATCCCGCATTGGAGAACGGTGATGAAGCATTCCGCAGAAAACCGACTACGGTGACATACAGTGCGCATGTGCAGGATATCGGCTGGATGGATTTTGTGAAAGATGGAAGTACGGCCGGAACAACCGGGAGAAATAAACATCTGGAAGCATTGAAAATCTCTCTGGAGCGGCCGGAGTATACGGGAAGTATCCGCTATCGCGCTCACGTGCAGGACATCGGCTGGATGAATCCGGTTTCCAACGGTGCGGTGGCCGGAACAGTCGGAAGAAATAAACCAACGGAGGCAGTCTGCATTGAGTTGACAGGCAAACTTGCAGAAGAATTTGATATTTATTATCGTGTACATGCCAGTGAATTTGGCTGGCTGGGCTGGGCGAAGAACGGAGAAAAAGCAGGAAGTGAAGGATATGCCCGCCATATGGAAGCGGTGGAGATAAAACTGGTGAAAAAGGGCGAGAAAGGTCCGCAGAGCGGAACCACTCCCTGCTTCTATTCCAAATAGAAAACAGGAAAAACTGCTGTATGTAGTCCTGGACTACACAGCAGTTTTTTTGTTCTGTAACCGTTACTATTCACGGCCTGGGAGGCCGCTCATAGTAACGGTTCGGGGCGATATTTAAAGTTTTGCTGCGCAAAAATCGCCCCTCACTGTTGTCGTTGCGTAAGTCTGGTCTCACGGAATGCGCAGTACAGCGCATTCTTGAGCCGTGAAAAGTAACCTGTAAACTTAGTTACGTATCGTGGAGTTCGTTTTAAGGTTGAAAAGTGGAGGGGATCATGTTATATTAGATGCTGTTATCGGAAATAATTGGAAAGAAAAGGCAGGAAAGATGATTGGTCAATTGTGGAAGGTAGAAGAAAAGAAGATTGAACAGCAGAGTGTCTTCTGGAATATGATGTCCAGTGGTTTGAATTCCATTGTATCCATGCTGCTGCTTTGGGTAGTGACCAGAATAAACGGAGTGTTTGATGCGGGTATTTTCTCTTTGGGATTTTCTACGTCGCAGATGATGCTGACGGTGGGGAATTATGGAATGAGAAACTATCAGGCGACAGACCTGAAGAATCGATACTCTATGGGAGTATATCTTTTTTCCAGAATCATAACCAGTAGTCTGATGATATTAATAGTTCTTTTGTTTATACAGATCGAAGGGTATGCGTTCGAAAAAGCGGTGATTACATTTTTGCTCTGTGTTCTGAAGGTGACGGACGCATGGGATGATGTATACGGAGGACATTATCAAAAGCAGGGAAGGCTGGACATCAGCGGAAAGATGATGAGCTTTCGGATTTTATTCTATGTGGTTATTTTTTGTGGTACGCTGCTTTTTACCAGGAATTTGCTTTTGGCATGTCTGGCGGCAGTTCTTGCGTCAACTTTGTCTCTGCTGGTATTGGTCTTTTCCACGAAGGAAGTGTTTCCTTTGGAGAAACCGGAGATGCAGCCGGGAGCCGTATTTTCCCTTTTGCGGGAATGCTTTCCATTGTGTATCAGCGCTTTTTTATTAATTTATATGGGAAATGCGCCGAAGTATGCGATTGATTTATATTTGTCTTCCGATGCACAGGCATACTATACGTATCTGTTTATGCCCTGCTTTGTAACGAATTTATTTGTAGGATTTGCGCTTCAGCCTCTGTTGGTCCGGCTGTCAAAGACATGGATTCAAAAAGAATATGGGAAATTTTTGCGATTATGTGTCATGATCTTTCTGGGAGCAGTATTGATTGCAGTGGGAATTGTCGTCGCCGGTGGAATCTGCGGGGTGCAGATTTTATCGTTGGTGTTTGGTGTGGAATTGATCTCTTATAGAAGGGTACTGGTTGTTTTACTGATTGGAGGCGCCCTGTTCTCCTTTGCAGTAATTGAGCAGGTGATTCTTACGGTGATGCGCAGGCAGAACTATCTATTGGTGGGATTTGGACTGGCGAGTATTACGGCGTTTTTCATATCAGATCCGTTTGTGAGACAGAGAGGACTGCTGGGAGCAGGATATGCCTATACGGTGGCGGCCGGAGTGCTTTTTCTTGTGTTGGGAGCTGCAATTTTGTTTTTTTATAGAAGAAAGGATAAGGTAACAGTTCAGCCGTATGATTGACAAGAAAAGTTGAATGATGTTATACTGATAAAATGCCAATGCATTCAGGAACTGCATATGGAACAATGGGCGGCGGAAAGATATGCGTTTTGGCATGTGAGAGATTTTGAGTGAAAAAGGATGAGGTTATGAAGGAGTTTGCAAAGCAGCATACATTTGTAATCTGTGCATATAAAGAAAGTCCCTATTTGGAAGAGTGTATTCTTTCTCTGAAAAATCAGACGCAGGAATCCCGGATTCTGATGATTACCTCCACTCCCAATGCACATATTACTTCCCTGGCGGACAAGTATCAGATTTCCCTGCTGGTGAATGAGGGAGAGGGTGGGATTGTGCAGGACTGGAATTTTGGATATGGGCAGTGCCATACGCCTTATGTGACGATTGCGCACCAGGACGACGTGTATTTTCCGGATTATGCGGAACATGCGGTAGAGATGTTAAAGAACAGCGCAAGACCGTTGATTTATTTTTCAGATTACTGTGAGATCAGAAACGGGGAACAGGTCAGGGACAATACGCTATTGCGTGTAAAGCGGATTCTGCTGTTTCCTCTGCGGTGGAAGTGTTTTCAAAACAGCCGTTTTGTAAGGAGAAGAAGTTTGTCGCTGGGAAGCGGCATCTGCTGTCCGGCGGTCACCTATGCAGTCAGACATTTACCGGATCCCGTTTTCCGTGTGCACTTTAGATCAGCAGAAGATTGGGAAGCATGGGAACGTCTGTCAAAGTTAAAAGGAACGTTTGTATATGATCCGGAGATTCGAATGGGACATCGGATTCATGAGGAATCGGAGACTTCTCTGATTTTGGGAGATCATGCGAGGAATCAGGAGGATTATGAGATGTTCTGCCGGTTTTGGCCGAAAGGAATCGCCAGAATACTGGCAAAATTCTATGCCAGAAGTGAAAGCTCCAATCAGATGAACTGAGAAAGGTGTTTCATTGTCCGAACCGGCGGGACTGAACGGGAACCGGAAGGAGACGACCAGAAGCGGAGCGACGATGTCCGCGGTTTGACATGCTGATCGGATTCGAAGGGAATGAACCAGATTCGAAGGGAATGAACCGTAGAATATGAAAAAATTAATTATAATACCGGCTTATAATGAAAGTGAAAATATAGAAAAAACAGTTCAGGCGATAGAAAAAGAAGCGCCGGATTTTGAATATGTGATTATTAACGATTGTTCTCAGGACGAGACGAAGCGAATCTGCGAAAAAAATCATTACAATGTAGTGAATCTTCCGATTAACCTGGGAATCGGCGGAGCAGTACAGACCGGATATCGATATGGATATGAGGAAGGATATGATCTGGCGGTCCAGGTAGACGGAGACGGTCAGCACGATCCCGGATTTTTAAAGAGTATGGCGGAATACCTGACGGAACAAAATCTGGACATGGTCATTGGTTCCCGGTTTATTCGCAAGGAGGGATTTCAGTCTTCCGGAGTGAGAAGAATTGGAATTAAGTATTTTACCGTTCTGATTCAGATGCTGACGGGACAGAAGATCACAGATCCGACTTCAGGACTTCGCATGATTAACCGGGATGTGATGAAGATCTTCGCGTATGATTATCCAAAAGATTATCCGGAGCCGGAAAGTGTTGTGGCGATCTTAAGACGGAAGAAAAAGGTTGCGGAGTTACCGGTAATCATGAAAGCGAGGGAGGGCGGAGTATCTTCCATATCGCCGAAAAAGTCGGTTTACTATATGATCAAGGTTACTTTGGCAATTTTAATAGAATGGATCAGAAAATAAGGGGGGTGAAGTATGAATCTGCGAATTCAGGTAATTGTTGCGGTCATCATTATACTGGCGCTGATTGTGATCCTGAATATGATCCGGAAAAAAGCGCTGGAATTGAAATATGCGCTGGCATGGCTTGCAGTTGGCGTGAGCGTTCTGATACTGGATGTGTTTCCAGGGGTAATGCGTTGGCTTGCGGACTTTATGGGGATAGAGGTTCCGGCAAATATGTTGTTTTTCTTCGGATTTTGTTTTTCACTGGTTCTTATTTTTATATTAACCGTGATGATTTCCAGAATGTCGGTCCGGTTGAAAGAACTGGCACAGGAACTGGCGCTATATGAAAAGAGAGAAAGCGATAAGAAAAAATAAGAAGATAAGGGGAGTGCAAATAGGATATGAAGAAATTTACAGCAGTCATTCTAATGATGGCGATGATTGTAACAGGAACCGGTATGGGGGTGATTCCGGTTCATGCAGAAGAGAAACCGGCTGAAGCTGATATGGCGGAGCCGGCGGTAAACGAAGAAGAGAACACTGTTGCGGCAGAAGAGGGGAGCGCCGAAGAGGCAGAAACCGTGGAAGAGAATCCAACCGATGTGCCGCAGGAGTCTGTGACGGGAGAAATACAACAGGAGAACAGTACACCCGCCGCGTCTGCGTCGACAGGGGAACTCACAGAGTCGCCGCAGGGGGAGTCAGATATTCAGGAAAATGATCCCAACGAACCTCAGGTGGGAGACCGGGCCAACAGCTGGCGTTATAAGGACGGAGAACTTCTGGAGATTGAGACGGGGATCAAAAGGAAGAATGCGGTGCGCGCATCCAATGCAACCAAGACAGGGATTGACGTCAGCGAGCATCAAGGTACAATTGACTGGGAAAAAGTAAAAGCGGCGGGGATTGATTTTGTAATGATCCGATGTGGTTATGGCAGTAACTTCAGTAGTCAGGATGACAAGCAGTGGCTGCGGAACGTCTCGGAATGTGAACGTTTGGGAATTCCCTACGGTGTGTATCTGTACTCTTATGCAAGAAATACTGCAATGGCACAGAGTGAGGCGCAGCATGTACTTCGATTGCTGAGTGGGCGGAAGCCTTCGTTTCCTGTTTACTATGATATGGAAGACAGTAGTACACAGAGCAGTGATCTGGCATCTATTGCACAGACGTTTTGTACGACCATTCAGAATTCCGGATATGCTGTTGGGGTATATTCTTTTCTGCAGTGGTGGAATACACGGCTGACAGATTCCTGTTTTTCTAACTGGTACCGATGGGTTGCGCAGTGGAATTCCAGCTGCGACTATCAGGGGAGTTATGCAATCTGGCAGTATACTTCTAACGGAAGTGTGGACGGAATTGATGGAAGAGTAGATATGAATTATTTGATCGGCGCTCCGGCGGATCATGGAACGGCATCTGCCGTTGTGCAGAGTCATCTTACCTATTCTGCGAACGTGCAGGATTATGGCTGGATGAATCCGGTGGCGGACGGTGCGATCTGCGGAAGTGTGGGAATCAATAAGCCAATGAAGGCGGTAAAAATTTCGCCGCAGAACATAGAAGGGCTGACAATAGAGTATCAGACTTATGTAAAAGATGCAGGCTGGCAGAATTGGGTTGCGAACGGACAGGCTTCCGGGAGTGAGGAGGCAGGAAAATATATCGAGGCAGTCCGGATTCGATTATCCGGGAATGCGGCGGCAAATTATGATGTGTATTACCGGACACACTGCGCGAATGTAGGCTGGCTTGGCTGGGCGGTCAACGGAGGAGATTCCGGGACAGTCGGGTATAACTATCATATGGAGGCTCTGCAGATCAGGCTGGTGGCAAAAGGAAGCGCAGCACCGGGAAGTACACAGGATCCGTTTCATTACCGGGAACCGGGAATTCATCTGCAATGTAAGACGCATGTCTCGGAGATCGGCTGGCAGTCGGCGGTGGGGAACAATGATATTGCGGGAACCACAGGACGGGCGCTTGGTATAGAAGCGTTTACATTGGGGATGTCGGTGTCGGGAGTCGGTGTAGAATATTCCAGCTATGTGGAAGGAACCGGCTGGCAGAGTGCGAAAGGCAGTGGGGAGACTTCTGGAACTACGGGGAAAGCAAAGCATCTGGAAGCGATTAAAATTGCATTGACGGGAGAGAATAAGGATCGGTATCATATATATTACAGAGTACATGTACAGGATATCGGCTGGCTTGGCTGGACAAGGGACGGAGAAGCCGCCGGTACGGAGAATTATGGACTTCCCATTGAAGCAATGCAGATTTATATGTTGTCGGCAGATTCGGCACAGGCGCCTGCATTGGGAGAAGCATTTCGAACCAGAGAGGCGGATGTAGTGTATCAGGCTCATGTCCGGGATATTGGCTGGCAGGGACGTGTGAGCGGAGGAGCGCTGGCAGGAACGACCGGACGTGCCTTGTCTGTGGAGGCTTTGAAGCTTTCTCTGCGGGGAGCAACCGAGAGTGGTTCCATCCGTTACCGGGCGCATGTACAGGATATTGGCTGGCAGGGCTGGAAGAGTAACGGAACATTGGCAGGAACAACCGGACGTGCGCTGCCGATCGAGGCGATGTATATTGAGTTGACCGGAGATGCAAAAGAGAAGTATGATCTCTATTACCGTGTACATTCCCGGGACTACGGCTGGCTTGGATGGGCGAAGAACGGAGAGATGGCAGGAACTTCCGGCTGTGCGAAACCGATGGAAGCGATTGAGATAAAACTGGTGAAAAAAGGGGAAGCCTTCCAGGGGGCAGGAAGCGGAAAAGCGCCGAATATTGTGAAGTAGGAAATTTTGCCGGGACCGTTTCTGAAGAAAGATTGCCGGAAGAGGCAAATACAATTCCAAAGTTGTAAAAAAGCTTTTTGGATCAGAGGACCTTCTGAGGTAATGTGTGAATTACCAGGAAGGTTCTTCTGTTACCGGGAAGACTTTTTGTTACCGGTACATCAGCAGATGAAAGTGTGAACGGAAATTATTCTTTGAAACAAAATACGAAATATTCTTGCCTGACCGATATGTCGTAAAACAAATAGAGAGGCGGAGAACAGAGGGATGGAGCAGGGAAGGAAGCAGTGAAATGTGGAATACAGAACAGAAGCATATAATAAAAAAAGCGGGCGTCCTTTATAAAAAACTATTTGAGTTACGCTGGGCGATAGCCGGGATTCTGTTGGTGTTTCTGGTGGCCAATCGGTATCATGGGGAATCTCTGGCAGCATATGACCGTATGATACAGCCGGGAATGGGAAATGAATATGTAGAACCGATATTCGGGGAGGAACGTGCGATCCGCTCGGATGAATTTCTTGTGGAGACGCCTAATAAACTGGCGTCTGTCGCAGACGGGGAATTCGGAAAGTATAATGAGATTGCCAGGGGGACAAAGACACTCAATGCAATCAATGGAGTATATATCGGATATGCGACTCTGGGACGCTCACCATTCCAATATGCATATAAAATAATGGGGGCGGAATATGCGTATAGTTTTTGCTGGTATGCGCCCATCATTCTTTGCTTTATGGTAGCATTAGAGTTTTTTTTCATTTTATCAAGAAGAAATCCATTGCTGGCGGTAACCGGCGCATGCCTGGAAGTGGCGTCCCCTTTTTATCTGTGGTGGGGATTTCCGGGATTTCTATTGGGTGCGCAGGGGGCAATTGTATGCGCTTATTATTTTATTTATGTGAAATCGGGAATCAAAAAGATCCTATGCGGAGCAGGCGTGGCAGTTTCCTTTGCAAATTATGTCCTGACGTTGTATCCGGCATGGGTCGTCCCCATGGGATATGTGATCCTCTGCCTGCTTATTTGGCTTTTTCATGAAAACTGGCCTGCTATAAAAAAGTTCCGGAAACGGGATTGGGGGATCGTGGCGGCTATGGCTGTGTTTGCAGGAACTCTGGTATGTAGTTATCTTTGGACGAATCAGGAGTATATTCAGGCGATTATGCAGACTCGGTATCCGGGGGAACGGATTTCTACCGGCGGTCTTTCTATACAAAAGCTGTTTTTATACAGTCAGTCTTATTTGTATGCTTATCGGGAGATTGGAAATGCTTCGGAAGCCAGCGTAATTCTGAATTTTTTTCCTGTTCCAACGATTGCAGCAGGCTGGCATTGGGTAAAATCAGAAAAGAAGGATTGGCTTACCGGAGGCTTACTGGCGGTGATGCTCTTCTTTTTCATTTATGTCACGACAGGAATTCCGACGATTCTTGCTAAAATCACGTTTCTTGGCATGTCGGCGGGTATCCGGGTGGTAGATATCATGGGAATTATCCAGGTCTACTTTCTCATAATACTACTTGCGGACGCAGGACAGAAAAAGCTGTTTTCGCTGACACTGGGGGGGGCGGTCAGTCTTCTTACAGTGGGAGCGAGTCTGTTGTGTTCGAAAATATATGATCCGAATTACCTGTCATGGAAATGGATGCTGGTTTCGGGAATTTTGATTTTCACCGTGGGAATGATCCTGCTGACGGATTTTCGATACCGGTTTCAAAAGTATCTGTGTTATGGGCTGATTTTTATTTCTGTGGCGGGCAGTATTTATATCCGGCCGATATCGAAGGGGTTTGATGCGGTAACGTCCAAGCCGGTCAGTCAGAAAATCCAACAGATTCGGAAAGAAGAACCGGACAGTAAATGGATCGCATATGGGAGAACTATGTATTTACCTGGTTTTACACTCGCGAATGGTGTGCCGACAATCAATTCGACCAATACGTATCCAAATCTGGAATTGTGGAGAAAACTGGATCCTGCAGGGAACTATGAAGATATTTATAACCGATATGCGCATGTTTCCGTGGAATTTACGGAAGAAGACACGTCTTTTGAACTGTTGTATACGGATTCCATTCTTTTGAAACTGTCTTACAAAGATTTCAGGAAAACGGGGGTAAAGTATATCGTGTCTTTGGAGGAACTTGCGAGTGATCAGGAAGAAACAGAACTGGAGGAGATTTATAATGAATATGGTACCTATATCTACCAGGTCAGGGATTGATCTCCATGCAAGAGTTGATTTTACAGTACAGGAATGCTATAATCAATAGAAATAAATTTGGAGGAATAGAATATGAGAACCTATCTTGTGACCGGAGGAGCAGGATTCATCGGATCGAATTATATCCATTATATGTTTAAAAAATATGGGGACGAAATCAGAATCATCAATGTGGATAAGCTGACTTATGCCGGGAATCTTGAGAACCTGAAGGGTGTGGAACATAGAGAGAATTATTGCTTTATCAAAGCAGATATCTGTGATACGGCGGCGATTACCAGGATCTTTGAAGAGAATGAGATTGACCGGGTAGTACATTTTGCGGCGGAGAGCCATGTGGACAGAAGTATCAAAGATCCGGAAGTGTTTGTGAAGACGAATGTGCTTGGGACACTTGTGATGCTCAATGCCGCCAGGGCGGCCTGGGAATTGCCGGACGGTTCGTATAAGGAAGATAAGAAGTTTTTGCATGTATCAACGGACGAGGTGTATGGTTCCCTGGAAAAGGAGGGAGAATATTTTTATGAGACGACGCCTTACGATCCTCATAGTCCCTACTCTGCAAGCAAGGCATCTTCCGATATGCTGGTAAAATCTTATATGGATACGTATCATTTTCCGGCGAATATTACGAACTGCAGCAATAACTATGGACCGTATCAGTTCCCGGAAAAACTGATCCCATTGATTATCAATAACGCGTTGCAGGGAAAAAAGCTGCCGGTGTACGGCGATGGGAAGAATGTACGGGACTGGCTGTATGTGGAAGATCATGCAAAGGGAATCGACATGGTGCAGGAAAAGGGCCGTCTTTTTGAAACCTACAATATCGGCGGACATAACGAGAAACAGAATATTCAGATCATCCATATTATTCTGGATGTTCTGCAGGAGATGCTGCCGGACGATGATCCGAGAAAAGCATTGGTCAGTGAGAATTTGATTCAATACGTGGAGGACCGGAAAGGGCACGACAGACGTTATGCCATTGCACCGGATAAGATTAAAAAGGAGATTGGCTGGTATCCGGAGACAAAATTCGAAGACGGAATTCGGCGCACGATTAAATGGTTTTTTGAGAATGAGGACTGGATGCGCCATGTGACCAGCGGCAATTATCAAAAATATTACGAAGAGATGTACCATACAAAATGATTTTTTGAACGTCATTGCATTCATAATCGAGCAAATATCGCCCCCTGTTCATACCGTGACTGCGTTGGAGTCAAGTTAATAATGCTGCCGGCATCGTCTCCTTCCTTTGCCTTGTGCTGTTGTGAACATGAGACGCTATTTACTTCGGGATTCATGCAATGACGTACTGGTTTGTGTGTGACTTTGCAAGTACAGTATAGAATGGAGGGTTATCGATGAAAGGAATTATTCTGGCAGGAGGATCCGGCACAAGATTGTACCCCTTGACGCAGGTGACAAGTAAGCAGCTTCTTCCGATTTACGACAAGCCGATGATTTATTATCCGTTAAGTATTCTGATGGAGGCGGGAATCCGGGAGATTTTGATTATCTCTACCCCGGAGGATACTGCGCGGTTTGAGGAACTTCTTGGCGACGGGGAACAGTTTGGAATCCGTCTGCGTTATAAGATACAGCCTTCTCCGGACGGGCTGGCACAGGCGTTTCTTCTTGGAGAAGAATTTATTGAGGGCGATAGTTGTGCCATGATTCTGGGAGATAATATTTTCCACGGACACGGGCTTCGGAAACGGCTGCGGACAGCGGCGAAAAAGGAAGAGGGCGCCACGGTATTCGGGTATTATGTGGACGATCCGGAACGGTTTGGCGTGGTGGAATTTGATGCGGAGGGAAAGGCAATATCTCTGGAAGAAAAACCGCAGAATCCGAAATCCAATTATGCCGTGACAGGGCTGTATTTTTATGACCGTCATGTGGTGGAATACGCAAAGCAGATCAAACCAAGCGCCAGAGGGGAATTGGAGATTACGGATTTGAACCGTATATATCTGGAAAAAGGAAATCTGGATGTGACACTTCTGGGACAGGGATTTACCTGGCTGGATACGGGAACTCATGAGTCTTTGGTGGATGCGACGAATTTTGTAAAGACGGTGGAGACACATCAGAACCGGAAGATCGCCTGTCTGGAGGAGATCGCGTATAATAATGGATGGATTGACAAAGAAAAACTAAGCGAGTCCTATGAATTATATAAAAAGAATCAGTATGGAAGATATCTGAAAGATGTGCTGGACGGAAAATATATTGATCAATAAAGAAAAAGAGGAAAAAAGATGGGAAAAATTACGGTAGAGACATGTAATATTGAAGGTCTGAAAGTGATTACACCGGCGGTTTTCGGAGATGAACGCGGATATTTTATGGAAACCTATAATTACAACGATTATAAAGAGGCAGGAATCGCCCAGGAATTTGTACAGGACAACCAGTCCAGTTCCAGAAAGGGCGTGCTGCGCGGCCTGCATTTCCAGATTCACTATCCCCAGGATAAATTGGTGCGTGTGGTGAGCGGAGAGGTCTATGATGTGGCTGTGGACATCAGAAAAGGTTCTCCCACCTATGGGCAGTGGTATGGCGTGTATCTGTCGGCAGAGAATAAAAAGCAGTTTTTTATTCCGAAGAATTTTGCACATGGATTTATTGTGCTCTCAGACAGTGCAGAATTTGCGTATAAATGTACCGACTTTTATCATCCCAATGATGAAGGGGGAATTGCATGGAATGATCCGGAGATCGGAGTAAAATGGCCGCTTCCGCAGGGCATGGGGATGGAAGATCTGATTATTTCCGAAAAGGATCAGCATTGGAAAGGATTTCGTGAGTCCTTACATTAAGCACGGGGAGGATGAAATGTCACAATACATTCAGAATTTTAAAAAGTTTGAACCCCTGTTGCGGGAACTGGTGGGCAGGGACATAAAAATAAAATACAGACGTTCCGTGTTGGGGGTACTGTGGACACTTCTCAATCCACTGTTTATGATGATTGTACTGTCAGTTGTATTTTCAAATCTGTTCAAGTTTGAGATTGAAAATTTCCCGTTATATTTGCTCAGCGGACAGGTAGTGTTTAACTTTTTTTCGGAATCCACTACTTCTTCTATGTCCGCGATTATTGCGAATGCTTCTTTGATCAAAAAAGTATATGTCCCCAAATATCTTTTTGTGCTGTCAAGGGTGTTCTCTATTTTTATTAACTTGATGGCATCTTTCTCCGCATTGCTTCTGGTCATGGTGGCCATGCGTACCGAACTGCACTGGACGGTACTTCTTGTACCGGTTCCTTTACTTCTGCTGGTGGGGTTCAGCCTTGGTGTAGGACTGATTCTGTCGGCCATTACCGTGAAGTTCCGGGATATTATCCATCTGTATTCGGTGTTTACTACGGCATTGATGTATCTGACGCCGGTCATCTATCCGATGTCCATTCTGCCTTCCTGGCTGTATCCGATTGTAAGGTTGAATCCGATTACAAATATTTTGATGATGTTTCGGGATGTGATGTTGCACAATAAGATTCTGGATCCGGTATCGCTGTTGGTTGCCGTGGTGGAGACACTGCTTGTGCTGGCTGCCGGTCTGTTTGTCTTTTACAGGAATCAGGATGAATTTATTTTAAATATATAGGAGAAGAGAGAATGGACAGACCAGTTATGATTCAGGTGGATCATGTATCTATGAAATTCAATCTGTCGTCCGAAAAATTCGACAGTTTTAAGGAATATGTGATTAAAAGTATCAAAAGACAGGTGTCCTATGACGAGTTCTGGGCATTAAAGGATGTTTCCTTTGAGGTGTACAAAGGGGATGCGTTGGGACTGATCGGCTTAAACGGAAGTGGAAAAAGTACCATGCTCAAGACGATTGCCGGGGTATTGAAGCCGACGAAAGGCAGCGTACAGGTGTATGGAAGTATGGCGCCGTTGATCGAGCTGGGAGCAGGATTTGACATGGATCTGACTGCAAAGGAGAACGTGTTTTTAAACGGAGCGATTCTGGGCTACCGGCGGGAAGAGATGGAGCAGTTTTATGCGGATATTGTGCAGTTTTCCGAACTGGAAAACTTTATGCATGTGCCGGTAAAGAATTTCTCTTCAGGTATGGTATCCCGTCTGGCGTTTGCTATTGCCACGATCGGCACGCCCGATATTTTAATTGTAGATGAAGTATTGTCGGTAGGAGATTTTCTGTTCCAGCAAAAATGTGAGGCGCGTATTCGCAGTATGATGGAGAAAGGGACGACCATTTTGTTTGTTTCTCACAGTATCGATCAGGTGAAGCGGCTTTGCAACCGGATTGTCTGGCTGGATCATGGGAATGTGAAGATGCTGGGGGATACTGCGTCTATCTGCAGTCAGTATATTCAATCGCAAGGATAGAGGGAGCGAAATATGAAAAAAGGAATTCGAAATGCCGTCTTTATAATTCTGACTCTGTGTCTGGTATTTCTTTATGCCCATATTGCAAAGTGTCATAACGTCTATGATCCGGATATCGATGCCAGCGACCACCAGAGTGTGTCCTGTTATCACAGCGGACCGGTCGCACAGCGGTTTATCAGTGTGGAAGAGAACCTGGATGCGGTAAGGATAAAATGCAGAATTGTAGGCAATGTGGAAAAAGTGGATGTTCATTTTGTATTGACGGAGACAGAAAGCGGGAAAGAGGTTGCCAGCGGCACTGTATCGGGAAAGAATTTCCAAAACGGAAAGTTTGCCCAGTTTCCCTTTGACAGAATTTCCGGTTGCAAAGGAAAAGAATATGAAATTTTGCTGGATTCCAAGGGCGAAACCGAAGAGAATCTGATCAATTTCTGTTATCAGGCCGGAGTGGAAGAGGATACGGCTATGTATGTGGACGGTGTTCCAAAAGAGGGAACTCTGATCCTGAAGATGGTGATTCAGCGGTTCGATCTGGAAACCTTCTGTGTGCTGCTGATTTTTGTTGCTTATATCGTAGTTTTTATGAAGTTTTTATATGGATTGTTCCGATGAGGGAAGGAAAGGATGCCGAAAGGATATCGGAATGAATGGGAGAAAACGATGTCAAAGATAAAAAAAGGAGTTCGTCTCCTGCTGACGCAGGGACCGGTCGCTGTGTTGGTGAAGCTGCGCAATAAAAGAATCGAACACTTACGGGAGGCAGCTTTTCGAGAGAAGGCGAAAAAGGTTCATTTGATCACGGAGGAGCAGCGGGAGTATCAGAAAAAGTACACGTTTGAGGAGCCGATAAAATTCAGTATTATTACCCCACTGTATAATACGCCAAGAGAATATCTCCTGGAACTGCTGCATTCCGTACAGAGGCAGACTTACTCCGACTGGCAGTTATGTCTTGCGGACGGCAGCGACGGTGCGCATGCATATGTGGGAAAAATCTGCAGAGAATATGCCGGGAGAGACGCAAGAATTGTATATACGGCGCTGCCGGAGAATAAAGGGATTTCTGAAAATACGAATGCCTGTATTGCTTTGGCTGACGGGCAGTATCTGGGGCTTTTGGATCATGACGACGTACTGCATGAATCGGCTCTTTTTGAAATGCGAAGAGCCATACAAAAGTTTCATGCAGATTTTCTGTATTCGGATGAGGTGAAGTTTTCCGGCCGGATCGAAGATGCCACAGATTTTAATTTTAAGCCGGGATTTGGCAAAGATGAGCTGCGGTCCCACAATTATATCTGTCATTTTACGGTGTTCAGTCGGAAGTTGCTGGAGCGGGTCAATGAAGCCGCCCCATCCGGACATCTTGTGTTCAGCAAGGTATACCGCCCGGAATTCGACGGCAGTCAGGATCATGATATGGTGCTGCGCCTGACGGAAAAAGCGGAAAAAGTGATACATGTGCCGAAAGTATTATATTACTGGCGGGTACACCCGGAGTCTGTTTCCATGAATCTGGATTCCAAAAGTTATGCCGTGGACGCCGCCATCCGGGCGGTGCAGGAACAATTGGAACGCGTGGGAGAGCCGGGAAAGGTATCCAGTAATCTTCCGTACAGGACGATCTATCGGGTACGGTATGAGATTGATCCGTGCGCTCGTGTGGCGATAGTGGTACATCATTTGGATTCAGAGAAAGAGTTTGCGGAATATAAAGAAAAAGTGCGAAAAGCAACGGATTATCCACATTTGGAATGGGTGCCGGTCTTTGGGGAGAACGGGCGGAATCTGGGATCTCTTTTGAATCAGGCGGCACGGAATACGGAGGCGGAATATCTGGTGATTCTGGATGCAAAGTGTATGCCGCTTACTGCCGGATGGATAGAAGAGATGCTGATGTTTGCCGGCCGCCGGGATGTGGCGGCGGTGGCGCCGAAGATTCTGTTTCCGGATCATACCATTGCCTATGCCGGGATTGCGTTGGCGAAGGAGCGGGAAGAAAAGATCCGTTTCCTGTGCCGGGGCATTCCAAATACGGAACAGGGATATGAAGCCATCCTGCGCTATGTACGGAATACCACGGCCGTCTGGAAAGGCTGTTTTATGGTAGAACGGCAAAAGCTTCTTTCCATCGGAGGATTTTCGGAAGAAATGCCGGGATATGAGGAGATTGACTTTTCCCTGCGGGCAGCAGAACAGGGATATCGGCATGTATGGACCTGCTTTGCGGAAGTGGAATACCAGAAAGCACAGATAGAGGATTTTAAAACAGAAGGAAGGGAATCGTTTTCCAGACAATGGGAAACCATTCTTGCAAAAGAAGATCCTTATGATCATAAAAACTGGAAAAGATTCAAGTTGGTGTAAGGAGGAGCTATGCCGGATATAAAAGAATTAACAGGAAAAACAATCAAAACTCTGAAAGAGGAAGGAGTACTTGCCGTAGGACGGAAAGCGAAAAATCTGGTGCAGAGATCCAGAATTGCGGGAAAGGACGCAAAGAACAGAATTTTTAAGGACGTACTGTTTATCAATGGTTGTGATGAGAGTGTTCCCCATCCGGCACGTTACCGGGTGACACATCAGAGAGAGCAATTGGAGATGAACAATATTTCCACGAATCAGGTATACTATGCGAACCTTGATCTGGATCAGGTGCGGTTTTACAGAACGTTTGTATTTTTCCGGTGTCCTTATACAGAGGTCATCGGGGAATTTATTAAACTGGCAAGAGGACTGAATAAAAGAGTTCTGTTTGATATTGACGACCTGGTGATTGATACCGTATATACGGATACGATCAAATATCTGGATTCCATGTCCAAAGAAGAGAAAGAATTGTACGACGACGGCGTAAGGCGAATGGGTAAAACACTTTCTTTGTGCGATGCGGCAATTACGACGACGGAATGTCTGGCAGAAGAATTAGGAAAACATGTGCCGGAGGTGTTTATCAATCGGAATACAGCTTCCGAAGAGATGTGCAAATTGTCTCAGGAAGCGTTGCGCGCAAAGAAAAAGGAGCAAGACCATATTAAAATCGGATATTTTAGTGGAAGTTTGACACACAATGATGATTTTCAAATGATTCTTCCGGTATTGGTGAGATTGATGGAACGTTATGAGAAGCTCCAGCTTCATGTGGTGGGAGAACTGGATTTACCTTCCGAGTTAAAGCCGTGGAAGGAGAGGGTGATTTCGCATCCTTTTGTAGACTGGAAGGAGCTTCCCGGATTGATTTCCCAGGTGGATATCAATCTGGCGCCTCTGGAAAAAAGTATTTTTAACGAAGCAAAATCCGAAAATAAATGGGTGGAGGCAGCGCTGGTAAAAGTGCCGACGGTAGCGAGCAGAGTCGGTGCCTTTGACAGAATGATACAGGATGGGAAAACGGGTCTTTTGTGTACGGATGAAACGGAATGGGAAAAAAATCTCTCTCTTCTGATTGAAAACAGAAAAGAGCGCAGGCGAATTGCAGAAAATGCGTATCGTTTTTGTATGAAAGAGTGCGTGACGATTTATACGGGTCTTCCTTTAAGAAGATTTATAAAAAAATATACAACGCCGAATATTGCCGTTGTACTTCCGTCGTTAAATATCAGCGGCGGAATTATGGTTGCTTTGAAGCATGCGATCATGCTTCAGGATACCGGGCGGGACGTCGTTTTGTTGAATGTAAATCAGAAGCAGGACTGGTGTGAGTATGAGGGGCATCGGATTCCGGTACTCGGTCAGGATGGAAGAATGCTGCTGGGCCGATTCGATCAGGCTGTTGCGACAATGTGGACTACCGTATCATTTTTAGAGAACTATGCCAATATCGGAAAACGATATTATCTGGTACAGAATTTTGAAACGGATTTTTATGAATCCGGAATTCCGCTGCGGGTTTGGGCCAACAAGAATTACCTGCCGCTTGTAGAGGTACAGTTCCTTACGATTTCCAGGTGGTGTCAGAGCTGGCTGGAGGAAAAATATGGATATCAGGTTCGCTATGCGCCCAATGGAATCGCGCGGGATCGTTTCCGGGCGCGCCGAAGAACATTTGACGGTGGGAAGATCCGGATTCTGATTGAGGGAGACTGCGGGGTATATTATAAAAATGTGGATGAAAGTTTTGCCATTGTGGACAGGCTGGATCCGGAGAAATACGAAATCTGGTATATGTCTTATAATGCGAAGCCCAAAAGTAAGTACCGGGTAGACCGTTTCCTGCATCAGGTTCCCTATGAGAAAGTACCAAAGGTGTACCAGCAGTGTCATATTCTCCTGAAAACCAGTTTTCTGGAGAGCTTTTCCTATCCACCGCTGGAAATGATGGCGACAGGCGGTTATACGGTGGTGGTTCCCAATGACGGAAACAGAGAATATCTGGTGGACGGTGAGAATTGTCTGTTGTATCCCCGCGGACAGATTCAAAAGGCCGTGGAAGCGATTGAGCGGATCTGCACCGATACCGAACTGCAGGAAAGACTGTACCAGGGCGGTATGGAGACGGCCGGAAAACGGGACTGGGGCAATATAAAAGAAGAAATTCTGGCGTTGTATTCAGAAAATGTGGAAACGGAGAGACATGAAGAAAATTAGAAAAGTATTTTCATGCGGGGTTCCTGTAACGTATACTTCTGATAAGGAGCGCGGACAGTCTTCGCCGTCCGGCAGGGGAACTGCCGATGAGGATTTTCCATGCAATTTTCGTCGGGCGAGGGAACAGCTATCGCTGTTCCATAAGATATATGGTTATTACAAAAAGCATGGGTGGAGGCTGACATGGCGCAAGCTGCTTTTCAGGAACCCGCCGCAATGCGGGGATTATAGTGCGTGGCGGGAACGGCACAAAATAACGGAAGCACAGATTAGAATACAGAACGCATATCAGCCGAAGGAACCGTTCATAATCAGCATTGCCGTGCCGACTTTTCAAACGCCTGAAAAATATCTAAAAGAGATGATTCATTCGGTGCAGGCACAGTCCTACGAGAATTGGGAGCTTTGTATTGCGGATGGCAGTCCGGATGAGAATGTGATGCGGATTCTGGAAGAATATGCACAGAAAGATCCCAGAATCCGTGTGAAAAGATTGTCTGAAAATAAAGGAATTGCGGAAAATACCAACGCTGCCCTGGAGATGTGTACGGGTGCGTACATTGGACTTCTGGATCATGACGATACGCTGGCGGTCAACGCGTTATACGAGGTGGCAAAGGCAATCGAAAAAGAAAGACCGGATGCAGTCTATACGGACGAGGATAAGATGTCGGCGGACGGGAAGGAATATTTTGAACCGCATTTTAAACCGGATTTGAATATGGAACTGTTATATTCCAATAATTATATCTGTCACTTTTTTGTGGTAAGGACGGAGATTGCCCGGAATGTGGGCGGATTTCGAAAGGCTTATGACGGAGCGCAGGACTATGATTTTATTCTGCGGTGTCTGCGGGAGTCACAAAACGTCCGGCATATTGCGCTGCCTCTGTACCATTGGCGGACGCACGCTTCTTCCACTGCGGAAAATCCACAGAGTAAGCAGTTTGCCTATGAATCCGGCAGAAGAGCAATTGCGGATCATCTGAAGCAGAGGAAAGAGCAGGCGGATATAAGAATGACGGAATATTCAGGCTTTTATCATGTGAGATATCAGGTGAGAAAGAAAAGCCTGGTTACGATTGTTGTGATCCATACACAGGGGAAAAAAGGACGGCGTCAGATGTATCAATGTCTGCGTTCCATTTCAGCAACGGCAGGATATTCTAATTATAATATTCTTGTGGTAAAGAGCTTAAGTCAGTTGCGGAAAGAAAGAATCAGGGGAGAATATATGGTTCTGCTGGACAGCACCGTAACTGTTTTGAAAAAGGGATGGCTCCTGGAAATGCTTGCAGATGTACAAAGAGAGGAAGTGGGTGCGGTAGGTGCCAAATTATACAGAAAAAATGAAAGTATCTATCATGCGGGAATCATAGCGGGAATGTCAGGTTACGCTTTTGAAGGCTTTCCGCGTGTTGCGAACGGGTATTTTCATAGGGATTCCCTGATGCAGGAAATGTATGCGGTGACGAAAGATTTCCTGATGATCTCCCGGGAGGATTACTTTGCAGCCATAACGGAGGAGTTTGTAAAGCCGGGGGATGAGCTGGCATTGTGTGACGCTCTCAGAAAAAAAGGGAAAAAAGTGATATTTAATCCAGAGTTGGAAGCCTATACAGAGAAAAAAAGGTCTGTTCGGGCTAAGAAAGGTTCCGGTATGGTACAGTCAGAAGAGAAAGACCCTTATTATAATGAAAATCTGTCATTGGAGGCTCCAGGGTTTTGTATCAGATGAAAAGCAAGGAAAGCAGAGGTAAATGAATGAAAGTATTGGTAACAGGTGTAAAAGGGCAGCTCGGATATGATGTGGTACAGGAGCTGGAAAAAAGGAATCATGAAGCCGTTGGCGTGGATATTGAGGAAATGGATATCACAGACCGAAATGCGGTAGAGCAGGTTCTGAAGGAAACCGCGCCGGACGCGGTCATTCACTGCGCAGCCTGGACGGCTGTGGACGCGGCGGAGGACGAGGATAAGAAGGACAAAGTCCGTCTGGTCAATGCAGCGGGCACACGAAATATTGCGGAGGTATGCAAAGAGATGCAGCAGAAGCTGCTGTATCTTTCTACGGATTATGTGTTTGACGGACAGGGGACGAAACCCTGGGAACCGGACTGTAAAGCGTATCAGCCGCTGAACGTATATGGGCAGACAAAGCTGGAAGGAGAAAAAGCGGTTTCCGAATTATTAGATAAATATTTCATTGTGCGGATCGCGTGGGTATTCGGAAAGAACGGAAAGAATTTTATTCGGACGATGCTGAATCTGGGAAAGAACCATGACGAGATTCGTGTGGTGAATGATCAGATCGGGACGCCCACGTATACCTTCGATCTTGCCAGACTTTTGGTGGACATGATCGAAACAGAAAAATATGGCTACTATCATGTGACCAATGAAGGCGGGTATATCAGTTGGTATGATTTTACAAAGGAAATTTTCCGCCAGGCAGAAAGTCTTGGATATCAGCAGTACAGTCCCGGGCATGTGAAAGTGATACCGGTCACGACAGCAGAGTATGGCGCGTCGAAAGCGGCCCGGCCGTTTAACAGCAGGCTGGATAAAAGCAAGTTACGGGAAAAGGGATTTACCCCCCTTCCGGACTGGAAGGACGCGCTGGCAAGGTATCTGAAGAGTATCGAGATATAGGAATACAGGATACTTGTTTTGTATTTTTGGAGGAAAGCAGGAAATGCAGGAGAAACTAAAGACAATGATCAGGACAGATCTTGATAAAAATACAAAAAAGAATTTGTTTATAAATCTGGCGGCAGTCTGTGCGGCGCTGGGAATGACGTTTTACTTTTCGGAAAGAATGTGGTTCGAAAAGGGAGAACTGATTCTTTCCGCAGCGGTACTTGTGATCGTAGTATTGTCACTGATCGGGTATACGGTTTTGAAATGGAAACTGTGTACATTTGCTTTTGTCTTTATTTTATCAATGGGGGGGGCATCAGCGTTTATACAGCCGATTTTCAATACACCGGATGAACATGCTCATTTTGCAAGAGCGGAATTAGTATCAAGGGGACATCTCATTATGGATCCGGCAGAACAGCATTATGAAACCATACAATCATTTTATGATCTGCAGGATAATAAAGGAATTGCCTATACGCAATCTGATGTCAAAGGAAAGAGGATTGATCAGACATCGGCTGAGACGACGAATGTTGCTGCTTCTAATTTTACCTTCCTGTATATTCCACAGGGATTTGGGATGCTGGCGGCGAAAGTCTTACGGTTGGATGTGATCTGGCTGCTGTGGCTGGGAAGGCTTATGAATCTGCTTTGCTATGCGTTCCTAGTGTATTTTGCGTTGAAGCTGGCGCCCACATTGCAGTTTGTATTGCTTTTTGCCGCCGCATTACCAATGTCGATTCAGCAGGCGGCGTCTCTTGGCACAGATGCCATGATCAATGGTTTGTCTTTTCTTTTGATCGGATATTTTTTACATCTGTACTGTAAAGACGGTATGGCAAGCAGAAGAGAGGTTCTCCTTTTTATGGGAATTGGTTTTCTTCTGACTATGGCAAAGATTACGGATATTTTCCTGGCAGGATTGTTTTTGCTGATTCCGCAGAGCAGATTTGGCGATAAAAAGAAAGAGATTGCAGTAAAGAGTCTGGTGATTGGAAGTACGATTCTTGTGGGAGCATTGTGCTATTATTATTATTCGACTTTTGCACCCTGCCTGGAACTGAAAAAATATCTGGATGTGATTCATGCCGACTCAAAAGGGCAGATACAATATATTTTAGGGAATCCGTCTGTCTGGTTGAAGAACTTTGGGACCAGTTTAATCTATCAGATGGAGAATTATATAAAAATGTTGAGTTCATTTGGAGCGTTTACGTATGATTATACGATTTTAACGCCGGTGGCCGTGTTTATGTACAGTAAAATTTGTTTTCAGGAGCAGGGAGTGAGTTTAAACAGATTAGATAAGTTTTTAGTTTTGCTTATGCTGATGGGAGTGATCTGTTTTACCAGTCTTGCAATGTATATTTCGTGGACGCCTGTCGGGGCGGTGCAGACGGAAGGGGTGCAGGGAAGATATTTCATTCCGATTATTATGCTTGCTTCCCTGTTGTTTGTTTCTTCGGAGAAAAACACGAGGGAAAGAGAAAATCATATGACAGATCTGGCTGTGATCAATTATATGGCAGGGGCTATGTTGATTGTCACGGCAGTAAGATATTATTGAACTCTGTATAGGAAAGCAGAAGTAGTGATGCATATTTGACAGAAAGCATACACCCACAAGACATCTTGGAATTGTTTTTACTTTAGAACAGACGGGCAATGGGCTGTGTCCGGGGAAGTTCTATTGTAAGACAAGGAATCAATCAAAAAAAGAATTGTCTTAGTGAGGTGGAAAAATTATATGCAGATCTACAAAAAACAGTGGAGGAAACTGTTGTTGCTGGCAGGGGTTTCGATGGCGATTGCCTTTTTCAGTATGGCGGCGTATGCGGGGTATCATTATGTACGGGCAGGAGATGAAAAAGGAAAGCATGTTATAAAAAAGGAAAGTATTCAAATAAAGTCCGGTATAAAAGAAGAAGACGGCGTCTGTCATATTTTGAGTAAAAACGGTAAGATCGTAATTGATCTGGATGATGTATATATCAATAAATTAACCTATCGTTATGATTCAGACGGATTCTTCTTTGGAGATATTTTTATATATGGAGAAAATATTTACGGAGAGCAGGATCAATGGACGATTCAGGATGCTTATATGCGTCATATGCCGCGTTCGGTGGTGAATGTTGGCCGGAGAGTTTCGAAAATAGAGATTGAATTTCATAAAACAGAGAAGGAAGATCTTTTGTCCGTATCCGATTTTGGAATTGATAATTCTCTGAAATGGAATCCTTTGATTTTTGTGTTCTGTTTTACGGTTATATTTGTAATTGTTTTTTTGATTGTATTCCGGGAGGAAAATGCGCAGATGCCCGCGGTGGCCGCATTTTTATGTATACTGACGGTAAGTACCTGTCTTCTGTTTTTACAGCCGCCTTATGCGACCGGATTTGATGAGAAGATTCATTTTGTGATATCTTATCAGTTAGGAGTGACAGATTATGGAGAATGGTCTACGACGGCGATTGACTATATTGTCGGAAATGAAATAAGTTTTCTGCCGGATGGCTGGCAGGGTTCCATAGAAGAGCGTATAGATATGATCCGGGTTTTACAGGAATTTTCGAACACGCCGGGGATTATAGAAGATGAATACCGGCTTGGTATGAGCAGTGTAGGATATCTGTTTCAGGCGTTGGCATTGAAAACAGGAAATTTTCTGCATCTTCCGTTTTATATTGCCTGGTTAATGGGAAAATTCTCGAACGTACTGCTCTATGCCATAGTCATAAGTCTGGCAATTTACATCGTACCGATTGGAAAACGATTGTTAGCTGTGATTGCAATGCTGCCTACTATGATTTTTCAAAGTACGGTATATACGTATGATGTCACGGTAGTAGCGTTTTTGATTCTGGGAATCTGCATTTTGCTTCGGGAAATGATAGAAAAAGAGCGGGTGTTTTCCTGTCGTTGGCGTATCTTGTTTGTTTTATGTATTGTATTGGGCTGTCTGCCGAAGGCCGTGTACGCCCCGCTGATTTTGTGCGCAGTATTTCTTGGAAAAGAAAAATTCTATTCGCAAAAAGATGCGGCCATATTTCGAAGTATGACAGGAGTGATTTTTGTACTGTTGATGTCCTCTTTTGTACTGCCGACATTGTTAAATCCGCCGGAGGTTGCGGATGTCAGAGGCGGGGATACGAGCACGGCCAGGCAATTGCACTATGTCCTGGGAAAACCATTGGCATATGCGGCCGTCTTGCTGAAGAATTTTTTCGCTACGGCGGAAAGATATGTATTGAGTCCGGGAACCAGCTTTGCACATCTGTCTTCAAAAGAACCGGCAACATTCTGTACGGCGCTGCTAATTGGAGTGGCGGTTACAGATACTTACGGACGGAAAGAAAAGGACTTGTCTGCAAAGCAGAAAATCATAGCCGGTATTGCAATGATGCTGGTAACAGCATTGATTTGGACAGCGCTGTATCTGTCGTTTACAGAAGTAGGGAAAACGACGATAGCAGGAGTACAGCCGAGATATTATCTGCCGTTCCTCTTTCTGTTCTATTTATGTTTCCAGTCGAAAAAGATTGTGAACCATATTCCAGTTAAAACGTACCAAATGTGGGCGATGCTGCTCAGTTTGTGTATAATATTGAAACAAATATATGATTGTGCATTTGTGTTTTTCTGTATATAGCGTGAAAAACAATGCATCAGGTCAAGGAGGGGTGAGAGATGAGAGATCCAAAGGTATCCGTAGTGCTGGCTGTCTATAATCATGAAAAGTATGTGGGCCAGACAATGGAAAGCGTCCTCGGTCAGACATATCAGAACTGGGAATTTATCATTATCGATGATTGTTCCACAGATGGTTCTGTAAATGTAGTCCGACAGTACGAGGACGAGAGAATCCGGTTTTATCCGGCAGAAAAAAATCGGGGATCGGTGCTGACTTTCAATGAATTGCTTCGAAAAGCGGAGGGAGAATACGTGGCCATCATCGGTTCGGATGATGTCTGGTACGAAAACAAGCTGCAGGAACAGGTTGATTTTATGGAGCGGCACGGGGAAGTCGGAGTTTGCTTTTCCCAGGCGGAGCTGATGGATGAAAATGGAATCCTTTATTCCTCCAGAGAAAAATGTGATTGTGATGTGGATATTTTCAGGAAGGAGAATTGTACACGGGCGCAGAGCTTTCGGCATTTTTTTGAGAATGGGAATTATTTTTGTCATTCAAGTTCCCTGGTCCGATGCCGTGTGATTCAGGAGATCGGGGAGTTTTCGCCCGGTTTCCGGCAGACCCATGATTATGACTACTGGGTGAGAGTTTTACAAAAATATCCGGTGTATCTGCTTCCAAAATCATTGGTAAAGTATCGGCGGATCCGTACGGGGAATGAGAGTGTCAGTGCGGGAAATCAGCAGAATGCCATTCGGGTCATAAACGAGTCTCAGGATATCGTCTATAAGATGATAAAAGAGATGGATTTGGAAGTTTTCTGTGAAGCATTTCAGGATTTGTTGAAAAAAGAAATCAAAAACGACACCATGCTGATCTGCGAGAAATATTTTGTACTTCTGGGATGGAAAATATGGGGAATCGACAGCAGGCAGCCGGCGATTCGCTTTTTGGGGGAACATTTAAACGAAGAGATTCTGGAATGTCTGGAAAAAGAGTATCAGTATTCTCTGAACGATTATTATGAAGAGACGGGGAATCCTGTAAATTTGTATCCGATACAGTTCTATGGGGAATATCAGAAGCTGGAACAGATCTTTTATGAGCAGAGACGTATCATCGCAAAATTAAAAAAAGAAATCCGGGAAATGAGTCAGAGCCGTTCCTGGAAACTCACAGAACCGCTGCGGGCGGCAAAAAGGCTGGTTAAAAGAAGATGAATGTAAGATTAATAAAATTTCCACGGCATACAGATAAATATGGAAATCTGGTTCCCATTGAGGAGAACAGAGACGCTCCCTTTGAGATCAGGCGCGTCTATTATATCTATGGCGTGGAACAGGGTGTGCGCCGGGGATTTCACTCCCATGTGGATCTGGAACAGGTGCTGATCTGTGTCTCCGGCAGCGTAAAAATACTGGTGAAGACGCCGGAAGAAGAACAGGAGATTCTGCTGTCGGATCCGCAGGAGGGATTGTACATAGGACCGATGATCTGGAGAGAGATGTTTGATTTCTCGGAAGATGCGGTCCTGTTGGTGCTGGCCAGCGATCATTACAGGGTGGAAGATTATATCCGGGATTACGGGAAATATGCGGAAATGGTAAAGAACGGCAGGTCGGAGGACGGACGCTATGACAGGTGACGGGAACAGGAAAGCAGACCGGATCATTCCATTTGCTTCTTTTGAAGTGATGCATCGGGAAATCCGTGAAGAGATGTATCGAAAGTTTCAGGAAGTGTATGAGAAAAACTGGTTTATTCAGGGAGCGGAGACAACCTTATTTGAAAAAGAATTTGCGGTTTACCATGGTATGTCACATTGTATTGGCGTGGGAAACGGACTGGATGCTCTTTTTCTGACTTTGAAAGCTCTGGGGATCTCACAGGGAGATGAAGTGCTGATTCCAAGCAACACCTTTATCGCCACTGCGCTTGCTGTGAGCTATACGGGAGCAACCCCTGTGCTTGTGGAGCCGGATATGGAAACCTATAATCTGAGCGGAGAGGGGCTGGAGGAAGCACTTACAGAGAGAACAAAGGCGGTGCTCCCGGTGCACCTGTACGGACAGCCGGCAGAGATGGATCCAATATTGGAATTCGCGGAAAGACATGGTCTGTATGTGGTGGAGGACTGCGCGCAGGCGCACGGCGCATGCTATAAAGGGAAAAAGACAGGAACCTTCGGAATCGCCGGATGCTTTAGCTTTTATCCGGGAAAAAATCTGGGCGCTCTGGGAGATGCGGGGGCCGTGCTGACAAATGACGATGAGCTTGCGGAAAAGATACGGGCGCTGGGAAATTATGGGTCCCGAAAAAAATACGAACATATCTGTCAGGGAAATAACAGCAGACTGGACGAGATGCAGGCTGGTTTTCTGCGGATAAAATTAAAGCATCTGGATCGGTATAATGTTTATCGGAATCAGGTGGCGGACCGGTATCTTGGGGAAATCAGGAATCCAAAGCTGGTGTTGCCGAAGATCGGAAGAGACCGGACGCATGTGTGGCATATTTTTGCGGTTTTGTGTGAGGAGAGAGACCGTCTGCAGACTTATCTGGCAGAGCGCGGCATACAGACCGTCTGCCATTATCCGGTTCCGATTCAGGAGCAGGTGGCGTATCGGTCAGTGATCTCCGGGAAGTATCCCGTCGCAAAGAAGATTTCTTCGCAGGAGCTAAGCCTTCCTATGTATTACGGCATGGCAGAGGAAGATGTGAGTGAAGTAATCTGGTGTCTGAATGCGTTTTGAGAGGAAATATATTTTCACAGGAAAGGATCAGGTAAGGAGATGATACACGAACTCGCAGATGTACAGTCAAAGCAGATTGGGAAAGGGACGAATGTATGGCAGTTTACCGTGATCCTTCCGGGAGCTGTGATCGGGGAAGAATGCAATATCTGCTCCCATTGCTTCATTGAGAATGATGTGAAGATCGGCAATCAGGTAACGATAAAAGCCGGGGTGTATTTGTGGGACGGAATCAAGGTGGAGGATTCGGTCTTTATAGGGCCGAATGCGACGTTCTGCAATGATCGGTATCCGAAATCAAAAAATAAGGCGTTTCATCTGGAAAAGATTCTCATAAAAAAGGGGGCTTCAATCGGAGCGAATGCAACCATACTTCCCGGGGTAACGATTGGAGAAAATGCGATGATCGGTGCGGGGGCAATTATAACAAAAGATGTAGAGGCGAATCAGAAAATAAAGGGGACATACTAGTGCAAAAGGAAGTTATAAAGAATTTTTATCACAGGCATATGAATAATCGGGTATTGAAAGGTATGCTGAAGATGTACCGCCGGGGGAAACGCCGCGGAAAGAAAATCCGGGTGGTGTTCCTGTGTCAGATGCCGCAGCTTTGGAATAAGCTGGAAGGGATATATCAGGAAATGCAGGACAGTCCCTTTTTTACCTGTATGATTCTGGTTGTTCCGGACGTAAGTGTTGCAGGCGGACACCAACAGGAGTCGCTTCAATTTTTTCGGCAGTTGGGGGGAACAGACCGGGTGAGAATGGCGCAGGGGAAAGACGGCCTTCTTTCTCTGCAGGAACTGCAGCCGGATTATGTATTCTATCAGCGCCCCTATGATCATTATCTGCCGGAAGAATACAGAAGTTATGTGGTAGCAAATTATGCGCGAATCTGTTATGTGCCTTATGCCTATGCCTGTACAAAACCGGTGGAGGCAAGCTGCTATAATCAGGCATTTTTTCAAAATGTTTATTTGTTTTTTGCAGAGAATTCTTATGCAGGAAAGTTGATGTACAACCGGGAAAGAGAGCGGTATCGGCAAGGGCAAAAGAAAGTATTCGATCTGGGCTATCCGGCTTTGGATAAAATTCAAAAGGCAGAGGCAGAGAATTCTCTTTTTTGGCAAGGGGAGACGAAAGAAACCTGGAGGATGCTCTGGTGTCCCCGGTGGACGACAGAACAGAATCTGGGAAGCAGTCATTTTTTTGATTACAAAGAGAAATTTCCGGAACTGGTACAGGAAGAAAAGGATTATTCTCTGGTGTTTCGCCCGCATCCCATGATGTTTGACAATTTTGTAAAAACAGGAGAGATGACGGAAGATGAAGTCAAGTCCTATATAAGCGTTTATGAGCGGGAAGAACGGTTGTTCTACGATAAAGAGGCGGATTATTATGCCACATTATGGAAGTCAGACGTTCTGATTGCGGATCTGACTACGGTGATGGTGGAGTATCTGGTTACGAGAAAGCCCATTATTTATTGTGTTTCCGAGATTGCATATAACGGATTTATGAAGGGAATTCTGGCCGGATGTTACTGCGTGGAAAGCTGGGAAGAATTAAAGGATACGGTTTCCATGCTGCAAAGGGGCCAGGATCCTTTGAAAGAAAAAAGAAATGCGGTGGCGGATTCTTTACTGAAAGGCAAGGAAAATGCGGCAAAGGCGATTACAGAAGAGGTGAAGAAAGACTTTTATAACGGGTAAAGGAAGACGGAGAATTTGTAGTGCAGATAAAGCAGGCAGAAGAATTTGCAGAACAGATAAAGCAGACAGAGGACTTTGTGAAACAGATAAAACGGACAAAAGGGAGCGGAAAATGCAGGGATTGATTTTAGCGGCGGGTATGGGAAAACGGCTGAAGGAGCTGACGCAGAATAATACCAAATGTATGGTGAAGGTAAATGGGGTGACGTTGATCGAGCGGATGCTGCGGCAGCTGGACGACCTTGATTTATCCAGAATTGTGATTGTGATCGGATACGAAGGGGAAAAATTAAAGGAATACATTCAAACCTTGCAGATTCACACAAAAATTTGCTATGTGGACAATCCCATCTATGACAAGACGAACAATATCTATTCCCTGGCTTTGGCGAAAGAATATCTTCTAAAAGAGGATACCCTGCTTTTAGAGAGTGATCTGATTTTTGAGGATCGTGTGCTGGAGGTTCTGCTGGAGGATCCAAGGGAGACATTGGCTTTGGTGGATCAGTATGAAAACTGGATGGACGGGACAGTGATCCGAATTGATGAGAGGGATCAGATTCTGGACTTTATTCCCGGGAAAAAGTTTGTATTTGAGGATATTCCGGCCTATTATAAAACCGTGAATATCTATAAATTCAGCCGGCATTTTTCAGAATCCCATTATGTACCGTTTCTGGACGCCTATTCAAAAGCGCTTGGAAATAATGAGTATTATGAACAGGTACTGCGGGTGATTACCATGCTGGATGATCCGGAAATCAAGGCAAAGCGTCTGGACGGACAACTCTGGTATGAGATTGACGATATCCAGGATCTGGATATTGCTTCTTCCATGTTCGCGCCGGATGAGGAAGAAAGGGTAGAGCGAATCCAGCAAAGATACGGGGGATATTGGCGGTATCCAAAAGTATTGGATTTTTGTTATCTGGTGAATCCTTATTTTCCGCCGCAGCGGCTGATGGACGAGATCAAGGCGAATTTTGAGACGCTGCTGACCCAGTATCCGTCCGGAATGCAGGTAAATACCCTGCTTGCCGGCAAAAATTTTAATGTACATCAGGAGAATATTGTTGTAGGAAATGGCGCGGCAGAGCTGATTAAGTCTTTGATGAGCTGTCTGAAAGGGAAAACCGGGGTGATTCGTCCTACGTTCGAGGAATATCCGAATCGCTATTCCAAAGAAGAACTGGTTGTCTATACGCCGCAGCAGGAGGATTTTTCCTATTCCGCGTCAGATGTGATCCATTTTTTTGAGGAGCATGCGGTAGAACAGCTGGTTCTGATCAACCCGGATAATCCCACCGGAAATTATATTCCAAAAGCAGAAATGTTGCGCCTGATAGCATGGACAAAGCAGAAGGGGATGCGGTTTATTGTGGATGAATCCTTTGTGGACTTTGCGGAAGAGAAGAATGCGACCCTGATCGAGCAGGCAGTTCTGGAGGCAAATCCGCATCTGTATGTGGTGAAAAGCATTTCCAAGTCCTATGGTGTTCCGGGGTTACGGCTGGGAATTCTGGCGTCCGGGGACGCGGAGATGACTGCCTGGCTGAAGCGGGACGTGGCAATCTGGAATATCAATTCGTTTGCGGAATTTTATATGCAGATCGCGGAAAAATATCAGAAAGATTATGAAATGTCTCTGGAAAAACTGCGGGAAGTGCGGAAGCATTTTTGTGAGATGTTAGAGGAAATTCCTGGTATAACAATACGCCCTTCTCAGGCAAACTATGTCATGGCCGAGCTGACAGGCAAAATGACGTCAAAAGAGCTGACCAGAAAACTTTTACTGGAACATCAGATTCTGGTGAAAGATCTTTCCGGGAAAGTTAAAAGAGAAGGAAGACAATTTGTCCGGATCGCGGTGAAAAACGAAGAGGAAAATCAGAAACTGATTCAGGCGCTGCAAACCATTTGGGGGGGGGCATTTTGTTAGGTAGATGTCTGTATCATACAGGCTTTGATTCAGTTCTGTATATTCAGATTGTTCTTCGGATGTCCCGCATGGAATGGTTTTTTGGGGCAGAACGGCTTTCAGATACGTTCCGGGACGAAAGAGAAAAGGAACATAGGGGAAACTATCAGAGACAGAATAAAAACAGGGATTAGAAAGGATGCCGAAGCAGATGAAAATTACGATTGTCGGCGGCGGGAATGTCGGAACACAATTTGCGGTGCATTGTGCCGCAAAAGGGCATCAGGTTTCTATATATACCCCTCATTTCCAGGAGTTTCAGAAACATCTGACGATTGTGGATGAAAAAGGAAATGTGCAGAAAGAGGGATGGGTTCATTCCGTAACGGAGAATGCGGAGGAGGCATTTTCCGGGGCAGAATGTATTTTTGTGACCGTACCGGCTTTCCGCATGCGTTACATTGCAGAAAAGATTCTTCCCTATGTGGGAAACGGAGTGAAAATCGGTCTCATTCCGGGAAGCGGCGGGGGAGAGTGTGCGTTTCGATCATGTCTTGCGAAGGGGGGGATTGTGTTTGGAATTCAGAGGGTACCTTCTGTTGCAAGACTGGTTACGTATGGCCGGACAGTACGTGCAACAGGATACCGGGAACAGCTTCTTCTCGCGGCGCTTCCACGGAAAAAAACAAAAGAATGCTGTGCGTTGATGGAGGAACTTCTGGATATGCCCTGCGCAAAGCTGCCGGGGTATCTGAATGTTACATTGACACCTTCTAATCCGGTGATACACACGTCCCGTCTCTATACACTATTTCAAAATTATACGGAAGGAATCTGTTATGACAGGGTTCCATTGTTCTACGAAGAGTGGGACGAGGAAAGTTCTCTCCTGCTGCTGGAGTGCGACGGGGAAGTACAGCAGATTTGTAAAGCATTGCCGGCCTTTGATTTGCAGGAAGTAAAATCGTTGAAAAAACATTACGAAAGCAATACGGCAGAAGAACTGACAAGAAAGATACGAAGTATAGAGGGGTTTCAGGGGATCAAAACGCCGATGGTTCCAAAAGACGGAGGTTATATTCCGGATCTGGATTCCCGGTATTTTACGGCGGATTTCTCCTATGGTTTGTCAATTCTCCGGCAGATCGGGGAGTTTGCGGGCGTGGCGACTCCGGCCATGACACGGATTTCAGGCTGGTATGAAAAGATTGCAAAGCACAGAGAATCTTTTAATTACCGGGATTATGGGATTGATAATCCGGAACAATTCCAGGCTTTTTATGCGGGATAGCATGTCGGATAAGAGAGGACGGATATATGATAATTTTAGTTGATACCGATATTGTTTTACCAGTAATGTACAAGATGACATAAGAGAAAGTATCCTTGTTCTTTCTTCTGCAATATTGTATAATGACAGAAGTGAAACAAGCATAAAAATGTTAAGGTGGGAAGAAGATGAAACGTGTGAAAAAATGGAAACGGCTTCTTGCGCTTCTATGTACGGGCGCTTTGCTGTTGGGAAACAGTAGCCTGAGTATGGCGGAGGATATAGTGCCGTCCGCCGGGGACGCGCGGACAGAAGACACAGACCAGACGGAACCGCCGGCGCAGGATGACAGCGCGCCGGCAGGAGGCGGGCAGGAAGACGGAGCAGATGCCGGTACGGGGGACGGTACATTACAGGGTTTTGGCAGCGGTACGGAAGGAAACGGTACGCTTCCGGATGTATCGAATCCGGGCGGGACAGAAGGGGAAATTGTGGAGGACTCTGTTTCGGTTACACCTGCAGACGCGGCTGCCGGACAAAATCTCTCTCTGGTATATTCCACCCATGTCCGTGATATTGGCTGGCAGCAGGAAGTAAAAGACGGGGCGATGGCCGGAACCACAGGACGAAATTTAAGTGTGGAAGCATTGAAGATACAGGTGAGCGGTGCGGGGGAATCCGGTAGTGTTGAATATAAGGCCCATGTCCGTGATATTGGCTGGCAGGATTGGATGAAAGACGGCGCTGTGGCGGGGACAACAGGACGTGCACTCTGCATCGAAGCCTTGCAGATCCGGCTGACCGGAGAACTGGCAGAAAAGTATGACGTTTATTATCGTGTACACGCGCAGAATTTTGGCTGGCTTGGCTGGGCAAAAAATGAGGAGATTGCCGGCACGACGGGGTGGGCTTACCATGTGGAAGCTCTGGAGGCACGCCTGGTTTCAAAAGGCGGACCGGCGCCGGGATCAACGGCCGATCATTATAAGCCGGCTTTGTGGAATGTGGCGTTTCAGCAAGTGGAAGATTCTACAACCGTAGAGATCCGGCCGGAGTCTCTGGAACAGATCATCGGACAGAGTGCGGCGACAGAACTTTCCGTTACGGCCAGACTGGAATATGACGGGAAGACCACGCGTAGTGTAACGGCCAAAAAAAGTATTGCGAAGATCAAAAGCGAAGGCTTTCAGGTAGATTTTAAGACTTATGGAAAGTTCAAGGTGGATCTTCAGTTTGAAAAGAACGGCAGAACAGTGAGGTCCGTGACACAGACAACAGGCGTGACGGCAGAAGAATATAACATTGCACCTTTAAGCGCCACATTTCCGGTTGTTTTGTTTTCTCTGTCCGCATGGGATATCAACACGAATGCAGCAGGAAAAAAAGTACCCACTTTTGTGATGCTGGACCGACCGTCCGCATATAACTGGGATAAACTCCCGGAGGGCGTATATGGTATGCCCTATCTTTCCGAGAGTGCGATCAAGAGCAGTGCAAGTTATACGGCATGTAAGCAGTATGTGAAAGATTTATATGAAATCAGTCCAAATGCGAAATTTAATTTATATATCAATGATATTACCTGTACATTGATCCAGGATATCATTTACGCAAATAAAATTCCCCAGGGGCAATATGGGATCTATTTGTTATCCGACGGTTCCGCTTCTTATAGTATTTTTAATGAAGCCTATGCAGGAGCGAATCCGGAGCAAACGCACCAGGAGTTGATGGCGCTCTGGAACGATGCAAAGCAGTATGCATATCAGACCGGCACTGTAAAGGAAGGCTGGGGCTGGCATGAACATTGGGATACGATTTATGCGATTTTGTCCTGTGAACCGGGAGCGCAGTGGTGGGTAGGAAGAAACAATCTCTTTACCAGCGGGGACAATAATGCATTTGCAGAAAAAGCGAAGGCTGCCGTAACTACGAAGAGTATAGGTTCTATGTTGACAGCGCTGCAGGCAAAGGGAGACGGTGTAGTCGGACAGTTTAAAGCATGGTATGACTTTAACGACGGGTATTTTGATGAAGCAGTCAAACAAGGCAAGAAAGCGATGCTTCTTTTAGGGACTTATGTGCACAGTGAGGCGAATTTTGAAGATTATGCCCATTTGACAGAGATCTTTTATGGCGATGAATATTTATATTATTATAAAGGACATCCCAATACGCCTACGGGGTTATGGCCTGTAAAACAGGAACAACTGGCACGTTTGGAAATGACGGATGTGGATTCCTCCATTGCGGCGGAACTGATTCTATTCTTTAATCCGGAGATTTGCCTGTCAGGCTATGGAACCACCACATTTAATTCTGCGTCGGCAGAGATGGCATGCGGCCTGTTTAACAACACGAAAGAAAATGCGCTGGCAGCAGGAAACAGTGTGGACTATACAGGAATTGACTGGTTTGCCTCTCCAATCGATAAGAACAATGTGGATGCGGAAATTACGGCGTTGTGTTCCGGAGATGATACGTATTATCTATTGCAATTTTCCGATGAGATTTTGAAAGAAGGAAAATACGACCTGGCAATTTTTAATGCGACTAGGAATATTCTGGATTTCTATCAGAAAGCAGACGGGGCCTATCAGAGAGTAGAACGGCGGGATGACGGCAGAAAAATTTCCTATAAGGCCCATGTACGCGACATCGGCTGGCAGACGGCTGTATCGGAAGGGAAAACAGCGGGAACTGTGGGAAGAGCGCTTTCCATAGAGGCATTTACCGTTGATCTGGGAGGCAGCCTTCCATATGACGGTTCTGTAAAATATCGTGCCCATGTATCGAATATCGGCTGGCAGGATTGGAAAGAGGCCGGAAAGATAGCCGGGACAGAGGGCAGAGCGTTGCCTGTGGAAGCCGTGGCGATGGAATTGACCGGAGAACTGAAAGAACATTATGACATTTATTATCGCACCCATGTGTCGGAAGTGGGTTGGCTGGATTGGGCGAAGAACGGACAGAATGCGGGAAGCGCCGGTTATGCATACGCTATGGAAGCAATGCAGATTTGCCTGGTAGAAAAAGGAAAAAGCGCGCCGGGTTCTACGGAGACTCCATTTAAATCTTCTCTGGTACAGTATCAGGCTCATGTAGAAGATTACGGTTGGCGGAATTGGGTAAAAGAAGGAATGCTGGCCGGTACCACAGGGGAAGCAAAACGTGTGGAAGGAATTAAAATTGCGCTGAGAGATCAGGAGTATAAAGGCGGAATTCAATATAAAACACATGTGGAGGATTATGGCTGGCAGGATTGGGTGAGCGACGGCGCTTCCAGTGGAACAACCGGAAAAGCAAAACGATTGGAAGCAATTCAAATTCGTCTGACCGGAGAAATGGCAGAAAAATACGATGTGTATTACCGCACCCATATAGAGAACTTTGGCTGGCTGGACTGGGCAAAGAACGGGGAGTCTGCCGGAAGTGAAGGATATGCGTATCGTATGGAAGGCGTTCAGATTGAGATTGTGCCGAAAGATGGAGCCGCGCCAGGGAAAACGGCAACTCCATTCCGAAAAAGAGTACGGTAGAAGAGAAGCTCGACTGTATTTGTAGAAAAAAGAGAAAGGGTATCATGTGATTCATTGTTTTTGTGATCACATGATACCCTGCTTTTATTTTTTCAAAATTTTTCGTTTGAGCCAATCACGGATATATGCAAATGTATATTGAAAAAGGAGCATTTCTGTTCGTAAATAGTTTTTCAGATGGCGAATTTGAAAAGGAACTTTTCGGCAATCCTGTATACTGTGGATTCCTTCCTGCAATCCGGCGATATAATCTTTCCCAAATCCGATTCTGAAAAAGAACAGGCTTTTGACAAGATAGCCGCAGAAAAGAAACGGAAGATGCAGGAGAAGCTGTGGAAGAGGCATATTTTTGTAATTCAGCCATATGCTGTTCCTTGCAGATAATTTTACTTTGAATGCATTATATTTGGAACCGCTTGTGCCGCTTCCGACATGATATACCACTGCCGAAGGGCAGTACATGTTTCGATATCCATAGATTCGGGCACGATATCCGATATCGATATCTTCCAGATATGCGAAATGGGCTTCGTCAAAGTAGCCAATTTTTCGAAATACACTTCTTCGATAAATGGCGGCTCCTGCACAGGCAGAAAAGATTTCATCGGATTTTGTATAGTTGCTGATGGAACGACCGGCGCCACGGCAGACCCCCCAGCCTGGCAGCGTATATAAGTCTCCTGCGCTGTCGATCAGATCCGGATGATGCATCTGGATCATCTTACTGCTGACTGAGAAAATCCGGGGAGAACGTTCTATTGCGCGGAGCATTTCTTCTATATAATGTGGCTCCACGGTGGTGTCATTATTTAACAGGATTACATAAGGAGTTCTGGCGTGCCGGATTCCCAGATTAACGGCAGCGCTGAAACCAAGATTCTTTTTCATAGAAAAAAGGCGGATTTCCGGGTGATGTTCTTTCATATATGCTGCGCTGCCATCAGAAGAGGCATTGTCTATGACCCAAATCTGGAAATCCTGGCAGGTTTGTCTGGAAAGTGATTTTAAACAGGGTTCCATAAAATGCTTTCCATTATAATTGGGAATAATAACAGTTACTTTCATTGTTCCTCTCGCTTTCTGTTTTATCGAGAATTTTCTGTTACAACAGAATTATAACAAATGTGGGGACGAACTGCCAGAGAAACTTTCCGTCTTTTCCCGGAGCGTTTTCGGAAAACAAAAGTATTTGTTACTGTTCCCACCCTATGGGCGCGCACAGTAACAAGCATTTCTAAAAAGTTACAAAAATGTTACAAAAATTTGAAGAAAAATATGTAAAATGCGTGTTTGGTCTTGTCCTTTTTTACAAAATATTGTATGATGTTACAGATAATGGAAGGTAATGTGAATAATATAAACCTTATCGGACAGCGTAAGCTGTCCGCCTGTCCCGCAGGGGCCTGAAATACGGGATGACCGGACAGATATAGAGCGGATGGAAGAAGGAAGAAAGCAGTGATTAAGGAAAATCAGAAATTACTAAACAGACTGCAGGTTGTGCTGGATGGATTGGTGATCATTGCATCTTATGTATTGGCATGGTATATTCGGTTTCGAAGCGGTATTTTTGAATTGGATGCATGGTACCTTTCTCTTCAGACGTATATGCGTTTGCTGATTTTTATTGTACCAGGATACCTGATTTTATATTACGAATTTAAAATGTATGTGCCCATGCGGGCATTGGGGCGGCGTTTGGAAGCCTGGCATGTGGTACAGGCAAATACACTCGGAGTAATGAGCCTGACATTAATCCTGTATCTGGTACGTCAGTTTGATATTTCCAGGACGATGTTGTTTGTATTTGCCTGTGTGAATATCTTTGCAGAAGTATTGGAGCGTAATATTCTTCGTTTGATTTTGAGAAAAATCCGAAAAGAAGGATATAATTTAAAACATATTATTCTGGTAGGATATAGTCGGGCTGCGGAACAGTATATTGACCGGATCCGGGCAAATCCGGAGTGGGGTTATTGTGTGAGAGGAATTCTCGACGATACCATGTCGCCCGGCACGGAATACCGGGGGGTGAAAGTTCTTGGAAGTATTGAGAATCTGACAATTATTCTTCCACAGAACCGGCTGGATGAGATTGCAATTACATTGGGATTGAACGAATATCATAAGCTGGAGAGAATTGTGGGCATGTGTGAGAAGTCCGGCGTGCATACGAAGTTTATTCCGGATTATAATAACATTATCCCAACCAAACCATATACGGAAGATATTCAGGGACTTCCGGTGATTAATATTCGTCATGTACCATTGAATAATCTGCCGAACCGGGTAGTGAAAAGAGCGGTAGATCTGTTTGGCGCGACGGTTGCGTTGATTTTGTTTTCTCCGGTAATGCTGGTGGTCGCGGTGGTGATTAAAGTGACAGATCCGGGGCCTCTGATTTTTAAACAGGAGCGGATTGGGCTGAAAAATAAGCCTTTTTATATGTATAAGTTTCGTTCCATGATTTTACAGAAGGAAAGCGATGAAGAAAAGCGATGGACCAGGAAAGATGATCCAAGAGTAACTCCCATCGGTCATTTTATTCGGAAAACCAGTATTGATGAACTGCCGCAGCTTTTTAATATTCTGAAAGGGGATATGAGTCTGGTAGGGCCACGGCCGGAACGGCCGCTTTTTGTGGAAAAGTTCAAAGAAGAAATTCCACGATATATGGTGAAGCACCAGGTTCGTCCGGGCCTGACCGGCTGGGCACAGGTGAATGGATACCGTGGGGATACATCGATCAGAAGAAGAATAGAGTGCGACTTGTATTATATTGAGAACTGGACGTTGGGATTTGATTTCAAGATTATTTTTCTGACATTTTTTAAAGGGTTTGTGAATAAAAATGCATATTAGTATGGAGAAGCAGGCTGAACCGTTGCGTTCATTGTACAGATATATGGGAAATGTAGTTGCCGCTGTGTGAATAAAAAGACAGGGAATATAGAGAGATATAGAGCATACGGGAAAGGATACAAATGGGGAAGGCGGAAAAGAAGAAAGTCGGAGTATTTTTAGAATATATTCTTTTTTCAATAGACTATACATTTGCATTTCTGCTGTCCAGGGGAGGGCATGTGTATTTGGCAGGGATTCTGCTGATGTTGACAGCACTGCTTTTGTATGGGATCAGCTATGGAAAAACAAAAAATCTGGTGAATTTAAAAGGATTATTTTCCCTTTCATGGATTGGCGGCGAGGGGCTGGCCTGTCTGCAGCTAAGCAGACTGCAAAGTGATTGGGAATGGAAGACATGGCTTTGTTTTTTTCTGGCGTATTTCTGCTTTATGGTGGGGAATACCTTATCGGACTGCATTTGCTGTCCGCTCACCCGAAGGGGATTGAATGGGGGAAGCCCGGAAGGGGATACCTTATCGGACACAAAGTATCCGTCCGTGCAGAGCACCTCAAATACGGGAAGCCCGGATAGGGATGATTTCCGGGAGAAAAGAAAAGGGAAGGATGAGGTGCAGGCAAAACGGATTATGGGGTGCATCCTTTTCCTGGGAACAGCCTCCGCTGCCTGCTTTCTTCTGGAAGCAGTTGTATTGGGATTTATTCCGTTATTTTCGCCGGAGCCTCATGCATATTCCTATTTTCACATTACGGGAGTACATTATTTTACGATAAGCTGCATTTTAATACCGGCGTTATCCGTCTTGTATGTTCGATTGACCGAAGAATGGAATTGGTTCCGGATTGCGGTTTTGGCGCTCGGGAATCTGTTGGCGGCGGCAATTCCGATTCTGTGTGTGTCCAGATTTCAGTTGCTGTTCGCCGTCGGATTTGCTGCGGTGGTATATCTCATGTTGTATCGTCATATCACGTGGAAAATGGTGGTTGGTGCGCTGGTTATTTTGATCCCTGTTTATGTGCTTCTGACATTTGCGCGCAGACATGATGTGGAGTATCTGAACGGAATTTTTGAGATGAAATACAGCAAAATGCCGATCTTTATCACGCAGCCATATATTTATGTGGTGAATAACTATGAGAACTTTAACTGCATGGTAAAACAGCTCCCGGCGTTTTCCGGAGGTGTGCGAATGTTGTTTCCGTTTTTTGCGCTGACAGGATTAAAATTTCTGTTTCCGCAGTTGACTACATTGCCCGCGTTTACGACCAAAGAAGAACTTACGACATTGACATTATTTTACGACGCATATTATGATTTCGGGGTTGTGGGAATTATTTTGTTTGCTTTTGTGCTTGGAGCTCTGGCTGCGGGATTGGCTCGATGGGTACAGAATTGTAAAAATCCGGTGGTTTATTTGTTTTATGGACAGATTGCGATTTATTTGGGACTTTCCTTTTTTACAACCTGGTTCAGCAATCCCACAACCTGGTTCTGGTTGGCGCTGACCGTTGCGATGTATATGTGGGTTGGCTATGATGGCAGAAAGATTAGAAAAAAGGAAAGGAAAAGAGGACCGGTGATATGACAGGATACAGAAAGGTGGATATAATCATACCTACATGTGAGGCGGACGAGCGGACGGTGCAGGCAGTAAAACGTCTGTTGAAACAGAGTTATCCGATCGGGCATATCTATATTATCAATACGGACAAGGGTGCTTTTCCTGTGGAATTGGAACATTTGTCGGATAAAATACAGATTACGCATATTCTTCCGGAACAATTCGATCATGGCGGTACCAGACATCAGGGCGCAATGCAAAGTCACGCGGAGATTTTAATTTACCTGACGCAGGATGCATTGCCGGTGAATGAGACACTGGTGGAAAAGTTGGTGGAGCCTTTTGCGGATGAACGTGTGGGGGCGGTATATGCAAGACAGCTCCCGACAGGGGATTGCCGGTTGATCGAGCGGTATACCAGGACTTTTAATTATCCGCCGGAGGGCAGGGTGAAATCTGAAGAAGATTTGCCGGAATTGGGAATCAAAACATATTTTTGTTCCAACGTATGTGCAGCGTATCGAAAATCAATCTATGAGTCGCTTGGCGGGTTTGAGCAGAAAGTGATTTTTAACGAAGATATGATTATGGCGGGACGCATTATTCAGTCCGGGTATAAAGTTGTTTATGCGGCAGAGGCGCAGGTAATACACTCTCATAACGATAGCTGTATCCGGCAGATGAAGCGCAATTTTGATCTGGCGGTATCCCAGGTAGAACATCCGGAGATTTTTGAAGAGATAAAATCCGAAAAAGAGGGAATCCGTCTGGTCAGGCAGACGGCGCGGTATCTTTTGCAGCAGAAAAAACCATGGCTGCTTTTCTCCTTGTTTGCAAAAAGCGGGTTTAAGTATCTGGGGTATTGGCTTGGGAAACATTATCGGAAGCTTCCCAGATGGCTGGTACTGCGCTGTACAATGAATCGGGGATATTGGATGTAACCCTCAAAGGCTTAGGGCATGTTCGAAAGTTCATTCCTAAAATCTGATGTGAACTGAGGCGAATCTTGCAGAAAGCAATTTTCAGACGCGCTTCAGGCATCGTTTTCGGATACAGAATATTCCGCAGGAAACGGGAATGGAACGGGCTTTGCACAAACAACGGTTTTATATTAGATCAGGTTTAAAGAAAGGAGATTTGAAAACAGATGAAGCAGAAGCAGCGCCTGTTCTACCTGGATTTTGTCCGGGCGGTCGCAGTGATATCCATTGTGATGATACACTTTAATACAAGGTTTTTATATATAGATCCTCCAGCACCTGAAAAAGCTGTGCTTACAACCTCGATCTGTAATGTATACCTGGGAGACTGGGGAGTCTCGCTTTTCCTGATTTTGTCCGGGGCATCCCTGATGTATGTATACAGAGATGTCTGTGACTGGAAATATTTTTATAAAAAACGGTTTTTATCCATTTATCCAATGTTCTGGATTGCATATACCGTGTATTTTTTCTATTTGTTTTATATAAATCAGGCTGTCCCCGGAGGAGAAATCCCGAAAGGCCGTTTTCTTTTTTCTGTTTTGGCATTTGACGGTCTTTTGCGCGCCAATGGGTATCCCACATTTTATTTGCTGGGGGAATGGTTTCTTGGACTCATTGTGCTGCTGTATCTGCTATTTCCGGTTTTGCGGAAACTTTTGTTGGAAAAACCGAAAATACTTCTGGCGGGAATCATGATTTTCTACATAGCAGGGCTGGTAATTTGCGGAAGTCTGCCAATTTCTGTTTTGCCTTCTACCATAGTGTTCGTAAGACTCCCGGAACTGGTTTTCGGAATGTTTTTTGTAAAATATGGATGGAAGATACGTGGAAAAGCTGTTTTGGCTGCAGGCGTGGTTCTTGCAGGAAATGCCGTTTTGAGACCGGAGATTTCTTCCAATATTCAGACTACTTATGTGGGGATTGCTTCTTTTGTGCTTCTGGTATTTCTCGCTGGTTTTTTGCAGAATCGGGCAGTACAGTATGTATGTGGAAAATTAAGTCAATATTCCTACGCTATCTTTCTGGTTCACCATGTAGTGATTGCGCATATGATGGAGAGATTTGATCTGTCCTCCATGTCGCGTTTGCATTCGTATCTTTTGTTTGTAGTGGTATGTGGTGTGATTGCATTTTTTTCCTGGATGTTATATCATTTTCATCGAAAGGTCATGGGAGAGTGGAAACAGATTGCAGGAAAACGATGACTTTCAACAGACTTCAAGTTACTGTCCCCCTACGGGCGCGCACAGTAACGGCTTCAGGCTGAAAGGTTCAAGGTGCCGAAAGAAAGAGATTGATGTTTTGTAAAAAATATTGTATGATAGGACAAGATATTCTCAACGAAAAAGGAAAGGATATGTTATGGCGGAGAAAACACGACGTTCAAAATCGGCATATGGTGCGGCAAGAAACGCCAGGAGTGCGGCAAATATACAGAGACGGCGGAAATCCGTAAAGGCTTCTTCTGGAAGAAGAAGGAGGAAAGGTTTGTCTGTCTGGGTGAAGCTGGCACTGGGATTGTGCGTGGTTCTTTTACTGGTGGTTCTTGCAGCGATTGCTGTGGTTGCCAGCAAGATCAGCAAGCTGGATATCGTGGAACTGGATCCGGATAAACTTAGTATTTCGGATGAACTGACTTATGATGAAACAGGATATCTGAACGTGGCGCTGTTTGGACTGGATACCAGAGCCAACAGTGACGAGATGGGGTCCAGAAGTGATACGATCATGATTGCCAGTCTAAACAGAGAGACGAAAGAAGTGAAGTTATGTTCTGTGTATCGTGATACACTTCTTCAACAGAAAGACGAATCCTACAATAAAGCAAATGCTGCCTATTCTTTTGGAGAGGAGCAGGATGCGGTAGCAATGTTGAACCGGAATCTGGATATGGATATTAATCATTATGTTACAGTGGATTTTTCCGCAATGGTGGATGTGATTGATGCACTGGGCGGCCTGGATATTGAAGTGGATCAGGAAGAAGTGGACAATATCAATGGATATATTGTAGAAATTATTGAAAATACCGGTGTGGGAAGTTTAGGTATTATGGAGCCGGGGATGCATCACATGAATGGTGTGCAGGCAACGGCATATGCGCGGATTCGTTACACGCAGGGGGATGATTTCCGACGTACGGAAAGGCAAAGAGACGTGCTGAAGAAGATTGGTGAAAAAGCACAGTCGGCGAATCTGGCAACGTTGAATTTGATTATTGATCGTGTATTTCCTAAAGTTCGTACGAACTTTACTCTGCCAGAGATTTTAGCTTATGCCAAGGATGTGAAAAAGTATGAATTGGGGGAGACAATCGGGTTTCCGTTTGAGAAGGATACAATGATATATGAAAATGCCGGGGATTCGGTACTTCCGGTTGATTTGGCCAGTGATGTGAAGAAGATGCATAACTACTTTTATGGAGAGGATGGGTATATGCCTTCTTCCACGGTGAAGAAGATCAGTGCGGACTTATCCTACATTCTAAGTATGGGCGGCGGTTCGAGTTATTCGGATTATAATACTTATTCGGATTATGATACAGGTACCGATTATAATAATACGGATAATTGGGACAGCAGCGGGGATTCCGGTTACGATCCCGATTATTCTGGCGACGGGAGCGGAGGCGGCGAATGGGATCCGGGTTATGATCCTGATTATTCCGGTGACGGTACCGGAGGCGGCGAATGGGATCCGGGTTATGATCCTAATTATTTTGGTGATGGTACCGGCTGAGACGGAACGGATGTGAATGGACATGATTCGTTCTGAAAAATAGAAAGAAATGATTCGAAAAACGTGTGGGAAATTATAAAGAGAATCGTTTTTCGGATTGTATGGCAGATAAAGGGCACGCCTTGTTTTTCAAAAAAGGGAAAACAAGGTGTGCCAAAGGCCGTTTTAAAGGAAACAGTTGAGGATGGGCTGGGGAGCTTACGCTGCTCAATAAAGTACGAGAGAAAAGGAAGAAGAAGCGATGACGGGAACGAGAAGGAACAGATGGATACTGGCTGCGGCGGCGATGTGCTTTTTGATGTTTGCGCCGGTGATGACGAGTTATGCGGCATATGGAACATTGCAGTTTACGGATCCCTCCGGGGAAGTAGGCAAGGAGATTACAGTCAAAGTAAAGATGGACGCCAATGGGCAGCCAATCGGGGATGGTATGGCAACGATATCCTATGATCCTTCCAAGCTGGAATTTGTCAGTGGTACGAATGCTACCGGAGGAAACGGGACGGTATCTCTGTCTGCGTCCGGAACCGGAGCGGAGACAGAACTTTCGTTTGAATTGATTTTCCGGGGAATGTCGGAAGGGACAGCTACGATTGATGTGGCGGACTGCACGGCGTATTTATTTTCCGATGAAACATTGGAACTGGAGCGGGGAAGTGCGACGGTTACCATAGGATCGGAAGGAAGCGGTATGGGAGAGTCGTCAACTTCTGCGGAGCGGATTACAGGAGAAGCAAATATCGAGATTGCCGGTACCATGTATGCGATTTATGAGAATTTTACGGATGCTCTGGTGCCTGAGGGGTTTACCAGGGTAAGCGCGCAGTATGCCGGTGCGGAGCACAATGCAATCCAACAGGATGCGACGGGGAAGCTTTTCTTCTTTTTGATTACAGGAACGAATGATCCAATTATGGCGCTCTACAATGAAGGAGAAGGGAGCCTTTCTGTAACGGAGCGTGTGGACGTGACGGATAGTTTTTATATACTGCTTCTGGGGAACGGAGACGGAAGTGTCCTCCCGAAGCATTTTGATGAAACAACACTGGAACTAAACGGCACGGTTTTTCCTGCATGGCAGAATATGGAGGCAAAGGAATATTATCTGGTGTATGCTCTGAGCAGCAAAGGAAGTGAAGGGTTCTACCAGTATGATACGGTAGATGCAACTTATCAGAGATATACGGTTTCGGAAGAAGGGGAAAAGAAATCAGAGAAGCCCAAATCCTCTTTTATGGGGAAATTAGAAGATCTGATGGAAAATTATATCTTAATTGCGGCGGCCGTAGTAGGTGTGGTAGTATTGATCATGTTGATTATGATTATTGTACTGTCCACGAAATTGAACCGCCGGAATGAAGAGCTGGAAGAAATGTATGATGACGGTGATGGTGGGGAGGCACCGTCGGGACGGGCTTCCCGGAAGTCTTTTTCCAGACAGAAAGATTCGTATGAAGATGATTTTGGAGATCGTTATGACAATGACTATGATGATGCGTACGAAGAGGATTATGGTGATGAGTATGACGATTACGATGATACGTACGAAGAGGACTATGATGATGAATATGATGAGGAATACGACGACGAATATGAGGACGGTTACGATGACGGATATGATGCATATGATGACAGTGAGGAGGATGTAGCGGAATATGTTCCAAAGAGAAAACTTGGAACGCAGAACGGGAAATCTTCTTCCAAGAATACAGGATATGGCTTGGATTTTATTGACTTATAAGGAAAGAACCGGAAAGGGAGAATAATATATGTGTGGAATAGTCGGATATGTAGGAGAACAAAAGGCAGCGCCGATTTTACTGGACGGGCTGGGAAAGTTAGAGTACCGGGGATATGATTCCGCAGGGATTGCGGTTTATGACGGAAAGAAAATCGGGATGAAAAAGGCAAAGGGCCGCCTGAAAGTGTTGAGTGAATTGACACATGACGGAGAAACTCTTCCAGGAACTCTTGGAATTGGCCATACCAGATGGGCCACTCATGGAGAGCCTTCCGATGTGAATGCACATCCCCATCTCAACGCGGAAGAAAGTATTGTAGTCGTTCATAATGGGATCATTGAAAATTACATGAAGTTGAAGAAAAAGCTGATCGGCAGAGGATATCAGTTTTTATCGGATACGGATACGGAAGTGATTGTACATCTCCTGGACTATTATTACAATGGGAATCCGCTTCAGACGATTACGAAAATTATGCATCGGATGGAGGGTTCTTACGCGTTGGGGATTATTTTTAAAGATCATCCGGAAGAATTGTATGCGGTTCGAAAGGATAGTCCTCTGATTGTAGGACATGCGAAATCCGGCTGTATTATTGCATCGGACGTTCCGGCCGTATTGAAATACACACGGGATGTATATTTTATAGAGAATGAAGAGATTGTACGGATGAAAAAGGATTCCATGGAGTTCTTTACCGTAGACGAGGAAGTGATTGAAAAAGAATCTGTTCATATTGCATGGGATGTGGACGCGGCCGAAAAAGGCGGTTACGAGCATTTTATGCTAAAAGAAATGTATGAACAGCCAAAAGCGATTACAGATACGTTTTCGCCGCGCCTGAAAGGGAATACAATTGAGATAGAAGAGTTGAACATGTCGGATGAGGAAATCCAAAGCATCAGGAAATTGATGATTGTGGCCTGCGGATCTGCGTATCATGCAGGGGTGACTGCAAAATATGTGCTGGAAGGGATGGCGCGTGTGCCGGTGGAAGTAGACCTGGCATCGGAGTATCGTTATCGGGATGCGTTGATTGATGAAGGCACCTTGATTATTATTATCAGTCAGTCCGGAGAAACGGCGGATTCCCTGGCGGCTCTGCGGGAATCAAAGCAAAAAGGAGCCAGGGTACTTGGGATTGTAAATGTTGTGGGAAGTTCCATTGCCCGGGAGGCGGACAATGTAATGTATACCTGGGCAGGCCCGGAGATTGCCGTAGCCACGACAAAAGCATATTCCTGTCAGTTGATTGCGTTGTATTTGCTGGCCATGAAGTTTGCAAAGGTTCGCGGGACCATTACAGAGTCAGAACTTGTACAGTATATTGAAGATTTGAAGCGGATTCCGGATCAGGTAGAATTGCTTCTGAATAATAAGAACCGGATTCAGAAATTTGCAAACCGTTATCTGGCGGCAAGAGATGTATTTTTCATTGGAAGAGGGATTGATTACGCCATTTCTCTGGAAGGTTCTCTGAAATTGAAAGAGATTTCTTATATTCATTCAGAAGCCTATGCAGCAGGAGAACTGAAGCACGGCACCATTTCGCTGATTGAGGAAGGGACACTGGTGGCGGCTGTTCTCACACAGGAAAATCTGTATAAGAAAATGCTCAGTAATGTGGTGGAAGTGCGAACCAGAGGCGCTTTTGTGCTGGCCGTGACGAACGAAGGCAACGACCAGGTAGAGAAGGCGGCGGACTATGTGATTTATATTCCGAAAACAAATCAGTACTTTACCAACTCTCTGGCGATTATACCGTTACAGTTGTTCGGATATTACATTTCCGTAGGGAAAGGCTGTGATGTGGATAAGCCAAGAAATCTGGCAAAATCGGTTACAGTAGAATAATACGCTTGTATAGCGGTAAAAGAAACGACGGATTTTTCATGGGACAGTGAAAAAGAGTTTGCTGTCCGCGTGAGAAGTCCGTTTTTTTTGTTAGTTTTCACACCGGATCGTATGAAATCATTACATAAAAACCACTTTTTCGTAATGTCCGCAGGGGTAGCATGCATCGGATTCTGGCAGCCAGAATCCCCTTTATAACTTTTCTGAGAATTTAACACAAAAAATTATCCTTATCTGGCATCGCTCAAGACATAAAAAAGTAAGAATTGACAAAACAGAAGGGAAGGGATAAAATAAAAAACAGAATTGTGAGATATCCTGGCAACAGATTTCAGTATAAAAGATTGGAAGATCAGGGAAAGGGGATTGAGGGAGTGAAAGCGAGGAAGTGTTGGAAGCAAGTTGCAGCGGTACTGTTAAGTACGATGCTCTTGAGCCAGTCATTTACGGCATTGGCGGAAGAAGGAAATGTGGGGCAGAATACGGGAACAGAAACGGAAGCGTCCGTTGAACCCGGGACGCCGGACGATTCTCAGGCGGGAGATGCAGGGGAAAACGGTGATACGGGAGACAATACGGAAGGGAATACAGACGATGCAGAAACAGAGCCGGAGGCTCCGGAAGTGTCAGGTCCGGAGGAAGGGGCAGGAACAGAGAATCAGCCGATTGTAGAACCGCAGGAGACAGAGCAGAAAGAATCTACAGAACAGATGGAGGAAGAAGTATCCAATGAGCGGAAAGCGCAGTCTGCCGGACAGGTAACTTATACGCTGCAATATGAAGCGCATGTACAGGATCTTGGCTGGCAGGATCCCGTGTCCGACGGGAAAGTGGCCGGAACAACCGGGCGGGCGAAGCGTCTGGAAGCGGTTCGGATTAAAGTTCTGAAAGAAACCACAGATCCGCAGACAGGCGAGAAGAAGACAGAGGAAGTTAAGGATGCCATTATGAGCCGGGCGCACAGCCAGGACATTGGCTGGATGTCGGCGGTGCCCTGTGGGGAGATTGCCGGAACAACCGGAAGAAATAAGGGTCTGGAGGCTTTAGAGTTAAAGCTGAGCGAAGAACTGGCCAAAGAGTATGACCTGTATTATTATGTACATTGTTCAGATTTTGGAAACCTCGGTTGGGCAAGAAATGGGCAGACTGCCGGGACCACAGGCTATGCGAGAGCCATAGAAGCGCTCACCATTCGCCTGATCAAGAAGGGAGAACAGGCGCCGGCATTGGGACAGAGCTGGCTGTCACCGACCAGCAAAGGGACTGTGACTTACAGCGCTCATGTACAGGATATCGGTTGGATGGATTCCGTAGCGGATGGAAAAGTGAGCGGAACACAGGGAAGAGCGAAACATATGGAAGCGCTCCGTATCTATCTGACCAATCCGGTGGATGAGAATGGAAACAAAATCGAGGGCTCGGTTGAATACGATGCACATTCCCAGGATGTGGGCTGGCAAAATGGTATTACAGCAGGCAATATCGGTGGGACAACCGGGCGGAACAAAAAGTTGGAGGCCATGCGGATCCGGCTGACAGGGGCTGTGGCGCAGGCTTATGATATCTACTATCGCGCGCATTGTTCAGACTGGGGAACGATGGGATGGGCGAAAAACGGAGAAACCTCCGGGACGGTCGGATATAATCGTTCTATCGAATCGATTGAGATAAAAGTGCTGCCGAAAGGAAGCAGCGATGCACCGAAACAGGAAGGCAGAGCGGCGCTGGATATCGGAGCAATCGGAAAATTCAGTGCGGCTGCAAGCGTGCCGGGAAGCGGCTGGCAGAATCCGGTGGGGAACAGAGGAACCATCGGTACGACAGGAAAAGGAAAAGCCATAGAAGCATTGAAACTTCAGATTTCGTCTGATGCGGCAGGTGCGTATAGCGGTGGAATTTCTTACAAAGTGCATATGCAGGATACCGGATGGAGCAAGGAAGCGGCGGATGGTGCGGAGGCAGGAGCACCGAAAAGCGGCAAACGTATGGAGGCTGTGCAGATTAAGCTGACAGGTGAGCTTGCAAAGTATTGTGATGTGTATTACAGTGCTCATGTGGAAGAATATGGATGGCTTGGCTGGGCGGCCAACGGACAGACAGCAGGTACAACGAACTGTGCGTACAGGCTGGAAGCGCTGAAGATCGTGATTCAACCCAAGGGATTGATCGCTCCGGGATCCCGGACAGGGTATCATAAGACAGAAAAGAAAAAGACGCGTTACGACAACGCGATTGATGTGATTCTGCGTAGTGCAGGCCGTGATTTGTATTCCTGTTATCGTTGGGTGGTAACAAATCTTCGTTACCAGACACTTCCGATCCCGATGGATCCACCGGCCGGGTATACTAGAGAACAGGGGTATGCGATCTATGCGGTGGAGAACAGGAGAGGAAACTGTTACTGCTATGCAGCGGCGTTTGCCGGCGCCGCCAAGGCATTGGGATATGATGCAAGACTGATTGAAGGACGTGTAGGAATGGCGGCAGGCGGGACAGGGCCACATGGATGGGTAGAGATTGTGGTGAATGGAACGACCTATGTCTGCGATCCGGACGGCGAAGCAGAGCTGAAAATGAACTTTTATATGGTAACATATGGTTCGGCAGGACTGGTATATTATAAGTAAAAAAGGAAGAGGCAGCTGAATCGAAATGCCTGATGTCGGCTGTCTCTTTTAGACGTTCCGGGTTAGGGAGAAGATAAAATGGTATTTAGTTCCGTAGTTTTTTTGAGTGTATTTTTGCCGGTTGTGCTTGGCTTGTATTGTCTGCTGCCGGGCATTCGGATAAAAAACGGTCTGTTGATCATCGCCAGTTTGTTGTTCTATGCATACGGCGAACCGGTCTATGTGTTATTGATGCTGTTCAGTACAGTGATGAATTATTTGTTTGGAAGAGGAATTGACCGGTGGGGCGGACAGAAAAAGAAGGTTTTCCTTGTGCTGAATGTTCTGTGCAATCTGGGAATGCTGGGGCTCTTCAAGTATGTGGATATGGTAGTCCAGACGGTGAACACGATATTTCATGCGGATTTTCCGCTTCCGGGGATTGAACTGCCGATTGGAATTTCCTTTTTTACGTTTCAGGCAATGTCGTATGTGATAGACGTATATCGCGGGCAGGTACAGGCACAGAAAAATTATTGGAATATTCTTTTATATATTTCCTTTTTCCCGCAATTGATTGCCGGGCCCATTGTAAAGTACCATGATATCGAAAAACAGATGGAACATCGAAAGTTTGAGATCGAAGAGGTGGGAAAAGGGATACGTCGCTTTATTGTCGGACTTTCGAAAAAAGTACTGATCTCCAATGTGATGGCATTGGCGGCGGATGCGATGTTTGGGATGCATGTGGGAGAGATGAACCTGTTGGCGGCCTGGACAGGCGCCGTTGCATATATGCTGCAGATTTATTATGATTTCAGCGGATACAGTGATATGGCAATCGGGCTGGGACATATGTTTGGGTTCACATTTCAGGAGAATTTCCGTTATCCGTACAGCGCCGTTACGATTCAGGATTTCTGGCGCAGATGGCATATATCGCTTAGTACCTGGTTTAAAGAGTATCTCTATATTCCTTTGGGAGGAAATCGAAAAGGAAAGGTACGGACTTGTGTGAACAAGCTGATCGTGTTCTTTGCCACGGGACTGTGGCATGGGGCGAACTGGACTTTTGTGGTCTGGGGATTATTTCATGGGGGATTTCTTTTGTTGGAAGAATGGCTTCCTTTGAAAAAGCTTCCCAGGATTTTGGGACATCTGTATGCTTTACTGGTGGTATGCGTGGGATTTGTGTTATTTCGGGCAGAGACACTGGCACAGGGTATAGGGGTGATCGGGCGGATGTTTACTGGCTTCCGGTTTGACGCAGGCGCAATGACGCCGGTGATTAATCAGATGACACCGCAGTTTCTTTTGATTCTGGCAGTGGGGATTTTGCTGTCTTTCCCTCTGACGGTAAAATTGCAGGAAAAAGTAAACGGATGCAGTGTCAGGGTGAAGAATGGAGTTGAAATGGCATCCTATGCAGGCAGTATATTACTTCTGCTTTTATGTATCTTGTCCCTGGCAGGCGGAACTTATAATCCGTTTATTTATTTCCGGTTCTGATTCCGGAGATTGTGCAAAGAGTGGGAGGAACTGTTTTCAGGTACGGAGTATTCGTACATCGAAAGATAAGTTTCTGCGCCATTTGGCTGGTTATTTCTTATTCGATGTACCAGGCAGGACAGGAAGAAGGAGAATAGGAACAATCGGAATTCTTAATTATAGAAGAAGACGGGAAGGGCAGGGGTGGGAGGATGAGAAAGGGAATGGAATTTTATTGATGAAAAACAGGAAAATTTACTGGGTGTATACCGTATGTATTTTCGTGATTCTGATACTTCCTTTTGCAGGAATGAGTGTGGCGCCGACAACGGAAACGACGGAAAATAAAGAGTTAGCGGAGCTGCCTGCGTTATACGCAGAAGGGGAGTGGAATCCACAATTCCTGAGCGAACTCGGTCTCTACTTTGAAGACCATTTTGCATTCCGACCGATGATGGTCACGGCAAATGCCAGGCTTTGGAGCGGAATTTTCCAGACTTCTCCGGCGGAGCGTGTGATCGACGGAGAGAATGAATGGCTGTACTACCATGGTACGCTGGATGATTATCAGGGAACAAATCTTTTGTCAGAGCGGAGCCTTTTTAATATTGCGCATAATCTTTCCATGATGCAGGGGATGACGGAAGCAATGAACGCCCGTTTTTACTATACTATTGCTCCCAATAAAAATACATTGTACGGGGAAAACATGCCCTATTACTATCCGGGAGGCGGGGAAGGAAATCTGGAAGGATTGCTTCCTTATCTGGAAGAGGAAGGAGTGCATTATATTGATCTGGTCTCCGTGTTTGAACAGGAAGAGGAAGTACTCTATTTGAAACGGGATTCTCATTGGAACAATAAAGGCGCGCTCCTGGCTTATAATACATTGCTGGATGCGATGGGAAGAGAACATGATGATTATAGTAAAGTTCTCTGTGTGAAGAGGGAAGATTATATTGGAGATTTGAATGCCATGCTATTTCCGCTTGGAGCAAAACCGGAAGAAAACTATTACTATCTGAAGGAAGAGCGTTACAGATACCTGAACGAGGCGGACAACGTGGAGGAGGATCTGATTGAGGCGGGAAATCCATATGGGCAGGGGAGTATTCTGGTATATCGGGACTCTTTTGGCAATACACTGTTTCCTTTGATTGCAAATGAATTTGAGCGGACCTGTTTCACGAAGCTGGAACCGTATAGTTTAAGCGATGTGTCCAGATACCGGCCGGAGTATGTGCTGGTGGAACGGGTGGAACGGCGGATTGCATCTGTGATCGAGCAGCCGCCGATTATGCAGGGGCCGATGGCCAGAGTGGTCCCGGAACAGTCGGCTGACACAGATACCACCATAGAGACGAAAAAGAGCGGATCTTATCTGGTGATTCAGGGAAAGATTGATCCAAAATATCTGGAGACCAGAAGCCGTGTTTTTGTATCGGTGCATCCTTCGGGACAACCCGGTGAAACGGCGTATGAGGCATTTGGCTGGCTGACAGACCCGGACAATCAGGAGAAAAATTGTGACGGTGGATATCAACTGTATCTGATGGAACAAAATGTACCGGCAGATACAGATTATGATATAGAAATTATTATCGTAGGGGACGAAGGCGCCTGTACGGTAGCGAAAAAAACAAATATACGAGGTGAGTAAAATGAAAAAGAAACTGATAACCGTATTGGGTATGGCTCTTTGCATCGGCCTGCTTGCCGCAGGATGCGGAAAAAAGGAAGAAGAGAAGAAAGAAGAAAAGAAAGAACCTGAGAAGAAGGTAGAAGTACAGGAAAAAGAAGAGGTAGTACGAATCATTGGCGAAGAAACCGAAGGCGCATATGGTGTGGTCGTTACCAATTCTGTGGGACAGGACATTCAGGGGATTTCTGTGAAAAGTTCTCTGGCTGAAAACTGGTCGGAAAATATCCTAAAAGAGGGCGAGCAGATTAAGAACGGGGAAAAGGTGAAGTTTTTCTTTGATCCTTCTTCTGTCAGCGCTACGACTGCCGTGCCGGAAACAGATTTTGCAGTAAGAGAAACCTGGGATGTGAACCTGACGATTGCGGACGGAACTACATATAAACTGACAGGATTTGCATTTGAGGATATAGAGGAAGGCGTCCTGAAACTGGAAGACGGCGTTGCTTTTGTGGAGTATACAAGCAAAGAGTCGAAAGAGACGGTAAGCACCAAAGAGCAGGAGCTGGGATTGAAGGCGGCAGCGGAGGCGCAGGCAGCGGCAGAAGCCCAGGCAGCAGCAGAAGCGCAGGCAGCGGCGGAAGCGCAGGCGGCAGCGGAAGCTCAGGCAGCGGCAGAAGCCCAGGCAGCGCAGCAGACCTATCAGGAACCTTACTATGAACCAACTTATGATACACCAACTTATCAGGAACCGGTGTATACTCCGCCGCAGCAGACGCAGGAACCGGAACAATCCTCCGAAGGATGTCTGCGGTAAGGTATACCTTGTCGGACAGTGTAAGCTGTCCGCCGGCCCCGGATGGGGCATGTATTACGGGATATCCGAAAGGGGATGCCTTATTGGACAGAAAGCAGTATTTTTTTGGCTGAAGAATATGGAAGCAATTTTTAAACACGCTTTGGCAGGCGGACGACAGTATTTTTCTGCGGTCCGTCTGTTTTTTTAGTTTTCACACCGGATACTTTTGACATTGACAAGTGTGATGTCAAAAGGGTAGAATAAATGTGGTGTTGCAAATAGAACAGAACAATAGAAATGCGGGGTACAGAGTATGATAAAATATGATTATTTAATTGTAGGCGCCGGGCTGTATGGTGCGGTGATGGCATATGAATTGAATCGAAAAGGGAAGAAGTGTCTGGTAATTGATAAAAGAGATCATATTGCGGGGAATATTTATTGCGAGGAGATAGAGGGGATTCAAGTGCATAAATATGGCGCTCATATTTTTCATACTTCCGACAGGAAAATCTGGGACTATATGAATCAGTTTGCGGAATTTAATCATTATATCAATTCCCCGATTGCAGTATATAAGGATGAACTTTACAATCTGCCTTTTAATATGAACACATTCAGTAAAATGTGGGGAATCAAAACACCGCAGGAAGCGAAAGCAATGATTGCGAAACAGGTGGAAGAGGCCGGAATTCAGGAGCCGAAGAATCTGGAAGAACAGGGTCTGTCGCTGGTGGGAAGAGATGTATTTGAAAAGCTGGTAAAGGGATATACCGAGAAGCAGTGGGGAAGGGACTGTAAGGATCTGCCCGCTTTTATCATTCGGCGTCTGCCGGTTCGGTTTACGTATGATAATAACTACTTCAACGACCGATATCAGGGAATCCCAATTGGAGGATACACAGCGGTGGTGGAAAAAATGCTGGCAGGTATTGAGGTAAAAACCGGGATCGACTTTTTTGCGTTTCGAAAAGATCATCCGGATATTGCAGAGAGAACCATTTTTACAGGAATGATCGACGCATACTTTGGATATCGGCTGGGGGCTTTACAGTACCGTTCGGTACGGTTTGAGACGGAAGTATTAGACTGTGAAAATTATCAGGGCAACGCGGTGGTAAATTATACGGAAAAAGAAATTCCGTATACCCGGATTATTGAGCATAAGCATTTCGAATTTGGAAAACAGGAGAAGACCGTGATCTCAAGAGAATATTCTTCAGAATGGGAAGTGGGGATGGAACCATACTATCCGGTGAACGACGAGAGAAACAGCAAACTGTATAAAGCATATAAAGAGCTGGCGGAAAATGAGAAAAACGTGATATTTGGCGGACGTTTGGGGAACTATCAGTATTATGATATGGATAAAGTTGTAAAAGCAGCATTGGAAAAGCTGGAAGAGTTGGAACAGTAATACCTTCACTACAAAGAGTTGGAAACAGGCCGGATGCTATTGCAGAATATGTAGAAAAATGTTATGATACAAAAATGTAACAGAGATTTGTATACAAAAGAGCAAGGATAGACAGGAATGGCTGAAAAAAAGAGACGTACTAATGAAAATATGAAACAGACAGGAAACGGAAGAACTTCCGGCACCAGAAGGCCGAGAGAAGGTGCAAATAATACGCAGAGACATCCATCCTCCGGAGGCAGAGGAAGGAGGCCTTCGGGTGGAGGGAGTGCAGGTCCTCGTTCCCGTCAGAACAGTGGACAGGCGCCCCGTCAGAACAGACGACCGTATCTGGCGGATGAGAATCCGGCAAAGTCCGTGGGCGGTCCGTATCGCGGAAGAAGAAGGCCGGAAGAGCCGGATCACCGGATGAGTAAGACAATCGGATTCATTTTGACAGGCGCGCAGGCGATCGTTACGCTTGTATTTATGGTATCCGTGTTTATGCTGGGCGTGCTGCCGTCGAAGTATTTGATGGTATTGGGGGTAGTACTGTTCCTTGCGTTGCTGATTGTGGCCGGGAGTCAGTTTTTATCGAAGAAAAGAGGAATCGCAGGGAAAGTATACAGTATTTTCATGTCGGTGATCATGATCATCGGTTCTTATTACATGTTTAAGACCGGAGGGATGCTGGAAAAGATCTCGGGCGGGAATATGATGGTGGATAAAATGGTGGTGGCAGTGTCCGCAGATGATCCTGCCGAAAGTATACAGGATGCCGCCTCCTATACCTTCGGGGTACAGTATGCTTTGAAGGGAGAGCAGGTCCGGGAGACATTGGATGCGGTGAATGCGGAACTGGGCAGTAGTGTGTCTGTCACAGAGTATCAGAGTGTGCAGGAGCAGGCAACTGCGCTGCAGGCCGGAGAGATACAGGCGATGGTCTATAATGAAGCGTACAATAGTGTTCTGGATGAGACGATTGAGAACTTCAGCAGCAGTGTGAAGGTGATTTATACGTATTCCATCGAGTCAGAGGTGGACAATCAGGCGGCGGAAGTGGAAGTGGATAATGAGTGCTTTACCGTTTATATCAGCGGAATTGACGTGTATGGGCCGATCGAGACAAACAGTCGAAGTGACGTCAATATTCTGATGGTGGTAAATCCGACGACGCATCAGATTCTGCAGATTACGACGCCGCGTGACACGTATGTGCCGATTCCCGGTATATCCGGCGGGGAACGGGATAAGTTGACGCATGCAGGGATATACGGTGTGGATCGCTCTATGGCCACATTGTCAGAATTATATGAGACGGATATTCAGTTTTATGCCCGTGTGAATTTTACCTCCCTGGTAACTATGGTAAATGCTCTCGGAGGCGTGGATGTGAATTCCGAACAATCTTTTTCCACGAACAATGGTTTATATGTGCAGCAGGGGATGAATCATTTCAACGGGGAGCAGGCGCTGGAGTTCGCACGGGAGCGTTATCATGTGGACGGCGGCGATTTCCAGCGGGGAAAGAATCAGCAGGCAGTGATTACGGCGATGATTCAGAAAGCGGTGTCACCGGCGATCCTGATGGGTGCAAACGGAATTATGAACAGTGTTGCCGGTAATGTGGATACCAATATGTCGCAGGAACAGATTCAGATGTTGATCAAAGCGCAGTTGAATGAGGGAGCGGCATGGAACATCAAATCCATGGCGCTGGAAGTATCCGGTGATCAGCAGTATGCATATTCTATGCCGGGAACCATGCTTTATGTGGCCTGGCCGGATGAGGCTTCTGTCGCGGTGATCAAAGCAGCCATTGATTCCCTGGAGCGGGGAGAAATTCTGGACAATACTGAAACGGTGCAGTAGGTCGGAAGGAGAACGGGATGAGGCACCTTTGGAAAATCCAAAGAAAAGAAACTTCCGGATAGTATCGAAACGGTATGGTAAATCGGAAGGAGAACAGGATGAGAGGCTTTCGGAAGAGCCGGAAAAAGAAATTTTGGAAGATGCCGGTAAGAAAGAAGAAACCGGGGGAGGATACAGATGAGAGATTTTATAAAAAAGCTGGATAAGAAATATGATATGGGGATTCTGGTGAAGCTGCTTCTTGTACTGCTGGATGTTATTTCGATTAATTTGAGTTCTTTTCTGGCAATCTGGATTCGATTTGGTCTGGAGGTTTCGGAGATCGAGCCAAAGATTGTACAGTCCGTCATAGGCAGTGTCGTGATTAATACGGCGGCTACGGTCCTCCTGTTCGCTTTGTTTCATCTTTATACCAGTCTGTGGAGATTTGCCAGTATAAAAGAACTGGCCTATGTGCTGGAAGGCTGCGTGTGTTCGGTTTTGGTTAATGTATTGTATTACTTTTTTACCTATGAACCGATCAATAGGAGCTATTTCCTGCTCTATGGAACCATTTTGTTCATGCTGACCTGCGTCAGCCGTTTTTCCTATCGGTTCCTGCGTCTGCTTTACCGCAGTAATATCCATGGAAAGCATATGCGCAATACCATGATTATCGGGGCCGGTGAGGCATGTAATGTGGTGATGAAGGAGCTGGAACTGAGTACCGAACTGGATTCGAGGATTTGTTGTATCATAGACGATGACACCCGGAAGCAGGGCACCTTTATCCATGGCGTGAAGGTGGAGGGCGGAAGGGAACAAATCCTGCGCTGCGCACAGAAGTACGGAATCAATGAGATTATTTTGGCGATTCCAAGCGTCAGTAGAAAAGAGCAGAAAAAAATTCTGTCGATCTGTCAGCAGGTGCCCAATTGTGATCTGAAGATTCTGCCCGGCGTCTATCAGCTTGTAAACGGAGAAGTAAGCGTACAAAAGCTTCGGAATGTGGAGATTGAGGACCTTCTGGGAAGAGAACCGGTCCGTGTCATGACGAAAAAAATCGGACATTATGTGGCGGATAAAGTCGTGATGGTAACCGGCGGCGGGGGAAGTATCGGAAGTGAGCTTTGCCGGCAGATTGCGGCCAACGGAGTCCGGCAGTTGATTATATTTGATATCTATGAGAATAACGCCTATGATATTCAGCAGGAATTAAAGCGGAAGTATCCGTATCTGGATCTGGTTGTGCTGATTGGTTCCGTCCGTAACGGGCGTAAGGTCAACAGTGTATTTGCAAAGTACCGTCCGGATATCGTGTACCATGCGGCGGCGCATAAGCATGTGCCTTTGATGGAGGACAGCCCGAACGAGGCAATTAAGAACAATGTATTCGGTACGTATAAGGTGGCTCTGGCGGCAGATAAATATGGCACAAAAAAGTTTGTGCTGATCTCCACGGATAAGGCAGTGAATCCGACTAATATTATGGGAGCGTCCAAACGGATCTGTGAAATGATCATTCAGGTATTCAACAATCGTTCCAATACGGAATATGTTGCCGTGCGGTTTGGAAACGTACTGGGAAGCAATGGAAGCGTGATTCCGCTGTTTAAAAAGCAGATTGAGGCAGGGGGACCGGTGACGGTCACACATCCGGATATTATCCGCTATTTTATGACGATTCCGGAGGCGGTTTCTCTTGTACTGCAGGCCGGCGCCAGTGCAAAGGGTGGAGAGATCTTCGTGCTGGATATGGGACAACCGGTGAAGATTGCAGATCTTGCGAAGAATCTGATCCATCTGTCCGGATATGAAGTAGGAACGGATATTGAGATTCAGTATACTGGTTTACGTCCGGGTGAAAAGTTATATGAAGAATTGTTGATGAAGGAAGAAGGGCTGCGGGGAACGGAGAACGCCCTGATTCACATTGGAAAACCGTTGGAATTCGCGGAAGATGAATTCCTGAAAGATCTGGAGGATCTGTATCAGGCGGCCTATGCAGAAACCGATGATATGAAGGAGATCGTAAGAAAGATTGTGCCTACCTATAATCTGCGGAAAGAGGACGTAGCCCGCGACCAGAAGATTCAGGCCGGATGGAAAAAAGATTTCCACGATACCGGTTCCACCAAGCTGCCGGAGGCATTTTTGAACCGGGGTGTGGCGGATGTAAATGTGGAAGACACAGAGGAAGAACCGGCGGAGACGGACGATTTTCGGAAGCTGTATGTGGTGGATGATGTAAAAATGGCGGAAGTGAAACGGCGGGTACGGTGAGGAATAGAATCAGAACAATAGAATTACAGGGATGGAATTGTAAGAGTAGAATCGGAAGAATAGAATTACAGAGATGGAGTCATAAGAACGGAATAGAAGAAAAGGACGCAGGAAAGAAACGGATGCGTCCTTTTTTCTGCCATAATATGCGAAAAAGTAGTGACAGTTCCCTGTGGTCTTTTTGTTTCCTAAATCTGGTCTATGAGTTCTCCACCTGCTTCATTCTCAAATAGTTTTCTCGCTGTCTTCTATTTCCAAGGAAGCCTCTATATTTTTTATGGAGAGATGTAAATAAGGTAGTAAATCGACCTTTCGTCAAGAAGTATGTTCTGCTGGGGACCAGGAAACATAAATGGGAAAATTTGAAACATCTTGACAAATGGATGGGGATGGAGTATTTTAGAATGTGTGAACCAGCGTTATAATTTTTATTATTGCGGTTTTATAGTATACGGTTTACAACAAAATGAATATAAAAATGCTTGTATTTCCAAATCGTCGCTTCGCCGCGTTTGGAAATTTAAGTTGTCATAATATAAGATGAAGTCTGCCTTTGGGAGGCGGAGTGGCGAAGCATGCCCTTTTATCCGGTTTTCTTTCATAAGAAGAGAAAACATATAAGAGATATGTTAGGGTGTAAGAGCAATAGATGACTTCCTAAAATAATGTGTTGAAGTTTCAGAGTGATTCTCTGTGATTTCAGGATATTATTTTAGGAAGTTTTGTATTTGTGGAAATTTGCGATTTCATACACATAAGTAATAGAGATGTGAGCAAGGAAGAAAAGGAATAAGGAGAAAAAGATGTGGTACGTAATACAGGTGCGCACCGGTCAGGAGGAAAAAATCAAAATGCAATGTCAGAAAAACATTGCTTCTGATGTGCTTAGAGAGTGTTTTATTCCCTACTATGAAGAACAGAAACATATAAAAGGGAAATGGGAGACACAGAAAAAGATCCTGTTTTCCGGGTATGTTTTTTTGGATACGGAAGAGATCATGCAGCTCTATGCGGATCTGAAACAGGTATCGGGGCTTACGAAGCTGCTAAAGACAGGGGAAGAAGTGATCCCACTTACGGAAAAGGAGATGGGATTCCTTGATTCCTTTGGCGGACAGAAAAAGATTGTATCTGTTTCGGAAGGAATTATTGAGAATGCGAAGATAATCATTAAGTCAGGGCCGCTTGTAGGTATGGAACGTTATATCAGGAAAATTGACCGGCATAAGCGTAGAGCATTTTTAGAAGTGCCAATGTTTGGTGGAATACAGAGAGTGCAGGTGGGATTGGAGATTGTGTCGAAAACATGAAAAGATGTGGAGAATGGCGAAAAGAAGTTTTAGAGAACACGTGTGATTCTCAGGAAGAAGTTCATTTGGCAGATTTACTGTTTTGTTATATGAAAGAATGGCGAAAGATTTTGATATCCACGTGTATCTTTGGTATAGCATTTCTTATTTGTAAGTATCAATGGCCGGTTGATTTTTCACTGGTACAGTCTGTAATTGCCGGAATGCTGGCAGGGATACTTTTGATTTGTCTTATGTTGACGCAGGAATATGTCAAAAGCGACAAATTGCAGAATACAAGAGATTTTCAGGAAAAATTTGGTATGCCGGTATTAGGTGTATTTCAGCAGAAAAAAGAGAAAAAGGGACTGTCGGCCTGCATTGATAATTGGGTATTAAGAACTGCAGGAGGAAAATATGTGGAAATTCCGCCGGAGGAGCAGGCAAAGATTGTGGCATTGCATGTAAAGACAGCGATCGAGAAACATTCGGAAGAGAAAAAATGGAAAAGGGTTTTGATTACCGGTACGCAAGAAGAGATAGATCTTACTGTTTTGTATGGACAATTGACAGAAAAAATAGGGGAAATTGTCTTTTCTTCTTATCGGCATTTTACATTGCAGCCATCGATGGGTGAGGAATTGGAAGAATATGATGGAGTTCTGTTTATAGAAAAAAGAGGAATATCATTTTTAGAACATATAAAAGAAGAAAGGAAGCAAATGGAAGAGAGAAAAATAGATATACTGGGAGTTGTTGTATTTTAAAAGGAAATCGCGTTAAAAAATCAAATGAGAATATATCAAAGGAATATTTAGAGTATGGAAAAGAGAAATGTTTCATTCTGCCAGCCAGATATCAGTGAGTTGGAGATACAAGAGGTGGCAGAAGTATTACGTTCTGGATGGATTACTACAGGTCCTAAAACAAAGCAATTAGAAAAAAAGCTGGCGGAATTTTGTCACACAGAGAAAGTGGTATGTTTGGGTTCTGCGACGGCGGCGGAAGAACTTATTCTGCGGGTGTTGGATATTGGCGAAGGAGACGAGGTCATCGTCCCGGCTTATACCTATACCGCCTCAGCCTCGGCCGTGATTCATGTGGGCGCAGCTGTGAAGCTGATTGATTCGCAGACAGATTCTTATGAGATGGATTATGAGAAAGTAGAGGCGGCGATTACGGAACATACGAAGGCAATTCTTGCTGTGGATTTGGGTGGGGTGCCTTGTGATTACGAACGAATTTATCAGATTGTAGAAGAAAAAAAGCATCTGTTTCGACCGAAAGGGAGCATACAGAAGCAATTAGGCAGGATTGCTGTTTTAGCAGACTGTGCACATGCGTTGGGTGCCAAAAAGGACGGAAAAATGGCGGGGCAATGGGCGGACTTTACCAGTTTTAGTTTCCATGCGGTTAAGAATTTTACAACGGCGGAGGGCGGAGCAGTTACCTGGAGACCAATACCGGGTGTGGATAATGAGGAATTGTATCGTCAGTATCAGTTATACAGTTTGCATGGTCAGTCAAAAGATGCATTGGAAAAGAATCGGGCGGGTTCCTGGGAGTATGACATTGTAGCGCCTTTATATAAATGTAATATGACAGATGTCATGGCTGCCATAGGGTTAAAACAACTGGAACGTTACCCGGGAATGTTGGAGAGAAGAAAAGAGATCATTCAAAAGTATGACAAGGGATGTGGGATGTTGGGAATTGAATCTCTTACGCATTATGGAGACAATTTTCAAAGCAGCGGTCATTTATATATGACAAGAGTTCCCTGGGCAGATCATGAAGAGAGGTGTGCAATTATTACAAAAATGGGCGAAAGAGGAATCGCCTGTAATGTGCATTATAAACCTTTGCCAATGCTGTCGGCATACAAAAAACTGGGATGGAAGATAGAGGATTTTCCGAATGCATATGAACGTTTTCAAAATGAGATTACCCTTCCGCTTCATACAAAACTGATGGATGCAGATGTAGAGTATGTGCTTGCGCATTTTATAGAAATTATAAAAGAAAGCAAATCGCATTCAAAATCTATTGTATAAGGAGCCGATGATGGTACTTAGAGCGTGGGAAGACTTTCCTGAAATAATGAAAACTTCGGAAGTGAAAGAATATTATGACATTCTTATAAAGCGAAAAAACAGTCTGCGGTTAAAAAGAGGATTTGATATCATAACAGCTCTCCTTCTACTGATTATTTTAAGTCCTTTCATATTGATACTGTCTGTTCTGATTATTCTGGACAGTCCCGGAAAAGTATTTTACAGGCAGGAGCGAATTACTGCATATGGAAAAAAGTTCCGAATACACAAATTTCGAACAATGGTAGAAAATGCAGATAAATTCGGATCACAGGTGACAATTCGTGAAGATAAAAGAATTACAAAAATTGGAAAGACAATTCGAAAATATCGTTTGGATGAAATTCCACAATTGCTAGACATATTGAAAGGTGACATGTCATTTGTAGGTACCAGACCGGAGGTACCCAAATATGTAGAACAGTATACAAAGGAAATGTATGCGACACTGATTCTTCCGGCAGGGATTACGTCGGAAGCAAGTATGCAGTACAAAGATGAAGCAGAGTTATTGGATCACGTACAAGATGTGGACAAGGTATATGTGGAGCAGATTCTTCCTCAGAAGATGCAGTATAATCTCAAGGCAATCCGGGAGTTTCGTTTTTGGAATGACGTGAAGACCATGCTTCGGACCGTATCTGTGGTAATCGGAAAGGAATAGAAGTAGAAGAAGAGAAGATGAAAGATGGTTTAGTTTCTATTATCACACCAACATATAATTGTGCAGAGTTTATCGAGGAAACAATCAAATCGGTCATAGACCAGACATATGCATACTGGGAAATGATTATCGTGGATGATCAGTCGAAGGATCATACAGAAGAAGTCGTAAAAAAATATGTGATTCAGGATGAACGAATCAAATATAAGAAGCAAAAAAAGAATTCTGGCGCGGCCGCGGCAAGGACAGAGGCTATGAAATTGGCACAGGGGCAGTATATGGCATTTCTGGACAGCGACGATGTCTGGATGCCGGATAAATTAGAACGCCAGTTGGAGTTTATGAAGAAGAATGGTTATGTTTTTACCTGTACAGCTTATGAACAGATGGATGAACAAAGTCATTCCCTTCATAAAAGAATCAAAACTCTGGAAAAAACAGATTATAATCGTCTGTTATTAGATTGTCCGGTGGGAAATTCGACGGTGATGTATGATGTATCCGCTATGGGAAAATTTGAAGTACCTGATATTCGAAAACGGAATGACGATGCCCTATGGCTTCAGATGTTAAAGAAAGAACAATATATATGGGGGATGCCGGATGTGCTGATGAAATATCGAATCAGAAAGGATTCCATTTCCAGCAATAAACTGAAAGTAATCCGGTATCACTGGATTTTGTACAGAGAAATTGAACATTTGAGCGTCATTCGCTCGTTGTTTCATATCGGCTATTGGTGTGTGATCAAGGTATTAAGAATAAAGTAGGAGATACAATGAGAATTGTGAAAATGAAAGGCGGACTGGGAAATCAAATGTTTCAATATGCATTTGCAAAACTGGTTCAGCAGGAAACGGGAGAGGAAGTAAAAATGGACTTTTCTTCCTTTGATGCTCTGGGAAGGGATCGGATCCGTACTCCAAGGATTTTGAAATTTCGGTTATCCCTGGAGAAGGCGACCGACGATGAGATCAGAAAAATCTGCAAATTTGATCATACAGGAAATCCATTCTCCAAATCCTATAAAGTGAAACTTTTGGCGGAAATTATGTGCAACCGGCGATACTATTTTGAAAGAAACAGAGCATATCGGGAGCCTGGGAAAATATTGGACCATCAGTATTTTGACGGATACTGGCAGTCGTGGAGATATGTAGATCAGGTCTGGCCGATTGTACAAAAAGAGTTTGTACCGAATGCTTCTCTTCATTTGGAAACAGAGAAACAGATAGAAATGATCAAACAACAAAATTCGGTTTTTGTAGGAATTCGCAGAGGAGATTATACGGAAGAGTCGTCACATTATGGATGCTTTCAGCAGGAATATTATGACAGAACGATGAAATATATGGAGACACATGTGGAAAATCCGGTTTTTTATATTTTTTCGAATGACATAGAATGGGTGAAATCCAATATGAATTTTGAGGGCCGAAGAGTGGTCTATCGGGAGAAAGAAGATATTATCGACGATTTTGATGAATTTCTGCTGATGTCGGCGTGTCAATATTCTATTTGTGTGAACAGTAGTTACCATTGGTGGGCGGCAAGAATGAATGACGACGAAAAAAAAATAGTGATTGTACCGGAAAAGTGGTTTTTTGACGATCGCCCGATCGACATAGTTCCCGAACACTGGATAAGGATGTGAGGAGATGAAGAAAAAATTTGACTTTGGAATCTGCGGTGCATTTGATTTTGAAGAAAAAACTACGGGAGGACAATCTGTAAAAACCAGGGAGTTCTATTTGGCGTTGAAAGACAAAATTCCTGAAAATCGAATTCGGATTTTAGAAAGTACAATGTGCCGGAAAAATCCCACGTCTTTTTTTATTCAAATTCTGAGAATGATGTTTTCATGCAGCCAGGTTATTATTTTTCCGGCACAAAACGGAATTCGTGTTTTGGCGCCGTTGCTTGTATTACTGCGGCGTGCGACTCATACAAAGATTCATTACAGTGTGATAGGCGGATGGCTGCCATGTCTGGCGGAGCAGAATAAAAAACTGAGAAAGGCGCTTTTGCAGTTTGATTGCATTTTTGTAGAGACAAATTTCATGAAAACAGAATTAGAAAAAATGGGATTTTCCAACGTATATCAACTTGAAAATTTCAAACGTCTGCAGGCAGTAAGGGAAGAAGAAGTGTGCGAAGTGGGAAATCCTGTGAAATTATGCTTCTTTTCCAGAGTGATAAAAGAAAAGGGGATAGAAGATGCGGTAAAGGTCGTGAAGCGTGTGAACAGGGAACAGGGGAAAAAGATGTGTGTACTGGATATTTACGGCCCGGTTATTGCCTCTTATCAGGAGGAATTCATAGCATTACAGAATACATTTTCAGATGAGATACGATATTGTGGAAAGATTCATCCGAGCGAGAGTATTTACACTTTAAAAAAATATGATATCCAGGTTTTTCCAACACAATATGCGACGGAAGGAATTCCTGGTTCGATTGTGGACAGCTATTTTGCGGGGGTGCCGGTTCTTGCTTCGAGATGGAACAGCTTTCATGATGTGGTTGAAGAGGGGATAACAGGAATCGGTTTTGTATTGGGAGATCCGGAAGATTTTTATGAAAAATTATGTGGGATGCTGCAGGATACAGATAAGTTGAAAGCAATGAAAATTAATTGTCTGCTGGCATCCAGGAAGTATGCTCCGGAGGCGGGGATTGAGAAAATGCTCCAGATTGTGAACAGGTGAGAAGAGAAAGAAGTCTATAAACAGTCCTTGGAGAGTACAGTGCGGATGTTTATAAAAAGCGGCACAAAAGATATTAGAATGGAAGTAAGAATTAAAAAAGTAAGATCGAGGTGAAGACGTGGAGTCTGTCATTTTACTGGCTGTTTGGATGAGAATGATTTGGGTGAATCGTAAAGATAACAAAAGTACAAGTGTACTTTTACTTCTGACGCTATTTATTGTACCTACTGTTGCAATTGGAAATGTGAGAATAAGTGCCACTTATTTTTGGATTGTTTTTTTCTTGTTCCTGATTATAAGAAATCGTTCGGAATTAAAAATCAGTACCCAATTATTACGTTATGTCATGTTTATGGGAGCACTAATGCTGATTTATATTTTGGCGTGGGGAATCAATGGGAACAGCGGCGGGATATTAGGCGCAGTGATTGGTGACGGGAAGTTTCTGGTTCTTGCGCTGGAACTGGGGATTCTTTTGCAGGAAGAATCCAGAGAATTATGGAAACAGCATTTTGGAAAAGCATTGAATATCACTTTAATTGTAAATACGGTTGTTATATGTGTCCAGTTGCTTTTTCCGTCTCTGATGGTCAATGTAATCCAGCGTTTTTTTTATGATGATAATTCTATCAACCAGATTGATTCTATGCGGGACGGTGTGTACAGCCGCCTGCTTGGTATTTATACGCATCCGGCATATCTGGCTATTTTTTCGTTGTTTGTAATAGCATATTATTTCCCGGCTTTTGGAAAGAACAAAAAAGTTTGGCCGTATCTGTTGTGTGGATTTTTATGTGGCGCAGGTTCGATGTCAAAAACATTTGTTCTGGGATTTCCACTATTGTTATTACTCTGGCTGTTGTCCCAGATAAAGTATCTTCGCGACAAACGCGTACTCATTCTGTTTGTGACAGTCGTATCTGTGATACTGCTGGTAATGATTCAGTATGAGTCCATTCATAGTTTTTTATATGAAAGAAGTCAAGTGGTAGCATATTATTTCTCATTTTTGCACAATCCTCTTAAAGCATTTGCGACAAGATACAGTTCCAAAACAGGGATCCTGCTGCCTATTTACGAAATCATTCGGAAACATCCGATTATAGGGGTAGGGCCGCTGGCAGTCAAAGGAGAGATATTGGCGGATAGTGCGCCGATTATTATTTTGCATAATGGCGGAGTGATTGCACTGCTGATTGTCATTTTGTTTTATTTATGGTTGTTTTATTGTATTTGGAAATGTGCCGGTATGGAAGAAATTTTCTTATGGTTTACCGTAATTATGTCAGGATTCGCTCTTTCTACATGGACTTTTTATCTATTAACATATCCGGTATTAATGTACCTGATTCTTTTTATCGGAAAAAAAAGGGAGAGTGTCCCGGCGAATGACAGGAAAGTGAGGGAAATATGCGGGAACAAGGACCAGTGATCAGTATTTGCTTTCCCACGTATAATCGATTTCAGGTTTTTCGGAAAAATTTTGAGGCGGCCGTGAAGCAGGTGGAAGAACTTGAGGGAAAAAATAGAGTAGAAATTGTGGTATCTGTAAATCCCAGTGGCGACGGCAGGGAAGAGATGAGTCATTATGCATTACAAATGGCGAAGTTACATCAGATATGCGTTCTTATCAATGAGCATAACATTGGTGCAAATCCCAATATTATAAAAGCATTGCTTGCGGCGTCCGGAAAATATGTCTGGGTGATTGGCGATGATGACCTGATTTTGCCGGGAGTCATAGAACGAGTGTTAAACGTATTGCATGAATATCCGGATACAGCATGGATTTTTTTAAATGAAGCGCTTTTAGCCGGGCCGGCGGAAGAAGAAACAGCCAAAATGGCGTTTGTTCGCAGATATCATGGCAGAGGGGGATATTTTGCGGCGGGAAAAAGGAAAATTATCCGCATGCATAAGAAGATCGATGGTGGGATCCTGTTCTCTACATCGAATATATATCTGAGATCTTCGGTGGAGAAAGTATTGAAACATTACCCAAAGGATAACATGTGCAACCAGTTGACGTTTGCATTTGAATCGGCGGCGCATGGTGGAGCGTATATTATTACAGATCCATGTATATTGGCCGGAGGGGAAATCACATGGAAAAAGCAGAGAGACCAGGTGACATACCAGTTTTATAATGAGGCTTTATTGTTGACGGCCGGTTGGGGATACAGTTACAGAGAGATGAAAGCCCTAGTGCGTTACCGCATGTGTCATGCGTCACTTTTTCTGTGGTTTGGGATGTTTCTTCTGATATGCAAGGGAGATCCGTTGGGTAGACAAAGCTATGGGAATATGCTGAAATTGTTGCCGGTAACCACTATATTTATTACCATAGCCTCCCCGATTCTCGCAGTGTATCTGTTTCTGCGTTCCGGATACCGCAGATGGAAGAGAGGAAGAGAAATCAGGCGTTACCCGTCTGAAGAGGGGGCGGTGCCGGAGATTGTCATGCATTGTGAGAGGAATTCATCATGAATGCGGTAAAACGTTTTATTTGTTCTTTAAAAGATCCGGATGTGTTTTTCACATTTTTAAATTATATTGTAAAGATTTTCCTGAATCCGGTGATCGTGGTGTTTATCCCGATATTTTTGCAGGAGGATGTGCAGGGGTACTGGTATACGTTTGGGAGTATCGCAGCATTGACGAATTATGCGGATCTGGGATTCACAGCGATTATGACGCAGTATGTGGCGCATGAGTGTGCGTTCCTGACATACGATAAGGGGAAGAAAATATTTTTGGGATCTTCTGAAAGAATAGAGCGGCTGGCTTCCTTATTCCGTTTTGTAATTCGTTGGGTAGGGATGATTTTAGCCATTGCGTCCGGTGTGATTTTTACGATTGGTTTTGTTATGTTTTCCGGTTATACGGAAGGAGTTTCGTGGAAAATACAATGGGCGCTGTATGTGGGAAGTACGATTTTAAATTTTGCCGCTGAAATAGAACTGGCATTTTTCGAAGGTTGTAATCAGTTTGCAATTACACAGAAGATCAGAACTGTGGCAGGAGGAATTTACTGCATTGTTACGATTCTTCTTCTGGCGGCGGGAATGGGATTGTATGCGCTGGGAATTCCGCTGTTGGTAAAAGCAGGGATTGTATACGTGATGTTGAACCGGAAGTTTCAGAAAGCGCTGCGTCAGTTGCGAACGTGCCCACTTACTGTGGAAGTTCGATGGATCGATGAGTTTTTGCCGCTTTTGGGCAGATATGCGGTGAGCTGGATCAGCGGATATTTTATCACACAGATTTACAATCCCCTGACATTTGCAAGGTTTGGTTCTATTGCCGCCGGAAAAGTAGGATATTGTCTTTCCATTATTCAGGCGGTGTATTCGGTCGCAAATGTGTGGATTGTGCTTGCAACTCCCAGGATGAATATGCTGGAGGAAAAGAAAGACTGGGCGGGGATGGATCGCACTTTAAAGAGGAATCTTTCGTATTCTGCTGTAACTTATGGAATGGGAATTATGGCAGTGTTTGTTTTGGGGAATATTCCGGTGTTGGAGTCTATCTTATGGATGCGAATGCTTTCGAAAACAGCCGTGTTGATTTTGAGCACGGCGTACCTGGGCAGTATGGTGATCAATGCGCTTGCGGTTTACCTGCGTGCGCATAAACGGGAACCTTTTATGGTGTTGTCGGTCTGTTCTGGTGTGATCAGTTCCTGCATTACGGTTTTGCTGGCATATACCGCAGAGATTGATTTCATCTTTCTGGGAATGTTGCTGGATTATGTTGTGATTGTACCATATGGGGTTTATCTGTGGAGAAAATATAGACGATTATGGCATGGTGCCAAGGAGAAAATCTGATATGAAAGTAGTCATTTTAGCAGGTGGATTTGGAACACGTATTTCAGAGGAGTCGCAGTTCAGACCGAAACCAATGGTCGAGATTGGAGGAAAACCGATACTCTGGCATATTATGAAGGAGTATTCCTATTATGGTTTTCGCGAGTTTGTGATTTGCGCGGGATATAAGCAGCATATGATCAAAGAATGGTTTGCAAATTACTTTCTTCAAAACAGCGATGTTACATTTGATTTTACAGACGGAAAAAACGAGCAGGTGATACACAACTATAATTGCGAACCATGGAAGGTGACAGTGGTGGATACCGGGCTGCATACAATGACGGGAGGAAGGATAAAACGAATTCAGCCCTATATAGGCGGAGAGTCTTTTATGATGACGTATGGAGACGGTGTGTGTGACGTAAACATTTCCGAACTGCTGAAATTTCATCAAAAACATGGGAAAATTGCAACATTGACGGCAGTATTGCTGGAACAGCAAAAGGGCGTTTTAAATATTGGCGGGAATAACGCGGTAAAATCTTTCCGGGAGAAAAAAAATGCGGATGGTTCCCCGATCAATGCGGGATACATGGTGTTGAATCCGGAAATTTTTGACTATATCAAAGATGATCAGACTGTGTTTGAACAGGAACCACTGGAAAAACTGGCGGCACAGGGGGAATTGATGTCCTATATGCATAAAGGTTTCTGGCAGTGTATGGACAGTAAGCGGGAAATGGATATGCTGGAACAGTTTATTGCAGCAGGGAACGCCCCGTGGATGAAATGGAACAAGTAAATCGCAGACAGGAGCAGGAAATGTTTGACAGAGAATTTTATAAAGGGAAAAGAGTATTTATAACAGGGCATACCGGATTTAAAGGTTCCTGGTTATGCAGGATGCTTGTAAATACCGGAGCGGAAGTGACAGGATACGCTCTGCATCCGCCGACAAAACCGAACTTGTTTGAATTAGCCGGGCTAGAGCATACTGTACACAATATATTTGGAGATATTCGGGATTTTGAAAAATTGGAGCAGGCATTTGAACAGGCAAGGCCGGAAATTGTACTGCATCTGGCAGCACAGCCTATTGTCAGAGACAGTTATAAGGATCCTCGTTATACTTATGAAACCAATGTGATGGGGACCGTGAATATCCTGGAATGCATCCGGAAAAGTAAGAGTGTCAGGTCCTTTTTGAATGTGACGACAGATAAAGTGTACCGAAACAGAGAATGGGAATGGGGATATCGGGAAGAGGAAGAACTGGACGGATATGATCCCTATTCGAATTCAAAATCCTGTTCCGAACTTGTGACGCATAGTTATAAAAGCAGCTTTTTTGCGGAAAGCCAGGCAGCGATTTCGACGGCGCGTGCCGGAAATGTAATCGGCGGCGGCGACTTCGCGACGGATCGAATCATACCGGATTGTGTCAGGGCGGTCAAAGATCAAAGGAAGATCGGCGTTCGAAATCGGTATTCTGTGAGGCCTTATCAGCATGTACTGGAGCCCTTAACGATGTATCTGTTAATCGCGCAGAAACAATATGAGGATTCACGTTATGCGGGATATTACAATGTGGGGCCGGATGAATGTGATTGCATCACAACAGGCGCATTGGCGGAAATGTTTTGTAAATATTGGGGAGAAGAGGCGAAGTGGGAAAGTCAAACGGAAGAATCGGCTCCGCATGAAGCAAGATTTCTTCGGTTGGACTGCAGTAGGATCAAAGAAAGATTTGGATGGAGGCCTTATTGGCATATGGAAAAATGTATGGAAATGACATGCCGCTTTTATAAAATCTGGCTGCATGGCGGAGATGTTCCGGCGGAGATGGATTTTGAAATTGCTGCATTTCTGGAAGGAGAAGAGAAGAATGAGGGTAAGTGATTATATAGTCTCCTTTCTGGAAGAACGGGGAGTAAGACATCTTTTTGGATATCCGGGAGGAATGAGCACTTATTTGATGGAATCTCTGTCAGGTTCGGGCAAGATACAGGTACATCTGGCATATCACGAACAGGCGGCGGCATTTGAAGCGGTTGGGTATGCACAGATGGTACAGGAACCGGTAGCTGTATTTACCAGCAGTGGTCCGGGAGCTACGAATCTGATTACGGGAATTTGTGACGCATGGTTTGATTCCGTGCCGGTACTTTTTATTACCGGAAATGTAAATACCTATGAGTCCCGCGGAGCACATTCTGTCCGACAGAAGGGATTTCAGGAAACAGATATTGTTCACATGATAGATGAAGTGACAAAGTTTTCCTGCATGATATCTGATCCGACGGATATCCGGCAGGCTCTGGAAAAAGCGTTCTATGAAATGACAGAAGGAAGACCAGGTCCCTGTCTGCTTGATATTCCAATGGATATTACCAGAGCGGAAGTGATTCCGGAGCAATTGGTTGGTTTTAAATCGGGAAAAGAGGGAACCCCTCAAAAAAAACTTGTCTGCGCGGCAGAAACGATCCTAAAGAAAATGAGGGGCGCCAGGCGGCCGGTTTTATTACTGGGAAATGGGATTCACACGGCACATGTAGAAAAAGAGGTATGTGCGCTGGCAGGAAAATGGGGAATCCCCGTAGTTTCGAGTCTTCCGGCATTTGATCTGCTTGCTTTTTGCGCGCCATATTCCATTGGATTTATTGGAGCGTATGGAAAGCGTGCGGCGAATATTGTGTTAGAAAAATCGGATTTGGTCATTAGTGTTGGTTCCAGATTGGACAATCGACAAACCGGAACCGATGTTTCCTGGTTTGCTACGAAAGCAGAATTGATTCGGCTGGATATTGATGAGGAAGAACTGAAGCTGACTATAAAAGAGGGAGAGACGCAGTATCGCTGCGATCTTGCAGAGATACTTCCGGTATTACTGGAAAAAGAATTTTCCCGGGAGTATCAGGAATGGCTTACTGTCTGCAGAAAGATCGAAGAAAAACTGGATTCTTACGATCAGAATGAACCGGTAGAATTTTTAAAAGAGTTATTCTCTTATCTTCCGGAAGAAAGTGTGATTACAACGGATGTAGGACAGAATCAGATCTGGGTGCCGCAGGCTATGGATATCCGGAAAAAAGTAAGGATTTTATTTTCAGCAGGGCTTGGTTCTATGGGATATTCTTTGCCTGCGGCAATTGGAGCGCAGATTGCTTCCGGGAAACCGGTTTTTTGTTTTAACGGAGACGGAGGAGTGCAGATGAATATACAGGAAATGCAGTTCATTGCAAGGGAGAAAATCCCGGTAAAAATCATTGTACTGAATAATCATTCGTTAGGTATGATCCGGCAGTTTCAGGAATTGTATTTTGACAGTAATCATTTTATGACCACAGAGGGATGTGGATATAGCGCGCCGGATTTTTCCGCGATTGCGCAGGCATACGGGATACCGGCAAGGAATGTGTCATTGAATGAGGCAAAGACCTGTGCAGAGTTTTTGATGTGTCATGATCATTGTCTTATAAATGTTGATATGGGAAATCGAACCTATCTGAAGCCGAAAAGCCTCTATAATAAACCGTTGGCCTATCAGATTCCTTCTCTTCCGGAAGAACTGCAAGATGAATTGATGGAGATGTAAGAATGGGGAGACAGAAAATACTTGTAACCGGCGCCAATAGTTTTATCGGTCGGCATTTATGCGAACGACTTTTGCGGGAAGGCAGAGAAGTGATTGCGGTGGTCAGAAAAGGCCGCGTAGGAAACTGCAGGTTTGCGGGGAATTTTGAAAACGGAACATTTTTGGAAGCCGGTATGGAAGAATATGGTGGGTTGAAAGAAAAACTGGCTGGTAAACAGGTGGATATTGTGATACATCTGGCATGGGACGGCGTGCGGGGAAGTAAAAGGCAGGAGACAGAAAGACAGTATAAGAATTATCAGCATTCTATGGAATTGCTTTCCGTGATGGCGGAGCAGGGATGTTCAGCCTTTATGACAGCCGGAAGCCAGGCAGAGTATGGAATTTGTAATTCTTCTATCTCAGAGGAAACGGTTTGTGTTCCGAACACAGAATATGGAAAATATAAACTGCAATTTTACAGAGAGGCAGAGCAGTTCTGTAAACCACGTCGGATTAGAATCATTGAACCTCGCTTTTTCAGTCTGTACGGGGAAGATGATACAGAGGAAACAATGATTATTTCCATCTTAAAAAATATGTTAAACGGAGAACCCTGTGACTTGACGGAAGGAAGACAAATGTGGGATTTTCTGCATATTGAGGATGCGGTAACCGCTCTGGTAAGATTGCTGGAGACGGAAGAAGCAGAGGGAGTCTATAATTTTGGGAGCGGGATTGCGCAGCCTTTGAGAGAGTATATTCTGATCATGCAGGAAGTTACAAAATCAAAGAGCCAGCTGAACTGGGGGAAGATTCCTTATCCGGAGAGCGGAATGGTTTCGTTGCAGCCTGATATTACAAAATTAGCCGCAGTTGTGGGATGGAAGCCGGAGATTTCTTTTGAAGAGGGGATAAAAAGGATTGTGTCATATTTAAAAGCGGCGTAGGCCGCGTCACTTTTTCAGCTTGTGGAAAAGGCGAATGTCCGATAAAGAAAGACGAGGAAGTTCATGGTCAACAACAATTCTTTTGAGAAAAAGAGTAAGGTATGGAATAAACCGTTTTTGCTGAAACCTGCGGGAAAAGATTACCTATGGGGCGGTACCAGACTGCGGGATGATTTTGCAAAAGAAATTGAGATGACGCCTCTGGCGGAAACCTGGGAGTGTTCCACACATCCGGATGGCCTTAGCGTGGTGGGCAGCGGGAAATATCAGGGAAGAACCCTGGCGGAACTTTTGAAACGTCATCCGGAATATCTGGGACATGCGGAGGGGAACGGGGAACTTCCGTTTTTGATTAAATTTATTGACGCTGAAAAGGATTTGTCGGTTCAGGTACATCCGGATGATGAATATGCCGCCAGGAATGAGAATGGACAGCCAGGTAAAACGGAATTTTGGTATGTGCTTGATGCAGATGAAAATGCAGAGTTGATATATGGCTTCCGAACGGAGATCAGTCAGGAAACGTTAAAAAAAAGTATCCGGGAGGGGACCATTGAAAAATATCTGCAGAGAATTCCCATTCACAGAGACGATTTGTTCTATATTCAGGCAGGGACGGTTCATGCGATCGGCGCGGGGGCGCTGATTGCAGAAATTCAGGAAAATTCAAATCTGACCTATCGTCTGTATGATTATGACCGTGTGGACCGGAATGGAAAAAAACGGGAGATTCATCTGGAGAAGGCACTGGACGTAGCAAATCTGAAAGCCAGTGGGGAGCCGGTTCAGCCGCTTCGGGTTCTTCGGTATCGGAAAGGGTGTGCTTCGGAAATTCTCTGCCGTTGTAAATATTTTGAAATACATCGTATGTTGATTAATACAGAGAGATACCGTCAGATGGCAAACTATCAGACAGACGGGATTTCCTTTCGGGTGTTGCTCTGTGTGGCGGGGTGCGGTTGTATTTTTTTCGGAGAAGAGGAAGCGTGTAATTATTTCAAAGGAGATTGTATTTTTGTTCCGGCGAATTCTGTTCCCATGAAAATACATGGAAAAGCACAGTTTCTTGAGGTAAGGGGTTAAGGAAATTTTCCAATCAACATCTTCTAATGTATGCCGGAAGGCGCAGTAGTATGTAAGCGTTATTTTAATACGATTTGTGAGAGACAGAGAGTATGTAAATATGAGAAGGAGAGACCAGGAATTATGAGTAAAAAAGCATTGATAACAGGGGTTACCGGTCAGGATGGATCCTATCTGGCGGAATTTTTGCTGGAGAAGGGCTATGAAGTGCATGGAATTGTACGGAGGGCTTCCGTTTCAAATACAGAGAGGATTGCGCATTTACTTGCAGAGAATTGTCTGACGCTTCATGAAGGGGATCTGTCTGATTCGTCTTCGTTAATTCGGATTATCGGACTTGTCAGACCGGATGAAATCTATAACCTGGCGGCGCAGTCCCATGTGCAGGTTTCTTTTGATGTGCCGGAATACTCCGGAGACGTGGATGCGTTGGGGGTTCTGCGTATTCTGGAGGCAGTCCGTATTCTGGGGCTTGTGAAAAAAACACGTATTTATCAAGCCTCTACGTCCGAACTTTATGGAAAAGTGGAAGAGATTCCGCAAAAAGAGACAACACCGTTTCATCCATACAGTCCGTATGCCGTGGCAAAACAGTATGGTTTCTGGATTGTAAAAGAGTACAGAGAGGCATATGGAATGTTTGCCGTAAATGGGATTCTGTTTAATCATGAGTCGGAAAGAAGAGGGGAAAATTTTGTGACGAGAAAGATTACTCTGGCTGCAGGAAGGATTGCAGAGGGGATACAGGATCATCTGGAACTGGGAAATTTAAGTTCTCTGCGGGACTGGGGGTATGCGAAAGATTATGTAGAATGTATGTGGATGATGCTGCAGCATAAAGAACCGGAGGATTTTGTCATTGCCACAGGGGAACAACATACGGTTCGGGATTTTACGGAGAAGGCATTTTTATATAACGGAATCGAGGTCGTGTGGACAGGAGAAGGCATGGAAGAGAAAGGGTATGATAAATCGACCGGGAAAATGCTGGTTTGTGTAAATCCGGCGTGGTATCGCCCCACGGACGTGGACAACCTGCTGGGAGATCCGTCCAGGGCAAAGGATATTCTGGGGTGGAATCCCCAGAAAACCAGCTATGAAAATCTGGTGCGCATTATGGCAGAGCATGACCGGCAATCTGCAAAGCGGGAAGCCGACCTACAAAAAAGGGAAGAAGAAACCGGCCGGAGGAGGTAGCATTTTTATGGAGAGGGACGCGAAAATTTATGTGGCAGGACATCGGGGGATGGTAGGTTCTTCGATTGTACGTGCATTGAGGCGGCGGGGATATTCCAATATCGTTACAACCACTCATAAAGAGCTGGACCTGACCAATCAGACGGCAGTTTTACAGTTTTTTGAAAAAGAAAGATTTGACTGTGTTGTTTTGGCGGCGGCCAAAGTGGGTGGAATTATGGCCAATATGAATGCCCCCGCGGAATTTTTATATGAGAATCTTGCAATGGAAATACAGGTGATTCATTCGGCGTATCTGACAAATGTGAAACAATTATTATTTTTGGGCAGTTCCTGTATTTATCCGAGACTTTGTCCCCAGCCGATGAAAGAAGAATATCTGATGGATGGAAAAGTGGAACCGACGAACGAAGGATATGCGATTGCCAAAATTGCAGGACTGAAAATGTGTCAAATGTACAATATGCAATATAACACAAACTATATCAGTGTGATGCCCTGTAATATTTACGGGGAAGGAGATAATTTTGACAAAAGAAAATCCCACGTAGTAGCAGGGCTGATTCGCAAGTTTCATGAAGCGAAAAGGGAAGGCAGTCCCACGGTGGAGATCTGGGGAACCGGAAATGCCAGGAGAGAACTTTTATATGTGGACGATCTGGCAGAGGCATGCGTATACCTGATGGAAACGTATTCCGGAAAAGAGTTTGTGAATGTGGGAAGCGGAGTGGATCTCACAATCAGAGAACTGGCAGAAGAGATAAAAAAGGTAGTTGGTTTTGAGGGAACACTTGTCTTTGATACGTCGAAACCGGACGGAATGCCGCAGAAGCTGCTGGACGTTACCCGAATCCATGCATATGGATGGAAGCACCGGATCCATATTACGGAAGGGCTGGCAAAGACTTACGAGTGGTATCTGAAAAACCAGGAAAAATTTGAATAATGATGAGGAGTAAGAATATGGAGAAGATCGGGGTAGGCTATGCATCCGTTACAGAAACGGAAAAGAGATATGTGATGGATGCGCTGGAGAACGAACGGTTATCACAGGGAAAGTATGTGGCACGGTTTGAAAAAGAATTTGCGCGCCTGCATGGATGCAGATATGGGGTGATGTGTAACAGCGGTACGAGCGCATTACACCTTGCATTGGAGACGTTAAAGGAACTGGATTCCTGGAATGAGGAAACCGAGGTTCTGTGCCCGGCGATTACGTTTATCGCCACATCGAACGCCTGCCTGCATGCAGGACTGAAAGTGAAGTTTGTAGATGTGGATCCGAGTACGTATAACATGAATCCAGAGGAAATAGAAAAACACATTACAAAGAATACAAAGTGTATCATACCCGTGCATGCTTTTGGTATGCCCTGTGATATGGAAAAAATTATGGAACTTGCGCAAACGTACCATTTGCGGGTGATTGAAGACTGTGCGGAGGCGCATTTCGCAGCAATCGGCGGAAAACCGGTGGGAAGCTTTGGAGATATCGCGGCATTCAGCACTTATGTGGCACATACGATTACGACCGGAACGGGAGGAATTGTATGTGTGAAAGATCAGAATAAGATGGAAATACTGCGCTCTTTGGTTGCGCATGGAAGAGCCTGTACGTGCGAGAGATGTCTGGCGTCGGATTCGGATCAGGTCTGCCCGAAAAGAATGGAAACGGAGCTGGATCGGAGATTTATGTTTGTGCGTCTGGGGTACAGTTACCGGGTTGGCGAGATAGAGGGCGCGCTGGGCCTGGCACAATTGGAACGCTCGGAAAGTATTATGAAAAAAAGGCGGGAGAATGCGGAATATCTGCTAAAAGGTCTAGAATCCATGGAGGATCAGATACAGCTTCCCCATCATCCGGAGAATGTGGAACATACGTATATGATGTTTCCGATTTTGATTAAGAAGGGAAGCGGAATAGAGAAAGAACGCTTTGTAAGATACCTGGAGCAAAAAAATATCGAGACAAGACCGATGCTTCCGCTTTTAAATCAGCCTGTTTATAAAAAGATATTCGGGAATATCGAGGAACAGTATCCTGTGGCGCGGTATATGAATCATCATGGATTTTATATAGGCTGTCATCACGGAATGGGAAGAGAGCAGCTTGATTATATCATAGAAAGTATCCGGGCATTTTTGCAGGAAGTCTGATAGGGAAGAGTTAGGGAAGCGGGGAGGAACGATGAATCTTATATTGCTATCCGGTGGTTCAGGGAAGAGATTATGGCCTCTTTCCAATGATATCCGGTCAAAACAGTTTATCAAAATATTCCGGACAGAGGACGGGGAGTATGAATCGATGATTCAACGTATCTACCGGCAGATCAGAAGTGTAGATCAGGATACAATGATTACGATTACCACGTCAAAAACACAGACATCTATGATTTATAATCAATTGGGAACGGATGTAAATGTCTGTGTAGAACCGTGCCGGAGAGATACATTTCCGGCGATTGTGCTGGCGGCGGCTTATCTGCATGATGTAAAGGGAATTGCAAAAGAGGAACCGGTGGTGGTGTGTCCGGTAGATCCTTATGTGGATGAAGAATACTTCCAAATGTTAAACCATGTAGGGGAACTTGTGAAGGAGGAGAAAACCAATCTGGTGTTAATGGGGGTTGAACCGACCTATCCAAGTGAAAAGTATGGGTACATTATCCCGGCGGATAAAAAGCCGGTTAGCCAGGTGGATACTTTTCGGGAGAAGCCGGATGCGGTAACGGCAGAAAAATATATAAAATCCGGTGCGCTGTGGAATAGCGGGATCTTTGCATTTCGTCTGAACTACATACTGGAAAAAGCGAAGGAGCTAATTGGTTATACAGATTACGATGACCTGTTTTCTAGATATGAAACACTGTCCGGAATCAGTTTTGACTATGCGGTGGTGGAAAAGGAAGCAAAGATTCAGGTGGTGCGTTTTCAGGGTGAATGGAAGGATATGGGAACATGGAACACATTGACAGAGGTCATGGAGCATGCCTCCATCGGGGAAGCCGTTCTGGACACAGAATGTGAGAATACTCATGTGATCAATGAACTGGATGTACCTGTGCTCTGTATGGGAATGAAAGACACCGTTATTTCTGCAAGTCCGGAGGGCATTCTCGTATCTGATAAAAAACAGTCAAGTTATATCAAACCCTATGTAGAAAAATTTCATAAACAGATTATGTTTGCAGAAAAATCATGGGGGAGTTTTCGGGTGCTTGATATTGAAAGAGAAAGTATGACGATTAAAGTGACCTTAAATCCGGGACAACGTATGAATTATCATAGTCATGAAAGACGGGATGAAGTATGGAATGTGATTTCCGGAAAAGGAAGGACCATTGTGGACGGCATGGAACAACAGGTGAAAGCAGGGGATGTGATTGCCATGCAGGCGGGCTGCCGGCATACCGTGATAGCGGATACGGAATTAAAACTGATAGAAGTGCAGCTTGGAAAAGAGATCAGTGTCCATGATAAAAAGAAATTTCGGATGGAAAATTAGTATGATGAATAGTAATGATTCATTCTACCAAAGTATGAGAGCTATAAAAAGGAGGAAGGTGTTATGGTCTTTACGGGTATACTTTATCTGTTTTTCTTTTTTCCGGCAGTTGTCGGGATGTACTACGGCGCTGCTTTCTTAGCGGGCAAGCGTCAGATACGAAGAATTCTTCTGGACTGGATTCTTGTCGGATTCAGTCTGGGGTTCTATGGATGGGCATGTTTTGATAATCTATACCGTCTGCCCTGCTGCATTTTTCTGCTTTGGCTGTGTGGTATTTTTTTGGAGGATCTGCATAAGCATAAAAAGAAATTTTTAGTGATCCTCCTTATGGCGGCTGTTTTTGTATTATGGTATTTCCGTTATTATCACTTTACATTATCGAATATCAGCAGGGTACTTCCCATCTCTTTTACGGATAAAACGATTCTGGAACCTCTCGGAATTTCTTTCCTTGTTTTCTCGGCCATCTCTTATATTGTTGATGTATACCGCGGAACAAAGGCAGGCAGTCTTATGGACGTCATGCTTTATATGAGTTTTTTTCCAAAGATTATTTCGGGTCCCCTGGTTCTCTGGAAAGAATTTCAGGAACAGAGAACAGAGAAGAAAGAAACATGTTTTACATGTTCCGTAGGGGGGGGCGGTATGTGATTTAAACCGGATTATGGTGGGATTCGCGAAAAAAATAATTCTGGCGGATACATTTGGAAGTACGATCAGTCACATCCTGGAGCAGGAGCCGCATTATGATATGGGGACGGCATGGCTGATTGCACTTTTATACATGTTTCAGATTTATTATGATTTCAGCGGATATTCGGATATTGCCATTGGCACGGCCGGACTATTTGGGTACCGGATACCGGACAACTTTCGTTTTCCCTATCTGTCCGCCTCTGTATCTGAATTCTGGCAGAGATGGCATATTTCCCTGGGCAGATGGTTTCGGGAATATGTTTATATTCCTTTGGGAGGGAATCGAAAGGGGATTGTGCGGACCTGTGTGAACCTGAGTATTGTTTTTTTGCTGACAGGAGTCTGGCATGGGGCGACCTGGGGGTATATCCTATGGGGAGCAGTGAATGGCTTTTTTGTGGTTTTGGAACGGATTGTTCGTGAATGGGAATGGTATAAACGAATTCCCAGAGTATATAAATGGATTTTTACTCTGCTTATTATTTTCTTTTCATGGCAGATTTTCCGGCTGTCTGACGAAATGGAATTTGGTGCTATTTTTTCTTTTTTCAAAGAATTATTTGGAAAGATTCGCTATACAGACACATATTTCCATTGGAATTATTTTCTGGATAAACGTTTGGTTTGTTTTCTTATCGTGGCAGCGCTTGGTTCGATTCTTCCGGGAACGGCGCGGATCAGAGAATGGTATGACTCCCAAAAGGAAAGAGCCGGTTTTTATCTGGTACAGGAAGTGGTGCTGCTCAGCCTGTTTGTTGTATCCGTTCTATTTATGGTGAATTCTAATTACCAGCCGTTTATATATTTCAGATATTAGGAGGATCCCTTCAATGAGAACAGAGAAGAAAAAAATAATTGATGTATTGGTCATTGTAATATTTCTGCTTCTTATTTTACTTCCGATCATCACATTTAACTATAAGCCGAATCAGGTGTCAGAAATTGATAATAGAAATCTGACAGAATGGCCGTTTGGTGCAGAGGGAGTTGAGGATTTATCCGGACAAATAGAAGCATATGTGGATGACCGAATCGGATTTCGTTCCCAGATGATAGAAGCCTATACGGCGCTTCATGATAAACTGTTTGATGTAATGGTTCATCCAACCTATACGTATGGAAAAGACGGGTACATCTTCTTTAAGATTCCCAGAACACCAGACGGAATGAATGCATGGCTATATGCCTTTGCGGATATGGTGGAAGAAATTCAGGAATTTTGTCAGGAAAGAGAGATTCCGTTCCTCTTTGTATTGAATCCTGCAAAACTGTCCGTACTTCAGGAGTATATTCCCGACGGAGTAGAATACAGTAATGAGTGGGTACGGGAATTAGATCAGGAGCTGCAGAAAAGAGGAATCTGTTTTATTGATTTAACGGGTCTGCTGATTGAAAAAACAGAGGCGGGAGAGGTGGTTTTTAATCAAAAATATAACGCCGGACACTGGAACGATCTGGGCGCTTTTTATGGGGTAAATGCGATGATCGAGACGTTAAATGCAAATTACCCACAATTGGATATTCCCTTAAATAAAAAAGAAGATTTTGAGATCACCATGATCCCGCAAAATTCATTGCAAGTGTCACGGTTTGCGATTGAAGATGAAGAACCGATTTTTTCTTTGAAGAGGGAATTTGAAGAAAAGACGGAAGAATATCCGGATTTGGAACTGCACGAACAGTTTCGGGGATTTAATTACCGGGTAGCAAAAGACAGGAAGCTGGAAGATGGGAACAGGCTGCTGTGTTTTCAGGGTTCCTATATGAATGGAATGGGGTATAAGTTTTTAATCAATAGCTTTGATGAATATATTGCCATTCATGACTACCAGAATATTCTGAATTTTGAATATTATTTTGATCTATTTGATCCGGACATCGTTATTTTTGAGGCGGCGGAATATACGTTGAATTCGGATGCATATTTTGATTCTGCGGGGATGGAACAATTTCATCTCGAGTAACATGAAGAGGACTTGTGATACAAATTCTGATTGGACGGACAGTGAAGTTGTCTGGTAAAGGATAGAACTTCCGAAAAGAGGAGAATTGCGACAAAGGACAGAGAAAATTATGGAAAAAGTACAAAAATCCGGAAATTTGTATCGGAATTGGAATTTGGGATTGTGTATTTTAAGGAGCATCATGTGTTTTCTGGTTGTTCTTTGTCATTTTTGGGATGGTGGAGGAGACCGCCCTTTAGAGGGAATCCGGGGATATGCGGTTTCCACGGTTGTTACCTGGCTTGGAGGGCTGTTAATTGACAGAAGAGGTAAGGCGCAAGCCGGAATTTTGCATAAAAAGCAGGTGATTATCCTTTGCTTTTTGTTTAATATTGGGATTTTAATGTTTTTTAAATATTCGGGTTTTCTCATTGCCAATCTCAATTTTTTACTGGAAAAAATACAGATTTGTCGGGTACGTTCCCCGGATGTTGTATTGCCGGTAGGGATCTCTTTCTATACCTTTCAGGGAACTTGCTCCATATAAAAATCTGCAAATAAAATCTTCCCAGGAACAATCAGAAGTTCCGCAGATCTCTTATAATAGAACTTCTCAGATCCTGGTTGGTTCCGGAGTAAATATTATTGTATATGATACTGTGACGGAAGAACTTGCAGATACAGTTGGAATGGCTGTGGGCGAGGAAGTGCTGCAGCATAAATGAAAGGAGAAAAAATGCGGTTTAACTCATTTATTTTCATATTGCTGTTTCTTCCTTTGACAGCATTGTTATATTTTCTGGCAAACAGATTTCATAAGTTTGCCGGCAAAATGGTACTTTTTATAGCAAGTATTATTTTTTATGCGTATTCAGACTGGTACACGCTTATTATTTTAGGGATAAGCTGTGCTGTAAATTATCTCTTTTCTATTCTGATTACGAAGACGGACAGGTTTGGGGAAGCGACTGGCTGTGAAATACCTCCTCATTTGAAGGGCCTTAGATACAGGATGTGGGGGGGGGTATTTTTACTTGTCGTTGTGAATGTAGGACTGCTATTGTATTTTAAGTATTCGAATTTTGCAATAACCAATATAAATACATATTTTACAACGGAAATCGCTTTAAAGGAATTGATACTCCCCATAGGTATCAGTTTCTTCACATTCCAGCAAATTGCATATATTGTTGCAATTTACAGAAAGGAAATAGATAAAAACAGCCTGATAGATTATCTGGTGTTTATTCTTTATTTTCCTAAAATTCTGATGGGGCCTTTGACGGACCCGGTAGATTTTATCGGCCAGCTTAACGATGAAAGCCGAAAGAGGATCAATTGGGAAAATATAGCCTGCGGAATAAAAATCTTTTCATTGGGTTTATTTAAAAAGGTTATGATAGCAGACGTCTTTTCAAAGGCTGTTTCCTGGGGATATACAAATTATGATGCGGCGACTTCGGCGGACTGGTTCCTCGTTATGCTGTTCTATACATTTGAAATATATTTTGATTTCAGCGGTTACAGTGATATGGCGGTAGGGGCGTCTATGATGTTTAACATCACATTGCCTGTTAATTTTGATTCTCCGTACAAAGCGATTTCTATCCGGGATTTTTGGAAAAGATGGCATATTTCGTTGACAAGATTTTTTACAAAATATATTTATATCCCTCTGGGCGGCAGTAGAAAGGGGATTTTCTTCACCTGTTTTAATACAATGCTCGTCTTTCTGGTAAGCGGTATCTGGCATGGGGCAAACTGGACGTTCATTTTGTGGGGGCTTCTTCATGGAGCGTTTAGCATTTTAGACAGATTTACAGAGAAGTATCAAAAGAATATTTTTGAGCCGGCACGATGGATATGTACATTTACTACCGTAAATATTTTATGGCTGCTGTTCAGGTCTGACAGTATCAACCAGTGGCGGGATATCTTAAATAGAATGATTTGTTTTCAAAATACTACTGTCAGTGATGGCCTCATAAATTCTTTTGTGTTACAGGAGTCTTCTTTTATTAATGATGTTTTGAGACTGGATTGGTATACAGAAAATATCAGAGGATTTTGGATGATGCTGTATATCCTTATATCCTATGCGATTTGTCTGGTGTTTGAGAATAACTATAAAAAGTTAAGGCATAACTCTTGGTTTACGATGATTATATCTGCAGTCGTTTTTGTCTGGGGCTTCATATGTTTAAGCGGAGAATCTGTGTTTGTTTATTTCAATTTTTAGAAAACAGGCGGCAAATTGTGAGTACTGGAAAGAAATCTATCGTTGCAGAGGAATGGTAACCCCAAAATACAATCAGCGGAAGTTTGCCGGCAGTTGGTTTTATAACCTGAGCGATATCTTTTACAGAAAGGCGGATTATAAATATGAAAACAAAAGGATGGGTAGCAGGATGGTTTTGTATCGTTGTTATTATGCTTACCGTCATTGGAAAATTTGTGTATCATATAGATCCCTATTTTCATTACCACGAACCGGATACGACAGGCTATTATTACACGTTGAATAATCAGCGGAGCCAGAATGATGGAATTAGTAAACATTTTTCTTATAATGCTCTGATCACAGGAACATCTATGACGGAAAATTTCAAAACATCAGAGTTAGATGAAATTTTTGGAGTGAATTCCATCAAGGTGCCCTATTCCGGCGGCAGCTATAAGGAAATAAATGATAACTTAAAGATTGCACTTGCACATAATCCGGATTTGGGACTTATAGTAAGAGGACTGGATACCGGGCGGTTTCTGGATGCTGCCGATGTTATGAGAACAGATTTGGGGATATATCCTGCTTATTTGTATGATGAGAATCCATTTAATGATGTAAAATATCTTTTTAATAAGGATGTGATCTTCAGCAGAGCGTATGCAATGGCACAGGCAAATGATGAAGAAAATTTCGTACCGGGAATCACTTCATTTGACGAATATGCAAGATGGCAGTATCGGTATACATTTGGTATAAAAACGCTTTCTCCGGATGGTATTAAGGTGAATCCTCCTGGCAAACCAGTGCATTTGACGGATGAATTGAGAGAAATAATAAAAGAAAATATCACGCAAAATGTTACTTCGCTTGCGGACGAATATCCGGAGGTTGAATTCTATTACTTCTTTACGCCATATAGTGCGCTCTGGTATCAGTCCCTTGTTGATAATGGCAGGATATATCGGCAAATAGAGGCAGAGCGATATATTATTGAGTTGATTCTTGCGCATGAAAACATCAAATTATTCTCTTTCAATGGAATTGGCGACATTACTACGGATATTAATAATTATAAGGATTTACTGCATTATGGAATATGGGTCAACAGCTATATGCTTGAATGTATGCGTGATAACAAATACAGACTGACAAAAGACAATTATCAGCAGTATCTGGAGGAAGAGTTAGAGCTTTATGTGCATTTTGATTATGGAAGTCTGAACAGGCAGGCAGATTACAAAAATGATTTTTATGCCGCCGCGGTAATGAATGAAAAGATACGGGAAGTGGAACCGGTTGATCTGTTAGTTGATAAGGATTCTGATGTAGAACTTTCAAATGCAGAATTTGTTGAAAAACAATATAACGGAAAAAAGGGAGTTCGCTGTGTTGGAAATCTGCACAGGGAATCGGGGAGTGAAATCAGCATAGCAGATTATATAAATACCACAGAATATATCGGCGCGAAAATAACGATTGACTCTATTGGAAAACATAATTATTTAGTCGTCTGTGGTAAGAAGGCTTCTGATCATGGTCAGCCAATGATATGTGCATTTGATGAAAACAATGAAAAAATAAGTGAAATTTTTATAAGTTATCCGGACATAGATGATGGGTGGCATCAGTATGTACTGGATTTATCGGATGCGGAAGGGCGTGTAACGATTTACCTTAACGGTGGCTATGCGGATAATACAGGCAGTCGTAGTTCGGAGTACATTTTTAGTGACGTTATGCTTTATTAGATATAGTATGGAAAAACTTAAGCAGCCCCCTGCCTTGTCGAACGCCGTCAAATCTGGTATGATAAGCTTAGTGGCGCAATCTATACAGGTAACAGAATCTTTGAAATCGTCTGAAAACGTTTCAGAGGTTTTGTTACCTTTTGTTCTACAGAGCTGATTATGAGGGGGGGCGGTGGATACGATGAATCTGTACGGTAAGATTATTTCTTTTATCTCCGGTGCAAAGATCTGCACCAGTAACATAACGGAAGATCTGCTGAAAGAATTGTTTGGGATTACCGTAGAGAAGATTTCGGACGAGGTTCTGGGACAGTTTCGTGATCTTTGGAGAGAATTTCAGACAGAGAATCTTCTTTCCGTAAAAAATATGGAAGAGATGCATATTCCGGAAGAGTATATTCCTTCTGTTATCAACGAGATCGAAACATTCCTCTCCCAGAATCCGATTACGGAAGAGATTGCCTCAGGATGCAATTATAAAGAGGAGAATCTAAGAGAATTTCTGTGGGAAACATATTGTCAGAAAAACGGAGGCAATGTGGAGTATGAAGGAGATATAAAGAAGGGTTTTTGGCTTTATGCCAGGCAATGGCTTGCTCTCTTACGCAGTGGGGATGAGTTTGTCTCTCATCTTTTACTGGATATCAAAAGTTCCGTGACGGATGTCCATGCGGCGGTCCATGATCTGAAAACGGAAGCACAGTCTCAGTCCAGGGAGATCAAAAGAATTGCGGATAAGATCTGTACGGAAGAGCAGGGAAGGATGGAAGACCCCGGAGAGATCAAAGGCTTATATTGTATTGATCAGGATTTTCTCAAAAAAGGACTTTCGTCCGGTCAGCTTGTGGAATCAGAATTACAGTATTATAGATTGAGCGGGGAGATTCAGGACATTCTTGACGTTACAAGTCAGAGTCAGGTTGTGGAGAACGATCCACTGGTGGAATGTATTATTTCCGGTATGAATCAGGAAATTGTAATAGGAAGCAAAGAAACAGTTCCCATGAGAGTATTTTTTGTTATGGGAGAAGGGGGAATGGGGAAAACAACATTTCTGACGCTGGCCGCTCTGAAAATAGCCGAAAATACAGACAAGCATGTTTATCTTATGCAGATAAGGGCAAATGAGCCGAACGGATATATAGAGAAAGTTATAGAAAGAATAGACAAGGAAACGGAAGTTTTGTTGTTTGTAGATAATCCGTATGACGATTTGGACGCGACCCGCCGGCTGCTTATGTATGTACGGGAGAACAGAAAGGTGAAGATGATATTTTCCGAAAGAAGTAATCGGCTGGAAGTCATCTTTAAAAGCATAGATCTGGCATTTATTTCGAATATTGCCGGCGCATTGCTGCTTGCCAATTCCAGGCCCGGGGAGGGGCAGGAAGAGAAGCTGAAAAAAAGTGTAAAATTTATCCGGACGGAGAATCTGCATTGTTTTTATCTGGACAGTTTCTGGAAACGGCAGGTGACGGAACGGATGATTTCCTATGTCCTGCCGGAAAGCCTTACGCTTGAAAATGAAACATTGCAGAACATTCTGAGAAGGGCGGATTATGGCGCGGCGCCCTGTGAGATTTTCCTGCGCGTCTGTATGAAATATAATCAAACGGTAAAAGAAGAGAGTATCGATGTAAGAAATCTTTCGTTCAAATTTGACTGGAGCGAGTGGGAAGTCCTGTTTTCATCAGATAACGGATTTGAAACGGCTGCCGGGGCATTAAGGCTTTCGAATGTGTTTCCTTTTCTTGCTTCGTTTGGATTATATAAAATTCCTGTCACAGTGGAGTTCCTTTCGAGACTGACAGGGGTAAATCTATTCGCGTTGAAAACTTGTTTTGACAGAAAACTGCGGGGAACGGAACCTGTGCGTTATGATGGGCAAAAGCTGATGTTAAAACATGATGTCATTGCGGATCTTTTCTTCCTGGCTAACCCGGATCTGGATCCGCAGTTTTATCTGAAAGGCGGCATCCGATATTTGGATGAGAATATGACGATTCCGTTTGAGAAGTATGTATTGAGCACGAAGATTATCCGTGGAATGAAGACCGTTCCGCATGAGCGGATCAATACGGTAGAATTATTGGAGGAATTTGAAAATACACCGAATCTCCTGGATTATCTGCTGAAACATAACCGGTTTTATTCGTATGAATATGCAAAATTTTTTGCAATCCTTCAGACACAGGATATCACGGAAGAAGAATTTCAGGAAAAATGGGAATCCATGATGCAAAAGACGCCGGCGGAAAAGAAATTTCAGCTTTCTGTGTGGATCAATTGTTTTACGGCTTCAATGGAAACCAATTTTTCACCGCCGGAACGTTTCTTTGAGATCATAGAGCATGTGGATTATCGTGTCATAACGGATTATATGTCCAATTTTGAAACGTATGTAAGGAACAGAGGATATAAAATCGAGCATTATAGAAGAATTGCAAGAAGAACTTTTCAGATGATTATGGAGAGAAACCCGGAGGATATTCCGTCGCGGCTGGTGGCGGCGGAGATTATGGAGGCTCAGAGCGCCGTGGAGGACGCGGAGCGGGTTCTGGAAGAAGCAACGGAATTAGATACGGAAGAACGATATAAGGCGTGCGTTGCATATGCGGCTTTGTGTAAGAAACGCTATCAGGGAATCGACAGAAAAATCAGGAGAATAAAAAAGAACCGGGAAAAATATTTCCGTAACAACAAAGAAAAACAGGAAAAAGTTCTCTCCGATGACAAAGAGAATCCGGAATTTTTGGAAGAACAGGAGAATCCGGAATCTCCGCAGATTTTGTTGTCCGACGTGGATATAGAAAAAACAGGGATGGAGGAATCCGGCGCAGAAAAGGAAAGTATGAAGACGGAGGAACCCGACGCAGAGAAAGAAAGTACAGAGACAGAAAAATCTGGTACAGAAGAAGAAAGTATGGAAGCGGAGGAACCCGGCGAAGAAAAAGAAAGTACGGAGACGGCGGAAGCTGGTGCAGAAGAAGAAAGTATAGGAGAGAAATCGGGCCTTACGCTGTGGGAAAAGAGAAAGATCTACTTTGAAAAAGCGGACAAGTATTACAGGCTTGCGGTACAGAGCGAAAAGGGAAAAGGGGATGAACGAACCGTGTGTGCTTTGGCAGGTTTTCTTTCCCAAAGCGCCAAGGAAAAGAGAGAGAAGAGTGCAAAAGCCGCTACAATAGAGGAAGCGGAGAATTATTTTCTGAAAGCGTTGGAGATCGGGGGAAATGACTCTTCCGCATATAACGGACTGGCGATGATGTATGGGAACCCCGCCACATGGAATCCGCTCTATAACCCGGAGAAAGCGGAAGAATATTTTGAAAAAGCAGTACAAAACTGTCCGGATCATTTTATGGTGACACGTCTTGTTCCCTGGGGGAATATCTATTATAATCAGGGGAGACTGGATCCGGCAAAGGAGAAGTATCAGGAAGCCTTGAAATATAAGCCGGATGAGAAGAATGCGAAGAAAGCGCTGGAACTGATCAGGGAGGAAAGACAGGCGTTTGCGGAACTGCTGAAGGAAGCGCCGGCGCGGGTTACGTCTTTTGAAGATCTTTATTGCTGGAAAAGAAAAAAAGAGTATAAAGGAACTCACGGAAAGTATCAAAAAGGAAAACGTAAAAAAACGGTAAGATACAGAAAGGTCCGTGTACTTGACCGGGAATTATTTTATGAAGAGAGCACACAGAGAGAGATTCTCCGTCTTGTATATGCAACGTTGCAGTCAGAGGAACTTACATTGGATCTGCTGGAGACATGCAAAGCGGTGATTCGAATGTTTCCGGCGGTCGGAAAAATTTCGAATGAGAAGGAGTTTTTATTTCTGCGGATCTTACAGCTTCTGCAAAGACGCTGTGATCAGTGGAATGCAAAACCCTATTTGGGCCTGCGAAAAGAACAGACACTGGTATATAGTGTATTAAAGTATTATAAAGTGAAAATAGACGCATGATAGTACAGGACTGTCTTTAGCGCGCTGTCTTGCTTATATTTAGCTAAACTATCTTTTGTCTGTAGTGCCGAATTTGGCTAATTGATATTGATTTAAAATTATCGTAACACAGAAACTGGTGAGAGTAAAATACAACTTCTAGCACCATTATATTTTCCGGGAGCGCCTGTTCGACTGGCACTGGTTTTAAATAAGATAGAAAGTAATGCAAAAGATTATTATGAAGGAGTAACAGTTTTACCTGTTGAATGGGCATACATGAATTCAAGATTGATTGTAAAACCAGATGAAGAATGGGCAAAAATAATGGATGAAATAGATTCCATTAATGAAAATGATTCAATTCAAAATGCTATTGACAAAATTGAATAATTATACTATTATAACTTAAGAATTTAAAAATAAAAATTTACAAATAATGCTATTTAATAATTTATAACTTGATTTTACAAATACTACAATTTTGGGGAGACGAATTTCGTCTCCCTATTATTTAATAAAAATGAATTTGAATCTTAGAGGTCACGATTTATGATTAACTTTTCGTAAGTTTCTTCTAAATTCCGGTTATTCTATCCCGGGAAATTGTCAAATCTCACAAACAAAATCTTAAAAATTTCAATAAAAAGTAAAAAATATTCTATGTTTTCCCATTTTTTAATTCGCTATACTATCAATATCAATAAAGTACGCACCAAAAGGTGTGATAAGGAAGGGAGAAATGGAATATGAACAAAAAATTTGTTTCTTTGACGATGGCGGCATTGTTGGGCTTTTCGCTCGCTGCATGTGGATCAGGAGGGGATTCTGCCGGCGATGCAGATACGGCGGGGGACGCGAAGCAGGAAGAAAGCGCAGGCGCTTCTTCGGATCTGGCGAATAAGGATAAGCCGCTGGTATGGTTCAATCGTCAGCCGTCCAACAGTTCCACCGGAGAGCTGGACATGTCGGCGCTGAGTTTCAATGACGACACGTATTACGTTGGATTTGATGCAAATCAGGGCGCGGAACTCCAGGGAACCATGGTAAAGGATTACCTGGAGGCAAATATTGAAAAAATTGACCGTAACGGCGACGGCGTCATCGGTTATGTCCTGGCAATCGGCGATATCGGACACAATGACTCCATCGCACGTACAAGAGGAATCCGGAAAGCGCTTGGTACAGGAGTGGAAAAGGACGGCGATATCAACAGTGAGCCGGTAGGAACCAATACGGATGGCTCCGCTTCTGCCGTACAGGACGGCAGCATTGAAGCAGGCGGAAAGAAGTATGTGGTACGGGAACTTGCGTCACAGGAAATGAAGAATTCCGTAGGGGCTACATGGGATGCGGCGACAGCGGGAAATGCCATTGGTACCTGGTCTTCTTCCTTCGGAGAAGAGATCGACGTTGTGGTTTCCAACAATGACGGAATGGGCATGTCCATGTTCAACGCATGGTCCAAAGACAACGACGTCCCCACATTCGGTTATGATGCGAATAACGACGCAGTGGCTGCCATTGCGGACGGATACGGTGGAACGATCAGCCAGCATGCGGATGTACAGGCATATCTGACACTTCGTGTTCTGCGGAATGCCCTGGACGGTGTGGATGTGGATACCGGAATCGGCACGGCAGACGAGGCAGGCAATGTACTGAGTGAAGATGTTTATGTATACAAGGCGGACGAGCGTTCTTACTATGCATTGAATGTTGCAGTAACTGCGGAGAATTACGAAGAGTTTACAGATTCTACGAAGGTATACGAACCGGTATCCGCACAGTTGGATGAGAGTTCCCATGCAACGAAGAAAGTATGGCTGGATATCTACAATGCATCGGATAATTTCCTGAGTTCTACATACCAGCCGCTTCTGCAGAACTACGATGATCTTTTGAATCTTGATATTGAGTACATCGGAGGAGACGGACAGACAGAATCCAATATCACAAACCGTCTTGGAAACCCGGGACAGTATGATGCATTCGCAATCAATATGGTGAAGACAGACAATGCAGCTTCTTATACCGCATTGTTGAATCAGTAATCAGGAAGTTCCTGTTTGCCGGTGTGGCCGGGAACAGGAAGTTTCAGGGAAACGGGGAGGGGCTGCTGCGAAAGAACAGATTCCTGCAATATGTGGCATGATACCACAGGGATTGCAGAAGGTCTGCCATTTGCGGCGGCCCTTCTTTTTTGAAGGCAGAGGGAACAGGGAGCTTTCGCCGTTACGGAACCGGAGAGAAACAGGGCGCAGGTTATCCGATATGGGCAGGGGTTCTCTTATTATGACAGATACAGGAGTAAAGAGAATGGCAGATAAGAAAGAAGATATCGTCTTATCAATACGAGGCATGAGCAAATCTTTTGGCCGCAACCGGGTGCTGGATCACATCAATCTGGATGTGAAGCGGGGAACGGTGATGGGATTAATGGGCGAAAACGGCGCCGGAAAATCTACAATGATGAAATGCCTGTTCGGTACGTATCAGAAAGACGAAGGAAATATCTTCCTTGGAGGCAGGGAAGTGAGTTTTTCCGGACCAAAGGATGCTCTTGAGAACGGGATTGCAATGGTGCATCAGGAATTGAATCAGTGTCTGGACAGAAATGTAATCGATAATTTATTCCTTGGACGTTATCCGCGCAACTCTATGGGAGTGGTGGATGAAGGCAGAATGAAAAAGGAAGCTTCGGAACTTTTTCGGAAGCTTGGTATGACGGTGAACCTGACGCAGTCTATGCGTCATATGTCTGTATCGCAGAGACAGATGTGTGAGATCGCCAAGGCGATTTCCTATAATTCCGAGGTGATCGTTCTGGACGAGCCCACTTCCTCTCTGACCGTGCAGGAAGTGGAAAAATTGTTCCGGATGATGCGGATGCTGAAGGAACAGGGTATTGCTCTGATCTATATTTCCCATAAAATGGATGAAATTTTTGAAATTTGTGACGAGATCTCGGTACTTCGGGACGGGAATCTGGTTATGACAAAACGTGCCGGAGACACGAACATGAACGAACTGATTGCGGCCATGGTTGGCCGTTCTCTGGAAAACAGATTTCCGCCGATTGACAACATTCCGGGGAATGTCATTTTGTCGGTGCAGCATTTGTCTACCAAGTTTGAACCTCATCTGCAGGATATTTCCTTTGAGGTGAAACAAGGAGAAATTTTCGGGCTGTACGGTCTGGTCGGAGCGGGACGTACGGAATTGCTGGAAACGATTTTTGGTGTACGGACCAGAGCGGCCGGACATGTATACTGTAACGGGCGGCTGATGAATTTTAACAGTGCGAAAGAGGCGATGGATCATGGCTTTGCAATGATTACGGAGGAACGGAAAGCCAACGGCCTTTTCCTGAAAGGAGACCTGATCTTTAATACGACCATTGCCAATTTGGAACAGTATAAGGCGGGAGCTGCACTTTCCGATTCCAAAATGGTCAAGGCGACCGCAAAAGAAATTAAAGTCATGCATACGAAATGTATGGGGCCGGAGGATATGATTTCCAGTCTTTCCGGAGGAAACCAGCAGAAAGTAATTTTCGGCAAATGGCTGGAGCGTGGTCCGCAGATCTTTATGATGGATGAACCGACGAGAGGAATCGACGTTGGCGCCAAATATGAAATTTATGAATTGATCATTAATATGGCAAAGCAGGGAAAGACCGTGATTGTTGTTTCTTCCGAGATGCCGGAGATTTTGGGAATTACCAATCGAATCGGCGTGATGTCGAACGGGCGCCTTTCCGGAATTGTGAATACAAAGGAAACCAATCAGGAAGAACTGCTGAGACTCAGTGCAAAATATCTATAAAAGAGGGAGATGAACGATATGGCGAACGGAAACAATAAGATTCTTACGGCGGAGGAAGAAATGCAGCTTCGTCAGCCGATTGAAGATTATGTGGGAAAAATTCAGGCGAAAATTGACGGTCTCAGAGCAGACGGGACGGACAGGGTTCTCTCTCTTCAGAATCAGATCGACGGGATGAAAAGAGACCGTGCGCTGACCAGAGAAGAGCGGGAGACGAAGACGGCCAGGGCGCGGACAGAACTGGAAAAAGCGCAGGCGGTGGAAGAAAAAAATAAGGGAGAAGTTTCCAGGCTGATTGCGGATGCGGAAGCATATCTCAGAACACATTTTGAGCAGGACTACTATCAGCCGGTGAAAGAAAGCTGCGAACAGGAAAGAGCGGCTGCGAAGGAAAATCATCGGAAAAGGCTGGAGGAACTCGGGAGGGAACACCAGGAAATGATGGCGGGACTTTCGGATCCAAAGGAAATAAAAGAAGAAAAATATGTATATAAGAACCGTCTGTTTGAGGCAAAGATGGAACTGGAAAAGGAACTTCAGCAGATCAAGGACCGGAGACATGCGGCATATACATACAAATATCATCTGATCGACCTGCTTCGGATGTCAAAGTTTACGTTTATGGAATCCCGGGCACAGAAGTGGGAAAATTATAAATATACGTTTAACCGCAGAACATTTCTTCTGCAGAACGGTCTGTATATTGCAATCATTCTGATTTTTATTATGTTGTGTATCATTACCCCCATTGTGAAAAATGCACCGCTTCTGACGTATAATAATGTATTAAATATTCTGCAGCAGGCATCCCCGAGAATGTTCCTTGCACTTGGTGTGGCAGGTCTGATTCTCCTTACCGGTACGGACCTTTCCATTGGACGAATGGTCGGGATGGGAATGACGACGGCCACGATTATCATGCATCAGGGGATTAATACAGGGTCGGTTTTCGGGCATGTCTTTGATTTTACAGGAATGCCTGTCGGTGTGCGGATGATTCTGGCGCTGCTGGTGTGCGTGATTCTCTGTACATTTTTTACGACGATCGCAGGTTTCTTTACGGCAAAATTTAAAATGCATCCGTTTATTTCGACCATGGCAAATATGCTGGTGATTTTCGGTCTGGTTACATATGCTACCAAGGGCGTGTCTTTTGGAGCCATTGAACCGGCGATTCCGAGTCTGATCATTCCGAAGATCAATGGTTTCCCCACCATTATTCTCTGGGCGCTGGCAGCCATTGTGATTGTATGGTTTATCTGGAATAAGACGACGTTCGGCAAGAATCTGTATGCGGTCGGCGGGAATCCGGAGGCGGCGGCCGTATCCGGTATCTCCGTATTCCGCGTAACTGTAGGCGCCTTTATCCTGGCAGGAATTCTGTATGGATTCGGTTCCTGGTTGGAATGCGCGCGGATGGTTGGTTCCGGCTCTGCCGCGTATGGACAGGGATGGGAGATGGATGCCATCGCGGCCTGTGTGGTAGGCGGTGTATCCTTTACCGGAGGAATCGGAAAGATTTCCGGTGTGGTGGTAGGTGTGTTTATTTTCACCGCATTAACGTATTCTTTGACCATACTTGGAATCGACACCAATCTGCAGTTTGTATTTTCAGGAATTATCATTCTTGTAGCGGTTACGCTGGACTGTCTGAAATATATTCAGAAAAAGTAGAACAGGGGTGCGGCCTCTTTAGGAGAGGGTACTTGCTGCAAAGTCCGTAAGAACACATAACAGTTGGAAAAGAATCCGGCCTCTTTGCCGTAAGGCAAACTTCAACAGGCCGGATTTCCCTTTTCATTTCATTATAATTTTGTTATAATAAATTCGAAAATCCGGTGATGCCATTCCGACAATAAGTGTACTGCAGTTTTAAATGGGCAAAAGGCAGTTACTTAAGCACGCCTGCGGGTGAGAACAGTAATGCGCTTATCGCTGCTGTGCAGGCTCTGTATCCGGATCGGGAGCAGGCCGGAGATATACGGAGAAAAAATGGATACATATACAGTACTTTTGGTAGATGACGAAGAAGAAGTCATCCAGGTTATTATGAAAAAAATCAACTGGGAAGGAGTAGGCTTTTCTGTGATCGGTCATGCCGGGAATGGAGTAAAGGCGCTGGAACTGGTGGAAGAGTACCAGCCGGACGTTGTGATGACGGATATTAAAATGCCGTATATGGACGGGCTGGAATTGTCTACTCGTATCAAAGCGGAATTCCCGGAGACGAAGATTCTGTTTTTTACCGGTTTTGATGAATTTGAATATGCAAGAGAAGCGGTTCATCTTGAAGTGGAGGAATATATTCTGAAGCCGGTGAATTCCATGGAACTGGTGAATGTATTTACACAGTTGAAATTAAAACTGGATCAGGAAATCAGTGAAAAGCGGAATGTAGAGATTCTGGAAAAATATTATATGGAGTCGCTGCCGCTTTTGCAGAGGAATTTTTATACAACATTGTTGGAAGGAAGAATTTCGGAAAAAGAACTTTCCGGCTACCTTTCCGATTACCGGATCTCTTTTTCCGGCCCCTGTTTTTGCTGTCTTGTAATACATACGTCTTCCAGTCAGGTGCCTGAAAATATGAACCCCCTGCTTTTGTCCACGTCTGTGCAGAAACAGGCGGAGGAACATCTGGGACGGCGATGGCAGGCCAGGTGTTTTCCATATCTGGGAAATACAATTCTGATTGCACAGTTAAAACGAGAAGAAGAGATTTCGGAACTGACGGACGAGTGCGAACGATTCTGCAGATATGCGCGTCATATGATCGGCGCCGTGGTTACGGTAGGAATCGGCGTGGTCTGCAAAAATATTCTGGAGTTGGCGCATTCATACAGCAGTGCGCGGGAGGCGCTGTCCTACCGGGTGATTTACGGCACCTCCAAAGCCATCAACATGAAAGAGATTGTGCCGCAGGAGGGGGAAAAATCGGAGCTGAAAAGTGACGTGGAATTGTCGGAGCTGTTTAAAAAGATCTGTCTGGGATCGGAGACGGAGATTGTGGGGGCGGTAGATCACTATCTGCATCATATCTCTTTTTCAGAAAAGTCTTTACAACAATATCATATTCATGTGATGGAGCTGGTGACGGCGCTGTACCGTTTTTCGGTAAATCATGAGATTGTCTCGGAAGCATTTGCGGGGAATATGAAAATGCAGTATAACCGTCTTTCGGATCTGGAACCGGGGGCGCTGCGCAAATGGCTCATTGAGCTCAGTTTTTCTTTCCGGGAAGAACTGCTTCATGTCCAGAGCCGGTCCATGAAGTCTTTTATATCCCGGGCAAAAGAATATGTAGAGAGCAATTATATGGATGAGGATTTGTCTTTGGATGGGGTATGCCGCTTTCTGGGTGTTTCCAATTCCTACTTTTCTACGATTTTTAAGAAGGAGACGGGGAATTCCTTTATCGGGTATCTGACGGATTATCGAATGGATCAGGCCTCACGGCTGCTGATTGAAACGAATGAAAAAAGTTATATCATTGCAAAGCAGGTTGGTTATACGGATCCGAATTATTTCAGTTATGTGTTTAAGAGACGGTTTGGCGTATCTCCTTCCAGATACAGAACGGAGCATGTAAAACGTGAGGATTAAGGATTGGAGACAATTTGAGAGATTGAAGCCAAGGGGAATGCAGTCTATGATTATGCTTGCATTTTCCCTGATTTCGTTTCTGATTATGTTGATTCTGGGAATCGGCATGTATGTCCGGTTTTCAGCGGCTTCCCGGCAGGAGATTGTACAGAGTACGCAGAAACTGATGGAGCAGACCGGAGAAAATCTGGAGGATTATCTGGTTGGAATGCGGCAGATTTCCGATGCGGTCTACTATAATGTGATCAAAGAAAATGATTTTTCCGGGCAGGATAAAGAGATTCAGCAGGGAATGAATCTGTTATATGAGGCGAACCGGGATAATCTGCGCAGTATTGCCGTTTACAACAATTATGGGAGTCTGATGGCAGCCGAGCCGGTTGCGTCACAGAAAGAGGATCCCAATGTTACCAGGCAGGACTGGTATGAGCAGGCGGTAGGTGAGATGGAAAATATGCACTTTTCTACTCCCCATATCCAAAACCTGTTTGACGACGAGGCGTTCCGCTATTATTGGGTGATTTCTTTAAGCCGCGTGGTGGAGCTTACGGATCATGGGGTACCGCAGTTTGGCGTACTTCTCGTGGATATGGATTACTCCAGCATTTCCCGAATGATGAAACAGATCAATGCCTCCAATAACGGACAGTATTATTATCTGTGCGACAGCAACGGAGAGATTATCTATCACACACGGCAGATTCAGATCAGCCATGGGATTTTTGATGAAAACAGTAAAAACGCAGCAGCGTATAAAGACGGGGTTTATGAAGAGGTCTTTGAAGGAGAACGCCGAAAAGTCATCGTAAATACAATCAGTTATACAGGCTGGAAACTGGTAGGCGTGATTCCTTATTCTGTTTTTACGCATGGAATGTTCAATATCCGCTATTTTATTGTGCTTTTAATGCTTCTGATGGCAATGATGCTGGGTGTGGTCAATCGGATTGTTTCTGTCCGGATTTCCCGGCCGATTTTGAAATTGAATGCTTCTGTTATGGAATATGAGGCGGGGGAACAGCCGGAGATTTATATTGGCGGTTCGATGGAAATCCGGCATCTGGGGGATTCGATACAGCGCTCTTACGAGCAGATTGATCTGTTGATGCGAAAAATTGTGATGGAACAGAATGAGCGGAGAAAAAGTGAGCTGGATGCGCTGCAAAGCCAGATCAATCCGCATTTTCTGTACAATGCATTGGATTCGATCACCTGGATGATTGAGGGGGAGCGAAGCGAGGAAGCAGTCTTTATGATTTCACAGCTTGCGAAACTTTTCAGGATCAGTCTGGCCAAAGGGCGTACCGTGATCACAGTGAAAGAGGAACTGCAGCATGCACAGAGCTACATGAATATACAGAAGGTCCGATATAAAAATTTGTTTTCCGTAGAATTTGATGTGGAACCGGAGATCTGTTCCTGTTGTATGGTAAAGCTGGTGCTGCAGCCGCTTCTGGAAAATGCAATCAATTACGGTGTCAACGGAATGGAGGACTGCGGGAAGATCCGGGTGACGGGAAGACAGGAGGAAGGCACGATCATCCTTTCCGTAACAGATAACGGGATCGGGATGTCGGAAGAGGAGGTACGTTTTCTGCTGACGGACAGTAACCGGATTCCGAAACATGGTTCCGGTGTGGGATTAGTGAATGTAAATAACCGGATTCAGATTCTGTTCGGGAAAGAATATGGTCTGCGGATTGCGAGTGAGCCGGACGAGGGAACGACGGTTTCGATTCATGTTCCGCTTGTTCCTTATACGGAGGAGAATCGAAAGAGTCTGGAAAAAGGATACCGCTTTGGCGTGGATACAAAAGAGACGACGGAGGAAGAACAGCAGAAGAAGTGAGAAAGAAGAAAAGCGGGAGTGAAATGAAAGACAGTAAAAAAATGTTTATTCTGATGGAGGGTATACTGGCTGCTCTGGTGATTCTGCTGGTGATGGTTATGTTCTGGGGAAGGAACGGAGAGGAACGGGAGAAAGTTTCCGTGATTATACAGAATGCGGATGACAGCCAGTGGTCTGCTTTTAAATATGGACTTCGTATGGCCGCACAGGATCAGGACATTGAGATGTTTGTCGTTAGTACCGGTAAAGTGCTGACCGCAGAGGAAGAGAAAGAAGTAATTGAACGGGAGATGAAGCAGGGAGCGGATGCGGTGATTGTACATCTCATTCCGGGAGACGGGACGGAGAGCATGTTAAAAAGGTTGAAAAAAAGGATTCCGGTGATGTTGATTGAATCTTCTGTCTCAACAGGCGGGGCCTCCGCCCACTTTCCGGTTACGAAAACAGATCAGTATGCCATGGGCGCGGCGTTGGCAGATGCACTGCTGCAGGATTATAGTGGAAAGCTGGAAGGAAAGAAGCTTGGGATACTTTCAGAGTCAGGGGAATCGTGGAAAGTGTCGCAGCGGGAAAAGGGACTGTCGGAAGCGTTGGGAGAGCAGGATGTGAAAGTGCTCTGGTCTGTGGGCAGCCGTTATATGGAAGAAGAGGAGGCATTTGTGGAAGCACTGCCGAAAGTGGATCTTGTGATTGCGTTGGATGATCACAGTCTGACTCTGGCCGGAAAAGTGGCGGCGGCCAATAATCTGCATGGGGCATTGGTATACGGAATCGGACATTCTACAGAAGCTGTGTATTATCTGGATACGGATATCGTGCGGTGTCTGGTGGTGCCGGATATGTTTGAACTGGGGTACCAAAGCCTGACAGAACTTTCGAAAAGTCTGCGGAGTTTTTTCTATGCACCGCAGGAACAGACGGTTCCTTACATGATACTGCGCAGGGAAGAATTATTTTCCAAAGAAAATCAGGAAATCCTGTATACGATGAATCAATAACGGAAGCAAAACAAAAGAAGAGCCAGGAAACATGTGTCTGAAAAAAGACGGCGGGGGGAAGAGAACGATGCGGAAAATACTGGCCGCGGGGATGTTGCTTTGTGTTGTCACGCAAAGTGTGTGCGGCTGCGGGAGACAACAAACAGAGATGGAAGACCAACTGCATATAGGGGTGGCCTTTTACAATCAGAGCGATACATTTCTCGATGAACTGGGAGTTTGTTTAAAAGAGCAGCTTCAGGAACTGGAAACAGAGGATTTTGAGACAATGATGACGATTCGTGACGCGGCCGGCTCTCAGCGGACACAGGATGATCAGGTGAAGGAACTGATTGATGCAGGCTGCAATGTTCTCTGTGTGAATCTGGTGGACCGGGCGGATCCGTCGGAGATTATTGATCTTGCGAGGGAAAAGGACGTGCCGATCATCTTTTTTAACCGGGAACCCGTAGCGGAGGATATGATGCAGTGGGATCAGCTTTATTATGTAGGAGCAGACGCCCGGCAGTCCGGTACGATGCAGGGAGAACTGGCGGTCGACCTGATACAGAATCGGGAGCAGGTCGACCGCAATCGGGACGGAAAGATTCAGTATGTGGTTCTGGAGGGAGAAGCCGGGCATCAGGATGCGCTTCTCCGTACAGAAAGCGCAGTGGATACGTTGAAAAGTCATGGCATTGTGTTGGAAAAACTGAGTTATGGGATTGCCAACTGGAACCGGGCGCAGGCACAGAATCGGATGTTACAGATGATCAGTCAACATCAGAGTAAAATAGAGCTTGTATTGGCCAATAATGATGATATGGCGCTTGGCGCCATCGATGCCTATGAAAAGTTGAATTATACAGCATCCGCGCTGCCTGTATTTCTGGGAATTGATGGAACAGAAGTAGGGTTGGAAGCCGTTTTGCAGGAAAAACTGGCCGGTACGGTATATAATGATAAAGAAGCACAAGCGGAAGCGATTGTAAATCTGGCTGCGGCGCTTGTGCTGGGAGAAGGGATGATGGAGAAAATGGAATTTGAGAATGAAAGATATATTTTCTGTTCTTATTATAAAGTAACGAAAGATACGGTACAGAATTTTCTTCCCCAAAAGAAAGCGTATTGAAAATCAGAAATCATGCGGCCTCAATATCCCGGAAGAATACAGGCAGTTTTTCCTTCATGATCTGCAGGAGTAATCCTGCAATTTCCCGCATCTGCGGATGCGCATGTTCTTCTGCTCTTAGTCTGAAAAAATGTCTCCATTCCCTCAGATTCATCGTGATCACCAATTCGGTTTTCAGGGAGTTGGGAAGAACGGATCTTGCTTCCTGCGGGGAAGCGCCGGCTTCCAGCATCTGAAAATAATACTGTTCCGACTGCTTCATGGCTTCCTGCCAGATCTGGTATTTCCGGCGGTCTGCCGGTTCGTTCAGATCATAGGAAAATCCGGTGGCCAGATCAATTACCGAGATCTGATTTTGGAATTTATCTTTTGTATAATTGCAGTAACGGGTACTTTCCTGGCTATAACTTGCAACCCGGTGTCTTACAATCTCATGGGTGACTCCGCGGTCGCAGATTACTTTGACACTGACGCTTTCATGTTCGATAACGGACTCGTGTCCTCTTTTAAGAATTCCGGCGATAAATGTTTCGGCGGAATCTTCCTGTATCCGGTCTTCACTCTTATAGCAGACTCTGCCGATTCGTTCTATCTTTTTCAAAATGGTTCCGTAATCCTCCATATCAATGATTTCTACGGATGGTTTTACTAAAATCATCTCTTTTCGTCCTTTCCTGAATTGATTTTGTACATAAAATTTTCCTGCTTTTATATAGTGTATCTTTTCTCATTCTGTTTTGAACAGACAACAAGAGTATAGCATATCCCCAACGGAAATGCCAGCATAATTCAATCCATGGCTGAATAGATACGTTTTTGCCAGAAAATCGACATTCCTGCCAAAAGTCTTGTTTTTTACAAAATTTCCTTTATGATAGATAAAGGTTTTTTGTGTACATGCATAAGGCGGGAAATGCATCCCCCTTGTTCACGGAAAAATCCGGATTGGAGGATGATTGTTATGGAACCTGTTTTTATATCGAATAAAAAGAGAAGGAAGCGGAATATAGAGCGACGCGTCATGGGGATTTTTCTGTCGGCAGCTCTGGTATTTCCCGTACTGCCGGCAGGCGGAATGACAGTGTATGCTTCTTTGGAAAAAACAGAAGGGCTTTGCGGGCGTTATCCGGCGCATACGGTCGAAAGGATATCCGCGGCCGCGATAGTGGTTTCAGGATCTCTTGATTTCAGCAGCCCGGGTACGGATCCGGGGAATCTGGATACAACAGGTTATTATTGGGACGGGACTCAAAAGACACTCCGGCTGAAGAATGTCAATATCGGCGGTGCGGTCATTTTGCCTGACGATACAGTGACCATAGAGACGACGGGGAACTGTTTTGTTCAGGAACTGAGCGCCGGTTCCGCCCCGGATAAGGCGAAGCTGAATTTCACCGGAACGGGCCGGTTGACGATTGAAAATGAAATTCTTATCTGCGGCGGCGATAACAATTCGTTCACGGTAGCGGAAGGGAGTTATGTGGCGGCCAGCGGCGGTATCAACATCGGTGCCAGCGGTGGAGTGAACGCTACGGTAACCGTACAGGGGACATTGACGGTAGAGGGGAAATTGTCCACCGGAGGGGTAATTGTGGATGCCGGCGGCCTGCTGGACATTTCCGGGACACAGGGGGTGACGCTTCATGGCAGTACGAACAGCGGCAGCTACACCGCGGCCGATATGTTTGTCGTTCGGCCGGGCGGATGCTTCACCGCCAATTGCCAGGAGTACAATGTGAAAGCGGTGGCCGGTGGAGACTCCTTTCCCTCCGGAAGCAACGCGGATCACGCGTTTAACATCCCGGACGGCTATTTGCCCGCAGACTGTGAGGTGAAGCTTATGGGAGGAGAGATCAACCTTGTGAAAAAAAGCACAGGCGAAGTGTATACAGGAGCTTTGACGATCCATGAAAACCATAGCTGGCCGGACGGCTGGAACAGGAGGGACGAAAGCGGTCATTGGAAAGAGTGCATATTTGAGGGATGCGGCAGGACGAAAGGATACGAAGCGCACAGTTATGACAGTAATACAGGAGAATGTGTCTGCGGTTCCAAACTGGCTGTCACGTTGAACGGCGCGGATAGTCTGATCTATAATGGACAGGAGAAAAAACCTGGCATTACGGTTACGGTGGACGGCGTCGTATTGGACAAGTCAAAATACGATACCGCTTACAGTAATAACATCAATGCCGGGGAAGCGCTTGTTACTGTTACGGGAAAAAACGGCCCGAATTTTAAACAAACCGTGAAATTTCAGATTGTCAGGGCTACTCCCACGCTTTCCTGGGGAAGTGCTGTGCAGACGGTGGTCTATTCCGGTAAGCAGGCCGCCATTACTCCGCCGGCAGTGACGCTGGCGGACGGCGGGAGTTTTGACGGGGAGATCAGTTATTCTTATGCGGCGGAGGGAGCGGCAGACTACACTTCCGGCCTGCCTGTGAATGCCGGAACATATATCGTCAGGGCACGTATTGAGGAGCAGGATAATTACACTGCCGCCGACAGTGCAGATACGTTGAAGCTGACAGTGGAGAAGGCGGAAAATCCGCCGAATATGCCCTCCGGTGCCATGGAGGTGGCGGCAAAATGTGAAAAGATAAGTGATGTAGAACTTCCGGCAGGCTGGCAGTGGCAGGAGACAGACAAAGACACTGCTCTTCAGATTAAAATTCCGCTGACAGCGACGGCAGTTTATGTGGGGGCGGATAAAGACAATTATAAAAATGTGACGGCCACCGTCGTCATCACAAGGGCAGATTATGATCGTGAAAATGCAGACGGCAAGGATGTAATAGATACTGCTGATCGTCAGAAAGGCCAGGGCGGGGACATGTCGGCAGAATCTCCGGGAACGGGCGACGGGGATGAAAGCCGGCAAAGCGAGCGGTTGTGGAGACTGTGGTGGTTCATGGCAGCCGCAGCGTTGACGGTCATGGCAGGCAGCGGATTCCTCACGGCAAAGAGAAAGAAAAGAGAAAGCGACAGATAACACCGGAGCAGGACATACGGACGGATCCCATATTGGGATTCCGGCCGTATGTGCCTGCTCTGATTTTATGGCGACAATACAAAGGGATATCGAATCTGCGGAAAGTCTTTTATAGGAGCTATGGAAAAAGAGAAAAGATTGTGCTAAAATGGGAAAGGAAATTTCAGAGCAAAGTTCCTTTAAAGAGACCTGTTTTTTGACCGGATGGATCTGTTTACAATGATTATTTTTGCGGTGGAATATGGTCTGAGGGGTTGAACTGTGGAATATCTATATCCAAGGAAAAGTGTGATTGAGACAAAGCAGCGGGAAGGAAAGAATAGATGGGGATTTTTGAATTATTTATACTAGCGGTAGGACTTTCTATGGATGCCTTTGCAGTTTCTATCTGTAAGGGATTATCTTTAGGGAAGATTCAGGGAAAGCATATGTGTATTGCCGGTGCATGGTTCGGAGGATTTCAGGCGTTGATGCCGCTGATTGGATATTTCCTGGGCAGATTTTTTACAGACGCGATTGTGGAATATGATCATTGGATTGCCTTTGTACTGTTGGCGGTGATCGGCGGGAAGATGATTCGGGAGGCATTCGGGGAGGAGGATCATCTGGATAATTCGATGTCGGTATCTTCCATGTTTTTGCTGGCTGTCGCCACAAGTATCGATGCGCTGGCGGTGGGGGTCACTTTTGCCTTTCTTGGCGTAGCCATTGTGCCTGCAGTTTCTTTTATCGGAGGGGTCACGTTTGTCTGTTCAGCGGCGGGAGTGAAGATCGGAAGTCTCTTTGGAATGAAATATAAATCGAAAGCGGAAGTGTTTGGCGGAATTATTTTGATTCTTATCGGCGGGAAGATCTTGTTGGAAGGAATCGGGGTTTTTTGAAGGATTTGTATCACAGGATAAATGAGTACATATCTGATAGAGAATATGAGACAGAATCTGGATGATTTTGCCTGGGGCGGTAGATTGTGTGAATGAATCTTTAAACATGCTCCGGGGAAGAGAGGAGTGCATCTATGGAAGTGTTGGGGAATCTGGACGGAAATCTGCTGCTCTGGATACAGGAATTTGTCCGGCAGGATTGGATGGACGGGTTTTGGAAATGGATTACGATGTTGGGAGACAGCGGGTGGTTTTGGATTCTGTTGTCTGCGCTTCTGATGATTCCCAGATCTACGCGTCAGGTGGGATTGACCGCCCTTCTGGCACTTTTGATTGGTGCGCTATGTACCAACGTGCTGTTAAAAAATCTGGTTGCGCGTGTGCGTCCGTATGAAACAGTGGAGGGTCTGCAGCGCCTGATTGAAGCGCAGAAAGATTTCTCGTTTCCTTCCGGACATACCTGCGCTTCTTTTGCGGCAGCATTTGTCTATTGGAGGAAAATGCCGGGCAAAGGGAGCGCTGCCTGTCTTGTTCTGGCAGGATTGATCGCGTGTTCCAGGCTTTATGTGGGGGTGCATTATCCTACGGATGTACTGGCAGGGCTGTGTATTGGGATTGGATCTGCCTGTATGGCCGTTGCACTCTGGGAGAGAGCGTCGGATGTTGTTATGAAAAAGGGAAAGAAAAAGGAAGAGTAATACCCTCCGCATTGTTTTCATGGATGTTTTCTGTATGAGAAACAGTGCGGAGGGTTTGTGTCATTTAGATCTGCTTTTGGTTTTTGACGGTTATGGCTGCTATTTTGAATCGCTCGCGCGATTTTTGATTAGAGTTCCATTTGTTTTTTCAGCGCAGCTTCCACAAATCCCTTGAACAGCGGGTGCGGCCGGTTCGGCCTGGATTTCAGTTCCGGATGTGCCTGAGTGGCGATAAACCACGGATGAGAGGGAATTTCCACCATCTCTACAATTCGTTCATCCGGGGAGAGTCCGCAGAGCAGCATACCGTGTTTTTCCAGAGCCTCCCGGTAATCGTTGTTTACCTCGTAGCGATGGCGGTGGCGTTCATGAATTTCCCGGGTTTTGTATAATCGAAATGCCAGGGAGGAGGGATGCAGCACACATGGATAAGAGCCAAGCCGCAGGGTGCCTCCCAGATCTTCTACGCCGATCTGTTCCGGCATGATGTGAATGACAGGATGCGTCGTATTGGGATGAAGTTCCACACTGTGCGCATCCCGATAGCCAACCACGTTTCTCGCGAATTCTACAATGGAAAGCTGCATGCCGAGGCACAGTCCCAGGAACGGAATTTCATGGATCCGGGCATAACGAATGGCCTCAATTTTTCCCTCGATACCGCGTGTACCAAACCCGCCGGGCACCAGGATCCCACTTACATCTGCCAGAAGTTCCTCCACATTTTCCGCAGTGATCATCTCGGAATCCAGCCATTTGATATGGACGGTAGTATGGCTGTAAATCCCGCCATGTTTTAAAGCTTCCACGACGCTGATATACGCGTCATGAAGCTGGATATATTTTCCGACCAGGGCAATGTGGACTTCCTGGGTAGGATGCTTTAGATTGTCTACCATCTCAATCCAATCTTTGAGATCCGGCTGCGGACAGTCCAGATGCAGACATTCGCAGGCCACCTCGGCCAGACGTTCCCGTTCCATAGCCAGAGGGGCCTCGTACAGATATTCCACATCCAGGTTTTGTAAGACATGTTCGGCCGGAAGATTACAAAACAGAGAGATCTTGTCTTTCATTCCCTCATCCAGCGGGTATTCGGAACGGCAGACGATGATGTCCGGCCAGAGCCCCATCCCCTGCAGTTCTTTGACACTGGCTTGTGTGGGTTTTGTTTTCATCTCCTGTGATGCTTTCAGGTAGGGGATCAGTGTGACATGAATCAGAATGACGTTTTCATGTCCTTTTTCATGTTGGAACTGCCGCAGCGCCTCCAGAAAAGGCTGACTTTCGATGTCGCCTACGGTTCCGCCGATTTCGATAATGGCAATCTCGGTGTCAGAAGCGGCGGGATTCCGGTAAAACCGGTCTTTGATCTCATTGGTGATATGTGGGATGACCTGTACCGTGCTGCCGCCAAAATCTCCGCGCCGTTCTTTATGCAGAACGGACCAGTAGATCTTTCCGGTGGTGATGTTGGAATTCTTTGTCAGACTTTCATCGATAAAACGTTCATAATGCCCCAGATCCAGATCGGTTTCCGCACCGTCGTCTGTGACAAAGACCTCTCCATGTTGTACCGGATTCATGGTGCCGGGATCAATGTTGATGTAGGGATCAAATTTCTGCATGGTCACGGTATAGCCGCGCGCCTTTAACAACCGTCCCAGTGAGGCTGCCGTGATACCTTTTCCCAGTCCGGAAACGACGCCTCCTGTGACAAATACATATTTTACTGCCATAATTTCCTCCTTATGCTAGGGCATGAAAAACCGGTGGATTCTTCCACCGGTTCCCCTATGCCAGTGTGTGAAGCCGGTTACTGCTCGCGCAGTAACAAAAATTTGTCCCCAAGTATGAAGAGAGTATACACCAATTCGAGAAAAAAATACAGAACTTTTTTATTCTTTTGTATTTTTTATGTAACAGTAACAACAGTTCGTTACCGTTACTTTTTTATGTCAGAATCAGCTGAGTGAAAAATGATATGGATTTCCAATAAGGCTAAGAAAGGTCAATAGACGTTTGCGAAAGTGGCATTGCCAGAAAAAAATGTCGAAATATGTCGCATCAGGGTGAAAATGGTATTTTTTGACATATGCTGGAACTATCAAATGAAAGGAGTTTCGGTAATGACAAAGGAAGAGTACTTTATCAGGGGAATCATTGGGACAGGAAAATCGGGAAGACTGGACAGCCGTATTTTTGCATATGCGGTAGGGATTGCACGTCGCATGATGTTTCGGGAAGGAATTCCCATGGAGGAGATTCAGGTTACGAAGAGTATTTATCCGGAAGCGGGGAAGCACTATGGGAAAAAGACGAAAACGGCATCGCGTGCGATTGAACGGCTGGGAAATCAGTGCTGGAAGAAGATGAGCAGGGAACAGAGAGAAAAATATCTGGGAGAAACGGAACGACCTCTTTCTCCCGGGGAGATGGTACTTTATCTGGGATGCTATTGCGAGTATCATAAGTCTTATAAGGAAATGGAACGGGAATTATATGGCGATATTTTTTAAATGTCATATTTTATATGTTTCTAAAAGTAGTTGGTTCGGTGTTCCCGGACAATTTTATGTCATAGAGTTCAAAGGCGGCTTTTCATATTTCAGGTAAAAAGACAGAACAGGTTACCTATGTAAAAGCAGCGGTTTTGTTTTTCAAAACCGCTGTAAAAATCTCAGAATTTTAGATATCTTTTTCCGGCGTTTGCCAGAACCATAGTCCCATCAAAAGTGGCGCTGGATGGGATAAGGGGGCAAACATATGTAAACGCTTTGTGATCCTTTTCTTCTATTTTTCTTACGCGATGGTCTGCTGATTTTTCGGATTTTTTCTCTGTCATGTAATCCAGATATAATATCCTATAACACATGGCCTGTCTCATAGATCGCTTCACAGGTCAACTGCACGCCAAGTTTTTTGAAAATTTTAATATCGATGCTGGACAGCATAACGGAAGTATGTGCCTGGCAGCCGTCCAGCGTGGGTAATTGCTGTAATGCCAGCCGTGCTTCCGGATTCGCGGCAGCACTTGCAGAAAGTGCGATAAGAACCTCGTCGGTATGCAGCCGTGGATTTTTACTTTTCAGATAGTCCACTTTCAGTTTCTGGATCGGTTCGATGGATTCCGGTGAGATGATGCGCAGTTCATGGGGGAGACCGGCCAGTTCTTTCAGTGCATTTAACAAAAGGGCGGCGGAAGCTCCAAGGAGATTGGTGGTTTTGCCTGTAACCATCTTTCCGTTTGGCAATTCCAGAGCCGCTGCCGGCGCGCCTGTTTCTCCGGCACGGGAAAGGGCGGCAGAGACGACGCGGCGATCCGCGGTGGTAATACCGGCCTGATTCATCAAAAGTTCCAGCTTTTGTGTCTCGTCCTCGGAACAGTTTCCTTTTAATAAAGAATTCAGGGAGGCATAATAACGCCGCAAAATCTCCTGACAGGAGGCTTCCCGGCAGACCTGATCGTCGCAGATGCAGTTCCCGGCCATGTTTACCCCCATGTCGGTGGGGGATTTATAAGGACTTTTCCCGTAAATTTTTTCAAAAATCGTATTCAATACAGGAAAAATCTCCACATCCCGGTTATAGTTTACGGTAGTTTCTCCATAGGCTTCCAGGTGAAAAGGATCAATCATGTTGATGTCATTGAGGTCTGCAGTGGCAGCTTCGTAGGCCAGATTCACCGGATGCTTCAGCGGGATGTTCCAGATGGGAAATGTTTCAAACTTTGCATATCCTGCATGAATTCCACGCTTGTGTTCATGATATAACTGAGAAAGGCAGGTTGCCATCTTTCCGCTTCCCGGTCCGGGAGCGGTCACAATGACGAGAGGGCGGGAAGTCTCGATATATTCGTTTTTTCCATAACCGTCTTCGCTGACAATCAGAGGAATGTTGGAAGGATAGCCGGCGATCTGATAATGTGTGTATACCCGGATGTTCAGGTTTTCCAGGCGTCTGCGGAACATCTGCGCGCTTTCCTGTCCGGAATATTGTGTGATGACAATGCTTCCCACATAGAGTCCGTGCGCTTCAAAGGAATCCATAAGTCGCAGAACATCGGTGTCATAGGTGATTCCAAGATCTCCGCGGACTTTATTTTTATCAATATCTTTTGCACTGATAACGAGAATGATTTCGGCCTGGTCGCTCAATTGCTTTAACATGCGCAATTTAGAATCCGGAGCAAATCCCGGAAGCACGCGTGACGCATGATAATCGTCAAATAATTTTCCGCCAAATTCCAGATACAGCTTGTGGTCAAATTGATCAATGCGATGGCGAATATGTTCTGACTGCATGCGTAAATATTTTTCGTTGTCAAATCCTGTTTTCATCCTGTGTGTCCCCCAGTGTTCTGTAAGTTCCTGGTGTAGTGTCTCCTTCACTTTCAGCCAGGTTATTTTGTGAAATGAGAATAGGACACTACACTGGCATAAGAATAGTATACAATAAAACGCCACGGTTTTACAATATTTTCATAATCTTTTAGTTGATTTATAAGGAAGCTGTACTTATAATAGTAATAGTGGATTTTAGGAGGAATGGAATGGACAACCAGAATAATAATAAAAATAATCCGAGAAACAACCGGCAGGGATGGGGAGTCATTCTTTTCACAACGCTGCTGGCTGTTTTTATTGTGATGGGACTTTATTCACTGATGCAGGACCGGGATCCGGAAGAGATCAGTTATGATAAATTTTTGGAATTTGTGGATGACGGGAAGGTGGAAAAAGTAACGATCGGGACGTCACGTATTTATATTACCCTCAAAGAGGGGGTGGAGAAGGAAGAAAAAGGCGGGGAGCAGAGTGCCCAGGATGAGTTTTTGGATATGCGGGATAATCTGCTTAACCAGATGGAGGATGCCTCGGGAGAAGACGGCGACAGGGAGCGCGCGCCGGATTATTTTACCGGTACGGTGAAGGATGATACACTTTCGGAACGTCTCTACGAGGCGGATGTGGAGTATGGACAGGAGATTCCGGATACGGCCTCCGTGATGATGATGGAGATTTTTATTACCGTTATCCTGCCTCTGCTGCTGCTGGGGGTGCTGTTCAGTTTTCTGATGCGTCATATGTCCAAGGGCGGCGGTATGATGGGAATTGGAAAGAGCAATGCGAAGGTGTATGTAGAGAAAGAGACCGGGGTGACGTTCCAGGATGTGGCCGGGCAGGACGAGGCAAAAGAATCGTTGCAGGAAGTGGTGGATTTCCTGCATAATCCGGGGAAATATACAGGAATCGGAGCAAAACTTCCCAAGGGCGCGCTGCTGGTGGGACCTCCGGGAACCGGAAAGACTTTGCTGGCGAAGGCGGTCGCAGGAGAGGCGAAGGTGCCGTTTTTCTCCCTGTCAGGTTCGGCGTTTGTGGAGATGTATGTGGGAGTCGGCGCTTCCCGTGTGCGGGATTTGTTTAAACAGGCGCAGCAGATGGCTCCCTGTATTGTGTTTATTGATGAGATTGATGCCATCGGAAAGAGCCGGGATACGGCCATGGGCGGCGGCAATGATGAGCGGGAGCAGACATTGAATCAGCTTCTTGCGGAGATGGATGGTTTTGATACCAACAAGGGACTTTTGCTTTTAGCGGCGACAAACCGCCCGGAGATTCTGGATCCGGCGCTTTTGCGTCCGGGACGGTTTGATCGGCGGATTATTGTGGATAAGCCGGATTTGAAAGGCCGGATTGATACATTGAAAGTACATTCCAAAGACGTGAAGATGGATGAGACGGTGGATCTGGAAGCTATCGCGCTGGCAACATCCGGTGCAGTGGGTTCTGACCTGGCGAATATGATCAATGAGGCCGCCATCAATGCCGTAAAGAACGGACGGCAGGTAGTCGGGCAGAAGGATCTGTTTGAAGCGGTGGAAGTAGTGCTGGTTGGAAAAGAGAAGAAAGACCGGATTATGAGCGAGGAAGAGCGCCGGATAGTTTCCTATCATGAAGTAGGGCATGCGTTGGTGAGCGCGCTGCAAAAAGATGCGGAACCGGTGCAGAAGATTACGATTGTTCCGAGAACTATGGGGGCGCTTGGTTATGTGATGCAGACGCCTGAGGAGGAAAAATTCCTGAATACGAAAAAAGAACTGGAAGCCATGCTGGTGGGCATGCTGGGAGGGCGCGCGGCGGAAGAGATTGTGTTTGAGACGGTGACAACCGGAGCGTCCAATGATATTGAAAAAGCGACAAAGGTTGCCAGATCTATGATTACGCAGTATGGAATGTCTGAAAAGTTCGGTTTGATTGGATTGGAATCCGTGCAGCATCGTTATCTGGATGGCCGTGCGGTATTAAACTGCGGAGACGCAACTGCCGCGGAGATTGATGCAGAAGTGATGGCTATGTTGAAGCGGGCTTATGAAGAAGCAAAACGGTTGCTGCGTGAGAATCGGGAAGCTTTGGATCGAATCGCTGCTTTTCTGATTGAAAAGGAAACCATCACCGGGAAAGAATTTATGAAAATTTTCCGGGAGGTGAAAGGCATTCCGGAACCGGCCAAAACAGAGGAAGGCGGGGAAAAGAAAGAGAACCGGATTGTGATGAAACCGGTGGATGCCGCGGAAAAAACAGGAGTCGAGGATTCGGCCGATATAGAATCGCAGGACGGAAAAGCGGGAATCGAAGATCCGGCCGGTATAGAATCGTAAAATGAAGTAATTAGCAGGCAGAGAAAAGGGTTCCTCTGCCTGTTTTGAGGTTGAAAAGATGGAAGAGGAAAATTTTGATATTCAGGAAGAACTGAAAAAACTTCCGGGCAGGCCAGGCGTTTATATTATGCATGACGAGAAAGACCAGATCATTTACGTGGGTAAGGCGATCAGCCTGAAGAACCGGGTACGCCAGTATTTTCAGAGTAGTCGAAACAAAGGAATTAAAATCGAGCAGATGGTGACACATATCCGGCGATTTGAATATATTGTGACCGACTCCGAGTTGGAGGCGCTGGTGCTGGAATGTAATCTGATCAAAGAGCATCGTCCCAAATACAATACGATGCTGATGGATGATAAGGGGTACCCGTTTATAAAGGTGACGGTCCAGGAGCCGTTTCCGCGGGTAATGCTGGCACGAACAATGAAAAAAGATAAAGCAAAGTATTTCGGACCTTATACAAGCGGACAGGCGGTGCGGGATACGATCGATCTGCTGCACAAGCTTTATCATCTGCGCAGCTGCAATCGGAATTTGCCGAAAGATATCGGAAAAGAGCGGCCTTGTCTCAATTATCATATCAAGCAGTGTGATGCGCCCTGTCAGGGGGCGGTGTCTCAGGAGGACTATGGGAAGGCAGTGTCGGAAGTGATTCGCTTTCTGAATGGGCATCTGGATGAAATATTGGAAGAACTGGTACAGAATATGGAGGCGGCTTCGGAAGCGTTGGAATTTGAGAAGGCCATTGAATACCGGGAATTGATTCAGAGCGTCAGAAAAGTAGCGCAGAAGCAGAAGATCACGGATACCGGCGGAGAGGACCGGGATATTCTGGCGGCTGCGACAGAAGAAGAGGATGCGGTAGTGCAGGTGTTTTTTATCCGGGGCGGCCGTCTGATCGGCAGGGATCATTTTTATCTGCGGATTTCGAAAGGGGAGTCTATTGGCAGCATACTGGATAGTTTTGTCAAGCAATATTATGGGGGGACACCTTTTATACCTGGAGAACTGATGGTGCCGGAGGAATTGGAGGATCGGGCGCTGATTGAGGAATGGCTGACACAGAAGCGCGGCACGAAAGTGACCGTGCGCGTGCCGAAGAAGGGAACCAAGGAAAAGCTGGTAGAACTGGCGGCAGATAATGCACGTATGGTATTAAGTAAAGATAAAGAGCGGTTGAAGCGCGAGGAAGGGCGGACCATTGGCGCCGTAAAAGAGATTGCGTCCCTGTTGGGACTGTCCGGAATATCCCGGATGGAGGCATACGATATTTCCAACACAAATGGATTTGAATCGGTGGGATCCATGGTGGTCTATGAAAGAGGAAAACCGAAACGAAATGATTATCGGAAATTTAAGATCAAAGGGATGCAGGGCGCGGACGATTATGGAAGTATGCGTCAGGTTCTGACAAGGCGGTTCACTCATGGACTGCGGGAACGGGAGGAACAAAAGGAATTGGGTGGATTTACCACATTTCCGGATTTGATTCTGATGGATGGCGGAAAAGGGCAGGTTAATGTGGCCTTACAGGTTTTGGAAGAACTAAAACTGTCCATCCCGGTCTGTGGTATGGTGAAAGACGATCATCATAGAACAAGGGGACTCTATTATCAAAATGAAGAGATTGCCATTGACCATTCTTCCGAAGCATTCCGATTAGTGACACGGATCCAGGATGAGGCCCATCGCTTTGCAATCACCTACCACAAACAGTTACGAAGCAAAGGACAGGTACATTCGATTCTGGATGATATCAGCGGAATCGGGCCGGCAAGGAGGAAAGCATTGATGAGGGAATTTTCCGATCTGGAAGAGATCAAAGCGGCAACCGTAGAACGACTGGCAGGCATTCCGGGAATGAATGAAAAAGCGGCGGAATCCGTGTACAAATTCTTTCATTGATGGTATAATATTCTGGTATTGTCAGATCAGTGAAAAAGGGAAGGAAAAGAAATTATGAGTCAGGGTGTAAAGATAAGTGAACTGGCGGAAAAAATGGAGTTGAAGAATTTGACTCCTTCCGTGAATCTTTCGGATAAGCGGATCAATGTGCCGGAGGTGAATCGGCCGGCGCTGCAGCTTACCGGTTTTTTTGATCATTTTGCTTATGATAGAGTACAGATTGTGGGATATGTGGAATATACGTATCTCCAGACACTGGAGGAAGACAGAAAGCAGCAGATTTATGACGAACTATTGTCCCGTCAGGTACCGTGCATGGTATTCAGCCGGAATCTGGAACCAGAGGAAGAGCTGCTTTCACTTGCGATAAGCCGGAATATCCCGGTTTTGCAGACCTCAAAGCAAACCAGCGCTTTTATGGGGGAATTGATTCGCTGGATGAATGTAAAGCTGGCCCCCTGCATTTCCATTCACGGAGTGCTTGTGGATGTGTATGGTGTCGGAGTTTTGATTATGGGAGAGAGCGGGATCGGAAAGAGTGAGGCGGCTCTGGAGCTGATCAAGAGAGGACACCGTCTTGTGACGGATGATGTGGTGGAGATCCGGAAAGTCAGCGATGATACGCTGGTAGGCTCTGCGCCGGATATTACCCGGCACTTTATCGAACTGCGGGGAATCGGAATTGTAGACGTAAAATCTATGTTTGGTGTACAGAGCGTGCGGGAGACGCAGAATATTGATCTGGTGATTACGCTGGAGGATTGGAACCGGGATAAAGAGTATGACCGTCTGGGCCTGGAAGAAAGTTATACGGAATTTTTGGGGAATCGGGTGGTATGTCATAGCATTCCGATCCGTCCGGGACGAAATCTGGCGATCATCGTAGAGTCGGCGGCTGTGAATCACAGGCAGAAGAAGATGGGATATAATGCGGCACAGGAATTATATAAAAGAGTGCAGGATAATCTGGTCAGAAGGAGATAGATCATGAAGTATTGTTATGGAGTGGATGTCGGAGGAACGACAGTAAAGATGGGGTTGTTTGACGAGACGGGCAATATTCTGGAAAAGTGGGAGATTGTTACAGATACATCTAATGAAGGACAGGCCATATTGCCGGATATTGCTGCTTCTATTTTGGAGAAAAAGGAGTGTCGTCATCTAAAAAAAGAAGAAATTTTAGGAATTGGAGTGGGAGTCCCGGCGCCGGTGACGGAAGAAGGGATTGTCCGGGGCAGTGCAAATTTGGGATGGAAATATAAAGAAGTAAAAGGAGAACTTTCCAGGCAGACAGGGTTGGAAGTGGCCGTTGGAAATGATGCCAATGTTGCCGCACTTGGCGAGATGTGGAAAGGCGGCGGCGCCGGAGAGAAGAATATGGTGATGGTTACGCTTGGGACCGGAGTGGGCGGAGGAATCATTATAGAAGGAAAGATGTTGGTAGGGCAGCATGGAGCAGGCGGAGAATTGGGACATGTATGTGTGAATTATGAAGAGAAAGACCACTGTGGCTGTGGGAATCAGGGGTGTCTTGAACAGTATGCGTCTGCTACGGGGATTGTACGCCTGGCCAGAAAAAAGCTGGAGACAGACAGCAGGGATACCCTATTGAAAAAAGAGACTGTGACAGCGAAAGCAGTATTTGATGCAGTCAAGGCCGGAGATAAGCTGGCCCTGGAAGTGGCGGAGGAGTTTGGAAGATATCTGGGATATTGTCTGGCGAATATGGCTGTCCTTGTAGATCCGGCTGTGTTTGTAATCGGCGGCGGCGTGTCCAAAGCAGGGGAAGTGCTGCTTCCGTATATTCAGAATCCGTATAAAGAACGGGCATTTTTTGCGAATAAGGATGTGAGATTTGTCCTGGCAACCCTGGGAAATGATGCCGGGATTTGCGGAGCGGCAAAGATGATACTGGATGCGGTACAAGGGTAGCGTATTATTCCGGAAGGGGATACTTTATTGAACAGAAAGCGTCCGTCATGACAGAAATACCTGTCCACATCACCTCGCTTTCGCTTCGCAAAAAACGTAGCGGACGCTAAACTCGAAAAGACCTCGTTAAGCGCTGATGTTTTTTGAGAGGTTCTTTAGGACAGGTATTTCTGTCATGACTGTTTTCTACCATATTCCGGTAAGGTATACCCTTCGGTCATTCTGTACTCTATGTTCCTTCGGGACGAGTGGACAGCTAACGCCGGCCAATAAAGTATACTAATTGGACTACTAATATCCAATTAGGTATAAAAAAGCCCCTTCTGACTTCATAGATCACTTCTCATCTGTGAAGCCAGAAGGGGCTCTTTTTCGATACTTCAGCGGACGCGAAGGCGTCCGACTGCCCCGTTAGGGGCATTCATTACGAGATGCCCGGATGGGTATGGTATATTTATATCCGATAAAATAGTTCCCGCCAGTCGTGTGGAAGAACTCCGGGCGGCAGGGAGCCTGTCATTGTATTGGAGTTATCCAGCGGAGGAATAACCGGTGTGTTCCCCGGATCGGAAGGATCCGTTGTTGGCGGAGTATTGGGAGTATCCGGTGGGGTTATGGGAGTATCCGGAGTATCCGGAGTATCCGGAGTCGTTCCGGGATCCTCGGGAGGCTCCGTGGTGGTATTTCCGTTCTCATCGTCTTTTTTGTCATCCTCATCTTCATCCTCTTTGTCCTTATCATCCTCGTCTTCCTTTGTTTTTGGCTTGGAATGTCCGGAGCAGCTTTGGGACGGAATACTTCCCTCTGCAAAGAACTCTGTGATAGTGGGACAACCGGAAACAGCCAGCAGGCCGGTTTTTGTACAGACACTTTTCTGTTGTACGGAGGCGGGCATATCAAATTCTTTGCGTTCCAGTCCCTCATGAACCCGTTCCATGATGTTTTTCCAAAGAACTTCATGCCATACCTGATTGTAAATATTTTCCATGGGTTTTCCGGAATCGTATCCGCCCCATACGGAAGCCGTAAAATAAGGGGTATAAGCGGAAAGCCAAAGGTCACGGCTGTTTTCCGAAGTACCGGTCTTTCCGGCAACGGGCATGTTATACATACGGGCAGCCGTACCGGTTCCTTTGATGATAACATCCTGCATAGCGCTGGTCAGCAGGGCGGCCGTGGAGTCCTTCAGAACCTGATGGGTGTCCGGTACTGTATTATCCAGCAGAATGTTGCCGTCATGGTCCAGAACCTGAGTATACAGAATGGGCTTAATATAGGTTCCGTTGTTGGCAATGGCAGCATATGCGGCGGTCATCTCCAGGTTGGTGATACCGTATGCAATTCCACCTAAGGCTGTTGGAAGCTGGATATCCGTCAGATTGGGATCCCTTGGATCATCGTGATTTACAACGGTGGTAAAGCCAAAGTTCATCAGATAATCGTAGCCGATCTGTGGCCCGATATCTTCCAGTGTCTTTACGGCACAGACATTCATGGAATGTTCGATGGCATAACGAACCCGGGTTTCTCCAATATAACGCCCGTCCCAGTTCTTTACCTCTCGTCCCTCCAGGTCACCGGGATATTTGTAGGGCTTGTCATCCAGGATAGTAGATGCCAGCGTATATCCGCAGGCATCGATGGCCGGTGCGTAGGTAGATAAAACCTTAAAGCAGGAACCCGGCTGCCGGGTAGAATCCGTGGCGCGATTCAGAGCAAGACTGGCTGTTTTTGCGCCTCGTCCGCCGACCATAGCCAGTACCTCGCCGGTATGCTGATCCATGACTACGACGGAAGTCTGAGGTTGTGCCGTAACATCAATCCGTTCGTCTGCCGTATCCCCCTCCGTGATATTTAAAGTGGCTTTGTATTCGCCGATGGCAGTCAGCGCTTCTTCCGGAGAGGAAAATACCAGAGGATATTCCCGTCCCCATGCAGCTGAAATATATTGACCGAGCATTTCTTTACTGTAGTTTTCGGCGGTACCATCGGCACGTGTAACGGTCAGCGCATAATCCAGGCCGAATTCCGTACCGTAGGGATAGACAGCTTCGTTGGCGACTTCCTCGTCACAAATCTGCTGTACCCGTACGTCCTGTGTGGAAGTGATGGTAAGCCCGCCGCTTAAGACCGCATTGTAAGCCTGGGTTTCGGTATATCCCTTTCGGGTTTGGAAATCCTCAATTAACTGGGCGTAAAGTTCGTCATTGAAATAGGAATAAGGACTGGTATTTTCCACCGGGGCGGTGGCCAGGATCCGCTCATATACGTTATCTGCTTTTGCTTCGTCATATTGCGCCTGGGAAATATATTCCTGTTTCAGCATTTTATTCAGCACTTCTTCCCGTCGTTCGGCATTGCTGTCGGGATGGACGACCGGATCGTATCCGGAAGGATTCTGTGTGATTCCTGCGATGACCGTACATTCTGAAAGGCTGAGTTCGGAGACGTCCTTTCCGAAATATCGTTTTGCGGCAGACTGGACGCCCAGACAGCTCTGCCCCAAGTTGATAGTATTCATATAGGCTTCCAGAATTTCATCTTTGGTCATCTGCTTTTCGATTTCGACAGCGAGAAACTGTTCCTGCAATTTTCTTTCCACTCTGTCGTAGAATGTTTTTTCATCCAAAAAATTGGGAAATACATTATTTTTAATCAACTGCTGTGTGAGGGTACTTGCACCTTCCGAAAAATCTCCTCCGGAAGTGATTCCCTTCACGCCGGCACGCAGGATTCCCTGCAGGTCGATTCCGTTGTGTTTATAAAAACGTTCGTCCTCAATGGCGACAAAGGCTTTTCCCATATAATCGGGAATTTCATCGATCGACTTGTAGACACGATTGGAACCCGATTGCAGAAATTCTTCCAGAAGCGTTCCGTCTTTTGCATAGACAAAAGATGTAAAACCGCTTGGTTTTACATTGGCCGGGGTAACGGAAGGAGTATTGTCAAGAATTCGTTTTGCAAATAAGCCTACGGCTCCCACACCGGCCACACCGATGAGAAGAACACAGACAATCAAAGCTTTGAAAAAACGGACTCCGACTCGTTTCTTCTGCATATTTTTCTTGGAAGAAATATCGTTTTTTCTCTTTTCGAGATGTTCTTTCCCGTAATTCATGAATAATGACCTCCTTTATTCATTCTGTATATTATAGCAAATTTGTGATTTTAAATAAAGGAAAAAAATAAAAACTTCATATTCTCTTCCCAAATCTTAAGAATCTTAAAGAATAATAAAAGAATTTATCTTGTAGTTTTTCCGGATTTAGTATAAGGTAAACAAAGAAGAGCAGAAGAAAGGAAATACAAGATGGATTATCGTACAGTATATCAAGGCGGACGTGAGGAAATTGTGGAAAAAAAGTCCCGGTTTATTGCAGAAGTATTTCCAGTGGAAACCGAAGAGGAAGCGTTGGTTTTTCTGGAAAAAACCAGAAAAAAATACTGGGATGCCAGGCACCATTGCTGGGCATTTGTCATAGGAAAAGAACAGACCCAGGAACGTTTCAGCGACGATGGGGAGCCGGGAGGAACAGCGGGGAAGCCGATTCTGGAGGTACTCAGAGGCCAGGAACTCTGCAATGTGCTGCTGATTGTAACCCGGTATTTTGGAGGAACGCTGCTGGGAACCGGCGGGCTTGTCCGTGCGTATACGAAAGCGGCACAATCCGGCCTTGCCGCCAGTACATTGATCACAAAGAGGACCGGTTATAAGCTGGAGATCCGGACAGATTATTCTACGTTCGGAAAGCTGCAATATCTTCTGGCAGAGCAGAAAGTGCCTGTGGCAGAGACCATTTATGCGGAGGAGGTTGCCGTATATGTTCTGGTGTCCGATCAGGAGGAGCAGAACTTTACGACTTCTCTGATTGAGGCCACCAATGCGCAGATAAAGATACAACGTGACAGCGCCTGCTGTTTTGCCTGTACGGAGGAGGGGATTGTGCTGTTTGAGACTTAAGAGGCAGCCGTGCAGATGACGGGAATGAATTTTCAAACATGCTCCAGGCCCTCCATATGCTCTGGCATGCGGAAGAATTTTCAATAACAGGCTTTCGTATCACACAAGTTTTAAAAAGACTCCGGGGAATCTCCCGGAGTCTTCTCTGTCATTGTACGGTATGAAAGGTCATTCTGATTAATCAAATTCCGGTTCGATTAATCCAAATGCGCCGTCTTTTCTTTTGTATACCACATTCACCTCGTCGGTTTCCGCGTTGCTGAATACGAAGAAGTTGTGTCCCAGAAGTTCCATCTGGATGCAGGCGTCTTCCGGAAACATGGGTTTGATTCCGAAACGCTTGGTCCGGACAATCCGGATCTCTTCCTCTTCCTCGCTCTCCTCCTCGGATTCAAAAAATTCTTTTTTGAAATTATTCCCCGAGGAAGACGCGGTTGGATGTCCCTGGCTTCTTGCCACCAATTTGTTTTTATATTTACGGAGCTGCCGCTCAATTACTTCTTCCACCAGATCAATGGAAACATACATGTCCGTGCTTGTCTGCTCTGAACGGATGATGTTGCCCTTGACGGGAATGGTAACTTCGATTTTCTGCCGTTCTTTTTCAACGCTGAGTGTCACGATGATCTCTGTTTCAGGAGTAAAATACCTTTCAAGTTTTCCCAGTTTCTGTTCAATTGTGTTCTTGAGTCCGGATGTAACTTCGATGTTTTTTCCACTGATAATAAATTTCATGCTGCTCAACTCCTTTTGTTCATATTATACATACAGAATATGCTGACTTCATTATATCATAAAAGGAGTCTATTGTATAGAACGAATCACTTCGATCCGCGTAATTTTCCCGTTTGTCATTTTTGCAATCCGCAGACCAAAATCTTTAAAATAGACACAGGTTCCGGTACCTATTTCGAGTTCCTCCTGTTTTAGTTTTTCCATCAGAATGTCCAGGAGCGTCTCCTGGTTCTGATAAGGAATGTTTACAGGCAGGATCCGATTGACGATCCGGACCTTCTGTGTTGCCCGGAATATGATCTTTTCTGATTCATCGAAAGCGACGAATAAAAATTTTCTCGTGGCGAATAGAATCGCAATGGCAATGACTCCGATCAGGCTGTTGAAAGGAGACGAGTGATCAATGATGATTTGCCGGGCGATGGCGAACAGTAAAACTTCAAAAACCGTCATCGGAGTATGGAGGTAAAGCATACGGATCATCTCCACCCCAATGATCAGATTGAAACACGATGTCAGAAGATCATCGTAATTGGGATAAGTAGCCATGTCCGTCAGGTTGCGAAAAGAAAAGATCAGTTGGACGGTCATAATCAAAATGCCGACCCCAAGGAGTATGGCAATGATATACTCCAATGCGGTGGTCAGATTTTTTAAAAACGCAGTGGCATATTTTTTCATAACAGATGGCAACTCCTTTACAAAGAAAAACGAGGATTCCGTATAAGAAGGACTTCAAACGGATTTTATCCGTTGAGAGATCTTTTATAATACGGTTCCCTTGGCATTGCTGCGTTTGCGCATACGGGCGTCCAGTATCTTCTTTCGAATGCGCAGACTTTTTGGGGTGACTTCCAGTAACTCATCGGTGTCGATAAAGTCCAGCGCTTCCTCCAGAGTTAAGACATGGGGAGGGGTCAGCCGGAGTGCTTCATCTGCACTGGAGGAGCGGGTATTGGTCAAATGTTTTGTCTTACATACGTTTAATTCGATATCATCGGTTTTTCCGTTTTGTCCGATCACCATACCGGAATATACTTTTTCTCCGGGACCGATAAAAAGGGTTCCCCGTTCCTGGGCGCTGAACAGTCCGTAGGTGACGGATTCTCCGGTTTCAAAAGCGATCAGGGATCCCTGTTTGCGGTACTGAATCTCTCCTTTGTAGGGGGCATATCCGTCAAAACTGGTGTTGAGGATTCCATTGCCTTTGGTATCGGTAAGAAATTCGCCGCGGTATCCGATCAATCCACGGGAGGGAATGGAGAATTCCAGACGGGTATATCCGCCGCTAATGCCGCCCATGCTTTGCAGTTCGCCTTTTCTCTGACTGAGTTTTTCAATGACCGTGCCGGTGAATTCATCAGGTACATCCACATAGGCAATCTCCATCGGTTCCAGACGCTTTTGGTTTGCGTCTGTTTTGTAGAGTACTTCCGCCTTGCTGACGGCAAATTCATATCCTTCCCGGCGCATATTTTCGATCAGCACGGACAGGTGCAGCTCCCCGCGGCCGGAGACTTTATAGTTGTCTGCATTTTCGGTCTCTTCTACCCGCAGGCTGACATCGGTATTCAGTTCCCGGAACAGCCGGTCCCGGATATGGCGGGAGGTTACATATTTGCCTTCTTGTCCGGCAAAAGGACTGTCATTGACAATAAACTGCATCGAGATCGTGGGTTCCGAGATCTTCTGGAAAGGAATGGGTTCGGGATATTCCGGGGAACAGAGAGTGTCTCCGATGGAAATATCTGCGATACCGGAAATGGCGACAATGGAGCCAATGGTGGCTTCCTTTACATCCACTTTGTTCAGTCCGTCAAATTCATACAGTTTGCTGATTTTTACTTTCTTCTGCTTGTCCGGATCGTGGTGGTTCACCAGAAGCATTTCCTGATTTACGGCAATGGTGCCATTATCCACCTTCCCCACGCCAATACGGCCGATATACTCGTTATAGTCAATAGTACTGATCAGAACCTGCGTGGGAGCTTCCGGGTCTCCTTCCGGTGCCGGAATATAGTCCAGAATGGTTTCGAAGAGCGGTTCCATATTTTTTTCTTCGTCTGTCAGATCCAGAACGGCTACTCCTGCTTTGGCGGAAGCGTAGACAAAGGGGCAGTCCAACTGTTCGTCTGATGCGTCCAGATCCATGAAGAGTTCCAGAACTTCGTCAATGACTTCGTCGGGGCGTGCTTCGGGGCGGTCAATCTTATTGATGCATACGATGACCGGAAGATTTAGATCGAGCGCTTTGCGCAGGACAAATTTTGTCTGCGGCATAGCCCCCTCGAAGGCATCCACCACCAGAATTACCCCGTTCACCATCTTTAATACCCGTTCCACTTCGCCGCCAAAATCGGCATGCCCGGGAGTATCAATGATGTTAATTTTTGTGTTTTTATAGAAAACCGCCGTATTTTTGGAGAGAATCGTGATACCTCGTTCCCGTTCAATGTCGTTGGAATCCATGACACGTTCCGCTACTTCCTGATTTTCGCGGAATACTCCGCTTTGCTTTAATAATTCGTCGACAAGCGTGGTTTTTCCATGATCTACGTGAGCAATAATGGCAATATTTCTTATGTCTTCTCGTGTTGTTTTCATAATTTTGTACCGGACCTTTCCTTTCTGAAATTCTTTCCTTCTTTTATCTGACAGGATTCGAAATTATGTTTATAAGGCATCCCTTTTTCTTATGGAATGAATGTTTTGCTGTCCGTTAAGGCATATAAAAACAGAAGCCTGCCTGCAGCTTTTCCATTCTATCATAAAATGCAGGGGAAAAAAAGGGGAAATATATGCGACATTTTCTGACAAGCCTCCAAAACTTGTCGAACAGTTTCCGATGAAATGGGTTCTAATGGCTTTGGGTGGTACATAAACTTAGTATTGACTCAAAAATACCACACAGAGGAAGGGAGAATTACAAATCATGTCAGATAAGATTATTGAGAACAACCAGGTAACGATTATGGGCGAGGTGGCTTCCGGATTTACATATAGCCACGAAGTGTTTGGAGAAGGATTTTACATGGTGGATGTGCTGGTGCGTCGGCTGAGTAATTCAGAAGATCGGATTCCTTTGATGATTTCCGAACGTCTGATTGATGTATCACAGGATTACACGGGAGAATTCGTCATGGTGTCCGGGCAGTTCCGTTCTTATAATCGTCACGAAGAGCAGAAAAACCGTCTGGTGTTGTCTGTGTTTGTCCGGGAAGTGGAGTTTATTGAAGAGGAACTGGATGGAGCAAAGACAAATTATATTTTGCTGGAAGGGTATATCTGTAAAAAACCGATTTATCGCAAGACACCGCTTGGAAGAGAAATTGCAGATCTGCTTCTTGCAGTAAACCGCCCCTATGGGAAATCCGATTATATTCCCTGCATCTGCTGGGGAAGAAACGCGCGTTATGCATCCGGGTTTGAAGTGGGGGAACATGTACAGATTTTGGGAAGAATTCAAAGCCGGGATTATGTGAAGAAAATATCAGAAACCGAGACCGAAACCAGAACGGCATATGAAGTCTCTGTCAGCAAACTGGAATGTCTGGAGGAGGAATCGTGAAAAATAACCGGGCGCGCCTGCAGGGTGTGAACGGGTAACTAATTGCTGTAATAAAAAAGTAACTTATTCAGCTCAGGACTTTGCACTTGCTGCAAAATCCGTAAGAACGCATCACAGTTGGAATAGAATCCGGCCTCTTTGCCGTAAGGCAAACTTCAATAGGACAGATTCCGTAACAGTGAGGCCGTATAGGCTGAACAGTAACAATTGTTATGATAAAAAATGGGAAAAGGGATATCATTTATTGAGGAATTGACTCAAGTGTGATATCCTTTTTTATATGGAAAAAGTTTCATGGAGGAGACCTGCTGAGAAAAATGGAAATGCAGATAGAAAAAGAGGAGGAGAGAATATGACAAAAGTTTTGATGCATGGCTGTAATGGGAGAATGGGGCGGATCATCACCGCACTGGTGCAGGAGGATGATCAGGTAGAGATTGTGGCGGGAGTGGACGCATACCAGGGAGCGGAGAATTCTTATCCGGTATTTGACAGTCTGGAAAAATGTGATGTGGATGCAGATGCGCTGATTGATTTTACAAATGCATCTGCACTGGGAGATGTATTACAATATTGTGTAAAAAAAAAGATGCCGGTGATTCTTTGTTCTACCGGATATTCCAAAGAACAGTTACAGGATATCAAGAAAGCATCCCGGAAGACGGCGATCCTGAAGTCAGCAAATATGTCGCTGGGAATCAATCTGCTTTTAAAGTTATTGAAAGACGCGGCGAAAGTGCTTGGTCCGGCCGGATATGATATTGAAGTGCTGGAGCGTCACCATAACCAGAAGCTGGATGCCCCAAGCGGGACGGCGCTGGCATTGGCGGATTCTGTGAATGAGGCAATGGACGGAGTGTACGAATATGTGTATGACAGAAGTACGGTGCGCAAGAAAAGAGAAAAAAAAGAAATCGGCATTTCCGCGGTACGCGGGGGGACCATTGTGGGAGAGCATGAAGTGATTTTTGCCGGTACGGATGAAGTGATTACATTTCAGCATACGGCGTATTCCCGGAGTGTATTTGGAAAAGGTGCGGTGGAGGCCGCTAAATTTTTGGCGGGAAAACCGGCGGGAATGTATGATATGAGCGATGTGATTCGGCTTTAAAAGACAGGAGGAGACTATGAAAGAGTTGGAAACCAGATATCTGGAACGGCTGTCGGATTTGTATCCGACGATCGCGGCGGCGTCCACAGAGATTATCAATATGCAGGCCATCTTAAGCCTGCCCAAAGGGACAGAACATTTTCTTACAGATGTACATGGAGAGTACGAAGCATTTTCTCATGTTCTGAAGAATGGTTCGGGCTCCGTCCGGCGAAAAATCGACGATGTATTTGGAAATACGCTGAGTAAACGGGAAAAACGCTCTCTGGCTACTCTGATCTATTATCCGAAAGAAAAAATGGCGAAGGTAAAAAAGACAGAGGATAATATGGAGGACTGGTATAAGGTAAACCTGTATCGCCTGATCGAAGTAAGCAAACGGGCGGCCAGCAAGTATACCCGGTCGAAGGTCCGTAAGGCGCTGCCGAAAGACTTTGCCTATGTGATTGAAGAACTGATTACGGAAAAGGCGGAGATTCATGATAAAGAGTCTTATTATAATGAGATTATAATGACGATTATTCGCATTGGCAGGGCGGAACAGTTTATCGCGGCTATTTCCCGCCTGATCCAGCGTCTGGTGGTGGATCACCTTCATATTGTCGGGGATATCTATGACCGGGGGCCGGGACCGCATATTATTATGGACAAGCTGATGCAGTATCATTCTGTGGATATTCAGTGGGGGAACCATGACGTACTGTGGATGGGAGCGGCTGTGGGGCAGAGAGGATGTATTGCCAATGTGATTCGGATTTGTGCCCGGTACAACAATTTGGATATTCTGGAGGATGGATATGGGATCAATCTGCTTCCTCTTGCAACATTTGCAATGCGTGTTTACGGGGAGGATCCCTGTACCTGTTTCACGCTGAAAGGACAGGATGATGCGTTGAGCAAGGCGGAGCAGGAGATGAATCTGCGGATTCATAAAGCGATTTCCGTTATACAGTTCAAAGAGGAAGGACAGATTATCCGCCGGCAGGCAGGATTTCATATGGAAGACCGGGCGCTTCTGCACCGGATTGATTATGAGAAAGGGACGATCACGCTGCAAGGAAAAGAGTATCAGATGTTAGATCAGAATTTTCCGACGATCGATCCGAAAGATCCCTATAAACTCTCGGAGGAAGAGCAGGAGGTAATGGAACGTCTGGAGAAAGCATTTCTTGGATGTGAAAAGCTGCAGGAACACATGCATTTTCTTTTGGCAAAAGGGAATCTGTATAAAGTACATAATCACAATCTGCTGTATCATGGATGCGTGCCGCTGAATGAAGACGGCAGTTTAAAGGAAGTGGAACTGTTTGGCCGTAAATTTAAAGGAAAGTCTCTGTATGATGCGCTGGACCGTTATGTGCGGAAAGGATTCTTTTCTTTGGATGAGCAGGATCGGGAAAACGGAAAAGATATCATGTGGTATATCTGGCTGCATCCAGGTTCTCCATTATTTGGAAAAGATAAAATGGCAACGTTTGAGCGGTATTTTCTGGCGGAGAAGGAAACACATCAGGAAAAGAAAAATCCCTATTACCGGTATCTGGAAAATGAGGAAGTCATTGACCAGGTCATGCGGGAGTTTGGGTTGTCCCCGGAAGAATCTTATATTGTAAACGGACATGTTCCGGTAAAACGGAAAAATGGGGAGAGTCCGGTGAAGTGTAACGGGAGGGTGCTGGTGATTGACGGAGGGTTTTCCAAAGCCTATCAGAAAGAAACCGGAATTGCAGGTTATACGTTGATTTATAATTCTTATGGGCTGCGGCTTGTGGCGCATGAACCATTTGAATCCACGGAAGCCGCAATTGAGAAGGAAAGCGATATTCATTCGGAGAGTACCGTGATTAAGCGGGTGATGGAGAGACGAATGGTAGGAGACACGGATGCGGGGAAAGAGCTGAAAGAGCAGATTGCTGATCTGGAAATTTTGCTGGCGGCTTATCGCAGCGGTGAAATCAAAGAAAGAATATAATATCTTATTTTTTCTCTGGAAGATATTTCTATACATAATCTGATAAGAATTACAGATATTACAGGTATAAAAATAATCATGGAAAGGGAGAAAAAATAATGAAAAATATGAAAAGAATTCTTTTGGTGATGATGTGTACAGGGATGATCGGAAGCATGACAGCCTGTGGAAACAGAAATAATACATCGGATAATATGGAACAGGAGACCACCGATACAAAGCGGGAGGATTCTACTGCAAATGACAAAAATAACACAGGAAGAGACAACGAGGAAAATCGAAATGTGAATGATGCGACCAATGGAACCGAAAGAGAAAACAATGGCGTCATTGATGATGCCGTAGACGATGTGAAAGACGGTATAGAGGACGCAACGGATGATCTGACAGATGAGAACGGAAACGGAGTAAGAGACCGTGACATTCAGGATGAGAATAATCGTTAGAATGCCCGGATAAGATAAGTGGTGTGGGATGCCTGCCAGGAAGAATTGGAAGGTATCCCCTGCCTGTCAGGTTATGCACAGGCAGATCCTGATGCGAGAATCTTATCGGACAGCAATGCTGTCCGCTCGTGAGGCGCACATCGAATAGGAGGTGCCCGGATGAGTATCGTAACATTATACACATATACATAGAAGAAAGAGGATGAGAAGGATGAAATTCAGGCCTTGTATTGATATACATAACGGACAGGTAAAACAGATTGTCGGAGGCAGCCTGAGAGATCAAAATGATCAAGCGGTTACGAACTTTATTTCAAAACGGGATGCGCCATATTATGCGGAGTTATATCGCAGGGATGGCCTGAGGGGCGGACATATCATTTTATTGAATGCGAAGGATTCCGCGTATTACGAGGCAACCCGCAGACAGGCGTTTTCCGCTTTGAAGGCATATCCGGGCGGGATGCAGGTGGGAGGCGGAATCACTGCAGAGAATGCACAGGAATATCTGACGGCGGGCGCAAGCCATGTGATTGTGACTTCCTATGTGTTTCAGGACGGACATTTCCAGCGGGAAAATCTGGAGAAGCTAAAAGCAGCGGCGGGAAAAGAGCGGATTGTACTGGATTTAAGCTGCAGAAAGAAAGACGGATGGTATTATATTGTAACGGACCGCTGGCAGAAGTTTACGGATGTGAGACTGGAGGGAGAGACATTGAAAATGCTTTCCGGCTATTGCGCGGAATTTCTGATTCATGGCGTGGATGTGGAAGGAAAAGCGTCCGGTGTGGAGACGGAACTGGTGCGGCTGCTGGCAGAATGGAATGGGATCCCTGTGACCTATGCGGGAGGAATCGGCAGAATCGAAGATTTGGAAGAATTCGAGAAAGAAAGTAAAGGGAAACTGGATATTACGATTGGGAGCGCTTTGGATCTCTTTGGCGGCAGTATCCCTTACTCCCGGATGAAAGAAATCGGAGGCGACTGTGCGCACCGGTGTGAGCAGTAACAGCAAGGCCGGAGGCTGAACTGTTACTGGGGCTTTAAGAATAAAACAGGAATCAGTTGAATTTGGAAAGAGTTAGTGTTAGAATAAAATTTAAGTGTTCCTGTTTGCAGGGAGATGGAAAAAGTTGTTATTATGATCCCCCCGCGGGGTGGGAAGAATGACGTTGAAGTAAATAGAAAAAGGAGTTAATTACGGCTTATGGGTTTGATGGAGAAAATTTTTGGTACGCACAGTGAGAATGAACTGAAACGTATCTATCCACTTGCAGATCAGATCGAGGCGCTGGAGCCGGCGATGCGGGCGTTAAGCGATGCAGAGCTGAAGGATAAAACCAGAGAGTTCAAACAACGGCTTCGGGATGGGGAGACACTGGATGATTTGCTGCCGGAGGCGTATGCGGTTGTCCGGGAAGCAGCGGTACGGACGTTGGGAATGCAGCATTACCGGGTACAGTTGATCGGTGGAATTATCCTGCATCAGGGACGAATTTCTGAGATGCGCACCGGAGAAGGTAAGACACTGGTCTCCACGCTGCCTGCATATCTGAACGCACTGGAAGGAAAGGGCGTACATATCGTTACGGTTAATGACTACCTGGCAAAACGTGACGCCGAATGGATGGGGAAAGTGCATGAGTTTTTAGGGCTGACCGTAGGCGTGGTCTTAAATGGCATGGATAATGAAGAGCGGCGAAAAGCTTATCAGTGTGATCTCACCTATGTGACGAATAATGAGCTGGGATTTGACTATCTGCGCGATAATATGGTGATCTATAAAGAACAGCTCGTGCAGAGAGGCCTGCATTTTGCCATCATCGATGAGGTGGATTCCGTTTTGATCGACGAGGCAAGGACTCCGTTGATTATTTCCGGACAGAGCGGGAAATCCACGAAGCTGTATGAAGCATGTGATATTCTGGCCAGGCAGTTGGAACGCGGGGAAGCCAGCGGAGAATTTTCCAAGATGAATGCCATTATGGGCGAGGATATTGAAGAGACAGGGGATTACATTGTCAATGAAAAAGAAAAATCTGTCAATCTGACAGAAGACGGTGTTCAAAAGGTAGAGAAGTTCTTCCATATTGAGAATCTGGCAGACCCGGAGAATCTGGAGATCCAGCACAATATTATTCTGGCGCTGCGTGCGCATAATTTGATGTTCCGGGACCAGGATTATGTGGTGACTCCGGACGGGGAAGTTGTCATTGTGGATGAATTTACAGGGCGTATCATGCCGGGGCGCCGATATTCCGATGGGCTCCATCAGGCCATCGAGGCGAAGGAACATGTGAAGGTAAAGCGGGAAAGTAAGACGCTGGCAACCATTACATTCCAGAATCTGTTCAATAAATTTGAAAAGAAAAGCGGAATGACCGGAACGGCTTTGACGGAAGAAAAAGAGTTTCGGGATATTTACGGGATGGATGTGATTGAGATCCCGACCAACGTACCTGTGCAAAGAATAGATCAGGAGGATGTGGTCTACAAGACAAAAGAAGAGAAATACCGTGCGGTAGTGGAAGAGGTCAAAACGGCGCATGCAGCCGGCCAGCCCGTTCTGGTAGGTACTATTACAATTGAAGTCTCCGAATTGTTGAGCAAGATGCTGAAAAAGCAGGGAATCGTGCATAATGTTTTGAATGCAAAGTACCATGAACAGGAGGCGGAGATCGTGGCGGACGCCGGGTTACATGGAGCGGTGACCATTGCCACGAATATGGCAGGCCGGGGTACGGATATCAAACTGGACGAGGAAGCGAAGGCAGCAGGCGGCTTGAAGATCATCGGTACGGAACGGCATGAGTCCCGGCGAATCGATAATCAGCTTCGCGGCCGTTCCGGGCGACAGGGAGATCCGGGAGAATCCCGTTTTTATATTTCTCTGGAGGATGATTTGCTGCGCTTGTTTGGTTCGGAGAGACTGATGGGGATCTTCAATGCGCTGGGTGTGGAAGACGGTGAGCAGATTGAACATAAGATGCTTTCCAGTGCTATCGAAAAGGCGCAGAAAAAGATCGAGAATAACAACTTTGGAATTCGTAAAAATCTGATGGAATATGATCAGGTGATGAATGAACAGAGAGAGATTATTTATGGAGAACGCCGGCGTGTGCTGGATGGGGAGAGCATGCGTGATACCATCTATAATATGATCACGGAGTATGTGGAAAATACGACGGATCGGTTTATCTCATCCGAGGTGGAAGCAGAAGAGTGGGATCTTTCCGGCCTGGAAGTGTCGTTGCGGGCCGTCATTCCACAGTTGGAACTTCCAAAGGCAGAAGAGATACGCCAGATGCAGCAGAAAGAGCTGAAGCATCTGCTGAAGGAAAAGGCAGTAAAGGCGTATGAGGCGAAAGAAGCGGAATTCCCGGAGGCAGAACAGATTCGGGAATTGGAGCGTGTGGTGCTCTTAAAAGCAATTGATGCAAGATGGATGGATCATATTGACGATATGGACCAGCTCAGACAGGGAATCGGACTGCAGGCGTATGGCCAGCGGGATCCTCTGGTGGAATATAAGATGACGGGATACGATATGTTCGGAGCGATGACCAATTCCATTGCGGAGATTACGATCCGTACCCTGTTCCATATTCGGGTAGAGCAGAAGGTGGAGCGGGAGCAGGTTGCCAAAGTGACGGGAACCAATAAGGATGAGAGCGCGGTGCGCGCGCCGAAAAAGCGGGCCGAGAAGAAGATCTATCCCAACGATCCCTGTCCCTGCGGAAGCGGCAAGAAATACAAACAATGCTGCGGGAGAAAGTGAAGATATCAAAATGTTATGAAACGCCGACGCCGTTTATCCATAGAAAGTATATGAGATACAAGGGTACGCATTCGAACAACTTCTGATACACGGTTTTGCCGGAGAGGGCAGATCATGTTTTGTGATGGGAATAGGATTCAGAAGAAAATAAAAAAAGAAAGAGGTGAATAAGGTGGTTTTAATTGATGAATTAAAAGCAAGTCTGCTTGCATATGAAGAACCGCTGAAAGATTTGAGGGATTCACTTTAACTTAGCATCTAAGAAAGAGCGAATCGAAGAACTGGAAAGAAGGATTGAGGAGCCGGGATTCTGGGACCGGCCGGAGGAATCCCAGCAGACGATGAAGCTGTTGAAAAGTCTGCAGGATTCGGTGAAGCAGATCGAACGATTGTATGCAGATCATGAAGATCTGGGAATTTTGATCGAGATGAGTGAGGAAGAGCCGGACGAGGAGACAACTGCGGAGATTCAGGAAGAGCTGGAACGTTTCAAAGAAGAATTTGAAGAACTTCGGATTCAGACGCTTCTCACCGGAGAATATGACCGGAGCAATGCCATTGTGACGCTGCATGCGGGGGCCGGCGGAACAGAGTCCTGCGACTGGACGGGGATGCTGTACCGGATGTACAGCCGCTGGGCGGAGAAAAAAGGCTTTTCTCTGGAGGTATTGGATTATCTGGAAGGAGATGTGGCCGGAATTAAGGGTGTGACTTTCGAAGTGAGCGGAGAGAACGCCTATGGTTTCCTGCGCTCCGAAAAAGGAGTACACCGTCTGGTTCGGATTTCCCCGTTTAATGCGGCAGGAAAGCGTCAGACGTCGTTTTCTTCCTGTGATGTAATCCCGGATATTGAAGATGAGATTGAGGTGGAGATCAATGAGGACGATCTGCGGATTGATACGTATCGTTCCAGCGGCGCCGGCGGCCAGCATATCAATAAGACATCCTCTGCGATCCGGATTACGCATCTGCCTACCGGAATTGTAGTGCAGTGCCAGAATGAGCGTTCCCAGCATATGAACAAGGATAAGGCGATGCAGATGCTGAAAGCAAAATTATATCTTTTGAAACAGCAGGAGCAGGCGGAGAAGATGTCCGATATCCGTGGGGACGTGAAGGAGATCGGATTTGGAAACCAGATCCGTTCCTATGTGATGCAGCCGTATACGATGGTGAAGGATCATCGGACAAATGCGGAAATCAGTAATGTGGGCAGTGTGATGGACGGGAATATTGATCCGTTTATCAATGCATATTTGAGTAAAACAGATCGAGAAAAAGGAGAGGAAAGATGATCAATATAGCAGTGATGGGATATGGGACCGTAGGATCTGGTGTGGTGGAAGTCATCAATACAAACGGGGCGCGTATCAATCAGAGAATCGGAGATCAGCTTCAGATCAAGTATGTGCTGGATTTACGGGATTTTCCGGGAGATCCGATCCAGGAAAAAATCGTGCATGACTTTGAGGTGATCGTCAAGGATCCGGAAGTACAGATTGTAGTAGAAGTGATGGGTGGAATCGAACCGGCTTATACTTTTGTGAAGAGATGCCTTCTGGCCGGGAAGAGTGTGGCCACTTCCAATAAAGCATTGGTGGCAAAGCATGGGGCGGAGCTGTTGTCGATCGCCAGAGAGCAGAATATCAATTTCCTGTTTGAAGCCAGTGTGGGAGGAGGAATTCCCATTATCCGCCCTTTGAATTCTTCTATGACAGCAGATGAGATCGAGGAGATTACCGGGATTTTGAACGGAACGACCAATTATATGATGACCAAGATGTTCTATGAGGGATCCGATTATGATGAGGTTCTAAAAGAAGCGCAGGATAAAGGATATGCGGAGCGGAACCCGGAGGCGGATGTGGAAGGACATGACGCCTGTCGTAAGATTGCCATTTTGTCTTCCCTGATTTCCGGTCAGCAAGTGGATTTTGAAGATATTTATACAGAAGGAATCACAGAGATTACAAAAGAAGACATGATGTATGCCAAAGCGCTGGGTATGACCATTAAATTGCTTGCATCCAGCAGAAGGCAGGGGGATTATCTGCATGCTATGGTAGCGCCCTATCTTCTGAAAAAAGATCATCCGCTCTATAACGTAAACGACGTGTTTAATGCAATTTTTGTACATGGAAATGTACTGGGGGATGCTATGTTTTATGGCAGCGGCGCCGGGAAACTTCCTACGGCCAGTGCAGTGGTGGCAGATGTGGTGGATGAGGCGAAACATCTTCACAGAAATATTATGACGATGTGGAAGAGTGATAAATTGGAATTGCTGCCCTCCGAGGATACGAAGAAACAATTCTTTGTTCGGATTTCCGGGGAACCGGAAGCGCTGAAAGCGCATCTGGAGAGTTGTTTTGGTCCTATTGAGGTGGTACAGGTAGAGGGATTGAAGCAAGAGTTTGGGTTCCTGACCGGTGTGATCACAGAACGGGCATATGAAGAAAATGCGAAACAATTTCCGGGAATTCTTCACCGGATTCGCGTGGAAGGATAATAGTAGTGTGAAAAACGACAATTTCCTTACTATTTGTGCCGCTGGTCTGGCGGCGGAATGGAGATTAAAATGAAGAAATATTTGATTGTACTGTGTGACGGGATGGCGGATGAGCCGTTGGAAGAACTGGATGCAAAGACGCCGCTGGAGGCGGCCCGGACACCGAATATGGACCGGTTGGCGCTGCGCTCCGAGATCGGTATGGTACAGACAGTGCCGCGGGGGATGGCGCCGGGAAGTGATACGGCCAATCTGTCTGTCATGGGATATGATCCGCAGAAGTATTATACCGGACGTTCTCCGTTGGAGGCATTGAGCATCGGTGTGGATATGGAACCGGAAGACGTGTCATTTCGGTGCAATCTGGTTACATTGTCAGAAGAAGAGGATTATGAGGAAAAGCGAATTCTGGATCACAGTTCCGGGGAAATCAGCACCGCGGATGCGACAGTTTTGGTGAAAGCGCTGAAAGACGGACTGGAACGGGAAGGATATACGTTTTATGTGGGAACCAGTTACCGGCATCTGCTGATTCAGAAGCAGGGACGTGTTGTGGAACTGACGGCGCCCCATGATATTCTGACACAGCGTATCGGGACATATCTTCCGAAAGATCCCATTCTACGGGAGATGATGAAAAAAAGTTATGAAATCCTTTCCGGGCACCCGATCAATCAAAAAAGGAGAGAACAGGGACAGAATCCGGCCAATTCGGCGTGGTTCTGGGGAGCCGGGACCCGTCCGGCATTGTCTTCTTTCGAGGAAAAGTATGGTCTCAGGGGTGCTATGGTTTCTGCGGTGGATCTCTTAAAAGGAATTGCCGTAGGCGCGGGGATGCGCAATATCGGTGTGGAAGGCGCCAATGGCGGGTTGGATACCAATTATGAAGGAAAAGGCAAAGCGGCGGTGAAGGCGCTTCTGGACGGGGAAGATTTTGTATATATACATATTGAAGCGCCGGACGAGATGGGGCATCAGGGAAATGTAAAGAACAAGATTCTGTCCATTGAGCGGATTGATCAATATGTGATCGGTCCGGTGGTAGAGGCATTACAGAATAGGAATCTGGAATTTCGGATGCTGGTGCTGCCGGATCATCCGACCCCGATCCGGGTGCGCACCCATGTGGGGGATCCGGTGCCCTATTTGTTGTACGACAGCGAAAAAGAGCAGGCGGGCCCGGCATCCTACGATGAAAAGACCGGCGCCGGGAGCGGCAGGATCGTAGAAGTGGGACATACGTTAATAGAGCATTTGTTTGAGAAGTGGTGATGGAACCGGAGATATGCGGCGTAACAATGTGTCGTTACTCACTTTTTGGATTGTGTTTTGACAGGAAACAGTAATCAGGGATACAGTAAACTATAAATTTACTGTATCCCTGATTGGGTTTTATCCCGTACCCAATTTCTACAGGAAGATATATTTCAGAATAAATAATACTGCCAGTACATACATCAGTACGCTGATCTTCTTTTCTTTTGTCTTACCTGTGAGGAGATTCAGTCCCACATAGGAGATCACGCCCATGGAGATCCCCTCGGAGATGCTGTAGAAGAATGGCATCGCTGCGATACAGATATAGCATGGAAGCGCTTCTGATATATCGTTAAAGTTAATATTTACTACATTAGTCAGCATATAGAATCCTACTACAATCAGCGCCGGCGCCGTTGCAAATGACGGGATTGCAAGGAAGATCGGGGAAAGGAACAGCGCCAGGCCAAACAGAATGGCTGTCGTTACAGATGTAAGACCTGTCTTGCCGCCTTCTGTAACTCCGGAAGCGCTCTCTACAAAGGTAGTGGTAGTTGTTGTTCCAAGTACTGCGCCTGCAGTCGTGGCAACCGCATCCGCCAGAAGCGCGCCTTTGATTCTTGGAAGCTTTCCTTCTTCATCCAGCATATCAGCCTTTGACGCTACGCCGATCAATGTACCGATGGTATCAAACATATCCACGAATAAGAATGCGAAGATCACTACAATGAAGTTCAGGGAAAAGATTCCGTCAAACTGCAGCTTGCCTAATACCGGTGCGATGCTGGGGATCGCCAGTCCGTTGCTGAAATCCGGGAGGAGTCCGTAGAATCCAATCTCCGGATTAGGAACATAGAGTCCCGCAAACTGGCAGATAATTCCGAGGATCCATGTGATCAGGATTCCCCATAAGATATTCCCTTTGATATTCTTGATGACCAGGATTCCTGTGATGATCACGCCGATGACCGCAAGCAATACCGTGATTCCGGCATCGTTGAAACCGGCCTGTACGCCATTGGCAAGATTGTATCCGTCCACGGAAAACAGTTCAACCAAAGTGGCGCCGCTGATTACAATATTGGCATTCTGCAGTCCGATAAAAGCGATAAACAGACCGATCCCCACACTGACCGCAGCTTTCAGGTTCAGTGGGATGGCGTTAAAGATGGCTTCGCGCACATTCGTAAGTGACAGGATAATGAATATGATACCTTCCACAAATACAGCCGTGAGCGCGACCTCCCATTTATAGCCCATGCCGAGAACCACGGTATAGGCAAAATACGCATTCAGCCCCATTCCCGGCGCCAGTGCAAAGGGATAATTCGCCAGAAATGCCATCAGGAGCGTACCGATGAACGATGCCAGCACCGTCGCCGTGAACACTGCGCCCTGATCCATGCCTGCCGCCGCAAGGATGCTCGGATTCACGGCCAGGATATAGGCCATGGTCATGAAGGTGGTGATACCGGCAAGTACCTCTGTTCGGACATCTGTGTTGTTGTCTTTCAATTTGAAGAGTTTTTCTAACATCTTCGTCCTCCTTTTCTCTCATGTAAAAAATTGCTACCTAACAAGCATATTTTAGCAAAATAGCGATATAAAGTAAATATTTTCTGAAAAAGAAAAATCGAGAGGAGGAGTGGAAGTTATAGATGACTTTTGAAGAGAGATTGGATATAATGAAAAGAAGAATCAAAGATGGAGGAATGGATGTTGTGGATTTGTTGGATAAAAATTTGTGTCCTACGTTAGAAGAAGTAGGGGAATATATCAGAAATCCTCTTTTTATGCAATTTTGTACGCAGATAAAAGCGCGGTATCAGTGTAAAGAAAAAATAGAATACAGTTCCTGTAGTTGGGAAAGAGGTTGGAATATAAAATTTAAAAAAGCAGGCAGAAATTTGTGTACTGTATATCCGCGGGAAGGATATTTTACGGTAATGGTTGTGGCAGGAAGAGCAGAGAAGGAGGCTGTTCAGGCAATTTTACCGGAATGTGCCGTACAAATGCGGGAGATTTACGGGCAGACAAAAGAAGGAAATGGACAAAAATGGCTGATGATTGATCTGGAAGATCAGGGAGAACTGTATGAGAATGTATTACAGTTTATTGAAATTCGCAGAGGATGAGTTCTTTGTTCTATACAAAAAACAAAAGTACCGCAGAATCATTTTGCTCATTCAGCGATACTTTCGATACATGTAGCATGTCAGGAGACCGTCAGCGGCGGGAGCTGTATGTCATATCTTATGGAACAGGAGTAGTTCAATAAGTGCAGTATGCAAAAAGACGCCAGTGACAGGTTTTCTGTATCACATATTAGTGGTTCAGGATATATGCAACCAAATGCTGTTTTTCCCAGTCAGCCTTGCGCAATTCCAATATGAGATGCGCTTCCTCTTCTGTCAGAGCAAGAAGATCTTCTCTGTTGTCGGAACGGCGATTGATGTGATAGGGAGTCCGCGCTTCTCTGATCAGATCTCTGCCGGAAAATGGCTGGAGAATCAATTGATCCAGCGTAATATCGTACACGCTGCATAATTTTATAAGCAGATCAAGATCAGGGGCACGTTTTCCGGTCTCATAATTGGAATAAGCCTGGCGTGAGATGTTGATTCTGTCTGCCAGATCTTGCTGTGTAAATCCGAAGGAATCACGATACTGTTTTAAATTGTCTGACAGTTGTATATTTGCCACCGCGCACCTCCGTCCATGAGGAACCAGAAATTCCGTATAATTTCTTCGGAAAGGAGTCTTTATACCTGAAAGACTTTTTCCGAGTTCTTTAAATTATAACAAGATTCCCCATAAATGGATGTTTATGCAACAAATCGAATAAAAAGTGAAAAATGCAACAAAACGTTACGAGAGCGCGGTGAGATGACCGGATTTACAGTTTACTAAGCGTACTGTTCTGGTATTGGTGGGAAAAAGTGACATCTTCTCCAAACCAGTCCGGCGCAAGAAATGTATCGGCTCTGTCCTTATCAGGAAATTCTACCTCTGCCAGAACCAGGCCGGCAAAGTGATCGGAGAAAAAATCCAGTTCAATATGAAGACAATCTTCCAGAGGAATGACATAACGGTTTTTTGTGATCAGGCGTCCATCCACTTTTTCTTTCAAATGTGCATAAGATTCCGCGGTAAGCGGCAGATTGTATTCTTCCCGGACCAGAAGTCCTTTTGACTTGTAGGTAAGGAAATAGGCGTCGTTGTCGCGCCGGATTCGTACGACAGGTTCTGTACACAGATATCCCTGTTCGATGTGGCGGCAGGGATATTGCTTGGGATCAAAAGGGAGTTTTGTGGGATCAATTAAATATTTTCGTTCAATTTCCATGACTTCCTCCTTGCAGGGTTGTAGATTTTTCCTCATTTTAATATGGAAACGGAAAAAAGTAAAGGCGGTTATTTTTGATTTTTAACGCAGGTAATTTATTGTTCCTGTTTCCCGGCTTGTCAGTAAACAGGAACTCTGGTATACTGCATGTAGATGAGATGATAGAACAGGAGGCGTGTGATGAAGCAGGTTTGTGTATTTTTGGCAGACGGATTTGAAGAAATAGAAGGTCTTACCGTGGTGGATATTTTGCGCAGAGCGGGTGTGCAGGCAGAGACGGTGTCGGTGACGGGTAAGAAAGCAGTATGCGGCGCACATCAGATGGTAGTGCAGGCAGATCGTCTGTTTGAGGAAGTGCAGGGGAAAGAGACGGACATGCTGGTACTTCCGGGAGGAATGCCGGGAACCACGCATTTAAAAGAACATCAGGGATTGCGGCAGCTTCTGGAGAAAGCCAGGGAAGAGGGGCGCTATATTGCGGCAATCTGTGCGGCGCCCAGTGTTCTGGGGGAACTTGGATTTTTGGAAGGACGAAGAGCCTGTTGTTATCCGTCTTTTGAGGATAAGTTAAAAGGGGCGGAGGTGGTCTATGATGCCGTTTGTGTGGACGGACCGTTCATTACCAGCAGAGGGATGGGAACCGCCGCTGCTTTTGCACTGAAATTGACCGCTTTATTATGCGGAGAAAAGAAAGCGGAAGAAGTAGGACATTCCACGTTGTTTTTGTAATAACAGTTCAGTCCAGGACTTTGCACTTGCTGCAAAGTCCGTAAGAACGTGTAAATCCAGCCAAAGAATCCAGCCCTTTGCTGAAAGCAAACTTTAAATGGGCTGGATTCCGTAACAGTTAGGCCGAAGGCTGAACTGTTACTTTTTGTGAGAATATAGTGTAAAAAATACTGGAAATAAAGAAAAGGTTGTGCTATACTTGATAAATGGCTGCGAAGGTAAAAATGGAGAAAAACAGCAGCTAATTCGATGGTATGCAGAATCTATATCATAATTACAGGAGCCTTTACAGAATGGAGAGGACACGGATCAAGGAGGAAATGAAACAATGAGTTTACAGGTAGAAAAGTTAGAGCATAATATGGCAAAGCTTACGATCGAGGTTGCGGCAGAAGAAGTGGAGAAAGCGCTCCAGGCAGCTTATTTAAAAGAACGTGGAAAAATCAGCCTTCCGGGATTTCGGAAAGGGAAAGTGCCGCGTCAGATGATTGAAAAGATGTATGGCCCGGAAGTATTTTATGAAGACGCCGGGAATCGTATGATTTCTGAAAATTATGGAAAGGCTTATGATGAATGTGAACTGGAGATTGTGTCACAGCCTTCCATTGATGTTGTACAGCTTGAGAAGGGAAAGCCATTTATCTTTACGGCAGAGGTGGCAGTAAAGCCGGAAGTGACACTGGGAGAATACAAAGGACTGAAGGTGGACAAAGAATCACTGGAAGTGACTTCGGAAGATATAGACGCGGAAATTGAGAGAGAGCGGGAACGGAACGGCAGAACCGTAGAAGTGACGGATCGTGCCGTGGAAGATAAAGATATGATCAAACTGGACTTTGAAGGGTTTGTAGACGGGGAAGCCTTTGAAGGCGGAAAGGGTACGGATTATCCGCTGACTATCGGTTCCGGTTCCTTTATCCCCGGATTTGAAGAGCAGTTGATCGGGGCGGAGATCGGGAAGGAAGTGGAAGTCAATGTGACGTTCCCGGAGAATTACCAGGCGGCGGAACTGGCGGGAAAACCGGCCGTATTCCGGTGTACGGTACACCAGATCAGTGCAAAAGAATTGCCGGATCTGGACGATGAATTTGCTTCCGAAGTATCAGAATGCGAGACACTGGAAGATTACAGAGCAGAAGTAGAAAAGAAGCTGCAGGATCGCAAGGAAGCACAGGCCCGGGAGAAGAAAGAAGATCAGGCAGTAGAGTTGGCCGTGGAGAATGCACAGATGGATATTCCGCAGCCGATGATTGATCTGCAGGTGAAGCAGATGGCGGATGATTTTGCTTATCGGGTACAGTCTCAGGGAATGTCCCTGGAGCAGTATTTCCAACTCACCGGAATGACACAGGAGCGGATGACGGAGGATCTGAAGCCGCAGGCAGAGAAGCGAATTCGGACCAGACTGGTGCTGGAAGCGATTGTGAAGGCAGAGAATATCGAGGTATCCCAGGAACGGATGGAAGAAGAACTGAAAAAGATGGCAGAATCTTATCAGATGGAAGTGGAGAAGCTGACAGAGTTCATGGGAGAGAGTGAGAAGAAGCAGATACAGGAAGATATTGCGGTGCAGGAAGCAATCACATTGATTTCAGATGCGGCAATAGAAGAGTAACAGGAAAGTGGAAACAGAGTTTCATTTTGGAAAGGAGATCTTTGGATGAGTTTAGTACCTTATGTCGTGGAGCAGACAAGCCGCGGAGAACGTTCCTATGATATTTATTCCCGATTGTTAAAGGACAGAATCATTTTTCTGGGTGAGGAAGTAACAGATGTGTCGGCGAATATTGTTGTGGCACAGCTTCTGTTTCTGGAAGCAGATGATCCGAATAAGGATATCCAACTGTACATCAATAGTCCGGGGGGCTCTGTATCGGCAGGATTGGCGATCTATGATACGATGCAGTATATCAAGTGCGACGTATCCACAGTATGTATTGGACTGGCGGCCAGTATGGGGGCGTTTCTGCTTTCCGGCGGTGTGAAGGGAAAACGTTTTGCGCTGCCCAACGCGGAGATTATGATTCATCAGCCTTCCGGTGGAGCGCAGGGGCAGGCGACAGAGATTCAGATTGCAGCGGAGCATATTCTGCGCACCCGGCAGAAGTTAAATGAGATTCTGGCAGAAAATACCGGACAGCCTCTGGATGTGATCAAGGTGGATACGGAGAGGGATAACTTTATGTCTGCCGAAGAAGCGAAAGCTTATGGCCTGGTGGATGAAGTAATTACGAAGCATTAAGGAAGGGCTGCCGCTTTTCGTCGGAAAACGGCGGCAGCTTTTTGATGTAATATCTTATGTAGTTCAAGAAGCGCAGTATGCAAAAAAGCCGCCGTCGTCGGGTTTTTCGTATACGTCCGGGTGTCCGAAAGCGTTGTCATGACGGTGTGGGTATATAGAATTTTTGTGTGGAAGTCAAATATCCATGCAAGCATGGCCGCTTGGCTCGTTGCTTCGCGGAAATAAAGAGTAGCATGGGTAGCATGAGGAGAAAGAAATATGGCAGGAAATGAGATTGTAAGATGTTCTTTTTGCAATAAATCGCAGAATCAGGTCCGGAAATTGATTTCGGGACCGCACAACGGAGTCTATATCTGTGACGAATGTGTCGATGTGTGTGCCGAGATTATTGAGGAAGAATTTGAATACGATGAGAGAAGCTCTTTTGATGACATTAATTTATTGACACCGGAAGAGATGAAAGCCTTTTTGGATGACTATGTAATCGGGCAGGAAGAAGCGAAAAAGGTACTTTCTGTGGCGGTATATAATCATTACAAGCGGATTCTGGCAGAACAGGATCTGGGGGTGGAACTGCAGAAAAGTAATATTCTGATGCTGGGACCGACAGGGTGCGGAAAAACGCTTCTTGCACAGACTCTTGCAAAAATCTTAAACGTGCCGTTTGCGATTGCAGATGCCACGGCATTGACGGAAGCCGGATATGTAGGGGAAGATGTGGAAAATATTCTGCTCAAAGTCATTCAGGCGGCAGAAGGAGATATTGAACGTGCCGAGCATGGAATTATTTATATTGATGAGATTGACAAGATTACAAGAAAATCGGAAAATCCTTCCATTACCCGTGATGTGTCGGGGGAAGGAGTACAGCAGGCGCTTTTAAAGATTATAGAGGGAACCGTTGCGTCCGTTCCGCCGCAGGGCGGAAGAAAGCATCCGCACCAGGAACTGATCCAGATTGATACGACCAATATTCTGTTTATCTGCGGAGGGGCGTTTGAGGGAATCGATAAGATTATCGAGACCCGGCTGGACCGGAAATCCATTGGATTCAATGCGGAGATTGCCACACAGCATGAATATAACATGGATGTGCTGCTGAAAGAGGTGCTGCCGCAGGATCTGGTGAAATATGGGCTGATTCCGGAACTGATCGGGCGTCTTCCGGTGACAGTGTCCCTGGAGATGCTGGATAAGAAGGCATTGGTCCGGATTCTGACGGAACCGAAGAGCGCCATTGTCAGACAGTATCAGAAGTTACTGGAACTGGATGGCGTAAAGCTGACCTTTGATAAAGAGGCGTTGGATTCCATTGCAGAGATTACACTTGAAAGAAAGACTGGCGCCAGAGGATTACGGGCCATTATGGAAGGAATCATGATGGATACGATGTTCGCAGTGCCTTCCGATGAAACCATCAAGGAGTGCAGAGTTACGAAAGATGTGGTACAGGAGAAGGAGTCCCCGTTGTATGAACGGGATGGGGAAGAACGGCGTTCCTTTTTAACATCGAGAAGCGCATAAATTTTTATGCGGTACAGAAGCAAAGCAGGCGGGTACTTGGGAAGAGAGAGTACCTGCCTTTTCACATAAAGATATCCTTTGCGGGAAGAAAGCGGTTTTGGCTGAAACCTCCGAAAGAGGGAAATGCTTCGTTTTTTTAGAGGATGGTTGTCGTAAACATCAGATGTTATTTACTGTTAATTACGCAAAGTTGTACCAGGGTATCTTGTGTGTACAGGAGGGTGAATATGGAGAGGGAAATAAAGAGTCTTCCTATGGTTGCACTGCGGGGGATGACGATTCTGCCGGAGATGGTGGTACATTTTGATATCAGCCGGGAACGTTCGGTGGCGGCCGTGCAGGAAGCTATGGTGGAAGACCAGAAGATTTTTCTGATAACGCAGCGGGAGCTGGATACGGAAAATCCGGGACAAAAAGACGTTTACGAAGTAGGCACCATTGCCTCCGTACGGCAGATTATCAAACTGCCCAAACGGATTCTAAGAGTCCTGGTATCGGGAGAGAAGCGGGGAGTCCTGAAAAGTGTAGAGTATGATACTCCCTATCTGCGTGCGCAGGTAGAGATGCCTGAGGAACCGGAAGTCACGCTTCCGTTGGATTTGAACGGAAAAGCAATGGAACGCGGGCTAAAAGATATTTTTATGGATTATGCCGCAAAAAACGGAAAAATGTCAAAAGAAAGTGTAAGCCGGATTTTGGAAATTAAAAATTTGCGGGAATTAGTAGATGAGATTGCAGCCAATATTCCATTGCATTATACCGACCAGCAGGAACTTTTGGAGCAGACGGATTTCTGGGGACGCTACGAATTGCTTGCTTTTAAATTGGCAAACGAGATTCAGATTCTGGACATCAAGGAGGATATCCGCAAAAAGGTGAAAGAACGGGTGGACAAGCACCAGCGGGAATATATTTTGCGGGAACAATTGAAATTGATCCGGGAAGAACTGGGAGAGGATACGACACTTTCCGACGCGGAGGAATTTGAGCAGGCTGCGAAAAAATTAAAAGCTTCAAAAGAAGTGAAGGAAAAACTGACAAAAGAAATCAACCGTTTCAAAAGTTCTCTGAACAGTCCGGCGGAGAGCGGGGTGATTCGGACCTATATAGAGACACTTTTGGAAATGCCCTGGAATAAGACGGCAAAGGACAGTACGGATCTGGCATTTGCCGAGCAGGTACTTCGGGAGGACCATTACGGACTGGACGAGGTAAAAGAAAGGGTGTTGGAATTTCTGGCAGTCCGTTCTTTGACGAAAAAGGGAGAAAGCCCGATCCTTTGTCTGTCAGGCCCGCCCGGAACAGGGAAAACTTCCATTGCAAAGTCTCTGGCCCGCGCATTAAAAAAGCCATATGTAAGGATTTCCCTTGGCGGCGTCCGGGACGAGGCGGAAATCCGCGGGCACCGCAAAACTTATGTGGGCGCCATGCCAGGACGGATCGCCAATGCAATCCGGATAGCGGGTGTAAAAAATCCGGTATTGCTTTTGGATGAAATTGATAAAGTCAGTACAGACTATAAAGGAGATACTTTTTCCGCACTGTTGGAAGTACTGGACAGTGAACAGAATCAGAAATTCCGGGACCATTATCTGGAAGTACCGCTGGATCTGTCAGAAGTTCTGTTTGTGACTACGGCCAATACACTGCAGACCATTCCGCGTCCGCTGCTGGACCGGATGGAAGTGATCGAAGTCAGCAGCTATACAGAAAATGAAAAACTGCATATCGCGATGGAACATCTGATTCCCAAACAACTGGAACGCCACGGATTGTCAAAAGAGCAGCTTACGATTCAGAAACAGGCTGTCTGGAAAATGGCCAGAAATTACACGAAAGAGGCCGGAGTACGTCAGTTGGAGCGCAAAATCGGAGATATTTGCCGGAAATCCGCGAAAGAAATTTTAACGACAGGCCGAAAAAAAATAGCGGTTACGGAACGAAATCTGCAAAAATATCTTGGGAAAGAGAGATATTCTTATCAGATGGCAAATACATCGGATGAAGTAGGGATTGCCCGGGGGCTGGCATGGACCAGCGTCGGCGGCGATACTTTACAGATTGAGGTGAATATTATGCCCGGAAAAGGGGAGATTATGCTGACAGGGCAGCTTGGAGAGGTAATGAAAGAATCTGCCCGGACCGGCATCAGTTATATTCGTTCTATTGGGAATCAGTCCGGAATTGCAGAAGATTTTTTTGAGAAGCATGATATCCATGTACATATTCCGGAGGGGGCCGTTCCCAAAGACGGGCCGTCTGCCGGAATTACTATGGCGACCGCTATGTTTTCCGCGATTACGGAGCGGAAGGTATATGCGGATGTGGCGATGACAGGAGAAGTTACGCTTCGCGGCAGAGTATTGCCAGTGGGGGGACTCAAAGAAAAACTGCTGGCCGCAAAGAACGCCGGAATCCGGATGGTTCTGATTCCGAAAAAGAATACGGCGGATGTGGAGGAATTGTCTTCGGAGATTACAAAGGGGCTGGAGATCGTACCGGTAGAACATATGAGGGAAGTATTGGAAAAGGCATTACTGCCTTCAGAGGCAAAGCGTGAACAGTAAGGATGTTCAAATAGTTCCTGTGGAAAGAAGAGGAAGAACGGAATGATTATCAGAAATATAAATCTGGAAACGGTCTGTGGAATTACAAGCAGGCTTCCGGAGAACGAAAAACCGGAGATCGCATTTGCCGGGAAATCCAACGTGGGGAAATCTTCTCTGATCAATGCACTGATGAACCGGAAATCTTATGCGCGGATTTCCGCTACTCCTGGAAAGACGCAGACCATCAATTTTTATAATATCAACGGAGAATTGTATCTGGTAGATCTGCCGGGATATGGATATGCAAAGGTATCTGAAAAGGAAAAGATACAATGGGGGCGCCTGGTGGAACGCTATCTGCACGGATCGTCCAGGTTAAAGGCCGTGTTTCTGCTGATTGATATTCGGCATACACCTTCGGAAAATGACCGGGTGATGTACCGGTGGATTCTGGAACAGGGATATGAACCTGTGATTATTGCGACAAAGCTGGACAAACTAAAACGGAGTCAGGTGTCGAAGCAGATGAAAGTCTTAAGAGAAGGGTTGCGGTTGATTCCGGGAACAAAACTGATTCCGTTCTCTTCCGTGACGAAGCAGGGAAGAGACGAGATCTGGGATCTTGTGGAGAAAGAATATCTGGAAAAAGAAGAGCAGGGGAAATTTCCGGAGGGGTGAAAAGGATTCTGAATCAGAGAAGATCTGAGGCTGCAAAAGGATGGATCACTGGAAAATCCGGGAAAGTGCTTTGGAAAGATCAGAAATAAAAACAGAGGTACATGGATTTATGGAGAACAGACGACCATACTGGAAAGTGGCAGTCAGCCTGATGTTCAGTCTTCTGGCGACTGCAGCATTTATCGTGATAGGAGTAAAAGCAATCGGCTTTTTTATGCCCTTTGTCATTGGGTGGTGTATTGCCTGTGTAGCGGCGCCGGTTGTGAACTGGCTGGAAAAGCGATTTAAAATTGTGAAAAAACTGGGATCGGCTTTGATTGTAATTCTGGTAATCGGCTTGATTGTACTGATCATCTATTTAGCAGTCAGCAGGCTTGCAGCGGAGATTGGGGATTTGTTCCGTAATATACCGGATATGTATGATCAATTGGAGCGGGAACTGCGCCAAATTGGAAATTCTATGTCCGGATTATTCGTAAAACTTCCGGAAGCAGTGCGCACGGCTTTTCAGACGATGATGGAAAATCTGGATCAGTATATGGGAGAACTGATTTCCGGAATCAGTGAACCGACAGTCACTGCGGCGAGCAATCTTGCGAAACGTCTGCCCTCTTACCTGGTATCGGTTCTGGTAGCTGTGATATCGGCCTACTTTTTTACCGTAGAACGCGAGGAAGTTTTGAATTGGGCCAAAAAGGCGGCGCCGGATGCGATTACAGAACGTATGACTCTGGTGATGGATAATCTACGCTACGCAGTGGGCGGCTATTTCAAGGCGCAGTTTAAAATTATGGCAATTGTATTTTTGATCTTGCTGGGCGGACTTGCCCTGTTAAAAATCCGCTATTTTGCGTTGATTGCATTTTTGATTGCATTTTTAGACTTTCTTCCGTTTTTCGGAACGGGGACGGCGATGCTTCCCTGGGCGGTATATAAGTTTTTGATGGGAGATTTTAAAACGGCGTTTTTTCTGGTGGTCATCTATGCGGTGACGCAGATTTCCAGACAGGTATTACAGCCCAAGCTGGTGGCGGACAGTATGGGGATGAATCCCATGGTCACGTTGGTATTATTGTATGTGGGATATCGTGTCAGCAGCGTATTGGGACTGATTCTTGCCGTTCCGATTGGGATGGTGGTGATCAATATGTACCAGGCGGGGGCGTTTGACTACATCATAGATGATGTAAAAATTCTGGTGGACGGAATATTGAAATTGCGGGAGGAACCGGCGGAACAGGGGAAAAAATAAAAACGAAAAAATCACCGGGCCAATCCATCGTTGATCGGCCCGGTGAAAAACTGTCAGAAGGTTATATTATAGCAGTTGGATTCCATGTTCTCTGGCCAACCTCATGATTTCCTCCGGCCAGATGGAAGATTGTACTTCACCGATGTGTGCTTTGCGCAGGTAGTACATACAGATGCGGGATTGTCCGATACCTCCGCCGATGGTATAGGGCAGTTCCCGGCGAAGAAGAGACTTTTGGAAGGGAAGCTCCGCGCGTTCCTCACACCCCGCTGATTTCAGCTGCTTTGCAAGGGAGTCTTCATCCACACGGATTCCCATGGAAGAAAGTTCCAGCCCCATATGCAGTACCGGGTAATATACGATGATATCCCCGTTTAACTCCCAGTCGTCATAGTCCGGCGCACGTCCGTCATGCTTTTCGCCGGAGGCCAGTTCTTTTCCGATCTGGGAAATGAAAACGGCTTTTTTTGCTTTGGCAATCCGTGTTTCTCTCTCTTTTGGAGTGCATTCCGGATACATGTCTTCCAGTTCCTGCGAGGTGATAAAGAAAATATCGTCCGGCAGGAGCGGTTCGATATAATTATAGCGCCTGGAAATAAAATTTTCGGTTTCTTTTAAAGCGCTGAATACTTTTCTTACCGTATATTCCAGCGTTTCCATGTTTCGCTCTTCTTTTGAGATGACCTTTTCCCAATCCCATTGATCTACATAGAGGGAATGAATATTGTCCGTATTCTCATCCCGGCGGATGGCGCTCATATCCGTGTACAGACCTTCTCCGGAATGAAAACCATAATGCTGCAATGCATAGCGCTTCCACTTTGCAAGAGAGTGTACAATCTCGGCGGGGGCTTCTTCCTGTTCTTTGATTCCAAATGCAACCGGGCGTTCTACCCCGTTGAGGTTGTCATTCAGTCCGGATTCCGGACGGACAAACAGCGGTGCAGAGACACGTGTGAGATGAAGCGCCTTTGCCAGAGCACGTTCAAAGTGATCTTTTACTTCCTTAATAGCGACTTCGGTTTCTCGTATAGTAAGGGGAGAGATATACCCGTCAGGTATGATCAGATGTTCCATATGTATTCGCTCCTTTTTGATACAAATTATTTACTGTTATTCTAATCAATAATGTTTCAAAAGTCAATGGGTGTTCCTATTCAGATAGGTCTTGTATAATAATTGAAAAGTTGGTAAAATAAAAGCGGAGAAGATATCAGAATCCATATGTCTTTGGATGCCTGATCATTTATCCAGGGGAGAAAGTACAAAAGCACATCAAATACGGGATGCCCGGATGGGCACACTTATTGGACTTCGAATGTTCAGTAAGGTAAGAGATAAGGGGAAGGAGAAAAAACGATGTATGTAAATGCATGGACATGGATGAATCAAATGCAGAATCTGGAACTTGACAGGATGCTGGATGAGTTGGGAGTACAGAAAGCGGCCCTGTCGACCTCTGTTTTGATTGGATTGGCGGTGACGACAGGAGTTGCACTTTTATGGTGTTTCTTTGGTTTGAAGTTGATCCGGCTGTGGGCGGCGCTTTTGGGAATGTGCGCCGGATTTGGAATTGGTACCGCCGCGGCAGGAGCGCTTCATCTGGATGCTACCGTGGCACTCATTATAGGAGTGGCGGCGGGAGTCCTGCTGGCGGTTTTGGGAGCGGTTATTTATAAAGCGGGAATTTTTTTGGTTGCATGGATTGTGGGGAGCAGTGCCGGTATTCTCTTTTTACAGCCGCAGGATGAGAAGATCTTATTGGTTTGTGTGGGAATTGGTTTTATAATCGGTCTGCTGACGATCTGGCTTGCGGAACCGATTACGATGATTTTGACCGGTTTGTACGGAGCCTTTTGCGCAGGCGCAGGGATCAGTCTGCTTGTGCCGCTGGAAAGTCCGTTTCTCAGACCGGCGGTCAGTGTCGGACTGGCGGTTCTTGGAATTATGGTACAGTTTTTAATGGAATCCGGGAAAAGGAAGCGGCGGCATCTGGAACGCGCCCGTAGAATCCGGGAGGAAAATTCTACGGAGAACGAGGTGGAGAAAGCACGGGCGATGATGGAAGATCTGGATCATCTTCCCGATGCAAAAAAGCCGAAAAAGAAGCTGGGATCCGGCAAAAAGCAAAAAGAAATGAAGACGGGACAGAATAAAAAGGAAAACAGGAAGCAAAATAAAGAGAAGGGTAAAAGCAGCCCGACCGGGGGAAATAGCGGGGAGGACGACGATATTACATTTTTAGATCTGGATGAATAAAAGAAAGACAGGGGGACTGCATATGAAGATTGATATGCATTGCCATGTAAAGGAAGGTTCCATTGACAGTAAAATCCGTGTGGAGGAGTATATTACATTACTGAAGCAAAAAGGATTCCAGGGAATGGTAATTACAGACCACAATACTTATAACGGTTATCGTCATTGGAAGAGGCGTATAAAAGATAAAAAACATAAAGATTTTGTGGTACTCAAAGGGATTGAGTATGATACCAGGGATGCAGGGCATATTCTGGTGATTATGCCGGAAGGTGTGAAGATGCGTCTGTTGGAGATGCGGGGAATGCGAGTTTCCGTGTTGATTGATCTGGTACATCGAAATGGCGGCGTATTGGGACCGGCACATCCATGCGGAGAAAAGTATCAGAGTTTTGCCAATACAAAGTGTTACCGAAAATCACCGGAGTTGATGAAACGGTTTGATTTTGTGGAAGTTTATAATTGTTGTGAGCCGCCGGAGTCCAACGCCGGAGCGTTGATTCTCGCAGAGAAGTATCAGAAAGTCCATGTGGGCGGCAGCGACGCACATAAACCGGACTGTGTAGGAAGAGCATATACAATTCTTCCGGAACCGGTAAAGTGTGAGACGGAATTGATTTCTCTGATTCACAGGAATGCAGCGTTTGGAACCGGGGGAACTTATTATAATAAGACAACCAGGGAGCGGATGGGGAAAGTAAAATTGCTCCTTACGTATTCATTCTGGTTTTATAATAAAGGCGGCGAGTTGCTGCGCCGTCATGGCCGTAAGACAAAAATGGAGCAGGAGAATCCGATTGATCCGATTGATCCCATTGAGCTGTACTATATCGGCGCACAGCGTGAGCGGTAGTCTCTGGGAGGAATCTGAAATTTTCGTTTGAACAGCCGATTGAAATGAGAGAGATTATCGAAACCGGTTTGAACGGCAATTTCCAAAATGGCAGATTCTGTTGTGGTCAAAAGCCGGGCTGCGATGGTAAGACGATAATCGTTTAGATATTCCGTGAATCCCATGCCCATATGTTGTTTGAAAAATTTCATAAAATGGGATTTGCTGTAGTAGGAGAGGGCAGCCATTTTTTCAATGGGAATGGGTTCTGCATAGTGGTCTTCCACGTATTTTAAAATGAGTTTCATTTTTGACAGAGTTTTTGTTCGCGATTTGGAGACAGAAACTCTGTTTTTCTGGTTACAGATGAGGAAAAATAGAAATTGAAGGAGCAGACCTTTTACGGCAAGCTGGTATCCGTCCGGACGCAGATCGCACAGGCGGTCTATTTCATGAATACAATGGGCGGCATCCGGATACCATTCTAATGCCGGTGTGATAAAACGTTCGATTGCAAACTGACCGGAGATGAGTGGGAGAATAAATTGTGTGGCACATAAGTCCTTATCGCCGGAGATCAGCATGGAAGGGTGGAACAAAATATTTTCATATTCCATATGTGCCTGTTCCTTCTGCTCAATGGCGTGAAGCTGTCCCGGAAGAATCAGGATCAGGTCCCCGGAGGTGACAGCTCTTGCCTGGAAATCTACGGATACGATCCCGCTGCCTTTCTGGATGACGATCAGTTCCATTTCATTATGCCAATGGAGAGGAACCTGTATAAAATCGGCGGGAATGGAGCAAAGATATGTATTATAAGGAAAGTCAGGGGCAGTGTGCGCTTTTGTTTCATGATAGTTCTGGTATACATTCATGTCCATATGGAATCCTCCGGGGATTTTTATGATAGTATTGTACAATAATTGGAGTGTATCCTGCAAGAAATTTCCAGGGAATCTTATTAAAATATAAAATGTAATGTTACCGGACGGCACCTGAAGAGTGTGCAAAGTGATACCATAATATTGTTTGTACACAAAAGGAAGGGGAACAGGAAAAAGTAGCGTGAGGAAAGTAGAAAGAGAGGAATGTAACGATGATGAACGTACAGGAGTTATTACGGCAAAAATTGGGAAAAGAGATTGCGTCCGCTTCGAATGCAGAAGTATACAGCGCACTTCTGCAGATGGTACAGGAGTTGTCAAAAGGAAAAGAAGCCTCGGAGAAAAAGAAAAAAATATATTATATTTCCGCAGAATTTTTGATTGGAAAACTATTGTCTAATAATTTGATTAATCTGGGAATCTATGGGGAAGTGCGTGATATTCTGGCACAGAATGGAAAGCAGCTTTCCGAGATTGAAGAACTGGAACCGGAGCCGTCACTTGGAAACGGTGGTCTGGGACGGCTTGCCGTCTGCTTTCTGGATTCCATTGCGACATTGGGGCTGAACGGGGATGGAATTGGGTTGAACTATCATCTGGGACTGTTTCGCCAGAAGTTTGAAAAGAGGCTGCAAAAGGAAATGCCCAATCCATGGATTGAGGAGCAGAGCTGGCTTGTGAAGACAGACGTAACGTATCCGGTCTGCTTTCGGGGACTGACTTTACAGTCGCGCATGTATGACATTGAAGTGACAGGATATGAAAATCAGACGAATAAATTACATTTATTTGATGTAGACAGTGTGGATGAATCCATTGTGGAAGAGGGAATTTGTTTTGATAAGGAAGAGATTGAAAAAAATCTGACTTTGTTTTTATATCCGGATGACAGCGATGAAAAAGGCCGTCTTCTGCGGATCTATCAGCAGTATTTTATGGTCAGCAACGGGGCGCAGTTGATTTTGGACGAATGTGTGGCACGGGGGAGCAATCTCTATGATCTTCCGGATTATGCTGTGATTCAGATCAATGATACCCATCCGACAATGGTGATTCCGGAGCTAATCCGGCTTCTGATTGACCGGGGAATGGAAATGGACGAGGCCATTGATGTGGTTTCCCGTACCTGTGCGTATACGAATCATACCATTCTGGCGGAGGCGTTGGAAAAATGGCCCATGGATTATCTGAAAAAAGTGGTGCCCCAGTTGATTCCGATCATTGAAATTCTGGATGATAAGGTGAGACGGAAATACGAGGAGAGTGTGGCCATCATTGACCGGCAGGATGTGGTGCATATGGCGCATATCGATATTCATTATGGGTTCAGCGTCAACGGGGTGGCGGCGCTGCACACGGAGATTTTAAAGAAGAATGAGCTGAACAACTTTTATAAAATTTATCCGGAGAAGTTTAATAACAAGACCAACGGGATTACGTTCCGCAGATGGCTTTTGTACTGTAATCCGCAATTGGCAGATTTTCTGGACGGGCAGATTGGAACCGCCTATAAAAAGGATGCAGGGGAACTGGAAAAACTGATGCAGTATCAGGATGATCCGGTTGTGCTGGCAAAATTGTTGGAGATCAAAGAAGAAAATAAAAAACAGCTTTGTGCGTATTTGAAGCATACACAGGGGATCAGTTTGGATCCGGAGTCTGTATTTGATATCCAGATCAAGCGTCTGCATGAGTACAAGCGGCAGCAGATGAATGCGTTGTATGTTATTCATAAGTATCTGGAGATTAAGAAGGGAAAGAAGCCTTCCACACCGACCACAGTGATCTTCGGTGCGAAAGCGGCGCCGGCTTATGTGATTGCCAAAGACATTATTCATCTGATTTTATGTCTGCAGGAAATTGTGAACCAGGATCCGGAAGTCAGTCCATATCTGAGAGTGGTAATGATAGAGAATTATAACGTGACCAATGCGGAGAAATTGATTCCGGCATGTGATATTTCCGAGCAGATTTCCCTTGCCTCCAAGGAAGCCAGCGGAACAGGAAATATGAAGTTCATGCTCAACGGTGCGGTGACATTGGGAACGGACGACGGCGCGAACGTAGAGATTCATGATCTGGTTGGAGATGAGAACATTTTCATTTTTGGTGCAAAGAGTGATGAAGTGATTGCGCATTATGAGAAGGAAGATTATGTATCCAGGGAATATTATAAGTCAGATCCGGATATCCGGGCGGCAGTAGATTTCATTACCTGTGAGGAAATGTTGAAGATCGGGCAGAAGGAGAATCTGGTCAGACTGCAGAAAGAATTATTGAACAAAGACTGGTTTATGACATTGCTTGATTTCAAAGAGTATGCACAGAGGAAAGAAGAAGCGCTGAAAGCCTATGAAGACCGGATGGGATGGGCGAAAAAGATGCTGGTGAATATTGCGAAAGCGGGCTTCTTTTCTTCTGACCGAACGATTGAAGAGTATAATAAAGATATCTGGAAATTGTAAAGAATTTTAGGAAAAGAATCCAGCCCTTTGTTGAGTTGAAAGGAAACTTTGAATGGGCTGGATTTGCGTAACAGGGAAGCCGGAAGGCGGAACCGTTACAAATGATTTGCGAAAAAAGGAGTACTGTCATGAGAGAAAGTGGAATTTTATTGCCGGTTTTTGCATTGCCTTCCAGGTATGGAATCGGATGTTTTTCAAAAGAGGCGTACACATTTGTCGATCAGCTGAAGGCGGCAGGTCAGAGTAAGTGGCAGATACTGCCGCTTGGCCCGACGGGATACGGGGATTCGCCCTACCAGTCTTTTTCCACATTCGCGGGGAATCCGTATTTTATTGATCTGGAAACCATGGTCAGAGAAAAACTGCTGACAAAGGCAGAGTGCGAAGCGTGCGTGTGGGGAGATAAGGAAGACCGAATTGACTATGAGACGATCTATCGGAATCGTTTTCGGGTGTTGAAGAAGGCGTTTGGACGTTTTCAAAAAGATACGGAGTATGAAGAATTTCTGAAGAAAAATGAAGAATGGCTGACAGAATATTGTCTGTATATGGCGATCAAGGATAGCCAGGGTGGAAAAAGCTGGATTGAATGGCCGGAAGGATACCGGAACCGGAACCCGGAAGCACTGAAAAGGGCAGAAAAGGATCTGAAAGAGGAGATGGACTTTTATCGGTTCCAGCAGTTTGAGTTTGACCGGCAGTGGAAAAAGCTGCATGCTTATGCAAACGCACAGGGAATTCAGATTATCGGGGATATTCCGATCTATGTGGCGCTTGACAGCGCGGACACCTGGGCAAATCCGGGACTGTTTCAGTTTGACAAAGAGAATCTTCCGACGGCGGTTGCGGGCTGTCCGCCGGATGCATTTTCCGCCACAGGACAGTTATGGGGAAATCCACTGTATGACTGGCCTTATCATAAAAAAACGGAATATGCGTGGTGGATCAGGAGAATTTCGTATTGCTTCCGGTTGTATGATGTGGTCCGGATTGATCATTTTCGTGGATTCGACGAATATTATGCCATTCCCTATGGGGATCCGACCGCGGAAAACGGTCGTTGGATGCAGGGGCCGGGCATCGAATTTTTCCGTACTCTGGAGAAGAAACTGGGGCGGCTGCAGATCATTGCGGAGGATTTGGGTTATCTGACGGATACCGTATTAAAATTGTTGGCGGATACCGGTTTCCCCGGAATGAAAGTGCTTCAGTTCGCCTTTGATTCCAGAGAATCGGCCAATTATCTGCCTCATACGTATCCTGCCAACTGCGTGGTCTACACAGGAACGCATGATAATGATACGACAAGGGGATGGTATCATTCTGTGGGAAAAGAATGCCGGGATTTTGCAAAAGAATATCTCCGTAAATCGGCGTTGGATGAGGATTCTCTGTCCTGGGACTTTATTGCATTGGCCATGGGAAGCGTAGCGGATCTGTGCATCGTTCCGATGCAGGATTATCTCTGCCTGGATGAGAGGGCGCGGATTAATATTCCCTCCACGCTTGGAAATAACTGGGTATGGAGGCTGAAAGAAGGACAGATTCAAAAAGAATTGCTTCGGGAAATGTATCAGGTGACGAAACTGTACGGACGTCTGCCGGAGGAGGAAGAAGCACTTCCGCAAAAGATGGGGAAAGAAATGCCGGCGAAGGAAGAGGATGAAGGGAAGAAAGAGAAAAAGAATAAGAAATAATGTGAAGCGTTACCGGGTGGCTATTGCTGCCCGGTGATTTTTATATCCGTAACAGAGGGGCATTTTTGCGCAGCAAAATTTTAAATATCGCCCAGAATCGTTGTTGTGAGCGGCCTTCCAGGCCGTGAATAGCAACCAATTTGTTATGTATAATAAAGAATAAGACGACGCGGAGATTGACTTATAAAGAGGAAATGGATATAATTTTTCTGGGAATAATGATTTCCGGTCAGGAGGAGAGCATGAGACTCAAGGAAGGAAAAAATAATCATATATATGAAGTTCTGGATATTCAGGTGGAACTGAATCTGGAACGTCGGCTGGAGGCATTGGGGCTGACGACGGGGACAAAGGTTATGATTTTAAATAACGACAAAAAAGGAGCGGCTACCGTGAAGTTCCGTGGAACGCGGTTTGCGCTTGGAAAGAGGATTGCGGATCACATTCTCGTAAAGGAGGCGGCCTTATAATGCAGGAAATTATCCGGGTAGGATTCATTGGGAATCCAAATTGTGGAAAAACAACGTTGTTCAATGCTTATACCGGAGCCAATTTGAAAGTGGCGAACTGGCCCGGTGTGACGGTGGAAAAGAAAGAGGGAAAAACAACCTATAAGGGGCAGGAGTTTCAATTAATTGATCTTCCGGGAATTTACAGCCTGACGTCTTATACGATGGAAGAAAAGGTATCCAGGGAATGTATCATGAGCGAGGAAGTAGATGTAATTGTGGATGTAGTGGATGCATCCTGTCTGGAAAGAAATCTTTATCTGACACTGCAGTTGATCGAGTTGGGGAAGCCTGTGGTACTTGCATTGAACATGATGGATATAGTGGAAGAGCGGGGAATGGAAATCGATCTGCACCGGCTGCCGGAGATGTTGGGGATTCCCTGTGTCGCGGTATCGGCACGCAAAAGAACCGGTCTGGAAATTCTGATGCATGCGGTATCACATCACAAGGAGTATACGAGGCAAAGTCCTCTGATCCATCATCATTCAGAAATATCCGATCATGTACATAATCACCACAGCGAGTATGCGATGGTGTATACCGATGAGATCGAAGATAAGATTGATCTGCTGATGGAGGAACTGCAGCGCAGGTATCCCGAGATACAGAATATGCGGTGGCATGCCTTGAAGCTTCTGGAACAGGATGAGGAGATTCGGAAGAGGTACGTGCTGGATATGCCGGAAGTGTTGGATCGCAGTTATGAAAAGGATTTGATCAATCAGAAATATGATTTTATTGAGGAAGTCATTGATGAAATATTAGTGAACAAGAGTCAGAAAGAAGAACGAACGGAACGTGCAGACCGGTACATGACGGGAAAATGGCTGGGACTGCCCATTTTTCTGCTGATCATGGCCCTGGTATTCTTTCTTACCTTTACAGTGGGGGACTGGCTGAAAGGCTATTTTGAAATTGCGCTGGAAGTGTTTTCCGGGGCGGCGGGGGAGCTTCTGGAGGCAGGAAATGTCAGTCCCATGCTGCAGTCTTTGATTGTGGACGGCATTATTTCCGGGGTAGGCGGAATTCTCACTTTTCTGCCCAATATTTTTATTTTGTTTCTGGCGCTGGCATTTTTGGAGGACAGCGGTTATATGGCCAGAGTCGCGTTTGTCATGGACGATATTATGAGTAGTCTGGGATTATCCGGCCGTGCGTTTCTGCCGATGTTATTGGGATTTGGCTGCTCGGTTCCGGCAATTATGGCTTCCCGTGCCCTGGAGCATCGGAAGGACAGGCTGAAAACGATTTTGGTAACTCCCTTTATGTCGTGTAGTGCAAGGCTGCCGATTTATGTTTTGTTTTCCTCTATGTTTTTTGGAAAATATGCGATGGCTGCCTGCTATTCGATGTATCTTCTGGGAATTGTAGTGGCCATTGCCACCGCGTATATTCTTTCCAAATTGGACGGAAGCCGGGCGGAACATGCCCTCCTGATTGAACTTCCGGAATACAAGGCACCCAATGCGAGGACAATCGCGATTTATGTCTGGGAAAAAGTAAAAGATTATCTGAGTAAAGCAGGAACCGTGATTTTTCTGGCTTCGATCATCATGTGGTTTATTCTGAATTTCGGAGTGGGCGGATATGTGACAGATATTTCAGAAAGTTTTGGTTCTATGATCGGAAAAGCGGCCGTGCCCGTATTTGCCCCGATTGGTCTGGGATATTGGCAGATCATTGTAGCATTAATTTCAGGAATTGCGGCAAAAGAGGTGGTAGTATCGAGCTGCAGCGTGCTGTTTGGGATTCAGAATATCACCACATCGGGCGGAATGGAAAGTTTTGTGGGGACTTTGGCGAGCTTGGGATTTGGAGCGGCGAACGCCTATGCTCTGATGACGTTTTGTCTGTTGTATGTGCCTTGCACGGCGACGATTGCAACGATCAACCGGGAGGTAGGAAGTAAGAGGCTGACCTGCGGGATTGTGCTGTTCCAGCTTGTGACGGCCTGGTGTGTTAGTTTTGTCACTTACAGAGTTGCAGGAATGCTGTTCTGAGAATGGATATCCCGTGACGCATCCCGTATCTGATGTGCTCTGTACGAGTGAACGCTTTGCGTCTGACAAGGTATTACCCATCCGGGCATCCCGTATTTGATGTGCTTTGCACGAGTGAACGGCTACGCCGTCCAATAAGGGATACTAATTGGACTACTAATGTCCAATTAGATATACCTGGAAGAGATTTGCAGCTATGGTAACGCTTCATAATTTGTATGGAGCAGATGGATACTATGCGAGGGGATGGGATGCCCGGGATGTTCCTTTCCGGATAAGATGGAGGGGATGCATTCCGGCGTCCGTCGTTCCTCTCCGATTTCCAGCAATGTGCCAAGGAGAAGTCCCGGCATCTGCTGCAGGAAGGAATTTCCGGTGAGGTGAATCTGCAGTTTGTCGGCGGCGGGAGTGCAGAGTTGGATGTCAAAGATGTTTTTTTCTGTTCCCTTTTTTGTTTTTCCCGAGGAAAAGCAATGGAAATCATGGACACCCGGAAGCATTTCGGCGGCCTTACGCATGGCAGACAGATCCAGAGGGGCCGGATGATGAAGCTGATATTTTCGGTAAAAAACATCCAGGGAAGAACCGGTATGAAGAAAGGCGGCGTAGGTCAGAGAATGCAGGCGAAGGGAAGCGTGAAAGCGTCCCGGTACTTCTTCCGCGGTGAGAACCGCAATATCCTGTGGAAGGTAGTGATTTAATTCCTGCCGGATCCGGGCAGGGGACAGCAAAGAATTGGTTTGAAAGTTGACGGTCTGGCAGGAAGCATGCACACCCGGTTCAGTGCGTGCCGCGCAGTACAGAGTAGGGTGTTCGTTCAGAATGCGGCCAAGCGTGTCCGTAATTTTGCAGGAAAGGGTTTTGGAATTGTCTTTTTTGCCGGGACGCTGCCAGCCCAGATAACGTGTGCCGTCATATTCTAAGGTAAGTTTGATATTTCTCATGGAATCTCCTTTTCGGATAGTTTGTGAAAAACAGGTTATGCTATAATCGGTAGTGAATGTGGGATGTCAGGAATAATGGAAGTTGATATTGTTATTTTACAGGAAGCGGATTGGGATTTCAAGTTGATAAAACGCTTCCGTTTGTTTTAGAAAGGGGGAAAAGCGGATGGAAAGCAGAACGGTGGAGGAATCCAGAGTAGAAACGGCCCATATTGTGCGTGTAGGTCATCTGAACGGAGCAGGCAGGCTTTTTGGGGGGATGTTGATGCAATGGCTGGATGAAGTGGCCGGGGTTGTGGCCAAGCGGCATTCCAGAAGCAATGTGATTACGGCATCCGTGGATAATCTGCAATTTCTTCAAGGGGCGTGTCAGGAAGATCTGATTGTAATTATCGGCCGATTGACCTATGTGGGGAATACTTCCATGGAAGTTCGTACAGACGCTTATGTAGAAAGCCGGGAAGGGATACGCCGGCCCATTAACAGGGCGTATTTTACTATGGTGGCCCTGGATGAAGAAGGGCATTCAAAGAGGGTTCCCCGGCTGATTCTGGAGACGGAAGTACAGCGAGCAGAATGGGAGGCCGGGGAAAAAAGAAGAGAGATGCGGATCCGGCGGAGAAAAGAAGGATTTTGAACCCTTTTTTGATGAAATTTAGGATTTCATATTCTTTTGAACCAGCAGATTTACCATTTGGATGGTTTTATCGATCTGCGCCTGTTCCTCTTCACTTTTTCCTTCTTTTAGAATTTCCAGTATCAAACTGATTTCATTTTGTGAGAATTGGATTCCCTGCCGATTGGCGCTTGTAATCAGAGCAAGCATGATTGGGGCGAGATCTTTTCCGGATTTCCCGGAAACCTGCCCGGCTGCTTTTTGAATCAGTTCCAGCTTGATAGGGTCGATATTTTTTAACAGAGGATTGTTGATCCATTCATTCATAATGTAGTAGCTCCTTTATATTGTTATATTTTATTGTTATGAACAGCTTAGCTGTCCGCTCGCTCGAAGAGCATTGAATGCAGGATGCCCGGATGGGTATGCCTTATCGGACATGGAGTGTCCGTTCACCCCGAAGGGACATGGATTACGGGATGTCCTAAGGGTATACTATACTTCGTTGGATTCCTCAGAGTCCAGCTTATTGGAAGCAGAATTTTCCGTGGCCGATTCTTCCTGGGAGGAAAACATGGTCTGATACATTTCAAATGTTTCTTTCTGTTCAGGAGAGAGCATCCCCATTAGAAGATCAGACAGGTTTCCTTCTTTTGGATTCATGGACATTGCCTGGAAAAGAGGCAGCAGGGTTTCTATGTCAAAATGCAAAGAACCGGATTCAGAGGGATTTTCCGTATCGGTAGAGTCGGTAAATGTCTGCATCATCTGTACCATTTCCATTATATTCATCATATTGCGAAATGTTTCCAGCATATTGGCTTCCTCTGGCGAAAGGTAGGGAGAGAGTTCCTCCATCATATGGAGAGGGGAGGAAGATGCAGATACTTCTATATGTGTTGTGAAGTCTCTAAAATGTTGGAAATAGTAGATTGTATGTTTCAATTCCAGCACACGGATCAGAATTGCAAATGTTTGCCGCAAAGAAGCAGGGGTGTATGGAAGAAGCAGTTTGAGTGTGTGAAGTTCACTGGGGATTGTCTGCTCATCAAAAAGTGTCATCGGTCTGGGATTTTTTTTCTCCATAAGCACTCCTGATTATCAGCGTTATAAATGTATATGAGAAGTTTTGCAGAAATATGCCCTTTGGGCATTCCATATTGATGTGCTCCGGATGAGTGGATGCCCCCTGTTTAACAAGATAGAAAATCAGAAAAAGCAAAAGGGGGAAGACTACATATAATAGTAGGGAATGAAAAAAGAACAGGTCAGGTATGATATATGAAACGACGGCTGATGATAGAAGGAAATGCGGTCTACGAAATTGATGAGGAATGTATGCTTGCAAAACGTATAGATGACGAGAGAGAAGAGCAAAAAAGGGTTTGTCAGGAATTGTCAGAATCAATGGAAAAGAATAAGGGGAAGAGAGGGCAGAAGAGAAATTGCAGTTAGAGTGTGTTTGAGACACACTCCGGAAAACACATAGAAAAACAGAAATCCCCGGTACAAAGAATGTACCGGGGATGACTAAAGGTCAGCCTATGCAGAAATTAGCATCCGCATCCGTTGCCGCATCCGCCGCAGAAGATCAGAAGCAGGATGATCCACAGACAACTATCGTTGCCGCATCCACATCCGTCACCCATTCTGCTGCCGCCGCATCCGCCGCAGAAGATCAAAAGCAGGATAATCCACAGACAGGAATTGTTGCCGCCGCCAAAAAGGCTTCCGCCACAGGTATTTTCACATCCGCATCCACAGTTTGTAGCACTTAAATCACTCATTCTTGATATCCTCCAAATGGATTGTTTACAGTTTCATAATATGTGTTTTTGGAAAATGTGTGCAAGAAAAGATTGTAAATTTTTCGGGATAGGATTATTTGTTGGCCAGGTAAGCGGTCTGTCACTTCTTTTTCCTGCATTGAATATTCTGCTATGAAAGGGATTTTACATGGAGGGAAGCGTATGTTTTTCCTTATAGTGTATGCCGCAATATTTTCGGCGGAATGGAGACGGCGGTGAGAGGGGTAAAGCAGGCGGTGGGGTACTGGTGTGACGATATTCTGATAAAAAAGTATCTTGGCCGTGGTATCGGCGTTGCCGTGTTGGATACCGGAATTCACAGGCATCCGGATTTTGGAAGGCGGGTGGAAGGATTTGCGGACTTTGTGGACGGACAGCGAATCCTCTATGACGACAGCGGACATGGGACTCATGTCGCCGGGATTCTTGCAGGGGATGGGCGGCTGTCGGGCGGGCGTTATGCAGGGATTGCACCGGAAGCTGCCCTGTGGATCGGGAAGGTGTTAGATTACGCAGGAAATGGAATGGTAAAAGATGTTCTGTCGGGAATTGAATGGATTCTGGAACGCAGAAAACGAAAAAATATCCGGGTGGTAAACATTTCGGTTGGTACGCAGCCGGGATTGGATAGATGGGAAGAAGAACGATTGCTGGAAGGGGTGGAGGAATTATGGGACGCTGGCCTGGTTGTCGTGGTGTCGGCCGGAAATTATGGACCGGAAAAAGGAACGGTGGCGGTACCGGGGAGCAGTAGAAAAGTGATCACCGTGGGGGCGGTAGACCTTGCCGGGGGCGGTCCGGGAAGGAAGAAATGGGATTATTCCGGAAGAGGGCCTGCAAGAGGATGTGTGGTCAAACCGGATGTGGTGGCTCCCGGAACGTTTATTGCGAGCTGCAACGGGAATTACGGAAGGCGTTTTCAGAAACCTTACACGGTAAAAAGCGGAACCTCTATGGCAACGCCGGTAGTGGCAGGGGCGATTGCCTGCCTGCTTTCCAAATATCCGGATATGACTAATGTGGAAGTAAAATTAAAATTGCGGGAAAGCTGCGTTTTATCCCCTCATACGGAAGGATGGGGGATGCTGCATGTGGAACGGCTGCTGGCGCCGTAAGGGAGCCGGAATCAGAAAAAGAGTTAGAAATGAAAAAATAAGATAAATTTTTCATATAAGTTGGCAAAACAGATGAACACATAAGGCGAAGTTTGCCTGGTTATTTTGGATGAAGGAACCCTTGTGAATGGTGTGAGAATGCCATTTGCAGGGGGATTATATGGTATATATAAAAGTTGTAATAGATATTGTTGATAGAATATGGTAGAATAAATAAAAATAGAGTTCAGGAGTTGATTTTATGCTAGTCAGTACAGATAAAAAATGGGATTATGCATTAGGTATAATTAAAGTAGATGGATTAGAGCCATCCCCGGAATTTAAAAAATTAATTGAAAAAGAAAGTCGTGGAGAAATAACCACGGAGGATATGCGTAAAGTTTTAGACAAAAAATACAAGATGAAAGAATAAGGACAATATTATGAAAGATCCATATTTATATCCACATACAGATGTTCTGAAGAATCTTGCCGATATATGGGACAGGGAAATGTTATCGTGCATGGAAGCAGAATATACGAGTATACGGCTTACGGAACTTGTGACAGGAGAATCCGTCAGCCGTTTTGATTTTGCAGCGCTTTGTGATATGCATCATTATATTTTTCAGGATATTTATGAATGGGCTGGAAAAATTAGAACTATAAATATTGAAAAATCAGAGCCAGCGTTAGGAGGAATTTCAATCGAGTATTCGGATTGTTTTGACATTGTAAAGGATGCCATATATGTCTTAGATAAAATGAACCATTACACTTGGGAAAAGGCCTCTATTGATGAAGTGGCAAAAATCTTTTCGGAATATTTAGCTGAGCTTTGGAAAGTGCATCCATATCGGGAAGGCAACACGCGCACAGTAATTACATTTTGCAGTCAGTTTATAGAGAGTAAGGGATTTTATATAGATAGTGATTTGTTTAAAGACCATGTACAATATATGAGGACCGCTTTGGTTGCGGCAAGCGCATTGTTTTCAGATTTAGGAGATAAACGAAAGCAGGAGTATCTGGAGAGGATAGTGTTGGATGCTTTGGAAAGAGGACAGGAAATGAAACATAGGGTTTCAGATGTTATAAAAAAAGCCGGATTTAATGCAACAGAAGGACGAATCCGTAAGATTGTATATTGGAATCGTTTAGAGCGGCATGAGCATGGGGAACGGGATGTTGGATTATATTTATTGCAAAATGAAGAGAGTGAATAAATGGCTTATATAAAAAATCAAATATTACAGAATAATGAACTTGAGGCGTGGGCGATGTCAATTAGATATTGTAATTATATTTTAGAGAGAAAGGCAACTCTGGAATTATCGTAAGCACTTTAATAAAATGATTGATATCACAAATGATTTATTTTCGGAATATTATGCCCCCAATAGTGGGACATCTGTAAAAATTGCTTTATCATTACTGAATAAATTGAGAAATAGTGAGATGCATTTCTTTATTGATTAAGGATACATTCTTTTTAGAAAAGGAATTTTGACAGCTTCATAATTTTATGATAGTTTTTTATAATATTCTTCCTTTTTATTCGTTATTGCCCTTCCGGGGAAGATTTGAGAGATGGGAGTATGCAAAACTGCAAATTGATAGACAAACGCTAAGTGATTTTACATAAATGAAGAATCCCTTGGGAATGGTGTGAGAATGCCATTTGCAGAGGTTTTTACATTTTCTAGGGCAATATTTGAAAAGATGTGGACAAGTTACTTTTCACATCTGCGCCGTGCACCCTGCTGCACGGCGGCGGAGGATGCACGTTCCGCTATAAGGAAACTTTCCATTATATATCTTGTTATGAAGAAAACGAATGAGGCGAAAAATATTGTTGTAGGGATTTATACGTTATTTCATAAGGCTATCGAGATTACAAATTCATTAGTAATACAACTCGTAAAAAACTGTTGAGATATTTGGAGAGAGGGAATCAGATGTAGATCAGAAAAGATATTTGTAATTACTTCGATTTTTTCGAAGTATTTTGGGGATGAGGTGATGATGTGATTCGCATTGCAGTTTGTGATGATGAAAAATATATGTCTGATCGTATCCGGACAATGACGTCCGCTTATTTTTACAGAAAAAATATGGCGACAGAGATTATGCAGTTTTCCAGTGGAGAAGAAGTACTGCAGTATGACGGGCAAATAGATATTCTGTTTCTGGATATTCAGATGAAGGGGATCGACGGCATGGAAACCGCAAGGAAGCTGCGGGAACGCAGGTTTCGAGGGTTCCTGATTTTTATTACGATTCTTGGGGAGATGGTATTTCAGTCCTTTGAGGTGCAGGCTTATGATTATCTGGTAAAGCCCATTGATGAGAAACAGCTTGAAAAAACAATGGATCGTGTGATCGTTTCCATGCAAAATGCAAAGGAAGCAAATTTACTTGTCCAAAAAGGATACGAGAGCCGTATTATTTCGCTGGAAGAGATTGTGTTCTGTGAGATCATTCATCGAAAAATCTATCTACATCTGGACTCGTCTGAGGTGATTGACTATTATGACCGGATTGAAAATCTGGAAACAAAACTGGACGGAAGATTTTTCCGGTGCCACAGAAGTTTTCTGATCAATTTAAAATATTTAAAAAGTTATAAGAATGGAACGGCATATATGGAAGGCGGTAAAGAAGTTCCTGTATCACGGTTGCGGAGTAAGGAGTTCTCCGGTGTTATTTTAAAGTATATGAAAAACGTATCTCATTATAATTGGAAAGGAACAAAAAGCGATGAGTAAATATAATCCTTTATGGGAATATGTGCAGAAAAACGGAAAGGAATCTTTGAAACTGACGTTTGAAGAAATACAGAATATTGCAGGAATACCGATAGATCATTCTTTCCTGAAATACAAAAAAGAGCTTATGGAATACGGCTATCAGGTTGGAAAAATATCTATGAAGGAGCAAACCGTTATTTTTAATGTTCTGGTGTGCTGATTGCTTTTTCCTATCCAATCTTCATCCGGGCATCCAGTATCTAAGGTATTCCATACAAGTGACAGCATATATGAAACTTTCTGTAAAAACAGATGGTAGAGAAAAACAGCACACGGCCTGTATCGTGCATGCTCCTCAGATCCTTGTCTGAATTCTGGCATCGGTACAGGCCGTGTGTGTACTTTCTTATAAAGTTTTTTATCAAAATTTTAATGGAAACTTTTAATCCAATTGATCAGAGAGTCGTGGTATACGTTCTCAGCAACATCCTTTCTCATCTGTTCTGTCACGGTTCCCTTTGTCTCCAGAATGGCGAGGACTGCCTCCTGAAGTCCCGCAATCTTTCCTTTTTCAAAAGAGGCATCGGAAACAGAAGCGGCTTTTTCGGCAAAAGGCTGTTTTATGGGAGCCTCCGGTGAGGTTCCCGCTGCCGTTTTTGTCTCGGAGGCAAGGCGTTTGGAGCATGCTTCTCCTTTCTTTGCAGAGGAATCGGAACACGTTTCTGCTTTTTCTGTCGGTTCCGTTTCGGAAAATAGAGCAGCCTTTTCTGTATGGGAAGCCGGCTCAGACGAAACTGTTTTCTCTGTGTGGGAAGCCGGCTCAGACGAAACTGTTTTCTCTGTGTGGGAAACCGGCTCAGACGAAACTGTTTTTTCTATATGAGAAACCGGATCCGAAGAAGTCATTTCCGAAAGAATATCCGTTCTGTGTGACGCAAGCCCCTCTGCCGCCGGAACAAAGATGTCTCCGGAATTTGTTTTTATAGTTACCGTGATCTGCCCGTTGTTCACCGGTATTTTTTCTCCGGATAACATACCAAGATATTCTGCCGCGTTTCCAGCCGGAAGATGCAGAGTGGAATCCTGCTCGTCGTTATTGACGGCCACAAGCACAGATTGTCCGTTATAGCTTCTGGAAAATGCATATTGCCGGTTGGTCAGAATCAGTTCCGTATATTCTCCATAGGAAAGAGCAGGCGTATTCTGCCGGATCTTTCCCAGTGCGGCAATCAGACGGGTAAGCGGGTTTGTTTCTGCTGCATCTGCATAATCGGAAAGAGAAAGCGCCGGGCGCAGGGAGTCATCCGAGAACTTTTCTTTCCTCCCCTCAATTCCGAATTCAGAACCATAATAGAGAGAGGGAATACCGGGTAATGTATATAGTAATACATGTACGGGAGTAACATGTGCTTTCTGGTTGAGCTTGGTGTAGATTCGTTCCACGTCATGATTGTCCACAAAGTTATACAGCTTCAGACCGTCCGGGCGGTTTCCACCCAGGCCATAAAGACGCTTTACCGTATGTGCGATTTCAAAGTAATTATGATCATTGTGCCCGGAATACAGAGCCTTATGAAGCTGATAATTGGTGACAGAGTGGAGGGTGCCTTCGTTCACCCATCGGTTGTAGTCCCCGTGGATGACCTCGCCCATCAGCCAGAATTCCGGCTTTACTTCATTTGCCACATGGCGGAGCGCCTTCATATATTCAAAATCCAATACATCTGCAGCGTCCAGCCGGATTCCGTCCACGTCAAATTCCTGCACCCAGAAGCGGATGACATCGCAGATATAATCACGAACCGCGGGATTATGCTGGTTTAATTTTACCAGTAGATTATAACCGCCCCAGTTTTCATAGGAGAATCCGTCGTTATATTCGTTATTTCCCCAGAAATTCACGTTACAGTACCAGTCTTTGTATGGGGAACTCTCCCGGTTCTTTTTGATATCCTGAAAGGCAAAGAAATCCCGTCCGGTATGATTGAATACTCCGTCAAAAATCACCCGGATTCCGTGTGCGTGACATTCTGCTACAAAGTCTTTCAAATCCTCGTTGGTTCCAAGACGGCTGTCCAGTTTTTTATAATCTGTGGTCTCATATCCGTGTCCTACGGATTCAAAAAGCGGACCGATATAAATCGCATTGCAGCCGATGTTTTTTATATGGGAGATCCAGGGAAACAGGGTACGCAGCCGATGTTCTGGTTCTCCGTAAGAATTCTGTTTTGGCGCGCCTGCAAGGCCAAGCGGATAAATATGATAAAAAATTGCTTCGTCATACCATGCCATGTTGATTATCCTCCTACTTTTTCTATTTTTTTCATAATAGGTTTTTATTTTAGCATAAAATTCTCGAAATTTCCAGTAGGGGGTTTTCGGCAAAATTGTGATTCGTATAGATGTAAGAAAATAAGTAAAACAAAAGTTTGTCAAGAAAAAACACTTGACAACAGATTCCTTTTCCTGTAAGATGACAAAGGTGATTACTGTGGAGGAAATTTTAAGGCAGGCATTATTGTATGATTTCTATGGTGAACTTCTCAACATGCATCAGAAGAATGTCTATGAGCAGTTTTTATTAGAAGATTTGTCTCTCAGTGAGATTGCGCAGAATGCGGGGATCAGCAGACAGGGCGTACACGATCTGGTGAGAAGGTGTCAGAAGACGCTGGAAGGCTATGAGGCGAAGCTCCATCTGGTAGAACGTTTTTGCTCTATTCAGAAGAAGATGAAGGAACTGGAGCGGGAACTGGATTCGTATGAAAAAACCGGAGGAGATTCCGGGGAACTGATTCGGCGGATCCGGCAGATTTCGGATTCCGTTATGCAGGAGTTGTGAGTTATGCGTAATCGGTGTCCGGCGGACTTCGCGCATCACACGAAGATTTCCGTGACCGGTATACCGGGGAAGCATCAGAGGTTCCGGGGAGAAGGGGAGTCCAAAAGAGGCAGAGAAAGCCGTAAGGAAGACAAAAGGGAGTTCTAAATATAGAGGAGTTTCAAAATGGCATTTGACAGTTTAACAGAAAAACTTCAGAATGTATTCAAAAATCTCCGCAGTAAAGGGCGTCTGACGGAGGAAGATGTAAAGGCGGCTTTGAAAGAGGTAAAGATGGCGCTTCTGGAAGCGGACGTGAACTTCAAAGTGGTCAAAAGTTTTGTCAAGAGCGTGCAGGAACGCGCAGTCGGACAGGATGTGATGAATGGTCTGAATCCGGGGCAGATGGTAATCAAGATTGTAAATGAGGAATTGGTTTCCCTGATGGGTTCGGAGACGACGGAGATTGCATTTCAACCGGGGAGTGCGATTACGGTTCTTATGATGGTTGGTCTGCAGGGTGCAGGTAAGACGACCACGACGGCCAAACTGGCCGGAAAATTTAAACTGAAAGGGAAAAAGCCTTTGCTTGTAGCTTGTGATGTGTATCGCCCGGCGGCAATCCAGCAATTGGAGATCAACGGGCAAAAGCAGGGAGTGGAAGTATTTTCCATGGGGAATCAGGCTAGACCTGCGGAGATTGCAAAGGCAGCTTTGAAACAGGCAGAAAAGAATCATAATAGCCTTGTGATTTTGGATACAGCCGGCCGGCTGCATATTGATGAAGAGATGATGGCGGAGCTTCAGGAGATTAAGGAAGCGGTAACGGTGCATCAGACAATCCTGGTGGTGGATGCCATGACCGGACAGGATGCGGTGAATGTGGCCAGTCGTTTTCACGAAAAGATCGGAATTGACGGTGTGATCGTGACAAAACTGGATGGCGATACAAGGGGCGGAGCGGCGCTGTCGATCAAAGCGGTGACCGGAAGGCCGATCCTCTATGCCGGAATGGGAGAAAAATTATCGGATCTGGAACAGTTCCATCCGGACCGGATGGCTTCCCGGATTCTGGGAATGGGCGATGTCCTGACATTGATTGAAAAGGCCGGGGCAGAGTTAGATGAAGAGAAAGCCCGGAAGATGACGGAGAAGATGAAAAAGGCCCAGTTTGATTATGAAGATTATCTGGAGAGTATGAACCAGATGAAAAAGATGGGCGGGCTTTCCGGTATGATGGGTATGATGCCTGGACTGGGGGGACTGGGCGGCAGGAAGATGCCGGATCTGGACTCCGAGGAGAATGAAAAGCGGATGGCGCGCATGGAAGCCATGATTTATTCTATGACGCCGGAAGAACGGCAGAATCCGGATTTATTGAATCCGTCAAGGAAGCATCGAATCGCAAAGGGTGCGGGAGTGGATATTGCGGAGGTCAACCGGATGGTGAAGCAGTTTAATGAGACGCGGAAGATGATGAAAAAACTTCCGGGGCTTATGGGTGGAAAAGGTGGTAAAAAAGGCAGGTTCCGACTTCCTTTTTAGCACATAGATTTAAGAAACACATAGATTTAAGAAAATGAAGGACGAGAAAGACGAGGTGTATGAAAAATGGCAGTAAAGATCAGATTAAAAAGAATGGGACAGAAGAAGGCTCCTTTTTATAGAATTGTTGTAGCTGATTCCAGATCCCCAAGAGACGGCAAATTCATCGAAGAAATTGGAATCTATGATCCGAATCAGGATCCAAGTATGTTCAAAGTAGATGAAGAAGCAGCGAAGAAGTGGTTGAATAATGGTGCACAGCCTACAGAAGTTGTCGGAAAGATTTTCAAGGCAGCGGGGATTGAGAAATAGAATGTTTCGCGGAGGTGCGCGTAAATGAAAGAATTGGTAGAAGTAATTGCGAAAGCGTTAGTGGACAACCCGGATGGGGTGAATGTTTCGCAAAGGCAGGATGGAAAGACGACTGTAATTGAGGTTCGCGTTGCAGATGGCGATATGGGAAAAGTGATTGGCAAACAGGGGCGTATCGCCAAGGCGATTCGTTCTGTCGTAAAGGCAGCCGCTGCAAAAGAGGACAAAAGAGTGGTTGTGGATATCATTCAATGAGAAGAGGGGGACAGGAAACTGTCCCCTTTGTTGTAACAGTTCAGCCTGTAACTGTGCACTTGCTGCCGGGTTCACCGGCAGTAGTGTAAACTGGTCAGGAATCGCCCTTTTTACCGCAGGCAAACTTTTTATAGGGCGGATTTATGTGGCAGGGAGGCCGAAGGTCAAATGTTACCCTTTGTTTCCTCCAGGAGAGAGAAAATAAGGAAGAAACGGGAACGGAAAGGTTCCGTGAGTGTTAAGAGGAGTTGGATATGGAGCAGGTATTTCAGGTGGGTGTGATTTCTTCTACGCATGGAATCAAAGGAGAGGTGAAAGTGTTTCCGACCACAGACGATGCCGGAAGATTTCGGGACTTGAAACAGGTAATCCTGGATACGGGGAAAGAACAGATCGCATGGGAAGTCCAGAGCGTCCGTTTTTTTAAACAGTTTGTCATTGTAAAATTCAAAGGAATCGACGATATCGATGAAATTGAGAAATACAAAGGCTGCCGGCTTCTGGTGAAGAGGGAGGACGCGGTAAAACTGGAAGAAGACGAATATTATATTGCGGATCTCATCGGCATGGAGGTTGCCACAGAGGAAGGCGAAAAGGGTATTTTAAAAGATGTGATCCAGACCGGGGCGAACGAAGTGTATGTGGTGGAATTTGAAAAACTGGGTGAAGTAATGATTCCGGCTATTCGGCAGTGTATTCTGGATGTGGATGTGGAAAAAGGCAGGATGCGCGTGCATTTGCTGGCGGGCTTATACTAGTATAAAAGGATGCCGTTTTCTGACGGTGGAATGGAGAGTGAGAGGATGCATTTTCATATATTGACGTTGTTTCCGGAGATGGTAATGAACGGATTAAATACGAGTATTATCGGGCGTGCGGTAAAGAAGGAGCTTTTGTCCATTGAGGCGGTCAATATCCGGGATTATGCGTTCAATAAGCATCAGAGTGTGGACGACTACCCATATGGCGGCGGGGCCGGAATGTTGATGCAGGCAGAACCGGTTTATCTGGCTTATGAAGCGGTCATGGAAAAAATTCGGGAAAGACGGCAGGAAGCAGGGCAGCAGGAAACGAGGTCCAGAGTAGTGTATCTGTCTCCCCAGGGCAGGGTGTTTCATCAGAAATTAGCGGAAGAGCTGGCGAAAGAGGAAGATCTGATTTTATTATGCGGACATTATGAGGGAATTGATGAACGGGTACTGGAGGAGATTGTGACGGATGAGGTGTCCATTGGAGATTATGTACTGACGGGAGGAGAACTTCCGGCAATGGTTATGGTGGATGCCATTGCCAGACTGGTGCCGGAGGTGCTCCATAATGATGTGTCTGCGGAATTTGAATCGTTTCAGAATAATCTGCTGGAATATCCACAGTATTCCAGGCCCGAGATCTGGCACGGGAAGAAAGTGCCGGAAGTTTTATTATCGGGACATCATGCCAATATTGAGAAATGGCGGCTCGAGCAGTCGATTCTTCGTACCGGGCAGCGTCGGCCGGATTTGTTGGAACGATACGGAAAAGAATGAAAAAATCGGAGAAAGGCATTTAATACACATTTGTTGAACTTTCCAAACACCGGAAAAATGCTTGCAAGTTTTGGAAAAATATGATACTATATAATAGTTGTGAAAAGAAGAGCGATGGTCCTCTGGCACAGGTTGTGTTAAGAACGTCAAATAATTAGGAGGTCACACAAATGAACGATATTATCAGAACAATTGAAGCAGAGCAGTTAAAAGAGAATGCTCCGGAATTTCATGTGGGCGATACCGTAAAGGTATACGCAAAGATCAAAGAAGGAAACCGCGAGAGAATCCAGGTATTCGAAGGAACGGTGCTGAAAAGACAGGGCGGCGGCGTAAGAGAGACTTTTACAGTGAGAAAGAACTCCAATGGTGTTGGTGTTGAAAAGACATGGCCGGTTCACTCTCCACATGTGGAGAAAGTAGAAGTTGTCCGCAGAGGTAAGGTAAGAAGAGCGAAGTTAAATTATCTGAGAGGCCGTGTTGGTAAGAGAGCAAAAGTAAAAGAATTAGTAAAATAGCAGCGAGAGAGGGACAATTACAGATTTGTAGTTTGTCCCTTTTCTGTATATTATAGTATGCGGAGAAGTCGCCGGTGGCGGTTTTTCTGTATTTTGACGATTTTTCAGCAGCATATATTTTCTGTATCGGGGGAGAGCAATGCAGAAAGGGGATTTGTATGAAGAAGGAAAATCACCGCGAGAATAGCGGAGAAAATAGAGGAAACGAAGAAAAAAGACAGGAAGCCGGAAAAGTGCGGCCAGGAAACTCCGGGAAAAGGGGAAAAAAACAACAAAACCCGGAACAAAGATTAAAGCCTTCCGGGCAGAAGATGCGTTCTACGGAAATAAAACGGAAGTCAAAAAAGAGTGCTACGGGGGATACACCGAGCGGGAGATCCGTAAGAGAAGGGTCTGCAAACACACCGTCCGGGCGGAGTGCGGCGCAGCCCGGCGGAAAGGGAAATCCGGTATCCGGCAGTCCGACAAGGCAGAGAACAGGAGCGCTGCCGGGGAATGCGGCAGGACGGAGAGCAGAAACAGCATCCGGAGAGTCAGCAGGCCGGAGAACAGGAGCGCTGCCGGGAAATGCGGCAGGGCAGAGGACAGGGGCGGCAGCCGGAAAGGCAGCGGTCGGGAGCCCGGCAGGACAGGGAAAAAAGAGGAGGCACAGCAAAGAGCGTGTCCCGCCGTCTTCTTCCCCGGTACGAAAAGGGAGGAAAAGAGAGGCGGATCGGCAAAAGGAACAGAGTAAGGGGATGGATTCTCTTCAGAAAACGTGGTGGGAAAGACTGGAGAATGCCGGAGAGCAGCTCTCGAAAAAAAGTAAAAAGATCAATAAAAAGCGAGTAAAAACGTTGTTGTTCTGGACAGTAGAGATTGCGGCGGCCTGTCTGCTTGCATTTGTGCTTGTGTTTTTTTATGGACAGAGAGTAAGCAATGCCGGGGATTCCATGAGTCCTGTATTAAAAAACGGGGATGTTGTTCTTGTAGACAGGGTGATTTACAATGCCATGAAGCCGAAGCGCGGAGACGTCATTGTATTTAAACCGGGAGGAAATAAGAATGCACACTATATGATTAAGCGGGTGGCCGGCCTTCCGGGGGAGACCATTCAGATCAAAGACGGGGCAGTCTATATTGACGGAAGAGAATGTACGGAAGGAATTTACGCCTCGGATATTCTTACGCCGGGGGTTGCGGAAGAGCCGCTGGAATTGGGAGAAAATGAATACTTTGTAATCGGAGATAATCATGCCGGCAGTGATGACAGCCGGATGGCTGATGTGGGAAATGTAAAGAGGGAAGATATTTTTGGAAAAGCGTGGTTTATTGTGAATTTCGGGGAGGACTTTGGATTCATAAAAAGCGGAGAGTAAGGATAAAATGGGAAGAAGGAGGAAATTACATGTATTTTCAGTGGTATCCGGGGCATATGACCAAAGCGAAACGGATGATGCAGGAAAATATAAAACTCATTGACCTGCTGATTGAACTGGTAGATGCCAGAGTACCGATTAGCAGCAGAAATCCGGATCTGGATGAGCTGGGAAAGAATAAGGCAAGATTGATTTTGTTGAATAAAGCCGATCTGGCGGAGGAAAAGTGGAATGACGCCTGGATGGAATATTTTCAGAAACAGGGCTGTATGGTTGTCAAAGTAAATTCCAAAAAAGGCGGCGGTATGAAGTCGATTCAGGGAGTAATCCAGGAAGCCTGTAAGGAAAAGATGGAACGGGACCGGAGACGGGGAATTTTGAATCGTCCGGTACGCGCGATGGTGGTGGGAATTCCCAATGTAGGGAAATCAACTTTTATCAATGCACTGGCGGGAAAAGCCTGTACAAAAACAGGAAACCGACCGGGAGTCACAAAAGGAAAACAGTGGATTCGGCTGAATAAGAATGTGGAACTTCTGGATACGCCGGGGATTCTTTGGCCCAAATTTGAAGATCAATCTGTGGGGCTGCGGCTGGCTTATATCGGCTCTATAAAGGATGAGATTTTGAATACCGAAGAATTGGCGGCAGAACTGACCGGATTTCTGGTTCAATACTATCCGGGAGTTCTTGCAGAAAAATATGCAATGGAAGAATCGGAAAACGGATTTGAAAATCTGAGAAAAATTGCAGAAAGCAGACATTGTCTGATCCGGGGAAACGAGCCGGATTTGGAAAAGGCGGCCAAACTGATGCTGGATGATTTCCGGAACGGGAGGCTGGGGAGAATTACACTGGAGTTTCCACAGTAAACGCCTGTGCAGGTTCCTGACGCTGCTATGAATAAAAGGGCGTTTTGAAAACAAAAGGGATAAAATGACGGAAAAAAGGAGCTGGAATATGAAAGAGGAAAGAAGCATTTTGCGGGAGCTGGGGAGCTGGCTTTTATATATTTTGTTTGTCCTGGTGTTTTCCTATCTGATCATTACATATGTGGGGCAGCGTACCTGTGTGGAAGGACATTCCATGGAAACAACACTTTATGATCGGGATAATCTGATTGTAGATAAGATCTCCTACCGGTTCCGGGAACCGAAGCGGTATGAGATTATTGTATTTCCTTATCAGTACAAGGAGAATACTTTTTATATCAAACGGATTGTGGGGCTGCCGGGAGAAACCGTCCAGGTGATAGATGGTTTGATATATATCAACGGTGTATCGTTGGACGAGAATTACGGAAATGAACCGATGCAGCAGGCAGGAATTGCCGAATCACAGATTCTTCTCGGGGAGGATGAATATTTTGTCCTTGGGGATAATCGGAATCACAGTCAGGATAGCCGGGATCCCGGAGTGGGCGTATTGCACCGGGAGGATATATTGGGCAGAGCGTGGGTTCGGATCTGGCCTCTTGACAGAATTGGAGCGATTCGTCATGAATAAGAAGATCGGGGAAATTCAAAAAGAGCTGGAGCAGGCAACGGGAATAGAACGGGCACGTTTGTGTGAGGAATATGCATCGGACTTGCGCACCGGTGTGCAAAAACTTCTGCTGAAATACCGCAGGCAGGAGGAAAGGCTCCGTCTGGAGCGGGAACGTCTGGATGGGATGCGGTTGTATGAGCGGAAATATGCGGACTGTACCTGGATCTGTGGAATTGATGAGGCCGGAAGAGGTCCTCTGGCGGGGCCGGTTGTCGCGGGAGCCGTGATTCTGCCAAAAGATTGCGAGATTCTCTATCTGAACGATTCCAAGAAGCTTTCCCCAAAGCGCCGGGAAATGTTATATGAAGAGATTATGGAAAAAGCGATTGCGTCGGGAATCGGAATGGCGTCTCCGGAAAGGATTGACGAAATTAATATTTTACAGGCCACCTATGAAGCAATGCGGGAAGCTGTGGGGAAATTAGGGATTGTACCGGATATATTGCTGAATGACGCAGTGAAAATACCGCAGGTCAGTATCAGGCAGGTTCCGATCATCAAAGGGGACGAAAAAAGCGTCTCAATTGCCGCAGCCAGTATTCTTGCCAAAGTGACCAGGGATCATTTAATGATAGCCTATGACGAACAGTATCCGGAATATGGGTTTGCTTCCCATAAAGGGTATGGTTCTGCTTTCCATATGGAAGCCATCAGGAGGTATGGCCCCTCGCCGATTCACCGGAAAAGCTTTCTTACAAAGATGTGAGGAATATTCCGCTTATTTTCAGGGACGGACATGTAGGAAAGAGTTCTGAAATTATAGTGGACGTGCAGGAGACCGTTTTGGGGTTAAAAAGGAAATCAAATACGGACAAGAAGAAAAGCAAAACAGGGAAATTATACCGGGAAAAGAGTCGTCTTCTAAGTAAAAATATAAATGAACAAAGATCAGAATAAAAGAAGAACCGGTATGCTTTACGAGCGAGCGGTTGGGTACTATCTGGAACAACAGGGATACCAGATTTTGGAATACAATTATCGCTGCAAAATTGGAGAGATCGATCTGATTGCCAGGGACGGGGAGTATCTTGTATTTGTCGAAGTAAAGTACCGGAGAGATCAGGGAAAAGGAGATCCCCTGGAGGCCGTGGATAGAAAGAAACAGCGAAAGATATGCAGATGTGCCGGGTATTATCTGCTGGAGCATCATCTTGGGAAGGTTCCCTGCAGGTTTGACGTGGCCGGAATTGAGGCGCACAGAATTGTGCTGCTGAAAGATGCGTTTCTTTGTGATTGAGGAGCAGGAACTACGGTCGTGAAGCGACAATGGAGTATGAATTAATCGTACAAAAAGAAAAGCAGAGCGTGGTTGACAGGAGGAAAAGAGATGAGTTTGGGATTGCAGTATAAGAACCGGGAGTCCGTATTCTGTGAGGTGGAGGGGGAGACACCCTATTTGCAATACCCTCTCCTTTCAGCGACAGGCGTGGTACGGCATGGATTTTCCACCCGGTTGGGGGGAGTCAGTGAAGGCTGTTTTTCTTCCTTGAATTTAAGTTTTTCCCGCGGGGACCGGGAGGAGGACGTTCGGGAGAATTTCAGAAGAATCGCGGATTCCCTGGGAGTGCGCTGTGAGGATATGGTATTTTCTCAGCAGACGCATACGACCAATGTACGGGTGGTGACGGAAGAGGACAGAGGAAAGGGATTGGTGCGTCCGGTGGAATATCAGGATGTGGACGGCATGATCACCAATGTGCCGGGAATCTGTCTGGCTACTTTTTATGCGGACTGTGTTCCGTTGTATTTTGTGGATCCGGTGAAAAAGGCGATCGGGCTGAGTCATTCCGGCTGGCGGGGGACCGTCGGAAAAATCGGAAAAGTAACGGTGGAACAAATGGAGCGGCAGTATGGTTGTAATCCGGCGGATCTTTATGCGGCAATCGGTCCTTCGATTTGTCAGGACTGTTATGAAGTCAGCGAGGATGTAATTGCAAAGTTTCGGATGCATTTTGACCGGCAGTATTGGGAAGACTTATTTTATCGGAAAGAAAACGGAAAATATCAGTTAAACCTGTGGCGGGCAAATGAGACTGTGCTGCAGGAAGCCGGCATACCGGATACGCATATTGCGGTCACGAATCTCTGCACTCATTGTAACAATGCGCTGCTGTTTTCGCACAGAACCATGGGGAATGAAAGAGGAAATCTGGCGGCATTTCTTGCACTAAAGTGAGAGAGACAGAAAGAATGACTGTAAGAAGCTGACAGTATCAAAGGATCCCCAATGTCTTTGCTATTTCCGGCTATAAGGTTTTGAAGAAGGATTCAGGAAAAGAGGAGATTGGAAAATGGAATCGACAACGGAAGTTTTACAGAAGTCGGCGGAAGAGTCCGTAGAAAAGATGAGTACAGAAGTAAATGGGATGGTCCAGATGTTTCAGGACAATCTTCCGGATATAATGCATTTTGGAATGCGTCTTCTGATTGCGCTTTTGATTTTTATGATCGGAAAATTTCTGATTAAATGGATTCGAAGGCGGGTGAAGAAGTCTTTTCTGAAATCGAATGCGGATACGGGTGTGGTGACTTTTACAGATTCTTTTTTAAAATTTGGTTTATATCTCCTGCTGATTCTTCTTACGGTGGCCAATCTGGGAGTGGAGCTATCTTCGATTACGGTGATTTTTGCATCGGCCGGCGTGGGGATTTCTCTGTCCTTGCAGGAAAGTCTGTCCAATCTTGCAGGCGGAGTGTTGATTTTGATGTTGAAGCCCTTCGTAGTAGGAGATTATATTATTGAGGATACGAACAAATGTGAGGGAACGGTAAAAGAAATTCAGATTTTTTACACAAAGCTGACTACCGTAGATAATAAGACGGTGGTAATTCCGAACGGGGCGCTGGCCAATAACAGTCTGACCAATGTAACGGCGAAAGCGGAGCGGCAGTTAGATCTGCGAATTTCGATTTCCTATCATTCGGATTTGAAAAAGGCAAAGCAGATACTGGAACAGATGCTGGATAAGACAGAGAGCGTGATTCAGGAAGAGGAACGGAATGTATTTGTGGATTCTCTGGGAGATCATGCAGTGGTTTTGGGAGTCAGAGGCTGGGTAAAGACGGAGGAATACTGGCCTACCAGATGGAAACTGCTGGAAGAGATTAAACTGACGTTTGAGGAAGAAGGCATTGAAATTCCATATAACCAGATGACGGTGCATCTGCGGGAACAGTAGACGGGATTTTTGTATGTTATCCTAGGAGGAAAAGGAGAGCGGCGATGCGGGAAATGGAGTTTACTATCGAGAATAAAGAGGCATTGAAGATTGGACAGGAGATCTGCGTGACGGAAGGGGTGCTGCCTTCTTCTTATTATTATATGATGGAACATGCGCTGGGGATGAGCGGAAATTTTAAAAGTACACAGCGGTTGAAATCAAAAAAGGGAATTGTAAAGGAGATCAAGGAGACAGAGCGATTTACCGTGGCGGTTCTGACCTTTGATGAGGAAGAACCTTCCTGAAAAAGAATGTGAGTGTCTTGTTTTATATGATCTTATGGCTTTCATTCAGGAAAAGCCAGGGAAAAGAAGATGATAAAATAGTAAATGAAAATGAAAGGATTTTCTCACATGGAACAGATGTCCTTATTCGATAATCGAAAAGAAACCGCCCCGCTGGCAAGTCGAATTCGTCCGGCTTCTTTGAAAGGCTTTGTGGGGCAGGAGCATTTACTTGGTCCCGGGAAAGTGCTGCGGCAGATCATTGAGCGGGATCAGATCTCATCCATGATCTTCTGGGGACCGCCCGGCGTCGGGAAGACCACTCTTGCCAGTATCATTGCCGAACAGACAAAGGCGGAGTTTATTAATTTCAGCGCCGTTACGAGCGGTATTCGGGAAATCAAAGAGGTGATGAATCAGGCGGAGCAGAGCCGCCGGATGGGACTGCGAACCGTGCTGTTTGTGGACGAGATTCATCGCTTCAATAAAGCGCAGCAGGATGCCTTTCTTCCTTTTGTGGAAAAGGGAAGTATTATTCTGATCGGCGCCACGACGGAAAATCCTTCCTTTGAAGTGAATGCCGCACTGCTTTCCCGCTGCCGTGTATTTGTATTAAAGGCGCTGAAAGAATCTGACCTGGTCCGCCTGCTGGAACAGGCGCTGCATCATCCTGCCGGATTTGGTACACAAAATATCCGGATTACTTCCAGGCAGCTTCGTGCCATTGCGGAATTTGCGGACGGTGATGCCAGAACCGCTTTGAATACGCTGGAAATGGCGGTGACCAACGGGGAGATCAGTGCCGGCGGTATTACGGTTACAGAGGAAGGTCTTGCGCAATGTATCAGCCGGAAATCCCTGCTGTACGACAAAAACGGAGAGGAGCATTATAATCTGATCTCCGCGCTGCACAAGTCCATGCGCAATAGTGATCCGGACGCCGCCATTTACTGGATGAGCCGAATGCTGGAGGGTGGAGAGAATCCGCTTTACATAGCCAGAAGACTGATCCGGTTCGCAAGTGAGGACGTGGGGATGGCAGATAATCAGGCATTGCCGCTTGCCGTCGCGGTCTATCAGGCCTGTCATTTTCTGGGTATGCCTGAATGCAACGTACATTTGACACATGCCGTGACGTATCTTTCTCTTGCGCCCAAATCCAATGCCTTATACGTTGCCTGCGAAACCTGTAAACAGGATGTGGCAACACGACGTACCGAACCGGTTCCGCTCCAACTGCGCAATGCGCCGACGAAGCTGATGAAGGAGTTGAACTATGGAAAAGGATACGAATACGCGCACGATACGGAAGAAAAACTAACGCACATGGAATGTATGCCGGAGTCCTTAAAGGAGCGAAGATATTATGTCCCAACAGACCAGGGGGCAGAAAAAGCAGCCAAAGAGCGTCTGGAGGCGGTTAGGCGCTGGAAGAGAGAAGAGTAACCGTAACAGGGCGATAACAGGGCGAACGAGGAGGACACTTAAAAAAATTCTTGACTTTGGAATCTATTTCAAGTATACTAGATTTCGGAGTTGATTTCCCTCCATTGTTTTTGTGCCGAAATAGCTCAGTTGGTAGAGCACTTCACTCGTAATGAAGGGGTCGTCGGTTCAAGTCCGATTTTCGGCTGCTGAGAAAATACCGCAAGTCTCTGTACTGACAGAGAGTGCGGTATTTTTTAGTGTTTTTTGTTTTATTTTAAAGAGCTTAAGAATTACAAAAGCAGGTGTAACGCAATTATAAGGAAATAAATACGATGTCGTTTGAATACGATTGCCTGTGAAATGATTCGTAGAAAAAAGGAGCCTCGGAGATGGAAAAAAGTTACTTTCCTATGTTTGTAGATATTTCTGACATGCAGATCCTGGTAGCAGGCGGCGGCAGGATTGCACTGCGGCGGGTGAGAACTCTTTTAAAGTTTACAGAACAGATCAGGGTCGTGGCGCCGCTGGTCTGCAAAGAAATAGAAGAACTTGTAAAAATGGGAGCGGTAATCTGGAGTGAGGCGCGATACGACAGAAAATATCTGAAAGGGATGGATGTGGTACTGGCAGCAACGGATATCCATGCAGTGAATCAAAAAATCGTAGAGGATTGCCGGGAGATAGAAAAGGAAAGTGGAAAAAGGATTCTTGTCAATACAGCGGATGACAAAACAAGATGTGATTTTTATTTTCCCAGTGTGATTAAAGAGGAGGAGATCGTAATCGGGATCAATTCGGGTGGGAAGAACCCCGGAAGAGTGAAGCAGGTGCGGAAGAAAATGGAGGATCTGCTACACTCTGGTATTTGTTGTACCAGTCAGTCTGTCAGAGAAGAGTGATTGCAGAAAAAAGGAAATATCTGGGTGTAGGTTGTGGAAAATACCGGAAGTGATAGAGAGAAAAATAAAATTTGTAAAAAATTTAACAAATAAACAGAAGAATTTGTAGAAAGTTATAGGATTTTGTGATAAGATGTTACCGTTAATGACTTACGAATAGGAAATGGAGGTTAAGCAATGCCTGAAAAAAAACAGACTGTTCCGTTCTCAGGAACGAAAGAACAAGAAGAAGCCTTGCTACAAGTAATTGCCGAACAGAAGGATGAACCAGGCGCATTGATGCCGATCCTGCAGAAGGCACAGGATATCTATGGATATCTTCCGATGGAAGTGCAGAAGATCATTTCAGATGAGACAGAGATTCCATTGGAAAAGATTTATGGAGTTGCGACATTTTATTCACAGTTCAGTCTGAGTCCGAAGGGGAAGTACCGGATTTCGGTTTGCTTGGGGACGGCCTGTTATGTAAAAGGTTCCGGAGACATATACAATGCATTGATGGAAAAGCTGGGAATTGTGGGCGGAGAATGTACGCCGGACGGAAAATTCTCTCTGGATGCATGCCGGTGTGTCGGTGCCTGCGGGCTTGCGCCGGTCATGATGGTGAATGATGAAGTGTACGGACGGTTGACAGTAGACGATATTGATGAAATTCTGGCGAAGTATGAGTAGGATGAAAAAATGGAGGACATGTATGAAATCTCTTGAAGAATTGCGTGAAATCAGGGAAAAAGTAAAGAAAAATGTCTGTCCCCGCCGTGTGCATGTGTGCGGAGGTACAGGCTGTACTTCCTCGGGAAGTCCCAGAATTATTGAAAGACTGGAACAGGAGATTAAAGCCAACGGACTGGAAGGGGAAGTGGAGATTGTAAAGACAGGATGTTTCGGGCTCTGTGCATTGGGGCCGATCATGATTGTGCATCCGGAAGATTCTTTCTATTCGATGGTAAAGGAAGAAGATATTCCGGAGATTGTCTCCGAGCATTTGAAAAATGGGAATGTGGTAAAACGGCTCCTGTACGAGGAGACGACGAAGACGGAACATATTCTGCCTTTAGAGGAGACCAATTTCTATAAAAAGCAGCATCGTGTGGCGCTTCGGAACTGCGGAGAGATCAGTCCGGAACATATTGAGGAATACATAGGAACCGGCGGGTATGAGGCGTTGGGAAAGGTATTGACAGAGATGACACCGGAAGAAGTAATCCAGGTCATTCTGGACAGCGGGCTGCGGGGAAGAGGCGGCGCAGGATTTCCGACAGGATTAAAGTGGAAATTCGCGGCGGCCAACCAAGCGGACCGGAAATATGTCTGCTGTAATGCGGATGAAGGAGATCCGGGTGCGTTTATGGATCGTTCCGTGCTGGAGGGAGATCCCCACGCGGTATTGGAGGCCATGACCATTGCCGGATATGCCATCGGAGCGTCCCAGGGGTATATTTATGTGCGTGCGGAGTACCCGATTGCGGTACAGCGTCTGGAGATTGCCATCCGGCAGTCCCGGGAACTGGGACTTTTGGGAGACGACATTTTCGGCACCGGATTCCGGTTTGATATTGAATTGCGTCTTGGCGCCGGCGCGTTTGTCTGCGGAGAAGAGACGGCATTGATGACGTCCATCGAAGGAAATCGTGGAGAGCCTCGTCCCCGTCCGCCGTTCCCGGCGTTGAAGGGACTCTTTGAGAAGCCGACGATTTTGAATAATGTGGAGACGTATGCGAACATTCCGCAGATTATTGTGAAGGGGGCCCAGTGGTTTGCCTCTATGGGAACGGAAAAGTCAAAGGGAACAAAGGTATTTGCGCTGGGCGGTAAGATTCACAATACCGGTCTGGTGGAGATACCCATGGGAACAACCTTGCGGGAAATCGTAGAAGAGATCGGCGGCGGCGTTCCGAATGGAAAGAAATTCAAGGCGGCGCAGACCGGCGGTCCGTCCGGCGGCTGTATTCCGGCAGAACATCTGGATGTACCGATTGATTATGACAACCTGATTGAGATCGGTTCCATGATGGGTTCCGGCGGATTAATCGTAATGGATGAAGATACCTGTATGGTGGATATTGCGAAGTTTTTCCTGGAATTTACCGTAGATGAATCCTGCGGAAAGTGTACGCCCTGCCGGATCGGTACCCGGCGTATGCTGGAGATTCTGGATAAGATTACCAAAGGGCAGGCGACCATGGAAGATCTGGATAAGCTGGAAGAATTGTGTTACCACTTGAAATCCAATTCTCTGTGCGCACTGGGGCAGACGGCCCCCAATCCGGTAATTTCCACGCTTCGCTATTTCCGGGATGAATATATCGCGCATATCGTGGATAAAAAATGTCCGGCCGGCGTCTGTAAAGATCTTCTGCAGTATAAGATTGACGCGGATAAGTGTAAGGGCTGTACGCTTTGTGCAAGAGTCTGTCCGGCGGGGGCGATTATCGGCAGCGTAAAAGAACCGCATATGATCAACCCGGACAAGTGTCTGAAATGCGGCGCATGTATGGAAAAATGTCGCTTTGGTGCAATTTATAAAGAATAAGGGAGGAGTGAGTGGACTATGGAGAATGTGAATTTGAAAATCAATGGCCTTGATGTAAGTGCACCGGCAGGTTCTACAATTCTTGAGGCTGCGCATATTGCCGGGATCAAGATTCCTACCCTTTGCTTTTTGAAGGATCTCAATGAGATCGGCGCATGCCGGATGTGTGTGGTAGAAGTAAAAGGCGCCAGAAATCTGGCGGCAGCCTGTGTACACCCGGTCAGTGAAGGCATGGAGGTGCGGACCAATACGCCGCAGTTAATTGAATCCAGAAAACGTACCCTGGAACTGATTTTGTCGGATCACGATAAAAAGTGCCTTTCCTGTGTCAGAAGCGGGAACTGTGAACTGCAGGCATTGTGTCAGGAACTGGGCGTTGCGGATGAGGAATATTTTGCAGGGGAATCCAATCAGTATGAGCTGGATACCAGCGCGGCACATATGGTGCGGGATAACAATAAATGTATTTTGTGCAGAAGATGTTCGGCGGTGTGTGAGAAATCACAGGCAGTGGGCGTGATCGGGCCGAATCGCCGCGGATTTGCCACTTTTATCGGTTCCCCGTTCGAGATGGGGCTGGGAGATACAAGTTGTGTGGCCTGCGGACAGTGTATCGCGGCCTGTCCCACCGGGGCTTTGTATGAGAAAGATTTCATTGACGAAGTGCTGGCAGCGATTGAAGATCCGAAGAAGCATGTGGTCGTGCAGCCCGCGCCTTCCGTGCGAGCGGCTCTGGGGGAAGAGTTCGGATATCCCATGGGAACCGATGTGGAAGGAAAGATGGCGGCGGCTCTGCGCCGAATCGGATTTGACAAAGTATTTGATACGGATTTCAGTGCGGATCTGACCATCATGGAAGAGGCGCACGAGTTCATCGAGAGAGTGCAAAACGGCGGCGTGCTGCCGATGATGACATCCTGTTCTCCGGGCTGGGTAAAATATTGCGAACATTATTTCCCGGATCTTTTGGAACATCTCTCCAGTTGTAAATCGCCGCAGCAGATGTTCGGCGCGGTGACAAAGACGTATTATGCGGAAAAGATGGGAATTGACCCGAAGGACATCGTCTGTGTCAGCATCATGCCCTGTACGGCGAAAAAGTTTGAAATCGGCAGAGAAGATCAGAACGCGGGCGGCGTGCCGGACGTGGACATTTCTCTGACAACACGGGAACTGGCAAGATTGATCCGGAAGGTGGGAATCGATTTCCAGAGCCTGCCGGACGAGGGATTTGATGATCCGTTGGGAGAGTCTACGGGAGCAGGTGTGATCTTCGGCGCCACCGGCGGCGTGATGGAGGCGGCTCTTCGAACGGCAGTGGAGACTTTGACCGGGGAAGAGCTGCAGAATGTGGAATTCCGGGAAGTACGGGGAACCGACGGGATTAAAGAAGCAATTTACCACGTAGCGGGCATGGATGTAAAGGTGGCGGTTGCTTCGGGATTGGCCAATGCGAAAGAGATCCTGAAGAAAGTACGTGCCGGGGAAGCAGACTATCATTTTATCGAGATCATGTGCTGTCCGGGCGGATGTGTCAACGGCGGCGGTCAGCCGCAGGTACATGCCGATGTACGGAATTTTGAGGATGTGCGTGCAATCCGCGCGAAAGTACTGTATGACAATGACGCGGCAAAAGCCGTGCGGAAATCCCATGAAAACGCTTCGATTCAGAAGCTGTATGAAGAGTATCTTGGGAAACCGGGAAGCGAGAAGGCACACCATATTCTGCATACCAGTTATGTAAAACGGAGTATCAATTAAGGCGGTATCTTTGCCGTAAGGCGAACTTCAGCAGGCCGGATTCCGGAACCAGGAGACCACAGGCCGAACAGTTACGCGTCCTTTTTTGCCGTTTGGAAGGCGGAAGGAGGGCTTAGAGGGAAGAACGCAAGACGAATGAAAATGTTCGACGGATCCGGCTGCTTTTTCGGATGAATTCGGATAAAAAACCTGTCGGCGGGGGAAACTGCCGACAGGTTTTTTATATGGGGGTTATTGCATGTAAAAAGGCTCCAAAAGACTGTAAAAAGGCTGCCGGATTGGTTTTATCTTCGGCAGAAGATATTGCCAATGAGGATCATTGCCAGACAATCTATAAAGATAATTCCAACGGCAACCGCTACAAAATCGGCGGGGAGTACATCCTCAAATATCTCCATAACAAGAATCAGAAGAGTAATGACAGCCATTCCCGCGCCGGTAACCCGGCATAATTTTTTTTCGTTGTATTTTGCTTTTTCTTTTTTGGATGCGGTGTTATAACCGGAAATCAGCCAGCTTCCGTGACCGGTAAGCAAAGTGACGGACATTGCCAGAAACAGAACGAAGACCACCCAGACGAGCCAGTCAGGGCCGGTTGACAGATCAGAAAGTTTCATGGTGTATGCACCTCCATTATTTCTTGTTTGTATTATCTCATAATATGAGTGTGTACGCAAGAAGAAATAGAATGCACCGTTTTATTGAAAATCTGAAAAAACAGAGAAAAGGTACTGAAACTTCACGAAATATGTGTTATGCTACAAACGGAATTGAAAGAAATCAGATTTGATGCAGAGAGACGCCGGTATTTTTGGAGATATAAGAAATAGATCGGAGAAATACTTTTTGCTATACGAAAATAGTTTCGCGGAGGTGGAGAATTGAATTCAGAAAAAGAGAAAAGACAGGATGAAATACAGAGTGAAGAAAATCTGGAGTGGGAGGAAATTCATACGGAACATATTGTTCAGGATGAATGGATAGATTTCCGACGGTCCTCTTATCGTTTTCCGGACGGAAGCGTGTTTAAACCATATTATAGCTACAGCCGCAGAGATTATGTGGTGATTGTCGCGTCGGATGAGGAGGGAAACTATCTTTGCGTTCGGCAGTTCCGGCAGGGAATCAAAGAGGTAACGACGGAATTTCCGGCAGGCGGGATTGAACGGGCAGGGGGGAAGGAAGGGAATCCGGCCTTTTCGGAAGATGCGCTGGCAGCGGCAAAGAGAGAACTGCTGGAGGAAACCGGTTATCAGTCGGAGGAATGGGAACATTTACTTACCGTACCTTCCAATGCTACCATAGCCGATAATTACGCGTTCATTTTTACCGCGAAGAATTGCCGGAAATCGGGAGAGCAGCGCCTGGACGAGACAGAATTTCTGCATGTCAGGAAATATAATGGCAGAGAGCTGGAAACGTTGATAGAAAAGGGTGGTTTTCAGCAAGCGGTTCATATTATGGCATGGCTATTGTCGCAAAGAGGATGAAACGGCTCGTAAAGGATGGATGAAGAATGGAGAGAGAAAGCGATGCGGGAGACAATTTTTGCATATATCAAAGAGAAATACAAAACTTCTCCGGAATATCCGTGGAAGAATGATCATACCGGCGCGGTGTTTCGGCACAGTGACAATCGGAAATGGTTTGCGCTGGCTATGTGTGTCGGCAGAGAAAAGTTGAGACTTTCGGGGAACGGTTATGTGGACGCAGTGAATTTGAAGATCGATGATCCCATGTTTCGGGAGGTACTGCTGCAGGAAGAAGGGATATTTCCCGCATATCATATGAACAAAGAACATTGGATTACAGTTGTTCTGGACGGTACCGTAGAGGAAAGTAAGATTTATGATTTGATTGACCGGAGTTTTACGGCGACGGCGTCAAAGAAAAAGCGGGAGAAGTATCGTCCGCCGAAAGAATGGATTGTTCCGGCAAACCCGAAATTTTTTGATATTGAGGATGCCTTTGCTCATGCGGAAGTGATTGCATGGAAGCAGAGCAGCAGTGTGAAAGTCGGAGATACCGTTTTTATGTATGTTGCGGCTCCGGTGTCGGCGATTCTCTATCAGTGTAAGGTGGTGGAGGCAGATATTCCTTATGACTATCGGGACAAGAATCTGATAATCACGACGCTGATGAAGATACAGTTGCTGCAAAAGTATGATCCGAAGCAGTTTTCTTTTCAGAGGTTGAAAGAAGAATACGGGATTTATGCGATACGCGGACCAAGGGGAGTCCCCAACAGCTTAAGCTATGAACTGCATTTATAGAAAAAAGATTTTTGAAAAAGAGCGGTGACCTGCAGAAAATTTTGACAGGACACCGCTCCTTTTATACTGTGTCAGACACAAAGTATTGGCTGGTACGAAACATATTACATACAGGATAACGGTATGTAATATGTTTCACCAAACCTTAACCTTTCACCGCTCCCGCGGCAACGCCTTTGATGATATATTTCTGTCCGGCCAGATAAACAATAATAATCGGAATGACCGTCAGCATAATACTTGCCATCATGGGTCCCATTTCCACTTTTCCATAACTTCCGCGGAAGTATTGGATCAGCATAGGGATGGTTTTGTACTTTTTAATGTCCAGAACCAATGTGGGAAGCAGGTAATCATTCCATACCCACATGGCTTCCAGAATTCCCACCGAGATCATGGTCGGTTTCAGAATGTGAATATCGATCAGAAAGAAAGTCTGTAACGGATTGCAGCCGTCAATCATGGCGGCTTCCTCCACCTCTACGGGAATCGATTTGACGAATCCGCAGAACATGAATACGGCAAGTCCGGCGCCGAACCCCAGGTAGATTACCCAGATATTCCATGGGGTGTTCAGTTTCAGACGATCCGCTGTCTGAGATAAGGTGAACATGACCATTTGGAAAGGAACCACCATGGAAAAGACAAACAGATAATACAGGATCTGCGAGAGTTTGCCGTTTACGCGGGTGATATACCATGCACACATGGAGCAGCAGATGAGGATTGCCGCGACAGAAGTCAGCGTAATGAATAAACTGAAGGTCAGACTGCTTAGGAATCCTTTGGATCCGATGGCATTGATATAATTCTCAAATCCGGCAAAGGTATCCGGCACAGGCAGTGAAAAGGCGGAAGCAGTATTGATAGCGGATTCCTTTTTCAGAGAATTAAACAGGATCATAAAGATCGGATACACCCAGAGGAGGGCGGCGATTGTCAGGATAATGGTCCATACAAGACCGGAACTTTTTCTTTTTTTCATTATTGCTGCACCTCCCTGGAACGTGTTGCTCTTAGCTGGAGCATAGAAATCAAAATAACAAGTGCACAGAAAATGACGGCCTTTGCCTGTCCATAGCCCTTCCACTGCATACCGGAACGGGCGTAGAAGGTCTGGAAGATATTCAGGGCAAGCATTTCGGTGGTATGGTTCGGATCTCCGCCTGTCAACGCCAGGTTCTGATCAAACAGTTTGAAGGAATTGGTCAGTGTCAGAAATACACAGATTGTGATGGAAGACATGACCATGGGAATTTTGATCCGCCACAGAGCGTCCCATTTTCCGGCTCCGTCGATAAAAGCGGCCTCAATCAGATCTTCCGGTACGTTTTGCAGTCCTGCGATATAAATAATCATCATATATCCAATCTGCTGCCAGCACATCAGAATGATCAATCCCCAGTATCCGGCCGGTTTATTCAATGCAAGCAGCGGTTGTGCCGTAATGGACAGGATACAGTTAATCAGGATCTGCCAGATATATCCGAGTACGATTCCGCCGATCAGGTTCGGCATAAAAAAGATGGTGCGGAAGATGTTGGTGCCGGCCAGTTTCTGTGTCAGCAGCAGCGCCAGCGCGAATGCGATTACGTTGATTGCCAGAATGGAAACCACGGTAAACATCAAGGTAAATGTAAAAGAATCGGTAAAGGAGGTATCCTTTATCGCTGCAATATAATTGGAAATCCCTACCCATTGTGCATTTTCCACAGTTGTAAACTTACAGAATGAAAGATACAGGCCCTGTAAGAACGGAAGAATAAAACCGATTACAAAGGCAAGAAACGTCGGCAGTACAAAAATGGGCGCGTAACGTTTTAATGCTTTCTCCATAATTTCTCTCCTTGATAACTTTTCATACTATAGTGTGCAGAAATATTGCCGCAGCAAAGTTTCCGCATGATCAGAAAGATTTTGTTATATCGTCTGACAAAATGTGTCAAAAAAGACAGGCAGGAGCGCTGCCTGTCTTTTCTGGTTCTTTTTTCAATTCGAATATTTTGATATTCTTTACGGATTTGCAAGTTCATATTCGGTTGCCCATCCATCCACAAAAGCGGAGACTACGGCATCCCAGTTTGCATCGGAGGGATCTGCCGCATAAGCGGTCAGAGCGGAACCTACCCCGTTTTTCCATTCTTCGGACGGCATGGTCGGGAAGTTCCATGATACAGGTTTCTTGCCGGCTTCGGTCATAGCTACGTCTTCTTTTACAAACAGGTTTGGAGATTCTACCGCGTTCTTGAACGGAATGACGAATCCCATGTCTTCGCCCATTGTCTTTGTTCCGATTTCGGAGGTGACACACCAGTTCATGAAATCCAGCGTTGCCTGAATATCCGCTTCGTCCGCGCCGTTATTCACACACCAGTAGTTCTCGGTACCGGTACACAGGCCCTGATTTGCTTCATCGCCAACGCCGAAATAGATCGGAATCATCGACAGATCTTCGTCAGTAAAGGTACCGTCTTTTGTCAGGTTCCCATATTCCCAGGAGCCGTTCTGGAAAAAGACCGCCTCTTTGTTCAAAAATTCGTTTCTGGAATCGTCGCCGGTCTTTGCGGCCAGTTCGGAAGGCTGACAGGTACTGTTGTTGATATACAGATCCCACATGGCACGATAGTTGTCCAGATAGGTTCCTTTGATGGCGTCTGTGGTTCCGATTCCTTCATCCTGATATTCGAAATAGATGGGAAGGTTTGCCAGATGAGTTTTAAAACGCCAGTCGGAGGAACCGTCCATACCTGCGGAGGAAAATGCAGAAAATCCAAGTTCATCCTTGCGGGCCGTAATATCTTCCGCCACCTTTTTCAAATCGTCAAAGGACTGGATATCTTCTACTTTGTACCCCGCCTTGTCCAGTAAGGTTTTATTGGTGATCAGGCCGTAGGACTCTACCACATAAGCGATACCGGCTACGGAATCTCCGTCTTTTAATGCAAAATCTTCGCTGGTCAGTTCTTTATAAACGTCAGAACCGGACAGATCGTAGCAGTAATCTTTCCAGTTGGCCAGACCAACCGGTCCGTTTACCTGGAACATGGTGGGAGCGCCGCTCTTTCCCATCTCACTCATCAGAGTTGTTTCATATTCACCGGAAGCGGCCGTTACTACAGTGACTTCCACACCTGTTTCTTCGGTGTAAGCCTTTGCAAGTTCCTGCCACTGCGGATCCTGCTCCGGTTTGAAATTCAGATAATACACAGAGCCGGATCCGGCATCGCTGCCTCCGCCTTCTGCGCCGCCGTCGCTGCTGCCGGCACCGTTATTGCCGCCGCAGCCGGCCAGCGCTGTAACTGTCATTGCGGTAACAAGACCAAGTGTCAGCCATCTTTTTTTGTTTTTCATAATGATCTCCCTCTTTCCTGAAACTTTAGTTTGTGATTTGGTTACTGTAAAAGTATAGTATCAGCAAAAAGAGAATTTCTATAACAAATTCAAAACTTAAAATAGTAAAAAGAATACTATCATTGTTCTTTTTGGAATTGGAGGATACTTTCATCCATTTTTTCAAGAAATTCCTGAGTTGTTATTTTTCCTTTTACCAATTCCGGAAGCGAGTCTCCCAGTGTTTCTTCCTGTAGAATGGAGTTCCATTTTACCTGATAGTTGGGTACAATCTGCGGATTGTTCAAAAAGGTTTGGATGTAATCCCTTGTTGTTGGATTGTCCGATTCCTTTCCGGATTCAATTAACTGTTGCTTTTCTTTCTGATTAAAATAAGTTCTGAATTTTAAAAATTCGACGGCGCCTTTTTGGACGTCTTTTGGATAACCGGATACGACGGCCCAGCCGAAGGTCTCCGTGGAAGAAACAAGTTTATTTCCCGGAAAAGCGGAAAAACGGATCTTTTCTTTTTGTTCTTCCGGAATCTGTTCGATCATCCAGTATCCGTTGGGAATCATGGCGGCTTTTCCTGAAAAAAAGTTGGTAAATGCCACATCAAAATCGGTATGCATGGCATCCGCCGTTGTATATTGAAATAATCTTTTTAATGTTTCGGCCAGTTGAATTCCGTTGGCATTCTGATAACTTTCCGGAAAGAACTGCTTCATAAATGCGGCGCCGTCTTCTGTATCCGCCAATTCTGCCGTTGCCGCCAGCATAGGCGCCCAGGCGGTTCCTTCCGTGTGCAGCGCCAAAGGCGTGATTCCTCTGGCGGAAAGCCGTTCACAGCAGTCCCAGAACTCGCTCCAGGTGACGGGAAATTCCGAAATACCGGCTTGTGCGAACAACTCCTGATTCCAGAACATTCCGGAACAGGAAAAAGCGGCGGTACTGATGGGGGCCAGATAGATTTCTTCTTCGGACTCCATACATCCGTCCAGAACTACCGGTTCAATCCGTTCCATCCATTCTTCATCCGAAAAGAGAAAAGGCGCAAGATTCAACAGTCGTTCCTCCTTGATCATCATCTGATAAAAAGAGGGGAGCATCCGCAGATCCGTGATGACTGCCGGAAGTGCGTCTGTTACATTCAAACGCTTTAAATTCTGCCGGTATTCTTCCTCCGTCTCCATGATCCATTCCACTTCCACATGATAAGTTCCCTTATATCTGGCATTAAAAGCATTGGCAAGCTCTTCGTTGCTCCTTTTTCCGGTAGTTGGATTCACGGTAAAGATGACCGGAATGTCTACCTCTTCCGTCTTTTTTTGAGAAGAGACTTTGCTTTTTCCTTCCGTACAGCCTGTACAGCTAAGGATAAAAAGGACAAAAAGCAGGATACCGCACAGCCCGGCGTTCCTTTTTTTATAAATCTTTGTTTTCTCTGCCGTCGTCCGGAATCCGAATCCGGCAGAGCGTACCTTCTTCTTCTGCTTCATAACAAAATTGTACATCCTCCCCATATTTTAATCGCAGCCTGGTTATGACATTGGTTACCCCATATCCGCCCTGTTTGTCCGGGAAACAATCTTTGATTTCGGAAAATGCTTTTCCGTTTAATGCGTTTACTTTTCCCTGTACTTCCTGTGCGATGGAAACACCGCTGTTAAATACGGAGAGTTCCAGGCAGTGATTGAATTCCTGTACACAGATCCGGATTAGGCCCCCCTCGTAAATTTCACAGAATCCGTATTTGATTGCATTTTCCACGAGGGGCTGTAAAATCAGTTTCAGAATCCATGTTTGTTGTGGATCCACTTCGCACCGGATCTCATACTGAAACAGACTTTGGTTACGGATCTGCTGAATTTCCATATAACTTTTAACATTTTCCAGCTCATCCTCCACGGTGACAATATCATTTCCTTTACTGAGGGAAAGACGCAGGTATCTGGAGAGAGCCTGGATCATCTTCATGGTGGTCTCTTCTTTGTTGATCCTTGCCAGCATATAGATTGTATCCAGTGTATTATACAAAAAATGCGGATTGATCTGGCTGATCAGCATATTCAATTCACTGGTCCGGAGTTCTTTTTCCTGGGTTTTGATTTCCTGTAACAGATGTGCAATCTTTTGCAGCATTTCGTTGTATGACTGGCCGATCTGGTCCAGTTCCGTATGAGTATCCAGGTGGATGGTACGGCTGAAATTCTGCCCGTCAAATCCGGTCATAGCCCGGTTGATTTCCTGAATCGGCCGGGTGAATCTTCTGGAGAAATAAATACTGATGACGACGGCGATGAGCATAACCAGAAGATAGATGCCGACGATGACGAACAGAATCCGGTGAATCCCGGCGGTGAGGACGTGATCCGGTACAAGAAGAAAAATGGACAGACCGCTGTCGGCCTGATAGTAGGCGGAGAGTACACCGCTTTTGATCCGTTCTCCCTCCAGAATCATCCCGGAATTTTCGAGATTTTCGCAGGCGGCAATTTTTTCACAGGCTTCTGTCAGTTCTTCTGTTTGCGCCGTTCCCCAGGACATACACAGGTTCCCTTTTGAATCGGTGATCCCCACGCGGATGTCTTCTGTCAGTCCCCGCTCCTGTTCTACGATCTCGCCCAGAAAATTTTCGTTCATTTTCAGAAACAGCATGCCCGGAGGATGGGCATATTCCATACTGCGTACATACCGTCCGATGAAGAATTCTTTTCTTCCTGTTTTGAACAGGGTGTCCTTCGTCCAGAACCATTGGGTTTTTGCGTAAGAATCTCCAAGGAATGCTTCAAAGCCGCTTTCGACAAAATCTTCATATCCGATTTTGGAGTAGGATCTGGTATAAAGGTTTTGATTATTGTCAACATAGCAATATTCCGTCACATGATTCAGGTCGATGTAGGCAAAATATTTGCTCAGTGCACTTTTTTCCACTTCTTCCAGCGGATGGGCCCGCAGACTGTTCTGCACATCCTCGTTGAGAATGCATTCCGCCATAACCTCGTCGCTTCTGCGCAGCAGATGATCCATGGAAATCCCCATTTTTTCATCCATAAATTCATATTTTTCGCTGACTGTTTCTGTCAGGTTTCCGTATAGATAAAACCAGACTCCCAGAATAGAAAGGAGAAGCGCCAGAAGGAGAAGCGCCAGTGTGTAGCGCAGATATTTTCTTTGAATTCCGGACTTTTTGCTTTCTATTTTCATAATGTCCCCTTTGTCTGTTGTTTTCCGGCAGAGTTTTTGCCGGTAAAAGGACTGTACCCGCCTGTATTTCCATGTTTATTCGAATGCTTTCTTATATTCACTGGGGAGCATACCGGTATACTCTTTGAATAAGTGTGAAAAATAAGAGGGATTGCTGACTCCTACCTTTTCACAGATAGAAGCAATACTGTCCGTACCGTTTTGCAGAAGCCGTTTGGCTTTCTCCATCCGCTGCTGCAGCAAATATTTTTTGAACGTCATATGAAATGTATTTTTAAATACCCGGCCAAAATACACAGGGTTCAGATAAATCTGGGTTGCCACAGAGACGATGGACAGATTCTCATCATCCAGATGTTCTTCGATATAGGCTACCGCTACGGAGATGTAATCTTTAAAGTAGCGTGCGTCCTGATTTTCCGCACTTTTTTTGCGTTCTGCAATGGCGCGGCACAGAATCTGGTAGCAGACGTCTACGGAGCGGGCCGCATGCAGCCCGGCCAGATTGGAATAGTAGTTTTGGAACTGTTCCTTTAATTCGTCGGTCATTCCATAAGATTCTTTTAACATAAATTCTGCTTTAATCATCATCCGATGCAGATATTGGATATGTAGATGTTCGTCTTTTGGAAGGCTGTACAGCAAGTGGATAAACGCGTCTTTGAGCTCCTGTTCCGCATTGATCACCAGAGTTTCCCCGTCTTCTGTGTCGACCTGTTCCGCAATATGATCTACTTCCTCCGATACGGTAAATGCGCTGGCGCCGGAAGCGCTGGCAATCTGGAACAGCGTCTGTGCTTCTTCGTAACTTCGGCGTATCCCATTGATTCCTACATAGGGTTTGGAAATGGCGGCGACAACCGGAGAATTCTGTTCTTTTTTGATTTGTTCCAGTATGGTTTTTAATGTGTGGACAGCAGCATTTTCTTTTGTCTTGATCAGAAAAATATGACGATCCTCTTTCCCTTCGAACTCCCAGAAGAAATAGGAGGCCCGGATGTGTTGTTCCAGGCGCTGCAGCATGGCGAATCTGGCGGCTTCATAGTCCAGAGAATTGGTGATTTTATAGGCCAGATCCAGTGCGACACAGACGGTAATGAAACGATCTTTTTCTTCAATCGCTCCAGGAAGAGTCGTAAAGACTTCCTCCAATTTCTCGTGGGAAATCTGATTCTGTAAATACTTCTGTACCACAACCTGAAGAAAGCTGTTGGAATCTTCCATCAGCAGATGTTTCCAGCTTTCATATTTTTCAGCATCCTGAAGTTTTTCCATGCAGGTATGGTATGCGTTCTGCATCGTTTCCTGCAGCCGTTCTTCTTCGATCGGCTTCAGAAGATATGCAAAGGCGCCCAGGTCGCATGCCTGCTGTGCATATTCAAAATCCCGGTAAGCGCTGAGTACAATAAACAGGCAGTGGATGCCGGCTTTCTGAATTTCTTCCATGACCATCAACCCGGTAATCTGCTTCATTCGAATATCTGTCAGCACCACGTGAGGACGCTTCTCCCGGATAATTCGGATGGCATTCTCTCCGCTCTGCGCAGTTCCGACCACTTCAAACCCCATTTCGTTCCATGTGTAAGTTTCCAGCAGTCCCTGTAATAAAATGGGCTCGTCATCTACAATGACCAGCTTTAATAATTTCATAGATCTCCCCGTCCAATCTGACAATTTTTTCCGCAGTATGAGTAAGATGCGCAGGAATCAATGAACCTGCGCATACATCCCCATATTCTGGATTTTCTTATTTTCATTGTATCGGCAAATGGGCAGATCCTCTAATAAAAATTAAACTTTCTCTGTGAAAAAATATACCTTATTTTAAGCGTTCTGCCATGGTGTAGAATTGGTAGTAGATTCCTTTTTTCGTCAGCAGATCTTCATGGCGGCCTTCTTCCACGATGCCCTGCTCGGTAAGGACCAGAATCCGGTCGGAATTCTTGATGCTGGAAAGGCGGTGGGCGATGGTGATGGTGGTGCGTCCCTCGGAGAGCCGGTGCAGAGACTGGGCCACTGCAAACTCGCTTTCATTGTCCAGAGCCGAGGTGGCTTCATCCAGAATCATAATGGGAGGATTTTTCAGGAAGACGCGGGCGATGCTGATACGCTGTTTCTGACCGCCGGACAGTTTGACGCCGCGTTCGCCGACGTAAGTGTCATATCCGTCTTTTAATTCCCGGATAAAGGAGTCGGCGCCGGCTTTTTTTGCGGCTTCCATCGCTTCATTCCTGGTGGCATGTGGATTTCCGTATAAAATGTTTTCCAGTACGGTGCCGGAAAAAAGATAGACATCCTGCTGGACGATGCCGATATTTTTCCGCAGACTTTTCAGAGTATAGGATTTGATGTCCTTCCCGTCAATACGAATGATGCCGCTGTCGATATCGTAAAACCGGGGAATCAGGTTGCACAGTGTGGTTTTTCCGCCGCCGGAAGGACCGACAATGGCCAGTTTTTCGCCGGCATGTACGGACAGATTGAGATGGCGGAAGATGGTATTGTGATCGTCCGGGTATTCAAAGGAGACATCCTCGAAGGTGATCTCTCCTTTGGGAGTACCCATTTCTTTTGCATCCGCCTCGTCGAAAATCTCGATATCCGCATCCAGAATCTGAAGAAATCGTTCGATTCCCGTAAGTCCTCTCTGAAATTGTTCCGCAAATTCAATGATCCGGCGGATGGTAGCGATAAGCGTGGTGACATACATGACATAGGCTACCAGATCACCGGCGGTGATATATCCTTTTACGAGAAAGATTCCGCCCATCAGGATGACGGTTAGATTCATCAGGCCGTCAAAAGCACGGGTGGCAGTCTGGAAAGCGGCCATGTACCGGTAAGTTTCTTTTTTGATATCGTAAAATTTCAGATTTCCTTTTTCAAACTTGTCGATTTCGATGGGCTCATTGGTAAATGCTTTTACAACGTTCTGCCCCAGAAGACTGTCTTCGATGGCGGCGTTCAGTTCACCGATCTGAACACGTTGTTTAGCGAATGCTTTTCGGCTTCGCCGGTTTAATTTGATGCAGACATAAGCCATCACAGGAATCAAAAGGAAAATGACCAGCGTAAGCGGCAGATTGACGAAGGACAGGATGACAAAGGAAACCAATGCTTTGACGGCCGCAATAAAAAACTCTTCCGGGCAGTGATGGGCAAACTCGGTGACATCAAACAGATCGTTGGTAATTCGTCCCATGATCTGTCCGACCTTGGTATTGTTATAGTAGGTATTGGATAACTTCTGCAGGTGCGTGTAAGCGTCCCGGCGCATATCCGTCTCAATGGCAGCGCCCATCACATGTCCCATATGCGCCATATAGTAATTTGCCATACAGTCTATGATACGCAGCACCAGATAGAGCAGAGCCATACCGCCGACGGAGCGGATGGTCAGACGGGCCAGATCTGTCATCCCGGTGTTGGTGATATACCGGAGGATCATGGGAAGTACCAGTTCACAAAGCGTCGTAAGGAAGGCACAGAATAAATCTGTAAAGAGGACGCCTTTGTGATGCCTGTAATAAGGGGAAAAACGTTTCATTAATTCTTTTGTGGTATACTCTTTGTTTTCTGCAGTCATGTTGTCCTCCTGATTTCTGGTGTGATTTTCATATCGTGTTTTTCACTTGTTTCTATCTTCAGTACCACATCTACAAAAAATTCCCTGTTGCTGTGCGAGATTTTTGCCTGGCCGCCGTATTTCTCAGAAACGGTGGCAATGGAGACAAGGCCGGTGCCCGTCCCGCTTTGTTTGGTGGAATGGTATCCGTCCTTCCCTTTCTGAACATTTCCGTCAAAGCTGTTGGTGGACACCACATACAGCCGATTCCCGTGCCGGACCTGGGTGGTCAGACAAAAATACCGGGAGTCTTCCGGCACGGTCCTGCATCCTGCGATGGCATTCTCCATGAGGTTTCCAAACAACGCCGCCATGTCAAGTTCTGAAAACGGAAATGGATCCGGCAGGTCAATATGCCAGTCTGTGTCAATCTTCGCGGAAACCGCCATTTCGCGGTAATAGGCAAACAAGGCATTTAGCGCGGCGTTGACACAGTAATTCACAGGAGTATTTTGTGCGAGACTGGTTTCATATTCCACAAGGTGTGTCCGGATGCTGGCAATGTCGCCTTTTTCCGCCAGGGCGGAAAGCAGGCGGAGGGAATGGCGGAAGTCATGACGCATCTTTGCGGTCTGGCGTATATGTTCCTGTAAGGTACGATATTGCCGGGCCTGTATCTTCAGGAGCCGGGCGCGTTCTTTGAGTTCGGCCTGTTCCAGTATGGAGGACGCGATTTGGTAAAAAAGTGTATAAAACATAGTAAGTACGGCCAGCGCGCAGGCTTCGAACAGAGGAAACAGCCAGTACATTCGTCCTGTATGTAAGGTACTGTAGGAGAGCGGAACAGCCAGAATATTGAATAGCAGGAACGTGGAAGAAAGCGTTACCGTGGCATACCACACTTTCGGAGAATGCAGGCGGTCGACAACCCAGGAAAACTTCCGTGTGGCAGGCAGAGCGAAAGCCGCCAGCAGCAGAGTGGAAAGTCCAAACCGGAAAAGAGCCGCTTCCGGGGAAAAATCCGCAGCACCTGCCGTAGGATGAAGGAAGGAATCAAACGCATAGGCGAATTGCACGGGGAAAGTCTCTATGGCGCAGACGCCCACATAGATGGCAAGGGAACAGGGAAAATCCAGGTATACCGTACGGCGGTACAGGAAAAAGGACAGCACAAGGAACGGGAACAGAATGAGGTTCACATCAATGTTCAGCAACGCATGAAGAGCGGCGGCGCCGACAGAATATGGCAGCAATACTGTCATGCACAGTGCACCGGTTTTTGCGGGAGAATATTTCATCTGATTCTTTGCCGACAGATAGCAGGAAATCGCTGCCGACAGGAGGATCAGGAACTGCGGCAGCGCCGAAAGAAATTTACCGAGAATCAAGATCACCCCTCCTTCCGGCGGCGCCTGCTGGCAAAATCAGCCTGGTGTCCACGTATTTTTTCAAAATGATAGTCCCGTGCCATTTGTTCCACCTTCACACTGTCGCGTACACGAACCGGGAATTTTTCGCCGTTTTCCATTATGCAGCAGTTTTTTTCGAATGCAAGGATGTATTCGATATTCACGGTGATGCCCTTGTTGACAGGGAGAAAACGGGTGTCGCCGCCGGTCTTTTCCATGAATGAGGACATGGTCATGCGGCAGTGCAGTTTTTCCCCGTCTGTAAGTGTGAGATCAAGGTAGTGTGCGTCTGTGACGGCAGAGACGATTTCATCAAGGAATACACGAATGGTTTTTCTGCCGGCGGCAAGTTCCATGTATTTGCGCTCCTGCGGCAGCACCTTCACCACATCCGACAGCACGGCGAAGATGCGCTCTTTGGAGAAAGGCTTGGTAACATACTCAAAGGCATGACAGGAAAAAGCGTCCGGCATGAATTCCATGCTGGAGGTCAGGAACACAAGAAGACAGTGCCTGTCCTGCCGGCGCATTTTCAACGCAGCGGTGATTCCGTTCATGCCCTCCATATAAATATCCATGAATACAACATCAAAGCCGCTGTTGTCAAACGCCTCGAGAAACGCTTCCCCGCTGCAAAAGGAGCTGGTTTCCACAGGATATCCGGTATCCTGCCCGAAGCTGTCACAGAGCCGTTCTATTTCATGCAGACATTCCTGTTCGTCATCCACGAAAGCGATCTTCAAAACTGATTTCACCTCGATTTCTATAAAAATCCAATAGAGCGATTCAATAAAGTATATCATAAAAAAATATTTTTTCAAATAGGATGATGTTTTTGCCAGAAAAAAGATGTTCCTGCCAGAAGCCTTGCTTTTTAGTAAGATTCCGTTATCATATATCGGCAGATAGTTTAAAGACAGGGGAAAGAAACCGAATCCCGTGCGGCTCCCGGGGATTGGACCGGCGCCCCCGTGGATTTAAAATATACAGTATAGGCAGGTGGAAGATGGAAAAAAAGAGCAATCAAATACAGGTGCCGAACGTAGAAAATGAATATATGAGAAGAACAGCAGATGCTCTTTTGGTTTCCGCAAAGGAACGGGTGTTGATTTTAAATGCAGGGGCCGGGTACGGAAAGACACAGATGCTGGCATATTATGTGAAACATTGTGAGATACCCTGTGCCTGGTACAGCTTAAGCGGGGCGGACAATGAGTTGATGTCTTTTGTGCGTAATTTTACAAAATCGGTGGCAGGCGCACTGCGAATCGGGGATGCAGATATGCAGATTTTTTTATCCCCGGAGGAAGACCTGGATCTTCTGGTGGAAAAGCTGGTTGTATGGCTGGATATGTGGGTGGAAAATCTATATATCATTCTGGATGACTTTCAGGAAATCCATAATCCGGATATTTTTAATCTGGTCAATGTCCTGCTGGAAACGCTGGGAGAAAAGCTTCGTTTTTTCATCGTAGAGATGCGTTCCCTGCCGGATTTTCTGGAAGAGTATGCATCTCTTGGAACGGCGGCCTGTATTGAAGCGGAGGACTTAAAGTTTACAAAAGAGGAAATCGAACTTCTCCTGCGTTACGTGACAGATACAGATCTGCAAAGGCAGGCGGCGGAGCTGATTTATGATCATACGGAAGGCTGGCCGGTGGGCGTGATACAGATTACCCAGCAAATGCGACGGCAGCAGAAAAAGATGACGGCGGATGGGGTGGAGCAGATCTGCCGGACATTGGAAGTGTCGGATTACCTGACGAAACGGGTGTATAAGATGTTGCCCTTTGAGATACAGACGTTTCTGAAAAGAACAGCGGTCCTGGATTACATGACCGCCCCGGTCTGTAATGCAGTGATAGGAAACTACCAGTCGGAAAGTCTGTTGAAATATCTGGTAAAAGAAAAACTGTTCGTACAGAGCCTGGGGGAGAAAAGCGGGATTTACCGTTACCACTCTATTTTTCAACGCTTTCTGCTGTCCCAGATGTCGGAACAGGAACAGACGGATTCCCTGAAGAAGGCCGCTTATTTTTTCCTGAAGACAGAGGATAAGATTCAGGCGGCAGAATACGGCTGTCGGGCCAATGCGCCGGAAGTGGTGCAGGCGGTTCTGGAGGTGTCGGGAGAAGAGATCTTAAAGGACAGGCTGTATGATACGCTGCACCGGTGTTTTACCTTTCTTGAACAGAGAGAAGCGACGCTTTTGGCGAAAGTACGGTTTATTTATGGGAAATATCTGCGGACGACAGGGAATACGGAGGAGGCCAGAAGGCAGATTTTAGAAGCAGGAAAGGATTTTTATAAGGAAGGGCGAATTGCCGATTATAAAAAAGCACTCTTGTATCTGGCGGCGTCGGACCGCAGGGAGGGGAATTTAAGACAGGCGGCGTATTGTCTTAGGCAGGCGGAGCAGTTCCCGGAGAAAGGCTGGAATACGCTGGAGGAAGCAGTATGCACCGAACGGATTAAACAGGAATGCTGCCTGCAAAGACGAAAGGAAGCGCAGCAGGAGATGGAAGCATGGCAAAGACGCGGCGCCCGGTTTTTAGAAGGTTCCTTTCTGTTTGCCGCATGGCAGATTTTCGGAGAAAAGATTTTGGAGTCAGAAACAGAAAGAGCAAAAGAGTGCGAGGAGGGATTTCTTCTGTCAGACTGTATTTTCACGGAAAAACTGGCTGCCGTTTATCATGAGGCGGATTACCAGTCTGTTTTACACTACGCGAACCGGATCCTTCAGGATACGCCGTATGAAACGCTGCATACGGCGATTGCGTGGAAAATGCTGGCTCTTCTGTCCTGGAATAAAAAAAATTACCGCAAAGCAGTGGAACAGGCCGAAATGGGAGACAAATTTCTGTATAAAAATCAGATTCAGCTGCAGGATTTTGTAGAGAAGCATCGGTATGTTCTGGAGGAAATGGATTTCCTGAAAAAGAATACCAGGAATATCCGTCCGCTGCTTTTACAGGAAGAACTCCCTCTGTATGAGGAAAAAGAAGAGAAGCTTCGGATACAATGCATGAAACAGTTTTGTGTAATATTTCCGGATGGAGAGGAAATAAAGTGGAGAACAAAAAAGGCGCAGGAGTTGTTTGCGTATTTGTTTCATCTGCAGGGGGAAAGCGTGACAAGGGAGGAACTGATCACACTTTTGTGGCCGGAAATCAAAGCAAAGAGCGCCGCGGCATTGTTTCATACGACACTGTACAGTATCCGGCAGGGATTTTTACAGAAGGGATGGGAGAATCTGATCCAATACGAAAAAAGAAAATATTCCTTACATATGGAACGTATTACTTCTGATCTGGAGGAACTGCAGAAATTTTTCCGGACATTTTCTCAAAAACAGGAGAAGGCAGAGTGGATCTGGCGTCTGTATCCAGGCGGCTATATGGAGGATACGGGATATCTGTGGGCCTATGGAAGGGCGAAAAAACTGGAGGATGCGTTCTTGTCGGTATGCAAAGAAAGCGCGTTGGACCGGATGGCCAGGCGGCAGGAGGCCCAGGCTGTTCCTTTTTTGCAGAGTATGCAGGAGATGGAGCCGTATGATGAGGAGATCGTGACCCGTCTGATTTTCTGCCTGTACCGGAGCGGGAAGCAAAAAGAAGCGAAACAGCAGTATGACCGTATGGTAAAGTTGTATAAAGAAGATCTGGAATTGGATTTTGAGAAAACATTTCACGAACTGATACAAGTTTGAAAAGCGAAAGTCCGTCGACATGTTTTATGATGTATTGGTGTTTTTCGAAGACAGGTGGGACTGAAAGGACAAAAAGACGGTGGAAAGGAAGGGATACATGACCTATACGGAATTTTTAAAAGAACTGACGGCATGGGGGGATCGGGCTGTCCGGGAAAGTCCGGGAAAAAAGAAGATTCAGGAAGAATTTCGGATACTGTGTACGCGGGCCGGGGAAAGTGTGCAGAAGGGCGGATTTTCTCCGTTTTTCTATGTGCTGTTGTCGGCCGGCCTGAACAGAGAGGAAGCACTGTTCCTTTCGGCCGTGCTGTACAGTGAGATTTCCCGGCAGGAATTTGTACAGGAATTCTGGGAAAAATTTTGGGAGCAGGAAGAAGATACCCGGGGATGGGAGTTGTTCTTTTTTCCGTCTCCGGTTTTATTTTTCCCGGAAGAGACAGAAAAAGGGGAGATCCGGATACGTCTTGTACCGCGGGTGTTTCTTTTTTTATACAGGGGGATTCTTCCGGAACAGAAAATTCCGGGGATGTACTGGTACTGCAAAGAAGGAGAAAAGCTTCCCTTTCTGGGGAGCAGTGTGCGGCAATATGATCGGATCAGGCGCAGTATGGAAAAGGTGAAGGGAAAGAAACTCTGCTATCTGTACGGCAGAAAGGGAAGCGGAAGAAAGTTGAATTATGCCTGTCTGGCAGCGGCGCTTGGGAAAGGTCTGGCGGTGGTGTTCTGTGAAAGTCTGCATACATGGCAGCGGCTGCAGGAAATCCGGACAGAATGTATGCTGCATCGTGGAATATTGGTCATGGAATTGCCGGAAAAAGAACCGATGGATCTTTCGGATTTGCTGGAAGAGATGGCGGAGGAAGAGACATTGTTTTTTCTGGGAGAGGAGGAACAATTTCCTGTGGATGCAGGCAGGGACAGACAGCTTCTTGTCTTTGCCATCGATCCGAAAGCGGTGTGGAAGGATCAGGAGCTGTTCTGGAAACTGACCGGAGAATATTCCTGGGAGCGGGAGGAAGAGCGGGTTTTCTTTCTGCAGAGGTATGCGTTTCTTCCCGGAAAGATGCGGTCTGTACTGGAACGGGCGAAAACCAGCGCATACAGTGACGGGAGAAGCCGGATCGGTGCAAAAGATCTTCGGACGGCGGTGCTGCATGCGGGCGGCAATTCCCTGAAACAATACGCAAAGAAAATAGAAGGGGGATATACTATGGAGGATTTGATTCTTCCTGTTTTGCAGAAGGAGAAATTATGCCGGATTGTGCAGCGGGTAAAGAATCGAAAACAAGTATATGAGGAATGGGGATTTTCAGAAAAATCCGCTTATGGAAACGGGGTGTCGATGCTCTTTGCGGGGCCTCCGGGAACCGGAAAAACCATGGCGGCGCAGGTCATGGCTTCCGAATTGGATATGGAATTGTATAAGATAGAGCTGCCCGCAGTGGTGGATAAATATATCGGGGAGACGGAAAAGAAATTAAACCGTATTTTTGAGGAGGTAAAAGACAGCCAGGCGATTTTGTTTTTTGACGAGGCCGATGTACTGTTCAGTAAAAGGACGGAGGTACGGGAGGCCAATGACAGGTACAGTAATATGGAAGTGGCGTTTTTGCTGCAGAAGATGGAGGAATATGAGGGAGTCAGTATTCTGGCCACCAACTATCTTCAGAATTTCGACGAAGCTTTCCGCAGAAGAATTAGCGATATTGTGGATTTCCCAATTCCGGATACGGCTTCCCGGGAAAGCATGTGGAGGAAAATGCTCCCGGAGCGGCTCCCGGTGTCGGAAGAACTGGATTATCCATTTCTTGCCCGGCAGTTTCCGGTTACCGGAAGTGTGATAAAAAATGCGTTGCTCTATGGCAGTTTTCTGGCGGCGGAATCGCCGGAACAGATGCTGACGATGGAACGGATTCTCCGGGGGCTTGCCCACGAGCTGGAGAAAAGCGGGAGACGGTTAAATAGGGAAGATTATGGGGAGTATCAGGATCGGGTCTGAATGGGGGAGTCCGTCCGGTCAGGAATCCTTGTCCACATCACCCCGCTTTCGCTTCGCAAAAAACGTAGCAGACGCTAAACTCGAAAAAACCTCGTTAAGCGCTGACGTTTTTTGAGAGGTTCTTTAGGACAAGGATTCCAGCCCGGACTGTTTTTTTGCAAAAAGGTAAAATATGTTCCGATGAGGTATATTTTATCGGATAGCGTTAGCTGGCCGCTCGAAGGGCATTCAATGCGGAGCCGAATGGGTATAGATTATTGGATGAGAAGTGTCCGTTCATGTGGAATATACGAGATACAGGATGCCCGGACGGGTGGGTATATGTAACCGGAAAATAGTACATGAAATTATGGATGATCCGCAGAAATGAAAAGATGGGGAAGAGAGGGACACAGGGAAGAGAGGGATGAGAATATGGCAGGAAAGCGGCCGGATTGGGAGCAGGGACGATCGCTTCTTCATAAGGATGAGAAAGGAAGCGGGGAAATCGAAAACACATATGGACATCTGGGGTATTTCAGGGAGACCTTTGCGGGAGGGCAGGGGGAACGGAAAGTCAGGCGGGGAGGGAGAACGGAGAGGGAAGGAAAAACCGAATGGGGAGGAAGAACGGAAAGAGAGGAGAGAAGCGGAAGGGGAGGAAAAGCGGAGCGAGCCGTGAGGAAAGGGGAAACCGGAAAGGAAGGGTTTCGGATTGAGGCAAAAGAAGCGCCCGGTACGCCTGTACATACGGAAAAAGAAAAGTATCTGGAACCTGGAACAGAAAAAAGGGTCTTTCAAAAAGGGGAGCGTTTTCTGTTTGCGTCGGAACTTCCTTTTCGAAAGCAGGCGATTTTTTATGATGTGACGGAAAAGCAGAGAAGCCGGGAGTTTTTGGAGTGTATGAAGGAGGTTCTGGAAAAGCAGGGGCATCCGGCATTGTCCGGCCTGTTTGGTTTTCTGGAACAGGCGCCGGAACGGGTACAAAAACAGGCGCTGGAACAGAAGCGGATGCAGGAGCTGACGTTGGAAGAGTTTGACCGGGTGAATCATCGGCTGGATCATGTGAACGATCAGATTCGGAAAAAGGAAAGGGAAGAAGAGAAGCTGCGTGTTGGATTGCAACAGATGATCGACCGGGCAAAGGAGGAAAAGAAAGACAGCGGATGGTGGACGAGGCCGGAGAAAGGAGGAACAGGCGGGGAACAGACAGAAGGAACGGCAGAAGCGGAAATCGTACAGGGAGGGGGAGAAGAAGGAACAGAAGAAGCGGAAACCGTACAGGGAGAGGAAGAAGAAGGAACGGCAAAAAAGGAATAGAAGTATAAGGATCAGAAGAAGGAACAGAAGCGGAAGAAACAGAGGAATCCGGAAGAAGCCAACAGGAAGAACCGGAGGCAGAAGAAACAAAAAAGGGGAAGTCGGCGGCAGCGGCAGCGGACAGAAAGAACTGAAAACGGAAGCAGACAGAGAAAAAAGGTGAATCTGCGGAATGTTTATAAAAATGTTCAGTGCGCTGTTCTATAATGAACAGCAGAAGTATCTCACAAAAATTTACGTGGACGAGAAAGGAGGCAGCCGGCATTTGCAGGAGAAAAATGCCGGAGGAATATGGCGGAGTATTTATCACCGGGAGTATATGTGGAAGAATTTGATTCGGGTGGAAAACCAATGGAGGGTGTGGGAACAAGTACGGCGGGATTTCTTGGTCTTGCCGAGCGGGGGCCTGTGGAGGGCGTTCCGCAGCTTGTGACAAATTTTGCGGATTTTAAGAGGAAGTACGGCGGTTATCTTTCCGAGAATGAGTATGGAGAGTACCGGTTTCTGGCGTATGCGGTGGAACATTTCTTTGTGAACGGCGGGGCGCGCTGCTTTGTGTCCCGGGTGGCGCCTCAGGATGCGAAATGCGCGCGCGCATCGGTACCGGCGGAGCAGCCGGTCATAAAACTGGAGGCAAAAAACCCCGGTTTATGGGGCGATAATATGAGTATTGTAGTTACGCCGTCCAGCAAGGCGAAGACACAAATTCTGGAGGAACTTCAGACAGCCGACGGGAAGCGGTATTCCGTAAAAAGTTCCGCAGGTTTTCATGCGGGGGACGTGGTGGTATACAGGGATATGACTTCCGTGATTTACAACCGCGTTGTGAAGAGCCAGGACAATATCATTACCTTTGAGCGGGAATTTGAAGTGGATGTGGTGGATAAGAATCTGCTTCCGAATAAAGTGATTTCCACCTGTGAATTTAATCTGGAAGTCAAATATGAGGATATTGTGGAATTTTATGAGAATTTGTCCTTTAACATTGCAACTCCCAATTATCTGGATAAAAAGACGGCAAAATCCGAACTGATCACGGCGCGTTATACAGGAAAGTCTGCGGAAGATATCACGGCGCCGTTCGACCAGATCGCAGGGGAAGATCCGGATAAGGCATTTTGTGTAATTCATCTGAAAAACGGAAGCAACGGATCCGTTTCCGGCATCAGCGCCGCGGATTATATCGGGACGGACAACGGAGCGGGAAAGCGCACGGGAATTCAGTCTTTCCTGGACAATGACACGGTATCCATTATGGCCGTGCCGGGGGTGACGGATCCCAATGTACAGTTGATGCTGGTGGCGCACTGCGAAAATCTGGCCAGTCGTTTTGCGGTGCTGGATATGCCAAAAGACGCCAGAAAGATCGAGGATATTATCGCCCACCGGGACATTGTGGACAGCAATTATGCCGCCATGTATCATCCCTGGCTGGAGGTATTCGATCCGCTGGATAAAAAGAATATCGCTATTCCGCCGTCAGGCTCGGTAATCGGAATCTATGCAAGAAGCGATACGTCCCGGGGCGTACATAAGGCGCCGGCCAATGAGACTGTCCGCGCGTGCGTGGGACTGGACTGTCAGTTCAACAAGGGCGAGCAGGATATTCTCAATCCCAAAGGAGTCAACCTGATCCGGACGTTCCCGGGACAGGGAATTCGTGTCTGGGGCGCGAGAACGGCCAGCAGCGATCCAAGCTGGAAATATATCAACGTGCGCAGATTGTTTATTTTTATTGAAGAAAGTATCAAGGCAAATACGAACTGGGCGGTATTTGAACCAAATGATGAAGTCTTATGGGTGCGGGTGAAACGGACCATCGACGTATTCTTAACCGGACTGTGGAGAACAGGCGCCCTGGCAGGTTCCGCTCCCTCCGAAGCATTCTTCGTAAATGTGGGAAGAAATACGATGAGTCAGGATGACATCGATAACGGAAGACTGGTCTGTGTGATTGGAATTGCGCCGGTGAAACCCGCGGAGTTTGTAGTCTTCAGAATTTCCCAGAAGACCAGTGATTCCATCGAATAAGAGAAAGGAGCATAGAGAGAGATGGCTACTTATCCACATGGAAAGTTTAGATATAAGGTTGAAATTGACGGTCTGGAAGCCGGGGGATTTTCGGAAGCGTCCGGTTTTGATGCCTCGATTGATGTGATGGAGTACCGGGAAGGCGATATGGTACAGACGCCGATGAAAATACCGGGACTGAAAAAGTATGGAAATATTACACTGAAACAGGGCGTTGCGGATTCCATGGTGATGTACGAGTGGATGATCGCGGGCGTAGAAGGGGAAGTGGAACGAAAGACCATTACCATTACGATTCTGGACGAGACGGAGACGGCGGCCGCTTCCTGGCAGGTGATCAACGCATGGCCTACAAAATATACGGCGCCGGATTTCAATGCGACGTCTTCGGAGATCGCCATTGAGTCCATTGAAATCGCGCACGAGGGAATGACCAGAGTGTCCTGATGAAAGAAATCACACAGTAGGAGAAGGGTATGTTTGAGACAGAATTTTCATTTGTACTGCCAAAAGGGTATGTGGACCGGGAAGGGAATCTTCACAGAGAGGGCCGGATGCGCCTGGCCACTGCGGCGGACGAGATTATCCCGCTTCGGGATCCAAGGGTACAGCAGAATCCGGGATATCTGACGATTATCCTGCTTTCCCGTGTCATTACCGGCCTTGGTCAGATGCCGGCGGTGGATACAAGAGTGGTGGAAGGACTTTATACGACAGACCTGGCGTACCTGCAGGATTTCTATGAGCGGATCAACCAGGCGGAAATTCCGGTTTACCGGACCGTCTGCCCGCATTGCGGGGAAGAGATCGAGGTGCCGGTAAATTTTATGGATGCCGGGCAATAGAAGTATATCCGGCGGAAAAAATTTATGAGGAGACGGCGTTTATTGCTTACTATATGCATTGGAGCCGGGAAGCGATCTGGAACTTGCCCCACAGGGAACGCCGCCGGTGGTGCGAGGAGATTTCCGGTATCAACGGGAAATTGAATCAGGAACCGGAACAGGATATTTTTCGGATTTAGCGCGTTCACGGGTCGCATTGATAATGTGACGGCAGGAGAGAAAAGATGGCAATGCAGGAGAATCTCGCAAAACGAACGAAGTTCAAAGTGATTTTAAACGGAATGCCGCTGGGCTTTTCGAAGGTTTCCAATATTTCCGCGACGATGGAATTCGAAACGGTGGCCGAGGGCGGACTCAATGACCGGGTGCATTATCTGCCTAAACCCCGCCAGTCGCTGGATAAGCTGGTGCTGGAATATGGAATCGCCAGCGGGGAACTGCTGCGGACCACGCTGACGGCCGGGAGCGAACTGAGCATGGGAATTGTAATTATGGTCATGCCGGAGAGCGGGATGATCCCGACGGCGACCTATGAAGCAGACTGGGGGATTGTCACAAAATGGGAGATTGATACGCTGGATGCGCTGGAGAGCGGCGTGCTGATTAAAAGGGTGGAGATTTCCCATACAGGATTGAATGAGACGATCAACAAAATAGGATTGTAACATGATAAAACCATTCGCGCCATTTCAATCAAAAATACATTTACGGATCGAAACAGAGTTTCTGCAGAATCTGTGGGACAGATATATTCCGGTTTCCGCGAAGAATTATGAACAGATCTCTTTGATCTACCGGAAAGAAGCCTGGATCGCTGAAACGGAATCCAGACAGAAGATACAGCTTCTGCTCCGTTTGATTTTGCAGAATACGTTTGTTCAGTTTTCTCTGAAACAGAACCGGATTGTGTACAGCAGCCATGCGGTAAGCAGGCAGGTTGCCCAGGCGACAAACTATTATTTTGCGCAGTTGAAAAGAATGGATTTTTCGGTTTACCGTTCGTTCCGGCAGTCCATCGTCTATTTGGAACAAATAGAAAAAGAAAGACAGCGTTATCGGGCCTGGGAGAAGGAAAACCAGGCAGTGCGTCTTTTGCAGAAGGAATACCGCAGTCTGTGTCAGCTCTACCGCTGCCTGCAGGAACTGACGGCAGGAGAGAGAGGAGAATGGAAGACATATCCGGGAAAGACGGTGTTTCAGTCTCTGGAAGAGAGCGAGTATAAATTTTTGTCAGAGACAGTGCTTGCGATTGAGAAAATGCAGATCAGAGAGTATCTCGAACACTGCAGCAGCCAGGTCTGCCGGGAAATATGGTACCGACTGGAAAAGACGGCGCTGTTTCGGGGCATTGGGAAAGAAAGATTGCTTTGGCAGCAGGGAGAAGCAGAAAAGGTTACCGTAAAGCAGCTGGTTACATTTTTGGATACGCTGGAGCCGGAGGTATTTCAAAAGTGCTATCAGGAAATTCTGTTTTCTGATCGGAAGGAAACGGACAAAATATCCGCTCCGTCGCCGCACATCCCCGTTTCGCCGGGGATTGTCTGGAAGAGTACGAAAAAAGAGATGGAACGGTATCTGGAACAACAGAAAGAAGAAGCGCTTCGTTCCTTCTGGAAAAATCTTCCGCCGGTGATAGAAACAGTATGCCGGGCACAGGAAGAAGGATGGGAAGAAAACAGGGTATTATCTTTTAAGATTAAAAACTGGTTTCGTTATCGTACAGGCCGGGAACTGAAAGAAAGACTGGAACAGAAGCAGGCGCAATATCTAACGGAAGTGAGAACCCGCCTGGAACAGGAGATGCGGCAGGCGAACTGGCCGGCTCCCTTCCTTTTTGCGGACATTCCGTATCGGAAGAATGCAGAGCAGAAGATGCAGGCAGCTCCTTTGGAAGAAGAAGGAACGGCGGACAGGAAAGAGGTTCCGTCTGTACGGGAAGCAAAACAGACGGACATTTTTCAAAAGATTACGGAAGTAAGGCAGGAAGTCCGGGTGAAACTGCGGGAGCGGAAAAAAGAACTCCTTCGCCGGGAAAGAAGCGTGCTGGAGAGATACCAGGATTTACTGCCTGCGGAAGAATGGAACGCTGTCTTTGCACAACAGAAATCCCAAAAGGAGCTTGCAAAGAACCAAAAACAGGAAAAGCTGCGGGACTGGAGCAGGGCCTTACTGCAGCTTAAAACTCTGGCAGAGATACCGGACTTTGAGGATGCTTTCGGGCCGGATTCGGTACAGGATTTTTCGGCAGAAGATTCCCTGCCGCGGCCGGGAAAAGGGGAAAAAGCGCTTCTGCATCCGGAAAAAGAAGAACAGAGGAAGTCTGAAGGAATCAGAGAAAAACTACTGCGGGAGGAGCGAGACGGAAGAGGAACGCCGCATACGGGGAAAAACAAGAGGAAGAACAGGGTGGAACCTGTTTGGCCGGAGCAAAAATCAGAAGGGCAACTGCAGTCCGAAGGATCCGGAGAAGACAGGGAACTTTTGTCCCGTCTTACAGAACAGATTACAGAGGAAACAGGAATAGAACTTATATTCCCGCAGCGGGAGGAGCAGATGGGGACCCCGGCGGTACAGGAAATGCTTTCGTATATCCGGCAGATGAACGAGACGGCGTATCCGGAATTTGTCCGAAAACTGGCGGATGCTCTGCGCTTGGAACAGGCAGCAGAGAAGACGGTAGTTTCCCGACTTCGGCGGGAGGAAGAGGCACGGGATAAGGAACCGGGAATACGGGAGCAGGAACACGGAACAGTAGAAGAAGCCGCCGTAGAACAACGGGAGTGGGAAGAGACGCTGCTGCGGCATGCACTTTACCGGCCGGAAGGGGCGGCAGAATTTTCTGACTCTGCCGGAAGGACAACGAGGGATAGAATGGATACTGTTCCTGATGGGGAGAACCGCAGCAGAACACAAGATGTCTTTTCAGAACGGCAGGCAAAGACCGCATCAATGATCTTGCAGACCTCACGGGTGGCTGCCGGACAGAAATCCACGGGGGATGTAAGGCGGGAATCCGCCGGGGCCGCCGGACAGAAATCTATGGAGGATGTAGAGCAGGAGTCTGCGGGGAACACAAAACAGGAATTCCTGGAGGATGCACGGGAACGGCAGAAGAGAGAACTCCGGCAGCAGGTGGAAACAGCGAAGGCACGTTCCCGGCTGCAGCAGTTATTGGGGCAGATCAATCATCGGATACACCGGGAAGATCTGCGGCTGATATATCGGGAGGAACAGCTTCAGGAGGCATCAATTGGCCGGCTGCTTGCGGGAATCGGGCAGATGGAAGAAAAAGAATACCGGGAGACAGTCATACGGCTGGCAGACGGAATTGTGCGGCAGTGGGAAAGACAGACACAAAACCGGCAGGCACAAAACGCGCAGGAACAAAAACAACAGGTACAGAGGGAATCTTCTGTGTCCCGGGAAAAAGAAGTACAGTCTTCTTTTGAGAAACAGGAAAGTTCCAGGCGTTTTCTTCATCAGATCAGAAGGCAGACAGTCCATGAACGTTATCCCGTATTTGTACAGCGTGTAACGACATATGGGGAACGGCAGCGAGAAGAACAGGAACGAAAGCTCTTGCAGCTTTTGAATTCCGCCGGAGTGAAGAAAGTGAAACCACAGCGGAGAATCCCGGAGGAAACCGGTCGAGACTTACGGGGACAGGAAAATTCTGGGAACCGGCCGGGATTTACAGAGGCGGAAAGTTCCGGAAAGGAGCGGCCGAGATCTGCCGAGGCAGAGAGTCCCGGAAAGGAGCGGCTGGGATCTGCCGAGGCAGAGAGTCCCGGAGGAAACCGGTCGGGATTTACGGAGGCAGAGAATCTCGGAAGGAACCGGCCGGGATTTACGGAGGCAGAGAATCCCGGAAGGAATCACCGGGAGCTTACGGGAGAGAAAGACGGAGGATATCCGAAAGAAAGACAATTTCCGGTTCTCTGGAATTTTTCAGTAGAAGGAATGCCGCCGGATGGCAAAGAGCGGCGGAAGGATTTGGAGGCGTTTCCGATACAGGAGCTTACAGTTGCAATGCGGGAAGGAAAAGCAGGAGGCAGAGAGCGGCAGGAACTTCTGCGCAGACAGGAGGAAGAGCATGTCCGGATCCGCTCTTTGCAGCAGCAGATGGAGACGCGCCTGCGGGAGGTGGAACAGAAGATACAGACGGCGGATGTGCGGGAGGATTCGGAAGAATCGGCCAGAGTGCTTGCGGAAAAGGTGAAAAAGCAGCTTCATGAAGAACTACATATGGAGCGGCTGCGCAGAGGAATGCAGTGATCTGTGTACGGCAGAAATGCGTTTTTTGAGAGAGAAACAGAATGGCGCCGCGGATAGAAGAGGGACTGAAAGAAAGGAAGGAACAGATGGGACTGACAAAAGCAAAATTGGTGATCGAGCAGGAGGGGATGGACAAAACCATTGACGTTTTGTTTAATCCTTCCGAATATCAGTTGACGGACAGCGCGTCGTATTCCGAAAAGAAGGTGCCCGGTCTGGACGGGCCGATCATACAATATATCTCGGGAGATGCGACAGAGCTGAGTGTCAGTCTTTTTTTAGATACCTATGTGCCGGGGACACCGTCACTATTGCCAGTGTCTATTCCCGGCATCAGCGGCGGGGATTCTTCGCAGGATGTCTCCGTAATCACGAAGGAGATCGCAGACGCCACCTCAATTGTGGGGAGTCTGCACCGGCCGCCCAAAGTGACCTTTCAGTGGGGGTCCCTGAATTTTGAAGGCGTCATTACGAAAATGAATCATACGTACACCATGTTTACCGAGAGCGGGATGCCGGTCCGGGCAAAGGTAAATCTTACCTTCAAATCGTTGATTTCTCCGAAGGACAAACGGAGAAAGTCGCCCTTTGAGTCGCCGGACCGCACAAAATACCGCACCGTTCGGGAGGGAACCCGTCTATGGGATCTGGCATATGCGGAATATGGAGATCCGGATATGTGGAAACTCATTGCCCGGGCAAATAAAATACAGGATCCATTGGATCTCAAGGCGGGACAGGTGGTAAAGCTGCCGGCGATATAAGCAGGGAAAGGGGAATGCGATGGCGACGGTTACGATGTCCGGTCTGGTCTCCAAATATGAAAATTTTCTGGTTCCCGCTGTGAAAGTAAAAGCAGCGGGAAGAGAAGTTACCGGCGGAGATACCTATGTGGTGGAAGCGGTGGAGGTGACGTTGTCCAAAGAGGCGTCCAGCGCGGCAAGTATCAAATTGACTAATGTATATGATCCGGAAAGCCGCCGTTTTTTCCGGGAGATCAGTTCTGATTTTATTCTGGGAGAACTGGTGGAAGTGGAGATGGGATATGGTTCCCGTCTGAGTTCTCTGTTTTATGGATATATTGAAGAGATCAATTACGAGCTGGAGGAGAATCCCTCGGTTCATATTATGGCAATGGATGTTCGAAGGCTGATGATGGGAAGTAAAAAAAGTAATATCGCACATAAGGTGACAAGCTATTCGGACGCGTTTCAGGAAGTGGTAAAGAAGTATAAGGCCGCGTATAAGAAAACCAGCGTGGATAAAACGGAAAAGATGGATGTAGAATGTATCATCCAGAACGGAAATGACTATAAATTTATCACGGAAGAGCTTTGCAAAAAGGGAGAACGGGATTTTTTTGTACATGCGGGAACGCTGTATTACAAAAAATTGTCCGAGGAAATTTTTCAGACGGTGGAACTGGAATGGGCAAGAGATCTTTTGTTTTTTCAGAGGCGGGCCTCTTTTCAGGATACGGTGATTAAAATTCTCGGGCAGGATTTGAAGAAAAAGGAAGAGGTTGAAGCGCAGGTGAAGTTAAAAGCCGACGACAAACAGAAATCCCTGGTACAGAACGAGCTTACGGAGATGAACGCGGATATTCAAAGCAGCGGCGATGCACGGAAGGTTGCGGAATACAAAGCGGAACAGGAGAAGAAAAAGACCAGGCAGGCCAGCGGAGTCTGCGTGGGGATTCCGGAAATCCTGCCGGGCGGATATGTGAAAATTAAAAACGCGGACGCGGGACTGCTGGACGGAGTATATGCCGTGGCGGAAGTGAAACATACTTTTGGAGCGGACGGATACCGGACGTCTTTTGATCTGGGAGGCTGGAAACGTTGAATTTTTATGAGGAATTACTGGAAGCAAAAAAGGAAAATGACACCGTTCCCCAGGCGACGGCGCCCGGCCTTTTGAACGCGGTTGTAAAAGAGATCTGGGATGAAAAGCACAAAGGGATGGTCCGGGTGGAATATCTGCTGGGGGAAAAGGATCATAAGACGTCGGACTGGGTGCGGGTGATGACACCCTATGGGGGAAAAGAATACGGAAATTACTGGCTGCCGGAGATTAATACCGAAGTGATCGTAGGCTTTATTCAGGGAAATCTAAATATGCCAGTGGTGCTGGGATGCGTCTGGAACGAGACAGATCCGCAGCCAAAGGAAATCGTCAATAAGGAGAACGATACGAAGACGATTCTGACAAAGGCCGGAAATAAGATCACATTTTCCGACAAAAAAGGAAAAGAAAAAATCCAGATCGAGACGCCGAAGCATCTGGAAGTCATGGTGGACGACGAGAAAGAGTCCATTGTTCTGCAGGATAAAGAAGGAAAGAACTGTGTGGAACTGGACTGTAAAGGCGGCAACGTGACGGTGACGGCAAAGACCACCGTTAAACTTCAGGTGGGCGATAAGGAAGTGTTGAAGGCGGACTCGAATTCGGTGAAACTGACGGCCGGTACGGTACAGCTTGACGCATCGCAGAGCCTGAAATTAAAAGGACAGACCGCGGAGATGAGCGGGACCAGCGTGAAGGTCAAGGCGAACGGGGAACTGGGGCTCCAGGCATCCGGCGTTGCGCAGGTGAAGGGAAGTATGGTGAAGATCAATTGATGAAATGGGACAGAGAAGAAAAGGCATTCCTGGGAACCGGCTGGAAATTTCCCGTTGCGGTAGACGGCGCCACGGGGCGGATTCGGATGTCCTCCAACGAAGAGAATATCGGGGAATCCGTGCGGCTGATTATCGGAACCCGGAGAGGGGAACGGGCGATGGAACCGGAGTTTGGATGCCGGATCTGGGAGTATTCTTTTGGAACCGTAGATTATACCGTTCTGCATGCCATGAAAAATGAAGTGGAGAACGCGCTTGTCCGGTGGGAGCCGCGCATTACCGATATACAGGCGGAAGTCAGCGATGAAAGAATCGGAGAAGGGATTCTGGTGATTCAGGTTCGCTATACGGTTCGTTCCACCAACAATATGTATAATCTGGTGTATCCTTTTTATATCAATGAAGGGGAATAGAGAAGAACAAAAAAGAAACAGACAGGAGAAAGGAGGCGGGCCGGATGCAGATTCCAAAGCGGGAGAAAAAGACGAAAAAAGAAATACTGGAATCCATCGGGGCATGTGCAAAACAATATGTTCCGGAGTGGCGGTATGATCCGGAAAATCCGGATGCCGGAAGCGCGCTGGTATCGCTGTTTGCGGATATGATGTGTGAAAATATCCGAAGGTTCAACCTGTCTCTGACCGGAGATCTGTTTTCTTTTTTTGACGAGATCCATGCGAAGATGCTTCCGGCACAACCGGCGGAAGGATTTTTTACCTTTACGCTACCGGACGGAGTGGAGGAAGCGGAGGCGGTTCCGAAGGGAACGCGGATTCTGGCGGACGGGGAGACGGGACCGGTGGTGTTTGAGACACAGGAGGAAGTCCTGGTGCGCCCCATGGAGCTTCAAAAAATCTATCTGTCCAAACCAAAGGAAGACGGGCTATATCAGGTTTTTGACCGGGAGCGGGAAGAAATGCCGTCCTTTTTCCTGTTTCAGAACCAGGGAGAAAATCTGGAACGGCATCGGATATTCTTTTGCTTTTCCGGCGGATTGGAGATTGAAACGCAGGCGGAGGCAAAGCTGGCTCTGACGCTGACAGGCAGGGGTGTGGAAGCCGCGCAGTGGGAGCAGGTCATCCGGGAGGGAAAGAAAATCCGCTTCTCCTACGGAACGGCCGAAGGATACCGGGACTGCCTGCCTGTGCGAAGCGTGTTAAATACGGAAAGCCCGGATGGATATACCTTACCGGATGCGGAACATCCGCCTGTGCGAGGCACATCAAATGTGGGATGTCCGGGTGGGTACGATTACCGGGACGGCGTGCTGCATTTTTCCATCAAGGGCGGAGAGGATGGCATCGCAAAAAAGGAGGAATGGAAGTCATCTTATGTGGTGCAGGCGGAGATCTTCGACGCCGGGCTGTTTTCCGAGATCAGTCTTTTAGACCTTTCTCTTTCGGTCCGGGGAAAAAACCGGAAGCCGGATTTTATTCATGTGAACGGAACCGATCAGGAGATGGAAGACTTTCTGCTGTTTGGCAGAACGCCGGCGATTTATGATACATGTTATATTGGCAGTGAGGAAGTGCTGGGAAAGAGGGGGGCGCAGATCTGTCTGGAATTTGATCTGGATTTTGTAAGACTTCCTCTGGAAATTGTTTTTGAAGAGAAAATTGCCTGGAAAACGGTGATGAAAAAACGGGAGCTTGTTCCGGAAATGGAATATGATATTACGATCCATGAAGTGATCTGGGAATATTATAACGGCTATGGGTGGACGAGACTGCCGGTGGACGGGAAGTATCGGAAGATTTTTGCGGCCGGGGCGGAATCGCGGGGACAGAGAGTACACATGGAATTTCATTGCCCTCTGGATATGCAGCCTGTTCTGGTTCATTCCGTAGAAACCTGTACCATCCGCGCGCGGGTACTTCGTATGGAGAATGCCTATAAGACAAAAGGAACCTATGTGGCACCGGTGGCGGGGAGAGTCTGCCTGAGTTATGATTATCAAAGCGCTCCCCTTCGTCCGTTTGAAATTGTGAAAGAGAATCATCTGGAAACAAAGCGGATTTCCAGAGAGGAGATGGAGCAGGCCGGATTTGCCACCTCTTTTTGCGAGCGGAATCCGGATCCGCACGCAGCCTGTTACCTGGGATTTGCCCGGCCGCCGGTGGAAGGGCCTCTGCAGTTTTTATTTGTCCTTCAGGACGCCATGCAGCGGGAACTGCCGGGGCCTGTCTGGGAGTATCTGGGAGAAGACGGCTGGAGACAGATCCATCCCATTGACGGGACGAAGGGATTTCATCATACCGGAATTGTGTCATGGTATGGCAGAACGGACATCCGGCGCAGCGTTTTATTCGGGCAGGATCTGTTCTGGATTCGTCTGCTGGATGTGGAAGAAGGATATGGAAGCCAGGAAGCGCTGTCGCAGTGTCCGAAAATTCAGGGAATTTATCCCAATTCCGCCCGAATTCTGGGGCGGGAGACAATAGAGGAGACGCACGGAATTCCTCCCTATGCGGAGGAAAAACAGATACCGCTTTCTTACACGGAAGTCGGGGAGACTGCCGTCTGGGTTCTGGAACGGCAGGAAGAAGGACAGGACGCGCTTTCAACGATGTGGGTGCCCTGGAAGGAAGCGGAAGAATTGAACGCCCGGAGCGGGGAGCGAAGAGAATTTGCCGTGGACCGGCAGAACGGGACAGTTCTGTTTCCCAAATATATGGATCGCGCTTTTTGGAGAGAACCGGGGGAGATTGCGGTTCGGATCCGATACGCCCATTGCCAGGGCGCGCAGGGGAATCAAAGGGCGGGCGCCATTCGACGGCTGGATCAAAGTATCGGATTTATCAACGGCGGGTATAATCCTACGCCCACAACCGGCGGCTGTCCGCCGGAACCGCTTCCGGAGGCGGTCCGGCGCAATGCACGGGCGCTGCGGCATGGATACCGTTGTATATCTGCCGGAGACTATGAAGATATGGCCCGGGAGGCAGCGCGCAATATCCGGAAGGTAAAATGCTTTTCCGGCTATGACCGGACCGGAAAGAGAGCGCCGGGATATGTCACGTTGGTGATTCTTCCCGCGGCATACGAAGAAGACGGTTCTGATTTTGAGAGAACAAGGATGCAGGTTTACGAATATTTGTCTGCCCGTATGGACGGGAATCTTCTGCATCTGGGGAAATTTCAGATTATGAAACCGGAGATGGTCCGGATAGATGTCAGTACCGTTCTTGAACTGACCGCAGGGAGAGAAGTTTTTCAAACCAGAAAAAATGTGCAGGCGGAACTGGAGCGGTTTCTGCATCCTCTGTGGGGAAATGTTTACGGGGAAGGCTGGGAGATCGGAACCATTCCCGGCCAGGAGCAGATCTCGCATGCACTGAAAAGAGTGGAAGGGGTAAAGCATATCCGACAGATCCATGTGCGGAAGTTCTGCGCAGAACGTTTTGGGGAGCGGGAGATTTTGGAGGAATCCGATCTGCCGTTCTACCGGCTGCCGGAAAGCGGAATGTATGAGATACAAATAGAATTGTGAAAAAAGGAGTCCGGTTATGTTTTCTGATCTGCATCTGGACGACAGGTCCTATCGAGAAATTGAAGAAGAAGCAGTCTTTCATATTCCGGGGGAATATCCGGACTGGACCAACTATAATTTTGCGGATCCGGGCAGAACACTGGTGCAGCTCTTTTCCTGGCTGACAGAAGTACAGCAGTACCGCTTAAGTCAACCCGACGAGCGGAAACGACGGAAATATCTGAAACTATTCGGGGAGGAGGTCAGGCACAGCCGCCCGTCTGCCGGGGCCGTCTGTGTGGAACCGGGACTCCCGGGAGAGGAGAATGTACTGCCGCTTCTGAAAGGAAGCCGCTTTTTTGCAGAGGATCTGGTGTTTGAGACGACGGAGAAGAGGTGGATACATCCGGTTCGTCTGCTGGGCGCCTGCCTGACAGAAGGGGCGCATTTCAACGGTTATCAGAATGTGGGAAATGATTTTGGAAAGCGGATGCGGCTGTATCCGTTCGGGGAACAGCCACGGACGGGAAATCAATGCTGCTTCCTGTTGGATCAGGGCTTAAGTCCTACCCGGGAAACGGAGTTTTATTTTGAGATCCGTACGGAATACGAAGTGACCCGAAATCCGGCGGGAGAGGGGTTTCTTCCGCTGGCAAAATGGAAGTGGGAGTTCTACGGTGCCGGAGGATGGAGAGAATTGCCGCTGGAGCAGGATGAAACCTATGTGTTTCTGCAAAGCGGATGTCTTCGCTTCCGGGTGCCGGAGGAGATGGCGGAGGAAGAGACGCTGCATGTTTACCAGATCCGGGTGACGCTTCTGGAGCAGGAACTGGATGTGGCGCCGCTGATTGAGAATGTGTATCTGAATGAGATTCCGATCCGGCAGCAGTATTCCGTATGTGATTACGAGGAAGGGGAAGTGGATTTTTCCGGAGAACCGGTGCAGGAAGAGACTTTTTTTGTGTACAGCGACCTGTATCTGGCCGAGAGGGGACAGACGGAACTTTATCTGGAGACAGGGGAAGGATGGCAGTTGTCTCGGGAACTGCGGCGGGAGAAGACCGGGGAAGAAAGAATCCGGATTTGGTTTTCCAGGCCTGTGTGGGCCAGGGGACGTCTCCGGTACAGGCTGGCCGCCTTTGAAAAAGAAGCGGCGGAAAAACGGATTCCGGGAAAGGGAAACCGTTTTGCCAATCAGGAATTTGCACTGCCCTTTTCCCATGTGCTGTACGGCGCGTTTGAGATCCTGGTATATGACAGGGAAAAGAAGGCGTATATGGATTTTCAAAAGACAGAGGATTTTGACGTCTGCTCCGCCAGGGACAGGGTCTATATGCTGGATACGGCGGAGAAAAGGCTTGTGTTTGGAGATTGTGAAAATGCTATGGCGCCGGACGGAGAAATCCGGATCATCCGTTTAAAGTGCAGTCAGGGAAGCGCCGGGAACTGCAAGGCGGGCGGAATTCGGGAATGTGAAGGCCGCCCGGAACTCCTGATCCGACAGTACAGGAATACAGAAGGAGGACGGGACGAGGAAACCGTATCGGAATGTATGCAGAGATTCCGCAGCAGTCTGAAGGAGATTCACCGGGGCGTGACTTATGCCGATTATGAGGAACTGGTCAAAAAAACCCCCGGCCTGTTGATTCTGGACAGCCGTGTGCTTCCGCCGGCAGGGAAAGGGGAGTCGGAAGATTTGTCCGCGGAAAATCAGATTTCGATTGTCGTACAGCCGCTGGGCCTTCCGGGAGAGCATACGGTGCTGAGCAGGAAATACCGGCAGAATATCAGCCGGTTTCTGGAACGGCGGAAGATGCTGGGAACCCGGATCCGGATTCTGGATCCCGGATACATCGGAATCTCCCTGTATGCGGAGGTCTGGATCCGGCCGCAGTTTGCCGATGCCAGAGAACAGATCGAAAGAGCGGTTGCGGCATATCTGGATGAAAAAACGTGGGAGATCGGGAAGCCGGTACTTTGCAGCGCGCTGTACGGACTGCTGGATACGCTGCCCTGTGTCCGGAAGGTGCGGACGCTGACGGTAAGCGGGCAGGGAAAGGGATGCAGATATCTGGCGGACGGAGACGTGGGCCTTCCGCCCAATGGGCTTGCCTGTCTGAAAGAGTTTGATCTGCGGCTTATGGTGTTGTCGGAAGAGATCCGAAACGAATAGGAGAGGGAGAGAATTGGAACCGTTCAAATATTTTGTGTTTAACAAACAGGAAGATTACCGCCACGGATATCTGGAACATATCCGGGTTACCGAACGGGGCCTGGAGCCGGAGCCCGGGGATCCCGCCCGGCCCGGTATTTTTATCAGCCGTCTTTTGGACAGCCGAAAAGAAGGCAATGCATGGCACCGCGCAGTGATTGCGGGCAGGAACTGCGGGGATGATTCCGTTTGTTTTTCCTTTTACTGCAGCGATACGTCCAGGGTACTGTGGGGAGGGCGGCATACACAGTGGGAAGACTTGATTGAAAGCCCGGGTTTATCGCTGGAAGAGAAACATGCGCTGATGCGGCCCTTTCTGGTACATCAGATATGGAATCCCAGGGACGTTCTGCTTTATCATGCAAAGGGGCGCTTTTTATGGGTGGAGATACAGTTATTCTGCCAGGCAAAGCGAATCCCGGAGATTCGGGATATGAAGATCTATGTGCAGAATCAAAGTTTTCTTACCTGGCTTCCGGAAATCTATCAGGCAGAGCCGGGGTCGGAATTTCTGAAACGATTTCTTGGCTTATTTGAAACGGTGTATCAGGAACTGGACGAAAAGATTGCACATGCCGCCCGTCAGTTAGAGCCGGATGTGACCGAGCCGGAGATTTTGTTCTGGATGGCCCGGTGGGTGGGGATCCCGGAGATCCCTCTCTGGCCGGAGGCAAAGCTTCGGGTACTGCTGCATGGAATTGTGAGATGGAATTTGATCCGGGGAACCAGAGCCTATATGGAGCATGTGATCCGTATTTTTACCGGAGAAACTCCCTTTTTTGTGGAATACGGAGAGATCGAGGTTTATCGGGGGAATCCGGAAGTATACCGCCGATTAAAAAGATATTATGCACATGATCCTTGCGTGGTGAATGTGCTGATCCGCCAACAGGCGGCAGGCTCCCGTCAGGAGCAGAAAGCACTGAAAAAAATCATAGAGGGGATGAAACCGGCACAGTTAGAAGTGCGGCTGATTCTATTAAAACCGTATCTTTATCTGCACCAGAACGTGTATGTGGGAATCAACAGTGTGCTGGGGGGCTATCAGACGGCGGAGCTTGGAGGGACGACCGTCATCCCGTCGGTGCTCGGACGTTCGAAAGAGCCGTGGGAAGTAAACGCCCCAAAAATGCAGTCCGCGCAATTCGCCGGGGGGAAGGACAGCCGGTACGCCGGGGAGAAAGAGGAGGCAGAAACCTATGAAAAATCTGAAAAGTTTTCCTTTTGAGAGGAATCGCTATTTTTACGGAAAGCTTTTATCCGTGGAGGATTTTGAGACAGAGCAGAAGTATTTCAATGACAAGCGCAGAACGATCAATCGGTTTCTTTTTGGTTCCGGCGTGGTATGCGGTCTGCAGGTCGTAGAGGTGGATGAAGAGAGTATCTCCCTGGAGCGCGGTCTGGCGCTGGATTTTGCGGGCAGAGAAATTGTGGTGGAAGAACCGGTGGTAAAACGGATCGCCGATCTGGACGGATATGATGCCGCGGAGGACGCGGGCGGGGAGGAAGGATTCTATTACCTTTGTCTGGATTATCAGGAGGAACCCTTTGAACGGATGCATAATGTGGCCGGCACGGGGGAAAACAGCGGCGGGGAATTCAATAAATACAGGGAAGGATACCGTTTGTTTCTGACCCGGACGGAACCGGAGAAAGAGATTGGATCCCCCATCGGTCTCTATGAAGAATGGGTGGAGATCTACGGGGAAAACGGAATCAAAATCCGGCATGTTCTTCCGCGGTATCTGGAGATGGGAAGCGAGCCCTTCCTTCGGATTGAGGTGGAAAATACCCGACAGCAGCAGACTTTCTCTTTTGCGTATGAACTGGAACTTTCTTTTCTTACCCATCAGGACGAGGCGAAAGTGCAGATCCATTTTGACGAAAAGGAACACGCAAAAGAAAAAAAATACATACTGGAGATTCCGTTAAAAGCAGCATATATTGACGATGTGAAAGGGGAGGTCTCCCTGTCTCCCGGCAGTTTTGTTCTCCGGATTGGGGAAAGGGAATACGGTACGGCCAGACAGGGGAGGATACAGACACAGATTGGCCGTCAGGAAGCGGGACGGACACTTTTAGAGACGTATTATCGGCGCGCTATGGAGGATGCGGCGGCTCCTTCCTTCCGTCAGAGCATCTACCTGGCCCGGATTTATGTAGTGAAAACAGAGGATGTCTGTCTGATTGAGCGGGTGGAACGGCTGCCTTTTGGACAATATATTTTCCATACGGAGATTGCCACCGCCATGTGGTATAAACTGGCGGAGGATGTCAAAAAGTTAAAAAGGAAACAGGCGGAAGAGACGGATTTTGGGAAAGGAAGAACGGTGATTTCCACGCAGCAGCCAGAGACGGCATGCGGGGAAGTTCTTTTTGATCTGACGGCGGTAAAAAAAGGAGAAGTCCTTTACTCGGACCGGATTTATCACGGGCTCGGATTCGGCCCCGTGTCCATTGTGCTGGGATATGAGGTGGAGCATGGTTTTCCGGAGGACCGGGAAATCTTTTTTGGGGACGCCTCAGTGTTTCAAAATGTCCGGGACGGTTTTCAGGCTTCCCTGGGGGCAAGAATGGAATCCTTCCAGGGCGCCTTTGTGATCGGAATGAAGGTACAGAAGAATGAAGATGTTGAAACCGTCCGGGTGCGCTGGAGCGCACAGAAGCATCCGGCAGAGAGGACGGAATTACAGAAGAAGCGTCTGTTCATTCAGCCGGACGTTCCCAATCTGCGTGTGGGAGAGAGTATCGTTTTCACCACCGTTTCGGAAGGGTTTCAGGATGAACGAATCCAGTGGAGCGTAAAAGATCTGGGCGGCGGGACGATCGATAAAAACGGAAAATATACGGCGCCGGAGACGGCGGGTGTATTCCGGATTCAGGCGGTAAGTACGTTGTATCCGGAAGTGGGGGCTTCCACATTTGTAGTGGTGCGGGAGAAGAACGAAGAATGGCTGAGGTGACGGTATGCGCATCCAATATCTGGACAGATGTTATGAGGTGATACAAAAAATCAGGTCTACGCCGGCGCTGGACGTATGCGTGGCAAGGTATCCGGACGGCGGGGAATGGAAGACCTGTACGGTGGTGTGCGTGTATGACAGAGAACTGGCGAGAAATCTGATTCTGGTCACGACGAAAAAAAATACCAGCCTTGCGTTTCAGGATCTGTTGGAAAGTTTTAATATCGGCGGAACCTATTATATTGTTTTCCGGTACATGTCCGGGGAAGCACTGGTGCAGGCGCTTACGCGGCATGAATACAATTTCAGAGAACGTCTGCTTTTGCTGAAAAATCTTTTCGGGAGGATTCTTCTGCTGAATATGCCGGACTGCTTTCTCTACGAAGTTCTGCGCAAAGATAATATCATAGTGGATGAAGCGCTGCAGGTTGGTTTTCAGTATGCGTTCACCGAGGTGGAGTATTACTGGCAGGTGGAGGAAAGCCATTGTGTACATCGGATCGGTGAACTGGTACAGGATCTGTTTCAAAAGGAACTGACAGAAAAAAGTGTACGGGAACTGGAAGAGTACGCAAGGAACCTGGCGCAGGGAAGATATGAGGATATCTGGAGCTGCTATGAGGCATACCATACTCTGTATGATCGTCTGCTGCAAAAGGCAGATTCCTCGCAGATCCGGCCGGGACGGATCTGGTGGAGGGCGTGGGAGGCGTTCAAAGCATGGCTTCCGGTATGGAAATCCGTACTGGCAGTCCTGCTGATTCTGATATCCGGGGTCTATCTGCTGCTCCATCTGCCCAACCCGGTGCAGTCGGAGGACGGGATCACTTTTGCACAGATCGGGACATTGGAGATCAAAGGACAGGAGAAAGAGAAGAATATGGAAAAGGCGGAAGGATCCCGGCAGGAACAGCCGCAGGGAGTTTCCGTGAAATAGAAAGAAGGAGCAGAAAAGATGCAGAACGGACTGATCGCACGGACCGCGAAAAAGTTAAAACGGATTTTTCTGACGCCTTTTCAGGCGTTTTGGCGCAAACTGAAGAAAATAAGCAATCCGGATTCTTTTGCGTCCCAGGTTATGCGGGATGTGCAGAAAGGTCTGGGCGGGAAGAAGGAGAAAGAAACACGCTCTCTGGAGAGTTATTTTTCTCTCGGCTCGTATTATGTATTGAAAAAAGTGGTCTACGCGGTGCTTTTGCTTCTGATTCTGCTGCCGGTGCTTTACGGGAAAATTCTGCATCCGATTCTGGTTTCCCGCTTCTTTACAAAAACTATGGTGGTGAACGCGCAGGAAATGATCGGGTATTCCGGAAAAGTCCGGTTGCTGGCAGAAGAGGACGGCGTCCTGTTGTTTGAGGGCAGGATGGAGGAGGGGAGAATCAACGGGAAAGGACAGCTTTATGATTATTCGGGGAGTCTTCTTTATGACGGGAATTTTGAGATGGAGGATTATTCCGGGGAGGGGGAGCTGTATCATCCGGATACCGGACTGCTTCAATATAAAGGTTCCTTTTTGCTGAATCAGTATGACGGAGAAGGTGTGCTATACAATGAGGACGGGAGCAGGCTCTATAAAGGCGGTTTTCAGAACGGACTGTACGAAGGGGACGGGACACTCTATTTTGCGGACGGACAGGAACAGTATGTGGGGACGTTCGAAAAAGGAGAGATGCAGGGGAACGGAACGTTATATAACGAGGAAGGGGAAGTGATTGCCCAGGGAGAATTCGAAAACGGCGCGCCTCTGCTTCAGAGTGTGGAACTGCGGACGGAAGACGGGGAATTACTTTATGAGGGGACCGTCAATGCGGACGGAGAATATGAAGGGGAAGGTTCCCTCTATGAAGACGGGGAACTGGTGTATGAAGGAGACTTTGTGGATGGAGAGCGGGAAGGGACCGGGAAGGCCTATGACGCGGACGGAGAACTGGTGTATGAAGGAGATTTTCTGGCGGATGCATATGACGGAAAAGGGGAGTTATATGCGGAGAAAGAGCTGCTTTACAGCGGCGGTTTCGCGGAAGGTGAATACGACGGGAAAGGCAAACTTTATGAAGAGGGCGAACTGATGTATGAAGGCGGCTTCGCGGAAGGTGAATACGATGGAAAGGGCGCGCTTTATGAAGAGGACGAACTGCTTTACGAAGGTGGTTTTGCGAAGGGCGAGTACGATGGAAAAGGGGAATTATATGCGGACGGAGAATTGTTGTATGCAGGCGGTTTTGCCGACGGAAAAAGGAGCGGGAAAGGAAGCGCGTATCGGGAGAAGGAATTGATTTATGAGGGGGATTTTGAGGAAGATGTGTATCAGGGAAAAGGGAAATTGTATGAGGAGAAAAAGGTAAGTTATGACGGCGCTTTTGCCGACGGGAAAAAAGAGGGTATCGGGAAATTATATAACAGAGACGAAAAACTGCTTTATGACGGCGCTTTTAAAGCGGACAATTATGACGGCGAAGGCCGGCTGTATGATCCGGATTCCGGGCGGCTTCTCTATGACGGCGGCTTTGTGAACGGGCGGTATCAGGGAAGCGGAATTTTGACAGATGTGGGAACCGGAAATCTGCTCTACCGGGGGGAATTCTATCAGGGGGAATACAGCGGACAGGGGAAACGCTATGATCCGGCGACGAAAATGCAGATTTACGACGGATTTTTTCTGAGCGGCCTGTATCACGGGCAGGGAACCTTATGGGATTCCGCCGGAAATCTGCTGTATGTAGGTAATTTTGTGTCCGGCAGATTCTACGGTTCCGGCGTACTGTATGATGTGTCCACCGGGAAGATCCGGCAGTCCGGAGAGTTTCGAAACGGGGTCTGTGTGACCGCCTCGGAAGAGATTGATGTGCAGTATGGCATCATTTCCTGTATCGTGACGGATACCGAAGGGAATCCCGTACCGGAAGTAGAGGTGGACTTAAGCGACGGGCAGAGCAGTATCACAGACGGAACCGGCCGGGCGGTGTTCGCTAATCATGCGCTGGGAAATTACCGTTTGACGATCCGGGTGCCCGCCGGGTATCTCTGTGAAAATCCTTCGGCCAGCGTATCTCTGACAAAGCAAAATGCCCAGGCCTCTGTACAGAAGATACTGACGAAAGAGAAGCAGGAAGAAGATACGGAGGAATCCCCGGAAACGTAAGGCCATGTTTTTTGGAAGGAAGGAGCGGATATGGCGGATTACAGTAAAATTGCGGAGGTAGGAAACGGAATTCTGGAATTGCTGAAAGAGGCGCTTGTTCCGGAACTGCTGAACAGTGCGGATCAGATCGGACTTTGTTCCCCGGAGGATCACGGGGATTTTACGGTGGGCGTGTGGCTGTACGATCTGGCGGAAGATTCCGGTCTGCAGATGCACGAAATGATTGATGAAGGAAGGAATTCCCAGAGATATCCGTCGGTGTATCTGATTCTGCGTTATGCCATCACCCTGTATCTGCAAAGCGACCTGAAATACCGGGCCGTACAGGAGCACCAGATTCTGGGGAAAATCATTCAGACATTGAAGGATCATGCAGCGCTGGATGAAAAAACCTGTATGCCGGCGGAGCATTCTTCCGGGAGGACGATCCGGCTTCAGATGCAGGAACTGCCGGTGGAGGAGAAAATCCGGGTCTGGACGGTTCCAAACGTGCCGTATAAGACGTCCCTGTTCTATACCGCGGAACCGGTGGAAATCCGGTCCGCAAGAACACGGAATGTGAAAAGGGTACGGGAGATTCAATATGGAATCGAAGAGCAGAAAAGGAAGCGGCGGTGAACAGGGCAGCCGGGAAAAACCAGCGGAGGGATACAACAGTGGTTTTGCAGAAAATCAATATACGGTTATCAAAGATCATATTGCTTCTGGACGCTTTTTCGGAGGAACCAGTGGAGAGGGGCGTACAGATCCAAACACGGCAGGGGAAAAAACCAGTGGCGAAATCCAGCGGATATTTTTTGTTTCTGGATATGGAGCAGGAAGAATTTACGGTGGAGATTACGTCCCCTTTGTACCGGACAAGAAGAATCTGTCTGAGAGCGGACGGGGGCAGAGAGGCGGAAGAGATTTTTTTGTATCCGTCGCCCGCCTATCTGGTAAAGCCGGGAACGACGATCATCTGCGGGGAAATTTTGTCGTGGGAAAATTTTGTCGCGGGAAAGGCCGGAGGACGGCATGTGAAAGGTTTCCGTGTGGAAACCGGCGGAGGAACGATTCGTACCGGAATTCTGCGGGTTCATCTGGAAGAGGAAGGACAGGAGGGAAGACTGCTTGCAGACTATGAAAAGGGAAGTACAGAGATCAGTCTGTTTATGCGGGGAACATACAGTACCGGAAAAAGAAGCTGGTATATCAAAGAGAAGGAAACCAACAGAGGCGAATACTTCCAGGTACGGCCGTTTGCGGCAGCCCCGGAGACATACTGCCTGTCGTCAGAACTGAAAGCAGATTATCGAAAGCGGGAGGCGCGGATTTATCCGGCCTGGGAATGCCCGGTGGGGGATAACGGAGAATATTATCTTTTACTGCCCCATCTGAAAGAGAAAAAATATCTTTTGTATTATACGCTGGATTTTCCGAGAGAAACGGGAGGGACAAAGGGAAGTCCACAGGAGAATGCGGGAGGAAATCCAGATCCACAGGAGAATGTGGGGATTAATACGGATTCGCAGGCGAATGTGGGAGGAGATTCAGATCCGCAGGCGAATGCAGGAGGAAATCCGGAAGATGCGCGGGAATATACCGGGGAAAGAGAAATTTTGGGACTGCAGAAAAATCAATGGGATTGGAAAGAGGAGGGATTGGAATGGGACTTTGTGTAACAGGCGGCGCGATGATGACCTGTACGTTCGGGACGGCACCCTCCACACTGACGGTACTTCCGACGGCAGGAGTGACATCGGCCATGCCGCTGGCGACGATTATGGATCAGGTACCTTTTGTCAATATTCTGCCCTTTGGCATGTGCACGAGTATGGCCAATCCGGCCGTCGCCTCAGCCACAGCGGCGGCGCTTGGTGTATTGACTCCCATGCCCTGTACGCCGGTTCCGGCCGGCCCCTGGGCGCCGGGTGTTCCACAGGTGCTGGTGGGCGGAAAACCTGCGTTGAATCAGCAATGCAGGCTGAACTGTGCCTATGGAGGGATGATACAGTTTACAAACTCCGGATGTATGACGGTGCAGATCTGAAAAGAGATCTCGATGGAGGAATCTATGAAACGAAAGAATATGCTTGGCGTCGGGATCATATTGTTCCTGGCATTGGCAGGAATCGGACTTGCAAGTCTTTGGGGAAGAAAACTGGATCTGCATTATGTAGAACAGCTGCACGCGCAGGAGGAATTTCTGTACTATGTAGACCGCGGGATGGATGATTCTTTTCGAATTATCCGCTCGGACACGGAAGGCGGGCAGGGGGTGGTCATCCGCTGTCCCCGGTATGAAGATACAAAATACAGAGTCATCCGGCAGTTGTTCTTTGGAGAGGCAAAAGAGGTCTATGCGCTGGTGGAAGAAATCGGAACAACTTCTCTTCGAACGGTGAAACGCAGCGTGTTTTACTGTGATTTTGAAAAAGGACAGCTGCAGGAGACAGGATATACCTTGTCGGACAGCGATAGCTGTCCGCCCGCCCTGTCAAGGGCATGCGTTACGGGATGCCCGGATGGGGATACCTTGTCGGATACGGAGAGTTCGCCCATGCGGAGCCCATCAGATGCGGGAGATTCGGAGAAAGGTGGATTTCCAGAGCAAACGGAGAAAGAACGGAATATTTTTGTACAAAGGATGGAGAAGGGAAAGCTGTACTATTTTGAGACAACGGGCGTAAAGGACGAAGAAGCAGAAGTCAGCCTCTGTGTTATGGATCAGAAAGGAAGTGTCGAACGGCTTGATCAGATTTGGCTTAAGTATTCCGGGCTGAAAATGCAGTATTTCTTCAGCAGAAACGAGATGCTTTTATGGATGGACCAGGAGGGAAGGATTTCCGCAAAGAAGGTGGGAGACGAAACACCTCTGCAGATCGAGGGAATGCCCGATGGAGCGACATACTTCCGCAGCCTTTCGGACGACGATCAATGGGCAGCTTGTGTGGTGGATTATGAATCGGATTGTATCCGCAGGATCAGTCTCAGGGAACAGAGAATGGATACCGTATATAGTGCGGAAGACATCCGGAAGCAGAAACCGGATTTTACATTTGGGGATTGTGCCGGTATGGACTGTACGGAAGACGGATTTTATGCCGCAATGAAAAAAAAGGATACGGACGGCAAAGTCCGGCTTTGTGTATACCAGGACGGGACATACCGGGAGATCCGGCAGATTATATAACTTTTCGGAATTTCAATGAATGTGATTCTAACTGAAAATTGACAACTGAATATCGTGCAGGAAAAGAAATTTGAGAAAAATGGACATAAACATTGGACATAGCGGGTA
>CAJTBF010000002.1 GCA_910574195.1 Lachnospiraceae bacterium | reverse complement strand
TTTTAACATTAATGCCCGATACATGCGGATCCGGCCGTAGGTGTCATTACAATGATCTTCCTCAAGGATTTCCATCATGGCGTCTGCCAGGGGCTGATACTTCCATGGGCAGTCTTTATTTGCAAGGTACTGGTAGAATCCCTGCCTGCTGACATGAAGGGTTCTACAGTAAAAGAAGATATCCCCTTTTAATTCGCCGTCTTTGGTTTTAAGAGCAATGAACTTCATTCTTTCGTTTTTGCTGACCTCAGACGGCTCGCGGCGAAAAAAGCGCTGGCTTCCTCCAGAAAGTCATTTTCCTTCTTCAAACGGCGGATTTCTTTTTCCTGTTCCTTAACCTGCTGGCGGAGCTGAAGAAGTTCCTCGTTAAGTGTCATGGCACTTTGCGGGGTTTGTGAACCTGCCCCAAGGTCGAGGCCGCCAAGGCGGTTAGCTCGTACCCAGCCATACATGGTATTCTTTGGAACCCCCAGTTCTTTAGCAGCCTTTGCTTGTCCGATTTCCTTTGCCAGTTTCACTGCCTGTACTTTGTATTCATGGTCGTATTGCCTGTTTTCTGCCATTTTTGTTCACTCCTTATTCTCTTGATTATATCTCAAATCCTTGAGAATGGGCTGTCAACTTTTTTTATACCACATCACACCGCCCTATGGATATTTGCGGAATCCAGACGATAAAACACGCTGGCTTGTGGACGAGGAAGCGGTGGCAGTTGTCCGCAGGATATTCTTACTCTGTATGCAGGGGAAAGGCGTGTCAGCCATTGCCACAGCCCTCTGGGAAGATAAAGTGCTTACCCCGTCAGCCTACAAAGTGTCAAAGGGAATCGGCGTTGCAAAAAAATCGGAATATCCCTATAACTGGGAGCCAGCCACGATTGCATCCATTCTGGAAAATGTGGCATATATCGGCGTGACGGAGAGCTTTAAATCCATCCGTTTAGGCTTTAAGAGCAAGAAACGCATCCCCACCGCAAAGGACAGGCGGACGTATATCGAGGACGCCCATACCCCCATCATTGACAGGGATATATGGGAAAAAGTGCAGGTGATACGGGAGAACAAACGCAGACCGACCAAAAGCGGAATGACAAGTATCTTTTCGGGGCTGCTCTATTGTGCCGACTGCGGGGCGAAACTCAGCTTAGCCACAGCAAACGGATATGCGCATTTCCGCTGTTCCATGTATAAAAGGACAAGCAGGGCAAAGGAATGTACGCAGCACTATATCCGAGAGGACGCATTAAAACAGTTGGTCTTGAAACAGCTTCAGCAGTTCCTGTCTATTTACAGCAGTTTGAGCGTGTGTTTATCCGACAGCAGATTGACGCCACCCTTGCGGAACGCAGATACGAGTTGTCCGCAAAGCAGAAACAGATAGAAAAGGACGAAAAGCGGATAAAGGAGCTTGACCGCCTGTTCCGCAAAATCTACGAGGATAATGTCAACGGAAAGCTGAATGACGAACGCTTTTACAAGCTGTCAGACGGATATGAAGCTGAGCAGGAACAGCTAAAGCAGGAAATCGAAGCCTTGACAGCCAAGATCAGCGAAGCCGACACAGAAGCGACTAATGTTGCCAAGCTGATAGCCGTTACCAAGAAATACACCCGCATCTACGAGATAACGCCCGAAGTCCTAAACGCATTTGTGGATAAAATCGTAGTCCATGAGTGTGAGAAAAAGGACGGGAAACGGACACAGCAAATCGACATCCATTATTCCTATGTTGGGATTGTGGATATCAAATGGAACGGGAATATATACAGCGAACTACAACTACACGTCAAACCGCCTAAATACAGGCGTGGCAGTAGAAAATCTATGCTCCTGCCGATACATATCTATTTTTTATCCCTATCTGGTTTAACCCATGTGTGCTGCCACAATATGTTGTGGTGGCGCTGAAGGTGGAAAATACCATTTCCGGATGGCTCTGAAGCGGGAAACTGGTGGCTCCCAAGGGGGATAATATTCAGCCATATTCTAAAACAGGCATTGTAATAACAATCTGCCGCAACTGAAGATGACTGTAAAGGAAGATGAAATATGAAAAAAGAGTTGAAACAAATATTCCTTATATGTTTATGCGAAAAAGCATGGGCTGAACAGTCAGTAAGGATAGTGTGATAATTAAGGCTGATATGCGGTTAAAATGTCAGGTACAGACCTGATGTTTTGACCGTTGCCTATTGCCTGTGAGGAAAGTATCAGGGATTATGAATTTTGCAGAAATGTGCGTTACAAGGCTCGAACAGGAACTCTGCACACAAAATTTTTTCTTCCATTCTTTAGGCTGATGAAGTATAATAAACAAAAGATAATTTTAGAAGTGAGCTTTTCGAGAGGCAGTATATATGGAAAAAAGTAAGGTAGAATTTGTATATAAAAATATTTCTTCATTAAACAAGATAAGTATAGTGAATAAAAAAATATTTCGTATTTTGCCATATATTTGTGTGCCTTCACTTGTTATAGGGGCGATTGCGGTTTTCCTAAAAGAAGTGTTGCCTACTTATATTAGACTTGTTTGCTTAGTCATATTTTTATTAACCTATTTGATGTGGTTGGTGTCTTTCTTTTTTGAATACATTTTCCTGTTTTTATGGAAATGCCCTGTATGCAAAGGAAAATTTCCATGGTATCAGACTACTTTGGGATATTTAGGAGGAGAAGGAAGTCGTCTTGTAAATAAAGAAGTTAAAGATATTTGTGACCGCAAGGATAAGAAAATAGCTTTAATTCAATATGAAAATAGCAATTTAATCATTCCACAAAAGTGTCCGCATTGTGGGGAAGTTATATGGAAAAAATAATTTTTGTAGATTACCTGTAATCTGCCACAACTGAATATGACCGTCAAGGTCAGATGAAGAAACCGATGTATTGAGCGTAAAGTGATATGCTCCCCTTATAGTAGACAGATGAAATAATAAAACTGTCACTATAAGGAGGAGCATATTTTATGGGACAACATTCAAAATACTCTTTTGAAATGAAATTAGATGCTGTCACAAAGTATCTGGAGGGAAGCTGTTCAACAGAAAGCATCGCCCGAAGTCTGGGAACGAATGGGTCGAGGATTATCGAATGGGCAACGCTATATCAATCTTTGGGGGCTGAAGGACTAAAAACCACCCAAAAGCTCAGTTCCTATTCAGCGGAAACAAAATGCAGCGCTGTCTGCGATTATCTTTCTGGAAAAGGGACATTAAGAGAAATCCAGAAAAAATATGGAATCCGTTCTGATAAACAGTTGCGAAACTGGATTATGAAGTATAATGGTCACCAGATACAAAATGAGACGGTTTATCTGGCGATACAGGAAATATATGATGAGCAGGGATGCCCTATATCGGAACTCTGCAGATTTGCGGGAATTTCACGTTCTGTCTATTATAAATGGCTGGACCGGAAACCAAGTGAAAATGAGAAATTCAACCAGAAATTATGTGTCCTTATCAAAGATGCGTACGAGGAAAAAAGTGGGATTCTAGGTTACAGGCAGATGACAGTTAAATTGAACCGTGAAAATGAATTTCAAGTCAACGCAAAAAGAATCCTGCGCCTTATGCGGATTTTACATCTGAAGTCTGTGTGCCGGCGCAGGAGAAGAAACTATGTAAAATCAACGCCAGAGGTTACTGCCGAAAATATATTAAACCGGGAGTTCCATGCGGAGCGTTTTGGTGAAAAATGGCTGACGGATGTAACGGAAATGAAATATGGAGCCAGTGGGAAAGCATACCTAAGCGCCATTCTGGACTTAGCAGATAAAAGTATTGTTTCCATTGTCATTGGACATTCCAATCATAATGCCCTTGTTTTTGAAACCTTTGACATTGCTCATGAAAATCATCCAGATGCAAAGCCTTTATTCCACAGTGACCGTGGGTACCAATACACCTCAAAATCCTTCCGCAAAAAGCTTAACAAAGCAGAAATGACGCAAAGCATGTCAAGAGTATCCCGATGTATTGATAACGGACCAATGGAAGCGTTCCGGGGGATGCTGAAATCAGAAATGTATTACCCGAAGAAATTTCAAACATATGAGGAACTAAAAGAGGCCATATCCGATTACATAGATTATTATAATAATCATCGGTATCAGAAGCGCTTAAACTGTATGACACCGATAGAATATAGAAACTATTTGAAAGGCGCTGCATAAAAACTCTGCCAGTCCTTTTTTGTGACTGGCAGGCTAAAATTTTTATTTTTTTAATTGTCTACTTGACAGGGAGCGGTTCAAAAGGATCCGAACCCCCTTGCAACAGCAGGACTTCAGATCCTTTTTATTTTCTTTACTCTTCTATATATTTTCGTTTCTTCTGATTCGTTTCCGCACGTTCTCCCTGTACATCTTCCCAATTCCGGCCGCTTTTCTTACAGCCGGAATCCAAAATACCGGACCGCATTTCTATAAGAAATATCTTCTACCATCCTTCCCAGCACTTCCATATCCGCCGGATATTCTCCGTTCTCTACCCAGCCGCCGATCAACTCGCAGAGAATTCTCCGGAAATACTCATGCCGCGTATAAGAAAGAAAACTTCTGGAATCGGTAAGCATTCCGATAAAATTGCCCAGCAGCCCCAGATTCGCCAGAGAAGTCATCTGCTCAATCATACCGGTCTTATGATCGTTAAACCACCATGCAGAACCCTGCTGCACCTTTCCGGCTACACCGGCATCCTGGAAGCAGCCAAGAATAGTACCGATTACTGCATTATCATTGGGATTCAAGCTATAAATGATGGTCTTTGGCAACTCATCCGTTGCGTTCAATGCATTCAGGAAATCCGCAAGCTGCGCGGAAGGGGTGTAATTATCGATACAATCATATCCGGTATCCGGCCCCAGTTGACCGTAACGGAATGTATTATTATCCCGCTTACATCCGTAATGAAGCTGCATCGCCCAGCCCAGCCGGTGGTATTCTCTTCCCACGAAAATCATAAACGCCGTTTTAAACACCAACACTTCCTCTTTTGTAAGCTCCTCCCCTTTCAGGCGTTTCGCAAACAACGCCTCCACGGTCTCATCGGAGGCCGGAACATACATCACATATTCCAGGCCATGATCCGAAGCCCTGCACCCATAACTGTCAAAAAACTCCATCCGCTTTTTCAGCGCCGCCTTCAAATCTGCAAAAGTCCGGATTTCCAGTTCTGCCGCTTTCCCCAGCTTTTCCAGATATTCTGTATAATCCGGTTTTTCAATATTCATAGCCTTGTCCGGGCGCCAGGCCGGAAGTACCTGTACCTCGAATTCCGGATCGTCGGCAATCACTTTATGCCACTCCAGGGAGTCTGCCGGGTCATCCGTAGTGCAGAGTAATGTCACATTGGACTGCCGAATCAGATTCCGCACACTCATCCGATCCTCCTGAAGCTTTGCGTTACAGAGATTCCATACCTCCTCGGCTGTTCGTCCGCATAAATGTCCCTCGTATCCGAAATACTTTTTCAGTTCCAGATGACTCCAATGATACAATGGATTTCCGATTGCCTTCTCCAATGTCTCCGCCCATTTTTGAAACTTTTCCCGGTCGCTGGCGTCTCCGGTGATGTATTTCTCCTCCACTCCATTGGAACGCATCTGGCGCCATTTATAATGATCTCCTCCCAGCCAGACCTGCGTAATGTTTTCAAACTTCCGGTCTTTTGCAATTTCCTCCGGATTGATATGACAATGGTAATCCAGAATCGGCATCTTATCCGCATGTTCATGAAATAACATCCGCGCTGTCTTCGAATTCAACAAAAAATCCCTGTCCATAAATGCTTTCATTTTTCTTCTTCCTTTCCGCTCATTTTCTTTCCGTTTGTTTTCTCCGTTCTTAGATACTTTTCATTCCCGCATCTTTTTCTTAAATTATATCACAAAACAACCTCCTGCGGAAAACAAACCGGGACGAATCTGAAATCTTTCATATCCATCTGTTACCGTCCCCCCGTACCAGGCACCGTGCTGTGTCGGAACTACTATGTAAACACAATTTTTCAGCCTCGTCACTCGTATAGGAACACAATTCTGCGTCATTATGTACAGCCGCAGCGTTTTTACGCTTTGGCTTAAAATCCTTTCCATTAAAATTAGAGTGGATACCAGTTTTATACTCAAAGGTTATCTTCAAAGGCTCCTCCACTCCCTCATTATTATAACCTCCGATGACTATTTTTTCAACCACGCTTTCAAAAACCACCCTGTCGAAACTCTCCAGTATCTCCCCAGAACCTAACACTTTTCTGAACTCCCTTAACCGTGTTCTGGTATTATCCTGATTCCTGCTCAATTCCATCAACCGCTCCTGTTCCTCTTGGAGCTTCTTTAACTGCTCGGACAGCTCTTGGTTCTTCTTTTCGTAAATGTCCCTGTCGATATTATTATCAAGCCTTAAATCAAGCAGCTTCTCCTTACGCCTGTGCAGGTCAGCCATTTCCTTTTCAATCTTAGGCAGACGCTTCAGAGAAGTGTCGTCATTAAGGATTCCCTCAACTTTTTGCAGGAACTCATCAACAATCTCCTGCTGGTCTGTGCATAAAAGCTGGTAGCTCTTTACAAAGGCTTTTTCAATCACTTCTTCGGGGATTCCCTTACAGTGTGGGCAATGTCTTTTCCCGTTCTTCGTAGCAGTGACGCACTGCCAGATTGTCTTAGTGTATGCGGAGCTGCTGTGCCAGTTCCTCCGTGTCAGAGTGCCGCCGCAAAATCCGCATTTTATCATGCAGCTAAACGCATATTTCCTGCTGAACTTGTTTCTTTTCTGCCCCTCTTGATGCACGTTGCGGTTTGTGTTCCGCTTCGCCAGTATCTTCTGCGCTTCCTCAAAAATTTCCTCGCTGATTATCGGTTCGTGATGGTCACGGATATAAAACTTATCTTCTTCCCCGAAGTTTTCCAACCGTCTTTTTGAAATCGGGTCAACCGTGAATGTCTTTCCTAAAAGCAGGTCGCCTTTGTATTTCTCATTTTTGATAATTCCGATGACTGTGGACTGTACCCATTTTGAACTGCCGTACTTTGTCTTGTATCCCAAGTTTTCCAGTTCGTTCCCGATGACCGTGCAGCCTGCGCCCTCAATATACCGATTGAAAATATACCGTACAATTTCAGCTTCCTTTTCATTTACGGATATGCTTTTTGTATCCTTATGGTAGTCATATCCCAGACAGCCTTGAAACCCTACAAGCTCGCCCCTCTGCATCTTCATTTTCAATCCCTTTTTGACATTGGAAGATATATTCTCCACTTCCTGCTGTGCGACGGAGCTGAGTACCACCAACAGCAGCTCGCCGTCCATTGTTAAGGTATTGATATTTTCATCTTCAAAGAAAACGGCAATGCCTTTCTCTTTCAGCATACGGACATATTTCAGAGTGTCCAGTGTGTTTCTGGCAAATCTTGAAATGGATTTTGTAATCACCATATCAATATCCCCATTCATACAGTCGTTAATCATTCTCTGGAAATCCTCACGCTTCGCTACCTGCGTGCCTGTTATGGCTTCGTCAGCGTATATGTCCGCCAGTGTCCATTCGTGTTTCTTCTTAATCAAATCCGTGTAATATGTGACCTGTGACTTATAGCTGTTGAGCTGGTCTTCACTGTCCGTGCTGACACGGCAATAGGCGGCTACCCTTAACACTTCGACCTTTCTGCCACGGATACGGTTTTCACTACGGTTTGCTTTGATTACCTGCACATCGCTCATATGATTTACCTCCAAAATATTTATTGATGAATGTCAAGCCGCAAGGTTCGTAACGACATTGTAATCTCTCATAAGCCGCTTCTTTATGGCTTCGTATTCATCTACCGTAATTAAACTTCTTTTTTTCAGCTTCTGCAAACATGCGAATTGGATGCTGTAATGTACAAAATCCTGCTCCCTATTCTGCTCCATCGCCACACCCCGCTTTCTGCTGCTTCATGGATAAGCTAATGGCAAGAGCCTTGTCAACCCTTGCCATTATGTCCGTGGGCATTGTCCCCATATGCTGTTTTAACCGCTGTTTGTCAATCGTCCTTATCTGCTCAAGCAGGATAATGGAGTCCTTATCAAGCCCTTTGTAATCTTTCACGGCGGTATGTGTCGGCAGTTTCGCTTTTGTCTGCACTCGGCTCGTAATGGCTGCGATAATGACCGTCGGGCTGTGCCTGTTTCCTATATTATTGGAAATGATAAGTACGGGTCGTGTGCCGCCCTGTTCTGAGCCGATAACGGGATTAAGCTCTGCGTAGTAGATGTCGCCACGCCTGATTGTTCTTTCCATATTCTTTATAACCTCCATCTGGATTTAGGCAGGAATATCCTGCCTATGTAACAGACAGACGCAAGGAAGCATTTAAGGTCGGAAAAGCATAAAACAAGCCCTGTTCCATTGACCGCCCTGCATCTGGCTTTATGATAAAAGGCATTTTCTATTTGTCCCCGACACCCCGAAAATGCTGATGCGTGATAACGCAAGGGAAGTCACCAAACGGTCAGCAGCGAACTGACGCCACGGGAATTGCACCCCAACTGTCGGTCTGACAGAGCCGCCCCCATTGCCTGCGGCGGACTGGTTACCGCTCGGACTGTGGCTGGACGGGAGTATCATTGTCCTCTTTGTGGGTTTTGGCGAAATCGGGAGCTGCCCGATATTTCCAGTCGGTATTTTCCGCTTGCCGTCTTTCGGCGGGTCATGGCGTACCGCTGCACACGCTTACGCTTATTACAGCCACAAAGAGAATGTATTTGGTGAATGGGTATTCGGTTGTCAAAGAGCCGTCCCGTTTCGATATAAAAGAAAACTGGGCAAGAGGTTTTTGCCCTCTCACCCAGTAGCCGATGGGAGAGTGCGATTTTGGACACTATCCCAAAAGTTTTTTAATTTTTTTCTTAAACCTGTTCAAACGCTTGTAAATGACTTCCTTGTTTAAACTTAATTCCACTGAAATTTCAGTGACTGAAAAGCCCTGCGTCCTCATCAGCAACGCTTGGAGCGTGAGCTTATCCAACTGATGCAGCTCTTGGTACAGCACTGCATTTTCAATGCTGTCCAAAAATTCCTCAATCGTTTTTACTTCGGGCTGTGCCGTGTCCTCTGCCACTTCCTCAAGATATGTACCCGCATCCTGCAATTTCTCATAGTACCGTCTGTCGGAATTGAATATCGCCCAATCATGGACACGGAGCTTTTCAATATCGCCCTCGCTGACACCCAAGCTCCTAAGCTGCTTTTCCTCGGCTTCTTTCCATATCCGCCATTTTCTTTCTTCTCTGGCTTTGTTGTACGCCATAATCCGTTACCTCCAATCTGAATTTTTTTGTATAATCCAGATTGAAAGGCGGAGAGCGGCATCCCACACCCAGAAAAGCCTTGCGGCGTGATATTACAAAAAACGACAAAAGAAAAACCGTAAGGGCTGTCACACCTTTACGGTTTATAGATATTTTAGTTCTTATATGTAGAAATTTGACTTCTACTTCTTGGGTAGAAATCCCCCTTGCACTGACAAGGATTTTTTTAACAGGCTGTCCACCCATCCCCGATATGATATATGTAAATGGAACTTGCTATTTGCAGGCAATAAAAATCCCTCCAAACTTGAAACAGATTTGGAGAGAAAAACTATTTTTGCATGAAAATACAACCCGCCAAAACGCTGTTTTTTTTATTTGACGAGTTATAAATCCAATCAAAATTCTTATTCTAAACTTCCCGCTATACCTATAAGAAAATGCTATCTTCCGCTATTATTTTTTTATTGATACTCTGCCTAAACGACTTCCTAATTGGCTTAAAATCTCATTTGATATAGTATTTATACTATCTGCAAGGTCAGCAGCCATGATTTCACTGTTTCCGCTTTTCCCAATAAATATGGTTTCATCCCCGCAAGACACGCCCTTAATATCTGTCACATCTACCATTAACTGGTCCATACAAACACGACCGACAATAGCTGCTTTCTGCCCGTTTATCAAAACAAATCCCTTATTTGACAATTCACGGGGAATCCCATCTGCATATCCGACTGAAACAGTAGCAATCTGCATTTCTTTTCCAGCCTTATAAGTCAGACCATAACCGAGTGCTTCGCCTTTATGTAACTGCTTTACACACGCAATTCTGGCTTTTAATGATAAAACTGGTTTCAATTTTGTATTAGAAATAATTCTATCTTTCGGAGAGCTTAATACACCATAAAGTGCAATTCCTAATCGTGCATAGTCAAACTTTAAAGCGGGGTAATTCAGTACGCCATAACTTCCTTGTATGTGCGTTTTAAAATGATGTATTCCCTTTCTATGCAGAAAGTTTATTACCATATTAAATTCCTCAATTTGTTTTAGAGTAATATCCCGTTCCGCATCACTAGCCCCATCGGACATACACAAGTGAGAATATACACCTGTTATCTTCAGATTATCAAACTCCCACATTTTATAAACTTCCTTTATGTTTTCGCTTCTTTCCCCTAAACGATGCATACCCGTATCTATTCCAATATGGACAAAGATGACTTGTCCAAAGTCATTTAACAATTTTGCGTAGGGGTAATCAACTACCGTTTGTGTAAGATTGTACTTCACCAAATCAGAAAACTGATTTGGCGAGGTATATCCCAAAATCAAAATCTGCCCTAAAATCCCTGCTTTTCTAAGCTCAACCGCTTCATTTACTGATGCCACACAAAAATCTTTAATTTCCAAATCCTGCAATGCTTTTGCAATGAGGACAGCACCATGTCCATAGGCATTTGCTTTAACGGCGGGCATAATCGCACACTTAGGAGAAAGTATTTTTCTGAATTGCCTTATATTGTAAGCCAGATTGTCTATATCCAGTTCAATCCACGCCCTACCTTTTTGATACATTTCTACCTCCCCTTTCAAAAAATATTTGAATCATAAACATGGCTGCCAATGACAATAGACAGACCGAAATATATTGGAAAAAGGAATTGTCCACAAGTATCTTTGTAAGTCCTGTCACTTTAGCGATTAACCGTTGGGCAACAATTACCGCAGGATGAATAATATACAGCATCATTGAACCATTCCGTATCCAAGCGGGGGCTTTCCCAGAAACTTTAAGCAGTAATTGAAACAAAAAATACATCACTGGCAGCAAAAAGAAATACATACTATTATGCTTTTGGATATGGAAAGAATAAGTAATCCATCCCTCTAAAAGCATAAGTAACGATGCTAATGCAAGTCCCCATTTACATACCTGTTCCCCACAATGAAATTCGGGAACAGCCAGCAGCACACCGAGCAGGATATAAATTGGCGCAAAGAAAATACCGTTTCTTGTATAACTGCTGACATAGAAAATGCCAGTATATAACGTGCGTAGTAAAGGCACGTTTTCTATAAGACCATAATAAGAATCACCAAATACTCCTATCACATAAGCAATGAGCGAAAAGTAAACTGCTGCCTGAACTGATTTTTTTGTCAGACACGCAAGAAGTACACACCCAATAATTGCGGCGGGAAAATACCACAAATGATAGAACGTGCCGTCAAAAAGAAGCTGCTTTATAAACTCCAAGATAGATTTTGGCATATTCCCAGAATATATTGAAATAGGTATATAAACAGCGGTCACAATGAGGTACAGCCTTATATTTTTAACAAGGTATTTACGGAGAGGATATTTCTTTTTAAAATTGCTAAGCACATAGGGAGCTAATACAAAATATCCTGTCGTCATAAAGAAAAATGGAACAGCAATTCTCCCAATACAATAGGTAATTAAATAATCAATTCCCTCACTCCAGACTGACAATGGCGATATATGAATTGCAATTACCATGAAAGCAGCCACTAAGCGGAAATAATCTATTCCTGCAAATGTTTTATGACGCATAATATTCCCTCCATCTACTTAAAATAGCCCCTCCCTCGTTTGTACCCGAAATCATATACGGCGACATCTCCGATACATCAAGTTTTATAGAGTGACCGCCATCTAAAAAAACATACGAAATTTCGATTTTGTCCGCTTTAGAACTGTTATAAATATAAGGATGCCTTAAATCGGTAGTTTCCTTTAAAAAGCAAATGTATTCTTCTAAAGCCATATCCTTTTCTGCCATAATGACAGAATGGGGATAACCCACATAGCGAAAATGCCACGGTTCTGCTCCAATACCCGTTATCTGTTCTTTCCCAGACACATACCTTTCAACAAAACCAAATCGGGGAGCGGTCGCTCTGAACTCCCCACAAATCCCCGTATATGGAAAATGCGGGCAGATATAGTCAATCTGTTCCTTGTTCTCTGCAAGGTCTATGGCAAGTCCTGTCTGATGCTCGCTATGTCTGGGTACTGCCACATATTTTTTTGTGAAATCAAGACCGCTTTTGGCTAACGTATCATTCCATATTTTTTCCTGTTCTTCCTGTGTGCGGAAACCGCTTACAGCTACAATTTCATTTTTGCAATGAATTTTTGCTAATATTAGCTGTAATAAATTAGCCGCCTGCTCATTCATCTGTATTTCTGGTTGTTCCTTAATTGCTGGCTGCATATCTTTCATACACGGGAACTTCATAAGCGGATAATCTGGCGTTACAAGTATTAAGTTCCCATGATAAGTGTTGTCTTTTGTTAATTCAATCTGTGTCACTTCGATACCCCCATTTCAATCAAGCGTCCGATTACTTCATCAAATGGCAGACCTGCTTCTTTTAACATATTGGGATAACGGCTATGCTCCGTAAAGCCGGGAATTGTGTTTACTTCATTAAAATAAATTTCCCCTGCGGGAGTCAAAAACATATCCACCCTTGCAAAACAGCAGCAACTTAATGCTTTGTAAATTTCAAGAGCTGTTTCTTTAATTTCTTTTGCCTTTTGTGGAGAAATACGTGCAGGTACATGAATACTGGAAGTTTTCAATGTATATTTCTCTGTGTAATCAAAAAATCCATCCGACAATTCAATTTCATCAACTTCACCCACAATCAAATCGGAATCCTTGTTCCCCAAAACTGCACATCCAACCTCAAAACCATCAACCATTTCTTCCAGAATAACGGTAGAATCATGCTCAAAGGCACTCTCGATTGCTAAAAGCAAATCCTGTTCATGTAAGACTTTTGAAATCCCAAACGATGAACCAGACCGTACAGGCTTTACGAATAAAGGATAACCAAGCTCTAGGGCTTTTTTCTGAACCATTTCCTCTGAATAATTTGTCTTAATAGTAAAAGACCGTGCAGCTTTTATTCCGTTCATTTCTACGATACGGTGAGCCAGTTCTTTATCCATACATAAAGCGGAAGATAATAAACCACATCCGATAACAGGAATCCCCATCAAATCCAGAACCCCTTGAATTGTTCCATCTTCTCCGTTCTTTCCATGTAAAACTGGCAATGCAGCATCGAATGAAATTATCTCTAAATGATGATTGTCCAAATAACACAACCCGTGAACTGTTCTGTCAAAAGACGGAAATACTGGCGTACAGTTTTCTTCTGACTGCCAATTATCCTCCTTTATCTTTTCCAGTTCCCCTTGATACCAGTACCATTTGCCAGAGTGAGGGGCAATGCCTATTAAGATTGGTACATATTTCTTTGTGTCAATACACTTAATTACCGCATATGCCGACTGTAACGAAACTGCATATTCCGTGGAGCAGCCGCCAAAAAAAACAGCAACTTTCTTTTGTTGATTCATTATGAAGTCCTCCTTTTTCATACAAAGCAAATAGCTTCTATTCAGTATTCATTCTACTGAACAGAAGCTATCCATACTTTAATATTCAATTTTCTAATTCCTAAGAAAATGCTAAGAGAGCCTATATATTTTACTAATGTGTTATAGGTAAAGAGATACGGAAAGTTGTTGATTCGTTTTCACTTTCGGCAGTAATTTTACCTCCATGCAGTGTTATGATTTCTTTTGCAATCGCCAGCCCCAATCCTGCACCTCCCGTATTCGTCGAACGTGCTTCATCCATACGGAAAAACTTCTCAAAAATAGAATTTAACTTACCTTCTGGAATTGTCTTTCCTTTATTGCAAAAATAAATCCAAACATCCGTATCTGTGCTTTCAGCCCATATTTTAATTATCGTATCTGGGTAACTGTAATAAATCGCATTTTTTAAAATGTTATTGAAAACTCTGGCTAACTTCATAGAATCCCCATAAACCGTTACTTCTTCATCAACACATACCTCTGTTTGATTACCATGAGCATTTAACAGCGGGTAAAATTCATCTGTCATTTGAACCAACATATGACAGAGGTTTATAGATTCTTTTTCCAAATCAATTTGTTGCAGATTATATCTTGTTATATCAAAAAATTCGTTGATAAGCTTTTCTAAACGAAGTGCTTTGCTTAATGCAATATTTACATATTTTGTTTTTTGTTCTATCGGCATATCCTGTGCTTCATCCAATAATGCTAAATATCCGATAACAGAGGTAAGCGGTGTCTTTAAATCATGTGCAAGGTAAGCAATCAAATCATTTTTTCTGCTTGCTTCTTCCTTTAACATTTGTTCATGCCGCTGCATCGTGGATTTTATTTCGGACATCTGGGCTGAAATTTCGGCATACTCTTTTGGAAAAATATCTATATTTCCTTTTTCTTCTATCATAAAGTCATGCAGCATCACCGAAGTCGCAGTGATGGATTTTCTCACTTCTGCCTTTGCATGTAAATTTGCAACCGCAAAAGTAATTGCAATGCAGATAAGTACGATTATAATCAGAACTGTCAAGATAAATACTTTCAGCTCCGACCACAAAGGCTCTGTAACAAGAATATCTTTTCCCACATCAGCAGAATAAACCTCATGCGTATTCATGTACTTAGCCGTGAACCAATCCACAAAAAAGCCGTTCCAAACCTTATCTACCAGATAATACAATCCAAAACAAGCAGCAATGCCGAGGATACAAGTGCCAATTAGTGTAGTTGTCTTTGAAATCTTAATTTTCAATTTTGTATCCACACCCCCAGACTGTTTTTATATATTGTGGTTCTTCAAATGAATCTCCCATTTTCTCACGAAGATGCCGAATATGAACAGTAATGGTGTTATTGCTTTTACTGAAATATTCATCCCCCCATATTTGATGAAAAAGTTCCTCCGAACTGACTACATTTCCTTTCTGCTGACACAAAATCCGTAATATAGAAAACTCCGTAGGCGTTAATGAAAGAGGCTTTTCATTTAAAGTACACTCATGCGTTTTCACATTTAGAACTAAACCAGAATGAATCAAAATATCTTCCTCTGGCTCATTTCCCACATTGTATTTTTTATATCTTCTTAGTTGGGCTTTCACACGAGCGACCAATTCTAAAGGCAAAAACGGTTTCGTAATATAATCGTCTGCCCCTAATGTTAATCCCGTTATTTTATCAATTTCCTCTCCCTTTGCCGTGAGCATTATCACTGGATAGCGATATTTCTCCCTTATCTTTTTGCATATTTGGAAACCGTTCATATCAGGCAGCATAACGTCCAAAATTGCCAAATCAAGGGTTTCACTTTCAATACAAGCCATTGCATCTTTGGCATTATAAAATTTATATACAGTAAAATTCTCATTTTCAAGATAAAGGGAAACAAGGTCTGCTATTTCCTGTTCATCATCTACAATCAGTATTTTATTCTCCATATCAGTCCATTCCTTTCCTTTTGTTTTATTTTACTAAATTGCACATAAGCAATCCTGCACTTTCCAATAAGAAATTGTTAAGATTTTCCTAATCGCCGTATAGATTCAAGGTATCTCTGTAATTTCCGTATCATATTTTGATTGCGATTATTATTATATACGCTATAAAGAATAATAACAACTCTATGCAAGGGGATAAAAAAGAGGGGATAGTTCTTTCACTTCTATACATAGGAAATCATATATCCTATATGTAGAAATGTCACCTCGTTTCATAAGAACTTTGATTTCCGTAAAATATCTGTATGAACTTTTACGAAAAATGAGGTGATACTTTATGAATGAAGTACCAGAAACTTTTGACTTTATGCCTTTTGGAGAAGCAATCAAGGATGCCCGTGAAAAAAATGGTCTGACAAGAGAGGAATTAGCCGAACAGCTTGACATTACGCCAAGATACCTCCAGTCTATCGAAAAAGAGGGACAGCAGCCAAGATTTATGCTATTCATCCAACTTATCACAATGTTTGACATCTCGGCTGACCAATACATATTTTCCGATAAACACATACAAAAATCTTCACTCCGCCGACAGTTGGACTCACTCTTTGACACATTCGATGATTCAGAGCTGACAATCATAGCAGGGACGGCGCAGGGGATATGTAAGGCAAAAGAGCAGCCAGAGGATTGACCTCTGGTTTCCTTTTACCTTGTTCAACTAATAGTTTGGACATCCGTAGCCGTATATTGAGCCGCTCCCGACTGGATAGCTCTGCTGTTTGCAGGCATCCCCAGAGTTGCCCTCCACGGTGTAGACCGTCCCATTCTCGCATTTCTCTACGATTCCCACATGGTCGATTGAGCCGTCGCTCCCCCAATCAAAGAAAATGAGGTCGCCTGCCTGCGGCTCATAGTTCTTATCCTGCCATTGCCCTTTGCCCTTGAACCAGTTCACACCGTCCGAGCAGAGGGAAAATTTCGGGATGATGCCGCTTTCCAGATAGCCGCACTGGTCGGCACACCACGATGCGAAGCAGGCGCACCATTCCACACGCCCGCCAAAACCGTACCAGCTCCAATAAGGCTGACCGCCCTCGTTGCCGAGCTGCGTCAATGCAACCTCCACAATGGCTTGGTTTCCTCCGCTTGTAAACGCCCTCCCGTATGGGTAGTAGCGTAATACATGGGCGGGGTACTGTGTGTCGCCGTACTTCTCCCAACCGAGCCGCTGTGCCTGCATTGCGGAAAACTCCACCGCATTTGCATAGGAATAGCCGCCGTAGTTGCTCTTTGCCCATGAGATATACCCGTTCCCAAAGTTGTAGCCCTGCAAGGCGAGCTTGATGCGCTCCATGTCAATCGGGTTCTCCACCTCGGCTGAAACAAGGGCTGCTTTTAATTCCTGCACGCCGCACTCGATGGAATATTCGGGGTCTTTGATTCCGTTCGGCTCATGGGGGTATCTCTTGTTAAAGCTCCCCTCCGCCGCCTGCATCGGGTCAAGTCCACGTCCACCGCTTTCCTGCATCATCACCGCCTTGATAAGCTCCACATATTCGGGGATGCCGTACTGCTTCGCATACTTTTGTATCAGCGGCGTGTAGGCTTCCACTTCCGCACTGACAGGGGTATAGGAAGTGCTGTCGCTGCCGCCCCCGAACAGGGAAACGGCGCACCCAAGCAGGACGACGATAATGATTATCACAATGGCAATCCAGCCGCCCGCGATAAGGGCAGAAATCAACGCTTTTGTCCCCGCTATGATTGCCTTGACCGCCGCAATGGTAGCCTTGACCGTGGCTTTCGTCGCTTCGGCTGTCGCCTTTGCAGTGGCTTTTGCCGTCTGCGCCGCTTTCTGGGCGGCTTTGGCAGATGCTTTCGCCGTTTTCTGCGCCGCCTTTGCAGTCTGCGACCTGGTCTTAATCGCTGTCTTGGATGTCGCCTTTGCAGTTTTCACGCCTTTTTCCGTCGCCTTGACCGTCCCTTTTGCTGTGGTCTTGACGGACTTTTCCGCATTTCTGGCGGTTGTCTTTATCGTCCGCTTTCCCTGTTGTCTGGTCTTTATTAGTGAGTTTGCCGCCGTCTGGGGCGTTTCGGTCTTGACAGGAGTAGAATGAGTAGCAGAAACAGCGGGACGGCTTGCAGTCCCTTGAACCTCCTGCAAGCCGTCCTGTCCCATTGTACGCATGGCGTTTTGTCCTGCCTTATTCCGCATTGTTTTCTGCTCTGCGGCTTTCTTCGCCCGCTTTGCCTTAAAGTCGGCGATTTTATCCTTTACTTTACCGATATTCTCTCTTGTGGCTTCGGCGTTTTTCTGCCCCTGCTTATTGAATTGGTGGATGCCCTCGTCCTTGATACATCCCGAAGCATGGGAAACCTTGTCGGCGGCATATTCCGTGGGGGAATTTTCCTCTGCATAATATCCCTGCTTCGCCTTGTCCTTTGTCTTAGCGTAAGCGGATTTCATTCGACTGCCTGCTATGGCGGCTTTGTCTAAAGTTTTAATCGTACCTTTGACCGCATCTCTGGTCTTTATATCAGCCATAAAATCCGACCTCCTTTCCCAGAAGATTTGCGGTCATGTCAGTCTGCTTTTTTCGCCACCACGGCAAGCCTGCCGTTCTGTGCGGAGTATTCGCAGGTGGACAGGGTAATGAGCTTATCCCCATATTCAGCGGTCACGCCCGTATCATACAAGGCAAGTTCCTTACACTTCCCGACAAAGGCATTAAATTCTTTTTCATTCTCCGCATTGACAAAATCATAGTAGCGGTAGCCCTCCGAGCTGTACGCCACGGTCTTAAAAACAGCAATAATTTCATACTCTGCCTGCTCCGTGAGGGTGTCAAACTGGATATTCCTGTGTTTCTCATAAAAGCTCTTGGATTTATAATCTTCCAACGCCCCGAACATCCTGCCGCCTTTGATGTGGTGTCCGTAGATAACCAGATTATCACTTGCCGCAAGGTCGCAGTCCTCTTGGATATACGGCACTCCCAAATCGCTGTATTCCTTTTCAAAGCTGTGCTTCAGATAGAAATTCGGGCTGTTCCTGCTCTGCATGACGGGGTAGTTGATGCTTGTTCCGTCTATGGCAATCCACCCGACCATATCCTCATTCTGCAAATACAGTTCCTTGTACTTTGCAAGAATATCCTCTCCCTCGCTGACGGGCGTATCCTTATCTCTGGGCAGTTCTTCCTCTGGCTCGGCGTTCTCCACGACCTTTGCAATCTCCGCAAAGGCTTCCGTCTGCTCGTCTATCTGCTGGTAATGGCTATAAATCTTAAAGCCACAAAAAACCGCTGCTCCTAAAAAGGTAACAGCGGCGGTAATACAGAGAATACATTTATAGTTTTTCAGATTCATAAAATATTCCTTTCTTTATTCTGTCCTGCTTTCTGGGCATAATGGTATGCCCGCAGGGTGTTTCTTTGTTCTTGCCCTGCTTTTGGGCATAGAGGTATGCCCGCAGGGTATTTCCTTTTTTCTTGTTTTCAGCTACCGTGTATGCTCTGCCTGCTTCTTGGGCGTTGGTAAATCCCTGCAATATTCGGGATACCGTGCCTTGATGCCCTCCATGAAATACGGGGCGAACTCGCAGCAGAACAATTCCTCTGGCGTGAATAGTTTCTCACGCCCCTCCTCGGCGTAACCGTTCCAGAGGTTAAAGGCAAGGTGGCAGACTTTGACCGTGCCGCTCGTCTGCCAGCCTGCGTGCATCCCCTCTGGCTTGATGCAGTCCGTCTTAAAATCGAACATGGCGTTGATGTTCTGCCTTGTTTCCCCCGCAATCCCCATCACATAGAAAAACGCCCTGTGATAGCAGTCGTTGACCTTACACTTTATCATGCTTTCCAGAAAAAAATCACGGTGGGCTGCGTTGCGAAACCTTATCTCCGACATAAAAATCCTCCTTTCTCCTGTGCCGATACGCTGCAAGCCGTTTCTTTTTGCAGCCGTGGCAGAATGATATTCTCCACATAAACTTCATTGATTTCAGAAGCGATAAAGTCACGCCCGTTTTTGATGCACTGGACTACCTCGCTCCCAGAGCCTGCAAAGGGGATTACCACTAAATCGCCCGCCCTGCTGCTTGCAAGCAGCATCCGTTCCGCCAGCTTCTCTGGCTTCTGCGTGGGATGCCCCGTCGCTTCTTTATAATTGGGCATAATCCTCGGAAACTCCCATACGTTCCCGCAGGATTTCCCCTTTGGGTTTTTCCGCTTGTCTTTTTCGCCGCCCTCATCATACGGGATGCGGACGGCATCAATGTTTATTTCATGCAAGGGGTTACTGTAAAACCACAAGAACTCCGCTTCATTCCGATAGGTCGCTTTCGCAGGTCGCCCCGTCCTGTAATTCCAGACAATCAGATTCCGCTTTATCCAGTCAAACTTGTCTAAAACGTGGGTAGAGAGTTTGTCTATCATCTGGCAGCTCCCCCAACAGTAAAACGCACCCGTAGGCTTCAAAATCCTATGGCATTCCCCCGCCCACGCCAGACACCATTCCAGATATTCCGAAACTGTCTGGAACACAAAATCAAAGTCCCCTTTCATGCGGTAATACGGCGGGTCGGCAATCACTACATCCACGCTTCTGTCTGGAAGTTCCCGCAGCACTTCCAGACAGTCGGCAGGATAAACACAATTCCTTTCCTGTTTCTTGACAATAATAAGTCATACTCCTTTCTCCATTTTGACAATAGATAGTTATACAAACACTGGATTTGCAAATAAAAATGCCATCGCATGGAACATTCCACGCAACAGCAATACCTCCACCGACAACAAAAAACACTCTTACAACCAATCCATTCAGCGACTTCACACCAGTATAACTTTTTATTGTAAATACCAGTGCGCCAGTATGAATAATTATTGTAAAATTCACACATGAGCCGCTATTATGGATATTTATTGTAAAATATAGCTTTCTATTGTCAGAGTATAACTATTTATTGTAAGTCAACATTTCCAAAATTGCCATCCTTTTAGCACTCCCCAAATTTAGTCGTCATCAGCTTATACAGCTTTGTATTGCGTGGGAATTTATTGACGAAAGGCACAAGGGAGCTGCCGACTTTCAATAATCCCTGCCCCGCACCGACATTCGTGATATAGCTCATCTGAAGGTCGGAAATGTTAAGGAGCTTCGCAAGCTCGATTCTGTCCGTGGACGCTTGGTTCAGCATGATAATGAACTCGCTGTTGGCAAGCATCGTCCTCGCCGTATGGCTCTGCAAGAGGTCGTCCACGTTCTGCGTGATTCCTGTGCAGTACGCCCCATACTTACGCACACGCTTCCAGAGGGTAAAAAGGAAGTTTGCCGAGTATTCGTGCTGAAAGAGCAGGTAAATCTCGTCAATGAAAATAAAGGTGTTCCTGCCTTTCGCCCTGTTCTGGGTGATGCGGTTTAAAATGCTGTCGAGGACGACGAGCATACCAATAGGCTGTAACTGCTTGCCCAAATCCAGAATGTCGTAGCAGATAAGGCGGCTGTGGGTATCCACGTTCGTATGCTTGGCAAAGGTGTTGAGTGAGCCGTCCGTGAAAAGCTCAATCGCAAGGGCGATTTCCTGCGCTTCTGGCTCATCCTGCTTTAACAGCTCCTCACGGAAGTCCTGCAAGGTCGGCGGCGTACCCATATAGTTGCCCTGCTGGTAGTAGCGGTAAACGCTTGCCGTGCAGCGGTCGATGATGGATTTCTGCTTTGCCCCCAGACTTGCCCCGCCGATAAGTTGCTCGCACAAAGACAAAATAAACTCTGATTTCAAGATGACGGGGTTCGCTCCGTCGCCGTAATCAGAGTTCATGTCCATTGCGTTGATGTGGTTGTCGCTCGTCGCTGAGATGTGGATAACCTCGCCCTGCATGGCTTTCACAAGAGGGGCGTACTCTCGTTCGGGGTCTATGACCAAGACATCGGCGTTAGGGTCGGTCAGAATAATGTTTGTCATTTCCTCCTTTGCCGTAAAGGATTTTCCCGCACCCGACACGCCGAGGATAAAGGAATTGCCGTTCAAAAGATGGCGGCGGTTGGCGATTATCATGTTCTTTGAAATGACGTTCTGCCCGTAATACACGCCGTCCTTATGGTAGATTTCCTGCACACGGAAAGGGATAAACACCGCAAGGCTTTCCGTCGTCAGCGTCCTCAACGCATCAATCTTCCTCACGCCGAACGGCAGGGCTGTGTTCAGCCCGTCCATCTGCTGGTACTTCAGCACGGCAAACTGGCAGAGATGCTTCCTTGCCGTCGTGAGCAGGGCTTCCGTGTCGTTGTCAAGCTGCTCTTTGGTTTCTGCGGTATGCACCATCGTAAGCACCGCAAACATCATCCTCTGGTCACGGGTCGTCAAATCATCAAGGAACTCCTTGCTTTCCTTTCTCTGCTGCTCCAAGTCGTAGGGGATGACGGCGGAAAAATTGTTGTTCTGGTTCTGCTTCCTCTGCCAGTTCGTGATGTTGGTTTCCACGCCAAGCAGACGGTTTTCTACTTCTCTCACGGCTTCATCCGTCGGGACAGGCACAACGTCCACGGAGAGCATCATGTTACGGTTTAATTCACAAAGCTCCGCCACCATGCTGTCCTTGATATAGGCTGCGTACTCTCTGAGGAATATCACACGCCCGTACCGATTCCCCATCTTAAAATAATCTTTCTCAAACTCAAAGGAGTCGGGGCAGATATAGTCCTTGAAGTCGTGTCCTTTCCGCATGGTCTGCACCATGTCAAAGGAGAACGCCGTTTCCTCGCCCGTGCGGTAAAAATCATGGAAGATACGCAGCTTGTCGTTAGCGTCCAGTTCCGTACACTTCGAGCCTAAACGGTTAAAATGCCCGATAAGGTCAGCACCGACACGGGCAAAATAATTCCTCGCTTCCTCAATGTTCTTCTTGCAGACGGAAACCGTCACATATTTATCCTGCACGGTGGAGTTTGCCCCCGTTGCTTTATCGAGCAGCATCTTGTTATACTCTTTGCGGTATTTATCCAAATCGTCCTCCGCCATCGGGATTAAGATGGTCTGCTCAAAGTCCGCTTTATTGAGCCTGCGATTGTTTATCGTGATTTTCGTGGTCGCCCCGCTATCGAGGGCGTTAAGAAGCTCCGAGTATTCGAGGAACATCGCTTCCTTGTCCTCACGGCTTGCCACGGCGTAGTTGATGTCCTCAAACTTAAATGTCTTTGCGTATTTGTTCCTGCCCACGAGGAAAATGCCGTCCTCCCACATGGTCTTTAACGGGATGACCGCCTGCACCGACTTCGGCACGATGAATTTCTCCCTGTCCTGCTTGAACAGCGTTTTCAGCGTCTTAATCATAATCTACCTCCTTGCGCTTTCTTGATTTCTTGGGCTGCTTTCGCCCGTCTGTCTTTGTTCTTTTTTTCCTGCGTTTCCCCTTTTTCCGTTTCTTATCCTGCACGGCGGGCAAGCCTTTCTCATGTGCGTCCAGTGCCTGCTTCATCGCATCGTAATATAAATTCTCTGGGACAAATAAAATCTTCTTCGGCATCAGAAACTGCGACTTTATCCATGCCCACACAAACTGCTCGGCGGTCATGCCGTTGTACCTCACAAATCCCATGACCGCAAAAGGGGAAGCCCCCAAGATGCACATCCAGCTTACTGTTTCCGTCCCGAACCTGCCACGGAGCAGGAAGAACAAGCCGACCGCCACGCCGCAGGCAAGCACGGAAAACAGGAACTGCCGCATCGACAGCCCGAAGAACATGGATTCCGTGTAGTTGCGGATTTCCTTATTTATCTTGACTTCCATATCAGCACCGCCCCTCTCGGACGTCTCCCGTCGAAATAAAGAGGATGCTGCGTTTCGGGATATATGCAAACCCAGAAATGGCATCCCCGATTTCAAATATCTCGTTATCGTCCGCTTTTCCAAATTTTCCGACCAGCCCTTTTTCAGCAGGCAGGTCATAGGCTTCGGAAGCCTCAATGACTTCTCCATTTAACAGATGGATATTATAATTCTGGCAATACTTCGTTTCTTTTTTCATTTCAATTTTCCTTTCCTGTGGGGTAATTACAAGCCCATCATTTCCCTTACCACACGGTCTGCCATCTTGACCGCACCGACAAGGACGAGCATATTGAACACCAATTCCCCGATATAGCCCCATACCATCGTGACCGCCGCCGCATCGGGGTTGACTGCGGGCGGGGACGCCGCAAACACCGAGAAGATGATGCAGGCAAGCACGATGATTGCCCCCTCAAGGCACACGGCGGAGTAGCTCTTGATGAAACTCTTTCCCACGCTCTGGCTCGGCTCTCCCGCAAACGAGGACAGCGGCACGGGGGCGATGGCGGTGTAAAGATACAACTTAAAAAATCTGCCGTACACCGACATTATCATAATGAATGACAGCACCGTGATGAACAGCCCGCCTATCAGCGTGACCGCCCATAAGGGGATGCTCTCGAAAAAGCCGCAGTCCTCCACGGCTGTCACTATCTCCTGTGGTAGAACCGTTTTCTGCGCCGAGCCGAAGCCTGCGGCTTTCATAATGGCGGAAATCACGCCCTGCACAATTTTGAACAGAGCCATCATCAGCTCCAAGCCGTAAGTGACCGCACCTTTCGCAAGGGCAAAGCGGATGAACAGCTTCAAGGCGTGTTCGGGCTTCTTCACGCTTGCGAAGTCGCCGCAGGTACGCATCACGCCGACGACAAAGAACAGCACGAGCAGGGCAAGCCCTATCGCCTGCAACGCCCCGTGGATGTCAACGATGACTTTCCATATCGCACCGCCCTTAAAGGTTTCGGGGGATTGGGTGATGAGCTGCCATATCTCGGCTAACTTTTCATTCCATGTGTCAAGGGCGTTCTCCAAGTTCTGGACTACCCAGTTGTCTGACATTCGACCACCTCCGTTCTTAAAATTTGATAGCGGGGCAAGTTCCGCAGAGCGGATCTGCCCCGTTATCCTGTCTTGTGTCAGTCTGTTATTTCAGTCTGTTTTGGATTAGCCCGTGATGAGGGTTAAAATCTCTTTCGCAAAGGTAATCACAACGCCGCCCGCCAGTGTGAGGAAGCCGTTCGCCCTCTGGGACGGGTCGTGGGATTTCAGCGACAAGCCGACCTGCACGATGCCGAAGCCGAGCATAATCATCCCGACCGCCCGTATCAGACCGAAGATGAAATTGGAGAGGTTGTTGACAACGGCAATCGGGTCATTGGCGGCAAAGGCGGTCATGGACGTTCCAAGCATCAAAGCCGCAGCCAGTACCGCCACGCAGTAGCAGCGGAAACCTCTTTTTACCTTGCCTGTCATCGGCAGTTTCTGGGTTGCTTTGTTCTGGTTGTTCTCGTTTTTCTGAAAAAGTTTCATAGGGTAAATCCTCCTTATAAATTGAATATTTCTTCCAAGTCCTCATCGGACAGAAGCTCATAGGAAGTGCTGACAGGATTAAGCGCAACAGCGTCTTTTGGAATATCCCCGCCAAACACAAAGGTTGCGACCGCCTGCGTCGGCTCGCCGTGGATATACGGCGGCTTCCCACCGTCGGCGGTCAGTTTCACGTTCGGGTGTTTCAAGATGTCGTACTTCAAATCCATGACGGGGCGTTCCCCACGCACAAAAAGAAGTGCGTAGCGGTTGTCAAGCATACGCACCTCGTCTGGGGTTAAAAGCTCACGCCCCGAAATCTGGTAGTTGGTGGAATAGTTGCCGCTCCGCCCAGAGCTTTTCCCATAGGTGTTGGTGTCGATGGTCGCCTTGCCTAACAGCTCCGACACAAACTTGTGGGTACTCTGCTCATTGCCGCCGAGATAGAGGAACTCGTCGGCGTTCCCGACGATGCTTTCCCATTGTTTCTCAAACAGGGCTTTGAGCTGCGCCAAATTCTGTAAAATGATGCTGACCGACACGCCCCTTGAACGCATGACTGACAGTATCTTGTCAAAGTCATCTGGCAAACTGACGTTCGCAAATTCATCCATAATGAACTGACAGTGGACGGGCAGGCTCCCGCCGTACTTGTGGTCGGCGAGGTAAAATAGCTGTTGGAATAGCTGCGTGTATAAAAGTGACACCAAAAAATTAAAACTGGTGTCGTTGTCTGGTATCAGTGCGAACAGTGCGACTTTCTTCTCGCCCAAAGACGGTAAATCCAATTCGTCCGTGGCAGTCAAAGATGCAAGGCTTTCCAGATTGAACTTCTCAAGCCTTGCGGCAAGGGTTATCTGGATGCTCTTTAGTGTCTTTGCCGAACCAGAATGGTAATCTCTGTAATACTTCAAAGCGATATGCTCTGGGTTTACCATCTCCAAGCGGTCAAACAGCTCGTCAAGCGGGCTTACATAGCCGTCGTCATCCTCCCTTACCTCACCCGCCCTTAAAAGCTCCATCACCATCGGGAAATTCTGCTCGTCTGGCGGGGCTTCGTATTTCAGATAGAATACGAGGGATAAAAGCAGCATACTCGCCGCCGTGTCCCAGAACGGGTCTTGCGACTGGCTTCCTTTCGGCGTGGTCGCCTTAAATAAATTTGTTACCAACCGCTGCACGTCGTTGCCGTTTCTTAGATAGACAAACGGGTTGTAGCAGTGGCTCTTGTGCATGTTGATTAAATCAAGCACACGCACCTCATAGCCTTTCTTTTCCAGAAGCCCGCCCGTGTCACGGACAATCTCGCCTTTCGGGTCTAAGATTACCATTGACGTGTTGCACTGCATGACGTTGGGCTTACAAAAAAATCTGGTCTTTCCTGCGCCAGAGCCGCCCACCACGAGGATATTTAAGTTCCTGCGGTGTTTCTTCCCGTCAAGCCCGATGCGGACGCTCTGGGTCAGCAGCTTGTTCTCCGATGCGTTTTTATCTCGGTATTTTTTATTAAGCGTACCTGCATTGCCCCATTTTGCAGAGCCGTGTTCCTCCCCCTTGCGGTAGTTCCTGCGTGTGGAGAAATAAACGCCGATTCCCATGCCGTAGGCAAGCAGGAAAATAAGGACAGTCCTTACGCTGTCCCCGCATACCGTTATGGAAAACGGGTTCTCGATTGCCACGGATAAATTCTGCATTATCTCCACGATGCCGCCGCTGACATAAGGGGCAGTCAGCAGTGCAAGCCACACGACAGGGACAATCCCGCATAAAGAAAGGATTAAGCCCGCCTTGTAATCATCACCGTTCTTCATGGCACTTGCATGGGGCGACCTTTACTTTCCTGGTCGGGGCGAATGCCACCCTGCTTATCAGCTCGTCAACAGGCTCGGTGGGGCGTTCCTCCTGTATCTGCTGCGTCCGCAGGGTGTTGAGGGCGTTGAGGACGATGTTCTTATCGTATTTGTCCAATGCCAGATGGTATCGTTCTTCTTTCATGGGCTGCACCTCCGATTAGCGTTCCTGCCCTTTGGATTTGGGCGGCTTGTTCTTCTCAAGGCTCTTATACATGTCCGACTGGATTTCGCCCAGAACGTCACGCATCGAGCCAAGCTGCCCTTTAAATTCCTGCGTTTCCATGCCCGCAAACTCTTTCGGGATATTGTCGAAGCGGAAGCCCTTTGTGTCCACGCCGTAGCGGGAGCTTACCATATAGGCGACGCAGAACGACTTGAACTCTGAAACGTCACGGCTCTCCTTGTGCTTGAAGTCAAAGACCGCTGCCGACACTTCCTTTGCCATGCTGACAAAGAGCTGTTCTTCGTTCAATCCCGTCTTGATGAAGATGGTCTGCTGTGCGCTGTCGTAGAACGCAGGCAGCTCAAGGTCGTCCACTGGCACAAAGGAAACGGGGCTTGCGTCAATCATCGCCGACACAAGCTCCCGCATGGTTTTCTGCTCCTGTGGCTGCTGCCTGTCCTTTGCCGAGGTCTGGGAAATGTCGTAGACCACTTTTGCATTATAGCCGACCGCCTTTGAGCCGTCCTCCCGCTCGTACTCTTTCCCCGGCTCAAGGATGGTGATTTTCTGTGCGTCCTTGTCCATATAGGCACGGCTCTGTTTCCAACTGCCGTAATCCTTAAGCTGCGTCGCTTCGGGCATCTGCGCCGAAACCAAGATGGCGTTGTTGACGGAGTAGCGGTCAAAATGCCCCTGCACGTCAAGGTACTGCTGAAACGCACCTCCGTCCGCCATCATTTTTTCGCAGGTCGTGTCTATCAGCTCATAGGCTGCTTTCCGCTGCTCCTGTTTCTGCGTCGCCCATTCCTCTTTGTTAAAAGGTCTGCCTCCGCCGCTGAATACGTCATAAATGCTCATGCTTATCTTGCTCCTTTCGATTTTGGTTTCCGTTTCCGCTTCTGGGGCTGCTTATGCTCCGTCTTTCCTGCGGGCGGTTTCTTTCCCCTGTCGGGAGATTTCTCTTTTGCAGGGGAAACGTCCGCTTCCTGCTCCTTACGGCTCTCCTTGATTTTCCGCAGTTCCTCCCTGACTGACGGCTTTTGTGCCTTAGCCATAGTAGCCCCCTCTGCGGGCTTCCTTTGCTGCTTTGAGGTAGGCTCGGACAGAGGGGATTTTTCTGTCTTTGCCACCGAGGGGTTTGGGGCGTTTTCCTCTTTCTGCACGGGTTTTCCCATAAGGGCGTCCATGAGTTTGTCTTTCTCCGCCTTTTCCTCCACGCCGACGTCTGGCTCTGGCTGACCGTCCTTTGCATCTGCGGTCTTGGTATCTCTCGCCTTTCCTTTTTCCCCTTTCGATTTTTCCGCTTCGGTCACGATGGAAGCAGTATCTACCGACGCAAGGCTGAACCTCTCCACGATGCGGCTGATTTTCGATGCGTCCTCGGCACGGGCAATCACATCCACCTCCGCATTGGGGTCTTTGTTCTTGCGGTCTGCCAAAACGCAGTAGAGTACGCCGTATTTCTTCGCTTCCTGCGTGAACTTCTTCAAGTCGCCGCTCTTGACAGTAAAGACTTTTAACTCTTTCCCAGAGCGGAGCATGTTTGTGAGCCTTGCTTTGCCTTTGGTTTTCTGTTCTTCCTTTAAGATGGAATATAAGAGGATGGCGATATTCTTCGCACCCGCCCCCGTGATTTTGGCAGCAACCTCAAATCCCTCCAAGCTCATCCTTACGATTTGCTCCGCCGCTTCGCCGCCTGTGTTCATGCTTCATCAGCTCCTTTCCTTTTTCTTTGTTCTCATCTGCCCGTATGACATTTAATTTTTCCTTGAGGGTGTCGCTGCGGGCTTCGATTCCCTCGCACAATCTGACCTCCTTTCGGATTGTTTTCATGCGCCCCGTGATTTCCGACAGCCGAGCCTTGACCGCTTCTTTTTCTTCCCCGACAGATTTTCGGGATTGGGAGTAAAGCCCCTTACGCTGTTCGGTCAGCTCACTTATCTCGGATTCCAGAGAGCCTTTATAGGACAAAAGCTGCTCCGCCGTGTCGATATGGTTGCGGCAGAGCAGCCTTGTTTCGTTGGTGATGGCTTCCATCTTCATAAGGTCGTCCTTTAGGAGATAGTGAAGCCGTGCGTAATTCTGTTGTTTCTTTTTTGGCAGGATGCCGAGCTTGTAGCAGTAGTGGAGATACAGCCCACGCAAGCCGCCGATTTTCTTGGCATCCTTTAACGTGCCTTTTACCCTTATCACTCTGACCTGCGGCTGTTCTTTGGAAAAGCTCTGGAACTTGACCGCATAGGAATTTTCCTTGATGCGTTCCGTTATCCGCTCATTGGTGTAGTCATCGCCGAGCTTATAGAGCCGCTTCGGTCTTTGCCATCCTTTTCCGATTATCGTCCAATATTTTCGGTTGGGGTCAAAATTGATGCGGTATCCCATTTCCGACAACTGGCGGTCAAAGTCTTTCAGCGTGAACGATTTTGAGATGGCTTCGTCCACCGCCTGCCGTGCCACGGTATCCCTTGTGGGTAAGCCCTGCTTCTCGGCTTGGCATAGGACATAGGGCTTCTTCCTGCCGCTTGGGTGTTCGATGACCGATAAGGAATACTCACGACACAATTCATCCGAACGCTGGCGGAGCAGACGCAGATTCTTCTTGTTGTCGTGGTAGTGCCTGCCGTCAATATAAGAAATGGAGTTGACGACAAAGTGGTTGTGCAGGCAGTCCGTATTTAAGTGGGTTGCCACAATCACTTGGAACCTGCCGCCCCACATCTTCTCCGCCAGCTTCACGCCGACCTCATGTGCCTGCTCTGGCGTGACCTCGCCCGCTTTAAAACTCTGGAAGCCGTGATAGCAGACAATCTCGCTCTGGTCGTTCCATTGGGCTTTTGCCATCATCATCTCGTCCCTTGCGGTGGCAGGGTCGCAGTTTACGCCCGTGACGAAAAACTGATGCTCGGTCTTGTCCCCATTGGTGGCATACTTCATCACGTCGCCCATCGCCTGCAAATCCGCATCCGTGTATTTTGGGTTGGCGGTCTTTTCTGGGTTCTCCGCATAGTCGATGGGGTGGTCGAGCCTGCCCTTTACGTCCCATATCTCGCAGACCGCCATCAGCCAGACATCTTCCTCGGAACAAGGTAGCACCTGCCCACGTCCAGACGGAAATCCCGCCACCGCTTCGCTTCGTCGTAGAGCATCGGCGTGTCCACAAAGTTTAAGGCGTTCGCCTTTGCCGCAAGCTGGTTGATGCGGTTGCCGATGGCGGACAGCTCCCGCATGATTTTATAAAACTCTGGGTCTGGCTTCTCGCACAGGCGGTAGCCCATGACCATCGACTGGAGCAGGGCTTGTCTGGAGTGTCCCGACCTTTCCGCAAGGGAGCAGAGGTATTCAGCTTCTTCCTCGGTCAGTCGGAACAGTATCTGCACGTTTCGTTTCCGCATCCAAATCCCCCTTTCCCTCGGAAAGCCTGTTAATCTGCAGCACGCACATACACGCCACGCCGACCATGCCGCCGAGCGTTGTGCCGAGGATAAAATATAAGAAATTACTCATTCTTGGATTCCTTTCTGTGACCGCCGTACCGCACACGGCATGGCGGCATACTTTAACATTGTTCTTTTAACGGGGTATTAGGGGAACTGTCCCCTAACAAGCGAATTTTGTTTCCATCGGCAGATGGATAACCAAATTCAGTGCTTGGTAAGACGTGTCTTTAATCCCCACCCTCATGACAGCATCCTTTACATACCGTTCTGAAGCACGGACACTCCGAACAGCAGCCGTCCTCAAAATCCTCTCCCTCGGATTCGATTTCTTCCCCTGCATCCTCCATAGGGTCGTTAATCTCGGCTTCGCCGCAGACAAAATCCTCTTGGGAAAACTTCACAAGGTCGGTATCAAACAGGACGGTCTTTAACTTCTCCGCCGCCTGTTCGGGGCTGTCGGCATGGATGGAAACGGTCTTTGCATAGTGGGCGACAAGGGTCACTTCATAGTTTTTCAATCGGTCTTTCCTCCCTTTTGGTCTTAAATTTAATGATAGTTACGTTGTTCCTAACAGAAAAATCTTCACGCAGTCAGCGGGCATCCCTTCTTTCACGGCTCGGTTTCTGCCTTGCAATCCCCAGATAGGACATTAAAAAATCGTTGAAGTCCTTGCCAACTGGCGGCGGTTCATCAACGATTTGGTAGTCTTTCTGCAATAATTCTTTCAATGCGGCGGTACATAAACGACCTGCCCTGTCCTTATCCAGATGCAGAAATATGGTCTTGATTTGTGGATTTGCTTTCAAAAAAGTCGTGAGGGCAATAGGAATTTTGCTTTCTTTCAGCTCTTTCTTCGGCTGATATACGCCCGACAACGAGAGAAGATTCTCTGCCTTATAATCCTTTCCCTCGCATTTTAAATAGGTGGCATAGGATAATAAATCAATGGCGGCTTCAAATAAATGCACGGCATCGGTCGGGTCTTTTGCCAGAAGCCGAAACGAATACCGCTTGTCGCTGCCCGATGCGTCACGCTTGAAGTTCCCCATCGTGCCACGGCAGGCAGCATATTTTGGCGTTCCGTTCTCATCTTTCCCGATAAAAACGGCGTTGTGGTAGTCGGCACTCTCGAAAATAATCCCCTCGGCAATGCACTCTTGAATAATCTGGTAGTCAATGCCACGCCCGAAAAGATACTCTGCCACCCTGTCACAATTTTTGTTCTTCGGCGGCAGGAGCAGCACCTTTGGCTCGTCTTTCTTCACGGCAGGGGGCGGCGGTTTCCAGTCCGCCATCGTCTGCCCCGTGAGGGTTTCCACGGCTTCCACAAATCCGTATTCCTTGACTTTCATCAGATAGTCAAGGGCAGAATAGCCGCCGAAGCCCCTCGACCACCAGTACCATTTTCCGTTGGAAATCTTTAGGCTGTCATGCTCGGCGGTACAGTAGACGTTCGTCGTGCCTTTGACTTTGACAAGGTTGCTCGGCTCATAGGCTCTAAGATAGGAGAGTAAATCTATCTGCCTTGCCTGCTCAAGCACGTCGGGGTCAATCTGCACATAGGGTCTGTTACTTCTCATTCAAATAAAATCACCTCCAGAAATGAATTTAGCCGAAGGATTTTCGCTAATGAAAACCTCTCGGCTATGTAATAAATTCAATATTAATTCTAATTTAAGTTGTCTGAAAACCGTAATTTATTGTTTGACAGCATTCTTTCTGTTTCAATCTACAACATTCTCTCAATTATAATGACTAAAGAAAATATTTATTCTATTAAATTAGGATATCCTACATCTAAATCATATCCTGTACCATCTTCATTTCGTTTTAATTCGTAATATTGAATATACTCGTTTGTCATGCTGTCCGCAAACCAGATAAAAAATGTGACTCTTTTTCCCATTTTGTATGTTTGAACATTTAGTAATATTTCTTTTTTCTGATTTACTGTAAATACTTCTTTAAAGCTTATACCAGTTAAGTTTTCTCCCGTTCCAAAAGTTAAAGTGTTTGCAAATCCGTTTCCTATATTTGTAATAGATAAATATATAGGATAAAACTCTTGTGTAGCTTTTCCCTCTACATATTTTGGCTCATCTGCGATTTGAAATTTTTTTACAGTTCCAGATGGTTTTCCCACCACTTCTACATTAAGAAATGGCTGAATACTTTGTCTTTCCTTTTTTCTATCAGCTTCACGGGTAAACTGTATTGTATAAAAAACACCAAAAATTGCAATCGTTCCAGAAAATACACCACCAATGATGCCACCCCAGTACGATGCTAGCGACCCAATCCAAGTTGCGTTAGCATCATTATCAATGGATAATTTGCCTATACTACATCGTATCACCTCTTCACACTTCAAGGACAATAATACAAATAAAATAGCGATAATGATACCCATTAAAACTGGCTTTATCCATTTTTTCTTTTTGCGTTTTAATTGATTCTTTCCAAATCGCGATATATCCATTTCATTTTTCATTTACTCAACCGCCTTTTCAAATGCCACCGTCTGCTCCTTCATAGAAATCTTCTTAATCAATTTTTACCGTTTATTATTTTATCATTTTAATAATTTTCTCTGCGACACTATCTATATTCATATCTGATGTATCTATTCTAACTGCATCAGAATAATGATTTTTCAAATATATAGTTGCAGTTTGAAAATACGTTTTTGCTAAATCCACATCTCTATTTTCTTGGTTTTCTATACGTTGATACAAAATCTTTTCTGATGCAGTTAAGATAAAATGATAGCATTCAACATCTACAAAAGTATTTACAAGTTTCTGATTACAATAATCATTAATCAATGCAATCGGAACAATTATATAATCATAATCTCCGCCTTGTATCAAAGTCAATATTTTATTTCTAAGTGCATCAATCAAATATCTTTTCGCTTCAGGATACCTTTCTCCAAAAAAATCAGAAATAGAATTTGGTTTATATTCCTTTTGCAAAGCATCAAACTCAAGTAAACACATATTATTAATTCTTTTAGCAATTACATTGGCAACAGCAGTCTTTCCACTCCCAAAAGTTCCATCTATCCATATTATTTTCATATTCTCACCTGCAACTTCTTATTTATTGCTCTTATTGTACATCCAGATTATGAATTTTTCAAGCCAGTCAAGCTATTGCATTTCTGCTCCATAGAAATATTATTCCTTTTAAGCTATATAAAAAGACGGCATCAACACTCACGCCAATACCGCCTTTTTCTCGGTCAGTCCGTTATAAAATCCCTGCCTTTTTCAGATACCCCACGCTGTCATAGCAGCCACGGAAGTAGACCGACTGCATCTCCATGTCTGTAAGTTTGTTCCTAAGCTCCATCACTTTAATCAGTGCGGCACATTCTTCCTCGGTCAGTTCCGCCGCTGTTTCCGTGTCAAACACGCCTAAGACTTTCGGATGTTTCTCATATAAGCCCTCAATCTCGGCTCTTATGGCACGGTATTCCTCATTTTCTTTGGACAGTTTTGCGATGACAGAGCCGAGATATTCATTAAAAACATTGTCATGAACATCTACAAAAGTTTCAAATCTGAACGCATCAGACATTCTTCCTCACCTCCGATTTTTTCTAATCGTCCTTTATTATACTGCCCAGAAATACTCAATACAAATGTGCAAACTGGATTTAACGCTCCCTGTCCGCACTTTTTTTCTCTGGCTGCTCATCGTTCTGCTCTGGCTCATCGTCAATAACAGTCTTGTCTTTTTCATTCAGATTCAGTTCGATATTGAGGGCGTTCAGCCGTTCCGTCTTTTCTTTCAGCTCATTTTCAAAGGCAAACGGCTTCTTCACTTCCTCTTTTGCGGTTTCAAGCTGTGCGGTGGTTTCCTCCTTTCTGGTCTTGGCGGCTTCCAGTCTTGCGGGAAGTTTGGCAATCTCATTCTCAATTCTCGTTAAATTGCCGAGGGCATCCGTTCCTAAATCCACTTTGTATTTCCTCATTCCGCATAAATTTAAGCAGTAGTGGGCATTGACCGTATCATAGAAAACCTCCATCTGGAAGCCACGGTAGCTGCCGATTTGTATCGGCTGTGACAGCGGGTTTTCCTTGCAGATGGCAAGGAGCATTTCGCCTGCGTCCGCTTTTTCTTTGTAGGTCACGCCGTTTAAGGTCATCGGGCAGAATTTATCCTCGCCCTGCGGCATATGCTGGCTTGCAATCTTGGCATCATTTCCATATCCTACAATGCGTTCCCCATACTCCTTAATCTCCTGCGGGTAGTGCTTCAGTATCCTGTCCTCAAGGTCGTAATGCTCGGAAAGGTAGCTCTGCTTCAAGACTTTCAGCTTCGCCACCTGCATATCCAAATCCATTTTTTCCTTAAAGCGTTCATCGCCCGTGGCAAGCATTTTCACCTCCGCAAAAGAGAGGGCGACCTCGTCCACGTCCTCGGCAGAACGCACGGGGCTTTTGCTCGTCATTATCTGGGAGATGAATTTCTGCTTTCCCTCGACAAGCTGATAGAGATACGCATCAAATGTCTGTTCTGTCACATAGCGGTAAACTTCCACTTCGGGAAACATATTGCCCTGACGTTCCAGACGACCTTGACGCTGTTCCAAGCATGACGGCTTCCACGGGCAGTCGAGGTTATGAATGGCAATCAGCCTGTCCTGCACGTTTGTACCTGCGCCCATCTTCTGGGTAGAGCCGAACAATATACGCACTTCGCCGCTCCTTACCTTTGCGAACAGCTCCTTTTTCTGTGCGTCGGTATTCGCTTCATGGATGAAACGCACTTGCTCCGCAGGGATTCCACGCCGTATCAACTTTTCCCTCATGTCATCGTAGACATTAAACATGCCGTCATTTTTCGGTGTGCTGAGGTCGCAAAACAAGAGCTGTGCAGCCTTTGTGTCGGCGTGTCCCTCCCAGATGCGGTACATATTTTCCACGCAGGCGTTGACTTTGCTGTTCGGGTCGTCTGGCAGCATCGGGTCAATCAATCTCTGGTCTAGGGCAAGCTGCCGCCCGTCGTTTGTCACTTTGAGCATATTATCTGTTTGTGGTTTTACCAGTCTTGCACGGATTTTCTCTGCCCGCTTCGCAAGCCCCGCCACCATTTCGCTCTGAATTTCACTCGGTTTGGTCTTGATGTTGTGGTAATTGACCTTTGGCACGGGGAGCTTTAGCATATCGGCAGTCTGGATGTCCGCAACCTCACGGAACATCTGCATCAGTTCTGGCAGGTTGTAGAACTTCGCAAACCTCGTCTTGGCTCGGTAATTCGTGCCTTCGGGGGCGAGTTCCAGAGCCGTGACTGTTTCGCCGAACGTGGAAGCCCAACTGTCAAAATGCTGCAACCCGTTCCTTGCGAGGGTGTCATACTGCAAGTACCGCTGCACGGAATACATCTCGACCATTGAGTTACTTATAGGCGTTCCCGTTGCGAAAACCACGCCACGGTTGCCCGTGATTTCGTCCAGATAACGGCATTTCATAAACAAATCGCTTGACTTCTGGGCTTCGGTCTGGGCGATGCCGCCGACGTTCCGCATCTTTGTGTAAAGGTAAAGGTTCTTGTAAAAATGGCTCTCATCTATAAAGAGCCTGTCTATGCCCAGTTCCTCAAAGTTTATCACGCTGTCTTTCCGTTTGGTGTCGTTGAGTTTATCGAGCTTCGCCTTGATTGCTTTCCTCGTTTTCATGAGCTGCTTGACCGTGAACTGCTCCCCGTGGGATGCCTGCACGTCGTCTATCCCCATCTCTATATCGTCAAGCTGCCGCATGAGCTGTTCCCTCTGGCGTTCCTCGCTGATGGGGATTTTCTCGAACTGGCTATGCCCGATAATCACCGCATCATACGCCCCCGTCGCAATCCTGCCGCAGAACTTTTTGCGGTTTCCCGTTTCAAAATCCCGCTTGGTAGTCACAAGGATATTGGCAGATGGATAGAGCCTTAAATACTCCGACGCCCACTGCCCGACAAGGTGATTCGGCACAACAAACATGGATTTCTGGCATAAGCCGAGCCGCTTGCTTTCCTGTGCGGCGGCTACCATTTCAAAGGTTTTTCCCGCACCTACCTTGTGGGCAAGGAGCGTGTTGCCGCCGTATAGGATATGGGCGATGGCGTTCACTTGATGCGGTCTTAGCTGGATTTCTGGGCTGATGCCTCCAAATGTGATATGGCTTCCGTCGTATTCACGGGGACGGATGGAATTAAATGTGTCATTATAATAGCGTACAAGCCTGTTCCTCCGCTCTGGGTCTTTCCAAATCCAGTCCTGAAACGCCTGCTTTATCACCTCCTGCTTTGCCTGCGCCGCCGTGGTTTCCTTATGGTTCAGCACCGCTTTTTTATTGTTGTGTTCATCATAAACATAGTCAAAGATGCGGGTGTCACGGAGATTTAAAGTGTCCTCCATAATGCGGTATGCGCTCGCCCGCTTCGTGCCGTAAGTGCTGTCCGCCTTGACATTCCCAATGTCGGAACTCTTATTCTCGATGAACCAGTCGCCGTTATATGCCGTGTAGCGCACTTGCAGCCTGCCCGCCGCATAGCTTGACGGCGTTAAAAGCTCCATCATAAACTGCTGTATATCCTCCTGCGGTATCCATGTCGTGCCGAGACGGACGGAGATTTCGCTTGCAGGCAAATCCTTTGGGATGACTTTTTCCAGAGCCGCCACGTTGACTGCAAGCTCTGGGTCTGACTTTGCCGCTATCCCTGCAACTTTCAGTTTCTCCCGCACATTCCCCGATAAATACTCGTCTGCGGTCACATACCTTGCAGGCTCACAAGACGGCACTTTGTAGATAACGCCCTGCAATTCCTTAATGATTTCTTCCTCTGACCTGCAAGTGAGCCGTGCCATATAGGGCAAATCGACACGGGCTTTCTCCCCGATGGAGAGGGCGAGGGCTTCGCTGGCGGTTTCCACAAAAGTCACTTCTCGGTGGGGCTTTATCGTCCGTTTCGTGAACATATCCGCCTTGCGTTTGAATTTCCCCTCGTCGTCAAGCACTTCAAGGGAACAGAGTAAGAAATAACTTTCATCTGCCCCAAAAGCGAGGTAGTTCCCCCTGCTGTTGATTAAGCCGTACCTTTTGGTAAAGGCATCATATAATCGGTTTAGGTTTTCCTGCTCGGTCTGTATCATTTCCTCTGGGCAGTCGTCGGTCTGGTACTGGATGAGCTTCCTCACGCAGTCACGGATTTCCAACAGTCCCCTGATGCGGTTCTCCGCCGTCATGGACACGTTTGCAGGGGTCATCTCGTTATTCTCTCGGAAGTAGACCTTGCCGCCCACAAGGGCAAAAGAGAAGTTCCGCACGTTCGGGTCGGCGGGGATGGCTTTCTCCTGCTCATCAGAGATACGGTCAACCTCATTTTCTATCTCTGGGATTTCGCCATTTATCCGCTGAATGGCTTCATGGAGAAGCCCCGCAAGCGGCACGTCGGGGTAGGCTTTGCAGGCACTGTCCATGCCGAACCTCGTGCTTTCCATCTTCATCTCGCCAAGCACCATCTCTGGATGCTGGACAAAGTAGCTGTTCATCGTGACGCCGTTTTCGTCTGTGTCGAGGTGTACCCACTCTGGCTCTATCTCTATGATGCGGTCACGTTTCTGTAAAATAAGGATATCGCTCGTGACTTCCGTTCCTGCATTTGCCCGAAACGTGCTGTCGGGAAGCCTCACCGCACCTAAAAGCTCGGCTCTCTGTGCGATATATTTCCGCACTTCTGGGCTTGTCTTGTCCATCGTCCCCTTAGAGGTGATGAACATCACAACGCCGCCTGAGCGCACCTTGTCCAGTGCCTTTGCAATAAAATAGTCGTGGATTAGGAACTTCTGGGCGTTGTAGCGGCTGTCGTTGACTTTGAACTCCCCGAACGGGATGTTGCCAAGCACCACGTCAAAATGATTGTCTGGGAGCTTCGTTTCCTCAAACCCCTCAATAGCAATGCTGGCTTTCTGGTAGAGCTGCTTCGCAATCCTGCCCGATAACGGGTCAATCTCAATGCCATGCAGCTTTGATTTCTCCATGCTGTCGGGTAACAACCCTAAAAAATTGCCCGTGCCGCAGGACGGCTCTAAAATATTCCCCTGTGAAAATCCCAAATGGTCAAGTGCTTCATACATCGCCTTAATGACAATAGGCGGCGTATAAAAAGCTGTCAGCGTGGATTCCATAGCGGCATGGTATTCCTCATCGGAGAGTGCTGATTTTAATTCTTTATATTCGTTCTCCCATGCCGCATTATTGCTGTCAAACGCCATCGACAGACCGCCCCACCCGACATATTTTGCAAGGGTTTCCTGTTCTTCGGGCGTGGCAAGGCGGTTTTCTATCTGAAGGTCGTGGAGAAGCCTTATTGCGGACATATTGTTTCGGAACTTTTCTTTTGCGCCGCCAACGCCTAACGTATCATCGGTAATGCGGTAGTTATGGCAGTCGGCGGAGAGGGGGAGCAGCTTATAGGCGTTCAGAGTGCCTTTCTGGTAACTGTCCGCATATTTGCGGAACTCATCATCGGGCATATACGCAAGCTGTTTCAGCCATTCGTCCGAAGCAATCCCCACAAGGCTGTCGCCGTTCTTATCCATGAAAAGGGTGTCTATATCCTCTTGCAATGCGGCATGTCCCGCACTGTCTTTTGCCCTTTCCAGTCTGGAGCGGAGCGTGTCTGCCAGATTCTGGCTCTGCGGTTTCTGCTCTGGCTCGTCAAAGCGTATCTTCTCCACCACAATGTCATAGGGAAGCCCGTTCTCCACGGCGGGGTATTCCGCCACGGTTTCCGTGGTCGGCTCTGCGGGGGATTCTGTTTTTTCTTCGGATGGTAATTCTTTCTCTGCCTGCTCCAAGAGCCTGCGGACATAGCCGACTTTCTCCACACGGTTTATCGGGAAGCCTACGTTGTTCTGAAATGTGATGTCACGCATGGAAACGTCGCCGCTGATTTTCCCGACGCTCTCAATAAGATAACGGCGGTTGTCAATCATAAGCTCTTTGCCGATAAGGTCAGAATTATCCTGCTTTTCATCCGTCCCAGACGGGGCAGACTCTGATTTCTGCTGTTCCTCACGCTCCGCATCTTTCGCTGCAAATAGCTCCGTGATATGCTCCGCACTGTTTAAGGTGTCGGCGTATTCCTGTGCTTCTTCCTCGGTTTCAAAGGTCTGGTAGATGCCGCCTACGTCGTAATATCGGTCGGCACTGTCCTCTGGGGCTTCATTATTCCGTATGATAAATGGGTCAGCAAAAGCATCGGAAGTCTGCTCTACCGTGTAATGGGGCTTCTGTTCTGTTTCATCAGAGATGATGTCTGGGCTTGGGTTTTCAGCCGCCTTTTTGTTTTCCTCCCAATAGAACGGCTCAAGCTGTTCCTCCGTCAAGGACACTAAATCGTGGTAGTACAGATTGGAAAGTGCGTTCTGGATAAGGTCGGCAAGGTCATTATACTGCGTATATTCTGCAAGAACGCCGTCCACATACGTTTCCATGCGATACTGCAAGAGGTTGACGGATACCTGTATCCCATGCAAGCCGTCCTCGGTATTCTGAAAGGCAATCTTGACGTTGGATAAATCCGTATAGTCCACTTCGGCGTCGCCGCCAAACTCCGCATCGCAGTATGCGTCAATGCAGCCTTTCGCCTGTTCCAATAGTTCTTCCTCGGTGGGTTCTTTCCTCCTGTGAAACCAGTCCTCCTCGGTAGCCATTATATCGCCAAGCCGCTTTTCATCCTCTTGGGTCAGCCCCGTGTTCCGCTCCAAGAATGGGATGAACACGTCATGCCCCAGACGCAGGGATTCCATTTTCTCTCGGTAATAATCTTCGCCCTGCCGTTTCCATTCTGGGATAAACGGGCAGTCGGGGGAGAGGGAATATTCATAAAAATTTCGGATATGGGCGATTAAATCCCCCTCGCCGTCGCCGATGTCAAACCGCCCTTCATAATTAAATTCCTCGCCGCCGATGACGGCATGGATTTCAAAATCGGTCTTATGATACCATCCGACATGGTTCTCCTCATTCTCCCTTTCACGGTTCTGTTTTTCGTCCAGAATGCCGAGCAGTTTATTTCCCAGAGCGAAACTCAAATCCGTAAATCGGTCGTTCAGCTCCTTGTCATAAAAAGCGGGATGCTCGGAGAAGCCGATTGAGAGGGTGATGCTGTCGGGCTTTTCCTCGGCAAGTGTTTCTGTTTTCTGGCTTTCGGTGATGACCGTTTTTAAATGGTCGTTCGCAGGGTTCTCCTTTAATTTCTGCTCAAAATCCTCCCTGCTAAACTCTTTTCCGAACAACGGGAACTCCGCATTTCGCAGGGACACGGCGTTCTCATCAAAGGCGGTAATCTCATATTTGTCCGCCCCGATATACACCACGTCGCCCTCGTGGTAGAGGTAGCGGAGAGGGTACAGCTCCGTAAGCTCCTGCGAGAATCGCCACGCATTGCTGCGGCTGTAAACGCTGGTCGTCTTTTTCTGCACAAGGGAGAGGAAGTCTAACAGTTCCTGCACGTTGTCGGGATGCTGTAATGCCTGTTCCATAAGGTCGGCGGGCATATCCGCAAAATCCCTGCATCCAATCACGCCCAACAAGTCTTTTTCATAGCCGTCCAAGTCACGGATGAAGTCGGAGAGCCGCAGGGCGAGCGTGTCCCGCTTGTCCGCAGGGGGCAGCTCCCTTTTTTCCTCAATAAAACGCTGCCTTGCCAGTTTCCTCTGGGTGTCGATTTCATGCTGCGGGGCAGAGATGCTTTCCAGATAGTCGGCGTAATGGTCTTTCTCTTTGGGATTGAGGTAGCGGTTATCCTTAACCAGCTCCCGCAGCCGTTTTTCCGCTTTCGACCAGCTCAAAACAAGGTCGTGTTCGGTGGAGATGCCGTCACGGTCAATGGAGATGCCCTTGCCGCTGTACCACACATACCCCTCCGTGCCGTCTGAAAAATTAACAAAAAATCCGCCCGTGCCATATTCCCTTTTCAGAAAATCAATGTTCTTCTTTTTATCTTCCTGCTTCTGGAACTGGTGGTAAATGCGGTATTTCCCGTTCGCAACGCTGTTCCCTTTTACAAGGACGGCATCAATGTCCTCCTGTGAAACAACAAAAGCAGAGGCTTTTTCGTCCTCTGCTTCAGCTATCCTTTCAATCTGTTCGTCTACGGTCGGGAGATTGACGGCAACTTCTTCCTCGTTGGCAACGCTGCCTTTTTCCGTCTGTCCCTCTGGCTCTGCGGTCTGTGCCGTGTCTGTTTTATCTTCCTGCCTGCCGCCGTCCGACTGCGGCTCTGGTTCTGGTTCTGAATTTTCTAATTGTAAATCAGTTCGCTCAAGATGGTTTCCTCCGCTTGGCTGCGGATGTTGTTCATCATGCCGAGCCACTGCATCGGGGCTTTCTCTTTCAGCTCCTCCGTCACTCCCTGCTCGGCTGCTAACTGCTTCGTCAGAAGCTCTAACCTCTGCAACGCCGTCTGCTCGGTCTGGTAAAGGTGTGCGTTCAGTCTGCCCGCTGTCAGCAGATTGAGATAGGTCACTCTTTTGTGCTGTTCCAGATAATCCCTGTGCATCAAAGCGTACCTGCCAAGCGGAAGCTCTGGCTCTGTCGGTAATGTCAGGTCGGGTATAAGGTAGTCCGCCTGTTTCGTGTAAGTGATTTCGCTCATTATTTTCGCTCCTTTCGGGTTGTTTCCTGCCTTTATCATACTGGCTTGCAATGTTCCTTGCAAATGTGCGGTTCTGACATTTTGCTTCGATTTGCACATTTCGGACTGCCGCAGAGATTTCCCTTAACGCCATCTCGGAAATGTCACTTGTGGCGATGCCGATGGCGTTCAATGTCTGGGGCGTGTTAAAATTTATAATCTCCGCAAAGTCCTCACGCTCAAAATATCCTCCCGCATCCAGACCGCAGCGGCTTAACAGCATATAGGCGACGCTGTTTGCGGCAAGCCGTTTGTAAATCACTTCTATATTATAGTCGTCCAGTTCCTCTAAAAAGCTGTCTTTCGTGCAGCCCTTTAGCTGTGAGAGGTAATCGGGTAAATTGCCCTCCACGGCGTTCTCCGCTGTCTGAATTAAAAACGTGGCAAGGTCGCCGCCCTCCGTGCCGCCGAACCTGTCCGCAAGCCGTTCCATGACGGGCTGCTCATACCGCTTATCCATCTGCCATATCGGGACGGCTCGGCTGCCGTAGTAGCCCTCATGGGTGTCGGAAACGTCAAAATAGTATTTCAGCGTGTTCCTGCGCCCTTTCGGGTCAAAGACCGCAATCCCCTTGCTGTCCTTGTTCACCCAACGCTTAAAGAGCCTGTTCCATGTGCCAATCTCGGCTACGGCGGTGGCATCGGGGCGTTGGGCGTAAATCAAGAGCTGCTCGTCAAAGCGGCACTTGTAATTGTGGCAGGCAGAGGATAAAAAGCCCTGCCAAGCCTGCGGGTTCTTTGCGACCGCCATTCCCGTGCGGCGGTACAGCTCCGTAATAAGCTGGTACTTTGCAGCCATAGGCTCACACCTCCTTATCGTTCCAAATCTTTGTTTTTCTGCTTCCTGTCGTATTCCCCGCATCTTTCAGCGATTTCGGAATACATCTTTTCCCGCATGTCCCGCTCATAGGCTCGGTACTCCTTTGCCTTTTCCGTGGGCTTGTACCAGACGCTGTTCTGGTCGGCTTCGTCCATCTGCCCGTAGCGGTCGTCTATTTTGTCCATATATTTCTGATAAATGGCATGGGCAGCGGGGGCGTCCTTTGCGTAGCGGTAACGGGCAAGGCTCTTATGCGTCCCACGAAGCTCGGCATACTCATAGAGCATACGGATAACCTCACGGTCAAGCCCTTTCTGACCCTCGGCATCATAGATTTCCGACAAGCCCTTGCACCTCCATGAATGGTAGGGCGAGGTGTCGTTGGAGCTGTGGGAAGATACATACACGCCGTCTTTTTTTACCGTGATGCGGTTGATTAACTCGGTACTCACTCTTTATCACCGCCCGACAAAACAATCTGTTCCATAAAAATATCAATCCTCCTGTTGTCCATGCCCCACATTTAAGCAGGGGCATAGTTGATTTTATTTCTTTCCATTCGCCTTGCGAACTCCCGAACGGCGTACCTTACGCCGTCAATCTCTGCATGGGTTTCGTCCAGATAGCGGCAGACGGCAAAATAATCCTCCCCGTTCCCATAAAACATACGGATGATACCGCCATCGGGAACAGAAAAAAGCGTCCTGCCTTTGCTGTCCGTCATGCAGACCTGCCTTGCTGCGCTCATTCCATGCCACCTCCCAGAAAGGAGATAACCTTGTTCCCCTTGATGCTCTTTTGCAGCTCGTTGATGAGCGTGATGTCCGCCACTGTGATGCCCTGCATGGAGAGAATGTCGTCCATCGTCATGGCGGCGATGGCTTTTTCTTCGGTAAAGCCTGCGTCCAGAACCTTGTTTAAGGTTCTTATGGCTTTTGGGTTGACTGCCATATCCCATACCTCCTATCGTTCATGGTCTTTGTCTTTTGGCTGTAAAAGGGGAAGCCTGCCGCCATTCATCTCTTTTACCTGCTGAACATATTCCTTTTCCTTATCCTCAAAAATCTCATAGAAAAAATCGGCAAAGCCCTCACCGTCTTTCCTCTCTGGCGCATCTTCAATGCCATCGCACCACTGCCGGCAGGCTTCCTCCAATACCATATGAAAAACCGCTTTCTTTTCCTTGCTTTTTGCTATATCCTGAATATTCATAGTCACATCTCCTATCGTTCATGGTCTTTGTGTTTCGGGGCTTTCTGTGCGGACGGCGGCTCTTGCGGCTTCGGCTCGCAGCTATGCCCGTTCCTTTCCATACGCTCGGCAAACTCGCAGATATGGTAGAGATTGCTGCCCACCTCGGTATGGCATTCGTCAATGAAACGGCAGGTCTTTTCCGCCTTTTCTCCCCACGCATAGTTGATAATGATTTTCCCGCCATCGGGGATGCGGAACAGCTCTTTGTAATGGGGGTCTATAAAGTGGATTCCCTGTTCCGCTCTGGATATATGCTTATCGAGCCATTCTTTCACATAGCAGTAGCAGTAAAAGTTATAGTCGCCCTTTGTCGGGTTGCAACGGAGCAGGAAAGCGTGTTTGTCAGTATCTACACGGAAGCCGTACTCAGTACAGTAATTCCCCATAAAGGCGGCATCGGGGGATTGCCTTGCAGCCGACGACATATCACGGCGGCTGTGCAGAAGCCCCTTATCTTCACGCAGGGCGTTGATTACATCGTCAAGCCCTGCCTTAAATTCATCGGTTTTCCACTGTTCCCTTGTGTCAGACCAATCGGTATGAAACTCGTTTCCAGAGCCGCCAAAGTCCCCACGGAGATGACCGATGCACCCCGTCTGCCCCTCAAGCTGCATACTCTGGGCGTAGGTGTATTTCTGTTCGGATTGCGTCAAAGCCCGTACCTCCATCAGCGTTCCTCCCTGCTCTTTGATTTTTTCGCCTTTTCCTGTTCCTTGATTTTTGCGAGTGCTTCCTTTGCCCAGACGGGCATCTTCTCTGGCTTGATTTCCCCAAGCACGTCGCACCGTTCCCATCGGGCGTGCTTGCCGTCCGCAAGGGAAGTGCCGAACACCGCCTGCCCCCTGCCGCCCAACGCTCCGTGACCGCCGTCCGCCAGTACAAGCTGGTAGGCGGAATGCCTGTACTCATGGCGGTTGACCTCGGCATTGATGACAACGACCTTGCCCACAATGCTGCCGCTTTTGTCGTCTGGGATGCAGTCGTCTATGGTAAACGGGGTCATGTCAAACTTGAACTGTTCCTGCTCGGCTCTTACACTTTCTATCTGTTCCTGCACCCTGTCGGTAAACATCTGCATGGCTTCCAGATAGTCGTCAGAGCCGACCGCATCGGTCACCCATTCTGCGGACAGCGGGTTGTCGTAAGTGCAACAGCAGACAAGATACGGGTATTCCTCTTTCTCATCTATGCCGAACACGACTTCCTTTTTGCCGATGTGGATGCTCTGCGTGACCTCATAGGAGCTAATCATCCGTTTTTCTTCATTCTCCATCGGGCTTCTCCTTTCTTTGCTTTTTCTCCCTCTGCCAGTCCAAAACCTTTCGGATGCAGACGTCGCAGAAGATAACACGGCTGTCCTTATATCGGGGGTAAGGACAAATCGTGCAGTCATACTTCTTGTTGTTTTCATTGCTGCCCATACTACCGCTCACGCCCATCGCGCTGCTTCGCCTTTTTATCGTGCTGTTGGTTATATGGCATCTGGCACTCCGACTGGTAGCGTTCATTCAACTTTTCCCTCGCCGCTTCGAGTGTGTTGCAGTAGCAGCCCCAATAGTAGTTGTCGCCGCCCTTGCAGTACCAGCATACATAAGGGTTCGGGGCTTTCGGGTGATGCCCGATGACAAGCTCCGTGTTCCCGATAGTGCAGCCCTCTATGATTTCATAGCCCTGATTGGAGCGTGTTTCACCGTTCATAGGCGTTCCTCCTCTCTTTTTGCTTTTCGTCCATATATTGCTGCAATTCATACTGGCAGGGGACGTACAGCCTGCCGTTCTCCACGCAGCGGAAAATATCGCACTTCCTGTCCGTGGATGCAGCATAAAAATCATCATAAGAATAAGGGAATTTCTGGCTTCCCCTGCCGTAATAGTCGGCGGCGAAAAAGCCAAGTTCCCTATCTGTCTTTAATCTGCGGGTAATCTTAAAAAAATCATCTTCCCGCTTTGTAAACTGCCGCTCTGGGATAAAATGATGCCCACCATATTCAAAAGACTTATCCTGCATCTTTCACCTCACGATTCTTTTGCATATCTGCGGTATGCCTTTTCGCCTTTGGCTCTGACTTTCTGCATCCGCACGCTCCCTAAAAGCTCTGGGCATTTCTCCTGCAATTTGCGGCGTGTCCTGCCCACGCTCTCAAAGCTCGGCAAGCCAAGCTCCTTATGGTTCAAAAGTATCTGGGCAAGCGGCATAGCTCCAGCACCTTTCAGATAAAGATTGCAGAGGGCAAGGTACAGCACCATGTCGTCATTTCTGGCGTCCTCATTCTCTTGCAGGACGGCTCTGACTTTGCCCTCAATGGTTTTCAGACTGTCCATAATTACCTCCATACATGAAAAGAGGGCGGTATCTTCCAACCGCCCCGATCTACATCAATCTGTCTTAATTTATTTCTTCCTGTTACGGATTTTCAGCCATACCGCCGCACTTACCATGAATACGGCAAGAATGGCAGCAATGATTGTCTTTGCCCTCATCCCTTAGTCCTCCTTTTTCTTTCTTCCGCACTGGTAGCCTGCAAACCCGAAGATTCCCGCACCGACTGTAAATGCCGCCGCAAGGCTTACCCACAAGCCGAGGTTAAAATCGTCGCCTGTTTTTGGTGTATCACGCAGCTCGTTGTGCATGGTTACGGTTGCCGTTTCGTCCGTCTTGATGGTCACTTTCTGGTCGGCGGGCAGGATATAGCCAGAGGATGCCTTATCGCTGACTTCGGACACGGTGTACTCGCCGATACGCAAGCCGTCAATGGCGATTTCGCCGTTTTTGTCCGTCTTGAATGTCTGGTCGTAATCTTTTCCAATCACACGGAAAGAGAAGCCCTCCACTTTGCCGTCAGAGGATGTCTTGACGATTTTTAATGAGCCTTTCTGCGCTTCATTTAAAAATCCTTTGCCCGCTTCATTCTCCACGTTGTAGGTCTTGCCGTTTTCCTCGATGGATACGGGATAAACATTCTCGTCCAGAACAAAGCCTGTCGGGGCGGTTTTCTCACGGACAAGGTACTTGCCGTATCTGAGGTCGCTCATCTGGTACACGCCTTTTTCCACCTCGCCCATCTCGCCGAGCAGCTCATCTTTCTTGTCCAGTTTTCCGTCGCCGTTGGCATCAGAGTAGACCTCGAATACCGCACCTGTGAGCTTGTTGTCGGGATAGTCCTTGTCTACTTTTGTCAGAGCAATATTGCCTTTGATGAAATAATTGACAAGCTCGATTTCCACAACCTCATCTACTTCGCCGATTGTTACGCTGATTTCTTCCTCGGAGAGTACATATCCTTTCGGGCTTTCGATTTCACGGATTACCCATGTGCCATACGGAACTTCGCCAAAAGAAAAACTGCCGTCATCCTCAGATGTGGCAGTCGCAATCGCATTTTCCTTTGTATATTCCGTTGTCCCCGTCTGAAAGATGCCGATTAACGCACCGCCTAAATCCTCACCGTCCTCGTTGGATTTCCTGCCGCTGACAGAGCCGTAAATCAGTTCGTTTTCAATGGCTTCTCCCTCATTTGCCGTGATGTTCACGACGGCTGTTTCCTGTCCTGCGTACTCAAAGTCAACAGGGTATTTCTCATCGCTTACAAGGTAAGCTGCGTTTGTTGATATTTCCTGCACATAATAGCTGCCCATCGGCAGGTCGCTGATTGCCTTTCCGTGACCGTTCTCATCAAGGAAGATGACTTCAATCAATCCGTCCGCAGGGATAACAGAGCCGTCGGCTGCGGTCAGCTCCTCGGCTGCATACAAACCAAACGTGACGTCTTTGATTTCTCCGTTGCTGCCTACGCCGTATGCTTCGTCCACCTCAAGAGTTTTATTGAGGTCGATTTCCACACGCTGACGCTCATTGTAAAATTCCGTGCCTGTTTCCGTCACTTCGATTTCCTGCCCCGCATACACAAGCTCCACGGCATGGATTTCATCGTTTAATACCATGCCATACGGGGCAGTCACTTCCTTTACCTCATACTTTCCGAGATAAAGCTCTTTGGATTCCGCCGTACCATCTTCCCCTGTGGTAAGCGTATCTACGACTTCGCCTTTCTCGGCTCTGACCGTGCCATCGGTTGTAATAATGTCCTCGGCTGCGGTAATCTCGTAAACTGCACCCTCTAAATTATCCACGGCAAAAATCGGCTGGTACAGCCCCTTGTTTCCTGATACCCTACTGAATACCTCGCCAGACTTGGATACTGTAATCTTTCCTTTCTGTGCCATATTGGAGCGTTCCACCTTGACAATGGTAATACCGCTTTCCTCCTCGGAGTTTTCCTGCTCCACATCAAAATAGACTGGCTCGGAGTCGAGGACATAGCCGTATGGAGCTTGCACCTCAACGAGAGAATAGCCCTTGCCGTATTCCAAAGTCTGCGGCGTGATAAGACCGCCGTCTGCCGTGGTGTAGAACGTGTCAATCTCCGTCACTTCTGGATAAGTGAATTTCATTGTTACAAGGTTTCCCTCTGGGTCGTAAATCTGGAAGCCTGCCCCTGCATAGGGGATAACTTTGCCCGTTTCCACGTCTTTCTTAACAATTTTAATATAGCTCTCGAAGTTGGCGTTGTTGATAAGGTAGCGGTAAGTCTGGCTGTCCTTGCAGATGAACACGTCAAAGTCTTTCATCAGCTCACGCCCGTCCCATCCAGAGGTCTGGTGTACGGTGTAGATGCCATACGGCATATCCTTTGTCTGGGCAAAGCCGTTTTCATCGCAGATAAGCGTGTCACGCTCGGTTTCCTCCGCCGCATCGAAGCCGCCTGCGGATTTCAGATATACCTCAAAGACAGCCCCCTCCTCTGGCGTTTCAATCTGGGTTTCGCCGTTGTCGGTGTGCTTGATGATGGCGATATTGCCTTTGATAACCTGCTCGTTTACATCATTCTTGGCAGAATTATATTCCACGGTGTAAAGCTCTGGCTCTGCCCCTACATGGTGGATTGTAGTATCTAAAAGATAGCCCTCGGACGGGGTAATCTCACGGATGCTCCAATCGTTCCCGCAGATATAATACTTCGTTGTGAACTGCCCGTTTTCATCGGTGGTATAAGTGTCAACTAATTCCTCGCCCTGATAGATGCCGTAAACCGCACCTGCAAGGGAAGCGTCGCCCTGCGGCTTCTTCCCCGTTTCCATGTCGGTCTTTAATACCGTGACATTGAATTTCTTTAAGATGTTGGTAAAACTGCGTTTTGTGACCTTTTTCCACTCAATCGGGGCGGTCTGGGATGCGGGGACAACGTAGCGGATAGCCGTGTCCACTTCCTCAAGGGTGTACGGCGTGCTGCCGCTGATAAGGACATTCTCAAACTTTGCCAGCCCGTTCTTATCGGTCACGGCGTATTCATCCACCGCCAATCCGCTTAAAGAAGTGCCGTAAAGGTGGAACTTCACGCCCTCCACAAGATTGTCCTCGGATGTTTTGACGACTTCCAGACTGCCACGCTTCAAAGTATTGCTGAATGTGACCGTAGAAGTCTTTCCCCCGATAATCGTCACGGTCTGGGTTTTCTGCGGCTCATAGCGGTCGATGGACTGCTCCGTGACGGTGTAAGTGCCGGGGAATAAGCCCTCCACCGTGATATTTCCGTCTTTATCTGTCTTTACGGTCTTGTTGAAGCCGTCGCCTTTGATGGTAAAGGAAATCCCGCTGACAACGCCGTCCTCGGAAGTCTTTTTCAGTGCGACCGTCCCTGTCGGCGTTTCCACGTTGATATACGCCGTCATGGTGTCCACGTTCTCCACGCCTGTAATGACATCCTGCAAGTTCGGGTCGCCATAGGCAATCATCATCGCCCCGCTGCTGACCGTCGGCGTATTATTTCTTGTCGCCGTAATCCTCGCCTTGCCGTCAATGGCTTTCTTTGACGTGATGGTGAGCTTGTTCCCAGACTTGGAAACTTTCACATTGCTGTCGGAGCTGGTAAAGGAATACTCGGAGAGGGAATTATTTTTATCCGTCAGCGTCAGGCTGTATTTCCCGTCCTTATAGGCAAGCTCCTTTGTAATGTCTTTCTTGCCTGCTGACATAAAACTCGGAATTGTGCTGTGCCTTGTCATGAATGATACAATCTGGTCGTAAGCCGCCCTCGCCCCGCTGTTGGCATAGTTCGAGCCAAAGTGCAGGCTGTAAACGGTCGTGCTTGTCTGGCTGTACGGGCTTGCAGAATTGCGGCATCCCGTGACGAACTCCCATACAAGGGTCTGGGTGGCAAGCCATTTCTCGTCATCGCTTCCAGACAGATTCCCGCTGTTGCCCTGATAGCCGTAAAGCAGGGCAAGCCCCACCGCCTTTTTCTGTTCTGCGGAAAGGGAGTTCCAAGCGTTGGAAGACGCTTTTGCAAGCGTATTTCCTGTTTTCAGCGGCACTCCTGGCTGAAGGCAGAACGCCGTTTCCCCGTCCACATACATGCGGTACTTATATTCGCCCGTCCCTCCTGCGGTATGACCGCCGATGTTCGCACTGGAATTATATCTGATTGCGTTCCCTGCGCCGTCGTAAGTGTGGGTAAAGGAAATCGTGCCGATGTCGCCTGCCGCAAACGCTGTCGTGGCAGGGACGGCGGACAGTGCCGTGACCGCAGCTAAAGCAAACGCCGCAGCTCTCCTCAATAATTTACATATCTTCATTCATTACCTCCTGTTCGTTCTCATGTTGATAGCTGACTTTCTGGCAGAAAAAAAGCCGCCCATCTGGACAGCTTTTAATATTTCTTTTCTCGGATAGTTACTGGCAGTATCTAGGGGGAGAGGTGTGGAGAGGGGGAAGTCAAAAAATTTTTTCTGTTTCCCAAAGGGCAGACTTTCCCCTCGGCGTCCATCTCCAAAATCCCTATTTTTCCTGCCTTACCTCTCGTGAGCCTTGCTCCGCTGTAAGTGGCGGTTGTAAAACTCCAACGCCTTTACGACAAAATCCGTTTCCTGCCCTCTGGGAATGGATTTCGGTATGAGCTTGGTTATCCGCTCGTCCTTAAAGGCGGGTTTTTCTTTCTGGTTTGGCTTTTCCTCCTGCATGATGCTCTGGATAACCTCATCCGTGAGCTTTCCCTCCTGCATGAACTTTTTCATCTTGATAGCCTGTGCAAGAGAGGGCGTCGCATCGTTGTAGCCCATCGCTTCTAAAAGCGTATATTGCTGTTCCTCGGACAAATAGGAGATTTCCACCGCAGGGCGGAAAGCAATTTGGCGTTCATCAACCATTTGCAGGATTTCGGGTACAAGCTCGGTCAGACGGATATAGCGGAAAATCTGATTTTTACTTTCCCCGACTTTCTCGGCAAGTTCATCTGATGATTTTACGCCTTGCAACTTGTTACCCACTGGGGAACAAGTTAAATCTGTACGCTGTCCTTGTCGCTTCATCGCTTCAAGCCGCATCTTATACGCAAAGGCTTTCTCACTCGGCAAGATAGTAGTCCTTTGGAGATTACTCTCAACCATGACGATAATCGCTTCGTCACGGGTCAGCTCCTTAACTTCGCATTTGAGCGTTTCAAGCCCTGCAATCTCGCAAGCCTTTTTCCTCCTGTGACCGCTGATAAGCTCATACCGCCCATCCTCTTTCTGGCGGACAGTGGCAGGGGTCATCACGCCGCTCCGCCTTACGCTGTCCACAAGCTGCTCCATGTCCTCGTCCATTAAGACCTTGAACGGGTGGTCTGGGAACTCGTCAATCTCCGCAATCGGGATTTCCCTTATTTTGCTTAGATTCGCTTCCGCACGGCTCTCGTCCGTTTCAAAGAGGTCATCGTATGCGGTCAGCTCGATTTTGCTTTCTCTGCTTCTCGCCAAGCTCTGCCACCTCCTTTCCGAACTGCTCGTAAGCGGCGGCTACCTTGCCGCCCTTGTCGTAGGCAAAAATGCTCTTTCCCTCTGCGGTGGCTTCCACAGCACGGATGGAGTGGGGTATCTGTGCATCGAATACCTTGATTCTCTGCCCGTAGGCACTTTTTACCGTTGCCGTGATTTCCTTAGAGATGTTCGTGCGTGGCATTACCATCGTCATAAGGATGCCGTCAATCCGCAGGTGCGGGTTAATCTGCCGTTTCACTTTAAACACGGAGCGAAGCAACAGCTCTAAGCCTTTGGCAGAAAGATAATGGGGCTGTGTCGGGATAACCACGCTGTCAGCAGCCGCAAGTGCATTGATTGTCAGCATACCCAAGCTCGGCATACAGTCAATGAGGACAGTATTGTAATTCTTTTTCACTTCATTGATGCAGGTTTTCAATACGCTTTCACGGCTTATGGCGTTTATCAGCCTTACTTCCAGTCCCGACAGTTCAATGTTGGACGGGAGCAGGTCAACGCCCTCGTCATGGTGCAGGATGCTTCTGGAAACATCGACGGGCTTATCATCAATGATGTCCTGCATGATGGTGGAGAGTGTGTCGGGCAAGTCGTCTGGTCGGCTGTAACCGAGCGACATGGTTAAATTTGCCTGTGCATCGGCATCAATGAGCAGAACTTTTTTGCCCTGCTGTGCCAGAGCCACGCCCAGATTGACCGCCGTGGTGGTCTTGCCAACGCCGCCTTTCTGGTTGGTTAAAGCGATTACTTTGCAATTTGACATAGGGTGCGTCCTCCTTTCGCATAGATTTAGCCACTTTGTCAAGGTGGCTATGTAAAGGATTCATGGCAATAAAAAAAGCCGACTGGCTGTTTTATTTGCTAAACTACACCAATCGGCTATGTAAAAATCTATTCCGTTTTATTCTCTGCCTTATCTGTTCTTTTGTGATAAGGCTTCTCTTATTCTCTCCGTATCCCATTTTTCTGGAAACAATACCGCCATAATATGAAACGCATCCATCAGTCCTGCAATATACGCATGAGTGCCGTATTCAAAATCCTGCTTTTCCCTGCAATCTATAAGATGTTGGCAAACTTCCCTCTGTTTCTCCGTCAAATCAAGCTGGTTAAAGGCATCCTCCGCATATCCCTCATCCTTACTGTCTTTTTGATAACTTACATCGGCTTGTAGCAGTTTCAATACGGATTCGTCTTTTAATTTCTCTGCTGCTATCTTCACCAGTTCTTTAAATTCCTTATCGTACATCACTTCCCCCTACAAGCTCTACTCTTAATTTTTTTATAGGTGCATGGATAACCTTAAAAATAAGTTCGTCAACGCAGTCTGTATATCTGCCTTGCTGTATGAGCTGATTTTTCAGTTCCACAAGGCTATGTAACAAAATGCTCCGTTCCCCACTATCCACATACAAATGATTTTTCTTTTCTCTCATAAAGTCCACCATCCTTTTTTGATTTCATTATATAGACGGATAGCAGAATGTTCAAAGCTGCAAATTGGATCAAAAAAATAAGCGTACCACTATCTCTAATGATACACCTATCCCGTTCAATTTCTAAGAGCCTGTTGTCCGCTTTTTATCAGCAAGGTGGACACTACATAGACACGTTAATTGCCCAAACCCTTTATTTTCCGTTTGTGTTCCCACACCCGATATCAACTACCACCGAAACGTCAAAGTAGTTTTTGAGGTGCTTATTTCGGATTTTTTCACCCTCCGAAGTGAACGTGAAATGCTTCGCAAAGTGCCTAAAATAAAGGATTTCTACGAGGTTTTCTTTTGTATCAACACAATAGTCTCTACATGCCTGGTGACGGGAGATACGCGTTCCGACCGGATAGCCGCCATCCCCTTGCTGAAAACATCTTTAAATGGGCCGGCGGCCACTACTGTGCACGCCCGTAGGGTGTGAAAAGCAACTATCCACCGTTACCGCTCATGGTGTCTTTATACATATCCCATCAGCCCCGGCAGCCACAGCGAGATCTGCGGAATATATGTCACAAGCAGCAGCACAACAAAAATTGCTGCAAAGTAAATCAGAAGCTGCTTAAACACGGTTTCGATTTTAACATTTCCCACACGGACCCCAACAAACAACGTTGTTCCTACCGGTGGCGTAATTGTTCCGATACAAAGATTGAAGATCATCATAATTCCAAAATGGATTGTATTCATTCCCAATGCCGTACATACCGGCAGGAAAATCGGCGTAAAAATCAGACACGCCGGTGTCATATCCATAAAAGTTCCCACAACCAAAAGCAGCACGTTGATGATCAGCAAAATAATAATTTTATTATTTGTCAATCCTAACAACCCGTTGGAGATGGCGGTCGGAATTCCGGTGAATGCCATCACCCATGACATAATACTGGATACACCGATCAGAAAAATAATGATTCCTGTCATCTCCGCACTTTCTTTAAAGAGCTGCGGAAGATCCTTCCATTTAATGGATTTGTAGAAAAATAATGACAGAATCAGGCTATACACTACGGCTACAACCGAACCTTCTGTCGCCGTAAAAATTCCGAAAATAATTCCACCGATTACAATCACAATCAGCAGCAGACAAGGCAAAGCCTGCAGCAGTACCTGCACGGCTTCCTTTGCCGTAAATTTACTTGTACTGCGATAGCCGTTCTTTTTCGCCAACACATAGATCACCAGCATACAGGCCAGCCCCCATAAAAATCCCGGAATGTATCCCGCCATGAACAACGCCGCCACAGAGGTGCCGCCGCTGACCAGAGAAAAGGTGATCATCACATTGCTGGGTGGAATCAGAAGTCCCGTCGGCGCCGTCGCAATATTGGCCGCCGCCGAAAAATCAGGATCATAGCCCTCTTCTTTTTCGATCGGCCCGATAATCGATCCCATTGCAGAAGCTGCCGCCGTACCGGAACCGGAGATCGAGCCAAACAGCATATTGGCCACCACATTGGTCTGTGCCAGCGCCCCCGGCGTCCGTCCGGTCACAAGCTTCGCCAGATTAATCAACCGTACCGCAATTCCCCCTTTGTTCATAATATTTCCGGCAAGGATAAAAAAAGGAATAGCAAGCAACGAAAAAATAGAAATCCCCGAAAAAATTCTCTGTGCTCCTGTCACAACGGTTGCTTCAAAATTCAGAATCGGCAGAATCGCGCAGATCGAGGACACTCCCAGCGCCACCGCAATGGGAACTCCGGCAACCAGCAAAACCACCAGCATCACTAAAATAATCATACCCGATAATACTGCAATATCCATAAAAACACTTCCTCCTCTCGTCCTTTATTCTTCTGCACACTCTTGCTTTTGTCCTTCGGTTCCCCGGCACAAATCCACAATATTCAGAATTGCATATACGACAACCAGTACTCCCGTCAACGGTACCACCGTATATACTGTCCCCATCGGAATCCCCAGAGAAGCCGTCACCTGCGTCATTGTAAGATTCATGATACTGAATCCCCCAAAAATCAACACAATCACAGAAAACGCAAGAATCAAAAGTTCAATTGCAATTTCCATTACCATTTTCTTTTTTCCCGTCAATTTATCTGCAATAAATCCCATCCGCATATGATCCCGTTTCCCAAATACATAAGCCGAAGCAAGAAGAGCCATCCAGGTAAAGCTATATGTTAAAAGTTCCTCGGATACCGTACTCGGACTATTGAAAAAATAGCGCACTACAATCTGATAAGTTCCCACGCATACCATAAACGCAAAAATAATAAAGCATGCCGTACTTAATACCGTATCCATTCCCTTTCGAAGTTTCTTCAATGTACTCATTTCTCTTCCGCCTCCTTTTCTGATTGGTCGGATGTTTTCTCTACATTCTGATTGATCTCCTGAATATGATCATAGAACTCCTGGATTTTCGGATTTTCCTTTAACATTTCCTCATGCAGCGGCAGTACCTTTTCCTTAAACGCCTCAATATCTACTTCCGTGAATTCCACACCCATATCTTCTTCTGCAACTCGTTTTGCTTCCGCTACCTGATCGTCCCAGTTTTCCATCTCCACTTCTGTGGAAATTCTCGCAGCCTCCACAAAAATCTCCCGTTCCTCGTCCGAAAGACCATTCAAAAACTTTAAATTCGCAATCAACATGTCCGGAACCATCTGATGATTGTTGTAAGCATAATATTTGGCAACTTCTCCATGCTTATTATTCGTCAGCGCCAGTTCGTTATTTTCCGCCCCATCGATTACCCCCTGCTGAATCGCCGTATAAACCTCGCCAAAACTCATGGGAGAGGCTGCCGCCCCAAACGCCTGCATCATTGCCACACTTGCGGGAGACTGCTGCACCCGGATTTTCTTTCCTTTCAAATCCTCCGGTGTTGCAATCGGTGTCTTTGCATAAAAACTTCTTGTACCTGCATTGTACCAGGTCATCACACGAAAACCGGCTTCGTCTGTGGACTCATAGATCTGTTCCATATAATCCGTGTCCATCATCGTTTCATGATATGCCTCTACAGAATCAAACAAATACGGCATACTGAAAATCTCATAAATATCCGCAAATGTCTCCAAGTTGGCCGTTCCTGCCACAACAAAATCAATGGCGCCCGTCTGTGTCAGTTCAATGGCCCTCTGCGCTGCTCCCAGAATCTCGTTTGGGAATATCTGTACTTCATACTTATCTCCCAGATTTTCCTCCACGTACTCTTTGAATGCAAGCAGGCCAAGATGCTCCGGATGGGATTCGGATTGTGCATGGGAAATCCGAATGATCCTTTTGTGCCCTACGGTGCCCCCTCCTCCCGAAGAGGCACAACCCGCCAGCCCCAGGATCAGACAGATACAACACACGACCGATACTACTTTTTTCATACGTCTCATCTTTCTCTTTCCTTTCTCGTTTCTTTTATGCCGGAAATGTCTCCGTTTTTACATTTTCAGAGAGTTTTCCTCTGATAATGTAAGCGTTTACATTTTTATTGTAAATTGTGGATATGGAAATGTCAATACCGCAAATAATATTCGTTGTATTGCATAATAAAATTGATATTTTTTTAACATTTCCTCTTATTTTTTATGCAGTTTTCCCATATTAACATTTCAGATGTAACCCCTTACAAATTTTCTTTCCACTAACGCCGTCTGTTTTCTGTTCCGATAAGATATACTTCATTTAAGTATCTCACAAAGGAAAACCGCCTGCATATATTTTTATGCAAACGGTTTTCTTTCGTAAGTCTCTTATCTTCTGTTTTCTGGTTTTTCAGTACATCGGCGCCGCTTCTGCTCCAACCCGCGATTTCTCAGTTAAAATCTTTCTCTGTCAGAATAATCCGATCAGAATCATCTGTATTTCTTCCGAAAACACGACGCATCAATTTTTTCGCCGACGCTTTCTGGGAATGCTCCATCGCCTCGTCCATAACCTCTTTTACCTCTGCGATCGTCACGGCATGATCTTCTCTCTGGAGTGTATCAATCCGGCTGTACAATGCCAAAATTCCCATCTCGTCAATCTGATATCCGTTTTCCTGCGCGTATGCCTGTCCAAATGTAACCAATTCATCATTAATCAGAATCGGTACTTCCAACCGGCTTGTAAACTTTCTGCGGAACTCTCTGTCCGAACTCAAAAGCCGGTCCAGAGGCTTCCTCTGATCCTCCAATACAATCAAAAGTTCCCCTGTGTCTCTTTCCATTGCCTTGTTCACTCTGGCAACTGTTTTTTCATTCATCTTTCCGGCTTTTTCAATAATCAGCGCACCACCATATAGCTTATTGAAAATATCACTGATTTTCTTCTTATTCAGAGAATCCCCTGTCACAATTGCAACTTTTCCCTGCTGGATTCCACGCTGCTTTTGGATTGCCTTTACCACATCCACTGCAAGTACAGTTTTTCCATTCCCCTTATTTCCAATAATCAATAAATTTCCAATACTGGAAGTTCCCTGTCGATTTGTACAGTTCTTATCCTGCTCCAATACATCCACAAGCTGTTCGCTCATACCACGAACCGGTACAAAGTAGGAGAACAGCTTTTTTTGTTCCTCGGTAAGGCCCGCCCGGGTTCCGATACCGCTTTGCGTCTTCAAATCATATTTTCCGTGAACAATAAATCCTGTATCGGACATGGACAATGCATCTGATATTTCATCCAAAGGCAGCGGAGACGTCTTCCCAGTGGCGATCATCTTTGCCGTTTCTTTTCTGCTGAGAGGTGTTGTCGCCGAAAGAAGATCTATTTCTTCCTCTTCTTCCTCCTCCTCCATCTCTCGTTCATCATACAAATCCTCCGCATCCCAGTTTGGGCTGAACTCCTCCTTGAGACTTTCTTCAATCAGCTCACTGCCCTCTTCGTATGCATATTCATCCTCATATGCATCGGTGTACTCCCCATCTTCTTCGTAGATGCCTTCTTCATATTCGTCCTCTTCTTCGTAGAAACCTTCCTCGTACTCATCCGCATAGTCTCCGGCTTCTTCATAACCGTCTTCTTCGTAGTCGGTTTCCTCGTAGCTTTCTTCCTCATACTCTCCGGCATAGTCTCCGGCTTCCTCGTAGCCGTCCTCTTCGTAAGCGGTTTCTCCGTAGCTTTCTTCCTCATACTCTCCGGCATAGTCTCCGACTTCCTCGTAGCCGTCCTCTTCGTAAGCAGTTTCCCCGTAGGTCCCTTCCTCATACTCTCCCACATATTCATCGGTTTCCGCGGAACCTTCCTCTTCGTAAGCGGTTTCTTCGTAGCTTCCTTCCTCATACTCTCCGGTTTCCCCAAAACCGTCTTCTTCGTAGCCTGCTTCTTCATAGATTCCCTCTGCATACTCGCCGGTATCTTCATCACGGGCTTCTTCATATTCCGCTTCTACGTAGGCCTCTTCTTCGTAGGCCTCTCCTTCGTACTCGCCGTCCTCTTCGTAACTACCTTCCTCATATTCATCCGGATATCCGCTCTCTTCCTCGGAGCCGACTTCCTTATACTCTTCGGCGTACTCACTGTCTTCCTCGTACGCATCCCCGTACTCTCCGGCTTCCTCATAGCCGCCGGTATATTCTGCTTCCTCTACATGATCTTCCCCGGAACTCTTAATATATTTTTCCTCTCCCTTTCCGTAATCATCGGCATATTCCGCAGTCTCTTCCGATTCCTCTTCTTCCTGCAGTTCTTCTACATACTCCTCTTCATCCAGAACATCATCGTAATCTTCAAATACTTCGGAAGACTCGTCTACACGCAGACTTTCTGCAACTTCCCCCATATTCTCAAACAATTCTTCTTCCGAAATCTCTTCCGACATCACAGCATCTTCTTCTGTTTCTTCCGGAATGACGCCTTCAATCTCATCAATCAAACGCTGAATATCCGCGGGCAAAATTGATTCTACCTTTTTCTTATTATCCATTCTCTCCTCTTCCCCGGCATCTTCTTCCGGCAGACGGACCTGTTTCTCCTCCTCCGTCTCATCCACCGCCACATCTTCCACAGTATGTTCCACCAGGACTTCTTCCTGCACTTCCGGCAGTTCTCCCAATTGCTCTGGTTCTCCTTCCGGAGTCCCACTTTTCTCCCCTTCCTGTATCTCTTCCTCCAAAACATCAGCAGGATCTGATTCGTCCGGCAATGACTCGAAACCTGCCATAAGATCCAAAAGGCTCATCTGTCCTTCAATCTGTGTATTTTCACGCTCAGCCCCGTTCTCCGGCACCGTCTTTCCCGCTTCTCCTTCTTTTATCTCCGGAGCCGCTTCCTGCTCTGGCGCTTCGGATTCTCCGTTCTCCTCTCTCTCTTCGTCCACTTCTTCCAAAGTGTTGCTCGCTTCCGCGGTATCCAGTCCCTCCATCAGTGCTTTCGCTTCCGCGTCCAATTCCTCCATAAGAGCTTTTGCGTTCTCATCCAGATCCTCGGCAATCTCTGCACTTTCGTTATGCCTTTGCAGATCTTCCCGGGTGATTTTCTGGAAAATAATGGTGTCCCCGCCTCCCACCTCTCCCGGTAACGGTTCCGGCCGCAATTCCTCCAGATCCGGATCTACTTTCAGTTCCTTTATTCCTTTTTGACCGGAAAAAGTATCCGCCAGATTTAGATCTGCAATCGATTCAATCTCTTCAATCGCAGTATCAAAGGAACTTTTCCTGTCCTCTTCAAACACAACATCCGTACTAACCGGATCGCCGGAAGAGTCTCTCTCTCTTTCTTTTCCCTCGGTATCCGGCGCAAAATTCAACAGGCTCTTCAACGCTTCGTCCAATTTCATAGTATTGCCTATTTTTTTCATTATATCCGGTGTCTTCGGCGCGGAAAGCGGAATCTCATCTTCTTTTGGCGCAACCTCTCCTGCCTTCTTCAGCTCTTCTTTCTCCTCCACCTCTTCCGCGGCTTCCGTGCTGTTCTTATATTCCACCAGATCCGGCATCTCAACGGTTTCATTTGACAAACCGTCAAACCGGTGATCATACTTTTCCTGCTGAGAAGGTGTCAGAGGTTTATAGCGCATCTTCAGTTCCATGGCCTGATAGACGTATTTGCCTTCACTGAACCATAAAATCAAATCATCACATTCATCCAGACACTCCGCCGTCATACCGGCTTCCTGATACAGCTTTGCCAGTTCATACGCCCATTCTTCAATGTATTCCGCTTTCTTAAAGGCCTCCAATACCTCAATCTGCTGTTCTACCGGCGCCCTCTGGGCACGCAGAATCTGATAACGCAGGATATACTGGTTCGGATCCTTTGGCGCAATCTGCACAAATTCATCATAGTAATCAATTGCTTCATCCACATTCTTCGTCTTCAGCGCAAGCGTGCAAAGCTGATACAAAACCTTTCGGCTTCCTTCCGCACGGTGATAAGCAATGTTCAGAACATCATAACTCTTCCGATAGTCCCCACTTTTTTCATAAATCTCGCTGACATCTATCAGCATCTTCGTATTACGTACCCGCTTCCAGTCTATAGCATCCGCAATCACCGCGGCTTTACTATATGCACCTTCCTCCATAAGCTCAAGCATCTGTTCTGTTTTCTGCTTATACTCGTACTTATCCACCACGTTCACCTCATCATTTTATTCGTACTTTTTTGTAGATTCATTCTATGCAAGCACAAAAATTATCATTCTCTTCCAAACGTATCTTCACAGACTATTTTCCGTTACTGTTCACACCACACCAGGCACTGTGCTGCCTGGTGACGGAAGATACATGTTCCGGTCTGCATCTCTATGATTCTGAATATAAACCGGAACACTTTTTCAAAACGCATTCTTTCGTACAGTATAGTTTACCATAACTATTCCCTATTGTCAAAAAAATAAAGGCATCCAAACCGTTCCGCGGAGGATGCCTTTTAATTTATATTCAATTTTATCATCTTATTTATCTGTAAATCGGAGGAATCTTCCGATTTCGTTCCTGTAAAGACCTTTACTTTTATACTGAGTCTTCTTTCTTTTCTAACCAAATCCATCTCTCTGACTTGTGTTTCTGCCCCGGCTTCTGTCTTGTCCTTTCCCAAAATTTTCTGCTTTTTCTGCATCCGCCTCTGTTTCTGTTTCCACTTCATCAGTATCTGGTAATACGCTCATACTCTAAAGCACATCCCTCAGCTATTCCTTCTATAATTCTTCACCCACCGCAGTACTGTTCTTCAGTATTCCGGTACCTTACTAAATTATTCCTTCTATAACCTTCTATGCTTTCTATGAAATATTATTCCTTTTCATGTTTCTTTACACATCATAGGAAATTCGATTATCTGTGGTATCTGTATGCAATATGTCTGCAGATGTGAAATCTTTTGACTATGATCCGGCTTCCTAAACTCTCCGATCATTTTACCTTTTCATTCTATATTTACCGAATCCTTTTCTCTTCAATGAGTAAAGGTCTCTTCTGCACAGGAACTTCCATCTACCATACCACTGACATATTGTGTTGTAACTATTACTATACTGTCCACGGGACCTCTACCTCCTTCTTTCTGATACTTCAATTATCTACCATAGAAAATTACTCTTTCAAATATATCTATTGTAGATATCTCCTTTCTGAGATCTGCTTTTGGATCTCTTTTGGATTGAATTTATAATATCACACCCGCCTTCATTTGTCAATGCATCTTTTTATATTTTTTTAAATAAATTTATAATTGATTATTTTGTATATAATTTTCTGAATATTTATGTTTTATATACAAATACACACACAGAATATATCCTACAAAAATTATCTTTTTGACCTTTAACTTTTCCTAATACGTCCTGCAAGCATACTAATTGAATCACTAATATCCGATTAGATATTCCATCCGGACATCCCGCATTGAATGCTCTTCGGGCGAGTGGATAGCTTTCATTGTCCCATAGGTATACCCATCCGGGCATCCCGTATCATCTCCGCAAATTCTACCGGATTTCCGCGCCGGAGGGCATTTCCCTCTCAGGTATTACCAGAGACAAATTTCCTGCCGCATCCTCCGCGCAGAGTAACATTCCTTCCGACAGCACTCCTGCCAGTTTCGCCGGTTTCAGGTTCACAAGCACCATTACTTTTTTCCCGATCATTTCTTCCGGAGAATATTCTGCTTTGATCCCGGATACAATCTGCTTCACCTGACTTCCGATCTTCACCTTGGAGCAAAGAAGCTTTCTGGACTTTTTCACTTCCTCACAGGCAATAATCTCCCCTACCTGAAACTGCATTTTACCAAAATCTTCAAATGAAATCTCCGGTTTCCCTTCGATATCAATCCCCTCTTCTTCCGCTGTTTTTCCTTCCTCCCCGTCCGAAACCGGATGAAGTTTTTCCACTTTTTCCATAACCTCTTTCAAATCCAGACGTTGGAATAAAATTTCCGGTTTATCCGTTACATGTCCGTCATTCAATTGTTCCAGAATTTTCTTACTGGTAGAGGGCATAAAAGGCTCCAACAGTTTTGCACCGGCCGAAATACTTTGAATCAGATTCCACAATACCGTCTCCAGACGTTCCTTTTTCGCCTCATCTTTCGCCAGCACCCAGGGCATAGTCTCATCAATATACTTATTGCAGCGCTTAAACAGATGAAAAATTTCCGTAATCGCATCTGCTACACGCAATTCTTCCATCTTTGCTTCCACAAGTCCGGGTGTCTGTTCTGCCACCCTCTTCAAATCCATATCAACGTCTTCTGCCGCTCCCCGGTCTGCTGCCGTACCGCCAAAATATTTGTTTGTCATGGACACCGTCCGATTGACCAGATTGCCCAGTGTATTGGCCAGATCCGAATTCAGTCGTTCTACCATCAGCTCCCAGGAAATCACACCGTCATTTTCAAATGGCATCTCATGAAGTACAAAATAACGTACTGCATCTACACCGAAAAACTCTACCAACTCATCCGCATACAGTACATTTCCTCTGGATTTGCTCATTTTCCCGTCTCCCTGCAAAAGCCAGGGATGTCCGAAAATCTGCTTCGGCAAAGGAAGATCCAAAGCCATTAGAAAAATCGGCCAGTAAATTGTATGGAACCGAATAATATCCTTCCCGATCAGGTGCAAATCTGCAGGCCAGTTTTTTTGAAACTGTTCCGTACTCTTTCCGTCACAATCATACCCAATTCCCGTAATGTAATTGGTCAATGCATCCAGCCATACATATACCACATGCTTCGGATCAAAATCTACCGGAATCCCCCATTGAAAAGAAGTCCTGGAAACACACAGGTCCTGCAGCCCCGGAAGCAGAAAATTATTCATCATCTCATTTTTACGGGACACCGGCTGAATAAACTCCGGATGGGTATTAATATGTTCAATCAGACGATCCGCATACTTGCTCATTTTGAAGAAATACGCTTCCTCCCTGGCCGGCTGCACCTCTCTGCCGCAATCCGGACATTTCCCATCTACTAACTGGGACTCTGTAAAAAACGACTCACAGGGTGTACAATACATTCCTTCATAGTACCCTTTGTAAATATCTCCTTTTTCATATAGCTTTCTGAAAATCTTCTGCACCTGCTTTTCATGCTCTTCATCGGTGGTTCGGATAAACTTGTCATAGGAAGTGTCCATCAGATCCCAGATTCGTTTGATCTCTGTGGATACGTCGTCCACAAATTTCTTTGGAGTAACGCCCGCTTCCTGCGCTTTCAGCTCAATCTTCTGCCCATGTTCATCCGTCCCCGTCTGGAAAAACACATCACATCCCTGACTTCTCTTATACCGTGCAATGGCATCCGCCAGAACAATCTCATAGGAATTCCCAATATGTGGTTTTCCGGATGTGTATGCAATTGCCGTTGTAATATAATACTTTTGTTTTCCTGCCATATTTCCCTCTCCTTTATCTTTCCTCTTTTTTGGTTTTCATCACAAGTACGGAGTGCCTTCCCATATTCACCACAACTTCTCCGTCATGGATAATATACTCGTCATGCTCCGTCGTAAACCCATCTTCATAGGAATACATCAGCCGTTCCATCCTTCCCCGTTTGGGAACCTCTGCCAGCCACACCGGAACCACAACTTCTTTCAGCGTCTTATCATTGTTCAAAATGACAATGATCTGCTCTCTTCCCTGAAACCGCCCGTATGCCAATACGTTATTTTCCCAGTACAACATCTTGATGGATCCGATCCGCAGCGGCAGTTCCGTTCGATGAATCCGTATCATTTCTTTATGAAACGCCAGAAGTCTTTGATTCTCTTCTCCCCACGGATAAGTCCGGCGGCTGTCCGGATCGGTAAATCCACATACGCCGGCTTCATCCCCATAATAGACCGTCGGGGCGCCCACCCATGTCATCTGTATGGCGACCGCTTCACACATCACCGCATAATTAATCCCCTCAGACGCCGCTTTGTACCCGTTATCTGCAAGACGCCCTACAATATGATTCGTCCGTGTCAAAAAACGGGAATGGTCATGATTGGACAATTCATTCATTGCCACCTGCAAAGACGGCGTCATCATACTTGCCATAAAGTGATGCATCGTATTCACAAAATCATCCGCGTTTCCCCAGAGATCCGTTCTCCGCTCATCACTGTGCTTCTCCATCCCGGTTAAAAACCAGGTTAATGGTTCCATAAAAGCGTCATAATTCATGACGCTGTCCCACTCGTCCCCACGCAGCCAGTCAACCGGATCTCCATAATGCTCCGCCAGAATCAGCGCATCCGGACGTACCCCCTTCACTGCCTTGCGAAATTTCTTCCAGAACTCGTGATTATATTCATTGGATTTTCCCAGATCCGCCGCCACATCCAAACGCCATCCGTCCACATTGTAGGGGGGAGAAACCCATTTCTTTCCAATATCCAGAATAAATTGCTCCAGTTTTTCGGAATCCTCATAATTCAGTTTGGGAAGAGTATCATTTCCCCACCATCCGTCGTAGCTTTGATTATAGGGCCATGCTTCCTCCCGTTCGTCAAAGAAATGAAAAAACGTGCGGTAAGGACTATCTTTACTGATAAAAGCGCCTTCCTCAAATCCCGGGTGCCCTTCATAGACCCGTTCCCGATCCATCCACTTATGAAAGGAACCGCAATGATTAAACACCCCGTCCAGGATCACACGCATCCCCCGGCGGTGCATCTCTTCCACCAGCCGGATAAACAATTGATTGCTGGCCTCCAGATTCGCCAGATTTCCGACCCGGTTCTTATACAATCCTGCATTGCTGTTATCCGTCGCCCCTTCAGGAAGGACATCCCCGCTATCCTCCACAATTTTTCCATAATGCGGATCAATATAATCATAATCCTGAATATCATATTTGTGATTGGACGGAGATACAAACAACGGATTAAAATAGATCACTTCAATCCCCAGATCCTGTAAATAATCCAACTTGTCCATCACCCCTTGCAGATCTCCCCCATAAAACCGGCGGACGTCCATATTCTGCGGCGGGCAATTCCAGTCCTCCACTTTTTCTACCGGCGCCCCGATATAAAGATATTCCTTGTCTTTCACATCATTTTCCGGATCACCGTTATAAAAGCGATCTACAAAAATCTGATACATGACGGCGCCCTTAGCCCATTCCGGAGTGGAAAATCCCGGCATAATCCGAAAAGAATAATGTTCCTCTATCTGATCTCTGGCGCCGCAGCGGTTATAATAGCATACTTCCTCCCCGCAATGAATCTCAAAATAGTACGTAAACGGCTTTGCACCCAACTGCCACTCAATCTCATAATAATCAAACTCTCCCCAGGGGCAAACCTCCTCCATCGGGTAAATCCCGGAATCCGCCACCAGAAGGACCTGACTGACATCATCCCTCGCCGTCCGGAAACGAAGGCGAATTTTCTGATTCACCGCCGGTTCCGCCGGAATCACATAAGAAGAGGTTCCGTCACAAAATAACGCGTCCCGGTTGATAGTCCCCTCCTCTTTTCTCTTTCTTTCTGCCTGTATCTCCTTCACAGACGATATCGTCTGCCCCGGCTGTACAGTCTGATCTTCCTCTATCCTTATTTCCTGCGGATTTACGGGTGGAAATGCTGCGGACGAGCCATTTGATTTTTCCTGTATATGATTTTGGGGATCTGGGATCCCCTGTATCGCTTTTATTCCTGCCCTGTCCGTTTCTTTCTCCTTTTTCCTGAAACCATTTAGTCTTTCCGAAAATGTACTTTGTGACCGTTTTCCAAAACGTCTTCTGTGTGACCGCATAATTCATCCCCCTGTCATACCTGTCGTTGCTTCTCGTCAAATTACTCTTTGCCAAAGATTTTCCGCACAGAACGTCTCTTAAAAGATCTGCTCCCCTTACAAAACGGTAAGCCCCTCCTCTTCCTTTTCAAAAAGTGCCTCGAATTCGCTGCGTGTTATTTTTTCTTTCTCCAGAAGAAGCCCTGCACACGCTTCCAACACCGAATGATACTCCTGGAGCAATGCTCTCGCCTTCGCATAACACTCGTCTATGATCCGTTTTACTTCCTCGTCAATGGTACCCGCAACTTTCTCCCCGTATCCTCTGGAAGTATGACCGAAATCTCTTCCGATAAACACTTCGTCGCTGTCGTTGTCATAATTAATCAGCCCCAGCCGCTCCGACATGCCAAACTTGGTAATCATGGATTTTGCAATCGCCGTCGCCTGCCGGATATCCTGGGAAGCTCCCGTGGTAATATCATCAAATACTTCTTCCTCCGCCACACGTCCGCCCAGAGACACTGTAATCTCCTGCAGCATATGCCCCTTTGTATTAAACATATCGTCCCGCTCCGGCAGCGGCATCGTATAACCGCCGGCCGCTCCCGTAGGCACGATGGATACACTGTACACCGGCCCTACATCCGGCAGCACATGGAACAAAATCGCATGACCTGCCTCATGATACGCCGTGATTTTCCGTTCCTTTTCCGACACAATCCGGCTCTTCTTTTCCGGTCCGATCCCCACTTTCACAAATGCATGACGAATATCTGCCTGCGTCAAATAAATCCGTTCTTCTTTCGCAGCCAGAATGGCAGCTTCATTCAGTAAATTTTCCAAATCCGCTCCGGTAAATCCTGCCGTCGTCTGCGCAATCTGCTTCAAATCCACGTCGTCTCCCAAAGGCTTATTCGCTGCATGTACCTTCAGAATCTCTTCCCGGCCGCCCACATCCGGCCGTCCCACAATGACGTTCCGGTCAAAGCGGCCCGGACGCAGAATCGCAGGATCAAGAATATCCTTTCGATTTGTTGCCGCCATCACAATAATGCCTTCGTTCACTCCGAATCCGTCCATCTCCACCAGAAGCTGATTCAGAGTCTGTTCCCGCTCGTCATGACCTCCGCCAAGTCCGCTTCCCCGTCGTCTGGCCACCGCGTCAATCTCATCAATAAAAATAATACAGGGAGCGTTCTTCTTCGCGTCCTGGAATAAATCACGTACACGCGAGGCTCCCACGCCCACAAACATCTCCACAAAATCCGAACCGGAAATACTGAAAAACGGTACTCCCGCTTCGCCTGCCACTGCCTTGGCCAGCAAAGTTTTTCCGGTTCCCGGAGGCCCCTCCAATAGTACGCCCTTCGGTATTCTGGCTCCCACCTGAATATACTTTTTCGGTGTCTTCAGGAAATCTACAATCTCTTCCAACTCTTCTTTTTCTTCTTTCAGACCTGCCACATCGGAAAAGGTTACCTTTTTATCCGAAGGACTACTCATGCGCGCTCTGCTCTTTCCAAAATTCATAGCTTTTGCATTCGCTCCTCCGCCGCTCTGACGATTAAAAAGCAAAAACAAAAGAAATACGCCGGCCAGCATGATTACGACGGGAAGAAGCACTGTGGTAAACATGCTGTCCTCCTGTACTTTTAACATCTGGTACTCCACGCCGTTTTTCGTCAACATCTCCTGCACTGCATTTACATCCGACACATAAACTATTTTAGCAGCATGCAGGTCCTTCAATGTTACTGTTACAGATCCGGTAGGCACGGATTTACTCTGGCTAATGATCGCCTCTGCCACATTTCCGTCCTTTAATTCCCGCACAAACTGTGTATAACTGATCTCCTGTTCACGCTGCTGCATCTGACCGGTAAACCAGAGCACAAAAAACACGATGGCAATGAACATGAAAACTGTGGCGCCACTCATAGTCCTGTATTTATTACTGTTGTTCAATGGTATCTGCTCCTTCCTGTTTCTTCGCTGCCGTACAAAGCACAGTCATTGTACAGCCGCGTTTATTCTATTCCTTCTACCACTCCAATATAAGGCAGATTTCGGTATTTCTGCGCATAGTCAAGACCATACCCTACCACAAATTCATCCGGGATATGAAATCCCACGTAATCCACCTTTACATCCTTCACCCTGCGTTCCGGTTTATCCAGCAATGTACACAGACGGATTCCTGCAGGTTTTCGCTTCATCAGTACATCAATCAGATAATACAGTGTGCGCCCTGAGTCGATGATATCCTCTACAATCAAAACTTCTTTTCCCTCAATAGATTCATCCAGATCTTTTGCAATACGCACAATCCCACTGGAAGAGGTATCGTCGCCATAGCTGCTCACACACATAAAGTCCATGGACACCGGTATCGTAATCCGCTTTGCCAGTTCACACATAAAAAATACGCCGCCCTTTAAAATACAAATCAAATGAATCCTTTTTCCGGCGTAATCCTCACTAATCTTTCTGCCCAGCTCCGCGATTTTCTGATCTACTTCCCGTTCCGATACCAGCTCCCGAATCGTCTCCGCCATCTTCTTTCCTCCGTTCTTCTGTTCCGTCTGTACATCTGGAATCTGTACACTTTCTCTTTTCATTCCCGTCAATCAGGGTTCCTGCCTCCTCTGAAAATGCAAAACCCGAACCGTCCTGCCCTTCTTCCCACATCACCTCAATTTGCAGAATCCTTTTCGTATGTTCCTGAACCTGATATGCACTGTTCATACGATATCCCAGGATCCAAAGAATCTCTTTTCCTTCCGCGATGCAAAGACAACCGTCTCTTTCCTTTGCAGGTATTTTGTTATTGATAAACCATGATTTCAATTTTTGTCGATGCCCTGCCCGGTCAACCGTAAGAAAATCCCCGCTTTCTCTTGTCCTTATACAGAGTATCGTTTTTATTATATCATAGTCAAACCATTTCGTGTATATTTTTTCTGGTATTTCTTTCCTGGAAAATGACGCCGGCTTCAAAAACACACTGCAGCGGATTTTCAATCGCAGCGGCAGGATCTCCGTCTCGCCCGGAATACGCAACAGTTTATTCACTTTCTCTTTTTCTCTCTCGTAATGTGAAACTGCCGATCGTTCTGCACCGCCCAACATACGGGCTGAATCTGACAATCGCTCTTCTGCCATACCCTGCCGGCTTCGGGATAATTCGATTCCCTCGTATACACGAATTGCCTGCACAGAAAAAGGCAAGTCCACACGTTTCCCGACTTGTTTTTCAAACAGGTCCAATAGCGCCTGAATATGAACCCTTCCCACATCGCGCATTTGTCCCGCCAGCAGTTCCAACACTCTACGAAGCAGCATCTTTTGCAAAACCAACGGATAGTTCTCCCACTGCTTTCTCCGGACCAGATAGCATCCCTTTTCCTCCCTCTTCCCGTCGTCCGGCTCTCTTTCTGTCATCCACGAAGCTGCCTCCCATTCTCCCTGACGAGAATTTTTACGGAAAACACATTGCTCAAATGCTGCCGCAGCCTGTGCTTCCATATATTCCTGCACCTCACGGATCTGTTCCATCGCTTCATTGAAATGCCGGATGGTTCCCGCATTTACTTCCTGCTCCAAAATTGGAATCACCAAATGCCGCAGCTTATTTCTCGTATACGCGGTTTCTGCGTTTGTCGCATCCGTACAGAAATCTTGTCCTTTTTCTTTCAAAAATTGCTCAATATCCTTTCTGCACAGACATAAAAGCGGGCGAATATATTTTCCGTTTACAGGACGGATTCCTCCCATGCCATCCAATCCACTTCCCCTTGAAAGATTCCACAGGAAAGTCTCTGCATTATCATTCTGATGATGCGCCAATGCAATTCGAATTTTTGTTCGTTTTCCTCCGGCAGCTTCAAAGGCTTCCCGGCGTACCATCCTTCCCGCCTCTTCCAAAGATTGTTTCCTGTTTTTGGCAATTAATTCCAGATGCACCCGAGAAACTTCCAAAGGAACTTTATATTTACTGCACAAAGTCCGTACAAACGCCTCGTCTGCATCCGCCGGCTCTCCCCGTAAACCATGGTTGACATGAACGGCAATAAAATCAATTCCCGACTTCCTGCGCAGTTCCAACAGTACGAAAAACAGGCATACCGAGTCGGCTCCCCCCGATATACCTGCAATCACCATATCTCCTTCTGTAATCATATGGTATTTCTCTATAAATTCAAAAACCTTCTTCATATATGTGCTCATCATACATCCAGTTCTTATTCCCTTCTCTGTTCTTTTCTGCCTTCCCGTTCTTCTCTGCTTTCCTGTCCTTCTCTTTCTTCCCCGTCTCTATTCCATCGTCCTGCGGCTTCGGCGTCTCCTTTCCTTCTTCCTCTTCCGCTTTATAAAAAAGAGAACCGAGCCGACGATTACAAGCGCCGCTACCACTGCGGCCGCGAATTCACGTATCGGAATCATCACTTCTGTCTGCTTTTCTTTTGTCTTTTCTTCCGACACATTCTTCCTGGGAACTTCCGGTTTTTCCTGTATGTCCGGTTCCTCTTCCTCAAAAAAATCCGGCTGCAGTGTTACTATCGCATGGCCCACTTCCTGCCCGCCATATCGATATACAATCGTTCCGGTGGCAGACGATTCCTGCAGATTACTCTCCCCCACCGCTTCCTCCGCATAAATTTCCGATTCCAATTGAGAAAATGCAATTCCGGCAGGCAGAACCACATAAGCGTTTTCATCAGAAAACGAAGCAATATCCCCGGACACTTCTTTATCTGCAACGGTTACTTTCTGAAAATTTCCAAATGCGTAATCCAGCATTGCCCGGGTATCTTCATACGCATCCACTCCATAATCCGCCATCACAACTGCTGCCAGACGCATGGTGCCATTATCCGCCAACGTCACCAATGTAGTTCCCGACTGATCTGTATAGCCGGTCTTTCCTCCTCTGCAGTATTCATAATAGTAATAATTCTCCGGCCAAAGCATTTTGTGATTCTGCTGAAACACCCGTTCCTCCGGCACCAGATTGGTCGGCGGAATCCGATACTCCAAATTCCCCATAATTGTATGGAACTCTTCTCTTTGATATACGGCCGCACCGATCCGTGCCATATCGTGTGCCGTTGTATAATGTGCGTCATCATGCAATCCATTGGCATTTACCCAGTGAGAACCGGTACAGCCTAATTCCGCCGCCCGTTCATTCATACGTTGAATAAATGTGTCATATCCGCCTCCCATCGTATTGCCCGTATTTTCTGCTACTGCATAGGAAACCTCATTGGCCGAAGCCAGCAGCACCGCATACAGAGCATCATTCATACTGATCTGTTCTCCCGGCTTCATTCCAATATTTGCGTCATCATACTGAAGAAAACTGATACTGTCCTCTGAAAAAACCACCGGATCTGTAAGCGACGCTTCCTCCAAAGCAACCAGAGTTGTCAAAAGCTTTGTAATACTTGCCGGAAAATGCTGCTCCTCCGCTTTTTTTGCGTACAGCACCGCACCGCTTTCCATATCCATCACAATGGCCGACGCCGCATATACTTTTGGTCCCTGTGCCCATCCCGGCAGAAGGTTAGAGTCCACCTCTACTTCATAAGATGCATTTTTTCTCGCCTGTTCCTCCGCCGCAATCTGTTCCGGCGTTTTCTCCTGTTCTGCCTGCTCTTCCCCTTCTGTCAAAACTTCCGGTTCCTCTGCCAGTACCCTGATTCCCGGCCAAATTGCCAGAATTACAGCCATAATCATCCCTGCCAAGACTCTGCCTGCTTTCATATCTGCCTCCCTGCATTCGCAATTTCTTTTTACCTCTTGCATATCTTCCCCAGATTCGTGTCCTGGTATAACGAAAATCAAATTTGGGATCATTTGATTATACTAATAAACAGAAAAGAAAGGACTCACCTTTCTGGGAATCCTTTCTTTTGAAATGAATATCTTTCCTGTATCTTATGCAGTCGTTCCTTTTGTCGGAATGTCTCTCTTCACATCTCTTAATGTAAATCTTCCCACCAGATTCTTCAGAATCTGCGCCTGGCTGGACAGTTCCTCGCTGGCCGCCGCGCTTTCCTCCGCAGTAGCAGAATTGGTCTGTACCACGCTGGAAATCTGATCCATCCCCAAGGTCACCTGGGAAATTGCCTCCGCCTGCATCTCTGCCGCCGTAGAAATCTTATCCACATAAATAACGGCGCCCTTCGTACTTTCCACCGTTGCGGAAATCGCTTCTGCCGTTCTGTCCGCAATCTCCGTTCCACTCTCCACTGCCTGAATGGTTCCCTCAATCAGAATCGTTGTATTACTTGCAGCTTCCGCACTCTTTGATGCAAGATTCCGTACCTCATCCGCCACCACGGCAAATCCTTTTCCTGCTTCTCCGGCACGGGCTGCTTCTACCGCTGCATTCAGCGCAAGAATGTTCGTCTGGAATGCGATATCTTCAATATTCTTAATAATCTTTCCGATATCTCCGGACTTCTGGCTGATATTATTCATCGCCTCAATCATATCCTGCATCTGCTCGTTCGATACAGACAACTTATCCTGTGCTTCTGTAACCTTGATGCTTGCTTCTTTTGCATTCTCCGCTGTATTGCCGATCTCCCGTGAAATATCACCCACAGTCGCCGCCAGCTCTTCCACAGAACTTGCCTGTTCTGTCGCTCCCTGTGACAATGCCTGCGCGCCGGAGGATACCTGTTCCGAACTATTTGCCACCTGATCTGACGCATCGTTGATCTGACGCATCGTATCACTCAGACTGCGGTTCATTGTACGAATACATGCCAAAAGCGGCTTGAAGTCGCCCTTATACACTTCCTCATTGGCAAACAAATTGAAGTTTCCTTTCGCCATCTCGTTCAAAAGACGGGTAAGATCATCCATCACGTCTTCCAGATCTTTGCAGGTTATCCGTACATTCTTCACCAACTCTCCAATCTCATCCGGGGAGTCATATTCCAAATTCTGTGACATAATCCCATCTGAAAGGCCTTCCATCGCTCTCTGCACTTCCTGAATTGGCCTCACGATTCCGGCTGTCACTCTGATACAAATTACCATTGCCATCACAACGGCAACAACAGTCAAAACAATCAAAATAACCAAGCTGATATTTGTTGTTTTTACACTATCTTGTACTGCATCATTTCGAATCGTTGTGGTCTCGTCAAGTAATACATTAATCGTAGAAATCAGCGTCTCCAGTTCCGGTGTACATTCCGTTGTAATGGTTCTGGCCGCAGCTTCCGGATTCCCTGCCTGCAGTTGCGATTCGATCTTTTCTTCAATCGCAAACCACTCATTCATACGGTTCTCCAAGTCCTCTACTGCTGTTGTATCCAAAATACCAAATTCTTTTAACTCCGCCATACCCTCAATGATTACTTGTTTATTGGCTGCAATGGCCTGCTGCTTCTCTGTATCCAATCGACCGCTGAGTACCATATCACGTACATCTTTTGCAGCCATAAATGCATTAATCCGACAGTTTTTCACTGTATCATCCACAGCAACGGCGCCTGACATCAATGATTTCAGTTGTGTATTCGCTTTTTGCAGTTGTATAATAGAATACACTGCGATGATACCTGTCAACAGTAATACAATACAAAAAGCTACCAACAATTTGTTTCTCATTTTTAATTTTTTAAACATTTTCTTCTCCTCTCAACGTTCCTTTTTCTTTATTATTTCCTGTAATTAAAATCTCTTCCGGCACCTCCTTCTCCTCCTTCATGTCTTCGCCTCCGCCTTTCATCTTTTCCTTCAGATCCAGAAAACGGACACTGATCCAAAACCACGCCTTGCTGCATTTACTGAATACCGTATTCCTAAAAAAACGAAAGTCCCTGATCAGCCAGCAAAAAACAAGAAGAGACGGAATCTTTTCCAAAACCGGAAAGAACTGACACATGTACTCTTTTGGCGGAAACAGCCATTCCTGCTTTCTCTCCGACCATTCTTCTTCCCGGTTCCGCCAGTAAAAATCCAGTCTTGGCTTTTCATCCGGCAGAAGCATCTGATCCAGATGCTTATTCTCCTGTGAATGGGAGAAAATATATTCCTCCAGTTCCAGGGCAAGCCCAAATTGCTGTTTTGCACCGTCCTCGAACCAGAGCATGGAAAGAATCTCAATCTGACGAATGAACTCTCCCCATCTTGCCTTTTCCAGTAGTTCCCTTACAGCTTTCCATGGAAACCCTTCATCCAGCAGTTTTTGATACTGCCAGAAATCTATCACTTCTCTTACCTTGAGCAGTCCCGTCAAGTATAACTCAACCATTCTTCCTGCCCGGTACAGATACTCCTCTTCATCAGATAAGATATGTATAAACTTATAGTTCTCCATACGCAGATACTTTTTGACAGGTTCAGAAAAATAGCGCCGGAATACCTTATTCATAATCGGAACTTTGTCATAAAAGACCACCTGTATCCCAGGTACTCTTTCAAAAATACTTCCGTTCCCCAGACGATCTTCCTTTTGCTCATAATCCATATCCTGCATCAGCCTGCGAATCTGGAGCAAATGCTTCTTATCTACCAAAATCTCAATCTGTCTGACATATCCCATCTCGGACTTGGGGTAAAGTTCACTGACGCTTGTATCCGACAGGAACAGCGCATCAATTCCGTATCGTTCCAACTGCCACATAATTACTTCTTCGGCAGTCTTATAGGATTGCCGAAGAAGAAGTTCCCTGCGATATCTCTGATAAATCACTTCCTGGCAGTCCTCTGAAATTTCCTTTTCAACTCCAAGCATCCCCAAATACAACAGACCTGTTACATTCTGATAATCAGCAATGTCTGAAATCACTTCCCACCTTACACGTCTTCGCAGCGTCTGGACTGGTGTTTGATTAATTATCGCTGTCAGCAACATCAACATATATCTGATCTCATAATTAATGATACTCACTCCCTTTCGCTGTCCGTAAAAAATACCCCTGTTATTCTATCGGATATTTTTCAGCAAATATAATGTTTTTTCCTCTTTTTTTCCCCCTTCTGAGCGAATTCTTCTTTCTTCAAATATATCTGTTGCTTTTGTATTATAAATTGCTCTTCTTTCATCCGCCACAAGTGTCCCGGCAACCAATGTAAGACACCGCTTTTTCATGATCGTAACCAGTTCCCGCGCATGGCTGGCCATCAGAATTGTCATGCCGCGGTAATTCAACTCTCCCAACAATTGCATTAGATCCCAGGACGCATCGGGATCCAGATTCGCTGTCGGTTCGTCTGCAATTAGAATCTCCGGCTGAACCGATAATGCTCTCGCCAAAAGAACCCTTGCCTGTTCGCCTCCCGAAAGTTCTTCTGGATAAGACCGGAACTTTTCTGCAAGCCCGACCAATCCCAAAACTCTCATAATATTTTTATCCCGATGACGTTCTTTTTGCTCTGTTGCAAGCATTGCAAATAATATATTATCATATACCGTACGATCTTTCAACAGCCCTACTTCCGGAGATACTACCCCCAGCTTCCGTCGATGCAGGGGAATCCGCTGCCTTCTCATATTGTCTACCCGGCGTCCATTAACCGTGATCTTTCCGGAACTCACTTCTTCCTGCTTCATAATCAAATTCAACAACGTACTTTTTCCGGCTCCGCTCTTTCCTATAACAAATACAAATTCCCCTTGTTCAATCTCAAAAGAAATGTCTCTGAGCACAGTTTCCTCGCCAAATTTTTTTGTTACATGCTCGAAAACGATTTGCGCCATATACTCCCACCTTAATTTTTTCCCGCAATTTCCGATATTCATGATATACTGTGTATGACCATTACATGGAATACTTGACATGATAATATAACACATACTATCACTATACTGTTTTTCCATGCCGCCGTCAACATCGGATTTTGCACCAAGTGCAGAATCCCCTGGAACTTATATACGATACCAGCCCAGATAAATGCAAGAGGACTTTTCCTGATTTGAAATGTAACCGTAAAAAGCAACAATCTATGGAGAACTTTTTATGAAACAGATTTCCCTGTCAAAAAAATTATTATACAGCGTGCTTCTTCTGGCTTTTATTTTGTGTCTTCCCTTTTCTCGCATCAATCTGGCTTCCGGCCTGGGATATACGATGCCCGGAGAAGGACCGGATTCCAGTGCCAATCCATCAAAAGATGCCCCCGATATTGCTCCGGAGCCACCGGCTGTCCCGGCTGTCACAGACGGCATTTATCGCCTCTCTCTTACCAGCAGTATCGGTACACTCACTTATTACAACCAATCCGATGCCCGCTGGGCGAATTACCTATACGGCGGTACAGATCCCATGGCCGCTTTTGGTTGCGGTCCGACTGCTATGGCTATGTTGGTCACCAGTTTCACGAATGAAATCTACCTCCCCTCCGATATGGCCGCCTGGGCGGCGGAACATGGATACTGGGCTTCCGGTAACGGTACAAAACACAGTTTCATCCCAGAATGTGCCGCAGCATTTGGACTCAAGGCATCCTCCTTCCAGGATTTTACAGAAGCAGGGGTAATATCAGAATTATCTTCCGGCCATATTCTGGTTGCTTTGATGGGGATTGGTCATTTCTCCGACAGCGGCCATTTCATTATCATCACGGATTACTGGTCCGGAGATCAGGTGCGTGTCGCAGATCCCGCCAGTCTTGAACGGACACAGCAAGCCTGGGATATCTCTCTGATCCTGAATGAGCTGAACTCCGTAGCTGCCAGCGGCGGCCCTATCTGGAGCATTTCACCGGAATAATCGGTGATATAGCACAATACAGAAAACCATCCTCCGGTTTTTTCACATACGATGTATCAAAAAAATCCCCATGGAATTCTCCGTATCCTTATATGATCATACGGACTCCCATGGAGATTTTTTCATTTGAAATCATTTATACTGCTGTATTCTGATAATAAGAATCTTTTCCGGCAAGTTTCAGATTGATCGTCTTATCAATAGTAATTGTTCGGTTTAGAACCTGGTGAAACTGTTCGCTCAGTTCTAAAATCTTTTTGGCTTCAAAACTGTCTGCCGAATATTTATCCTCTCCTTTTAACCAGGAGGCAATCCGATTTCCAGTCTCCTCATCCGCCGACTCTTCCAGTAACTGAATTTCTTCCTTTGCTTCACTGACTCGATCCATCTCGTCCTGCCGCATCTTCATCACAAGACCTACCGTCTCCCGATCATTCCTGGAAAAGGCATCACCAAGCTCCTTCGTCAGCCTTTCAATCTCTACCATATGTACATAATTCCTCTGCACACGTTTCAAAATTTCTGTCAGAAGTTCCTCTTTTTTGTCCATATAGCCCTTAGCCTCCCCGTCTATAAGTTCGTCGATTTGCTGGCTTCCTTAAAGGCATCTCGCAATTCGATAACGAGTGGCTTCAGTTCATCTACCACCGCCCCGTTCCTGCCGGCCTGCAATCTGCTAATTTCAAACAGGAAAAATTCATACATCCGCCTCAGTTCATAGCTGATTTTATATTCCATATTCAGCGTCTTTTTCAGATACTGTACAATCTCCCTGGATCTCTGCACCGACTTATCAAATAACGCATAATTCTTATCGTCCAGCGCGATCTGCGCACGGGTGAGACGCTTGATTAACTCATCATAAAGGAGTAAAAGCATCTCACTCCGTGTCATTGTATTTACAGACTGCATTTTATACTGCTCATATCCGCTTTGATACATATCTTTCCCCTTTTTCGGTTTTATCAGCCGCCAAACTGGCTTAACCAGCTACTCTGGCTATTCATCTGAGAAATCAACGTCTCCAGACTTGTAAACTGTGCAATATAACGATCCCGCTCTGTCTCTAATCTTGTATTCAACTTCGTGATCGCTTCCTTTACAGCTTTAATCTGATCATAAAGCGCATTCTCCGTTAAACTCATTGGAGAACTCTTAGAGCCTGCCTTCCGGATCAGAATTCCTTTGTTCTGCATGGAACCCATAGTTTTCACATATTTATCCATCACGTTCTTCAGATTCGTCGCAAGTCCATTCTGGTTTTCATTGCCGCTCTTTGTTGTAAATGCTTTCTCGACCGCTTCCGGATCTGCCTCTAACATTGCACGCAACTTACTTTCATCCAGTGTCAACTTTCCGTTATCTGAATAAAGAGTAGACGTTGTAATACCAATATTCTTCAACGCTTCCGCCATTCCGCCGCTAACCACAAAACGAAGATCGCTGCTCAAAGTTCTCAGATCACTGTCGCCATACAGCATTCCGGATTTCGCTTTTTCTTCATACAGCTTGATCTCGCTCTCTGTCAGTTCTTTCTTCTGCTCGCTGGTCAAGGGCGCATATTCTTTGTCTGGTCTGGTTGTCAACTCAGAATTGACCAAATCCACAATCTTGTTATATTGTTCCACCATATCCTTGATGGAATCCACGATATTATCTGTATTTACTCTTGCATCAATTCCAACAGCCGCGTCTTTGTCGATAGTATCGACGGTATCTCCCTGATATCCAAACTTCCCCTTCACACCGATCGTAAGCCCATCTACGGTAAAGGAATTAGAATCACGGATCAACTCTACAACCTCATCGGAACCATTGTACTTCACTGCCACAATCGCATCTTTTCCACGAATATCAACCGAAACATCTCCATTTGCATCCGGCGTATCGTTATTCACTCCAAACAGACCGTTTAAGAGATCTCCATTCCCTTTCATCTCTACCGCTCCGCTGGCGCCATTCTCTGTGGAAGTAAACGTAAACTTATCTGCTGCAGACTGATAGGTAAGCTTCACGCCTGCGCCGCTGTTATTGATCCGATCCATCAGAGAGGACATGGTATCGTCTTCATATACGGCAATCTCTTTCCCGTTGAGCGTAAAGGACGTCTTGTTCCTGGTTACGGGATCAGTTGTTCCTTCTTTATAAACAATGTTTCCCTCCGCATCTTTGACAACTTCTTCCTGATCAAATTTCACTTTTGACAAATCCAGACCGGATTTTTCCCAGGATGCGTTCAGGTTCACCCGGTTCGATTCCCCGGCTTTGATTCCGAGAATACCGTTTGCGCCAACCAGATCTTCACTTCCGGACACCAATGAGAATGTAGACGTCTTATCCTCTTTTCCTGCCTGAGACGGATCCATGGTCTTAAAAGAAAGTTTTCCATCCTTATTGCTAACTTCGATTCTTCCTTTTCCAAACGCGGCGTTCAACTGGTTCTGAAGAGATTCTTTGATGACGTCCATCTTCGCCTCTTCACTGGTCATGGTCTCGCCTTTCGCAGCAGCCTCCTCTATTTTTTTCGTTACTCCGTCTTTTAATTCCTCCACACTCGGCATATAGATATTCTTGGAAGTTCCGTTATAGGAGAACGTCAACTGCTTCCCGGCAATCTTATGATCAAAATCAATCTCTGTTACCAGCTTATCCTTGTCTACCTCTCCCCGGATAAATCCGCTGTTCGCCAGATCCCATCCATCATCTCCTGCCAGACTGTTAAATCCTAACAATCCCACTGCACTACCGCCTGTAAGCATGAGCTTGTTTCCTTCGTCCTTTATACCCGAAAATACGATCTCGTCTCCAGCAGAAGTCACTTTCACGTATTGACCGAGATTCTTCCCGCTTCCTTCGCCTCCCACCGTAATATCTGCAAGCTGTTCATTGATGGCCTTCGCAATGCCGTCTGCGGTAGAATAATCATACGCATTCCCATCCTTATCCGTTGACTTCAAATACAGAGAATAACTCTCGGCTCCTACCTTAAATTCCAGATTCTTTCCCACCAGATGCTGCACGTCATAATTGGCGTCCATCATCTCTTTTGTAATCTGTCCGCTCTCCAGCGTCTGATTGGAAACATTCGCAGAAGATGTCCACTTCGCCTTCTCCGCCAATTGCTTCACGCCCATAATCGTAATTGCCTCTGCGGAACTTGCATTTCCCGTTACCGATACATACTTCGCGTTCTCTCCCGTCGTCGAGATCTGTGTCCGCCCCCAAAAAACAGAACTGAACAGGTTGGTCGGAGAAGTCAGAGAATCCGTAAATTTATTCGCGAATGCGATCATCATATCACTGATATTCTGCACAGCCGTCTGCTTCCACTCAAGTTGAGTTTTTTTCTGCTCCTGCTGTGTAATCTTACTTGTTGTTCCATAGACCATACCTTCAATCAAGGTATCACGATCCAGGCCACTGGCAAGACCGCCGTATCCCCGAATACTGCTGCTTGTTGAACTGGTTAATCCACCTATTGCCATACTAATCTCTCCTTTACATTTTACTTATTGGCTATGCAGTCTTTCCATTACAGTTGTCTGACACACTCGCAGAATGTGAACAAAAACTATAAATATACCCGCACTATGACAAATTAAAATTTATTCTGTACTTATTTATCGGCATATAGTATACTTTATATAATAGTTAGTTTAAGTTTTAATTTACGAATGGAGGAATTTATTTTGGCTACTGTAATCGCACTTACGAATCAAAAAGGCGGTGTAGGCAAGACAACCACATCCACTGCTTTGGCAGCCGGTTTGGTTACTTTTTATCATAAAAAGGTACTGGCAATTGATCTGGATCCACAGGGGAATCTTGGATTCAGTCTCGGACTGGATATAGAGGACTCGCATACGATCCATGATATACTGACCGGTAAAGTTCTTACCCGGGATGCCATTCAAAAAACCGATTATTGCGACGTCATTATCTCAAATATTCTCTTAAGCGGCGCGGAACAGGAATTTTCTTCCTCTGACCGGGAGATGCTTTTAAAAAATGCGTTGGCTCCTGTTATGCAGGATTATGATTATATTATTATTGACACCCCGCCTGCCTTGAATGTTCTTACGGTAAATGCTTATGCAACTGCAGATTACCTCATTATTCCGATGGCCCCCGAGATTCTGAGTCTTCTCGGCGTCACACAGATTAAAGAAACCATCGACTCGGTCCGGCAAAGTCTGAATCCCCACCTGAATGTACTGGGGATTCTTCTCACCAAGTATAACCAACGTACTTTACTTGCAAAAGAAGTCAAAGAGATGGCCGAGAATATTGCTTCCCAAATTGGAAGCCGGGTGTTTTCTACCCAGATCAGAGCCAGCGTCTCCGTAGCAGAAGCGCCTGCCCATGGTGTCAGTATCTTTGATCATTCTCCTCATGCCAAACCTTCTCAGGACTATCGGGATTTTATACAGGAAGTCTTGAATATTACAAAACAGAAATCTCATCAGGAGGGAAGATAAATGGCAAAGAAAAGTAATAAGACAGCTCATGTACTAAACCTGCTTGCAGGACATGATAATACGAAAGAAGCGGTTGAGGAGGCCGCAGCAGAAGAAACTTCCTCTGTAAAAAAAATGGAAGCAGATGAGGAACTTATTTCCCCACCTGCTTCTTCTACCGACACTGGAACCAGACCAGCAGCGACAGTTACCAGCGCCCCCGCGGCGCCGCAAAACATTTCTGTCATTGATACTACCGGAGAAGATCCTGTCGCTGCATTGATACATGAAAAGCTCTCCGCTGAGTTGGAGCCCCAAACAGACGAAGTACCGCTTTCTGAAGGGGAGGTAACAGTACAGCCGGAGGCGGAAGGGCCGGCAGAGTCAGTGGAGACAGAAGTTCTGACAGTGCCAACATCCCCATCAAATACAGATCTTTCCTCGGAGACAAGTTCTATTTCAAACGTAGATATTCAACCGACAATAGAGAATCCACCCCATACAGAATCTCAGACAGTCGCAAACATTCCGATGGAAGCGGAGGCGCAACCGGAAACGGAGACTCTACAGAAAGAGGACAGGCAGCCAGAAACAGAAGTTCCACTGGAAGAGGAAGCACAACCGGAAATGGAGACTCTACGGAAAGAGGACAGGCGGTCAGAAACAGAAGTTCCACTGGAAAAGGAAGCGGTGCCGGAGACCGGGGCACAATTGGGTGCGGAGACTCCGTCTGAAGCAAAAGTTTCACTGGAAACAGAGACTTTGCCGGAGGCATCTAATTTTCCATTAGATGCAGAACCCCCGTCCGCTTCAAAGCCGGAACCCGATTTCACTTCCGTCAATGTCATGGAACGTATTGTAAAAGATAAGATTATTTATTTTATGCGCCAATTTGATGTCTGTACTTGTGATCGTTGCGTGGCTGATACGATTGCCATGACATTAAACGGGCTAACGCCAAAATACATTGTAACCACACCTGCTGCCGTAGATCCTCTACTCAGCTACTACACAAACCGTTTAATTCCAGATGTTACCGTGGAGGCAACCAAAGCTTGCATAATTATAAAAGATCATCCACGTCATTGAAAAAGGGAGATCCAAAATGGATCTCCCTTCTTTTTATTTTCTCTATTTTTATTTTCTTTTCAGCTTAAACCGACTGGTCTGATCTCGCAGCAGACGGACCTGATCAAACAATTCTGTGCTGACTGCTGCCGATTCTTCACTACTCGCAGAGTTCGTTTGCACCACTTCCGAAATCTGACCAATCCCATCCGTAACCTGCGTAATAGCGGCCGCTTCCCCTTTTACGGCCTCTGCGATCGTTCCGATGGAATTGTTGGACTGCATTACAAGCTCCAGTGTCTTTTTCAATGTCTCTGAAACTTCACTGACAATCTGATTACCACGGTCTGCTGCCTGAATTGAATTCTCAATCAATTCTTTCGTCGCCTTCGCCGCCTTGTCAGACTGCGCTGCCAGAGAACGAACTTCGCTGGCCACAACTGCGAAACCTTTCCCGGCTGTTCCGGCACGAGCTGCTTCCACCGCCGCGTTCAAAGCCAGAATATTGGTCTGGAATGCAATATTTTCAATGGTTGCGATAATCTCTCCAATCTGTTGTGACGCCTGGGTGATATCTTCCATAGCCGCTACCATTTCTTCCATTTGCTCACTACTGAGCGTAACCTGCTCTCCCGCCAGATGAGCGCCTTCCTGTGCGTTTGAAGCTGTTTCTACATTCTGCTTGGCTGTTTTGGACAATTCATCTAATGTTGCATATAACTCTTCCACCGCACTGGCCTGCTGCGTCGCCCCTTGCGCTAATGCCTGCGCGCTGCTGGACAATTGTTCTGCATTTCCAGAAATCTGTCCCTCCGCCCGATTAATCTGGGACATGGTCCCGGACATCGTTCCTGTAAAACTCTCAACAGAATCCTGAATGGAACGGAAATCCCCAATAAAGTCTACCGACGTACGTACATCGAAATTTCCCCTCGCAAACTGCCCCATAATCTTTGTGATATCCTCCACATAAGAATAAATCACATGAAGAGACTTTTTCAAAATTTCCGCCAGCTCTCCTAATTCGTTTTCCGCACTGTATTGAATATTCAATTCCAATTTTCCATCTTGCAAAGGCCGCGTACTATTTGCAATATGCAAAATTGGCTTAATGATTTGTTTCAACACATACTGCACCAGACTTGCCAGACAAATCAGTGCCAGGAAAAAACAAACTCCCGACACAACCTGCAAAGTATGGATCACACGGACCATACTCTCCGAACTTGTTTGATTTACTGTCGTACCATATTCCACAATTTCTTCCAGATACCCAACCAATGTTGTAAGATTCGCCTGAATTGTATTCTGGTAGTAAGCCTGCGCCTGCGTCGGACTCGTCTTCATCAAATCCAGTACATAACTTGCCGACTCATGCAATTCCTTATGAAGCGGCTCCATCTTATCCCGTAGCTCCAGAATACTCTTTTCGTCTGTTTCCACTTCCCCATATAGCCATTGTCCCAGCACGCATGAAGTAGGATCCATGCTTCCGGTGAACTCCTTCCCGGCATATAGTGCATTGCTCAGGCCACTGGCCCATTTATAATGCCCTACTTCTGCGCTCTGCACTGTTTCCAGCAATGTACTGGCCTCCCGGCTCTCCCTTTCGGCTGCCTTAATACTAAATACATTCACTGTTACGACAATACTATACAAAAGTACCGAGGCTACCGCTGCCGCTACTCGGTACCCCACCATTTTTTTTATGCTTTTCCGCATATTGCGCACCTCCGCTTTTTTGACACCGTTCCCTCTGACAAGTCGGCTGCCTGCTGTTTTCGCTTCAAAACAAATCTGCCGTCATACTGTTTTCCATTATTCTGGTAAACAACAGCAACTTCTCATACGAGAAGCACCGGCTGGCAAATCTCTTGAATCCACTTTACAATATCAATATCTGTTCATTTTTTAATTTTCTTCCTTCACACCTACAACGTTATCCCAGATATCATTTACTTCTTCCACACATTCCATATAAATCTGTGCCATCTCATTCACACGAAGTCCCAGTTCTTCTGCAATTACTTTGATCTCGTTCCACTCGGCCCGTTCATAATGAAGAATCAGCTCATATAGCCTTCCTGCTTTTCCCTCCTGGGAAATCAACGCTGCTTTTACCTCTTCCACGACTGGAATTTCATAAAGAATCTCTTCCAGTGGGGCATCAATCATATACTCCAGTGTGGAAAACATCCCCAGCAGATATGCATCCGACGCTGTAATCTCAAATTTCCGCAGCTTCTTTACCAGTGCCGAAGCAAAGTTTGCACGCATAAAAGAAGTCTTCAACATCTCTTCGGAGCTATTATCTTCATTCTCTTCAAAACTCAACAGATAAATCCACTGTTTCAACTGACTGATTCCCACGCGTACCATTGCCTGTCGCACTGATGTGGTTTCATTACGCACTGCAAAATATGCGGAATTCGCCATTTTCAGCAATGCATACGTCAAGGAGGCGTCTCTGGTGACAATCTCCTCTAAGACTTCAATGTCCGGTTCATCCTTGGTAATCTCTATAATCAATTGATATAGATTCCCCTGCATGAAATCTACTTTACTGGTCTTGGTCATCATCGCACCGGATATATAATTCCCCTCGACATAATCCACGCCCAGCTTTTTTGCATAATCATAGACCTCTTTGCTATTCACACCGGTTGCAATGAATTCTTTTTGGAATCCATGAGCCATCTCAACCACATTCACAATAGAACGCCGATCCGTATCTCCCATCTTTCGCGAAATATCTACTTTAATATAATCCACATATTCCAGCATACTGAAATACTTCGGCGTAAACTGAAAATCATTGATTGCAAAATGATACCCTTCGTCTCTGTATTTACTGATCAAAATTGCAGCCAGGGAGTGAACAATAATATTATCCTCTATTTGAATCACAATTTTATCTTTGTCAAAGATCTTCGGCGTATTTCGAAACAATAGCGAAGGGGTAAATGTGATAAACGTCTTTTTCTCTTTGAAAATCCGTTTTGAATTTTCTGAAAAAAAGGATACCATTGCATTCGCCGCTATACTATCTGAACTCGGATTATACAAACTGTCCTTATCTTCCTGAATCAGTAATTCATATCCTATGATCGTATCCGTTTCCAGATTCTTAATCGCCTGTCTTACCACACAACTATCCATTATTTTGTTCCCTTCTTTCAATCAGTTCGTCCATAACCTCCACTAGACGTCCGATCTCCGGCTTTGAAAGCTGCTCATCGGCTCCCAACTTCTTTCCTTTCAGTCTCATTTCATGATTAATTAACGATGAAAAAATAATAACCGGTATATCTTTCATCTTCTCGTCTTCTTTCACAAGTTTTGTCAGACGATGTCCGTCCATCTCCGGCATCTCAATATCTGTAATTAAAAGCGCCGCTTTTTCTGCAAAGTCCGAATCATTCCGGATTCCGCACAGATAGTTCCAAGCCTCTTTTCCGTTATTAAAATTCGTAACATTCACATAACCTGCCCGCATGAGAGAATCTTTGATCATTTTTGTAAGAAGAATCGAATCTTCTGCAAGAATAATCCGATGATCCCTCTCCGTTCGCTCTCCCAGACGATCCACTTCATCCACCTGGATTCCTGTCTCTGGTGCAATCTCCGCCACAATCTTTTCAAAGTCAAGAATACTTACCAGATTCCCGCCGCATAGAGCGATTCCTGTTGCTACGCCTTCTTCCCCATTGGTTATCGTGTTATCCGGCTTCTGGATATCTTCCCAGGAAATACGGCTGATACCGACTACTGTATGTACACGGAACGCAATATTCGTTTTATTGAAATTCGTGATAATGAATAAATCCCGATCATTATTCTCTCCCCGTTCTCCCGTCAAATAATAAGGCAGATTGATCACGGTAAGCAAAATATCTCTTGGTTTGAAAATCCCCTCCACAGACTGGTGAGAATGAGGAATTGGTTTCACTTTACCCGCCATCATAATTTCCCGTACTTTTGCCACATTGATTCCATACAATTCGCCAAATATGGTAAACTGCATAATTTCAATTTCATTTGTCCCTGATTCCAATAAAATTTCTGTATCAGCCATACGTGCTCACTCCTTTGCATTTTCTATCATTCCATCGTTACCGGACATCGGTCAGAGGAACTTTTCTGGCTTCCCTGCTGATCGAATGGATACCTTTCCGTTTCCCACATCAAGCAGCATTGTTCTCGCATAATTTGCACCAGTGTCCTCACTCGAAACCCGCAAACCTTCTGCCATTAAAGCTCTTTTCACAGACTGGGCATTCCGTTCCCCGATATTTCCCAGGCCCCCCGGCCCTTTCATCTCGAACATCTTTGCTCCACCCGCAATCTTACAGATCATACGACTCTTTACCGCTCCAAATGCATGAAGCTTACGAAGCGTTTCTTTTACTCCCGAGTCTGCATATTTTAGTAAATTCGCATCATTTCCTCGCTCTGGAAGCATGATATGAAGAAGCGCACCCAACTTCAGTACCGGATCATAAAAGGAAACTCCGATACAGGACCCCAGTGCATATGTGATCAGCACCCCCTCCTGGCGGATGATCTTCATATCTGCAATTCCGACCGTTGTCTTTTTCTCCATTATTTAATTCACTCCCAGTTTCTTCATTAAAACTTCTAATGACCGCACATCCGGAAGAAGCAGCATATCACTATGGAGTGCTTTTCCGTCTATTTGGAATTCTCCTGTAATCATCATAATCTGATCGGAATATTGTCCCATCATCGCCATCGGCATACTCATAATGCCTCCCAGCATGTTTACAGCAAACTGTGGCACGGACAGTTCCATCTCCACGCTCGATAGGGAAGACATTGCTGTAACATAGGAAGAAATCACAATGTTTCCAATTTCCGTAAGGCCGGAAATATCGATCTCATCCAATTCAAACAGATCTACCGGAGGCTTGTTTAACATCCGGTACAAGATCTCATCGGAAAACTCTTTACTCAGAAGAAAAAGCATAATTCCTTCTACCCCACCCGACATCTCTACCAGGATTGCTGCAATTACTTCCTCCGGATCCCCTAAAAGCGCCAACGCCTCATTGAACCCTAACATCTCCACTTTGGGCAACGCCATATTGACTTTTGTACCCAATATACTGGAGAGTGCGGTCGCAGCGTTCCCGCCGCCGATGCTTCCTAATTCTTTCAGAAGATCCAGTTGAATTTCATTCATTTCCTGATAATTGTTCATCGTTCTGACTCACCCCCCTACTGTCTTAACATATTGATCGTACTGATAATCTCATCCGACGTCTGTACCATCTTCAAAGCGTAGCTGTACGCTCTCTGCGTCTCGATCATACGCGTGATCTCATCTGCCGTACTAACCCCCGACATCTCCAGTGCATGATCAATCACTTTTGCATTTGGAATCAAGTATGGCTGTCCGTTCTTCTGAATCGGAACAAATTCGTTGTTTCCAACACTCTGCATTCCATCCAGAACGTTAAATCCAAATATACCAATTTCACCGCTCATGACGCCTTCTCTTGTTACCGTAATCGGATTCCGATTTCGATCCAGAACCAGATTACCAGTATCATTTACCAGATAAAATTCGTTCCCTCTCTGGGATTTACTAAAATGTCCATTTCTTGTATATGTAATCTCACCGGTCACGGGGCTTTGCAACATGAAAAAGCCATTATCATCTACGATTGCATAATCAAATTCCCCTTCCGTCGTCATTGGCGCCCCCGCATCAAACTGAATATTTGTCTTTTCCTGTACAATGCCGCTTCCGATTTTATTGGTTAAATCCGCTCCCGTATAATTGTTCATATTGTAATACATCAAATCCAGAAATACAGAAACTTTGGGTTTATATCCATAATTATTTACATTCGCAAAATTGTTGGCGATTACATCCATCTTTCTCTGTTGTTCCATCGCTCCTCTTGCCGCCGTATAAAATGATGTGTACATAATTCCTCCCCTTTCCTCTCATCTCTTATTCCACTTCCTAATTTTATATAGTATTCCCGTACACTTTATATGGTTCCTATTCCAGGCTGTTTTCACCTTTTTACGTCGGAGATCCCATCTGTACTGCTTTTCCCACAAGCTGATCGTAGATTTTCAGGATCTGCGCTGAACTTTGCAGTACACGCTGGGAACTCATCATCCGTGTCATCTCTTCTGCCATCGATACGTTTGAATCCTCCAGATATGACTGGGTAACTCTCGCCCCCTGCGCGTCCTGCGGCTGCGCGTCAGAACGAAATACGCCGCCCGTCACTTTCACAAGCTGATTATAGTCCGCAAAATCCACCACCCGAATTCTTCCAAAGTTCTGTCGTCCGTCAGAACTTGTAATATTTCCTCGACTATCAATTGCAATATCATCTGTGGTCAGACGAATAGGCCCGTTCGTGCCTTGCACACGCCCCACGCCCTGCAACATCAAATACCCTTCCTGATCCAGATTAAAAGAACCATTCCGTGAATATACAATACCATTGTCTGTTTGAATCACAAAAAATCCATTTCCCGTCAATCCCACATCCAGCGCATATCCCGTCTCACGAATCCCGCCTTCCGTATAATCTGTGATACGTTCCTGTGCTGTGTTCATCCGGGATACTGTGCCAACCGGTGTTTTACCATTCTTGTCATAACGGTAGATCATCTCCTCCCGGAACGTACTTTGCATCACTCGATCCATCTTGAATCCCGGCGTAGATACATTAGCCATGTTGTTGCTGATGACATTCAGATTTCTGCTCTGTGTAATCATATTGGACGCCAAATCATAATATCCTTGAAACATAACGGTTCTCCTTTTCTTTTTCTTATAAAACAATTCTTCTAATTAAACTTTTCCATATGCTTTCTCAGTTTCCGAATCGCATTGGCATGAATCTGCGATACTCTTGGCTCACTAACCTCCAGCACATCCGCAATCTGCCGCATATTCAACTCGTCAATATAATATAGAGAAATCACCAGCTGTTCGTTCTCTTTCAATTGCCTGATTCCTTCTGCCAGAATTTCGGACAATTCCTTTTTCAGTAGTTGATTCTCCGGCAATTCATTCAATTCTACCTGGGGAAGTTTCATCCCCACTTCATTTCCCTGGGCCTCCGCCAACACCATATCCAGAGAAAGGATATTAAACAACGTTGCTTTGCGCATCGTTTCCTGGTACTTTTCTGTTGTAATATTTAAATATTCGGTTACTTCTCTGACCGACGGATAATACCCAAGTTTATTATATAACGTTGTCACCGCTTCTTCAATATCTCTCGTGTTTTTTCTTGTACTTCTTGGTACCCAGTCCTGTTTTCTAGCCAGATCAATAATCATCCCTTTGATCCGTTTGGAAATAAATGTTTCAAACTTTACATTTTTTTCCATATCAAATTTATCAATCGCAGACATGATGGCGATGACACCTTCACTGATAATATCATCCACCTGGGAAAAGCTCAGATAAATGTCCCGCATCTGCAGTGCAATACTCCGCACAAGATATATATAGCGCATGACGATCTCCTGTTTGATCTCCAGGCTCCCTGTCTCTTTATACAGTTTTAAAAGCTCTTCATTCGTCTTATCTGCATATAATCCCTGTGTGTCCATATTGACCGCTCCATCATTTCCTTCTTACACCCTGTCATCTTTCCATTATATCAACAGAATCCCTTACAATGTGACATTCCCAATTGCCTGGATCTGGATGTTATTGTTGATCTCATTAAAAGAAAGTACATACATATCTGGAAAGAACTGCTCCACCAGATGATAAAAATGCACCCGCACCACCTGGCTGGTCAAAACAATCGGTACCTGCGCAATCTCGTGGAACTTCTTTACTTCCTCTGAGAGTTGCGTGATTACATTCTGCATCACATCCGGGCTTAAAGCAAGATACATCCCATGTTCCCCATTGGTCATACTGGTGATGATATTCTTCTCCAGTTCCGCGTCCAATGTTACCACTTTCATACTGCCGCCTTCGCAGAATTTTCTTGTAATTGTGCGCTTCAACGCCACCCGGATATTCTCGGTAATGGATTCCAGATCCTTGACTGTCATAGCCGAATCGATGATTGTCTCCATTATGGTCTCCAAGTCTTTGATCGGAATTCCTTCTTTCAAAAGATTCGTCAGAATCTTCTGGAAATTTCCATAAGAGATCACCGCCGGGATTAACTCCTCTACCAGTTCCGGCGTCTGTTTTCTCATATTATCAACCAACCGGACCACTTCCTGTCTGTTCAATAACTCGTGAGCATGTTTTTTCACCGTCTCCGACAAATGTGTCAACATAACAGAGAGCGGATCAATTACGGTGTACCCATAGATCTCTGCCATCTCTTTTTTGTCTACCGTAATCCACTTACTTGGAATTCCATACGCCGGTTCGATGGTCTCAATTCCATCCAATTCTTTTTCCGGATTGGGCGGCTCCAGAGCCAGATAATAGTCCACCAGGATCTCTCCCTTGGCTACCTCTTCCCCCTTAATCTTAATCACATATTGATTTGTATTCAAACTGGAACTGTCGCGCAGACGGATCGAGGGAATCACCAATCCCATCTCCTGCGCATACTGCCGACGGAAAATTACAATCCGATCAATCATTTTTCCACCGCTGGCTTCATCCACAAGAGGGATCAGACTATACCCAAATTCCATCTCAATGGGTTCCACACTAATCAACCCATATACACTGTTGATATCTTTAAAGTTTTCTTCTTCCTCGGCCTGCATCTGCTCGATTTCCTCGTCGCTCATGCCGCCGGGGCCTCCTACACCTGCTGTTGATAAAGGAACTGCCAGTTCTTCCATCTTTCGGACAAGCTGCCAGCCTCCCAGCATCAGCCCCAGAGAAATGATGCCAAGCTGAATTTTTGGCATCCCCGGAACAACCAGAAGAATTGCAAGTACCGCGCCACCCAGCATAATAGATTTTGGCTGCGCGGTAAACTGCCTTGTCACATCCATATTCAGGCTGTCTTCAGATACTGCACGGGTTACGATCATACCCGTAGCTGTGGAGATCAACAAGGAGGGGATCTGTGACACCAGACCATCACCAATCGTCGCAATCGTATAGACCTGAAGCACTTCATTAAATTCCATGCCCCCCTGTACCATACCGATAACACATCCACCGATGAAGTTAATGGCCGTAATGACCAGGGACATGGTTGCGTCCCCTTTTACGATTTTGGTCGCACCATCCATGGAACCATAAAAGTCTGCCTCTTTCTGGATCTTATGCCGCTTCTCTTTTGCTTCCCCTTCTGTAATCAGCCCACTTCCCAGATCGGCATCAATCGCCATCTGCTTTCCGGGCATAGCGTCCAATGTAAATCTGGCGGCAACTTCTGCGACACGTTCCGCGCCTTTCGTGATAACAAGGAACTGCACCAACACGATAATCAGGAAAATAACTACCCCGACAACCGCATTTCCCTGCAGAACAAAATCACCCATTGCCTTGATTATAGAACCGGCTCCGCCGGCTCTGGTAAGGATACTCCTCGTGGTAGAAATATTGATTCCGATACGATATAAAGTTGTAATCAAAAGCAGCGATGGAAAAATAGAAAATTCCAACGACTCCTTGATATTCATACTGATCAAAAGGATAATCAGTGAAATTCCGATGTTCAAAATAATCAAAACATCAATCAGAACCGGATTCAGCGGTATGATCAGCAGCAGTACAATCATAACTACGATCACAGATACCGCATTATTCAATATATTTTTCATCTTCTACACCAACTTTTTATTCATACGGAATACCTGAACAAGAATTTCTGCCACCGCACCATAGAACTCAGCCGGTATCTCGCTCTCCAGAGGAGTGGTTGCATAGATTCCCCGCGCAAGAGGTTTATTCTCAATTACAGTCACGCCATTCTGTTCCCCAATCTCCACAATTCGCAGTGCAACGATATCCTGCCCTTTTGCAATCAGAATCGGGGCGTTGTCATGATCTACATCATACTTCAATGCAACGGCATAATGCGTAGGATTTCGGATGATCACATCCGCATCCGGTACCGCCTGCATCATTCTGCTGCGCGCCATGCTCTGCTGGATACTCCGAATCTTTCCTTTTACCTTAGGATCTCCTTCCATTTGCTTAAATTCTTCTTTTACTTCCTCTTTTGTCATCTTCATATTTTTCTCATAGGACCAGTGCTGATAAAAATAATCGAACCCTGCGACTGCAGCAAATACCAATCCTATTTTTCGCACCATCCCCATGATTTCCTGCAGAACAAACGCACTGGCCGGAAGAATGCTCACATCCATCATTTGTGCGATCATGACGATCTCCTCCCGCAGAATCTGATAAAGTACAATGGCCAAAATAATGATTTTCAATGTTGCTTTGATCAATTCCACCAGATTTTTCACACTGAAAAGATTTTTGATTCCGTTGATTGGATTCAATTTACTAAGCTTGAATCCTACCGGATCCATCGTGAATAGAAATCTTGTCTGTACTCCCGTTGCCAGGATTCCAAACGTCATACAGATCACCCCGAACGGAAGAACACAAAGTACAACCATCATCGCCACTCTCATGGCGACTTCCTGCAGCGTCCCCGTAGAAAAATGATCCAGCCCGCCCACTGAAGAAATAAAGAAAACCATACTTTCCCTCAATCTTTTATAAATCGAAGGAAACAGCATCTGTAAACAATAAAATCCCCCTACAAGCGAAACGACCGCGATCACATCTTTACTGGTTGCAACATTTCCTTTTTTTCGCTGGTCCTTTCGCCTCTTAGGCGTGGCTTTTTCGGTTTTTTCTTCTGATGCCAAAAGCACTCACTTCACTTTCGTCTCCGGCTACTTTCCGGTTATTTTTACTCCCTCTTCCGGCTATCCGCCAGCTTTCTTTATAGAAATGTCAAAATCCCCTGCACTGTTTTTAACATCGTGGTCATCACCTTCTCAAGATATTCTCCTGTTGGTGAAAACAGAACGACCAGAAGCCCGAGACCGACAATTAATTTCATCTGAATATTAATCACAAATATACTGATCTGCGGCACAACTTTATTCATGATCCCCACTCCAATTTCCACCAGAAACTCTGCGGCAATCATAGGAAGCGCCAATCGTACTCCCATGTCCACACACTGGTAAAAAATCTCCAGCATTCTCGAAGCCAGAGTCTGCGTAATCAAAATTCCCCCATAAGGCACGATTTCTGCAGAAGTAACCAATATCTTCATCAATGCAAGATGGCCGTCTACTGCAAAAAACAACAACATCAACCATGTCTGGTAGATCGATCCCGTTACCGGCATTTGCGCATTACTTTGGGGATCATACACCGTAGCCATAGACAGTCCCATCTGAAAATCAATGATATAACCGCCAAAACTTATGATTAAAAAAAACAACTGTGTCACAAGTCCAATTACATATCCTGCTGCAAACTCCTTCATCAGAAGAAATCCAAATTCGATTGTACTCGCTGTTTCAAATGCTTCCCCTGCACTGAATGAATACACTGCAAGTGTCAGAATAAAAATGAATCCTCCTTTTACCCGCATCGGTATATTACTTCTTCCCAGAATCGGATTCAACAGTATGAAACCTGACATTCTCATCAAAACCAGGCAAAACAATGTCAGTTGTGCAGTCGTACCAATGATAAAATCGCTACTCATACTCTCATCCCTGCCGTATTAATTCAAAAATCATATAGGTAAAATCTTGCAGGGACTGCATCATCCTTCCGCCGCTACACAAAAGGATTACCCCGATTACCAGAAGCTTTGGTACGAAGGTAATTGTCTGTTCATGAATCTGTGTTGCTGCCTGTATAATTGAAATTAAAATACCTACCAGCATACTAATCACCAGAAGAGGACCTGCCAGTTGAACTACCAGAATAAATACCTCGTACATCAAATCCCCAATTTGTGCATTTGACATTTCATGACGCCTCCCCTCTTCCTGCTTTGCTCTCTGTTTTCCGGCTTCTTATTCCAATTGCCAAAACTCTTCTTGTCTTCCTTCCTCACTCGCTCACCGAATATAATGAAAGCTTCCCGCAATCGTGGAGAAGAGCAGTTCCCATCCGTTCACGGTAACGAACAACAACAACTTAAAAGGCAAAGAGATCATTGCCGGCGGCAACATCATCATACCCATTGACATCAAGGTACTGGAAACTACAATATCAATCAGCAAAAATGGGATATACAACAGAAAACCAGCAGTAAATCCCTTTTTTAATTCACTTGTCATAAAAGAGGGAATCACCACTGTCAAAGGAAGTTCTTCTACAAGTGCTTCTTTATCGGATACTTCTACCGGCTCGCTTCCCGACATATCCATGAACAGATCCAGTGCACTATCATCTGTATTACTCAGCATAAATCTTTTTAGAGGAATCTGCGCGCGATCCAGCGCCTCTTCCTGCGTAATTTCCTGATTCTTATATGGTGTATATGCCGTTGTGTTGATATCCTTAATCACCGGATCCATAATGAACAATGTTAGAAAAATAGAAATTCCCACAAGCACCATGTTGGGAGGAGTCTGCTGAACTCCCATGGCATTTCTTAAAAAAGAAAGGATAATCACCGTTCTCACAAAGGAGGTTACCATGATCAGAAGAGAGGGCAGAAGTGATATCAGCGTCAGCATCAACAATATATCTAATGTAGGCACTTGATTGCCGTTGACATTTATCAATGAATCGTACACACATCTACCTCCTCTTTTTTCCCATATCCCCCAGCTTATCCAATAACGCTCTGAAATCCGGCGCCTTTACGCCGCCGTCTTCCCCCTCTGGCGTTAATGGAAACAGCTCCTCATCCTGAATTTCTGACAGAACATTGATCTGGCTCCCTGTAATTCCCAGCAACAGGTACTTTCCACTTACCTGTACAATTGCAATATGCCTGTCCTGTCCCATCGTAATCTGATCGACCAGACGCATATAACGGGAACTACTGCTTTTATTCAGTCCCGTGCCTATATATTTACTGGCGAGATAGCTCAGATAAATAATAAGCACGACTCCGATAAAGGTGAAAATCACACTCCACATAGTATCTTTCCCTTACTCCTGAATATTCAGATTCACTTTCATAATTTCAGTAATTCGAATACCGAAATTATCCTCCACGACTACAACATCGCCTTTTGCAATACATTGTCCGTTTACAAACAAATCCACCTGTTCGCCAGCTAATTTATCTAAAACAACCAAAGAGCCTTTTGTAAAATCAAGAATATCTTTCACCAGCTTTCTTGTCCTGCCGATTTCCACCGACACTTCAAGAGGAACGCTCATGATCAATTCCATATTTTCTTCCTGCTCTGCCTCAAGCACAATGCCGTTGTCCTGCTTCAAATGCTGCTGTGCCGGGGAATGTACATGGATCATCTTAGGCTCCGGCGGTGCTTTCTTTTCCTCCTGTTGTTTGGCCTGCTGTTCCTGTTGCATCTGCTGCATTGCTTGCATCTGTTGCATCATCTGTTGCATCATCTGCATTTGCATCTGCATCGCAGACATATCTACTCCCATCATCGGCGCCTGCATCACAGGCTGCGCTCCCTGTGCCATAGGTTGCGGTGCCGGAACAGAAGACTGCGGCTGCATATTTTCCTGAGGCGTAGCAGCGGCTCCTCCTGCCAACATCTTCTCAATCTCTTCCTGAGAAAGGGTTCCCCCTCCAGATGTTGTTGGTGCCGGAACAGGTTCAGACGCTGGGACCGTGCTTCCTCCCGCCAACATCTTCTCAATCTCTTCCTGAGAAAGCTGTTTTCCCTCCGAGGGTGTCGGCGCTGGGGCCGGTTCAGACGCTGGGGCCGTGCTTCCTCCCGCCAACATCTTCTCGATCTCTTCCTGAGAAAGCTGTTTTCCTCCGGATGACGCCTCTTCCACAGGATCTTTTGCCTTGGAATTTAACACAGTCTCCGCATCAATAATCTGATCCTCCGGCAGAAAACCTCTGATCAATCCCTTCGCCAATTCGATCGGCATGACATTAAAAAATTCACTCTCCAGCTTATCCGCAATTCGCAGTGTAAACCCAACTACTACTTTCGGATATTCGTCCACAAAATATTTATCAATAAACTCCTGTTCATCTTTTACTTCAAAAGAAATCGGTGTAGAAATATTGACTACTTTATTTAAAAATTCGGACAATGCTGTAGCTGAGGATCCCATCATCTGATTCATAACCTCACAGACGGCACTGATTGTAATCTCATCCATCTGAAAGTCTTCATCAGACATTTCCATCCCCATCATCATCTCTACAATCACTTTCACATCATGCCTCTTCAAAAGCATGATGTTCTTACCTTCCAGACCTTCTACATAAGTAATTTCAACACAGACTGCCGGCTCTACCCGGTCCATCTTAAATTCTTCTTTTTTTACCACCTTTACAATGGGCGTTGTAATATCTACTCTTGTAGAAAGCATCGTGGAAACTGCCGTCGCAGATGCGCCGAGACTGATGTTCAGTATCTCGCCAATCGCGTCAATTTCCATCTTGCTAAAGCATTCAGAACTCATACTATCCCTTCTTTCTTTTCAGGGAATCCCCCTGTTTCTATTTTCCAATATCCAACGCCTTTTGCGCCATTAACTTCATGGCATTAAATGCGGTAATGTTCGCCTCATAAGATCTTGTTGCAGACATTGCGTCAATCGTCTCCTTCACAGGATCTACATTCGGCATCATCACATACCCCTCTGCATTGGCATCCGGATGCTCTGGATTATATACAGGATTCAAGTCTCTTGCATCCTCTACAATGTCTGTTACCTGCACCCCACCTTTGGAAAGTGCTGTTTTATTCAAAAGACTGTTGAACTTTGAGCGAAAAGAAGTCGAAGGAATCTCCTGAAGTACCACCATCTTTCTCCGATACGGCCCGCCGCTTTCTGTTCTGGTCGTCTCCGTATTCGCAATATTCTCAGATGCAATATCCAACCTCTGCCGCTGCGCAGTGAGACCAGATGCACTGATATCAAATGAATTCAGAAAAGACATAGTGAGCCTCCTTATTAACCCAGAATTTTCTTGACTGTTGACAAAATACGTTCCGGTTTAAAAGGCTTCACAATAAAGTCCTTCGCACCTGATTTTATGGAGTCCATAACCATCGCTTCCTGTCCCATCGCGGAACACATTACAATCGTGGCATTCGGATCCATCGCTTTAATTTCTTTCAATGTCTCCAATCCGTCCTTATTCGGCATGGTAATATCCATAAACACAAGATCCGGCTTCTCCGCAGTATAGGCTTCCACCGCTTTTACGCCGTCCTCCGCCTCTATGAGATCCGTATAACCAGCCTGACTCAATGCATTCTTCAACATCATTCTCATAAACGCCGCATCATCCACTAATAAAATTTTTGCCATTTTTCTTTACCTCACTTTTTTATACTCATTGTAATTTATATACACAGATAATTCAACTATTTTATCTGGTAATCACGATTCGAAACCCAAATATCATCCTGCCGCTTCTTCTTTGCTTTCTAAAATACGATCCTCGATTTTGACCGCCATATTCTTATGATGTACACCCAACTGACCATTGAACCAGGGCTGCCCTTCCACATACAGGGAAACCAATGAATTCTGCGGCTTATTCAAATCAATCACATCGCCTACATGGAGATTATATACATCATCCAGGTTCAATTGTGCAATTCCAAGCTGCGCCATGACATCCATCTTGGACTCCCTGATACTTTCCATGATATCATCCCGATTGCCTTTTACCTCTATACCATTCTTATTGGCTATGTGCTTCGTCTTATCAATGATCTCAAAAATATTACTCATTAATGTTCCAGGAATACAGATATTCATAATACCGCTGACCCCGCCCATATTAATTGTCAGCATAATAATCACTACGGTCTCATCCACACTGATTTCCTGGAACATACTTGGATTTTCTTCCACTCCGTCAAACTCCACTTTCAGATCCAGATATCCCCCCCATACATCGGAAGTGATCGAAATCGGATACTTAATAATTTTCTCATATAACGCAAGTTCAATCTCTGTGTATGTATAAGACATATCCACCGTCATATCTACCGTACCAGTCCCTCCCAGCATATGGTCAATCATAGAACTCATCAGGATAGGATCAATATGATAAATAATCGGCGGATTACTGGAGTGATCCACCAGTTCCGTCTGTACAAGTGCGATGATGTCATTTTCATTCAACGCGTTAGAAAATTCATAATAACGCTGCTCCTCTACTCCTACGACCTCCACTTCACTTGCCACACGGAATAGCCCGTTGATCTGGGATGCAAAAATTCTAGCATAATTGTCATAAACACTACGCAGCATCTTCAGCTTATCCTTGGTATATTTTTTCGGACTAAAGAAGTCATATTTTCTATATTCCGGCTCCGACTGCTTCGGTTTATCCTCCACAGTCTCTTCTTCCGAATTCTGCAGTGAATTCAAAAGTGCATCTATCTGACTTTGTGATAATACTTCTGCCATGCCAAACTCCCACTTTCCTTTTCAATCTTACCGGTTCATCTCTTGATAATACTCTTCCAGACTATGCTGTACTGCATCTGACTTCGTAATCAGCAACTCCACTCTTCGGTTTTTTGCCCGGTTTTCCGCTGTATCGAAAGGAGCAATCGGACGAAACTGTCCGTACCCTACCGCCACCATTCTGTCTGCCGGTACTGTTGTACGCTGCTGTATGAACGCCACCACTCTCGCCGCTCGTTCTGCGGAAAGTACACGGTCTGATTCCGGTTCGTTCATCTGGTTCGGATCCGCCTGCGTCGTATGTCCCAGCACCTGTATCTCTTTTATAGAATCTGAGACGCCGGCAACAATGTTAGAAAATGTAGTGAGGATGGATTTCCCTTCTTCTTTGATAATGGAGCTGTCACCATCAAAGAATACATTATCCTGAAAGGTGATAAATGTGTAACCATCTCCTTTATATAATTCTACCTCTCCTTCCAGTCCGGCTTCCTGTATCGCTTTCAATAACGCTTCATACAATCCGTCAAACTCATCCGCCTCCACACCGCCGGGTACCTCGTCATTTGCATCAACATCCGGGTTCTCCGCAATCTGGGATACTTCTTTTGCATCCGGGTTAAAACTTTTTACAATCTGAATCCACTTTGCCTGGTCGATCGTGGAAATGGAATATAAAAGCACGAAAAAACAGAGCAACAGTGTCACCAAATCTCCGTATGTATCCATCCAGTTGGCTCCGCCTCCGGATGACTTTGGTCTCTTTTTCATATTCCTTCGATCCTCCCTAATATATCATTACTCGCCGGCTGGTTCTTGTTTGCCTTTACTCTTTCCTGCGGCTTCTGGATCAAGGATTTTTGCCCGTGAGGACTGTTTCAGATAGGTTACCAGCTTTTCTTTTAAGAACTTCGGATTATCTCCGGCCTGGATTGCAAGAACCCCTTCTATCATCACCTGCTTATACAACAACTCTTCTTCATTCCTTATTGACAACTTGCTGGCAATCGGATTAAAAATCATGTTGGCAAGAATACATCCGTAAAATGTGGTGATCAATGCCGTCGCCATTGCCGGGCCGATATCTGATGCACCGTCTCCATCCAGATTCATTCCCTTCAACATGTTCACCAGTCCGACCAGCGTACCGATCATACCAAACGCCGGCGCCGCCGCCGAAGCCCGGTTGAAAAGCCCGATGCTTTCTTCATGTCTCGCCGCCATGGTATCCAGTTCATTTTCCAGGAGGCTTCGCACCTCTTCCGGTTCCGTCGCATCCACGATCAACATAATCCCCTGCTTGAAAAAAGGATCCTCCAGCTCGTTGGCCTTTTCTTCCAGCGCAAGCAAACCGTTCTTTCTTGCAAGCTGCGCCAGTTCTTCCAACTTATCGATCAGAGCGCCCATATCATATTTTTTGCCCTGAATCAGTTTGATCAACTGTTTCGGAATTCCTGCCAGGGTACTTAAAGGATAACTGGCAATTATGGCTGAAATCGTACCGCCCAACACAATCGCCACACTCGCTCCATCCCAGAAATTCCCAAGCTTTGCAGGAGAAATTCCGACGAATACAATCAATACAATTCCTACAAGTAATCCTACGATATTCGTTATGTCCACGTCAACTCACCACCTTACTTTTTATCTATCTGCACGGTAACAATGGACTTTTCCATTGTACGCAATTGTTTTCTCGATTATTTCTTCTGCACTCTCTGTCACAATATAAAACTTTCCGTTCATCATAATGACCTTTGATTCCGGGATGATCTCGATTGCTTCTATCTGTGCGCTGTTCAGCACTATTTTTTCATTGTTCAATTTCGTAAGCATAATCATAACACAAACCCTCTTGAATTTCAAACACTGCCAAAATATATATACTTGTCGCTACCAGAATCCCCATAAAGTAGGAACGGTAACGATTTCTCCTGCATGCAGGTGCCGTGCAGAAGAACGCACGGCACCATGTAAACAATAACCAGCTTTCTATAAACTTCCCTTTTACTATCTCTTCATATTTACAAGTTCCTGCAACATCTCATCCGTCACTGTGATAATCTTGGAATTTGCCTGGAATCCTCTCTGAGTGGTAATCATATTGGAAAATTCATTAGCCAGGTCTACATTGGCCATTTCCAGATAACCGCCCATGATCTTTCCGGTAGGACCGCCGTTGGGCTTCATCGCCTCTACGTCTCCGGCATTGGGACCGATATTATAGTAATATCCATCTCCCTTTTCCAGACCGTTTGGATTCTCCACTGCTACCAGCGCCAATTGTCCAATAGCAATGGTCCGGTTCTGGGTATCGGTACCCATGATGGTTCCATCCTCATTAATCTTATAACTCTGGATATCATACTGCATTCCCGTCGTAGGATCTCTCGGTATCCGAATCGCGGACAGTTCCTCTGAATACACTGCTGCAACGCCTGGAACACGGTCTACAGCCGCAGTAGCATCTGCAGTGATAGGATTTCCAGCCGGATCATTCCCCCAAGGCATATCTGCTACGGAACCTTTTGTTCCACCTGGAGCCGGAGCCGGGCCTGCGCCCACATCGCCGGCCGTCCCCGTCACATTTGCCGTGATTCTCAGGTTCACGGTCTTTGTGTTTTCATTATAGTTCAACATGGACACCGTGTATCCCTCAAATTGTCCGCCGGTTTTCGTCACTTCCGCAATCCAGTCCTGTACCTGATCCTGGAACTTCGCTTTCTCACTGGTTGCAACAGACACACCCGCAATCGTGATCTGTGCCGGTACTGCCGGAGTCGGCGGATTCGTTGTATTATCAGCTGGCTTCGACGGTGTCTGTGTTACCATTGTATTGTTGATCGTATAAGTCGCCGCCGTAGCCGGAATCTCCGGAATACCGGTTCCATCCTCCAGCGCATATCCATACACATAATTTCTGTTATTATCTACCAAATACCCATTATTGTCCACACGGAAAATCCCAACCCTGGACAGATACAAACCGGAATCTGCCACGTTAGTAAAAGTTCCGTTTACCATATTTCCCACAAGGAAAAATCCGGTCCCATCAATCATACAGTCCATGGGATTGGAAGAGGGAGACGGCGCTCCGGTTCCGAATTCCGTGGAGATAGACGCGATCTGAGAACCGTAACCTACCTGAGACGCATTTCGTCCACCGGCAGCTCCCGCCGTGATATCTCCGCCTGCACTGCTGATGGAATTCGTATACATAGAATCCTGAAAGTTATAGCTATATGATTTGAATCCCCATGTATTCACATTTGCAATGTTATTGCCGATTACATCCAGCTTTGACTGGTGTGCCTTGAGTCCTGCAACTCCTGCAATCATTGATCTGACCATTTCATTCTACTTCCTTTCTTTTTTCTGCTGCTGTCTTCGGTATCTGCCAGTCGCGCAAATACCAAAAGCTCCCTTAAATGGTCCGGCTTACATTAAGACAGCACTGTCAATATTCGTAAAAATATTCTCTTTCATTTCTGTTCCAGACATCGTTGTTACTACGATATTATTCGGAACGTTCACAATAAAGGCTCCGCTCTTTCCGATCACTACCACATCCTTTGCACCCTTTTCCCGGGCTTTGGAAATTGCCTGGTTCAGGTCCTGCAGAAGATTTTCTGTCATCTCAATTCCCCGTTCCTGCACTCTCTGTGCGGCATGTCTGGAAAATTGTACATTCTGCGACCGGTCCACTTCCTGCTGCAAAAGATCTGCAAACGAAGACTTCGCGGCACCTGTCTTGATTCCTGCTGACGCATTGGTCTGCACCTGAAGCTGTGTCGATGCATGCTGCAGCTTTAGCGTCCCGGCATTCGTAATCTGATTGATCTTATTCATTTTTGTGCACCGCCTTTATCTAAAAATCTACTATGCGACAGCCCATATGATCTTGTTTCTCAGACACTTATTTTGAAGAATCCTCCGGCTTGGAAGTCGTATTACTTCCGTCCTCTTTCTCTTCCGGCACTTCACCAATTGCCATCACCTGAGACAATTCGTATTTCTTGCCGTCTACATATACGGACGTCGCCCCGGTGAGATCCACACCTGATACCACACCTTTGATCTTTTCTTTGATCTTTCCTTTTTCATCTGTAATCGCCACGGTCACTTCTTTTCCAAGCAATCCTGTAGAATAGGTGGTAAGTGTAACAGAAGACAAATTGTTCGTTACTGTTGCAAATTTCGCAACCGCATCGGATACCTGTGTCATCGCATTCATCGTTGCCATCTGTGTCATCTGGCTCAGCATCTCACTGTTGCTCATGGGATTCGTCATATCCTGATATTGTAATTGTGCCGCCAGAAGCTGCCAGAAATCATCCATCGTCATGGTACTATTATTCGCTGTCGCTGTCGTCTGCGAAGTCAGTAATTCATTATATGCATACTGTGCAGCGTTGCTATTAAATTCTACCGCCATTTTCTCTCCTTTCCACTTTAGCCCATCAGTCCAAGCCGCAATCTCTGAAGAAATTGTTCTGCATCTTCTGCATTCTGCTTCTGATTTTGTTCCTTCTTCTGCTGTTGCTGCGCATCCTGTTGACTTTGCTGATTATCTTCTCTGTTCTGATGCAGATAATCTGTTTCCTGCTTTTCTACAATAATCGTGGTCTCGCCACCCAGATTCCGCTGAAGTACGTTCCCAATCTCACGGGCATTATTCCCAAGTACATCCAATGCTCTCTTTTCAGAACACAAAATAGATACCGTCGCCTGTCCGGCCTGATACAAAATTTTTACCGCAATTTTCCCCAGATTCTCGGGTTCAATATGGATCTCGAACTCTGTGACACCCTCGTTCACTTTTGCCAAGATCTGATCTGTCACCTTCTCCGGTAGTTCCTCTGGCTGGGATACCTGCACTGGCGCCACATTCTCTTCAGGGAAAACCTCTCTTTGTACTCCCTGTGTCGCAGGCTGCTGTATCTGTGTTGCTGCGATCTGCTGCATCATACCGTCGTCAGGCTGTGCCTGTTCCCTTGCTGTACTTTCCTGTTCGGTATTCTGCTGTGCCGGATTCTGTTCGGCGCTCTGTTCCGGCTTTATCTCTTCCACCGCAACACCTTGCAATTCCAATCCTGCGCTTTCCTTTACTGGCATCATATCTTTTGCTTCTGCCTTTCCCACGGTCTGTACAGTTGCTCCTATCGTCAAAACCGAAGACTTTCCTTCTTCTGTTATCGGCAAAGCGCTCTTTCCTGGGATCTCTGCACTTTCCGTCGCCCCCACGGGCAATTCTTCTGTCATTGTTGAAGCTGTCTCTTCCGTCTCGGCAGTCGTCTTCGGCGCTAACTGAATCAACTCTGGACGAAGTTCCTGACCGATTTGATATGCTGTCAGCAGTCCTTCTGCCTGTACATCATCCGTCTGTGTCTTCTCATCCTCCGTACCTTCTACAGAAGTTTCTTTGTTTTCCGTCGGCTTTGTATCTTCCTTTACATCTGTACTTCCTTTACTGTCTTCTGCCGTAGAATTCTGCTTTCCCTGTAAAAGCTTTCGAAAGTCGCCGGATGCTTCCCGGCTCTCCATGGTCTTTTGTGCGCCTGCGATCTGAAGACTGAAATCCGCTGTCTTCCCGTTGACCTTCACCATTGGTTTTTCCTCCTTTCTTCTTGATTTTTTATATAGTAATCTGCAATTGCAGGATTACCCCATCAATTTTGCCATTGCACGCTTTGTGGACACAAACTCTTCAATAAAATGTTCTTCTTCCTTCTGCACTTCTTTTTCATATTCTTCTCGCTTCCGCTCTTTCAGTTTGTCGATGGAAGAGGTCTCCTTTTTCGCCTCCACAACTTCATTACGCTTGGCTTCTTCCTGCGTCTGAAGTTTTACCAGCAATTCCTGCTTTTGCAAAATCTTCAGCCGCAATGCGTCCAGATAATTTTCATAAGTATGAATGTCGCTGATCTTCATCCCTGCTGCTCTACTGTGCTGAAATTCCTGCGTACACTGAAAATGTTCCTGTTCCAATCTCTCAATGGCACGTTCACATTCCCTTACCTTCGCAAGAATTCTGGCGTGTTCCGCCTTCAATCCATCCAGTACCTGTTCCTTATAATTCAGCACCGTATCTAATGCAAAAAAAAACTTTTTCATTTTATTCTATTCGACCCCTCATTTTATTTTCATCTTATCCCGGATATACCGAAATCAAAACTTTTCCAAAACGTGAAAGATCTCATTGCTAAGTGCCTAAGATTCTCTGCATAATCTGCAATGACTCTTCAATAGAAAAACTTTCATTCGTTTTCTGCATTAAAAATGCATTCACCTGATCTATCTTGGCAATCGCCGCATCCAACCTTGGGTTGGTTCCAGCCTTATATGCCCCAATGGAAATTAAGTCTTCATTTTTAGAATAAACACTCAAAATATCCCGCAATTTCGCGCCTACCTCGCGATGCGCGTCTGTCACGATCGTCGACATCAAACGAGAAATGCTGGCGTTCACATCAATTGCCGGAAAATGGTTCTCGTTGGCCAATTTTCTGGTCAATACAATATGTCCGTCCAAAATACCCCGGACTGTATCTGCAATAGGTTCATTGGTGTCGTCTCCTTCTACCAATACAGTATAAACACCAGTAATGGATCCTTTTTCAAAATTGCCACTACGCTCCAGCAACTTAGGAAATTCTGCATAAATAGACGGAGTATACCCTCTCGCCACCGGGGGTTCCCCGGTGGCAAGCCCAATTTCACGTTGTGCCATAGCAAATCGTGTGAGGGAATCCATCATCAGCAAAACATCTTTTCCCTGATCCTTAAAGTACTCGGCAATGGTTGTCGCCACAAGCGGACATTTCATACGCAGCATTGCCGGCTGATCTGAGGTAGCAACCACAACAACACTCCGTTTCAGGCCTTCCGGTCCCAGATCTTTCTCTACAAATTCACGAACCTCACGACCTCGCTCCCCTACCAGTGCAATCACATTGATATCCGCTTTTACATTCTTGGCAATCATTCCCAGCAGTGTACTCTTTCCTACGCCACTCCCGGCAAAGATACCGATACGCTGTCCCTTTCCTACTGTATTCACACCATCTATGGCTTTCACTCCAAATTCCAGCATATCGGTAATGGGCGGCCGTTTCAGCGGATTAATATAGGTATTCTCTACATAATAATAGCGAGAAGAAGGAAACGGTCCTAATTCATCCATGGGATTACCCGTCGCATCAATAATCCTTCCCCGCAGAAATTCGCCCACCGGGATTTTCAGGCGCTTTCTGGTATTGCGCACAAAACTCCCCGCCGCTACCCCACTCAGGTTCTCATAAGCCATCAACTGCATCTTATCTTCCCGAAAGCCTACTACTTCTACTGGAATCTGCCTATGCTTTTCTTCATTATAAATCATCGCAATATCGCCAATGCTGGCACGATTCCCGGAGGATTCCATAGACATCCCGATTACATTTTCTATTTTTCCTATGTAGCTGACTGTCTCTGTTTTCCGAATCAACTCCGGTAACTTTGAAAACACCTTTCTCACCTCGATTATGCTCTGACATTATTTAAGATGTCTTTGATATTTTCCAACTGTGTGCCGACACTGGCGTCAATAATCTCATCTGGAAGCTCAATAATGCAGGTTCCTTCTTCGCCATTGTCCATCGTAATAATTTTGATATTCTCCGATAAGCGGGACAACGCTTCTAAAAATTCTGTATCCACTTCCATAGACACACCTGTGTCACATTTTGTAATATATATTTTTGCCCATTGCTTCTTTGTAATTTTATCCGTGGCCGCCAGTATCATCCTTTTTACGATATCGCCGCTGGACTGCAGACTGGTCTGGATAATCTTCTCTGCCACTGCAAGAGAAATGCGTTTCAGATCATCAATATACTGTTCCAAAACTTTCGTTTTCTCTATGGATACACTCAACAATACATCCGAAATCTGTTTCCGAAGCTCCTGAAGCTCTGCATCCAGAAGACGACGCTGCTCCTCATAGGCTTCCTGAAATCCTGCTTCCCGACCAGCGTCTGTGCCTTCTGCATATCCCTGCTCCCTTAAGAGTTCCGCCTGCTGCCTGGCATCCTGCAAAATCTGCCCGGCCTGCTCTTCTGCTTTCCTTAACGTCTCCTCCTCCAGAACAGAAATCCGCTTCAGAAGTTCCGATTCTTCGTTTTCTCTGTGGTCTTCTTCCCCGACTTCCTTTTCCAACTCTTCCTCTTCCGTCGGCTCTGTCTCTACAATCTTAAACCCCGCGAAGAAATCATACGGTCTGATATCTTGATCTCTACCCGGTCTCTTGACAATCCTAGGCAATGATCTCATCCTTTCCGCTCTTAACAATAATCAATTCGCCAGCTTCTTCCAGTTTTCTGATTACGCCAACAATTCTCTGCTGAGCTTCTTCCACATCACGCAGACGAACGTTAACTGTAACTTCCAGATCGGACTGAATACTTTCAGCCATACGACTAGAAACATTCGCAAAGATAAGTTCTTTGATACTTTCGTCTGAACCCTTCAATGCATATACAATATCCTTCACGTCGCACTCACGGATAAATCTCTGGATAGACCTGTTATCCATAGACGCAATATCTTCGAATACAAACATCTTCTTGCGAATGGTTTCGGCAAGTTCTTCGTTTTCCTTGCTCAATTCGTCGAAGATATACTTCTCGTTGGACCGATCCATATGATTCATTACATCTGCGATATAATCTACGCCGCCAATCTTGGTAAAGTCGGCAGTAAGGATTGTATCAAACCGCTTCCGCAATGAGTTTTCTACAATTTTAATTGCATCCGGGGATGCACTTTCCATTTTGGCAATGGCTTCCACAACCTTAATCCGCTTCTCTCCCGGGAGTTCACTGATTACCGCGGAAGCCTGATCTGCTTCCGCATAAGAAAGAATCAACGCAATTGTCTGCGGTCTTTCATGCTGTAAGAACGAAAACAGATTCTTGGCCGTACTCCCCCGTATAAACTCAAAGGGACGCGTCTTCAATGATTTGGACAATTTTTCCAGAAGGGACTTCGCCGTGTTTTCTCCAAAGGCTTTTTCCAGTACGGCTCTTGCATATTCCATTCCGCCGTCTGTCATCACCTTCTGTCCCAGACAGAACTTGTAGAACTCATCCAGTACTTCCTCTGTCTGTTCCGGACTGATATGTCCCAGCTTCGCCACTTCTATTGTTAATTTTTCAATCTCAGTTTCACTTAAAAATTTATAAATCTTCGAGGCCTTGTCGGTGCCGAGTGCAACAACGACTGCCGCTGCTTTTTGTTCCTGCGTCAGCTTATTACTCTCCATCTTCACTGCCCCCATTTCCATTCAGCCAGCTTCTCAAAAGCTGTGCGGATATCTCCGCATCCTGCTCTACAAAGTCACGGATATCTTTCTTGAGCTGCATTCCCCTGTCGTTCTGAATCTCCTGAAGTTCCTGATTCACTTCTGCTGCCGGTAGAACGCCTTCCGCCTCAAACTCGTTCTCTTCCAGTTCTTCCTCTTCTTCCTGTTTGCGGCGTCCCCGAATAACAAGAATAATAATCACTACAATCAGGAGTACCGCCAATGCCGCCGCTGCGATAATTGCCCACAAAGGAACATTTTCTAAAATCTGTAAAGCGCCTGATGTCTGAGAATCTTCTTCTTCATCCTCCGTAATTCCATCAAACGGTGCGCTTACCACCGTGATCTTCTGCGCCTGTTCATCTGACGCAATTCCGGCTGCATTACCGACCAATGCACGGATCTGCGCCTCCCTCAAACTTCCAAACCCATTTCCGTTAATGGCAACGGCGATAGTAAGATCATCCAGAGCTCCCGGATCAATCTGCCCCTGCTCTTTGATCTGATCAACCAGATACTCCCGGGACGTACTTTCACTGTAAGCCGAAGCTCCTTCATTATCCCCATCTGTATTATATTCAGCAGTATCTGCATTGGTTTCTGCTCCGGCAACTCCTTCTGCAGTAGAACCCGTACCCGAACGTTCCTCATATAACTCTTCATTGCTGACAATCCCGGTCTTATCGTTCTCGTTGATCTTTTCCGGCGTACTATAAGAAATACTTTCCCGGATCAGCTTCTCCATATTAATCTTTGCTCTTGCAGACGCTGTTACATTATCCGCTCCGTAGATCGGACCCAGAACCTGCATCACATTGCTCACGATCTGCGCCTCTACAATTCTGGCAATCTCCTCCGCATCCGAGGTATTCACCATGGAATCCGCATCCGGAGACACATCATTCCCGTTCCCATCAAAGACCGCTACATCTTCCATCTCCATCCCCGGAACACCTTTCGCCACAAGCCGCTGGATTGCCGCCGCCTGATCTTCCGTAGGAGAACCACCGTCATTCATTGTAACAACCGCTGTTGCACTGGACTTCGCATCCATATTTTCATTCAGAACGTACCGGCTTTGCTCAGCAAGCGCAATGGTCACTTTCGCATCTTTCACCCCGTCAAACAAACGAATCGTCGATCCAATTCGATCCTGGAGCTCATAAAGCTTATATGTACTCTTATCCGAATCTGTTGTCAACATACCGGCATTATCCTTAAATGTATCGTATGTAAATCCACTTTTGGGATAACCTTCCTGTACCAGATTCGCCTTTGTCTGATTCAGCACATTGTCTGGAACCAGGATTGTGGAGTCTCCGTCATATTGAAAGTCAACCCCTTCTTCCTGTAGCTTCTGCGTGATCTGTTGCGCTTCTTCCGCTCCAAGTCCCGAAAACAAAACTTCATACGGATGATTATTCAATACCAGCGCAATCACTACCGCAGCCACAAGAAAAATCACTGCTCCGGCAATGATCAGCTTTTTTGTCCTGCTGCTCAGACCATCCACATATTCTTTTATCTGCCCAAGTCTTTCTTTCATCGCTTCAAATTACCTTCTTTATATATTGTCTGACTATCTATATCTTCTTTACACTCTCCCGATAGACAGCAAAAAAATATCGATCTGTACTACTTTCTTTGTATTACAAACTGATACGCATAATTTCATTATAAGACTCTAACGCTTTGCTCCGCATATATACCAGCATGTCTACCGCAAGCTGTGCTTTCGATGATGCAATCCCGACCGTATGAGGATCATCAATCTCTCCCGTTGCAAGCAGATACTGATTCTTCACCAGATCCTCCTCTGTTGTTCTCACATTATTCACTGCTTCCTCAAAGATGCCTTTGAAAGCAGATATGCCCTCTTTTCCCGCCACCTCTGTCTTGGAACTTTTTCCCAGTTCCTCTAAATTCAAAGGCTGGATCGGTCTAATAAATGTCGTCGACTGTAACGGGGTAATGTCCATATTCTGCATAATGTACTATTCCTTCCATTTATATTTTTATATTTCTTCTAAAAAAATAACATCTTCTCCAAATCTCCCTGCCAGTAGAATCCGTATGACTTATAACTTTTCGATTCTTCTTAAATAACTCTATGGTTTTTGCACCATCCTGCTTTTACTGTCCCTTGATCGCACTTTGGTATCTCTTGAAATCATTCGTCACAGACTGAAGCATATACTGATAGTGTAGACCAGTTCTGGCCATCTCTACATTCTCCACGTCGGCGTTCACATTGTTCTCATCTACTCTTGCCGAAGAATCATACGCCGTATACACCTGATAATTGGAATCCTGAATCGCCTGCCGAACCGCACTCCTATCATGCGTCTGACTTGCCGCTCTGAGTCTGTTCCTAAATTCTTCCACAAAACGAACCTGCTTCTTCTTATATCCCGGTGTATCTACATTGGAAATATTGTTTAAAATCACTTCCTGCTTTTTCCACAGATAATCTAATGCTTTGCCTTCCATTAAAAATGAATTTCCAAACATGCTTCCCACCACTTCTTTCCTGATCTTTTCCTTCTTGTTTCTTTTAAATTTTTATATCTTATAAAACCCTGGATTTGTTGATATTTTTATCGTCTGCCTCTCTGCTTTTCTCCCCGAACTTGTCGTAATTTCGATCTATAAAGATCGAAAAAAGCACATATATGGCGATTCTCGTTTATCATACACGCATTTTTTTAAAAAGTCTAGCGATTTCATGCTTTTTTCAAATTTTTCTATCTTTTACAAATCCTCCCTGTTGCTACTCGGAAACAGAACGTTTTCTCTCTATATTATATCAAGTCCAACCGGCTGAATCGACTCTGCATTTGCTGCTTTAGCAATTCTACATATGCCTGCGCTGTTTCCACAGAGTTAGTAGCTTGTTCACCGTTTCGTTCCCGCAAGAGACTGGCTCTCTGAAAATTCTGCATCATTCCCATATGTAATAAACTTTGGGAGTCGCTCAGATCTGCCCGATAATCAGAACTTTGATCTGACATGGAGGAATATAAGAATGAACTTCCATAGGACGCTCCTAGAATCTGAAGCTGTCGCAAAAGACTGAGATTCTGGATCCCTTGTAGAGCGCTCATCTCCTGAAGCGTCTGTAAAGCCTGCAACGTTCCCTGACGATTCCATGTACGCTCCTCAAAACTTCCGGAGGCCTTTTGTGTATTCACCGTTTTTCCCGTGCTTAGATCCGTCCCCATATATTCCTTAATCCGCTGAATATAATTCCTGGTCTCTGTAAAAGGAGGGACGCCGCCATACTTTGCTACATTGCCACTCCCCGCATTATATGCTGCAAGTGCCAATTCAATGTCACCATTGTACTCTCTTAATTTTTCTCCCAAATATTTTGCTCCACCCATAATATTACTTCTTGCGTCAAATGGATCTGTGACGCCCAAAGACGCTGCCGTAGCCGGCATCAACTGCATGACTCCCTGCGCTCCCACCGGAGATACTGCATTTGGGTTAAAACCAGATTCCGCTTTTCCTACTGCCATCAGCAACTGAACCGGTACCTGATACTTCTCCGCCGCTTCCTGAAAAATTGCATCCATACTTTCCGGCACATCCAGCTTCTGCGCCGTACTTCGATATACTTCAGAAAAACGCTCCTCCGACGCATCGCTTTTCTCATAAATTCGTCCGAATTGTCCCCCTGTATCAGACGAAGTCTGGATCTGGCCAATCAAACGGGTCATGTAATCATAATAATTCTGATAAGCTGTATAGTCTGTCGCCATCCTCTATCCTCCTGTATATTCCTATTTATAGTTAGAAATTTTAGACGCTATTCTGATTGTATCATTATGCCACTTTTTTTCAATTTTGAAAAGAGTTCTTTTTGTAAAAACTCAAAAAAAAATAAAAAACCAAAAAAAACCATATAAAAGCGCAAAACAGATATTTACTTTCATAAGAATTCGTTATAGAATAGAGAATAAATATCGCTGTTTTTACTGCAAGAAAAGAGGAGGAGTAATCGTGTTTAAAAACTTAAAAGTAAGAAGCAAGCTATATCTTGCATTCGGTATGGTCATGATCTTCTATATCATTTCTATTATCGCCGGTTCTGTCGGTATCGGAAGTGTTGCCGGAGGATTAAAAGATTTTTATAATACCCCTTATCCTATGGTCCACGCCGCTTTGGACGCACAGTCCAGCACCCGGCTGGTCCGACAGCATATTCTGGAAGCTGTTTTGGCGGAGGATGACGCTGCAAGACAAGCCAGTCTCAATAAGGCAGACGAGGGCGTTGTAAAGCTAAATTCCGCCATTTCCAACTTAAAAGAAGCATACAAAGGGGATGCTTCTTTGCTGCAGTCGATCGAGACCGCTTTTTCCGCGACCGGTACTGCAAGAACAGAAGCGATGGAACTGATCGCCAAAGGAGCGCTTCAGGAATCTCTGACCGTTGTGAACGGGGACTACGCAAATGCTTCCACCGAACTTCAAGGCTATCTGAACAACGTCATCACACAGGCGGAACAGGACGCGGACGAATATTACAATTCTGGCCTGTCCACACAGAAGATATGTACACTCGCCTTAATTATACTTGCAATTGTCAGCATCATTCTGACACTGCTTTTATCCACATCTATCACCCGTCAACTGGTAAAACCAATTGCCGAGATCAAAACTGCAGTCAACGCTATGGCAAAGGGAGATATGCATACGAAAGTTACCTATGAATCAAAGGATGAACTTGGCGCGCTGGCAGAAGATCTTCGTTTTGTATTGCGCACTTTGGCCAGCTACATAGAGCACATCTGCAGCCGGCTGGATTCCCTTGCCGACGGAGACCTGACTGTTCGGATGGATATGGATTATCTGGGAGAATTTGCTTCCATCAAACAGTCCGGCAGCAAAATTATTGCCTCATTGAATGATACTTTGAGTCAGCTTCATCAGTCCGCCGATCAGGTTGCCAATGGTTCTGAACAGGTATCTAGCGGCGCGCAGGCGCTTAGCCAGGGGGCAACAGAACAGGCAAGCTCCGTAGAAGAGTTGGTTGCCACTTTAACAGAATTGTCCGGTCAGGTAAGTCAAAACGCACAGAACTCTCGCGACGTCAATGAGTTGATCGCCTATACCGGAAAAGAAGTAGAGAACAGTAACGTGTTGATGGAATCTATGGTAAAAGCCATGGAAAATATCAGTGATTCCTCCAGCCAGATTGAAAAGATTATCAAAACGATTGAAGATATCGCGTTCCAGACCAATATTCTTGCCTTGAACGCCGCTGTGGAAGCCGCCCGTGCAGGGGAAGCCGGAAAAGGATTTGCCGTCGTTGCCGATGAAGTAAGAAGTCTGGCTTCTAAGAGTGCAGAAGCTGCAAAGGATACGACCAATCTGATTAGCAACTCCCTGGCAGCAGTATCAGAAGGAAATCAGATCGCAATCGATACACAGCATTCCTTACAGGAAGTAGTACAGAATGCAGGAAAGATCTCCTCCAATATGGAAAAGATCACCGAGGCTTCCGATATGCAGGCGGAAGGTATCTCACAGGTAACACAGGGAATTGACCAGATCTCTTCCGTAATCCAGACCAATTCTGCAACCGCACAGGAAAGTGCCGCTGCCAGTGAAGAACTGTTCAGCCAGGCAAGTCTCTTGAAGAGTCTGGTGGGGCGTTTCCGTCTGGACAATATGGCGGCCGCTATGCCAGTACAGTCTGTATCCTATACAGAGGCTCCTGCTTCACCAGAACCCGTACAGAGTTACGACTCTTATGATTCCGACTATTCCATACTGGATAATTATGAAGCGCCTGCACCGGAGCAAAGGCCGGAACCAGTAGATACTTCCAAATTGGGGTACGGAACCAGCCAGATTCATGACAGTGCAAAGTATTAATTCAAAACAAATGGACGCCTGACGCCCGATAAAGTATACTAATTGGACTACGAATGTCCAATTAGGTATAAAATTAAAAGCAAAAAATCACGCAGCTTCGTTTTTGTCCAACAAAAGCTGCGTGATTTTTTATTTCTATTATTTTGGATGTGCCCATGGATCTATTACTGTCATTTACAATTCTGCTGTGAAATATTTTCCGATTCCAGAAATAAGCTGAAGCACCTGAAGTTGCATTTCCTTTGGGAACGCAGTCAGAACCGGCGCCGTCTCAAAACTCAATACTCGATTATATCGTATAGCTTTTAATCCCCTTATAAAGCCCTCCCAATCCGTAGAGGCTTTATTTTCTCTCGTCTTTGTAAATGTAAATGGAATCTGGTGCAGATCCCGGACTCCATCATTATCATGAATGTGAAGCACCTTCAGGCGATCTCCCAATGTAACAAGAAACGTTTCGAAATCTAATCCTACGAGGTTTGCATGTCCGGTATCAAAACAAAATCCTACCACTTCTGCATGATACCGGTCGTTGAACCGATCAATCCGTTCTACTGCCTTTTTTGCGTCACAACAAGGTCCCTCTATCAGATGACCACCCACATTATCATAAAGATTTTCAATGCAGACCGTAATACCCATCTCTTTTGCCATAGGAGCGAGCATATCCAAAAACTGTTCCGTCCGTTCCCATTCTGCCTGTTCCGAGCCAAGATTCCGGGCCAGCTTGAATCCATGCACCACAATATAGGGGCATTCCAGAAACGCACAGATCTCCATACTTTTAGGCGCGACTTCATTCCAAAGATATCCATTCAACTCTTTACTACCTTTCGGAACATAGGCGGGATAAGGCATATGCATTTGATTGATCCGGATTCCGGCAGAAACTGCCCCCTTTTTATGAGGCGTAAAAAATTGTTCCAGTTCCACAACAGATCTGTTGAAAAAATCGTTCAACTGAAATTGGTACAAAGAAGTATTCAAAAGATAGGAATTCAGACTAAAATCCGCGCAGGAAAAGCCGGCCTGCTTCATCAACCGAAACCCCGCTTCCGGATTGCCGTCTTCCACAATATTTTTCGTCTGTGTTCCGATCAGATTCATGTTTCAGTCCTTTCTTTTTACATAAAATTACTTTAGCGTATCGTTCCGTTTGATTCTGTCAAAATGAAACGACGGCATATATTCGTCATTAAAATATTCTATATTCTGAATTCCTAATTCCCGTAATTGCTTTTCAATCTCCCGGTAGTAAACATTACAGATAAACACACCACAATCCTCCGGTAACTCCTTCAACGCTTCCGGTGGTTTCACTTCCAAACCACAAAATATGGTTCCCCAAAGTGCGGAGTTATTATCGCAGGTGAACAACGGCGGATACGTCTCTCCATAACATTTCATGTAGTTCCGACACATATTCCCGGCGCCAAACAAAGCAATCGTTGCATACTTTTTTAACAAATTTTCTATCTCGATCTGCCATTTCACATATTCTGCAACCGCATATGCAAGAGAAAGAAGCCGGGGACGGAGCAGCGGAGAGAACGCAGCCGCAGTATCCGCAAAATCCAAAATCAGGCCGCCGTCAAATTCGATCTCTCTCAAGCCGCGAATCAGGTTGAGCCAGTCCGTTCTATTTTGTCCCTGCTCCGCACAGGTAAACGGCAAAAGAGCATTCTCCTGATACCCATCGCAATCCCGCAGGCGTATGGCCTTGACCCGTTGTCCCAATATTCCTGCAAATGTATGCATATCCTGTCCGCACAGGGTACAGACGCCTGTATCCATACAGAATCCAAACCGTTCTTCTCCCGCATCTTTATTCAAACAGTCTACCCATCGGGCCGCTTCCTCTGCATCCGAGCAAATGCCACGCAGAAAATGCCCGTTATAATTCATGCATTGATTTTCCAGCAGAATGGTAACATGACATTCCCGTGCAATCCCCGCAAGACGCAGATAATATGCATGGTTTTCCTGCCATTGCAGACCTTTTTCAATCCCGGAAAAAAGAGGCGGAACAACCAGAGAAGAACAGCCGATTTCCCCACAGAGACGAATACTATATGCGGTCAATTGTTCCAAAAATGTATTCAGATCCGTTCGTCTCGTATCTCTTGGCAAATAGGGCGCACGGGCAACCGGTATCTGCAAAGTATTACTCTGACACTGGAAGAGCAGCGCCGACACCTGTTTTTTTAAGTCGGCAGGATCCTGAAAAAGTCTTGCCGCCCAGGGATCCTCTGTCTCTTTCTTCTGTTTCCCCAATGTTTCCAGGCTCCAGGGAGAGGCGCACTGGAACAGATCCAAAGAAACCGCCTCAAAACCAGCCTTTCGAATATCCCGAATTCCCTGTCCCGGATGTCTGAAATCCACAGAACCGGAAGGTGAACAAATAAGCTGCATTATTTTCACTGATCCTTTCTACTATTTTCAAAAAAATCAATACGTTTCCATATTATCCCTATATTAGTTTCTTTTCAATCAATGCCTTTATCTTCGTAGAACTTGTACTCTGCGTATAAGGAAAGAACTCCATCACCGCGCCATGTTTCTTTAAAAACTTCTTTTCTGCCAGCCAGTCTGGATTATTCACATAATCACTCCCCGAAAACTGACAGTCAAAATGATACAGACGCCAGGCGTCTCTTGTCCCTCCATAATTCAATGGAATCTCCACCACTTCATCCACATAACGGCAAGACCGTACCATCTCCGCCCGTTCTTCGTATGGTACAAAGGTCTCTACTTCCTTATACTTCCGTACGCCTTCATCTGTTACTACACCCACAATCAAATAATCACACTGCTCTTTTGCCCGTTTAAACATATTCAAATGTCCCACATGGAACAAATCGAATACCCCCGCAATGTATCCTATATGATATTTCTTTTTGGTCGCACAAAGTGTTCCTGCTTCTGCACTATCTGCCGCACTCTGCCTGAAGAATCCCTCTTGTACCTGAGCAGAATTCCCCTGCACTGCAACGCTTCTTGATTTTCTCGGATAATCCGCATAGGAATCATAAATGCTGTATTCTGCCACTCCCATTTTATCAAGCTGCTTCATAACGGACAAATAGTTCTTAATACAGATTAGTACCTTATATTCTCCTGCATGTAGCTGTTCCAGCATCTGCGGAGAATGAATTTCAATTCCATCCAGCTCTGTCCCCCATTTACTTTGATTATTATCTATAATCGCGTAGACAGGATAATCCTTCTGATACAAAGCCAGAAATTTCCTGGTAAAGTTTCCGGAACCGAACAAAATCAACTTCCTGGTATCCGCATTTCGGAAAATATCTACGAATAAGCGCTCATAAGTTTCCTGGGAATAATTCATGCGCTGCCGATTAGAATGAAGCGTTTCACCATTACACCTACAGTCCTCATGATAACTGCGGAGTTCTTTTTCTTTCCGTAGCTTCGCCAGGAATTCCCACTCCATCTTCTGAAAGCGCTCCCGCTTTTTCCATAATCCATACCGCCGGAATAATTCGTCTATCGGCAACGCCTTTTGCATTTCCGGACCGCTGGCATACAACGTTGCAATCATACGAACCAGAATCGCGTTTGCCGGATAATTTTCCTCGCAGAATTCCTGATCGTAAAACACAAAGGTACCGTCCATATAAAAACTATTCAACGGAACCAGATCAAGATATCCCCTGCGTAAAACAGCGCCGTCTCCGTCACCGGTATCCGGTTTTACAATTTCAGAAGATTGTAAAATCAGATCCCGAAAATGATCCAGCTTCTCCAAAAACATCTCCGGTTCCTCTAAAAGCAAACGCTTTAAATATGCATGTCCCACCTCCGCCTGTATATAAGGCATGACGTACCTGTCCCCTTCCATTTTTGCCTCTACCATTCGGATTCCATGAGCTGTCAGATCCCGCCCATATTCAATCATTCGGTTCAACCGTCCTCGTCCTTCCGGATACACCGCCCGCTTTTCTACTGTACCGGATGTACGGATTATGGTGAACATGGCACATTCCCGCCCGCGTTCCATAGAGCTTGTCACATGATTTACATCGGAAAACACACCATCCTGCGCACACTCAATCAGATAGGCATTCGCCATCTGGTGGAACATTCCGTTGTCAATCAGATCTGCATATACGCCCTCCTCTTCCAGAAAAACAGACTCTGGATAATTGTAAGTAGGGAACACCCGTCCCGCCAGATCTTCATGGGGCAAAAAGTTCTCCGCATAAATAAAGACCGGGTTATGGAGGTCCGACAGGACAGAATAGAAACGGTAGGAGTCCCAGCCGGTATTGTGCAGCATATCCTTCCATTCAGCCTGACTGTACATTCGCCCCTGGAAGATGTCCTCCTTTTTTGCATAAGCCCGCCGGTAATTCTCAATCCCGTCAAAATTACGCTCCGTATAGGGATCCCTATCCCCACAGAAATAGCGAATACCAAGCCGGTTATTCATCCCCAGCAACATACGGCCGTTTGGCTGCAATAATTCTCCGAGGCTTCGAAGAACTTCTATGGGATTTGTTTCCCGTTCCAGGGATTCGACCAATATGATATAGTCAAACTGTCTTTCATAACTCTGCCTCCATGTTTTATCACAGATTTGCACGCAGGACGCGCAAACCAGCCTGGCCGCACGATCCGAAAGCATCTCTGCAAGAGAATCTTCCGGGTTCCCGATATAGAGCATGGCGCTGTCTAAACGAAAGTCATACCACTCCAATAATCCATTTTGAATTCCCCGAATAATTGTTTCTGCCTGTTCCATATCCTCATTCCTTTCGTTTTATACAAACGCAACATATTATGAATAAGAGAGCTGGTCCTTCGCTTCCTCTTCCCTGCATTCTGAACGTATCGTCATATGAACACAATGTAATGGAAATGTACTTTGATCGTATATTCCTATTTGCTGCCGGGAGATTTTATTCTTACATAATTGTTCTTCGATCTCTGCTTTATGTGCAATATTTGTAATTAAAAAATATGCGTTCGGAAACTTTTTAACAGCTTCTTCCGGTGAGATCACTTTACAGCCCATGTACAGCGTATTCCATTTCTTTTGATCATTATCGCAAAATGCTTTTACATTCTCAATCCCATTACTTCTGATCAGAGCATATGCGCAAGAGCCGACATACCCGCTTCCAAAGAGAATCACCTGCTCTCTCATCGCAATATCTTTCAAAAAGAGCGCGACTGTTTTTGCCATCACTTCCGCTTTTAAATTTACATAATACTCATAAAATTTCGGATTTTCCACGAACATCCTGATTTCGGTCCACAGGTCTTTCGGTACGGATAAACCATTTAAATTTCCACCTTCCATAAAACTTTTCAAGATTTCCCGAAATTCACTTAATGCTTCTGAAGTTCTACTGTCAGGTCGTCCCCAGGCCAGTAATTCCACATAGGGCCTGCTTGCAATGATTGCAATTTCTCTTGCAAAAAATTCCAATTGTTTTTGATCCAGGACGCCTTTCTGCTCAACATATCGCATTAAATTTTTACATTCTGCAAGATTAAACAGCATACATTTACTATTATATGTAGAGGAATCTCCGTTATCTCTACGATATCGGTAAAAAGAACGTTCCAAAAAGAAACCTCTTTTCACATGCATAGCAACCTGATAACGAAAACCACAGTCCTGAAAAGCGGCCCCGGGAGTCTCCTGAAACAGAATATCATTTTCCCGTAAAAATGTTCTTTTATAGATTCCATTCCAAATAAATACGTCGATCGTTTTTTCCCCATAAGCATAATCTTCCCATGTGAATATTGTATTATATTTCGCACAGCTATACTTTTTTAATGAATACCTTAAAAACAATTGCTCTCCGTTCGAAAGAGTGGTAAAAATATCAAAATCAGATTTTACAAATTCTGCATCCTGCTCCTTTGCACAAGTATATAATACTTCATACATTTCCGGTAAAATAAAATCATCCGTTTCAACAATTCCGATATACTCTCCGACAGCCTCTCTTAATCCAAGATTCATTTGATAACCATAACTTCTTTTTGCAGAAGTCAGTAAACGAATTCTTTGATCTTTCTCTGCATATTTTTTTAGAATTTCCCACGTTCCATCTGTAGATCCTGCGTCTACACATAAAATTTCTATATCCGACATGGTCTGATTGATAACGCTTTCTACACATTTTTCTATATAAGGCGCTACATTCAAAGAGGGCATAATAATTGATACTTTTGGCATATTTCCTCCTTATGAATAAAACAGCATATCTGTATATGCAATTTTTAAATTTTCTTTATGATACATCAGGAAAATTCCCAATAAACATTCTATCAGGTATCCCATATACCGATCTTCCCGATGAAATTGAAGTGAACGATAATAATCTTCTATTCTAAAGGTAATAGAAAACACAAATTCCGCATATTTTTGAAAAAGCTCGTATTTCATAACCGCTAAATTACAGGGCGGAAAAAATCTTGCATTTAGAAATGCGTTTGCCGTCTGCAAATATTCCGGCCAAAGATCTTCGATTGCCTTTAATAGCTGTTCCATATCACTATTTGAGATATACTGCGAAAAGAAATTTCCAATTCCTTCCTGGATAAAAGTAGGCGTCGTGGCTAATACGTCGATGTCTGATTTCATCAGATTCCTCCAGTCCTGCTCCGATATATCAAAGTGTCTTCTATAATGACATAACCCGACATAATCTGTTCTGGGCGCATTTTTCCATATCCAGTAAAGAGCCGTACATTCTGAATAAATCCTATTTTTTTCTGAAATATGGATTCCCAGATCATCGCGAATTTCACAGATTTTATCTTTTGTCAGAGTAGCTCCCACTTGAATGGGAAGAACCCATTTCGGCATTGCACATTGCAATGGCGCTCGATCCACATGGCTTTGCGCCATATAAACGGAATATGTCTTTTCAGGAACCGCATCATCTCTCTGCAATGTATGCAGAGTATAATATGTTCCATACTGTTCTTCAAATTCTTCCAAAGGCGTTCTTTGTGGAAACAAGTTTATTTCATCATTCGCGAGCAATTGTCCCACGATCACGTCTTTAAAGCGCCAATGATATTCTTGTCCGTCTGTTCCCGACATAGTGAAAATAAAATGATAGCGCTCCACCGGAACCTCTTCTCCCAGATGATACTGTTCTTTCTCAAACAGTTGTTTCAGTTTTCGTATTTTTAATTCCTTTTTTATCTCTGCCATCAGGGGAGAAGAGATAAAAAATACATTCTGCATTTTATGTTCGACCAGGCAGTTAAAAATAGCAGTATATGCCATACTCTCTCTTACAACAGATACCAAAATAAAATACGTTTGATCTTTTTGAAAATTTTTAATTCCGATGATTGGCAGGCCATATAAATGATCGGGATTTTTCTGAGGATCAGAAACGAGAAACCCTTCCACTTTGATTCCTCTGTTCTTTAAAAAAAGATATACATAATTTGCATTTATACCTGCTCCATAAATATATATCTTTTTATTACATCTGCATATTCTTTCTAATTTCTCCATATCCAATCCTCCCCTCTTTTATACTCCTTATAAACGGTTTATATATTCCGCATTCCTATCCTTCGGCCGCTCTTTCCACTCTGATTCTCATCAGACTTCCTCTGTCCTGATTCTATGAATGGCTTCCAGGATTGGCTCGCGATAAATTGCCTTGAAAAATTCATAACTCTTTTCATAATTACGAAAGTAAATATAATCCTCTTCTTTCACAATCATATTTCCGTACATATCGACAGAAACCTCTGGAAGAATATTCTTCGTCGCCTCTTTGACATGTCTGCAAAAGTGGATAATTTTGTCATATTTCTTTTTGTCCGCACTTTCTACCCGCTCTATACAGAGTGAATTTTCCGGGAAATGTTCTTTTAACCGTTCTAAATACAACGTACACTCTTTTGGTGTAGAAGCCAACGCATTTATTACGATTTTCGCATTCGGATTCCATTCCTCCAACTTCCTGTACCACTTTATAAAATGCGTCTCGGGCATATTGGAAAACGAATGAATCAATATACATTTACATCCGCTTAATTCCTGCTCCATGAATCTGTCTCCATCTTTTTGAAGATCGTTTATCCTATGATTTCCTGCTTTCCCACGCCGGCCGTATATGAAATCTTCTAAAATGTATTTTTCTGTATAAAAGATATCCATACGCTTTTTATAATAGGAGCCGTACATATAAGAAAATGCACGAAGTAAGATATGATCTATAAAAGGCTCTATCTGCTCGTCCGACATATATTTTGCAAAAAAATGATATCGATTCCGAGCCAGATAATATCGGGTAAACGTATTTGTAGTTCTTCGCCGCATTCCACTTTTATGCCATGCTTTTGCGCTTCCAAGCGACACAACCCGGTATCCATGCTTCTTGATTCGATATCCCAATTCAATGTCGTCATAATAGATAAAATACTTTTCATCCATATTCCCGCATTTTTTCAGAACTTCTCCCGGCAGCATTGCCGCTGTTGCCGCTGCAAAATCACATTCCCTCGGCATATTTGCTTCTTCACTGTCCATTTTCCCATACCATGCCGATTGATCTATAAAGGTTTCAAAATGAATGACCTTCGCATAATCCATGATTCGCTCCGGTTCCTCTTCCATCAGGATCTTGGCCCCAACAATCCCCACATCCGGATTACTCTGCAGATACGCCTGTAATTTTTCTATGGTATCATAATCTACATAGGCATCGTTATCAAGCATCATGATATAGGGGTATTCTTTTTCCAACGCGGTCTGCAGACCTCTTGCAAAGCCGCCGGATCCACCCAGATTTTCAGAATTTTGAATGATATCTACCTGTGCGCCAAACTGTTCCCTGATCCTGTCCGGGGAACCATCCGTGGAAGCATTATCTACCACATAAATATCCAGACAAACATTTTGGGACTTCAGCACAGTATCAATACATTTTATTGTATCCATTCCGCCATTGTAATTGCATATAACAACTGCAATCTTGTTCTTGTCCATTTTATACCTCACATTATCAAACAGCCCGTTTTCAGACTGCACATTATACAATTTCTTAAATGAAAGAACTTCCTTTTATGCCTTTTCAAATCAAAGTATATCCGCGGGATATAGAAAAATATTGCTTTCTCTTATTCCCAAATCAAGTAATTGTCGCTCTATTTCCTTCCCGTACCTTTTGTTCGCAATGATATAGATATGCCCGGGAAACTTTTTTACACATTCTGTGGGCGCATATACTAAGAATCCATCTCTTTCTGTGTGCCATAGTGTTTTATTATTGTCACATGCGGCCAGTATTTTTATATTATGATCATACAGAAATTCCATTGCTGACGTCCCGTATGCGCCCAGCCCAAAGAGTATAACCGACTTCTCCCCAATCGTGTCTATCAACTCTTTTCTCTTTTGAGCTAAGATCCGATCTTCTTCCTTTATCTTAGAGCTAAATTCATAGATATCACTTAGAAGCAAGGGGAGTTCTGGATAGAACTGATATAGATCTATGGATAATGATTTCTGATTTATCGCATCTGTCAATTGTTTTTTAAACCATAAATAGTATGGTTTGATAAGTTCTGAATCTGCGTCATATTCTACTACGCGTAACGACTTTATCAATTCATCAAAAAAGATATGCGTCATCCGTTGAAAAATTCCATCTATATATATTAACTTTTTCTTTATATCTTCTTCTTCCAGTAATCGCGCAAATTCCTGATAAGAATATTGTAGTCTATGTATGGAATAGATCGAAGACTGTTCCCGGTCCATTCGATATCTATAAAACGATTTATCACTATAAACTGCTCTTTTTGCACAGGAAAGAACCTGTAACATAAATCCAATATCCTGAAATGCAGCTCCTTTTGATTCATTTAAAAAAATATCATGTTCTACTAAAAAACTTCTTTTATAGATTCCTTTCCAAATATTACAATCATTCGTATATAAATAGGCGTCATGACTTGGGTTGATTACCCGATTATATTTTTCTTTTTCATTTTTAAAAAGCAGAGCCGCTTCGAATTTTTTTTTATTGGAAGGAGACGTGATAAAAGCGTCATAATCGGCTTTTACATAATCCGCATCGCAAGAGACTCCCAATTGGTACAAGTATTCATACATGTCGTCCACAACATAGTCGTCTGTTTCTAAAATTGCAATATATTCCCCGGACGCCTTTTGAATCCCTATATTTACCTGATATCCATAACTTTTGATATTACTATGGATGAGAATCATCTGATCCTTATATTGAGGATTTTTTGCATAAGACGATAATATTTCCCATGTCCCATCCGTGGAACCCGCATCCACACAAATGATTTCTTTTGCGCCTAATGTTTGATTCAATGCGGACTCTATACATTCCTCTATATATTCTGCTACATTGAGAGAAGGTAAAATAACAGACACTTTGCAATTTTCTTTACATGCATTTTCCATTGTCTTTTTATTCCTCTTTTTTCACTTTTCAAAAGTCATTTTTACTCGTTTTCTTCCAGGCTATTTATGGATTGCTTATAAAAATTTATATAATCCGCCGCCATTCTTTCCATAGAAAAATATTTCGAGTACTGTATGATATAGTCACGATCCCAATTCCTCTGATCCCATTCTACAATTGCATCTGCCAGTCCCTGATCACTTCTGTCTTCTGCAAAACAGATCACTTTTTCATCCTTTAAATCATCCGCGCATTCCAGATCAGAAAACATAATAATCGGCAGCCCATATGCCATCGTCTCCAGCATCGCGATACTCAGGCCTTCGGCTATACTTGGAACAATCAAGCCGTCCGCTATGGAATAATATTCCTTCATCTCTCTATTGCTCAGGCTTCCTGCATAGATCAGCTTATCCTGTAAACCTAATTCCGAAATTCTGTTTTGTAAAGCTCCCTCTATTGCGTCCGCACCGCAAAATAGAATTTTGATTTTTTCCTGAATGTCGCGGGATAGCAGACGAAATGCATTTGCGATCTGCATTTGATTTTTTCTATCTAAAATACTTCCCACACATAGCAAAACCTTTTTCTCGTGTAAATCAAATTTTTTACTCAAATCACTCTGCAGTTTCTGCGCAATAAAATTTGTACCGTTTAAAATTACCGAAACATTTTTTTCCGGAATCTCCGGAAAGTCCTGTATAATTTTCCTTTTCATTCCACTGCCGACAGCAATTACTCTCAGATCAGGAATGCGAAACAATTGTTTTTCCCATTCTATGTGTTTTTCATAACCGGGAATTTTCTGATTCATTCCGATATATAAATGTTCCGTATATACATACGGAATCCCCTTCGCGATACATACTTCTATACATTGTTTTGCCAATACTCCAAGTCCATGAATATTCACAATATCAGGCCTGATTTTTTTCAGCGCCTTCTCAAACGCCGCGGTCATAGTCTGCAGATGCTTTTCCTGCACTGATAATCCAGTATCTTGTACTTCTTCTTCCCTATCGGTTCCTACAAGATGAATATTCCCCAAATCCATTTCCGGCATCTTACACTTTCCGATAAAAAGATAAGACTCGCATACTCTTCCGACATATTCACATATATTTTTTATGACCAGTCCGCCGCCTGTGCAATATTTGGAAAATTCCGGGATCATGCCGCTATCGTCATAAATCTCCCATGCCATAAACAATACTTTCATATATTCCCCTTCCTATGGATCACTCAGCCTTTCTCCCATTGGCCCACAAACTGGGTAAAATAATACTGTCGTCCACCTGCTTATAATATTCCCGTATCTCTTCCAACAGGCCGCCCTCTATCCGTCTCCCGGATTGAAACGCTGCCATATCCTCCAGCAACTGCGCCTTGCTATCCACACCGAACACGAGATAGTCGATTTCTTCCGATGCCTTTACAAATTCAATCAATAATTCTGCTTTACTCACTCCACATTGCGCCACTAACTTCTCAAAGTATTGAAGATATGGTTTGGAATGTTCCAGGTGCGACGGAATCTCATCCAATCCCATCATAAACAGTCCCTGTAAAAAAGCGCTCCTTGTAAATACCGTCATTCCCGCCTTTTTCGCTTCCTGCATAAAACCGGAAATGTTGCCTCGCTGATCCAGAATACTATATGGCAATTGTACATAATCCATTCCCTGTCGGATCGCCTCATACCCCTCTTCCATATTATAGATCGAAACCCCGACATTCTGAATCAGTTTCTCATCCTTTAAACGGAATACGGCTTCCACAATATTCTTCCGATACACATATTCCGGCGTATGAAATAAATACCCCTTTAACGTAGATATGTGCAGTCTTTTTAAACTGTCCTCCAGTTCCCTTCTGACAACAGAATATACGTCTTTCTCCTCCGGTTCGATCACATTGGGACGCAACTTAGAGATCACACTTACCTTGCGATGACATTTCCGGTACTCCAGATAATTCCCGACCACTACTTCCGCCGTACCATAGGCCCTTGCCGTATCAATGGTATCAATCCCATTTTCCAGAGCGGTATCCAGCATATCAAAACAGGCTTCCTCCGAAGGCTGCCCGTCCTGATTGTGAATCCCATACCGCATTCCAAACTGTACCGTACCCAGACATAATTTAGTCACCGTTCTCTGATCTCCTTCTCCATTCTTCACTTAAGATAGAAAGTATCTTGGAATCCCACCATTTTCCATCATAAAAATATTGATTGCGCAAAGTTCCGTCCACCTGCATTCCTAATTCTTGATACAGTGTGATCTTTTTCCGGTCAAATTCATATAACTCTGACCAGATTTTTTCTAATCCCAACTCCTGAAATCCATACCGAAACAATAATCGGCAGCTCTCCTTCGCATAACCAACCTCATCAATATAGAGAAGATCTTTTCCGATATACAGAGAAAGATCGGCGTTACGATGTACCCAGTTAATATAGCATAAACCGCAGCATCCCAGAAGTTCTCCGTCTTTTATACTTCGAATAGCAAACATCACCGTTCCGGGATCCCCCAGCACCTTTTTTTCATACCAACTATTCTGCATATCCGAATTCAACTCCCGATATTCCCGGAAATGTTTCCGAAACTCTTCTCGATTTCGCCAGTCCATCAAAAATGGCAAGTCTTCCCGTTCCAAAGCACATAAATAAACCTGTCTACCTTTTATCATGTTCGATATCCTCCCACATCAGACAAGTATCTTTTTTTACATCCTGCATGATCCTTTTTCCAAGAACTCTCTGTTTTTCATAGGGAAGAACCGCCCCTTCTTTTACCGGCCGAAGCGGAAAGAGATCCTCTTCCCGAATCACATCTCCCTGCTTCAAATCTCTTTGCAGATAAAGAGCCCGACGCTGGATATGCACCGTATCCTGTTCATTCTCTTCGATACGCTTTATGCCGTCCCCCAGTGCCTCTCGAAGCTCTTCACATGCCTTTACCATTTGCTTCCAGGAAGCAGGATTCATGGAAAATTTATGATCCGGCCCCTCCCGGTCATTATCATCTGTAAAATGCTTTTCAAATACGCGGGCTCCAAGAGCATAGGCTCCAAGAACCGTGGTATGACCAAATGTATGATCTGATAATCCGAGAATACATTCTGGATACCATTCCTGATAGCTGCGTAATACGTTCAGATTAATATAGGAAAAATTAGACACGGAAGCGGTATAGTTCGTATTACACTGCATCAGAACCAGTTGCGCATGATACTTCCCAATCGTTCTTACTGCACGTTCCACATCTTCTTTGTCCGACGCGCCTGTGGCAAGAAAAACCGGCTTTCCCTTTTTCGCAATGTGTTCCAGAATTTCCGGCCATGTAATATCGCCCGAACCAATCTTATAGGCGTTTACATACCGGTCCGCAAGATCCACCGATGCAAAATCATAAGGGCTGGTCATATATTCTATTCCGACTTCCTCACATTTCTTTTTCAGCTTTTCCGACCACATATCAGGAAGGCTCGCGTCCTTGTAAGTATCAAAGACCGATTTTTTCCAAGAAGACTGATGGGATAATTGGGAGCCTAGACTTTCAAATCCTTTTTTACTGACGATGGTTTCCGCCTTAAAATTTTGAAATTTCGCCGCATCGGCGCCGGCTTCTTTTGCTAACTCTATCAAACGATATGCCCTGTCAATATCCCCGTCATGATTTGCGGCGATATCCGCTATAAAATAGGGCCCCGATTGTTTTGATATGATTCTGTCTCCAATTCTAATCTCCATATTTCGTTTCCTCATTTAATAAATCATAGAACTTTTCAATACTCTCTTCCGGCGTACGGATATCCACCTGCAGCGCATTACATAATTTCACATTGGACATTCCCATATGTTTGGAACGCCGTGCTTTAAAATGCGCAATCTCGCTTGTTGCACGGACAATGGTCCCTGTTTCTATCTGAAACACTTCTTTCAGTTTCACCCCAAACTCATATTTTGTAATGCAGCCTGTTCCACAGGCATGATATAAACCGCACAGGTTCTTTTGACAGGACTGATAAATTAATTCGGCAAGTTCATTTACCAGGATGGGAGAAAAATCAATGTCTGTAAATAAATGTAAGGTTTGATCCTCTTTTAAAGAATGATAAATCCATTCTCCAAAGCTCTGTTTTTTCTGTATATTGATTCCGTAAATATTTGTCCGCAATACTAAATTTTCCGGATATTTCAGAACCGCGGCCTCTCCATCCAGTTTCGTCTGCCCATATACATTGGGCGGACTTACCACGTCCTCTTCTGAATACAATCTTGCTTCCTTTCCGTCAAAAACGGCATCTGTTGAGATATAGACCATTTTTATTTTATGTCTGGCACAAAGATCTGCAAGCGCGGCAGTCACCTGTGTGTTCAGACGCTTTGCTTCCTCCGGATTCTCCTCGCATTCTTCTACATTGATCAGCGCCGCCGTATGGATCAAAATATCCGGTTTTGTCTGTATGATATTTTCTTCTATGTCTTCCATATCATACAAAGAGATTTTGGAATAAGAGATGCCTGGAATTTCAATATCTACAATATCTACTCCCAAAATTTCCGCCCGGTCTTTTAAAGTACGATAAATTCCATATCCCAGCATACCGGCAATTCCTGTGATATATATTCTCATAAGATCACTTCCTCTTTTAACCTTTCCCTGATCTGTTCCACGGATAACCAACTCTGATTGGTCTCGGAACTATACGAAAATCCTTCCGTTACTTTTTTCCCGCTCGGTGTTCCGATCATCCGCTCATTAAACATCATCTGCGGATAGATAATATAGTGCTTCTCATATTCATAGGTCGTCGATGCATCTTCCGGAGTAACCATGACTTCATGCAGCTTTTCACCTTCCCGAATCCCGACTTCCGGCATGTTACAGCCCGGCAGCATGGCCTGCGCCAGATCGGTAATTTTAAAGGATGGAATTTTACTGATGAATGTTTCTCCACCACGCGCTTCTTTTAGCGCCTTTAATACCAACTCTACCCCTTCCGGAAGGCTGATCCAGAATCTTGTCATCCGATAGTCCGTAATGGGAAGTTCCTTTTTTCCCTCCTGTATGATTCGGTGAAAAAAGGGAATCACAGAACCACGGCTTCCGGCAACATTTCCGTATCGTACCACAGAAAAACTCAGGTCAGACGCGCCCACATAAGAATTCGCCGCTACGAAAAGCTTATCCGATACCAGTTTGGTACCTCCATATAAATTCACCGGATTTACCGCCTTATCTGTGGATAACGCAACAACCTTTTTCACACCACAGTCCAGGGCGGCCTCAATGACATTCATCGCTCCATGGATATTGGTCTTGATTGCTTCATTTGGATTATACTCACAACTTGGAACCTGCTTCAAGGCTGCGGCATGAATCACATAGTCCACTCCTTTAAAGGCTCTCTTCATACGTTCCAAATCCCGTACGTCGCCAATAAAAAATCGCAGCCGGTCTTCATATTCCTTAAAATCATTTGCCATATTAAATTGTTTGAACTCATCCCTGGAATAAATGATAATTTTTTTCGGATTATATTTTGTCAGTACATATTTTATAAAACACTTTCCAAAAGAACCTGTTCCTCCTGTTACAAGAATGGTCTTACCCTCTATCATATCTCTATACATATATTACTCCTCATCTGGTTTTTTTACAATTTTGTCATTTTTCAGAGAGATCAGCAGTCCTTCATTTCTGATAAATCCCTGATTGATCTCCCGAACCTCTGGACTTTTGTTTAAATACTCCAGAATATCAACAGAGTCAAACGCTTCCTTTCCAATAGAATAGAAGTGCTCATAAATATTTTTTATAAATAAATAATCTTCTGGCTCGTCAATGGTCCAACGCTCTTCATGTAAATTTCCTAACGTACTTTCATAATCCTGTATGCAAAACAGAGCCCGATTGTTTTTTATATATAAGGTTACATGTTCCCGCTCTGAAGCAAGACTGGCTTCCATCCACGCTTGCTTCAATGCTTCAAAACGCATAATTTCCAAATCCAGTCCATCCGCCAATGTTTCCGAAAGCGCCGCCATATAATCTGTGTCCGGTCTGAGTTTTTCTATGGCGTCATCCAGAATTTTGGCATCAAAAACGGGACAATCTGCTGTGATACGGATCACGTACTCCGGATGAATTAGTTTCGCTGCCTGGTAGTATCTGTCCAGCACATCCTGTGAACTTCCTGCAAACACTCTTGTTTCCATACCCGAAACCAGATGGATAATTGGCAGATCTTCTGGATTGATAGTGGTGGCTACCATGACCTCATCTACATATTTACTGTTTTTCACCCGTTCTATCACATGTTCAAGGGCTGTTTTTCCACACAAATCTTTCAATACTTTTGATGGGAGCCTGGAAGAACCGCATCGCGCCTGGATAATTGCTAAAAATTTCATTTAGGATGTCCTCCGTTTTTCCTGTATCTGTGCGTCAAAATATGCAATGGTTTTCCCAAGAACTTCTGCCTGCTGCCGCGCCTTTTCAAGTTCATAGTAATTGGTTTTTAACTGCAGTAGCCGTGGCTGCAGAAACTCCGCGTTTGCACAATGGATCTTTTTGTAATCATACGAATCATAAATTCCTGATTTTTCTCTGTTTAAAAACGATTTATTCTGGAACATCGGTTCCTGGTAAGAAAGCTTCCATGCAGCATAAATCCCGTCTCCACCAAACTCCTGATATTTTTTTCGGAATACGTGCCAGTCTACCTTTTCTATATCCAATCGCAGAACATAGGTCCAATAGGAAGGAATATTCCCCTCCTTTACGAGTTGCGGTTGCAACCATTCACAATCTTTTACCTGTTCCTCATAATATGCCGCACTTTTACAACGTATCTCTACCAATTCCTCCATCCGTTCCACCTGTCCCAGTGCAACCGCGGCACATAAATCTGCCATTCGGTAGTTCCATCCAAGAACAACATGTCTTTCATAATCCGGGCTCTGGATATCATCTTTTGTGATTCTTCCTTTTTTCCCACTGATTCCAGCATATCCCAGGCCGGAATACCTCCTCAGTTTGTCCGCCAGTTCGTCGTCCTCCGTGATTACCATACCGCCCTCGCCGGCTGTAAGATGTTTGGAACTCTGAAAACTGTATGAGGCCATATGACCGAATGTCCCAACCAATTTATGATCCTGAAACGCACCATAACATTCTGCGTTATCTTCTATCACAATCAGATGATTTTTCCTGGCCACCTCCATAATTTCTTCCATCTGCGGCGCCAGGCCATAAAGAGAGACCGTAATAATTGCTTTTGTTTTTTTTGTAATGACTTTCTCGATCGTTTCCGCCGTAATTAAAAACGTATTTTTATCCACATCCGCAAAGACCGGAACTGCATTCGCCTGCAATACAGCGATAGACGTACTACTCATCGTAAGCGGCGGACAAATCACCTCGTCGCCAGGTTTCACTCCGGCGGCTTCCAATGCCATATGAAGCGTAGCCGTCCCATTTACCATCGCAATTGCATGCTTTACATGAAATTTTTCTGCAAAAGTCTTTTCCAGTCTTGTGACCATCTGATAGGTATTTGCAGAAGAAAACTGACCGTCTAAAACTTCCTGTATGTAGGTTTGTTCCTTTTTTCCGATTCGATTCATTTTTCTTAACGTCCTCTTTACTTACCATTTTTTACTTTTCATCAAATAATTCATCAAAATTTACCCTAGGGAACACTTCTAACTTTCCTCCCCGGGTAGCGTTATAGATCTCTATACCATGGGAATCGGCATATTGTTTTGCAGACTGATAGCCGGCAAGTTGTAAATCAATATCCGCGATATACGTTTCCTTATGCCGCTCAGAGAGCGCTTCATAAAATCTTTTTTCTTCCTGTTCTATTTCATCCATGTGATTACATACGTTATCTTTTCTTGTAATGGTATGATCCGCATGCCGCTCTACGGAATAGTTGAAATCCATTCCTAACAAATAAATCTTCTGAAATCCCATATACGCTGCTAACTGCAGCATCTCATACGTTATGGAACCTGCTGTATAGATATCCCGACTACAATCCGATGAAAAACACGGCGGCCTGTCTTCAGCTTTTCCCATTGCCAGACGCATATAGTACAACTGATTCATGTCTTTATCATTTCTATAACGTATCCCTTCCCCCATGATTGACGTAAAGGCAGCCTGACAACCATCCACCAGGATCTCCATACTCTTTCTGTCTTTCATCATCTGCCCACAGAAAACAGAATCACTGGCGCAGTAATAAGTCGGGCGCCAGTCTGTATGTATATATAATGCATAAACAGAATTCGATGCAAATGTAACCTCGTCACTTAGTTTCTCTAAATCTCTAATTGCAAGACTTGGTCCGTTTCCTATAATAAAACAACGTTTTCCCTCATATTTTCTCTGGAATTTTTTTATTCTCCTTGTATATTTTTTCCACTGAATCAGGTCTTCATATATATCGTAAAAAATCTCCTGATTCTCATACAAGAGAATATGATTCCACGAAACCTGTCTGTCTTCTAATTCTTTCCGTATTTCATTTCTATATAAATAAGTGGAAATCACATAATATCCATCCGAAATCTCATCATAGGTATATACAGGTTTATGATTTACCTGTTCTAATCCAGACCTTTTATCTATATAACCTTTCCAGGGAATCTTATGTTTTTCAAAATATTCTCCTAATATTTCCCCATATTTCCCCGCGCCAACAATATATAATTCCTTTTCAGAAAACATCTGTATTGCTTTTATATACTCGTCTGTTTTTTTTAATTCCATCCGATCATTTCCCTTTTATTTCATATATTCCCACGCGATCTTCTGCTTATGAACCATTCTATGAAATCACGAACAGCCCCTTCTCCGCCATTTTTCGTTGAAACATAATCACAAATCGACTGTATTTCCTGCACGGCATCTGCAGGACAGCCTTTTAGCCCGCATAATTTCATCGCCGAAATATCATTCAGGTCATCCCCAATATAAGCAATTTGTGATAAATCACAGTGCAGTTTCGATGCCAGCTTTTGTATTTCTTCCCTCTTATTTTTCACATTCTGGAATACATAATCTATTCCCAGCTCTTTTGCACGCCTTGCTACCAGATCTGATTCCCGTCCTGTCATAATCACTGTTTTTATACCGTATGCAGGCAATATTTCATGAATACCATACCCATCCTTCACATGAAAAGCCTTACATACTTCCCCCTGCGATCCGATATATAGTTTTCCGTCTGTCATGGTTCCGTCAACATCCATGACAAATATCCTTATATCCGTTACCATGCAACTACACACTTTCTATTTCGAAACATAAAGCACAATATAATCAGACCATCCATTCCGGTTACATTCGCTTTTCCATACAGCATCTATACTACCCGTGGTAAAAGTTTCCCTGATATCGGAGCGTGGTTCCTTTTCTTTTAACCATCCAAGCAGATTTCCAAAATCATAACGCTGGAAATATTTTACTTCTATTTTCTGAAAGCCTGCATTTTTTGCCAGCCTCCGCAGTGAATCTTCAGAAAGTATCCACATATGCTGCGTACTGAATAACAGCTTTTTTTCATAAATTTCTCCCAGAAGACTTCTCATTACAGGTGCGTCCGTCGGAGTCCCTATAATCGCTTTTCCGCCTTCCGCCAGCAAATCAAAAACATCTTTCATAAAAATCTGCGGATCATCCACATGTTCAATTACATCAAACGATGTAATCACTTCTATTTTATCGCCCCAGTCCGCCTTTGCATCCTCTGCATAAGCATATGTTTTAAATCCTTTTTCAGCCATGACGGACCGGTATGCTTCTGACGGCTCTATGGCAACAATCGTATCTGCCACACCTTTCAGAAAATCCAGGAATGCTCCCGCTCCACAACCAATATCCGACACGATTTTATGTCTGAAAATCTCTGTTCCCGTGTACTCAAACTTATCCAGGGTTTCCTTGTCATGGAGTTTATAGAACATCTCCTGTTCCGTACTTCCTTCCAAAGAATCTCTGTATTCTTTACTCTCATAATATGTTTTGGTATCCTCGATTACCGGTTCATGCCATATCACCCCGCAATTCTCACATTGCCACATATCTACTGCATTCTCTGTATATTTTCCAAGTCCGCCATTACGAATAAGACCGCTATATATTGATTTTATTTTTTTACTTTTACATAATTTACATTCCATTGTTATAAATAATCCGCCTCCTGGTTATTTTTTGATATAATTTCATAAATTCGTTGTCCGGAGAGATGATACGCCTCTTTAATTTCAGAAGATGGACCGGACATTGTGAATTCATCAGGAAATCCAACAGCTTTAACAACGGCTTTATTTTTTCTTCCTGCCAGACATTCACATACGGCACTATATAACCCGCCAATGATAGAATGGTTTTCTACGGTGACAATTATTTTCACTTGATCTGCCACATGATATATACATTCCACGTCCAGGGGTTTGATCGACCGGATAGAAAGTAGTTTTCCAGATAACCCGCTTTGTTTTAATTTTTCCCATCCCTCAAGTGCTTGTTTTAATATTGTGCCTTCAAAAATAATTGCAAAATCATTTCCTTCATCATAGAGATATTCTGCTTTTCCAATTGTAAAGCCGCAGTCCCTTGCGTGAATGACCGGTTGTGGTTCACGTGCAACTCGCATGTAGACAGGTCCTTTATGTTCTATCATTGTTTTGAGGGCGGCTTTGACTTCATTTTCATCTGATGGCACCAGAACTGTCATTCTGGGCAGTACTCTTGAAATTGAAATATCCTCTTTTGCATGATGCGCGGAACCATCCTGACCATCATCGACACCTGCATGTGTTCCGATAATTTTAACATTTAGATTTGCATTACAGATTTGTTTGGTTTGTGCCCAGGTCATTCCATTAGAAAAAGCAGCCAATGCTACATAAATGGGAATATACCCCTCAGCAGCCATACCCCCTGCCGCACTCATTGTGCTTTGCTCAGCGATTCCCATTTCGAAAAATCTGTCTGGATACAGTTTATGAAATGCTTCAATATTGCAAGATACTGAAACATCACTTGACATGACCACTATTTTATTATTAGTTTTAGCTAACTCAAGCAAGACAGACTCTATGGCATCTTTTGGAATTGTACACAAGTTATTTTTTTCCATTAAAGCAGTCCTCCTCGTTTTTTTAATTCTTCTTTTGCTTGTAGGTATTCTTCTTCTGTAGGAATATTTCGGTGCCATTTTCCGTTATTTTCCATAAAACTAACACCTTTTCCTTTTACTGTATGAGAGATAATACATTTCGGTTTTCCATATTGTGATTGTAGACTCATGAAACAGGAATGAATCTGTTCCATGCTATGTCCGTCTATTTCTTTCACGTTCCACCCAAAAGAGCCCAATCTATCTATTAATGGTTCAATACTAATCACATTTTCTACTGGCTGGTGCGAACAAAATCCATTTCTATCTATGATGAGAACAAGATTATCTAATCTGTAATGGCTTGCTTCCATTAGGGCTTCCCAAATCTGCCCTTCGTGCATTTCTCCGTCCCCCAGCATTACATAAACTGTATTATGACTTTTCTTTAATTTTTTTGCTAATGCCATGCCAACACCATAGGATAGTCCCTGTCCCAATAATCCTGAGGTATAATCTGTATATGGCAATACCAAAAGATTAGTATGGCCTTGTAAACGAGAATTAATTTTACGAAATGTAGATAATTCCTTGTCCTGAATGTATCCAAGTTCATGTAATTCTGCATATAAAGCTGCTACTGCATGTCCTTTAGATAAAATAAAATTATCCCTTTCTTTTTTATCATAGTCTATAACACATTCTCCCAAATATGTAATGACGTCTACAGCTGATAGAGCGCCTCCGAGATGTCCGGATTTACCGTCTTGTATCATATCTAAAATTTTGATTCGATTTTTATTGGCTGTCATACGAAGCTGATCATAGTTTATGTTATTTGCTATATCCTTCATCTTTTTTCTCCAATTCAATTATTGTTTCTGCCATTTCTAAATCGTCTATTTCATCAATACATATATTTTCCTTCCAGTTAATGGGCTGGATCCATGGATGACTTCCTATCCTGCGTCCTTCTTTTGTAAATACTTCTTTTTCAAATACAAAAAGCTCTCCTTCAATATATAGCGGTTCTAATTCTTGTGTACGAACTACATTTGTTAATTCATAATTTATTGGTTTTCCGTTATACCATGCAAATTCTTTTATTGGATAAGCAACAAATGCTGAGTCATAATTCTCTTCTTTCACTTTAGATATACTGTTTGAAATTGTTTCAGCTTTTATAAATGGTTGTGTTACATGCATTAAAACATATATATCTGCGTCAATTACTTCAATAAATTTTTGAATAATATCCTTCGATTGTACAGTATCTGTATCAAGTTCTTTTGGTCTTTGCAGAAAGTGGATTTCTTCCGGCATATATTTCTGGATGGAATTATCGCTGCAATAAACATATACTTCGTCTATCTCTTTTATTTGTTTTACGGTATCAAAAAGATATTGACATAGTACTTTCTTACCCAGTATTTTAAGGTTTTTACCCGGTAATCTCTGATTGTTCAATTTTATAGGAATCATTGCAACAACTTTTTTCACTTTTATATTCATTCCTTTCTTTTTATTAAAAATATCATCATAATCAATATTTTTAACGCTTCGTCTTATTTTTCATATACTGTTCATATATCGAATCTAAATAATCATAATCATATCGTTTCTTTTTGTTATTATCGAGCATTTCAAACATACATTTTAAATCATAACTTGTTACATTTGGCTTGTCTTTTAAATATGCAGTAGTAAATACATGTACTCCATATATTCCTGCATACATCATTGGCAAGGAGTATCCCCATTCAAATTTATTTTTAAAATCGACAAGATAGGTATCAATCATATCTAAAATATATTTTATTTTATAATGTTTAATATTCGTTCGGTTTAAATATTCGGCAAATAGTTCTGTATTTAAGTTACCGCCGCCTCTTCCCATTCCATATAATGATGCATCTATAATTAAGTTTCGGTCTGGCTTACTAATGTCTAAAAAATGTTGAGCAAGTGCAAAAGAATTTAATTGGTTATTATGAGAATGAAAGCCAATTTTAGTATTTTTATTTAAATAATTTTCATAAAAATTATAGACCCTATCAATATCGTCTATGGTTGCCAAAGAATATGTGTCAACCATAGACAATGCTTCCGCTTGTAGGCTATTTGCTATTTCAATGACTTTTTTGATGTTTTGTTCACTGTATGAAAAGGTGTCCATGGGTTGTATAGAAACCTTATATCCTTTATCTATTACTTTTTGGATAAATGGTTTTAAGCCACCCAAATCTTTTTCGAAAAAACTTATTCTAATTAAATCAAAACTTTCCCCGCTATACGGTTCTAAGTGTTCAACATCATATCTTCCATAATCCATTAATGCTGCATATATAATATTCCCTGTTTTTTCTGGTATATATGGACGTGCAAAACTTGGCTGTGGGTAGTAAGTTCTCCCACATTCATATTCACAATTTTTTAAAAAGCCACATTCAATGATATCCAGACCGGCATGTGTTAAGTTTTCGACAATTTCTTTAATTGCTTTTTCACCGAACTTTGCTTTATTTACTTGTGCGCCGTCTCGCAATGTACAATCTAATATCTGCAAATGATTCATGCTGATCTCCTTTAAAAGTTTATTGTAAAATCATCTTCATTGATTATCACTTAAAATAATTTATCAAAATTTTTTCTTTCAAAAATTTCCAATCTTCCTCCACGGGTGGCATTATATATCTTTATTCCTTTGGAATCGGCATACCTTTTTGCAGAAGCATATGCAAGAGAAGTTTTTATTGTATCTGGAATCCCCCACATAGAATAATCTCCTAGAATTTTTGCATGATTACTAATATTTTGATTTTCGATAACATTATTCTGCTTGTCCAATTCGATGGAGAAAGTATGATCCATTCCCAAAAGATATATTTTTTCAAATCCCATATATGCGGCAAGCTGAAGCATTACATATGTCACGGTATAACCTGTATATACTTTTTCTGCACAATCTTCTGAAAAATCAAATTTTTGTTCAGAATCTGAAAAAACCTGTTTAAATAAAATCAAGTTTTCGACCACATCTTTATATTCGGCTAATTCACCATTACTCCGACTAAACATATATTTGCAGTTTTGCGCAGCATACTGCAAAACATCTTTATCTTTGAAAGTTTTTCTGATTCCGACGCCATCCGTAAAAAAATAGTAATCTGGTCTCCAGAGCGTATGACTGTAACATTTAAATATCAGATTACAGGCAAAGGAACAGATCCCCGCTTTATAGATGATATCCAGATCCTGGGTGCATAAACTTGGTCCATTTCCTACAATAAAGCATGCTTCTCCCTTATGTTTGTTTTTGAACGTTTTCAGCAGATCTGTAGAAACAACATACCCTGTTAAAACCTCCTCTATTGCTTCCAGTATTTTTGTATTATCAAAGTACAAGATATTTTTTTCTTTTACGCCTTCTGATAAAAGCTGTTTTTTTACTGCATCATAATTCCTCATTGCCAATATATAAATGGCATTTTTAGAAGTATCTATTTCAATATTCTTATACACGGGTTTGAAATTTAATTGCCTCTCTTCAATATCATCGAAATTATCATAATATCCACTCCACGAAATGTTCTTTTCATGGAATAGTTTCCCCAACAGATTGCCATAAATACTGATACCCCAAATATATATTCTGCTATTTTCACTTACAGCTTTTATTCCTTGCAGAAATTCGTTTAGTGTACTAAATTGCATCCTCTTCACCTGCTGTTTCATATTCTTTTCTTGTAACAAATACATCTACTACCTTTTGCCTTATAGCAACACAAAATTGATTGGTAAGGTCGAAAAAGCCGCTTTCCTTCACTATATGATGATATTTTGGATTAATATTTATAATATGAACCCTTCTGGGTTTTCTCCTCAAACTGTCACATATATGCTCCATTGTTTTTTCAAATATACTTTTTTCAAACGGATCAAAATAATAAAACCAATTATAATCGTCCAGCTCTTTTTCCAGTTTCGCCGCGTCTCCATGTATGCAGGAAATCTCTTTATGTTGATCCAAATCTATATTTAATTTCTGAAAATTGGAAAGCAGTTCTTCATAGATCTTTGTCTCATATTCCACCCCCCCCACCCTTGAGAATCCGTAATCTAAAAAGGCAACCATGGCGCCGCCTTTTCCACATCCAAAATCAAAAATCCCGTCGTCCTTTCCCGGGATACAATGGCATTTATCCAGAATCGGAAATATCTCCTTCTGGGTTGTAACGCGATAAGAATGCGCTCCTTCCATCGTATCAAGAAAGCAGGAACTATCTATGGCTGAGACAAAATTACAACCATATTTATATTCCAGCCACTCCAGAAACTGCACATCCCGCATTCCGGTTTTTCTTTTCCTGAAAATATCTTCTGTCTGTTCTCCCGTACAAATATAGTCCTCCCCAAATACAATTTCCAGGAAACTAAACCAGCTTTTTCCTTTTATGTATCCATGTTCTTTCAGTTTCTCCGTAATAATCTCACTCTCCGGAATGGTAAGCCATACCACCGCGTCTTTCACATCGGCATAATCAAAATCAAATAGAGAATCCCGAAATAGTGGAAAATTATAGGGAATACCTCTGGACCAATCCTCTGTGATAATAAAATCCACTTTGATACTATGATAATATTCCGCATACCACTCCAAAAAACGCCCGGTATATCCATACCCCCACAACACAATTCGTTTTCCAAATGCCTGTATCATTACAGAGTCTAACCTTTCCCGAAAATCATCAAACAAATTTAACATTGTTTATTCTACCTCCCTTAGAAGCTGATTCTTTATAATCTGCACGGTCTTTTCCATTGTTTCTTTCTCTGATATTGCAATTCTTGCAATCGCTTCATTCTTATCACTGAACAAACGAATTAAAATATCATTTTTTTTCAATACTTCTTTTAACTCCTGCATGTCCATGTTCTCTATCCTTACCGCCACAAAATTCGAACACGACTGGAACGCGCGTACTGACGGGATTCTATTCAGTTCATCTGTGAACCATGTTTTTATTTCGTTCAGATTTCGGCCTAAATTCTCATAATACTCCTTATCATGCATTGCAGCGGCGGCCATTTTACGGGACAAAGAACTTTCCCGAAATAGTGGTAAATCCAATCCGAAAATATGCTTTACCTTCGAATTACAAAAGCCATATCCCACCCGCATGTTTGCCAGCGCATAATATTTTGAAAAACTTCTCGTTATGATAATATTCGAATAGGACTCCACCAGTCTCCGGCCGTCAATATCCTCCTCCGAAAATCCCCAGTACGCCTCGTCCAGTAAAATCAATGATTCCGGATTTTCTTTTACGATCATTTCAACGGCTTTTCCGTCAATTTTGCAGCCTGTTGGATTATGCGGGCTGTTAATGATAATAATCTTGGGATGATGTTCTTTCGCCTTTTTCAAAATATCCTCTACATCAAAGTAATACGTATAATCATCCTTTAAAATATTAAAATAATACGTCTCGCAGAATTTTCCTTTTGCCAGACTGGAATAATAACTCCATCCCGGATCAGACGCTAAAATACAATCCCCCCGTTCCAGAATAATTGAAAAAATGGATTTTATTAATTCAGCCGAGCCGTTATGAATGTAAATGTCATCCTCCGGAATTGAAAATTCCGATGAGATCTCTTCGATCAAAAAGTCCTGCGTGGCCATATCATATTCATACAAATCCTGTATTTTCACATCTTTTAAAACTTCGAGACACTTCGGACTTGGACCAAACGTATTTTCATTCAGATGTAAACGACCTGTATGCTGATCTGTCACAGCGGAATTATATCGTTCAATCTCATCATATTTTGTAAATATATTGGGGAGCTTCTCTTTTTTCTTTTCATTTTCCTGCAACAGTCTGTCCCGATATTCTTTAAAATCCGGGTCAAACGCAATGACATCTTCTACCGTATCAAATTCCTGTACAATATCATCCGAATATTTCACCAAAATAAGCGGAAGTTCTTCAATATGTCTGATATGAAAATCATCCCAGATCATCCGTCGGATTTTCGGATCCTCATATTCCAGGTCAAGGTATTTTATAAATGTTTTGCTAAACTGTCTGGAAAAATAAGCCTCCCCTATGGTATACCACGCATTGCTTCCGCCTTTATGAATCGCGGTTATGTAGTCGCCCTCTGTTTCTGTGACACAATGCTCATCCGCGTATCCTTCTGTATATTTGCAGGAATAATAGGAGTCATACACGTATTCTTCAAAAATATTCTTATTAAAATAATTGTCAGAACAACAGATAAAACTATTTTTCAAATATTCTTTTACAGCATAAAGAGACGATATATTGTTATAGCGATAATAGTCGTCGTTCTCAACAATAATCACCCCATATTTTTCTTTCAGATATTGAAACTGCTCCTTCAAATATCCAACCACCACGATGATTTCCTGAATGCCTGCTTCTTTGAGCTGCCGAATCTGTCTTTCAATCAGAACTTCTCCTTTTACTACGTAAAGTCCTTTCGGCACAATTCGGGACAACGGAAAGCTCCTTAGTCCGAATCCGGCAGCCATAATGACCGCATTATCAACCTTATATTGATTCAGATTTTCATATCCTGTTTCGGTAATTCCATCTTGAAACCAGCCTTTCCCGGTTAATTCTTCTACAATTTCCTGTGTTTTTGACTGTTCATACCCCGACTTTTCCGCAAGACTTTCTAAAGTGATTTTTTCGCCTTGTTTATGGGCCGCATATAAAACACGAAATTCTTCGATTCTCATCTCTTTTTCCTCTCTCAAACTTATTCTTCAAATCTAATATAAGTCGCCGTGTGTTTTGGTTTTCTCTGTTCCTTTGGCGGCGGCGTCATATAATCCTCCCCGAACATAAAGCGAAGAAAACCATCTGAATCAACTGGCGCTTTTACAGACAAGCCTTCAAACTCTATGTTACAGGACTGCTCCATCCATTTCCTTAAAAATCCCCGATTCTCTTCCGGCGCACCCCATCCAATTGTCCTGATTAACCGGGTATGTTTTCTCTTATATTTCTCTGACAATCTTTCCAGTTCCCCGAATGCAAGATCGGCTGGTAACTTTTGTAATAGCCTGTATATGGTTCTTTTTATCGGGTTTTTATCATGTACCGCCCCAACCGGCGAATATAAGACTTTTCGGATCATGAAACAGCGAAAATTATAAATTGCCTTGAAGGGCTGTCTTTCCGGCATCCCATCACAGGGAAAGATATCGATAAAGATCCCTCTTTTCATAGACAACATTTCCTGATCTTTCCGTAAAAATACAGTCCCTTTTCTTAAGATACGCGCATATCCCCAACGATATCCGGGATCTGTTTTATATGTTTGTAAGAAATACTTTTCTGTGTTAAGCTTTGTCTTGCACAAACGGCAGAAGCGGTCATAATCTTTACGAAGCATCCGCACGTCAATATCGTCATCCCATGGAATAAATCCCCCGTGTCTTACGGCTCCAAGAAGCGTTCCACCATCTAATTCATAATGAATGTCATTTTCCCGGCAGATCTTATCCAGCTCTTTTAGCATATCCAACTCTATTTTCTGCATTTTTTTAATTGTATCTGATGTATATTCAAATGTTTGCATATGCTTCTCCAAACTCTGTTTTTATAAATACATTTCCGGTTCATTCAAAAACACGTCCGTAATGCCCTGTCTCTCCAACGCAGCCAGATCCAGCTTGGTCCCCGTCGGCTTTTCCGGGTACAAATGCCCGCTAAACCATGCCCGTACCGTGTAATTTTTTATCCTCTCCGGAGGAAGATCCATCCCCTTCCAATACGGATGCAGCGCGTCTGCTCCACACCTGCCTTTTAATTTATACAGGCAATCCGACACTTTCGTATCCAGGATTCCCGTTTTCACACCTGATTCCAATGTTTTAATCCGCTCCAACGACAATGCATAAAAGGAAGAATAAATTACTCTTTCTTTTACTCCGTACTGACGAACCAGATTCAGGATCTTTTCTTCCATTCCCTCATAGGGAAATACACTGTTTTTCAATTCTATGTTCAGTAATAAACCGCTTTTCAGTTTATCTTTCAACAGATCCAGCACTTCCTCCATTTGCGGAATCTGTTCCCACTTTCCCTCTCCGGCGTCAATACGCAGCTTTTTTAATTCTGCCAGCGTCTTCTTTCGGATCTCCCCGGTTCCATCTGTGGTCCGGTCCACCTTTTCATCATGATACACCACCAGATAGCCGTCTTTTGTAAGCTGAATATCCAGTTCAATCCCGGTCAGCCCCTCCAACTCCGCCGCTTTTTCAAACGCCAGCAGGGTATTTTCCGGATATCTCTGGCTGCACCCTCTATGCGCCCATATGTTCATAGTCTCGGTTCTCCCTTAAGAATTGTTCCATAATTCCGGCCATCGTTGTAGATTCCCCACGCGTCAGCTTAAACTCGTTTTTGCTGCTTCCATTGATCATCGAGAGGAAATCACTGATCTCATACCGCAGGCCTTCCCCCAGAAAACGATCTGAAAATTTTTCCACTTTTCCAGGATCTTCATAATGTACTTCAAAATAAGTAGTTTTCCACCAGGGGGCTTCTGCAACCAGGTAACCTTTCGTCCCGGCAATCAGAAGACGCCCTTCCGACTTCACTCCAAGTCCACAGGTCGCAGTGGCAATCCCATTTGGATAGATAAACGAAGCTTTTGTGAACAGATCCAACCCATTCTCACCGGAAATACTGTGAAACAAAAGCTGCTTGTATTCTTTTCCAAACAGTTTCACTATGGGAAGCAAAACATAACTTCCCAGCTCTGTAAAACTTCCACCATATATTACATCCGTCAACTCCCTGGAATCCGGTCTTTCCAGCTTTGTAAAACAGGTTTCCACATTCCGGATGTTTCCGATTATTCCACTGCAGGCAATCCCCATCAGGTTCGCAAATCCGGGACAATAAGCAGTTTTAATTCCTTCCATCAAAACCAGATTTTTCTCTTTCGCACAGGAAAACAGTTCCTCTGCCCGGGCTGTTTCCAACACCATCGGCTTCTCACATAACACATGCTTTCCATGCTCCAGCGCCGATTTGATATACGCATAATGTGTCCCATGAGGAGATGCAATGTACACAGCGTCGATCGCCTCAAAAAACGCTTCCAGATCCTGATAGGCATTGATCTCCCATTTTTCTGCAAAACGGAGCGCATGTTCCATATGCGGATTGTACACCCCCTGCGTACTCAAACCGCTTACCAGTTTCGATTCCGGAATAAAACGATTGGCAATCCGTCCGGTTCCGATAATTCCAATCCGTGGAATCTGCCGGTTCTTTGTCCGCAGCATGGTACTGGAAATATTCTTCGTCCGCTCAAGATAAATCACCTCGCAGTAATCTTTCAGGTAATCAAACTGTCCGGTCCAATCCGAGCCGACTGTAAAGATATCCACTTTATATTTTTGAATATCGCGAAACTTCTGCCCTGCGGATTCCTCAATAATAATTTCATCTGCAAAGCCAGTCTTTTTTACATTCTCAATTCTGGTCATCAAAGAATCAATGACATTTAGTTTCCCTCTTGTACGGTCATACTCCTCCGTCGTCACTCCGACAATCAGGTAATCCCCCAGTTGTTTCGCCCTTTGTAAAAGCCGGTAATGACCTTCGTGAAACAAGTCATAAGTACCGTATGTGATGACTTTGATCACGTTGCTATCCCCCATAATCTAATTCTTTATTAAGTAATATTTATTTCGCTTAAATTCGAATCTTCTAAATTTGTTACAATGGTATACAAACAAATTTTCAGATACAATGAACTTAATGAAATAAATCTTATACGTTCCACACAAGCGGCTGCCTTGTTCCGTTCGATAACGTATGTTTTTCAGAATTTTTTATCAGTTACCCCGAAACGACTTACTCAGAAACTGATGTATTTTTTCTCCACACGTCCCGTCATTATTTGCGGCAATCTTACGGAACGCCTGCACTTGTTCTTCCTTACAGAATGCATTTCCCGTAATCTTTCCATCCAGAAAATCAGGCAACGTATTAAACGCATTCTCTTCACAGGCATACTGCATCCATTCCGAGTTCTCCTGAAATCCCGGCTCATGCCGCTTTAATTCCTCTTCCTGAAATTCCACAGGTATTTCTCTATATTCATTTGTTTTTAGATCCATCTGATAGAGTTTCCTGTCAAAAACAGAGAAAAACTGATATTCGCTCTCTGTGTTCCTTTCTTTCATTGGAACAAAATATCCTTTACTTCCGGAAGGAAAATAACCATTCTTTTCTCTTTCCGGTAATTCGAAAGGAGGATTCCATTCCTCCATGTTTCCGCTTTTTTTGTCCAAACGAACAAACCTATTTCCCCAGCAAGGCGGAAAATAAACGTTATCTCCATAAAATGCCGGTATACCAAAAGGAAGATCCTCACATTCATATCCGTGAATGATATGAGTACACTTCAAATTCTCCGGATAGTTTGTATATTCCCACACTTCCTCTGTTTCTGGATTCCATCTGGTAATTACATACCCCGTATAAGGCAGAAACCACAAATCTGTATCACTACATAATAATCCCATGCATCCACAGGAATGTTCTGTCTCCAGTATCCTGACACGTTCTTCTCCCGTTTCTATCTGAATCTCCCAAACCTGACAGCCTGACGGAGACGCCAGATACAGGTAGTCCCCTGATATACAGAAACCTCCAATTCTCTTTTCCCCGTTTACCATCTGAATAAACATATCCAAATGCTGGGTAAAATACCGCAATTCTCCGTTTTCCGTATCATATCTTACAATCGCCGGATAATTATTAGGAATCAAGAACAGGTACCTTTCATTATTTACCGCCCCGATAAACGCCCCCACCTGTTCGATACGATGATTCAGCCGAACTCTTTTCTCGATTCTTTCTCCATGAATCACAACGATATCCTGCGCATTAGCCGGACACACATAATGTCGGGCTCCGATCGTAATCACCTGCAAATAATAATTCCCACCTGCGTATTCCGACAAATCACAAAAATACCGATACTTGTAATCTCCGTTCAGGGCATGGTATAGTTTATTTCCCTGTGCAAGCATCCAGGATGGATCTCCCACTGCACTGAATCCCGGAATTGCCCTTCCCCTCCAGTCCTCAGGCCCTGGCAGGCTGTTGATATTATTATCCAAAATGAACAATGGTTTCCCCGCAATCCCAAACAACGAAGTCACAGAAGTCCCTGTATCCCCAATATACGCGTCGCAAAGTGCAATGGTATCCGTAATATCCGGGGTATTATCATAGATTCCGATCTCCTGTTCCAAAAAGTAGTTCTTCAACAAATCAAACGCCGGCTTAAACGTCGGCCGCATAGATTCCAGCGTAGACTCAAAAAGCGGATGCGGTCTCCACAACAGACAGACATCTTCCCTGTCCTTGAAACAGGAAAATACATACTCCATCTTTTTTAGAAAAGCTTCCGTATTTGCCAGCATCCCCCCCAGGCTGGTATTATAAAAACAGACCTTTTTCCCTTCCAACTTTTCTTTCCAGTCAGCCGGTGGTACCGGTGGATTTTTACAAATTCGAATAATCCGGTCAAATTTGGGGGAGCCCAAAGGAAGAAGCTTTTCCTTCGGTAACGCCGGATCATAAAACTTTCTGTATTTTTCCGCCTGCATAATAATCCGATCCGCCTGATAATATGCCGAACAGGTCGCCTGCGCTTCACTCATTCCACCCGCTGTGGAATAGTACGGAATATAAACCAACATGTCCGTCCGCTTTTTTAATTCATAAGAATAGAATCTCGGATCAATGCTGGTCACATAATTATACTGATCATAAGGATTATGAATATATACGATATCCGGCCAACGCTTTTCTATCTCATAGTTTTCATAGTAGGTTACCGGCACATAGTCTGGCAGTTCTTCCCCTTCATAGTGATATTTGCTGAAAGTACCATCCGGATTCCGCTCATAATAGGGAATGGGAACCACATAAGTCTCGCAGTTTTCATCTGCCGCCGCCGCCATCCAGACACTTTCCAGTGAGTCCCACATTGCCGCCTTATAGGGAAGAAACACCACTTCCAACTTGTCTGAAATCTGCTCGCTGACCAGATTCTGAAACTGTTGAATCTGTCCGGTCAGATCCCGAAGAATTCCCCTGCGCCTCTCAAGATCAGAAAGTACCAACGTCATCTGATACAGACTTTCACAGTATTCTTCCAGCTTTTGGACACTTTCTGTCCCCTCACCATATATCGCTTCAATCTCCTGCCCCATGGCGATTGCAGTTTCCTGGCAATCTGTCAAAAGTTCCAGAATCTTTTCCTTCTGTATCTTCTTCCCTGTCAGATTAATCCGCAGCGTTCGGTTTGCCTTTCTCAATAACCCTGTCATGGTAAGCATTTGTTTTCTTAATGTACGACTCATGATATCGTTCTCCTGTCTTTTATTCCATCAATCCTCGTCAAATCTGTTTTCTTTCCTGTTCATTATATTCGGATTCTTTTTTGACACGCACTATCCGTAAGTTTATTCGGAAAGCTGTGAAAGAACGTTTTGCCTTATACGAAGTAGTTCTAGATCTTCTGGAAGTAACGAGGACAACTGCATAATCACGGACAACGCTTCTGTATACTGCCCGTCTGCAATCATACCCCGCAGCGTTTCTTTCATTTGCTCCGCCAACACGAAAAACTCATTCCCGGCATTTTGACCAGGATTCTCTACCTTGACGGCCATCTGCCGAATCACATCCCGGATCACACCCGTCATAGACGGCCGATATTTCAAAGCCGTACGGAACAAACGCACTGCTTCCGGCAATTCTTGCTTTTTCATTCTCTCCAGCGCTTCTGAAACAAACAGTGCAAATCGGCAGTCCTTTGGCAGCAGACTGCGTTGCTTCACAGAAAATAGTTCCGGCAGATATTGCTTTTTATAAAAATCAAGGATGTAGTCGATATATGTGGTCAGAGAATCCAGCAATACCTGTCCAAATTGATATCCACGAATCAGTTCTTTTTCCCGTAACAGCATCTTCAACCACAAACCATATAATGCAGCTCCCTGCGTATCCCCATTCTGGGATTCTGTACGATTGTATATCTCGTGAGTATACACAGCCTTTTCGTCCAACAAAACACCTTCACAAAGAATATCCGCGGCATATTCTACCTGCTCTTTTCCTAGAACAGAAATTCGATTCAGGAGATTTCCTGCACATTGCTTCCAGGTTTCCAAATCCATCCAGGTTACCAAAGTAACCAGATTGACATAATGGGTAACTGCTTCCTCCAATACGCACTGTTGCAAGTAGATGGACTCGGTAGTTTCCATACATTGTTCTAATATCTGTAAAGCCCTGGTTTTATCATCCCTCTGTAATTGCTCCCTTGCCTTTTGCAACAAAACATAGGGATACCGGGCGGGAAATTCTTTGAATACTTTTTGAAATTGTTCCGGATATTTGATTTTCCAAAAATCAAAGCTCGGATAATACCGCTGCATCCAATATTCCTCCTCCCAGGGAAGGAGATGTAAAAAATTGACAGCCTGTTTTTCCTTACCCAATTCCAAAGCCGCCTCCGCACAGTTAATCCGGATTTGGTAGAGCCGTTTTGGAAGTTTGATTCGTTCTTCTGTAATCATCCCATAGCTCTGCTGTGCCCATAAATGTGAATTTTTATCCATATAGGCCAGCGTTTTCTCAAATTTTTCCCCGTAAAACAACACCTTTTCCGAATTATGGTGTTCCGCATAAATCGCAATCAAGGTTGTATAAAATTCCAGACACACCAATTCGCAGGGATCTTCCATTTCCAGAATGGAAAGCGCTTCCTGCTCTGTCTGTTCCTTATTTCCTTTTTCATAGAGAATCGCAATCAAATTGACCTGAAGCCAGAGACGATAGTAAGGATCTTTTTGATTCTTACAAAGTTCCCGTGCTTTCCGGCAGTATTCCTCCGCTTTGTCCCACATTTTCGCAGAGGCGTATTCCTGTACGATTTGAAGATAATTTTTTATAAAATCGGGACGCTCTTGAATGTTTTTTTGTAGTAAAGGTAAATTCCGTTCGGTTTTATCGGAACCTTTGACATTCTTGTCTGCGATATAGCCATAATGGTGTACATAAGCTTCAAAATGCTTACAAGGCTCCAGAAACGGATTTAATTCTTCGTGCACTGTATTCTGAAATGCAGTTCCCGAAACAATCTTCGTCATTCGGAAAGCACGAAAATCAGAATGATGAATTCCATCCCATTCCAGATAATTTCTTTGGATATAGCAGGCGGAACCATATTGCCGATACTCCCCGGACAAAAAAAAGTTACAGATTTCCGCTGTATCTTCAAACCATTCATCATCGTCAATATATAAAAACCACTCTCCCTTTGCCGCCCATAACCCTACATTCCGGGCCGCGGAAAAGTTATTGCACCAGGCAAAAGGAATGATCCTGTCCGTATATCGGGCTGCAATCTCCCGGACACGCTCTTCAGTTCCGGTATAGACAATAATCAATTCGCTGGGAACCTTCATCAATAAAGGCCGCAGCGAATCCAGACAACGTTCCAGAGAATCCGCCCGGTTGGAGGCAAGCAATGAAATGCTGAGCTGTATCTTCATTGTATTTAACTCTCCTTTACACTTTTGGATGGACGTTTTCTTTCATATATAAATATGCCTGTATTCAAAAGACTCTATGTTCTTTGAAAACAGATAAGCTATATACGAAAGAAAGCGCCCATCCGTTGGGACCGGCGCTTTCTATCATTGTACCCAGCCGGGCATCCCACATTGAATGCCCTTCGGGCAACCGGATGCAACGCACCCGATAAAGTATACCCTGAGAAATTACTGTAACAACTGAAGAACTCCCTGCGGTACCTGATTTGCCTGTGCAAGCATTGCCTGAGAAGCCTGAACCAGGATGTTGTTCTTCGTGTATGCCATCATTTCCTTTGCCATATCTACGTCACGGATACGAGACTCAGATGCGGAGATGTTCTCATGCTGAACACCCAGGTTGTTGATGGTGTGCTCCAGACGATTCTGCAATGCACCAAAGTCAGAACGCATGGAAGAAATCTTGTCGATTGCAGCTTTCGCCAGGCTGATTGCCTGAAGAGCGCTTGTGGAATTGGTAACGCTGATGGAACCAACGCCAAGTCCGGTAGAATTCATTGCTTTCAGCGTAACCTTGATCTGGTTGTTTGTAGAAGCTGCTTCACCAACATGAAGAGTCACTGCGCCAGCAGACGTAAACAAGGATGTTCCGTTGAAGTTTGCAGTCTTACCAATTCTGTTGATCTCCGCATTCAGAGCATCAATCTCTTTCTGCATCTCAGAACGGTTTGCTGTGGAGTATGTTCCGTTAGCGGACTGGGTAGCCAGCTCAACCATACGATTCAGCATGGAGTGAACTTCTGTCAGAGCGCCTTCAGCGGTCTGCACAAGAGAAACACCGTCTTCCGCGTTCTTCTTTGCCGTCTCAAGACCTGTGATCTGCGCGCGCATCTTTTCAGAAATAGCCAATCCTGCCGCGTCATCGCCGGCGCGGTTGATTCTGTAACCAGATGACAATTTTTCCAGGTTCTTTCCTACGGAAGAGTTGTTGTTTGTCAAGTTTCTGTGTGCATTTAATGCAGTAATATTATGTTGAATTCTCATGGTTTTTCCTCCTTGAATGTTTTTGCATAGGAATTCCTTTTCCTTGCATGATTATACATTTTTTGCATGTTTAAAAAGAATTCGGAAGAGCAACAAATATATGCTTTTGGACATGCCGGCGAACTGTCCAGAAAAGTACACTTTATTGGACTGTTCCGAAAACTTCTTGACATCTATATTATCGTATCTTATTACAATATCTTAAGAGTTTTTTTCAATTTTTTTAAATTAAATTCTTTATCCTGTCCGCAGCAAGCCGAAATCCACCGTCCAGTGCCATTTGATAGTAAGAAAGCGCCTCTGTTTTCTTTCCGTTTACCTCAAACCACACTCCCAGATTGTATGCTGCTTTAAAAGAACCATTCCCTATTACACCTTCATGTTCTGGTACCTCTCCAATTTCCAGACAGCGCAGGTAAGATCGTTCAATTTCCGGAAGATATTGAATATAACGCTGTACATCGGAAAAAACAGCCTGTGTATAAAATGTTCCGCAAGCAAAATGGTAATCTGCGTATCCCCCGGATTTTGTCCGTTCTTTTTCTATGACCTGAAAACCTGTTTCGTATTTTTTTAGTTCCAGCAAGTTATATATATAGGAAACAACTCCGCTGGTACGGTATCCTGTCCCAGAATCTGATACCAGGCGATAAAACTTTTCAAAATATGGATCTGCACGGTCAAAATCTTTCATAAGCCATAAGGTGCGGGAAACCTGGTAGAGAATATAGGGATCCTCTGGTTTACCTTCCAATTCATCAAGAAGAATTTCCAGATTCCGTTCTCCCTTTCCATCTTGTAAGTATCCGTCATGCGCAAACACCAGCGAAAGGGGCGCAATCGGAAGAGCACTGATCACCTGTTCATGTATCCGGCCTTCATATCTAGTCCCTTTTGGGAAAAGCCGGGTGATATAGGAATAACTCCGACTGACTTCTCCATTTGCTTCTTTATAACTATCCTGGCGTTGAAGAGCTCCGATATAATTTCCCTTTTCAATAAATTGCAGAATATCTTCTTTTTTCCCGGAAACCAAATATTCATCTGCATCCAGAACCAGGTTCCAGTCGCAGTCCGACTGTGCCAGTGAAAAGTTCCTTGCAGCAGAAAAGTCCTGGTTCCATTCATAGGTTGAGATATGCGCATGGAATTTCTCTGCGATTGCCAGGGTGTTATCTGTGGAACCGGTGTCTGTAATATAAATTTCATCTACAAGTTTTTGTGCCTGCGACAAACATTTTTCCAAACACCGCTCTTCATTTTTTACGATCATTACTAATCCGATTGTTTTCATTGCTTATATTCCTGCATTTTCTTTCTAAAAGTTTCTTCCGGAATCTTCGTATTTTAAGACTTTTCTATTCTTCACTGATTTGCCCTCTTCTTAATTCCTGAGAAGTTTACTTTTAGATTCTAACATTATATAAAAAAAAATACAATTACAGTTTTTTGACAATTTTTCCATCTGTTCTCAGATACAAACAGCCCCGACTTATTTTCCTTCTTGACAGATTCCCGTCAAACTTGCACAATAAAAGTATGACATAAAATATATTTAAAAAAGAATCATTTTGGTATGGGAAAAGAGAGGACGAACATGAAAACATTAGGTCTTGTAATGATTGTAAAAAATGAAGAGCGCTGTCTCGCAAAATGCCTGGATGCCGTCAAAGATTTGGTCGATAAAATCTATATTACAGACACCGGTTCCACAGATAAGACCAAAGAAATTGCGGCTTCCTATGGCGCAATTCTATCAGATTATGTATGGAACCAGGACTTTTCTGCTGCAAGGAACTTTTCACTGGCACAGTCGGACTGCGACTGGAACCTGGTTCTGGATGCGGACGAATATCTGGTGGAAGGTACCCGAAAGGATCTGGCGTCTTTCATGGAGGATATAGAGCATGTAGGCGCGATTCAGCGAAAAGATTTTTACATAGAAGGAGTTGTAGAAGGAAAAGAGCAAATTTCTTATATGTATACCTGGGCAGCAAGATTATTACCCAAAGGAGTGGGGTTTTCCGGAAAGGTGCACGAACAAGAGAATTCTCCATTCCCGGCAGAATCCTTACCGCTGCTGTTTGAACATGACGGTTACCAGCAGGGTGGAAAAGAGGAACGGAATCTGGCAATCCTGTTGGAAGAATTAAAAGAAACACCAAAAGATCCTTATGTATTATTCCAGATTGCAAGAACTCTCCGGGGTATGAAACAATATAGAGAGGCATGTACTTATTTTGCAAGATTCTATAAGCAGGTACCACTGAAAAATGCTGCCTATCGGACGGGTGGCATTATTCAATATTTGTATAGTCTAATGGAACTTTCAGATTATGATACTGCACTGAACATTGTAGAAACAGAACAGGATCATCTGGAAGACTACGCCGATTTCCATTTTGCCTGTGGAATTCTATTCATGAAAGCGATTCAGGCAGATACAAAAAAATACATTGCGTATTTGCCTTTTATCGAACAGGCTTATTTGCGTTGTCTGGAGATCGGAGAGGTCCCGCTCCACCAAGGTACAAATGGTTGTGGATCATTTAAAGCTGCACACAATCTTGCAACATGGTATGAAGTATCCGGAAATCTGCCTAAAGCAAAAGAATACTACCAAAAAGCAGCGGATCAAGGGTATCTTCCGGCAATCAACAGACTTCAGATCTTATAATACTATTTGAAATGTTTTTCCATGCAATCCTACCTATTCGGATATCCCGCATCTGATATGCTCCGCATGAGCGGACAGCTTGCACTCTCCAACAAGGTATGTATACTCAAAAAAGAAAGTTTTTTACAACAAGGAGGTACAGGCATGGAAAACAAAATATACGGCTATATTCGGGTTTCTACCAAGGAACAAAATATTGAACGGCAGATGATTTCCCTTATAGATGCCGGAGTGGCGCGAAATGAAATCTATATCGATAAACAGAGTGGAAAAGATTTCAAGAGACCTGCGTATAAAAAGATGATGCGAAAAGTCCGGGAGGGCGATCTGATTATTGTAAAGAGTATTGACAGATTGGGTCGAAATTACCGGGATATTATGGAACAATGGCGTATTATAACAAAAGAAAAGAAAGCAGATATTCTCATACAAGATATGCCATTGTTAGACACCACCAAAACAAAGGATCTGTTAGGGACATTTATCAGTGATGTGGTCCTGCAGCTCCTTTCTTTTGTTGCAGAAAATGAACGGGATAACATCCGTCAACGGCAGGCCGAAGGAATTGCGGCTGCAAAAGCAAGGGGGGTCCAATTTGGAAAACCCATGATTCCCATGCCGGAAAATTTTTCAGAATTGTATCAGCAATGGGAGGCAGATCAGCTTTCAATTAAGGAACTTGCAAGTCTTTGCAATATGGGAAGAAGTACGATGTACAAGCGGATCGGGGAATATCGAAAATACCTTTGTCATGAAAGGTGAAAAAGATCACATAATCAAATTTATTCGAATCGCCGCAAAATATCTTATATTTATAATACATAGGAACTGTTCTGTACAGAAAAATTCCCAACGACAGTTTTTTGGTATTAGATATTTTGCGGCAAATTTCATTTCCCTCCCCCCCAAAAAAATTATTTTCCATTTGATTTTGTCTGACTTTATTCTTATTTTTCCTGAGAAAGTGTTACCCTCCAGGCCCCGTGTAAAATATCCTTCAAGCGAGTCAAAAACATAGCTGTCCAATAAACTGTAAAAAAGAGGGCCTCTTTTGAAAGCATGGGTATTACATACAATTGGAGACATAAGATACGAGGAGATTCCGAAGCCGGAAATCGCAGATCATGAAGTACTTGTTTCTGTAAAAGCGGCAGGAATCTGTGGTTCTGATATTCCACACATTTATGAAAATGGCGCACATTTGGTACGGGGGCATGAATTTTCCGGCGTGATTGTCAAAGTAGGACGAGACGTGTCTCCCAAATGAGTGGGGAAACGCGTCGGAATCTTCCCTTTACTCCCCTGTAAAAAGTGCAGTCCCTGCAAAAATGGGTATTATGAAATGTGCCGCAATTATAATTATCTTGGTTCCAGAGAAAACGGTGGTTTTGCAGAATAGGAAGTTTGGAATGCCGGACACAGAATACCCGAACGGGTATAGAAAGCTGGATTGTAGAACATACAAATGATACAGGTGTGGACGTATCTTTTGAATGTGTCAGAAAACAAGAAACCTTGATATAGAGAATTGAAAATACCGCCTCTTTTGGCAACATGATATTCGTTGGAAATTCCTGCACGGACATGCATCTAAAAAGGAGGTATATTGGAAAATTCTTCGAAACCAGATTACACTGACTGGCACCTAGAATTCCACATTCCCCCATGACCTGAAAGACAACTGGCAATATGTTCTCCATCGGATTGCACAAAAAAGAGGCAGCCTGAAACACTAATTTCTCATCGTTTTCCATTCGAAGAATTGGGAAACGGATTCGAGATTATGCATGATAAAACAGAGGATTATGGGAAGATTCTCGGGATTGCAGGTTAGGATTATGTTTTACAGAAACCGGTTTGTTGGAAAAACGGGTATATTAAAACGATTGTGTTTAAACAGACCGATTTCTGTAACATTTTATCTCAGAGATTATTTTTCCCCCTCATTCATTCCAGTTTCTACACCTTTTCTTATCCAATCAATACCCTTTTCCCCCTAAATGCAAATCCGTATTTCCGGATTCGTTCCGCTGCAATCCCTTTTGCAGCCAGTACTGCTGCATAATTTTTTCGGTCAATTTGCGTAAGTGCAGCCTGTACTGTATCTGCCAGTGTTTTTTCATCATCCGGATCGTGAACCTTGAATTCCAGAATGATTGCATCTTCTGTATCTTGGAGCGGTTCCAGAATCACATCATATCTTCCAAAGCCGCTTTCCCGATTGGAGGTGATAGAATAACGTTCTGCAAGATCTACGATCAAGCCAAGTACGAAACCGTGATAAAAGCGTTCGGGTTCGATCGCTTCTGACGGAACATTTCCTGTATCAAAATAACTAATGGTCGCAAGCGCTACCCGATTCATGTAAATATTCATTGCTTTTTTGTCATCAGTTAAAAACGCTTTGATAAAATCATTATATGCAGGGATGAATTTTGAAAACCACCCCTCAATCATTCTCTGAAACATAATGCGTACTTCTTTATTTGTTAAAGCGAGTTCAAATTTTTCCGTCCCACTTTCTTCTTCCATATGATAATGTACCAATCTCAAATATCCGCTGGCGAGCAAAAGACTCCAAAGCGCAGTTCGATCATAGTCAAGTTGATGAAATACAATTTGTTCATCCAATTTCGTACAAAATGTTTTTCTCGCAAGGAGATCTTCCATTGTTATTTTTATATCGGTGTTTCCCTCACGAATCAATTTTCCTACCAAGCTGTTACTGCTGGTGTTGGCCCAATACGTAGAAAATTTTCCCGATTTTAGATAGTTTAAGATAGACCAGGGATTATAGATATCTGATATTTCCCCAAATGTAAATCCATCATACCAGGCTTTTACTTCTTCTTTTTTGAGAAACAGATCATATTCTTCCAGTGCTTTCCATACCTCCGATTCTGTAAAACCAAATTTATCGGCATACAAGTCTGATGTAGTAGTCACCACTTCCAGATTATTCAGATCTGAAAAAACAGATTCCTTACTAATTCTGGTAATCCCGGTCATAATCGCTTTTTCGAGATAAGGATTTGTTTTAAAAATGGAGTTAAACAGATTTCTGATAAAAGAAACCAGTTCCTCCCAGTACCCATTCACATAAGCTTCCTGCAAAGGTGTATCGTATTCATCCAACAAAATAATCACCTTTTTCCCATAATAGCGCATCAGATAATCAGACAGCATATTTAAAGAAGCTGACGCAATGTAATCTTCCATGTCGGCAGTTATTTTTTGGTAAAGTTCTTTTTCATTTTCATTCAGAACATCATTATCTAACAGAAAATCATATTTATTATACAGATTTTTTATCGTCTGACAGATTTTTTTTCGCGTACCAATAAAAGATGTTTCTTTTACTCCGGCAAAACTGAGAAATATGACAGGATAAGTCCCTTGCAGTCTCCGATAGGCTTCTTCCTTCCAGATTGCCAAATTTCTAAATAAATATTCTTTTTTTGTATACTGAACAGAAAAGAAGTAGTCCAACATACTCAGATTCAATGTCTTTCCAAAACGCCGGGGACGGGTAATCAACGTTACCGTATCATTATTTTCCCACCATTCTTTTATAAATAAAGTTTTATCAACATAGAAATTGTTGCTTGTAATCAATTGCTCAAAATCCTGATGTCCGACTCCAACTGGTCTTGACACGATCACACCCCCTGGACTTGACTTTTCGTCTTATTCTTATATAGATCAATACTTTACGAAAAATTGTAGACTTCTTTCTAAATCATTGTACCATTTTCTGAGCGGTTTCACTATACCTATTTTTTCATACTATTGCGAAATTTCTTTGTGGATAACAAGATACATATTAAAAATTGTAGTATATTATCTGATGTTTTTCTATTTTTTAGAGAATGGATAATTAAGATTGTAATTGATACAATTCAATGCTCGCCCTTGCGGGACGGACAACTGATACAGTCCAATAAACTGTACTTCTCTGGATAGTTCGCCGGCATGTCCAAAAGCATATATTTGTTGCTCTTCCGAATTCTTTTTAAACATGCAAAAAATGTATAATCATGCAAGGAAAAGGAATTCCTATGCAAAAACATTCAAGGAGGAAAAACCATGAGAATTCAACATAATATTACTGCATTAAATGCACACAGAAACTTGACAAACAACAACTCTTCCGTGGGAAAGAACCTGGAAAAATTGTCATCTGGTTACAGAATCAACCGCGCCGGCGATGACGCGGCAGGATTGGCTATTTCTGAAAAGATGCGCGCGCAGATCACAGGTCTTGAGACGGCAAAGAAGAACGCGGAAGACGGTGTTTCTCTTGTGCAGACCGCTGAAGGCGCTCTGACAGAAGTTCACTCCATGCTGAATCGTATGGTTGAGCTGGCTACCCAGTCCGCTAACGGAACATACTCCACAGCAAACCGTTCTGAGATGCAGAAAGAGATTAATGCTCTGAATGCGGAGATCAACAGAATTGGTAAGACTGCAAACTTCAACGGAACATCCTTGTTTACGTCTGCTGGCGCAGTGACTCTTCATGTTGGTGAAGCAGCTTCTACAAACAACCAGATCAAGGTTACACTGAAAGCAATGAATTCTACCGGACTTGGCGTTGGTTCCATCAGCGTTACCAATTCCACAAGCGCTCTTCAGGCAATCAGCCTGGCGAAAGCTGCAATCGACAAGATTTCTTCCATGCGTTCTGACTTTGGTGCATTGCAGAATCGTCTGGAGCACACCATCAACAACCTGGGGGTTCAGCATGAGAACATCTCCGCATCTGAGTCTCGTATCCGTGACGTAGATATGGCAAAGGAAATGATGGCATACACGAAGAACAACATCCTGGTTCAGGCTTCTCAGGCAATGCTTGCACAGGCAAATCAGGTACCGCAGGGAGTTCTTCAGTTGTTACAGTAATTTCTCAAGGTATACTTTACCGGATGCGTTGCATCCGGTTGCCCGAAGGGCATTCGATATGGGATGCCCGGCTGGGTACAATAATAGAAAGCGCCGGTCCCAACGGATGGGCGCTTTCTTTCGTATATAGCTTATCTGTTTTCAAAGAACATAGAGTCTTTCGAATACAGGCATATTTATATATGAAAGAAAACGTCCATCCAAAAGTGTAAAGGAGAGTTTGATACGATGAAGATACAGCTCAGCATTTCATTGCTTGCCTCCAACCGGGCGGATTCCCTGGAACGCTGCTTGGATTCGCTGCGGCCTTTATTGATGAAGGTTCCCAGTGAATTGATTATTGTCTATACCGGAACTGACGAGCGTGTCCGGGAAATTGCAGCCCGATATACGGATAAGATCATTCCTTTTGCCTGGTGCAATAACTTTTCCGCGGCCCGGAATGTAGGATTGTGGGCGGCAAAGGGAGAGTGGTTTTTATATATTGATGACGATGAGTGGTTTGAAGATACTTCCGAGATTTGCGACTTCTTTTTATCTGGAGAATATCGGCAGTATCATTCCGCCTGTTATATCCAAAGAAATTATCTGGAATGGGATGGAATTCACCATTCTGATTTTACTGCGTTTCGAATGGCCGAACGAATTCCGGGAATCGCGTTTCAGAACACAGTCCATGAAGAGCTTTCCCCCCGGTTCAATCCCTGTAAATACTTTCATGCATATGTACATCACTATGGCTATATTTCAGATAAAAGTATCAAAGGTTCCGATAAAACCGAACGAAATCTTCCTTTACTCTTAAAAAATATTCAGGAACGTCCTGACTTTATAAAGAATTATCTTCAGACTGTACAGGAATACGCCTCCGCAAAAATGTGGGACAAAGCGGAGGAATACTGCCGGAAGGCGCGGGAACTTTGTAAGAATCAAAAAGATCCTTACTATCGTCTTTGGCTTCAGGTCAATTTGATCGCGATTCTTTATGAAAAAGGAAATAAGGAACAGACAGAGCAGGAAGCGCTTTCCATTCTGGAAATGGAAGATCCCTGCGAATTGGTGTGTCTGGAATTTTATACAACTTTACTCGCCATTTATGCCGAACAAAATAAGACGGACAACGTCTTGTATTACGGTCAAAAGTTTGAAAAAACGCTTCGCTATATGGACGACCATCCGGATCTATGGAATAAACAGAGTTATGGAATGATTACGGAAGAACGAATCAAACTTCCAAAAAGGCTCTACCAAATCCGGATTAACTGTGCGGAAGCCGCCCTGAAAAAAGGAGACGCCAGACAGGCGATTGATTTTCTGAGACTTCTCCCCTGGAATGAGGAATACTGGATGCAGCGATATTATTCCAATTTTGATTTCTGGAAAAAAGAGTACCCTGCAGATTTTCAAAAGCTTCTGGAGGAATTTCCAGAACATTGTCCTTATACCCTACTCCAAAAAGCACGGCGTCAAATTCAGAAAAGCAAAAAGGACGATGCATTGGAATCCCTTCTATGTTGTATGGAAGCAACGGAATCATACTATTTAAAATATCAGGTACTTGAGGAGGCTATTTCTCAACGGATGAATCCGTCTGTACTGGTAAAACGTATGGATTTGGACACCTGGAAGCAGTGTACGCAAAATCTGATAAACAGAAGCTCCCTTCTGGGCCTGGAAAATATAAAATCAGCAATAAAAATGCTCCGTCAGGATGCCTCTGTATATGGCCTATGGCTGGACATGCTTCTTCGGGAAAAGAAACTCATTCAGGGATATCTGTCTGGAAATACACTTTTCAGCGAACTATCCACTTATATTTCCTGTATCCTTGATTTCTATAAAACATTATACCAGTATCATTTATTTGAAATCGAACAACGCAATTTACTACCAAAGGATTGCCGGTTTGCTTTATTTTTATCAGAGGCACTGCAAAACGCCGCAAATCAGAAACCCGCAGAAGCGATCCATCTGTTTCGTACAGCGCTCCGTTACCGTCCTTCTATGACAGGTGTTATAAAAGAAATCATACGGGAAATGGCGGAAACAGTAAAAAATCCAACTCAAAGCAAAGAAGAATTTCAAAAGCTGGCGAAACAGACCAAACAGGCTTTAAAAGAAATGATTACAAATGGACAATATCAGGAAGCATTGTCCGTTGTAACACAATTATCGGTATTACTTCCAGACGATTTGGAATTGCTTCGTCTTCGGCAAACTATTTTCCAACAAGTAGCCAGATGATAAAAAGAGGCCGGCAAAGGAGACCGAAACTATGAGTCGTACATTAAAAAATCAGGTTCTTACTATGATACATTTACTACAAAGAGCCAATCGGACTTTAAAAATAAGTTTAAAAGCCCGTCCTGTTCATGAGACAGAGATCTTACAAATGTTATCTGCATGTCAGGAAACCGCTGTTGCCATTGGAAATAAATTTGAAAAAGTATATGGGGAAGATACCGAAAGCGTCCATAAACTGGAAGATTATTGTGAATGTTTATATCAGTTAAGTTCTGTACTTACAGATTCAAAAAAAAGCCGGGAACTGCTTGCGCAACTTACCAGACAACTACGGGAATTGCATATTTTAATCGGTTCTCAGATCTCCGACAAATGGGAAGCCCTGTTTCTTCCATACCAATCTTCTATGTGGAGTTCCATGGAAAAAATATGGGACATACTCAGTGCGGATGAGAACTTTGATACCTGTTTTGTTCCTATTCCTTATTATGAGCGGAACATAGACGGGACTTTTGGAAAATATTCTTATGAAGGAGCCAATTTCCCAGACGACGTGCCCGTAACCTATTATGAAAACTACGATCTTCAGGACCATTGGCCAGACCTGATTTTTACATTTGATCTATATAATCAGGACAACTCTGCTTATAGCATCGACCCAAGATTTTATTCACAAATACTAAAAGAAAGTGCGGAGATATTAATCTATGTTTCCAGCCTTACCCCGGAAGACCTTCTGTCAAATTCTCAGAAGGTGATGGAGGAGTCGCTCTATTTTTGTAATACCGAAAACCTGTTCCATATAAAGCGGGTTTTTGTTCAATCAGAAAACATAAGACAGATTTATCTGGATACACTGGTAAAAAAATGGGGACAAACCATAGGAGAGAGCTGGACGCAAAAGATTCTCTGTGTGGATTCGTTTCATCCTGAAATGCTTCTGTGAATTCACTTTTATCAAAAACAGTTATACAGACAAAGGAGGTGGGAACGCAGTGACCAAAGTCATTACATACGGTACATTTGATTTGTTTCATCAAGGACATCTAAACCTGCTGGAACGTGCCAAAAAATTAGGAGATTATTTGATCGTCGGCGTTACTACAGAACATTTTGACGAGGCAAGAGGAAAGATCAACGTCGTCGATTCCTGTCTGGAACGTATTGAGAATGTTCGTAAAACCGGATTAGCCGATGAAATTATTATTGAAGACCATAACGGTCAGAAAATAGAAGATATCCAAAAATATAATATCGATATTTTCACCGTTGGAAGCGACTGGGTAGGAACTTTTGACTATCTCAATACACTCTGCAAAGTCGTCTATCTGGACCGGACTCCCGACATCTCTTCTACGATGCTGCGTTCCAGCCAATTTCAAATTGTAAAAGTCGGAATTGTAGGAACTGGACGAATCGCCGCCCGGTTTATTGCAGAGATAAAGTATATTTCCGGAATGAATACCATCTGTGCGTTTAATCCGGAAACCAACAGTGGAAATACGTTTCAAAAACGGTATGGAATCCATACTTATTCCGAAAATTACAATAAATTTTTAGCCAGGGTGGATGCCGTCTACATCGCATCTCCCAACGAAACCCATTATGAATATGCAAAAGCTGCCTTAGAAGCCGGACGCCATGTACTATGTGAGAATCCGATCGCTTTGAATCGAAAAAACGCCGTGGAATTATTTACACTGGCTGCGAAGCAGAATCTGGTTCTTCTGGAAGGAATCAAGACAGCCTATTGTCCGGGATTTCAACAGTTAATCAATACGGCCAGAAGTGGAAAAATCGGGGAAATCCGGGATATTGAAGCCTGCTTTACCCGGCTTGCAGATCCACAGGCAAGAGAATGTACTGATTTTCGATTCGGCGGCGCCTTTTTAGAATACGCCGCATACACGTTACTTCCCGTTTTTAAACTATTCGGCACAAATTGCAAAGACGTACAGATTCACAGTATCCACAGAGAGGATGGATTGGATCTGTATACAAAAATTGACCTGCTCTATGATCGAGGTATGGCAACGGCAAAATGCGGCGTCGGTATAAAAACAGAGGGGCAACTGGTCATATCCGGAGACACCGGTTATATTCTGGCCGAATCCCCCTGGTGGCTCACAAAAAAATATAAACTCCGCTATGAGGATCCCAATAAAGTAGAAACTTTCGAGCCTACTTTTCAGGGAGATGGATTGCGCTATGAAATGAGCGAATTTGTAGCGCAAATCAACAAAATTGAAAAAAACAAATATTTGCTTACCCAAAACGAGATCATTGCCATGTCAGAAATCACAGAACTCTTTATGAATGAAAGAGAAAAAAGGAGCCTGTCATGAATATCCGACTGGGAATCATTGGAACCGGAAGAATTGCAGAGCGATTCGCGCAGGACGGATGGCAGGGATTACCGGTAACATTAAGTTCTGTATACAATCCCCGTCTGGCCAGTGCACAGACCTATGCAGCACAGTGTAACCTGCCTTTTGGAACCAATCAATGGTCTGCTTTTCTTGCACAAATTGACGCCGCTTATATTGCTTCGCCTACGGCATCACATGGCGCTTATATCCGCAGACTTCTGGAGAACGGAAAACATGTTTTATGTGAAAAACCAATGGTTCTAAATAAAAAGGAAGCAGAAACATTATTCACTCTTGCCCACAAAAAAAGACTGGTTCTGATGGAAGCCGTCAAGACGGCCTACTGTCCTGGTTTTCAGGCTTTACTGAAAACCGTAAAAGAGGGAAGAATCGGAGAAGTCCGGGATGTGGAAGCCTGTTTTACAAAACTGGCCATGCCCAATTCACGGGAATTGACAGACAGAAATTACGGCGGCAGTATGACAGAACTGGGAACCTATGGATGTTACGCCGTGTTAAAAATATTAGGCTGCAATTTTAAAAAACTCCTTTTTGCCGTACAACGGAATACAGACGGAATCGATCTCTTTACAAAGATATTTTTTGAATATGGACAAGGTCAGACCGGGCTGGCAAAGGCCGGATTAGGAGTGAAATCCGAAGGAGAACTGATCCTGTCCGGTACAAAAGGCTATATTCTGGTTCAGGCCCCCTGGTGGCTGACGCAACACTTTGAAGTACGCTATGAAGATCCCACGCAACGTGATTTTTATGACTATCCTTTTGTCGGAAACGGTCTCCAATATGAACTGGAACACTTTTTAAAGAAAATACAGGGAATTCCCACAAAAGAACAGATGACGCCACAGGAAAGTATTACACTGGCCGGTATCATGGAATACTTTTTACAGACAGAAGCCCCTTATCGAAGGGCCATTCCCTGAGCGTGTCATTCTCATCATATGGCCATCAGGGACGTGCATCACGGGATATCCTGTGAGTATACTCTATCAGACCAATACCGTAAGGAGGGACTCCGTCTTGGGCCGCTTTATCTATACGCAGGAAATTTTGCGAAAACTGCAGCTTACCGAACGGGAAATGCTGCTGGAACTGGATCGGATCTGCCGGAAGCATCAGATTGACTATATTTTAGACGGCGGCACGCTGCTGGGGGCTGTGCGCCATGGCGGATTCATCCCCTGGGACGACGATGTGGACGTCCGTATGCTGCGGGAAAATTATGAAACATTCTGCAGACTCTGTGAGACGGAACTGTCATCCGACTATTTTCTGCAGACTTATCGGACAGATCCCGGTTACCGCTGGGAATATGCCCGGATTTTGAAAAAGGGAACCGTGTATAAAAGAGAAGGCCAACACAAAATGACCGCAAAAAACGGGATTTTTATTGATATTTTTCCTGATGACAACCTGCCTGCCGCCCGGATCCCAAACAGGGTTTGCACCTGTCTGTCCTGGCTTTGCCGAAAGCTTCTTTATTCCGAAGTCGGCGCTTTGAATAAAACCCGTCTCAGCAGTTGGCTCGGATTTCGTATCCTGAATCTGTTTCCAAAAGAATGGGGACATAAAGGAATTTGCTATCTGGTAGAAAAATACCGTCACATAGATACAAACCTGGTACGTTGTCTGGGGTGGGGCTCGAAAGAAGAAACGAACGGTTTTCAAAAGCGGTGGCATCTGGAAACACAGGATATTTTATTTGAAGACCTGACTGTTCGGGCGCCCAAAGATATACAAGGATTTCTGGAATACTACTTCGGGACAGACTATATGACGTTGCCCCCGAAAGAAAAAAGAACGCCACGACATACCGTAACCTATATTGATTTTGGAGGACAGTGTGAAAAATAAAGCCTTCATTACTATTTGTGCCGCTGACCTGGCGGCGGAATGGAGATTAAAATGATTCTGGAAAGACTGGCTGGAAAAAACATCTTCATATATGGAACCGGACATGTTGCCCGCAAATTTTATAAGGCTTTGAAACAACACGGGCTGCAGCAGCAGGTTCGTTCTTTTGTAAAAACAAAAAAAGCTGCTTGGGAAGATACATTTGAAAATTTACCAGTATATTGTATCGAAAAACTTCATCCGGCAGAAGACGATTTACTCTGTCTGGCTGTCCACGCCTCCATTCGGAAGGAAATAGAAGCTGTCGTTCAGTCCAAAACAGACCAATATCTCTGGATCTATCCTTATTTATATGAGCTGATGTTCGGAGAAGCAGAACAGAAAAACGTGAAAGTATCTGTTGCGTCCCTTCTGAAAGACTTTCAGAAGGATCTGCGTCTGGGAATCCGTCTGGCCGTTATTGAACAGCAGGAAGGAAAAAACACCTATGGTTTTGACACCTACCTCAAAGCGCAGACGCTGCACTGCAGCAGAGAAACCGCCATACAGCGTCTGAAGCAATTCCGGGAACTGATTGCCAATTGGAAACAAACCGGATATCAAAAAGAATATAAACTGACCTTTACCCGAAATTATGGAGTAATTGATGGAAACCACCGGCTGACTATGGCCGTCTATACCGGACAGGAATACGTTTACGGCGACGTATACCCCACCAATTTGTCCGTAACGGAAATTCACGGAAAGGAACCGATACAGGTAAAAGAGCTCTTACTGCAGCATGGGTTTTCCGCCTGTGAAATACAAAAACTGGAACAAATACAGAACAAATATTTTCAAAAATATATCGAAAAAGAACCTGTTCCTCTTCCCTCTGTATCTTCTGCCACACACCGGAAACCAGACCGGCAGGAGGAAAGTCCCAATCCCTCTCCGGCAGACAAACATACGGAGATCAGCCTCATTATCCCGGTATATAACGTACTGGAATGGCTGGATCCATGTCTGGACTCCGTCGTACATCAGACATTTTCTGATTTTGAAGTTCTTTTAATCGACGACGGTTCCACAGACGGTTCCCATACAAAATGCCAGGAATGGGCAGAAAAGGATCCGCGGATCCGGCTGATCACAAAAGAAAACGAAGGTCCTTCCAAAGCCAGAAATCTGGGAATTCAAAAAGCGAACGGAGACTATCTGGCCTTTTTGGACGCGGACGACTGGGGAGATCCCCGGTATCTTGAAAAGATGTACCGCCGCGCCAAAGAAACCAATGCCGATATGGTGGAATGCGACGTATACAGAGTCAACAGCGAAACCGACGTCAAAACCTATCGGGTCTGCTCCGGATATATGGGCAGAGACTACACGCTGGAAGAACATATGAAGTATGGATACACAGCCATGTGGAAATGTCTGTTTCATAAGAAGCTTTTTACGGAATACGGAATTTCTTTTCCGGACTGCCACAGCGAAGCGCGGGCCCTCTACCCTCTCCTGCTGGCATTGAGTAACCGCGTGGAAAATGTCCACGAAGCTTTGTACTATTACCGGATTTTCCGAAAAGGTTCTCTGACAGCACAGCCCCGCCCTGTCCGTGAGTCGGAAAATGCCATCGGCATACAGGCATTGGATCTGCTTTTGCAGGGATTTGAACGATGCGGACTTTACGCAGCCTATGAAGAAACACTACAAAAAATTGTAAAACTAAAGCTGGCAGATCTGTTGTCCGTATTCTTCTACCGGAAAGAAAAAGAAGATTTCCGGCAGCTCGCAGAGAATTACCGGGCTTTTATAAAACAAAGATTCCCGGACACCCCGGACTTTCGTTATCTTACATGGGGCGGATATAACCTGAACCGGATCCTGGGGCATATGAATATCCTGCATGATCCTTACTGCCGTTTTAATTTTTCCAGTCTCGTCAGCCTGATGCATCCTGTTTCAGAGATTCCTTCCTGTAAACATCGGAACCGCTATCGGGAACTGATGTTAAAACGAGAAATTGAAAATCAATTCTGGGATATTTTAAAAGAAATACAACCGGAATATCTGATTCTGGACTTTATCGAAGAACGTTTTGATCTTCTTGCATACGGCGAGGGTTATCTGACAAAAAGCGACGCCTTCGATGGCGCCAGATGGGATTTCCCCCTTGAAAACGGGAAAACAGTTTCCCGTCAGACAGAAGAATGCCATACCTTATGGGAAGAAAGCTGCCTGCTGTTCCTGAAACGGATGCAGACGGAATCTCCCTCCACCCGCCTGATTCTTGTTCAGAATTATCTCAGCGAAAAAGTGGGGGATATCCATAAACAAGATCTGTATCCCTTATCAAACAGCGAAAGCTGCCCATCCGCTCCGGCAGAAGTATGCACCGCAAAATCTTCAGATACAAGGTGCCCGGATGAATATAAGACATTAAATGAAATCCGGCAGATCAACCGGATTCTGAAAAGATATTATCACTTTTTTGAAGAGCACTGCGGCCGGTGCGATACGATACCGGCTTACAAAGCACACTACTATTTTACAGACAGGCAATATGAATATGGCGCCATCCCCTCTCATCTGAATGAAATCGTTAATCAGGAAATCGCCGGGATGGTTGAAAGGAGTTTAAACGCGTGAACAACATCCGAAAGGAACTGGAACATCAATACCAGCATTTGTTTACAGAATATAACCTGAATCCACCCTTGCAGGCAAAAAACATCTGCGCCGTGATCCGGCAGTCCCTGCATACATTTCTAAAAAATACGAAGCATCCGGCAATCTATTGTAACGGCGGTCATACGCAGATGCTGATGGCCGATTTCATGTATGAATTAAAAAAGGTAAAGCATATCGTCGATAATTACGCGGACACAACCGAAGGGGAAGGATTCCTTCTGATTCGGGATGAGGAAATCGAAAAATATGAAATTGATGCCATTATCCTGTCCACTTACAAATTCCGGCAGGATGTGAAGCAAAGCCTGAAACAAAACCATCCGGATATCCCGGTCCTGGATATCTACGACCAATTTGAACAAAAAGGAATTATGCTGCAATCCGACTATTATTACTCGAATCATCCCTATCAGCATTATAAAAGAATCAACCAACTGCAGAGGGAGATTCGAACTTATAATCCGGAACAGCTTCCAAAAGAATTATACCTGGATCTGATTACAAAGTACATCCATATCAAAGATTTTCGGACCGCCATTCTAAAACTAAAGGAATGGATGGATCCCGGATATCTGGAAACGGCTGATAAAACGAGAATGGAAAAGCTGCTGTCTGATCTAAAAGCACTCTATGAATTGCAGAAAACAGCCGTTGCATCTCTATCGGAAGATCACGTATTGATGCTTTGCATTGACGGATTAAGACACCAGGATCTCTGCCCGCAATATATGCCGAAACTAAGCCGGGAGTTTCAGGAAACCGCTTTTACTTTTGAACGTGCATACTCTTTTTCCACGTCCACTTACGAAAGCCTGCTGCCCGTATACAGTGAAAACGATGATCTGAGAACCGGGTATTATAACACGAATTCTATACCCGCTGAAAAATGCCGTTTCATCAAAGAGGCACAAAAACAAGGCCGCAAAATTTATTTTTATACGGATATTGATACCTTTGTGGAAAGCGACTCTATCCAATACAGCGGCGCTTTTCAGACAGCCACAGAAAAGATCTGGAACTTTACTCTGGATGCCGCAGAAGAAAAAAATGGACTGTTTTACATTCATATTTTATATGAAAGCCATTTTTCTTTCTCCAACCCCTATACAAAAGAAAAACTGATTTCCGAGGGAACCGCTATGCTGTTCGATTTTCTTCCGCAAAAAGGCAGGAAGCTTCGGACAGATTATAAACGGCAGCATCTGGATTCCCTGCGCTATCTGGACGATGTTCTGGAACCACTGCTCCATCCACTGCGCTGCCGGATGCTGGTTTATGCAGACCATGGAAACCTGATTTTAAATGCGAACTGTAAGATACAGGATATTCCTGAAACAAAATTCAGCTTCGCAGAAGAATGGCTTCGGATTCCTTATCTGATACGTTCTCCGGAGATGGGACAGGGAAATAACCAACAGTTGATCTCTTTGATGTCCCTGAATGACATCCTCGTTCATTTACTGAACCAAAAAGCATATACAGCTCCTGAAAATTCGTTTATAAAGGCTGCAAGATCGGAGTTATATAATCCGGATTTCCAGTACCTGTATAAAGAAATAGGAAAGGAACACTGTCTCCTGGCATTTGAAGTCTTTCTCTTTGAAGAGGGATATAAACTGGCGGTTTATGCGGATGGAACGATCTCATTGTTTTCTCTGGATGACACGCCCTATGATGACAACACTTTCATAAAAATTCTTTTCGAAAGAATTCACTCTTACCTGACAGTTTGTGATGCAGCGCATATAAGAATCCCGTAACAATTTGATCCCTGCCTGAAAAATCCAAAGCAAAAGGAGAAGAAAAACTACATGGAACCATTAGTGAGTGTGGTAATGCCCGCATACAACGGTGAAAAATATATTAAAGAAGCAATCGATTCCGTTTTAAACCAGACTTATCCAAATTTTGAACTTATTATTGTAGAGGATAAATCCACAGATCATACTTTAAATATCATTCAAACATACCATGACTCCAGAGTAAAAGTATATCAAAACTTACAAAACAAAGGGATCTCTTATTCCACCAATAAAGCAATCGATCAGAGTAACGGAAAATATATCGCATTGTTGGACGATGATGATATTGCTCTGAAAAGGCGCTTAGAATGGCAGGTTGCATTTTTAGAAACACATGAAGAAATTGATATTCTCGGTGGACGAAGCGCATTAATCGATAAAGACGGAAAGTTTATCAGATATGATAAGGAACCCCTTTACAATTCCAATTATATCAAAGCAAATTTATTATTTTATAATAAAAAATTCGCAAACTGTACCGCAATGATTCGAAAATCTTTTATAGAAAAAAATAATCTGCGATACCAGGAAAATTGTCTGGGAATGCAGGATTTTAAATTTTATATTGACAGTTCTAAGGTTGGCGCTATGACATCCATAGATCACCTGATACATTTAAAACGAATTCACGAAGAGGAAGTAACCGTTTTAAGTCAGAAAATGCATGCCGGAGAGCGAAAAAAACTGCATGCAGAATTCCAACGGGAATCTCTGATAAAAAGCGGTTTTGTATTAAGCGAAGAGCATTTACAGATCATCAACGATATTATAACAGAAGTGCCTGAAACGACATACTCGGTTCACGATGCAAAACAGTTATATACTGTTTTTAAAGAAATCATTCGACAGGCAAAAGACATGAATCTTGATTATCTCCCGGAATTAGAATATGCATGTAAAAAAATACTGGGGGAAAGAGTAATTCCAAGAATTCCTATTTTTGAGTGAGGAGGGTTTCCAATGCTGCTGATTTCTGTAATTGTCCCGGTATACAATACAGAACAATATTTACCGGATTGTTTACATAGCATTCTGAATCAAACATACCAAAACATAGAAATTATTCTTGTAAATGATGGCTCTACTGACAACAGCCTTCAAATCTGTATGGATTATGCAGAAACTGATCCCAGAATTACTGTGATACAGAATTCTCATCAAGGCTTAGTTGCAACAAGGAAAAGCGGTGTAGAAGCTGCTCGTGGTGATTACTGCATGTTTGTAGACAGTGATGATTGGATCGCGGAAAATTTATTAGAATCCATCCTTCCACTTACAGAAGACGGTCATATTGATATGATCTGTTATAACATGGAAAGTGTGGAAAATCAAAAACATATCCCCTGGCATCACACGATTCCGGAAGGAAAGTACGAACAACAGCAACTGGAAACTGTCTGTGGAAAAATGATGTTTGATTTTGAAGAGGGAAGTCCGGGGATCCTTCAGTCATTATCCGTAAAATTGATAAAAACTCCCTTATTATTGGAGAGGATAAAACCTCTTGACCCCAGAATTTCTATGGGAGAGGATGCTGCTGTAACCTACACAGCCTTGTTGCATGCAAAAAAAGTCGTCATTACAAACAAAGTATTTTATTTTTATAGGATCTGTCCGGGGTCTATGTGCCATTCAAAAGATATGCAGGTTTTTTCCAAAATATATTTTTTTCAGGAGTATATGCAGACAGCTTTTTCAAACTATAAAAAACAATACCAATTGCAGGAACAATTGCAAGCCTATTTATTACTTTTATTAAGAATCGGCATCAATAATTTTTTCGCATTAAAAATGAGGGCGCTATATCATATTCCTTTTGATTTTCCTGAACTTGGTAAAAAAATTGTATTGTACGGCGCCGGAAGCGTTGGAAAGTCTTATTACAGACAACTACTTCAATCAAAGAATGTGGAACTTATTGCGTGGGTAGATCAAAAACTTTCCAATAAATATGTCTGCCATCATCTGATTGAATCGCCGAATTGCTTAAAAAATATGCACTTCGATACCTTGTTAATTGCAGTAAATGATAAGGAAATCGCGTCCGAAATCACAACTTATTTAAATACCGTTATTTCAGATAAGCACATTCTTTGGAATCCCCCCAAAATATACTGGTGGGAAAAAGAATTTGATTTATAGATAACAAACTATAAAAGGAGATCAGCTATGAAGAAAGTAATTATATACGGAATAGGAAAAACGGGAAAAGAATACATTGATTACTGCCTTTCTCATGGTGCGGCAAATTTCAGGTTAGTCGATTCTAATAGCGACCTCTGGAAAAGTAACTATCAGGGCATAAAAATTGAAAGTCCCTCCATTGCTTTGCAGCAGGAATACGACCTCATTGTAACAGCCGTTAATGACGAAAATCGAAAGGAAATCGTCCATGATTTAACTACTCTGTATAAAGTTCCCGAACAGAAAATCGTATCTCACCGTGAAACCATTATTCTGGTGGAAGATGAAATCTACAATATCGGAGATATGGTATTTGATGAAAACATTGTAACCGGCGAAATTATGACCGGAAGAGAATTTGGCAGTAAATTAAAGCCCGATCATTTCAATAATTTGGAAAAGTTCTATTTTAAAGAAAACCATAGATGTGTGAATAAATGGATGCATTATTTTGAAGCATATGACAGATTTTTTTCAAAATACAGGGGGAAAGATATCAAGATTTTAGAAATCGGTGTTTTTCGGGGCGGCTCCTTACAGATGTGGAAAAACTATTTCGGGAATACAAATAATCAAGTCCAGATCTACGGAATAGATATCGACCCGGAATGCAAATCTTTTGAAGAAGAAAACATTCAGATTTTTATAGGCTCTCAAGACGATCAAAACTTTTTACAGACAGTAAAAAAAGAAATCGGAAAGGTAGATATCCTTATTGATGACGGCGGCCACACTATGAAGCAGCAAATCATTTCTTTTGAAGAGTTATTTGATCTTGTTGATGACGACGGTATTTATCTCTGCGAAGATTTGCATACATCGTATATGGAACAATACGGGGGCGGATATAAGAAAGAGACTTTTATCGAATACTCTAAAAATCTTATTGATTTTTTACATGCCCAATATTCCGAAACAGACGACTTGGTAAGAAATAAATATTCCGACCGAATTAAATCCGTTACTTATTATGACAGTATGGTCTTTATCGAAAAAAAACGTAAGACGACAAAAAGTATAAGTGTATGCGTATCATAGATTAGATAGTTACGTATAAACAACTTTAGTGAGAGGTAGATTATGAGAACAGTCCTTAAACAGCAGCTTCTGGATATGGTCAATACACTTCATCAGGCACATAAAGAAATTGAAATTTATAGATCAAAAGAACAATATACTTCTGCAAAGTCTTTGCTTAGCCAATGTCAGGAGTGCGCTATTTCCATTGGGACCACCATAGAGGAATTCGAGGAAACAGACTGCATAACCGTATCCTATATCGAGAATTACTGTGAATTTTTATACCACATTTACAAAGAATCAGAACAAAATAATACATGGAACAGTCGCGAAACGTATGAATCATTAGAGGGGTACTTATCAACAATCGAAAATAGCATCCGCAATGACATCCCCTCTAAAAAAGAGATTGTTTTCTTACCATATAAAGTATCTATGTGGGACTCTCTGGAAAGTGTCTGGAAAGCAGCGGACGAAGATCCGGAATGCGACGCATATGTTATTCCGATTCCTTATTATGACAAGAATCCCGATGGAACCCTCCGCTGCGAACATTATGAGGGGGATGCATTTCCTGAGGATGTTCCAATTACCCACTATAATAATTATGACTTTAAAACCAGAAAACCGGACGCCATTTTTATCCATAATCCTTATGATGAGAACAACTATGTAACAACGGTACATCCTTTTTTCTATACTGCTAAATTAAAGGAATACTGCCGGAAGCTTATATATATTCCTTATTATGTTTCTGCGGAAGTCAATCCTGATAGCGTCGAAGTTATGGAAGACAGAGCCGGATATATCCTTTCCAACGGTGTTCTCTATTCAGATATGGTTTTTGTACAGTCTGAAAATACAAAAAAATTATTCGTAAATGTCCTGGAAAAAAATCTATCCGGGATTCATCGTAGTTACTGGGAAAACAAGATTTTTGGTATAGGTTCTCCTAAATTCGATCGAGTACATACAACCCAACGCGATGATACAAGGCTTCCTGAAAATTGGAAAGAAATCATTTATACAAATACCGGAAAAAGAAAAAAAACGATTCTTTATAATATAAGCGTCAGCACATTATTAAATCATCCTGAAGTTTTAAAAAAGATCAAAGATACTTTAGATTTCTTTCAAAAGAATACTGAAATTGCTCTTTGGTGGCGCCCCCATCCGTTATATGAATCTACTCTTAAATCAATGAGACCAGGTTTATTGGCGGAATACAAAAAAATTGTCCGTAAATATAAACAAGAAGCATGGGGAATCTTCGATAATGGTTTTGATTTAAATTGGGCAATTGCAGAGACTGATGCCTATTACGGCGATCGAAGTTCCGTAATAAATTTATATAAAAAAGTTCAAAAACCTGTTATGATCCAGGATACTTTTGTAAAAAGCAAAAGAAGAATTTCTGCAGAAGATATTCCTATATGGCCTTCGGCACTCTGTATTGATGAGGAAGATCTTTGGTTTGTGCACGGGAAAATGAATGTACTAATGCGATATAATCTACAGGAAAAACACACTCATATAGTGGACAAAATACCAAATGAATCTATATTTCAGACCTCTGGATATGTTGGTATCTATAAAAGAAAAAATAAAATTTTTCTGATTCCATCTCAGGCCAGGGAAATTGCTATCTTTGATGTTTCAAAAATAACATTTAAGAAAAAACCTATTAGGTATATCGAAAAATATGATGGTAAAAGATTATTCACCCAAGTATATTCCAAAAAACACTATTTGTACTGTATCCCTTCCTGGTATGAGGCAATTATAAGGATTGATATGGATTCTGACGATTTAGAGTATATTAAGTTGCCCTTCAGAAATCTTATAAAACAGACATACATTAATCAATCCATTAAATTTGGTAATAAATTATATGCCATTTATTCATATACAAATCGAGCCTTGTGTTTTGACATGAATTCAAATCAAGTAAGCCTGGAAACGTTGGGAAATTCATCCCATCAGTTTATCAGTATTGGAAGCATAGGAAACTCATTATATTTATTTGATTCTGCTAAGAAAACTATTTTTAAAATAGATGAACAGGATCATACCAGAGAATTAGAATTTTATAATCCTATGTATGAATCGGCAGCTCTCTTTAATATACCAGACAACTTACTATTAGTTGATTCAACCAGTACTGCTGAAATAATGCTTTTAGATAATCTGGGAAATTGTGTTTATAAAAAAGAGGAACGACAAATAATGGACAGGAATAATTTATTTCCCTCCCACTTTCGAGGCTTTTGCACAGATATCTCTAAAACAAAGGCACCATTTTTCTATATTTCCTCAGGTACAACTCTTGTTTACAAATTTGTACAAAACACATTAGAAGAATGTTTTTTTATAACTTTACAAGAAAAAGAGTTTGAAAAATTAAAAACGATTATTTCTCACGAATATACATTAGAAGTAGACGAAACAGAATTATACGATTTAAAAGCATGGTCAAAATATTTGCCTGAGAAAGTTTCTTCAAAGCATTCTTCAATATGTGGCTATAAAATATTTGAAATTGTTAAAAATTGCCCGGAGGTATAAAAAATGATTCCATTTAATCCTAAAAAGAAGTATAAAAATGTCTTTTGGTTCCTTTTGGATGGTCTACGTCCTGACTTTTTACAAATAGATCCCAAGGGTAACTTTGTTGAGAAACTACTCTCCAATGCAACTGTGTTTAATCATGTAGTAACTACTGCTGCTGGTACTCATACTTCTATGCACTCCATTTTTTCTTCTTTACTTCCGTCCTTTAATGGAGCTACTGGTTGGAGTATTGAGGCATTACAAAATTTTAATCAAAACATTTTTACAATTGCAGATTTTTTTCAAATGGCTGGATATGAAACCTTCCGCTACAATGATGCAGACGGGGAAAGAGGTGTTCCCATGTCCGGTTTCAAAAGATGGGAATCCAGCGGATATAAAATAGGTAAGGTTCTATTTAAAACGGATTTAATGAAAACTGCACGACGAGATAAATTTATAGAAGATGTTAATAATTGTAAAACAAATAAATTTGTTTATCATCATATAGAATTATTGCATGAATTAAATTGTGATCTGGGGAGAATGTGGAAGCATGAATATTATCGCAGAAATATTGATATCACGGCCCAGGAATTTAAAAAACTCTATTCTGAATACATAATAGGCAAAGATGATCTTGTAATTCTTTCGTCTGACCACGGTGTGCTATTGGACAAAAACTATATGCAGGATGGAGAAGACAATGGAGAACGCCATTATGAAGAATCTGTACGAGCTTTTTTTTCTCTATTAGGAAATGATATTACATCACAGATTTTAACAAAGCCCATTTCTGCATTAGATATTGCACCAACCCTTTTACATGTAGCTTTAGATGTGTCCATGAACGGACAGGGGCATGATCAATTTCTCTACATGAAAAATGACATTTATCAGCAAACTGTTTTTTATAGAGAAAAAGGTTCCTGGAATGTGCCGTCTGAAAAGCAAAATCCCTTCTCATCTGATGTTTATTATATCCGTGACGGGAATTGGAAATATGTCTTTGGAGAAAAAGATCCGAGATGTGAATGGTTAATTAACCTTGATGAATCCCCGGACTATAAGATTAATTTAAAAGATAAATATCCCGAATTGGTTAAAAAATATCGAGAAAATATTACAAAAAAATTTTTAGAGGTACAAAATTTTGAATATAAATCAGGATTACCTTTTGATAAGGATTGTTTAAATAAAATGTTTTCTATTATTTTGGATGAAAAACTTCTTCAAAATAGCACTATAAAATCTTTATTAGATTTAAGTGGCCCTTATTATGAAATTCTCATTTGTAATTCAAAACAAAAACCAACTTTTTATGACAAGTATTACAAAATAAAAACTATTCCAACCTTAGATACAGATACTATTCAAAGTAATTGTAGCGGGGAATGGATCATATTTATAAAAAACACCGGAATATGGTCAGAATACTTCCTTTCTGACTTATATCGATATATACAGTGTCATAGAAACAAAGATGTAAAAATTGTTAGTAGAAATTATCTTGCGGTTAGAAAAGAGGATTTCTCTTCTACTACAAAAATAGAACTTTTCGAAAAAAAGGAAGTGCGAACTATCGTCCATTGTTGTCCTTGTCCCTCTCTGCTCTCTACAAAATACATTTTATTTGGTTGCGGAAAAATGGGGCAAGAGGCATTAAAATATTTTGGAAACGATAAAGTACATTTTTTTGTAGATAATGATCCTGCCTTGGTAGGGAAAAAATTCTATGGAAAGGAAGTCCTTTCTTTTTCGGAGCTTAAAAAAATTTCTTATAACTATACAATTATAATTTCTATGGGAATTTTACTTGCTCTGGAAGTAAAAGAACAACTTGAAAGTAATGATATCTATAATTATCAACTTTTTCAAAATATGAAGAATACTTAACATTTCATGTAAAACAAAATAAAAAATTAATCGTTAATGGCTAAAAATGTAACTAAGAAACGGACCAATATTGATGCGGGGAACTATAAAAATGCATGCTTTAATTTTAAATTCTGGAATTGGAAGTCGTATGGGCGCTTTATCATCACAATATCCCAAATGTATGACTGAAATTTCAAGCAACGAAACCATTTTAAGCAGACAGCTTCGCCAACTATATGAAGCCGGAATAGAAAACATCGTTATCACTACCGGAAAATACTCGGATATTTTATTTCATTATTGCCAGTCATTACATACAAAACTAAATATTCGGTATGTAAAAAATCCGGATTATGAAAAAACAAATTATATTTATTCCATATATTGTGCCAGAAAATATCTGATTGATGATATTATCCTTCTTCATGGCGATTTAGTGTTAGATGATGAAATTATAAAAGAAATAATAGCATGTAAAAAAAGCTGTATGGCTGTTAGTTCAAATATGGACCTACCTAAAAAAGATTTTAAAGCCGTCATACAAAATGGAATAATTTCAAAAATCGGAATTGAATATTTTGATGAAGCAATTGCAGCACAACCTTTATACAAATTATTAAAAGAAGATTGGAACATATGGTTGGGACAGATCAAAGAGTTTTGCGAACACGGTAATACATGTTGCTACGCTGAAAATGCTTTTAATGAAATCTCAAACCAATTTGAATTAATTCCTCTGGATGTAAAAAACAAACTATGTCACGAAATAGATAATTATGAAGATCTGCTTTTTGTATTGAATGAAATAGGAAAATCAGAAAGAGAAGCCTCATTGAACATCTTTAAATCCTGACAATTATTAAAGGAACAACTATTGTGAAAAATCAAAAAATACTATCCCCTGACAATAATTACTTATCTTTAGATAAATACTTTCTTGAACAAAATGTCAAACAACTTTTATTAATTTGCGGGAAATTTATTTCTTCCCTGAAAATTGGTGCTTACTTTAAAAACTTAAATAAAAGAATGGGAATAACGGTTGTTCAATTTGATGATTTTTTATCAAATCCAACTTATGAAGACGTAATAAAAGCAGTACATACTTTTCAGAAAAAACCATATGAAATGATTGTTGCCGTAGGTGGTGGGAGTGCAATTGATCTCGCAAAATGTGTAAAACTATTTTCCAAAATAAAAGATGGTAATTATTTACAGCAAAATTTCCAGCCAGTCAATATTCCTCTCCTTGCCATTCCAACGACCGCTGGTACCGGCAGTGAAGCAACAAAATACGCTGTAATATATTATCAAGGTGTAAAACAATCAATAACTGACAACAACTGTATTCCTAATGCGGTTTTATTGGATGCATCTTTATTAAATACCTTGCCTATATATCAACGAAAATCAACTTTAATGGATGCATTTTGTCATGCCTTAGAATCGTTTTGGTCCATAAATTCAACAAGAGAAAGTAAAATCTATTCTCAAAAAGCATTAAAATTGATTTTAAAATATGGAGAAGGTTATTTAAAAAACCAAGACTTGGATAATTCACAAATACTTATCGCCTCCAATCTATCAGGTAAGGCAATCAACATTACTCAAACAACTGCTGGGCATGCATTATGTTATAAACTTACATCAATGTTTGGATTGTCACATGGTCATGCTGCTGCAATATGTGTCCTGGAAGTATGGAAATATATGTCAAAAAATCTTAATAACTGCATAGATATTCGTGGACAAGATTACCTGAAAAATATTTTGGTTGAGATTGCTAAAATAATGAGCTGTCAAGGAATTGCTGAATCACTGAATTTTTTCGAGCAGATTCTAAAAAATTTGGAATTAGAATTTAAAATCTATCCAGATGATTCCAAAATGAAAGAACTAGTAAGTTCCGTAAATACAGAAAGATTAAAAAATACTCCTGTTTATTTGAGTAAGAAGGATATTTATAACATATATTCTAACATATTAAAATGAAACTATATAAATAATAGAACAAAATATCTTTGGTTCAACACAAAGAACTTTTGAGCATGGTAAAAACTTATGAATGATAAAATAAACACAAAGGCGCTAACTAAAAATGAGTGGGCAAAGCATTGTCAACTTAATCTGGCAGAAAAAATATGTGCAAATATTTCCCATAATAATGTTCCCTGTTGGAGTAAAGAATTACTAAAACTAACTTCTGAAGGAGAAAAATGTTGTGAAATGGGATGCGGAACCGGACAGACATCCGCTTATTTAGCAAAACATAATCGAATTATGACAAGTATTGACTATTCTGAAGATAGCATCCTTTTAATAAATGAATTGGCAAAATATTTTAACAAGAGAATTAACACAAGGCTTTTAGATGTTACAAAAGAGTTACCTTTTTATGAAAATGAATTTGATACGATTTTTCAATGTGGCCTTTTAGAACATTTCGAAAAAGCTGAGCGAATAGCACTTTTAAAAAACTGGTACAGATTTTCTAAAAGGATGATATCTATGATACCTAATGCGATGTCTCTCCCCTATATGATTGGGAAAAAAATAATGGAGGACAACGGGACATGGGAATACGGCCTTGAACTTCCGCAATCCAGTTTAAGAGAAGAATTTTTAGTAGCAGGATATAGTAATATTCAGGAGTATACCATTGGAACAAAACATGCATTAAATTTTTTACCTTTACATCATCATTTAAGAGCTACAATAGAAAAACTATTATTAGATAACTATGATCTGGATAACATCGGACAAGGCTATCTGTTAGTAACCATTGGTATACGAAAAGATTAACTATTAGAAGTATAGGAGAACTTAAAGTGAAAAAGTATATTTTATTTGGTGCAGGTTTATATTCATCCACAACCATTCAATTCTTAGGGAAAGACCAAATATTCTGTATTCTTGATAATGATTCAATGAAATGGGGCTTGTACATAGATGGTATCCCTATATACAGTCCCAAAAGTAGCAAAGACTTTCTAAACGATTATCAAGTTATTGTATCTGTTTCACAAAAATATCAACAACAAATTATTCAACAGCTACAACAAATGAATGTAGAAAAAGTAAAAACAACTCAGGAAATTCAAATTGAAATTATAAAGAAAAAAATGGAAGACAGAACTGATTATCTGAAAATATATGAGAATGCACTCCTGTGGATCCATAATAATAGCACTACTATCACTAATGGAAATGCCATTATCTGTAATTCAAATAAAAGAGAATGTTATCCCGAAGTAACTGGATATTTTATACCAACTTTACTCAACTGGGGATATCGAAATCTGGCTTTATCTTATGCGAAATGGCTTTGTAGTATCCAAAAAAGTGATGGTGCCTGGTGTGACATGGACAACCGTAACCCTTATATTTTTGACACAGCACAAATATTAAAAGGTTTACTTTCAATAAAAGATATTTATCCAAGAGTAATTCCTCATATTATAAAAGGCTGTGACTGGATTTTAAATAATATGGTGGAATCGGGTAGATTGCTTACGCCCGTGATAACCGCATGGGGAGATAAAAGAATCTGTTCTGAATTGGTTCATTTATATTGTCTCTCTCCGCTTGTTCAAGCCGCTGATTTATTTCATATGCCTCAATATAAAGAAGCTGCTTACAAAATTTTAAATTACTACAAATCTCACCATTATGAAGAGATTATGAATTTTCGTATACTCTCTCATTTTTATGCCTATGTTATGGAAGCATTATTGGATATGGGAGAATGGGAGATGGCATCAGAAGCTATGAAAAAAGTCGGCAAATTGCAAAAAGAGAACGGAGCTGTTCCGGCATATCCGAATGTCGATTGGGTATGCTCCACAGGACTTTTTCAGTTTGCACTTGTCTGGTTCCGACTGGGTGATATGGAAAAGGGAAACAAAGCCTTTACCTATGCCTGCAAATTACAAAATGAATCCGGTGGATGGTATGGAAGCTACCTGTCAGAAGAAAATCCATATGAGGAAAACGATTATTTCCCCACCAGTGAAATTAGTTGGGCCGTAAAATATTTTTTAGACGCATTATATTACAAAATTCATGCAGAATTTAACTTGTGTGCCGATTCTTTCTTAACTAAGATAGAAAAAAAAGATGGCAGATATCAAATTATCAAAAGACTCATCTCTGCGGAATATATTTCCAGCCAGGCCGGTCTTACAATACTGGACGCGGGCTGTGGTAAGGGGCGTTATTTAAAAAATCTGGCGGAAGATGAGCCTGAAAATACCTATTACGCTGTGGATTTGTCAGAAACAGTCATGAAATACATTGATATAGAATCCATACAAAAAAAACAAGGAACTTTAACAAACATTGCTTATCCTGATAATTTCTTCGATATTACATATACCTGTGAGGCATTGGAGCATGCGATTGATATCAAGAGTGCGATTCGGGAATTAACCCGGGTTACAAAGCCTGGTGGAAAAATTGTTATTATCGATAAAAACAAATCAGAATTAGGCAGATTAAAAATCGGAGAATGGGAAACCTGGTTTGATGCAGATGAATTAAAAACGCTTCTGTCCGATCATTGCTCTGAGGTCAATGTCATTGACTCTATTGATATTAACTCTACTGATATTGAAGAAAAAAGAGAGGATCACTTATTTCTTGCATGGATTGGGACAGTAAATAAGGAAACACAATTATGAAAATAATCACCATATTCGGTACGCGCCCCGAAGCAATTAAAATGTGTCCGCTCATTTTACAATTAAAAAAGACAAAACAATTTGAATGTATCGTCTGCCTTACCGGACAGCATCGGGAAATGCTGCAGCAGGTAATGAGTTTGTTTGCAATTCAGGCAGATTATAATCTGGATATTATGCGTCAGGAACAGACATTATCCTCCATCACCGTAGACATTCTAAATGGACTGGGACATATATTAGATCAGGAACAACCGGATTTGATTCTTGTTCACGGGGATACTACAACTTCCTTTTCCGCAGCATTAGCCGGATTTTACCGAAACATTCCCATCGGGCACGTAGAGGCCGGATTAAGAACCTATCGGATGCATTCTCCTTATCCGGAAGAATTTAACCGTCAGGCGGTCGATCTGATCACGGAATTTTATTTTGCACCTACAAAACAGGCGGAACAAAATTTATTAAAGGAACATAAAACAAAAGAAAAGATTTATGTGACAGGTAATACTGTCATTGATGCTCTCTCCTTTACCGTAAAACCCAATTATCGTAATGAACATCTGGACTGGTGCCGTAATTCGCGTCTGATCCTGTTAACTGCACACCGACGTGAAAATCTGGGGGAACCTATGCGGCATATGTTTCGTGCAATCAGAAGAATTGTAACCGAACACCCGGATGTAAAAGTGATTTACCCGGTTCACAAAAATCCAAAAGTACAGAAAATCGCAAAGGAAATATTAGCAGATTCTGACCGTATCCGGCTTATTGAGCCTTTAGACGCAATGGATTTTCACAATTTCATGGCAAGAAGTTATTTTATTCTTACAGACAGCGGCGGCGTACAGGAGGAAGCACCCTCTCTGGGCAAACCGGTATTAGTCATGCGTGATACAACAGAACGCCCGGAAGGCATAGAAGCCGGAACTTTAAAACTTGTGGGGACAAAGGAGGAAACCATCTATCAGGAAGCGAAACGTTTACTCACAGATGAAAACTTCTATGAAAATATGAGCAAAGCAGTAAACCCATATGGCGATGGGCATGCATCAGAACGGATTGTGCAGATTCTGCTCCGCCATTCCTTTTAATTTCTTCGGGAATTATTTTTGCCCTTACAAAAAACCTTGTTTCGCCGTACATACCTGTCCCGGAGAAATATCAAGAAAGAGAGGCAAAATCCATGCCCAAAATATCCATTGTTCTTCCGACTTTCAACGGAGAACGCTATTTAAAATCATCCATTCACAGCATTCTTTCCCAGACTTTTCCGGATTGGGAACTGATCATTGTAGACGATTGTTCCACCGACGGAACTGCCGACATTATAAAACGCTATGCGCAATCCGATTCCAGAATACGTGTAATCCGCAATGAAAAGAATCAAAAATTACCGGGATCCCTGAATATTGGTTTTTCTGTCGCCAAAGGAGAATACCTCACCTGGACTTCCGATGACAACCTCTATCTTCCGGATGCTCTTGCAGAAATGGCAGCATGTTTAGACTTTCATCCGGACATTTTCATGGTTCGCTGCGACATGCAGATCATAGATGAAAACGGAACAGTCACCGGCTGTGCCGGAGCTTATACGAATGAAAAAATGTACACCTACAACTGTCTTGGAGCCTGTTTCCTGTATCGAAAAGAAGTATACGATCAGATTGGTAATTACGATATCCATACATTTTGTGTAGAAGATTATGATTATTGGCTGCGGATATTAGACCGCTTCGGCTCCATTCAATCTATTGACAAAACTTTATACCAATATCGGCGTCATGGCTGCAGTCTGACAGAAACAAAAAAAATACAAATCCGCGACCAGCTTACAAAACTTCGGATCCGCTATATCGATACTATATTACGTATTCTATGTAAAAATCCAGGAGAACTTTGCAGAATCTACTACGAAATGAAACGCTCTCCCTTCATGACACCGGAGATTATAAACCGATTTAAACAGGTTGTTCCGGAATTGTGCAATGAAGTGCCTTTTGCGGCAAATAAAAAATACGTGATCTTTGCGGCCGGAAATTACGGGGAAGAAGCTGCAGAACAATTAGGATGCCAGGCAGTTGCTTTTGCCGATAACTGTACTGCCAAAATCGGAACAATAAAATGTGGATTAAAAGTTCTCTTTCTCCCGGAAGCCGCTGCTTTTGTCAAAAAACATGCATTATCAGATGCAGAATATTCATCCATTCCGACAAAATCCCGGATTATGGAATTCCCGGATGACGATACCTTATCGGATCGCATACGTTGTTTGCCCGATGAAACAACATATTGCTTTCTGATTGCAATTGCCGGCGAACATATTTATGAACTGATCTGTCAGCTTCAAAACGCAGGAATCACAAAATATTGTGTATATGATAGAAAGGAACTCAACCGATGAAACTTCTCATTCTTTCCGACATCCACGGAAACCAATCCGCTCTTCAGTCTGTTTTGGACCGCGCCGCTTCGTACACAGGTATCGACGCCTGTGTCCTGCTGGGAGATCTGATTGATTACGGGATGCACTCCAACGAAGTGCTGCAAATGCTGAAACAGCTTCCGTATCCCATCCTCTGTAATATACAGGGAAATCACGAGGCCGCCATCCTCCGGGAGGAATATGACCGTTTCGCCTTTGACCGGGGCCGGGACTGCGCCAGGTATACCCGAAGCATCTTACAGCCGCAGTCCTGGGAATATCTGCGCAGTGAAATGCAACCCTCCGCCAAAAAAGAATTTGAATGTGGGGGAAAGAAATGTCTCGCCGTGCATGGAAGTCTGGAAGATCTCTATTGGAAAAGCATCTTTCCGAACCGGATACATGAGATCGCGGCAGACTATTCTGCATACGACTATGTTTTTTCCGGACATTCCCATCTGCCGCATTTTATGGAGAACTTTATCATGGGGGAAGAGCCGCCGCGGCGCAGGAAAAAGAAAACAGTATTTATCAATCCCGGTTCTGTCGGACAGCCCCGGAACTTAAATCCGATGGCACAATTTGTAATTCTGGATATGGAGACAGAACAGGCTTCCTTTGAAAAAATACCTTATGATATTGAAAAAGAGCAGGCCTGCTATCACGGACAGGTAGACGACTATTACCGAGAACGACTTACATGGGGGATTTAATGATGGAATTATATGTAATCAGTGGTGTAACCGGAATGACCGGCAATGAACTGGCCAGAAAATTGACAGCTTCTGCTGCCGGCAACGCAAAAGTCATCGGCTTTGACAATTTTTTTGCCTCTTCCATCGAGACGGTCAAAGACCTTCTGGGAAACGGGCGTTTCCGCTTTTATGAATATGATTTGAATGACGCGGCACAAATGGAAGCATTACGGCAGATCATTCTGGCCGAAAGAGAGGCTTATGAAAAACTTATTTATATCAATTGCGCAGCCGTTGTCCATACGGAACATTTTTATCATGTGGAACGGACTTTTGAGACAAATGTACTGGGAATGAAATCTTTTCTGGAGCAGGCCATCGCGCTGAACGCCGACGTATTTATCAACTGTTCTACATCCGAAGTTTATTCCATGCATTCCTGGAAAGAAGGCGGCGTGTCCGAATCCGATTACCTGACGCTGTCACATGCGGAACACAGCCAGAGAACCAGCTATGCCACAGGAAAATTATTGACGGAGTTTTTCATGAAAGAGGCCGTGACAGAGCAGAAAATCAAAGGATGCTCTATTCGCTTTGCCAACGTATACAGTAAAAATGAGCTATATCCAAAGCACATTATTCCGCATATTTTACGGCAATTAAAAGAAAACGGGCAGGTGGAACTGCTGGAAAATTCAAAAGTAAACCGCCGCACTTTCCTGCACAATGAAGATAGTTGCGCCGCCGTCCTTGCTTTGATCCATTCGGAAACCGCGCTGGACGGCTCCGTATATAATGTAGCAACGGACGAGGAAATCTCCATCGTTGATCTGGTAACACTCTGCGCGAAGAAACTTGGAATTGCACAGCCAAAAATTACATTTCGTGGGTACAGGGAATCCGATCCCGAAAGAAGAGTTTTAAGCACGGAGAAAATCCGCGCAAGAACCGACTGGGAACCCCGCATTCCCCTGGAACAGGGCATTGAAATGTGTCTGGAGGAGATGACAGATTGAAAATATTGATTGTAACCATAGCCGGGATTTCCAGCAGATTCAGTGAATCATTGGGATACGACTGCCTCAAATGTCTTTATTATGAAAATAGTTTCGAAGAATCCCTGTTATACCGGATGCTGCATCAGAACGAACATTTTGATCTCTACGTTTTAGTGGGCGGCTTCCAATATGAAAAGCTGGAAGCCGCCGTGAAAAAGCACTTTTCGGAATACGGCGATAAAATTCTTCTCATAAAAAATAAACATTATGCGGACTATGGTTCCGGATACAGTCTGTATCTGGCTTTAAAGGAAATCCAAAACAAGGAATTTAAAGAAGTAATATTTGCAGAAGGAGATCTCTACGTGGACCACAATAGTTTTCAGCAAATTTATGAGAGTCCCGCCAATGTGATTACCCGGAATCAGGACGAGATTCTGGCCAGTAAAGCGGTTGCTTACTACTTCGACCGAAAAAATCAGATTCATTATATTTATGATACTGCACACGGCGCACTGGAAATTCCGGAACCTTTCCTCGGCATCTTCAATTCCGGCCAGATCTGGAAGTTTGCGGATGCAGAACATTTACGGGAAACATTTGCGTCCATAAAAGAAACCCAATGGCGGGGAACCAATCTGGTTTTTATTCAGAGATACTTTGGTCCGCTCTCGAAAAAGGATTACGAAATGATCTTATGCCGCGAATGGATCAACTGCAATACGGTTTCGGATTATAAGCGGATGCCTCGTATCTGATGTGCTTTACACGAATGGATAACTTACGTTGTCCATTCAGTATACCCATTAGAATACATCTTACATTTTTGTAGAAAAATAGTCAGGACAGAAATACTTGCCCTAAAGAACCTCTCAAAAAACGTCAGCGCTTAACGAGGTTTTTCCGAGTTTAGCGTCTGTTACGTTTTTTGCGAAGCGAAAGCGGGGTTATGTGGGCAAGTATTTCTGCCCTGACGGACGGGTATACCGCAAAATAAATGGCCGATACCTGCAGAAAGGAGACCAAAAATGACAACATTAGACGAAAAACTTCAATCATTAAAATATGCCGCCTCAAAGCGAAAAATAAAAATCCTAATTATCGGTCTGGGGAGTGTGGGCAGCTATCTTCTGGACTATCTCTTATCTGCAAAAGATTCCGGAATCGAGCTTCATGTGGCAGGACGAAGGAAAGAGAAAATGCAGTCCGACGTCAACATTGTCCGGGTGGCTGCTTTGATTCGGAATCAAAACAGAAGTACCGTAACCATCCATGGAAACGTAGATTTGAACGACATAGATTCCGTCACGGCATGTATCCGGAACTGTCAGCCGGATATCATCGTCAATTCCAGCCGGGCCTACTCCGGTTTGAAATACGGAACCATTTCCTGGAAAAATGTGCGGGCCTACGGAATCTGGGCCCCTCTTGCAATCAAATATACCCGGAACATCATGGAGGCATATGAAACGGTAGAGAGTCATGCCGTTGTGATCAACACTTCCTATTCCGATGCAGTTATCCCATGGCTGAAATCCGCCGGAAAGGCATACCCTGACTTTGGAAGCGGAAACTTAAACCACCTGATTCCCCGCATTCAATTTGCCGTGGCCGATCTGTATGGAATTACAGATTACTGGAATATCCAGGTAACTTACGCCGTCAGCCATTTTCATGACGTGGTCATCAGCAAGGAAGGGCAAACCGAGGGCGTTTCACAGCTTATAGAGATCCGGTATAAGCAGGACAAACTGGAACCTGATCTGAACGACGTATTTGCCGCCTGTAAGATTCCCATGCCTACGGATACAAAACGAAATATGATGAATGCGTCCAGCAATTTTGAAATCATACAGGGGCTTCTGGATACCGTCAGAAAAGGGCAAAAAACGCATCTGCACTGTCCCGGTGTATTCGGAGAAATCGGCGGTTATCCAGTCATTCTGGACGGAACAGGAGATCGCCCACGTGCGTACATTGACGAGACGTATTTCGATCTGGATCATATGCGCCGGAAAAACCGGGAATCTATCTATCTGGACGGAATTGAGCGTATAGAAAATGGTGTTCTTACTTATACCGACGAATTACTTGAAAAATGCAAACTTGCATTTGGGGCATCTCTCCCAAAACAGGTACATTTTGATGAGATTGAAACGACGGCACAATTTCTAATTTCAGAAATTATTGAAAAGAATCAGAGGTGAACTATTTTGAAAACTGTATATACCTGTTTTTGTACAGACATGATCCATGACGGGCATCTCAATATCATAAAGGAAGCACAAAAATACGGGAAGGTCATTATCGGAGTTCTCAGCGACGAAGCAATGGTACGCTTTAACCGTTTTCCGAGCGTAAGTTTTTCAGAACGTTTTCATATGATTGAAAAATTAGAAGGCGTTTCCAAAGTCGTCGTACAGAAAGAAATTATGTATGACCAGATCATTCAGGAACTGCATCCGGATTATGTGATTCATGGAGATAACTGGAAGGAAGGCCCCATGAAAGCCATTCGGGAAAATGTCGTACGCCTTTTAGAAGCCTACGGTGGACAGGTTATCGACGTTCCCTATACATATAGTAAAGAAGTGAAACGTCTGGACGCCAAAACGAAAGAAAAACTCAGTATGCCGGAATATCGCAGAAAACGTCTGAAACAGCTGATTACACTTTGTCCCATTGTAAAAGCCATCGAAGTCCACAGCGGATTAACCGGCCTGATCGCTGAGAAAACCGTCGTGGCAAACGGAGAAGAACTGGATCAGTTCGACGCGATGTGGATCAGTTCCCTCTGTGATTCCACGGCAAAAGGGAAGCCTGATATCGAACTGGTGGACATCACTTCCCGGTTCCGAACCATTGATGATGTAATGGAAGTTACCACAAAACCGATTATTTTTGACGGTGATACCGGCGGATTGACCGAACATTTTGTCTACACGGTACGCTCCCTGGAACGGATGGGCGTATCGGCTATCATCATCGAAGATAAAACCGGTTTGAAAAAGAATTCCCTGTTTGGAACAGACGTCGTACAGACACAGGACAGTATCGCACACTTCTGCGAAAAGATTGCAGCCGGAAAAGCCATACAGCTTACCGACGAATTTATGATTATCGCCCGGATTGAAAGTTTGATTCTGGAACGGGGAATGGACGACGCCCTGGAGAGGGCACAAGCTTATGTGGAAGCCGGCGCCGACGGAATTATGATACACAGCCGCAAAAAAGAACCGGATGAAATCCTGCAGTTCTGTGACTTATTCCGTAAATCAGACACCAGGACGCCCATCGTAGTCGTTCCCTCCTCTTTCCATTCGATCACGGAAAAGGAACTGGCCGAACATGGAATTAACATCGTCATTTACGCAAACCAGCTTACAAGAAGCGCCTTTCCTGCCATGGAACAAACCGCAAAGGATATTCTCACATATCATCGCGCACAGGAAGCGGACGAACGGTTGATGCCCATTAAAAAAATCATTTCTCTCATAGAAGAGCTTTAAAAAGGGAGATTCACAATGAATGTAAAAACATTATTAAACATAACAGGTGTCGATTTCTTCACCGGAGTTCCGGATTCCCAATTAAAACCTCTGTGCGATTATCTGCTGGACACCTACGGCACAGATCCAAAACACCATGTGATTGCGGCAAATGAGGGAAATTGCGCCGCACTGGCCGCCGGATACCATCTTTCCACCGGAAAAATCCCGGCCGTATATATGCAAAACAGCGGAATCGGAAACAGCATCAATCCATTGGCCTCTCTTCTCCATGAGAAAGTTTATGCCATTCCCTGCATTTTTCTCATCGGGTGGCGGGGGGAACCCGATATTCCGGATGAACCCCAGCATCTGTATCAGGGAGAAGTTACTTTGCAGCTTTTAGAAGATATGGAAATCGAATATTTTGTTTTGAAAAAGGAAACTTCGGAAGAATCGCTTCAAAAGAAAATGAATGCCTTCAAAAATAAACTGGCAGAAGGAAAAGATGTGGCTTTCGTCGTATGCAAAGGCGCCTTAAACTACGAGAAGAGCACGGTCTATACGAATCCGTATTCCATGCCGCGGGAAGAGGTGATCCGGCATATCACCCGATTTTCCGGGGAAGACCTGATTATTTCCACTACCGGAAAAGCCAGCCGGGAATTATATGAAATCCGGGAGGCATGCGAAAACAATGAAGGAAATCACAGTGGGAACCGTCACAAAAGAGATTTCCTGACCGTTGGTTCCATGGGACATAGTTCCTCCATCGCACTGGGGATCGCATTGCAGAAACCGGATTCCAGAATCTGGTGTATTGACGGAGACGGAGCCGTCCTCATGCATATGGGAGCAATGGCTGTAATCGGGCAGACCGCCCCGGACAATCTGATTCATATCGTCATCAACAACAGCGCCCACGAATCCGTAGGCGGCATGCCCACGGCGGCAGGAGGATTGGACTTTCAAAAGATCGCGGAAGGGTGCGGATATAAAAAGATTTTTATTGTATCCACTTATGAAGAACTGGATTCTGCATTAAAACATGCAAAAGAAGAACGTGTATTGACTTTTATTGAAGTAAAAACCGCCATCGGCGCGCGGGAAAATCTGGGAAGACCCACAACACCCCCAAAGGAAAATAAACAGATATTTATGCAGTATATGAGATGTCCGTAATAATGATGATATCATTCAATTGCAGAAATTTATACCATTTACATTTTTTATTTCAACCATAAGATTGTACAAAGGCGTAATATATTTTTATCCCAACAAAAAAATTTAACAATTGCATTTCTTTCTCCCGCATGATAAAATTAAGATAACGAGTTTTGGTGAAGGGAGAGTATTCCGATCATGATTTTAAAAGACTGCAGTATCTGTACAATCTATGGCCGTGGTCATGAACCGCTTCGCGCCAGAGTACGCTACTCCGGAGAGATGATCTTCCTTTATTTTGAAGACATAGAAAAGCTACCGGATGATACGGACAATATTCCTATTGATTTTATGGACAGTCAATCCGGTTGTATTAAAACCGTCTGTGAACTTCATGTTCAGAAGAATACGGATCCTTGGATTTTGGAACCCTGGGGCGCTAAGTGTACGATTCTGGACGTAAAAGAAACCATCCAGCGCCAGAATGATGTCCGGGTAAAGATTGAAAGTGAAGTTGCGTTTTATTCTCTCTCTCACGGGCATTTTACCGGTATGATACAGAATATCAGTGGCGGCGGCATTTATATGGTCACAAAGATGACTTTGGATCCAAAAGAAGAATTTGAATTTGATTTTACTTTCGGTAAACGGGAACATCATCTTCGTGCCCGTGTTCTTCGCCAGAATGTACTTCCAAAGAATGAATACGGTTATGGCTGCCAGTTTCTGAATGTCTCCAAAGCGGCAGAACGGGATATTCGCCAATTCGTATTCAAACAGCAGCTTACCAAGATGAGATAATATTTTTTGTACATCACAATCGTTTTTACGGTACAACATTACATAGCATTTCCTGTCCCGGCATGCGATACGTATTAACCCGATATTGCCAGACACCCTGCATCGTCGGGACAGAAAAAAATAAGAGTACAGGCTTCTTACTATCCACGAAGACCTGTACTCTTTTATACCTTATCGGACAGCGGCAGCTGTCCGCTCGCCCGAAGGGCATCCAATACGGGATACCCTATTCTTTTTCTTCCTCCGCTTTCTTCTCTTCTACTTCTTCCCGGAGTTCCTCCAAATCTACGGAACCGTCTCCACCTTTTTCGGCATGCTGCGGTGTATACTTCAAAAAGTACGTATAAATCTCAACAATGGCCTGATATAGTTCTTCCGGAATCGCAGTTCCCAGATCTAACTGCGTCAGAACGGTTGCAAGAGAGTTATCCTCATATACCGGCACTCCATTGTCATTGGCAATATCCACAATCTTTTCTGCCATATATCCAAGACCGGAAGCAACAATGACCGGTGCAACATCTTTATTTTCATCATATCGTAGTGCAACTGCTTTTTTATTCAACACATCCTCATGCTGTGACATTGACCGAATTTCTCCTTTCGAATATCTTTGGAAATGCAGCCGACACAGAGATCGGCGTCTTTGACTGTTCTACCGCAAGATATTCGAGTTCCAGATGATTTCGGTTCATGATCTTACGGATGCCTTCCCGAATATCACTCTCATGACTTTGCAGCTCTTCCGGGTAATGAATCAGCATATCCAGCTTCCCTTTTTCATAATACATCATTACGTCAAAAAAGCCAACATCTTTCAGATCAAATTTAATCAGCAGCTTCACGCCCCGTTCATTGGAACCTGGATTTCCTGACTCCTCATCCGGATCCACCCAGATCTCAGAAAACATGGGAACGCCATCCAATATCACAGGCAACATCACATGCATCACCGGCATATACACACTTTCATTCACCAGAATACTGCGCATAATATTCAAAAAAGCTTCTCTGTTCTCCAGACCGGCTTCCCCCTTAATACCCGCCTGCATAATATTCAAAAGCTTATCCGCCCACTCCATCTTCCCTGCTGCCTTATCAAAATCGACATTGGAAAGCATATTCCTGAAATCTTCCGCTGTCATCCCCGCAAAATGCTTTTGGAACGCCGGAAAATCCATCAGCTTCTGAAATGCCTGTGTGACGTGGTCCACATTGCCGTTCTCATACCGGGAAGTATTAAATGCAAGCAGCGTAACCAGGTCTCTGATTTTCCCCATATCTCTTGTATTGGAAATATATTTTCCAAGATAAGGAATAATCTCCTCTTTTAATAATCTCGCATTGGCGCTGTTGGCATCCATGCTGTAAGATCGCAGCTTCATTGCCAGGCGGTGCAGACCTTCCCTGTCATTCTTGAACATATATCCCTCAATCTCGGATAACGTCCCTTTAATTGTATGCAAAAGATGCTTTCCGGAAGACATGTCATTATATCTTTTCAGCAAATCTAAAATACCGGCTTTTAACTCCACCGTCGTAGCCTCTCCCATAATCTGGCGAAGCACATCGAACAACGGTCCCTGCAGACGATTGGCACCGGCCATCTGACTTTTTAAAAACTCTGTCATATCTTCGGAAGACATCTGCAGCATCTGGAACAATGCCTGAATTTCCGCCGCCGTCCCCCTGCTGATTCCGGATTCTACCAGATTGGCCATCCCGCCGAATACCATCTTTGTCATTACTTCCTGGAGTTTTGGAAGATCACGGAGGGACTGTACAAAATTTCCAAAATTTGATTCATAGGAAATACCCTTGCCCTGATTACCTCCGGCATCTTTTCTTTCATCCGGCCGGACTACCTTGGTAGGATCGACGGGATTTTTTATACTCAGGTCTTCTGCCTGCTGTGTCGTATTCTGCTTATTTACGGTATTTTCATATCCCGCAATCGGGGTAGTCACTTTCAAAATATTTGACATTTTTTCACCTGCTCTTTAATTTACTTGAAATTTCTCTTATTCTTTTTCTATACCTTGTCGATATATACAAATATAATACTATTAATTAGATAAGGCGGTATAAATTATGGATAACATGCTTGAAATGTATCTTTATGAAACCAACACTCTCATGGAACAATTAGATGAACTTTTAATAGAAGCAGAAAAGAACGGCGTTTTTTCAACGAATGACGTCAATGAAATTTTCCGGATTATGCACACTATTAAAGGCTCGTCTGCCATGATGGAATTCTCCACTCTGATGGAAATCGCGCACCATATAGAGGATTTGTTCTTCTATATCCGCGAGAACGGAATGGATTCGCTGGATGAATCACACAAGAATGATTTGTTCAATCTGATGTTCCAGTCTACGGATGCTCTTCGCGGAGAAGTTGAAAAAATCGAAAACGACGAGCCCCTTAGCACTAATATCGACCAGATCATAGCAAATATTAATAGTTTTTTGGAAAAAATCAGTTCTCCAAAAGGCGGCGATTCCGTTGATTCTACCAAGGAAACAGACGCTTCCGAAGAGTTCAAGCCGGCAGATGCGGATGCCATTGCCGTCATCAATCAGGAACTTGCCGGATGTCCGGACAGTGATATGCCCTACTTCATCAAAATTCATTTTGAGCAGGGTTCCGGTATGGAAAACCTGCGCGCATTCATGACCATCACTGCACTCCGGGAGATTGATCTTTCCTTTGAATTTTATCCGGAAGATGTGGAGACGAACAGTGACACTGCGGAATCCATTATTGACAACGGTTTCTTTCTTGCACTTTCCTCCCACGAGGACGTCGACAAAGCCCTTCCGATTATCAAAGAGCAGAACAGTATCGAGACTTACGAAGTAATTGAAAATGCTGCTGTAAAGCAGGCTGTTGCCACTTCTGCACCTCCGGCTGTTTCAGAAGCATCCGTGGAAAAGAAAGAAGTTCCGGCAGCCTCCGGAGAGGCTCCGGCTGCTTCCACTCCTTCCCCGGCAGCGCAAAAGACCCCGCAGGCTTCTGCTCCGCACAACAACGCGCCTGTAAAGCAAAGTCTGATCAGTGTAAATCTTTCCAAGTTAGACAGCCTGGTTGCAATCGTCGGAGAGATCGTTATTACAGAATCCATGGTAACTTCCTCTCCTGACCTGCAGAATCTAAAACTGGACAACTTCATGAAATCGGCCCGTCAATTGCGAAAACTGACAGACGATCTCCAGGACATTGCCATGTCACTTCGCATGGTTCCCGTATCCGGTACTTTCCAGAAGATGAACCGAATCGTCCGGGATATGAAGAAAAAGTTAAATAAAGATGTGCGCCTTACCATTATCGGGGAAAATACAGAAGTTGATAAAACGATCGTAGATAGCATCGGAGATCCGATTATGCATATTGTTCGTAATTCGATGGATCATGGCGTGGAATCGAATGTAGAAGATCGTATTGCTGCCGGCAAAGATCCACAGGCAGAAATTATTTTGTCTGCAACCCATACCGGAAGTGAAGTCATCATCACCATTGAGGACGACGGACAGGGAATGGATACCGATAAAATCCTGGCAAAGGCAGAGCGTAATGGCATTCTTACAAAACCTGCCAGTGAATATTCCAAAAAAGAGATTTTATCTCTCCTTATGCTGCCCGGTTTTTCCACAAACGAAGAGGTTACCGAATTTTCTGGACGTGGCGTCGGCATGGATGTGGTGAAAAAGAATGTGGAAGCAGTAGGCGGCACCATTTCCATTACAAGTGAAGTTGGCAAGGGAAGTTGTACCACTCTGAAGATTCCTCTTACTATGGCTATTACAGACGGTATGGAAATTTCCGTTGGAAAATCCATGTTCACAATTCCGATTGCAAACATTCGCCAGTCTCTGAAAACAAAAAAAGAAGACATCATTTTGGATGCAAGTGGGAATGAAATTGTAAAATGTCTGGATGAATTTTATCCTGTCATTCGATTGCATCAGTTATATAACATTGAAACCGAGATCACCAATATCGAAGACGGTATTTTAATTTGGGTAGAAACTGCCGATAAGTCCTACTGTTTGTTTGTAGATGAGCTGCTTGGAGAACAACAGGTCGTAGTGAAACCTCTTCCTGCATTTGTCAATAATTTCAACATCCAGAAACTGGGGATGGCTGGCTGTACGCTTCTTGGCGACGGTAGCATCAGTATTATTCTGGATATCAGTAAATTATATACGGCGGCATCCCTTAATTATTAAATTTTCACATTAAATAAACAATAGGAGGACTTATTATGTCAGCAGATACAATAAATACCCTGGAAGAAACTCAGGTCATGGAGGGAAATGCTCCTGTCTCTACAGAACGTTTTTTAACTTTTAGCTGTGATGGACTCAACATCGGAGTCAGTACAAATTATGTCATCGAAATTATTACAGATCATGCCATTACTATGCTGCCTCTTGTTCCAGATTATGTAAAAGGTATCATCAGTCTGCGTGGACAGATTATTCCGATCATTGATATTCGTCTGAGAATAGGAAAAACTCCCATTGACTATACGAGTACTACCTGTGTCATCGTTTTGGATATCAATTCCCTTCCAATCGGTATCATCGTCGATGCAGTACAGCAGGTCATGGATATTGATCAGACAAAAATCTCTCCGGTCCCGGTCGAGAATCAACAGGAATTAATCAGTGGAATGGTTTCCACCGCCAACCGTTCTGTTATTCTTTTCCTTGACTGCGAACAACTTGTTCAGACTTATTAAGCAAAAGGAGCTCCAATTATATGCTAACAATCAATGATAAAGATTTTCAACGTCTCGTAACATTTATCCATCAGAATTACGGGATTGATCTCAGCAAAAAGCGGCAGTTGATCTCCGGCAGACTTTCGAACACGATTATATCTCTGGGTTTTAATTCTTTTCAGGAATACATTGATTACCTGATTAAGTATAAAAAACCGGAAGATCTGGAACTGATGCTGAATAAACTTACAACAAATTATACTTTTTTCATGAGAGAAGGCGCACATTTTGAACTTTTTCAGGATACCATTCTCCCTTATCTGGAGGAAAAAAAGAAGGATAAGGTTCTCAGTATCTGGAGTGCAGGTTGTTCCTCAGGAGAAGAACCTTATACCATCTCTATGATTCTGAAAGATTATTTCGGCATGAAAGCCGCCCAATGGGATACACGGGTATTGGCCACCGATATTTCGCAAAACGCACTGCGTGCGGCGGCAAATGCTGTCTACGAAGAAGAATCTCTCAAAGAGGTATCTCCACAGTGGAAGAAAAAATACTTTAAATCAGCGGGAGAACCCGGACTTTATACTGTTACGCCTGAGATTCGCAATAACGTCATTTTCCGGACATTCAATCTGATGGATCCCATCAAGTTCCGATTAAAGTTTGATGTTATTTTTTGTAGGAATGTTATGATTTATTTTGATCAGCAGACAAAGGATGCTCTTGTCCATCGTTTTTATAATGCAACAAATGACGGTGGCTATTTGTTAATCGGACATTCTGAAGGTCTGAATAAAGCGACCACGCCTTACAAGTATCTAAAACCTGCTACTTACCGGAAAATTTAAAAGAATTTCGCCTTGTTATATTTTTGGGAGAGTATAATTTTCTAAATTTGATATGTATCGGATAACAAGCTGCTTTTGATTCATTCAGAAGCGGCTTTTGCCCCGATTAGGGATACGACGGTTTATTTGTCATTACTGTTCACTCCCCGCGGATCCATGTTCCATAACTATTTTATCTAAGAAAGGATGATTTCCATGAATAACGCAATTCGAGTGCTGGTTGTTGACGATTCTTCTCTATTTCGGCAAATGATCATGCAGCATCTTTCCTCGCAGTCTGATATCGAAATAGTCGGTTACGCCATCAACGCCTACGACGCAAGACAAAAAATTCCGTTATTAAAGCCGGACGTTCTTACATTGGATGTAGAGATGCCGGGATTGAGTGGAATCGACTTTTTGAAACAGCTTCTTCCAACGAATCCGATTCCCGTCGTATTAGTTTCTTCTTTGAATCTGAGTGTTTTTGACGCTCTATCCGCAGGCGCCGTTGACTTTGTGCGTAAACCGGATATGAGTATATCTAATTCCAACGAAGTATTCTTTTCCTCTCTTACTCTAAAAGTGCGCGCTGCTTCCAAGGCTAAAGTACGAATCAGCAAACAGTATGCCGGTACTGCCTCTGCGACGACTCCAGGCGTTACCGCTGCCACCGCAAAACCGCAACACCCATCCACGGCCAGTCAGGGAAAAGCCCGGCCTATGCCTTTCCCTCCTCTCTCACGTAATGTACTGGATTCTACCATTATTGGAATCGGCGCTTCCACCGGCGGCACGGAAGCAACCCTGGAAGTTTTGAAAAGACTTCCTGCCAATATGCCGGGAATCGTTGTTACGCAGCATATGCCGGAAGGTTTTACCGAGATGTATGCACAACGTTTAAACAGGATCTGCAGTCTGGAAGTGAAAGAGGCAAGAAACGGGGACGTTATCCGTCCCGGTCTTGTTCTAATCGCCCCGGGCGCCAAACAGATGGAAGTTACACGTTCCGGACGAAATTATTCGGTACAGTGCAGGACCGGCGCAAAAGTAAGCGGTCATTGTCCATCCGTGGATGTATTGTTTACCTCGATTGCCAAAAATGTGGCAATTAACAAAGTAGGAATTATTATGACCGGTATGGGACGCGACGGTGCAGACGGACTGCTCAAGATGCGGCAGAATGGTGCATTCACCATCGGACAGGACAAAGAATCCTGTGTTGTGTATGGAATGCCTATGGTTGCCTATAATATTGGCGCCGTATGTACACAGGCTTCCTGTGAAAATATTGCTTCCGTCCTGATGAATCATCTGAAAAAATAATATAGAGTAATATAAAAAGTTTCTTTTGTTTTTACATACCTTACATCTTTCAAAAACAGAAGAAGCTTTTTTGTTGTTTTTTCTTATACTTGCAAGTGATACGATTTTTTTCGTCATAGGTTCCGATTTTTAGTTATGATTCTTAGAAAAATGCCGATAATCAAAATATAACCAGTAAGCAAGGTAGTAATTTCCATTTACTATATATAAGAAAAAAGGAGTTTAGTATGAAAATAACAACCAATAATCTTATCAAAAACTATCCCGATTTACGGATTCATACGAAAGAAAATTACGCTCCTTCCGCAACACAGACTGATGGACACAGCTTTGACGCATTGATCATACAATCCGATCGCAGACAGATCGAAGAACATACTTTTGCTGAATCTGTTTCTCGGCAGTTATCTTCGGAAGCTGCGAACACTGCATCCCCTGAGAAAATACAGAATCTGAAGAACCAGATTGCAGAGCATACGTATCAGATTGATGCACAGGCAATTGCGTCCCGGATTCTTCTTGTATAGGAGGATGTGCATGATAAAAAGTGATTTTTCTGAATTTGCGAAGATTATAAAAGAGTTTATTACACTTTTTGATGAGTTGATTCCCATCGAACAGGAAAAACTGGACGCTGCGGTAAAAAACCGTGTAACATTTGTAGAAGAATGTATGCATAAGGAACAGGCAGCGGTGTTGCGTCTACGCGGTTTGGAGCAGAAACGGGAAAAAGAACAAACAGAACTTGGTATGGAGAATTATCGATTTCGACAGATTTTGGAAGAAATTCCGGAAGAGACCGCCTCTATTCTTCGACCTTTATTTGAACAGCTCTCCCAGCAAGTTCAGACGTTGCAATCTTTAAATGAGAGTGCAAGAGACAGCATTGAAGTAAATCTTCATGTCATACAGTCTTCACTTGCCACTGATCATACCGGCAGGGACACTTATTCTGCATCGGGAAAAAGGAACGCTCCCGACAATAAGAAGCATTTTACAAGTCGAAAAGTATAACAGATTTGGAGGAGGATATTTATGATACGATCTACATTCGCCGGTTTCACGACTGCGCAGCTTGGTATGGCTGCCAGCCAGCGCGCACTTGATGTTACCGGTCAGAATATTGCCAATATCAATACCCCGGGATATACCAGACAACGTCTCGATATTGCCAGCCTGAATACACAGAAAGGTGATTTTTATAATGCGGATTCTGTGATTAAGGTTGGTTTTGGTGTGGAAATGACCGGAGTTTCCCAACTACGGGATCCGTTTCTGGATGCCCAGTATCGTTCTCAGATCGGCAAACTGGGAACCACCGACGCACATGCCGCCGGTTTTGAACAATTGGCCCCCATATTTGACGAAGCTACCATGCAGGGTGTCCGGGCCGCTTTTATTTCATTGACCAGTTCTTTGAATACGCTTTCCACACAGGCCGGCAATAAAGAGAATGATACAATGGTACGTTCCAATATGCAGATTCTTCTGAATCTGTTCCGGGACAATGCCAATCGTCTGGGCGATGTACGGGAAGATATGCAACGAGGTTTCCGGGATACGGATATTGCAGACCTGAATTTGATTTTACAGAACATTGCGGAACTCAATACAACTATCAAAAACAGTCAGGTTCTTGGTAATCCGGCCTTAGAGCTGCAGGATCAGAGGAACAGTCTGCTGGACGAACTGGGAAGTTATCTTCCAATCACCGTGAAATACCGGGATGAGCCTATCGGTCCGGAGCAATATGTAGAAGTTCTGGATGTCAGTTTTGTGGATACCACCGGCAGTAAATATTCACTTATTTACGATGACAGCTATGCAAAATTCCACGCTCGTATCAATGAAGATCCTGTAACTTTGACCATGCAGGATGCAGACGGCAATTCTGTAAATGTGACGGATGTACTGGGTTCCGGTACTTTAAAAGGAACTCTGGATCTTCTCAATAAGTCCGGAGACTTTGACGGTACCGATTTCAAAGGACTCGGATATTATGAAAAAGCATTGGATTCGCTTGTGGCCAAGTTTGCAGAAGTTTTCAACGATGCCAATAACGTAAAAGATGCTGCCGGTAATGTGACCGAAGCCAGACCTTTGTTTGAAAAACTGGATAATACAAAACCTTTCTCCGCCACGAATATTAAGATCGCGGCGGGCTGGACGGACGGCACTTATGGAATCACAATTTCCAATAAACTGGTAGGTTCTGACACCAATCCCGGTTCCACTGCCGACGAGAATGTTTTGAACATGATAAAACTTCTGGAAAGCAGCCATGTATTCAAGGCCGGGCCCAATAACGTACAGTTCTTCACCGGAAGTTTCCATGATTGTTTTGCCAATATTGAAAATACTCTCGGAATTGATACAAAGTCGGAAACAACTTTGCTGACAAATCAGATTTCTGTTTTGAATCAGACTTCCAATTCCAGAGACGGGGTTTCCGGTGTACAGCTAGATGAAGAGGGGATGAATTTACTACATTATAACCAGTCTTATTCCGCCGCTGCCAGATTGATGACCACTCTGGACGAGGCACTTGACGTACTGATTAACAGAACCGGCGTAGTCGGAAGGTAATAGGAGGCCGTATATGAGAATTACAACGAACGCTATTTTAAGAAATTACAAATCCAATCTTGGAACCGCATTGTCCAATCTGGATCTTGCAAGAAATAAGGTAATGACACAAAGGAAATTTACTGCCACGGCACAAGATCCGTCTTCCGCTTTACGCGCCGCCGTGCTGGAACGGAAATATGCGCGGAATGAAGATTATCTCAATATCGTGGACGACGTGCAGGCTTTTCAGAATTCACAGGAAGACGCTGCCATGCAGATCAGCACGATTGCAAAAGATTTAAGTAAAAAGTATGGTCTGGAAGCGCTGAACGCGACAAACGGGTCGCAGGCCACCAGAGATACGTACGCCGACGCATGGCGGGGCGCGCAGGAAAGTCTTCTGTTGAGTCTGAATGCAAGCTATGAAGGGAAATATGTTTTTTCCGGCAGCGACGGACATAACTCTCCTTTTAAGCTGACCAATAATCCGGACGGAACCCAGACTTTGACATACCGTGGTGTCGATGTCAACCAGGGGACTGATCAAAATCCCAATGCTGCGTTGGACAGTTTGTCAAAAGATACGCTTTTTGTGGATCTTGGATTCGGACTGGATTTTGAGAGCAACGGGGATGTGGATCCGTCCAGCGCTTTCAATACCAGTCTTCCCGGTATTAATGTAATCGGGTATGGACTGGATGACGACGGAGATCCTAAAAATATGGTTCTTCTGGCCGGACTGATTGCAGATGAATTGGAAAAACCTGATTTTGATTATGATCGTTACGAACAATTATTAAACAAATTTGAAGCGGGACGTGACAATGTTCTTGAAAAAGTTACAACATTGGGAACACAGACCGAATTTTTAACAACCACGAAAGAAAGACTGGAAACAAACAAAATCAATCTTTCCACACAGGTTGATAACGTTGTAAATGCTGATATGGCAGAAGCAATTATGGACTTTTCGTGGGCTCAGTATGCTTATAACGCCGCATTAAAAGTGGGAAATAACATTCTGACACCTTCGTTTATTGATTTTATGAGTTAAAAAAATAGAAAAAAGAAGGGAGGAAGAATTGTATGAATCAACTCATCAGAATTACGACAGTTCCCATTCAATACGAACTGAAAATTAATAATGCGCGTCTGGAATATTCTCGTTCCAAGGCCGAATTAGAAATCAGTCGTAATGAAGGTGGATTGTCTATCAAAAGTCGTCCGGTAAAGCTTCATCTGGATAGTTCTGAAGCAAGAAACTCTATCAGTCCCACTCCGACAAGGAGTGTCGCACAAACTGCGCAAAAAGGAAAAGAAGCCGCTTATAGCGCAACTGCACAGCTTGCACAGGAAGGCCAGCTTCTATTGAAAGCTGACATCGGAGAAGATGTAATCGGACAGATTATGCAGCAGAGAACTGCACAACCTACGGGAGAATTTCAGCTTGGCTTTACTCCATCTGCACCGGTAGACATCAGCTATGAAGCTCCGAATTTGACGATCAATTACGAGATGGATAAATTAAACTTTGATCTGAAGGTTGCAAACGGCAATTTTGAATTTATACCTGGTAATATTGAAATGTCAATTACACAGCAGCCTGATGTTTTGATTGAGTATATTGGAGGACCAATCTATGTACCGCCGAGTGCGGATCCAAATTATGAACCATTAGATGTAAGGGCTTAGTAAAGCCCTTACTTTCATCTTATACGATTTTTTAACCCTACGATTTATTTCCAGAGGAGGTATACAAGATTGAATATTCACGCAAAATATTTCGGACCTGTTTCCTATGAAAAGGATGAGACTATTCATATCATCAACGGCCTGATCGGATTTGAATCCTATACAGAATATCTTCCGATTCCTTTCCAGGAAGGAGACGATTCTATGATTTCTTTACAGAGCCTTGAAGAAGAATCTCTTTCTTTTATTCTGTTAAATCCCTTTGGCATTTTTCCGGATTACACTCCTAAACTCTCCGCGCAGGAACTCAAAGAATTAGGCGCAAATTCGGAAGAAGATATTTCTTTCTATGTGATTGGTGTTATCCGGGATTCATTTTCCGAATCAACTGTGAACTTAAAGGCACCCCTTGTCGTCAATGCATTGAATCGTCGGGCGAAGCAGATTATCCTGGATCAGCAGGAATATACATTCCGTCACTCACTGGAACATATCATGAAGGAGGAATTGTAATATGCTTATACTGCAGCGCAAAAAGGGACAATCCCTTTCCATAAATAATAATATTATTCTTACTGTCATAGATATGGGCAATGATTGGGTAAAGCTTGCTATTGATGCTCCAAAAGAAGTTCCTGTTCTTCGTTCCGAACTAAAAGAAGCTGCTGCTGAAAATCAAAAAGCTTCAGAAACGGTTTCCCGACAAACACTGGACAAATTATTAAAGAAAAAATAAGTAGCGCAAAAACAGAAAAAAATAAGCAACGTAAAAGAAGAATAAGCGGCGCAAAAGAAAAAGACGGTGTTCTATTTTCAGGTATTCTCCTGATTATAAAACACTCGTCTTTCTTTTTTGCCGCCTGTACTCAAATCTTATCTCCTTCTTGCACAGGCCTTCTCACGCCGAACAATCCACAACGGTTGCAACCGGCGCATTCATCACGGAAACATCTACGCTTCCCCCGCCTGCCGTCGTATTCACGGTTCCTCCGGTGGAAGAATCAATCGGAGAAAAGAAGCTGGCATACTGTTCCGCAATCTGCCGAAATTGCTCGTCATTCACGGAATTATTGGGTAGTACGTCATCCAAATGTGCCGTCTGACATTGCTCCTGGCCCATCCTGGCTCTTCTCTTACGGCTCAATTCCCTTGCCAATTGTAACGCCAGTTTTTCTTTCATCTTTTTTTCTGCAGATTTCTGCCTTAATTGCAAATTTTCTTCTTTGTGAAGTCTTGCAATTTTAATATTCCCATTTTGTATAAATGCTTTGATTTTCCGAATCACTGCGGACGCTTCCACAGGATCCGAAACCTGAAATCTCACCTTTTGCATCTCCGCATATTTGGTTGCAATCAGGCCTCTGACAGCCGGTACATTCCTGGCACCTGCCAGACGCATCATATTCGTACCATGAGAATAATGATAAGGTGTCGTTCTGTTCTTCTTCTTCTCCTTCGAATAAAAAGACGTAGACTCTCTGTCCCTCCAATACGTAGGATAAACTTCTTCCTTATCACGCTCCTGTGTCGCCATCCACTTTACAACCTGACCATCTTCGCCAATTACCAGTCCCATGCCAACCAACTCTTTATCACAGAGCAATGCTTCAATCTGGGCAGACTTCTGGTAATCACTCATATGGTTTAATACATCTTCCACAGTACTTCGCAGAGCCTCATCCTGACTCATCTTCTCTAATAGTTCCTGTGAAATTGTCACATGATTCGTTCCTTTCTGGGTAGCGCCATACTGGCCAATCTGACTCCTGTTCTCAAATGAAAAAAAACTAAAATCAATATTTCGATATTTTTCTTTTAGATAATTCATCATGGATACGGTATCAGACTGAAGCTGAGTATCCTTCACTTCCCCGCTCTCCCGGGAACTTGTCTGAGACAATCCCACTACTGCAGAATTCGAATACAACTTTTGATTTTTCACCTGCATAGGGATCCCTCTTTTCTTCTTATCAATAGCCGACTGTTTCTTTATACTTTATATATCGTCCATAATTCAGAAAATGTTATGATTCTCTTTGTATTTTTATTGTTTTATATCCCGATTCATGCTATAACTTAAGAAAAGCATCCGGATAAATAAAAAACCGATTTTTCTTATCAGATACAGGAACCGGAAAGATATGGTCATATAAGTGTTCATATGCCAAAAGAGGAGAATACAAAATGAAGGAATGGGATCTCTGGGGATCTACAATGGAATATTTACGGGATCTGAATCTGATCTCTATGTTACTTCGCGTTTTTTTATCTGTTCTCATTGGAGGAATTTTGGGAATGGAACGTGGAACAAAAAACCGACCGGCCGGACTTCGAACCTATATTCTCGTATGCCTTGGCTCTGCATTGGTCATGATGACAAATCAATATGTATATATTACATACCAAACAGGCGATCCGGTACGTCTGGGCGCCCAGGTAATCAGTGGTGTCGGTTTTCTGGGCGCCGGTACCATCGTATTGACCGGAAGAAATAAGATTATGGGAATTACGACCGCCGCCGGATTATGGACCGCCGCCTGCAGTGGCCTTGCCATTGGAATCGGCTTTTATGAGGGGGCCATCCTGGGAGGAATCGCCATTGCATTTACTGTATCCGGTCTTTTACGCTTTGATATCTGGCTTCGAAAAAAATCCCGGTACTTAGATCTATATATCGAATACAATACAGAAAAAGGAGCTTTCAGTGGTTTTCTGCAATACGCAAGAGAACATGATCTGGAAGTAAAAAACATTCAAATTAACAAAGGATATTTCAACGATTCTTTTGAAAAGCAAAAAACACTCAGTTATATTGTAACCATTTCCAGCCATGCACACCGTACCCATACGGAAATCATTGAAATATTAGCACATGAGAAAGGGATCCAGTTTATAGAAGAATTGTAAACCGGTACTTTTGTTATTCTACCTCATTCCCGGTTTTTTCTCCTCTTTCAAATGCCTGCGCATTTTTTAGCGTAACTTCGCTGATTGCGCTTAGGGCTTCCTGCGTAAAAAATCCCTGATGTGAGGTAATTACCACATTTGGAAAAGATAATAGCCGCGCCGTAACGGAACTTTCCAGAATTTCATCGGAACGGTCCTCGAAAACATTCCGTTTTTCTTCTTCATATACATCCAACCCTACCGAAAAAAATTTTCGCGCGCGGATTCCTTTGATTAAGTCTTCTGTTTTTACCAACCCCCCACGGGAGGTATTCACCAGTATCACACCGTCTTTCATCTGCTGAATCGTACTTTCCTGAATCAGATGGTACGTATCATCCGTTAATGGACAATGAAGAGAGATCAGATCACTCCTGGAGAGCAGTTCATCCATTGTCACATAAGTTGCAAAATCCAGTCCGGAATTTGGATATTTGTCAAACGCAAGCACTTTCATACCGAATCCGAAACAAATTCTTGCCATAGCGGCTCCGATCTTTCCCGTTCCTACAATTCCTGCAGTTTTACCATAAAAGTTGACTCCCAGCATTCCTCCCAGGCTGAAATCATTTTCTCTTACACGGACATAGGCCTTATGCATTTTCCGGTTCGCCGCCAATGCCAGCGCCATGGCATGTTCCGCCACTGCCTCCGGCGAATATCCCGGCACCCGCAAGACTTTTATTCCCAGTTCCTTTGCTTTTTCCACATCTACATGATTGAACCCCGCACAGCGGAGCAGAATCAGCCTGACCTTATTCTCATGAAGAAGACGAACGGTTCCTGTCCCAATCTCACAATTCACAAAAGCGCAGACTGCATCATAACCTTTTGCAAATCTGGCTGTGGCCGGATTTAACTCCGATTTTAAATATTCAATCTGTAATTCCGGATAGTGACTCCTTTCTTTTTCAAAAAACTCTTTGTCATAACTTTTGGTATCATAAAATAAAATTTTCAGCATCTTTTTTCGTCCCTCTATCATAGATTTTTCTTTAGTGTACCCGCATTTTCAAATTTTTTTCATAAAAGATATTTTTTACGGAAATAGTAAAATAGATCAATAATTACAGATTGGAAAATATTGTATTTTTATGGTTCATCTGCTATAATTTTAGTGTTATTTCATTCCTTTTTTCAACAAAAAAACAATTTACAATATTGAGGTGTACAGGTATGAAAATGAAGAAAAATGCTCAATCCGGCAAAAGGATGAAACGCGGCGTAGGTATCACAGGAAAGCTGGTATTCGCCATTGTTGTAAGCGTAATTCTTGCAGTAGCAGCATTGTTAGGAGTTGTTTATTATCAAATGTCCCACACCCTGTTAGACAAAAGTGAAGAAATGCTGCGAACTACAACTGACCGCACACTTCAGGAGACCAAGGCATGGATGAACAGTACGCTGACTATGCTGGAAACCCAGAGGGATACCATTCAGTATGAAAATATGGACGTACCTGCTATGACTAATTATATCGTACATACTGTAGATCAAAATGATGCGTACCCTGCAGGACTTTATGTGGCGCTGACAGACGGTTCCTTATATCATGCTACCTTTGTACCAGGTCCCGATTTTGATGCAACTGCAAAGAGCTGGTATATTGATGGCCTGAATTCGGAAGATTTCATTCTGGGCGACGTGTATTTTGATGAAGACAGTCAATCCTATGTGGTGGGTGCATCCGGAGTATTAAAAGCCCCGGATGGAACAATACGGGGCGTTGCCGCCGCAGATGTGTATCTTGATTCTATTTCAAAGATTGTCAGTGAAGTACAATTAGAAGATACCGGCGGTATCTTTTTAGTAGACACCCGTACCGGTACGATCATCGGTCACAAAGATCCGGAAATCACCGGACAAAAATTAAATGAAGTCAATGATGAGATGTACGTTTATGCCAATGAACAAATCGAATCCGGAAAAACCGGTTTATCTCTGTTTGAAAACACATATATTCAGGTAGAAAACGTACCGGGCAGTGACTGGATTTCCGTATCTTACGTGTCACGGAGTGAAGTTCTTGCAGAGCTTCAGCAGTTGACAATTACAATGTTAGTCGTAGCGATTCTGGCAATACTGGCTCTTATTCTTCTGGTAGTGATTCAGGTTCGTCGTATCATTGGCCGGCCGGTCAAAGAATTAAGTCTGGTCGCTACCCAGATTGCAGAAGGAGAACTGGAGCAGACCATCCACTATCAATCCAGAGATGAACTCGGTGTGCTGGCGAATGACTTTAATCAGGTGACCCTTCGTCTCCGGGAATATGTACTCTATATTAATGAAATATCAGAAAAATTGCGGGAAATTGCAGCGGGCAATCTGGCATTTACCCTGGAAAATGAATACACCGGTGAATTTTCTAAAATCAAGGACTCTCTGGAAGAAATTTCCCATGCGCTCAACCGGACAATGGGAGAAATCGACAGTGCTTCCCGTGATGTGGCGGCCGGGGCAGAACAAGTATCTCAAGGGGCGGTAACTCTGTCTCAGGGGTCCACGGAACAGGCTGCAGAAGTGGAGGCTTTGGCTTCCAACATCTCTTCCGTATCTGAAAGCGTACACAAGATTGCTCAGGGCGCAGAAAAAGCCAGTCAAATCTCCCAGGAAGTAAAAACCGGTTTATTGGAAAGTAAAGATAAGATGCAGAATATGACTGAAGTCATTCGCAAAATCAGTGATCGGTCCAATGAGATCAATACGATTGTCAAAACCATCGAAGATATCGCTTTCCAGACCAATATTCTTGCCTTAAACGCCGCCGTAGAAGCAGCACGGGCAGGAGAAGCCGGAAAGGGCTTTGCTGTGGTAGCCGATGAAGTTCGCGCTCTGGCAGGAAAATCCTCCGAAGCCGCACAAAAAACTACGGCTTTGCTGGGACAGACCGTATCCTCCATGGAGGAAGGAATCGGAGCCGCACAGGATACGGCAGATTCCATCCTCACTGTTGTATCACAATCGGATGAGATGAATGGACTCATTGACGGAATTGCAGCATATACCAAGCAACAGGCAGATAATACCGAACAGATTACACAGGGAATCACACAGATCTCCCAGGTCGTTCAGACAAATGTTTCTACGGCAGAAAGCAGCGCTGCTGCCAGTGAACAGTTATCCGGGCAATCCGCTATGCTTCGAAAACTGGTATCTCAATTTCAATTGAAAAAGTAGGAAAGGGCAAGAGCCGGTAACGTTAAAAAGTTACCGGCTCTCCTGCCTTTCATTATTTTTTAAAGTTACGGCACAAACTGACCCAGATATTTTTTACTCAAACGTATGGAATCCCGAATCCGTTCCTCTGTATCCTCAAAAGCCCGATCTTCTACTTCAATACAGGCATATCCTTTGAATCCAATATCTGTCAGCGCCGAAATATACTTTCCCCAGTCTACATCGCCAAGACCCGGGAGTTTCGGCGACATATATTCCAACGGACAGGCCATTGTTCCACAGTCTTTCAGTTTTTCCCGGAACAGTTTTATATCCTTAAAATGCACATGGAAAATTTTTTCTTTAAATTCATATAACGGCTGAATGTAATCCATCATCTGCCATACAAAGTGCGACGGATCATAATTGAGACCTAAATTGTCAAACGGCAGTATCTCGAAAATTTTTCTCCAATTAAAAGGATTGCTCATCAAATTCTGTCCGCCCGGCCATTCATCCGGTCCAAACAGCATCGGACAGTTCTCAATTGCAATTTTTACTCCCAACTCAGAAGCATACTTTAAAAGATCCGGCCAAATCTGTTTTACCAGTTTCAAATTCTCTTCCCTGTTTTTGAACTGATCCCGCCCGATAAATGTAGTAACCATATTGACCTTCAAAAGCGAAGAGGCCTTAATCACCATTTTCAGATGTTTTTTGTTTCGTTCCCTTTTTTCCGGATCCCGATCCAGCACATTTGCATAATATGCGAGGGCAGAAATTTCTATTTTCTTTTTCTCTGCATATCCTGTCACATGTTTTCGATATTCCTCATCCTGCACCGCCCTGGCAGCGTCTATATGACAGGTTCCTGCATAACGTCTTTCTCCTTTTCCTATTGGCCAGCAGGCAACTTCCACACATTGAAATCCTTCCGCCTGTGCAAAATCCATCATCTGCTCGTAAGAATCCTTTTCCAGAATTGACGTAATAAATCCAATCTTCACAGCACAATCACCGCTCCTTCCCTTCCACTTCATACAAAAATCCACCGCCGGCGGCTTTTCCTCACACTACACTACTTTTCATTTCCTTCGCCAAATAGTTTGTCCTGCCTTCCTTCATACACATTTTCAATCAACAGTGGTTTCAGGAATGCCGCCGTTTTCTTTACGCCGTCCATACGGCTCATGGTTACGTCTTCATGTTCATAGCTAAGCGGCCCTGTATATCCTACGAGAGAAAGTTCCGTGATCACCTTTTTCCACTGTACGTCTCCCCATCCCGGAATCCGGAATCTGTACGCTCTGTCCAGGTCATGCATATCCCCGTGTTGCAAGGTTCCGGCCGCCCCAAGATTATGTTCCGCCAATTCCGCATCTTTCGCATGTACATGATAGATCCGGTCTTTCAACGTATCAATCACCGTGCAGGGATTCAGAAGAAGATACTGAATATTCGCCGGGTCCAGATTATACCCCAGCGCCGGATGATAGTCTACCAACTCCAATGCCCGTACCGCAGTCTTCAAATCATAGACAAAACTGTTCGGATGAATCTCGATTGCAAATTTGCAGCCATATTCCTGGAACTTATCCAAAATCGGCGTAAAACGTTCTACAAACTGCTCCTCATATTCCGCCCATCCCTGTCCATAAGGGAAAAAGAAAAATCTTCCCCAGTTCTCGACTCCCGGATATCCGACAATCGTAGAAACTTCCAGCGCATTTGCCGCCTGCGCAGTCCGAATCAGACACTCGGTTCCATGCTTTACTTTTTCCTCCGGTGTTCCTTTAAAAATAAAATCTGTCTCTTTTCCGGTTGGCCCCATAATCAGAAAAGAGTCTGAATGATTGGCAAGCGCCGCGATTTCCATATTATGACTCTTCACCATTCTTTTTATTTCTTCCGCTTTCTCCGGTTTTAAAACGTCAGTCGGTTCTAACTGTCCGTTTCCTTCATAGGCCGGAATTTCCAGTGCTTCATATCCATAAGGCTCAATCATCCGGATTACTTCTTCCAATGGTTTCTCCGTAAAGTTTGCTGTAAAAAATCCTAATTTCATATATCCCTCCGCTATGATCAATCGCTCTTTCTATTTAAAAATGTCTGTAATAATACCGCTACAATAATAATAGTTCCCTTCACTGCATTTACAAGGAACGGGTTGACTCCAAGAAGATTCATCAAATTATCGATGATTCCAAGTGTCAACGTACCCAATACCGTACCGACAATGGTACCCTTTCCGCCTGCCATACTGGTGCCGCCGATTACCGCAGCCGCGATTGCATCCATCTCATAACTGACGCCGCTCGAGGCCGAATTTACACTTCCCAGCCTGGATGTTTCCACAACGGTCGCAATCAAAATAAGAGCGGATCCGATGACATACACCATGGTCTTGATCCTGATTACATTTACACCTGCAAGCTTCGCCGCCTTCTCACCGCTGCCCACGGCATAGATATGCCTTCCGGCCGCCGTATGTTCTGCAAACAGGAAAATCACAATTGCACAGACCATCCACACAATGATCGGCATCGGAATCACACCAAACAAACTTGTATTTGAAATTGCAATATACGCCGTACCGGCATCTCCGTTTGAAGTAATCCCGCCGCCGTTCATCCAAAACTGACCGATGGAACGGTAAATACTCATTGTCCCCAGCGTCGTAATAAATGCCGGCACACGGAACTTTGCCGTGATAAATCCTGTAAGAAAACCAACCGCCAGGGCCGCTCCGATTCCCGCCAGCAATGCCGCAAACACATTTTGCGTACTTACGAGCACATTGATTACTACCACCCCTAAAAACGCAAGCTGAGAACCGACGGATAGATCAATCCCGCCGGTAATGATAATCAATGTCATACCAAGCGCAATGATTCCTATAATCGAATTATTCCGCAGAATATTGACGATATTATTAAACTGTAAAAAAGTTGTTCCCTTCACTGCAACTGCAACAAGAAATAGTACCAGGAACGATACAAGCGCACTATGATCGCTGACAATTTTTTTCAGATCAAGCCCTTTCTTCTCTCTATTCATAGTGATTCTTCCTTTCTCTTCACTTCACCGCCGGTTGCCGCTATCATAATCATCTCTTCGCTGGCTTCCTTTCTATCAAGCTCCGCTTTTACATCACCGTGAAACATCACATAGATCCGGTCACACAGGAAAAGCACTTCCTGCGCCTCGCCCGATAATACAAGAAAACTCATGCCCTCCGCCGCAAGTGTCTGTATTAACTTATATATTTCCAGCTTCGCGCCCACATCGACGCCCTGTGTCGGATTATCCAGAATGATGAGTTCCGGATTGGAGCTTAACGTCCTTGCCAGAATCACCTTTTGCTGATTTCCCCCGGAAAGACTGGTAATATTGTCTTCTATTTTTTCCAGCTTAATATTAATCTTCCGGACATACTCTTCTACAATCTCTCTGGATTTTGCATGATCCAGAAAAATGCCTGCTTTTTTCAAATCCTTCATCACAGAAAGTGTAAGATTCTCTTCAATATTCATATCCTTCACAATTCCGTTTTCCTTCCGGTCTCTTGGAAGATAGGAAATATGTCTTTTCAGCGCATCCTGGATCCGGTTCATCTGCACTTCCTGTCCATGAATATAAATTTTTCCGTCGTACGGTGTATGATTGCCGAAGATCGTATTGGCAACCTCATATCTGCCGTCTCCTAACAGTCCGGTAATTCCGACGATTTCCCCTCTTCGGACATGGATGTTTACATCACGGAACTCCCGGCTGCGTTCCAGATGTTCCGTGCGCAGAATTTCTTCTTTTAATTCTCGTTTCAGATAGAGATCGTCGTAATTCAATGTTTTTCCCACCATCTGACGGGCCATAAAATCTTCGGTTACTTTTTCACTTACTTTTCCTGTGCTGACGACAATACCGTCGCGCATTATGGTATATGCGTCACAGATTTCTGTTACCTCGTTCAGTTTATGGGAAATAAAAATAAAGCTGACTCCTTTTTTCTTCAGCGTCCGCATTAACTTAAATACACGTTCAATTTCCACATTTGTCAGCGCCGTTGTCGGCTCGTCCATAATAATTACTTCCGCCTCCTGCAAAAGGGCCCGTGCGATTTCAATCACCTGCTTGTAGGAAGCGTTTAGATCCCGAACCATTGTATAGGGGCTTAAGGTCACGTCCATGGACGCAAGAATCTCCTGTGTTTTCTCCGCCATCTCTTTTTTCCGGAGCCTTACGCCGTTTTTCAGTTCCCGCCCAAGATATAAGTTCTCGAAAATATTCAGATCATTCACCAGCGCCAGCTCCTGATGGATAAATCCGATCTCTTTGGATACCGGAACAGAAGAGTGATCCAGACTATATTGCTTTTCATGAATCTCTACGGTTCCGGCGTTTCCCGGGATCACGCCGGCTAAAATATTCATCAGAGTGGATTTTCCTGTTCCGTTCTCTCCCAGTAACGCATGGATACTTCCTTTTTCCAATGTAAAATCCACGCCATGCAGAACTTCGTTCATGCCAAACGACTTTCTCATTCCTGTCATCTGTATCACTTTTTCACTCATAAGGCCTACCTCATATTTTTCAAACCCGACCGTCTGCCGTCAAAATGCTTCGGCTGCGGTCGGGTTTGGAGTCTGTTATTTCACTCGCTCGATTTTCGTTTTTTAATAGGGTGAATTTTCATCAAGGAACTCTTTTACATTGGACGCGTCCACGGTGTTATTGGGAAGCGTTGTCTCCTTCTCGAATTCTTCCCCTCTCTGAACGCGCTGTGCAAGCGCAATGGCATCGCCGATCATTGCCGGACTGTATGTCTCTGTAAACAGTGTAATATCCTTCTCCGATTCAATTTTCTCGTACCAGCTCTGCGCACCGCCGCCGCCGGAAATATATTTAATATCTGTTCTTCCCGCTTCTTTGATTGCCTGAAGAATTCCAAGAGACGGCTCGTCGTCAATGGAAAATACAGCGTCGATGTGTCCGTTTGCTATAAGCATATCGCTTGCCATAGTAAGTCCGGCTTCCTGTGTAAATCCTTCCGCCGTTACATCAATCAATTCCAGATCCGGATATTTCTCCGCTACTTCCTCTTTAAATGCTTCGGTACGGTCTACACTGACGGATCCCACGCTTGGCGCGGACATCACTGCGACAGTTCCTTTTCCGTTCAGCGCTTCCCCAATATAATCCGCGCCGTTTACACCGATCCCTGCATTGTCGCCCGCCAGATACGCCGTGTAATCTCCGGTAATCTTACGGTCAAATACAATCAGATTAATTCCTGCGTCAAGTACTCTCTGCGCCGCAACCGAAACTTCGTCATTGTGCGGAAGCATTACAATGGACGTACATCCCATATTGATCAATTCATCCAGATCATTTCCCTGATCATTGACACTGTCCGCGGTAAGAAGTCTATAGCCTTCCCCTTCTTCCAGTCCCAGCTCCTCGCACTTCTGCTGCGCATAATATGCGGCTCCGGCGGTCCAGCCGTGATCCGCAGAAGGAACGGAGATCCCGATCAATCCGTCCGTCGTGTTCACGGCGCCTGTGGAAGAATCTTCGCTTTCTTCCTGCTGCTCCTGTGAACTTGGTGCCGCCTCACTCTCGGGAGCCGCATTTTCCGAACTTTCACCGGAATTTCCACATGCGGTAAGTCCGATTACCATTGCTGCTGCCATTACCATTGCGATCATACTTTTTCTTTTCATTTTCTTTTTCCTCTCCTTTTCTTTTTCTTATTATGTATGATGTACTTTGAGTTTCCCTTTTTCTTTCCTTGTACGAACCAGTTCGTCCGTTGCGAATTTGTCATGAACTACGCAACCGACTTTACTTTGCTGAATCAACAGTTCAAGACAGCAGTCGCACAATACACACCACTTAATCTCGTCCTCTTTTCCTTCACAGACTTTTTTGGGCAAATACGGATCTGCAAAAGATTGTCTTCCAAGTGCGATCATATCGCAGACATCGTCGTTGACGCACCATTCTCCATAAGAAAGCAAATCACTTTCTTCCGGCGTTACCGCGCACAGATCGTTTTTTCCATTACGGAACGGGGAGAAGTTGGATCCTATAACAACCGTCTCCGGTTTCAGCGCTTTGCGGAACTCTTTGGCCCAGTATTGATGAAGATATGCATAATACGGAATATGCTTGTCTACCTGCGTCAGGCTGATCGTGATTCCGGGACTTCCTGCCGACTGTACAATGTAACTTGCCCCTCTTTCTTCCAGACCTTTTATCAATTTCAAAGGCTCGGTAAGATCCATTACCGGACTGTGCGGTCCCTCTGTACCGAATCCTCCCGGAAATCCTTCCCATGCGGAAATCTTGGAACCAATCAGAAAGTTCTTGTCCGGAACGGCTTTCCGGATACGTTCCATCAATTCATAAGGAAATCTCGTTCTGTTCTCCCAGCTCCCGCCATATTTCCAGTTCCGGTCGTTATGTGGACGAATCATCTGTGAACCCAGATATCCGTGGCATAATTTCAGGTCGATTCCGTCCGCTCCTGCATTGTAAGCAATCTTTGCCGCCGTCACATATTCGTCCAGAATCCGATCCACATCCTCTTCACTAAGCAGCTCCCCGCCAAGACCGGGCAGAGGATTCGGCGTCACTCTCCTTGAAAATTCCGGATTGGAAAGTTCACCGGAATGTGTCAACTGGAAAACTACCAGTGATTTTGGGTTTGCCGCATGAACACGATCCATAAAATGCGTCAGCGCCTGTTCATTCTGCGGCATGATCATAAGTTGATTATCTCTTGCTCTTGACTCTCTGGTCACGGAAATGGCCTCCAATGTAATAAGTCCCGCATCGCCTCTTGCAAGATCCTCATATCTTTGAATGGTCCTTTCCGATGGATTTCCAGATTCGTCCTCCATATTGGTTTCCATAGCCTGAATCATAAAACGATTCTGCGCTTTCCGGGGGCCGATCATAATCTCATCTGTCAGCTTTTTTTTACCTTCTCCCATACTGTTCTCCTTTCATATTACATGTATTTTTTATGCATCAGGGATATCGATCCACTTCTGTTCTTTGCTGCTCTCAAAAATTTTCTCACAAAGTACCATCTCATGGACGCCATCCTCAAATGTCGCATATTGATATTGCTTTTCCCTGTTATCAATACTTTCATAAATTTCACGGAATCCCTGTTTAAAAGCATCCGCAAATCCTTCCGCATGTCCGAACGGATATCCGATATAAGGAAGGGTATTCCTGTGCACCGTCGCGCCGCCTTTTTCCACATGCCGGGTGCTGTCGTCCCTTACGCCGATTTCCAGACTGTTCACGTCCGCGCTGTTCCATTCCGCAGATTTTTCATAACCTCCGACTAAAAGATCGATAGCCACTGATTTTCCGGCGATCACCTGGGAGATAAAAGCGCTCCCCTTCGCTCCGCCGCTGAAGCGGAACAAAATATGTGCGTTATCTTCTGTATCAATCGGAATTTCCGTATAATCCTCTTCGGAAAATTTTTCTGTGGAAAATGCCAGTACCTGTTTATTCGGTTTTTTTCTTGTCTCATAAATGGTCTGAAAATCCGCGCAGACTGCCGTAATCTTCTGTCCGCTCACAAACTCTGCAAGATCCATCCAGTGGGAACCAATGTCCGCCACCGCCCTGGTATTTCCGGACTGGGAGGAAATCAGCCTCCAACTGTAATCCGTCGGGTACAACAGCCAATCCTGACAATAACTTCCGGTAATCGAAAACACATTTCCTAATTCTCCGTCTTTGATGATATTCATAAGATGATTCGTCATCGGATAAAATCGGTTGTGGAAATTCACCGCCGCAACCAGTCCTTTTTCCTTTGCTTTTTCCAGCATCAGCCCGGCTTCCTGAATAGAAGTAGCCATAGGTTTCTCGCATATTACATTTACATTGTGTTCCATGGCATACATTGCAATTTCGAAATGCGTGAAATTGGGTGTACAGATATGTACCATATCCAAATCCATCTTCTCAATCATTTCCTTATAGTCTGCAAAATAGTTCGGCACATTCAAAGCTTCCGCCGCTTCTTTTGCCTGACAATTATCGGCAATCGCAACCACTTCCACATTTCCAAGTCTGCGAACCGTTTCCAGATGAACCTTACCGATAAAACCGGTCCCTACAATTCCTGTACGGTAAATCTTCATACTACACCTCCGTTTTTCTTTATTTATCCTTTAGTTCCACAAAGCGACAAGCCAGGCGGACATATTTGCATATACATATTGCGGCTGCCGCAAAAATCCCACAGCTTGCAGCGTGTATCGTGAATTCCTGATAACTATGGGAGATTTGACTTGCTCATCTGCTTTTTGAATTCTCTGTATTTGTTTTCCCATTCACCCGTACCGGATGGTTCGTATCTTCTGATCTCACAGGAGTTCCGAATCATTCTTCGGCCTTCTTCCACCGACGAAATGACGCCCTTCGCAATCATCTGAATCAAAACATTCCCATAAGCCGTTGCGTCAAAAGGCCCTGCTTCTACCGGAAATCCGCATACATCCGCAATTTTCCGGCAAAGCAAACTGCTCTTTGCACCGCCTCCTACTATATTGACAGATCGAAAGTGCTTTCCTGTATACTCTTCCAGTTTTTCTATTGTAAAGCGATATTTAAAGGCAAGCCCCAGGTACACGCCGGATGCCAGCTCCCCCAGATTTTCCGGTTTCCTCCCGACATGACGCATCCAATATTGTTCTATTTTTTCCTGCATTTGTCCGGGGGTATAGAATTCTTCCAAATCCACATCCAATGCGCATGCCGGATTCGGATATGTCTCCGCCCATTCGTCTAACCCGGCAAATGTGAGCGCTCGCCCTTTTTCTCTTTCTTCCCGTAAAACTTCCTGAAGAATCCATGTTCCCATTACATTTCTCAGAATACGGTGATGCCCCTGATACCCGCCTTCATTGGCAATATTCCAGATAAACCCGGATTCATGAATGATCGATTCTTCCGTCTCACATCCCATTACGGACCAGGTTCCCGCACTGATAATCACGGGGTCATCTTCCCCCACCGCAGCCAGAAATGCCGACGCCGTATCATGCTGGCATACCGCGGTGACCGGAATTCCTTTTGTACCAAGAATCCGGTTGATTTCCGGCCGGGTATTTCCAACAACAGTTCCCGGCAGCACAAGCGGAGCAAAAATAGATTTCCGAATATGATAGGCATCCAACACACAATCTGACCAGCTCATCTTTTCATAATCAAACATCTGCGTGACCGACGCCGTCGTATACTCTGTTCTTTTCTCACCCGTCAGACAGTAACTTAACAGATCCGAAACAAACAATAATTTGTCACAATGATCCAGCATCCACCCGCAGCCGTCCTCTTTCATCGCGTCAATCTGCGGCAATGTATTAAACAAGGCACGTTGATTTCCGTTTATCCTGTACAGTTCTTTTGCATCCATGACAGAAGACATATGCTTTTGATGTCTCGCCGTTCTGGAATCTCTGTAACATCGAACCGGAGAGAGAATGGTTCCTTTTGTGTCAATCAGTGCAAAGTCATTACAGAAACTGTCAAATCCAATGGAATCAACATGATCCTTTGTCTCCCTGACTGCAATCCGTATTCCCTCCAGCACACTTTCATAAATACGAAAAAAGTCCCAATATAGATTTCCATTCACTTCCACCGGATGATTCTCTACTTTTAAAATTTCCTTCAGCGAAATCTTCTCTTCCTGCTGCGTCGCCAGATACATCTTTCCGCTGCTTCCGCCAAGATCAAATGCAAGAACATACATTTTCGAACCATCCCTTCTTACTTCTGAAATTTTTTCATACGCAACAGCTCAGCTTCCGGCTTTCCCCTGTTACACGAATCCACCCCATTGAAAATTTGCCTGCGGCAAAAAGGCAGATTTATGTTAGTACGAAAACCTGTCACTAACGGTAAACCAAAACTATTTCAGCGTTGGAATACATTCGGAATCAGTAGCAAGAACCGCCGTTTTCGAAAGCGAACAAAACGCATCGCATTCGATTCTCTCCAGCATACTATATGCTTTATAGATCGTATCCGCGGAAAGAACGATTCCATGATACTGCATGATTGCCGCAATTGGTTTCTTTTTCGCAAGTTCCCGGTGTTCCTCCCAATAATGGTACACTCCTTCCGACAATGCATCGGAATATGCCTCCGCCCAGGGAATCACTCTGACCGGTCCTCTTCCCATAGTCGCTTCCGTCACGTTGGGAATTTCATGACCAAACGCCACATAAGGCATACAATAAAACGGATGGGCATGAATGACGGCGCCAACATTTTCTATATTTTTCAGAATCAGGACATGCATCAGTGTTTCTCTGGAAAGTTTTCCGGTTCCTTCCAGGATGTTCTGCTCATAATCAATCAGCAGAATATCCTCCGGTTTCATTTCACAATGCTTATTTTCTGACATCATGGAAGGCGAAAGCAAAACTCTGTTTTCATCCACTTTCATTGAAAAATTTCCACCTGCCGCATTGGTCAGTCTTTTATCCCACATCAGTTTCGCGACTCTGCACATCTCTTCCCGCATCTCATAATAAGATAAATTCATTTTCTCTTCCTCCCTCGTTCTATCTTTTTTCCTGTTCTACCCGTACCTGACTTTTTAGTTCCGTAAACCGTTTCCTGTCAAACCCTACCGAAAGATTTGATTCCGCTGTGGCGGCGGAAGCTGCCGTCGCAACCCGGAGCATTTCTTCCGCGGACAGTTCATTCACAATTCCATAAATTAAGCCGGATAAGAAACAGTCCCCGCAGCCGATCGTATTGCATACATTGATCTCCGGCGGATAAACTCTGTAAAACTTCTCCTCTATACGAACCAGAGAACCCTTTTTTCCAAGCGACACGGCAACCACCGGAATCTCATATCTATCGAGCGCTTTCACGGCTTCCCGGAGATCTTCTTCCGTCTGAATCATAATTCCTGTCAAATACTCCAGTTCATCCTGATTCGGCTTGATCATATAAGGATGTTCTTCCACACATTTCTTCAATGTCTCTCCACTTGCGTCAAGAAAAATCCGAATCTGCTTCCCGAAAAGACTTTGGATTATTTTATTGTAGACATATGGATCCGGGCAATTGGAAGCATCACCGGAAAGGATTAAAAAGTCATTCTCCTCTAACTTTTCCTTTAGATGATCTGTAAACTTTTGGATATCTTCCTCTGTAAGTTGCACACCCTTATCCGATAAACAAGTGCATTTCCCTGTTGCTTCAATCAGAAGATAATTGATCCTTGTATTTCCTTTTTCATTATATTGAAAATCAATCTCTATCCCGTCTGCTTTCAGCATATCCATGATTTTTATTCCACGCTCTCCATGCACAATGCCAAGCGCCGTATTTTCTACTCCTAAAAGATTTAAATTCTGAGATACATGGGTTCCTTTTCCTCCCACACATTCCTTTGTACCAGTTAATCTGTTTGTAATATCAGGAACAAATTCCCTGAGATATATCATCTGATCAATCGCCGGATTTAACGTAACCGTATAAATTCTACTTTTCATAATCCCGTTTTGTTTTAGCAAATATGTACAATTGCTTTTCCTTTCTTTCCTTCTGTTTTATTGCTTTTTCTTTCAATTTTCTATTTTTTCTTTTTTACTTAGGGCATATTATACAATTCTTTTATCTGTCCCAAAATCCGCACAAACTACCAGCCTTATACCAGTATAATTTAGTATTATCTATGTTTTGTTTTTTTCCTGTAAAAGGTCCTTTGAAAAACTGATATATAGCTGGTATTTCCCTGGTATATATTTTCAAACGTTCCTCCTATATAATTAAAATTATTCTTATACCTCTTGTATTTAAAGAAATCCACTGTAATAATATCAAGTACAGAAGTATCTTGTTTCTATATGGGAGGTTAACCTAAATGAACCTTTATGACTTTTTAGAGGGAAACAAAATGGAAAATGAAAATAGGGAACTTCAAGAAGGATTATTTCTTTATGAGAAATCTTTCGAAAATATCCGTGCGGAAAGCCCGGATGAACTTATTGATAACCATAAAGCGCTTTTTTCCATTATGGAAACTCTTCCAAACGGAGTAACAATACTTACTACGAACTTTAAGGTCGTCTATACAAATAAAAAAATGCGTGCATGGTTTGCCCGTAACCGGCACAATTATAAAATAAAATGCTATCGGCTTTTTCATAATGATCAAAAAGTCCCCTGTGAAAAATGCCCGGCTACCGTCTGTATGAAAACAAAGGCTTCCGCCAGTGTAATCCATGACTGTGGAATCGATGAAAAAACCGGAGAGCCTATGTTTATGCATATCCATGTATTTCCAATCTTAAATACCCGTGGAGATATTATCGCTCTGATAGAATATTCTTATAACCTAACAGAACAGCGAAAAATATATTCACATATCAATGAACTAGAATCATACTGTGCTCTATTGGAACAGGAAAATAACCTTTTAAAAAAAGCTCTGGAAGACAGACAAAAATCTTTGCAGGATCTGGAAGATAATGTAAATAATAATATGAATCATTATGTCAAACCTGCTCTTGAATTTTTGAAAACAAGAATTACACCGGAAGAACAAAAAATAGTAACTTCTCTGATTGAGGAATCCATTTTCCCGATTACGAAAAGAAGAACATCAAAAGCCTTAAACCTTTCTGCCAGAGAACTTCAGGTTGCCATGATGATAAAGGACGGACTCACCTCAAAAGAGATTGCTTCCGAACTCTGTATCACCAAAAAAGCGGTGGATTACCACCGCTCGAATATCCGTAAAAAACTTAAAATTGATTTAAAAGTAAATCTGCAGTCTTATTTAAAAGCATATTTATAATTGCTGCTGGAGATATTTTTTCAGCATGAAGTAAATGGGCAGCAAAATAATCCAGTTATCATTATAATAATCCAACGTCATAATATGACTCATACTCTTCCTCGTACTTCCTCATTATTATTTTCCAATATTTACCTGCTCAGAATCAACTTTACTGCGTCAATCAAGTCATCACTAAAACTTTCAAGTTCATCAAACGTTATCACATTATCCCTCACAAAACAGGCGATATCCCATATCGCGGTGGATTTACGAAGTTCAATCAAAACTCCAGGATGCTTTTTATCCTGCTTTATTCTTTTTTCAAGCTCCCAGAAATGATCTGAAGCATTTCCGGGTGAAGTAAGCAACTCTACATATGTTTTTACAAGTTGTTCCATGTAATTCTCCTGCCAGTCAGAAACACGCTCACGAAATAATTTCCAGTCTGCTTTCGATATGTCCATTACATTCGTCCTCCTTATCTTGTTTCCAATGATTTCAGATTTAGCGAAGCAAGTCGCAAAGTTTCACTGCTTCCGGGCCAGGATACAGACCTATATGCTTCCTAAAAGCAATAATTTCTTAAACTGGCAGGTTGTGCGATTTACACCGTAAAAGTCATATGTTAAAATCCATATTGTCAAAATTATATGCAGAAACAACGCAACATTATCGGGGGCATTGCCTCATCCCCGGATATTGGCTGCGTTTTTTGCTTCCCAAACTAAACGCAATATGTTCTATACGCATAGTTTTCCTCCATAATCTTAGTCTTCTTGTCTTTATCCAATTGTACTTATCTGCATTTTTACCAGTATATTTATTACATTCTATTATACAGAACTTATGTTCTTTTATCAAGCAGATATTTTCATTCCCTTTTTCCAGATAAGTCTTTTGCTCAGGCTATCAAAAATCTACTATAATAAACAGAGAATTCTCCCTATATATCAATGTTTAACTCTGTCATCGCAATCGGAGATTATTTACATCTATTACATTTTCTGGTTATACCGTGAATTGCCTGCATATTGAGTTTCCACATTCGAGTGCAGCATCCGACTGATTTTCTCCAAATCCTGATTCAGTAAACTCTGTGTCAAGAAATAAGAGGTGATTTTTTGGAATATTCCATAAACGAATCTTCAAAGCTGACAAATTTAGGGATACATACCCTACGTTATTACGAGCATGAAAATCTGATTACGCCGAAACGCAATTCCAGCCGCTGTTATTCGGATAAAGACCTCACATGAACCTACTTTATCAAGCGTCTGAAAGACACGGATATGCCGATAAAAAAATACAGCGTTATGCCGAACTGCGGATAAAAGACAACTTTACCCTTAATGAGAGAATGGAAATGCTGACCGTGCATCGTGAAACTCTTAATGAACAGATACAGGTATTGCAGAAACATATGGCAAAGTAGGCAAAATCACATTCTGGTGCGTGTCCTGTCTATAACCAAGGCACATGATATACTATTTTTGTATAATTGAGCTGAGAAAAAGCGGACATGATTTCGATTTGCGGCATTGACTTATACTCTTACTGAAGGCATCAGATCTTGCATCTGGATACCTCCCTTAATTCGATTATACACTGGGGCTTTGAGAAATTAAGTCCTCTTTTTAAACCGTCAAAATCTGACCAGAACCTATCGCCGCCTGTAATAAAGTTCTATTATTCCATTGCAGGATTGAATCCGTACTAATTTAAGCTTCAACTCTTTTTCTATCTCACCCCAAAGGCGAATACCAGAACCCAAAAGTGTCGGAATAATTGAAATGCAATATTCATCAATCAATCCGGCTTGTACTAAAGGGTGAATAATATTTGCTCCACCACAAATCCTCAAGTCTATATCCTCCTTCTTATTTCGTTTCTGCCGAAAATCGCGGATGATGAGATATGTCTGCATCTGAAACTCGGTAATCATGCCGTTGAAATTCTTTTCGCCGCCCTTATAAAATCCTGCCTGCTTTTTCAGCTCATGGCTCATCCATTCTTCCTGATTTTCGAATTCATCCATGATCTTCTTGCAACGCATATTTGCCAGACCGTCTTCCCACCTTGCATCAAAATCATAGCCGTCTCTCCTAATCTTTTTTGCTTCTCTGAATCGTACAGAATTTACTTTTTATCAGAAAAGGCAGCCGCCTCTTTGATCCATCCCATCAGTTCATCATCAATCTCATTTATATCGGATACAAGAACATGGTGTGTCCACCGATTCGGATAAGGCTCTGATGCCGCATCAATTCTTGGTGATTCCAATTTATGATTCAGGCCAAATGTGATGACAATATAGTTGTCCGGGCAGTCTTTCTTCTTCCTGACTCTTGCGAAAGAAATACATGCGAACAAATGTCTGTTATAAAAGGATATCTGAGTCTTCTGGACTTTTATCCGTATATCCGTAATCTCTTCCCTTACGCTACTTTCAAATGCTTCATAGAGCGGAAGTGAATCCATATGCTGATCAAAAAAATATACAATATCCTGATCCATCATCGAGCATACTCCTTTTCGCACCATTTTGCAATCTCTTCAATTAATTCAAGCGGCAAAGGTTTATCATACGGAAGCTGTATGGCTCCTTTGCTTGTCTTATATTCTTTAAGCCTGTCGGCAAATGTATTCACTGCTTCCGGGCCGGGATACAAGCCTATGTGCTTTCTAAAAGCTGCAAACTGTATCAGATTATGTTTTTTCCAATAAGTCGGCATACTCCATGATATCTTTTCCACCGTATTTGGTATTGCAGAACCTATTGTGTTATTTACCTGCCGCAGAAAAGGCTGTATCTGCTCTGGCTGGCGTTCTATATATTCTTCAATTGTTTTTGGAGCTTCGCCGCAGTAATGATCCTGATTTGTATTCTTAAATGTACGGCCGCATTTCGGACATTTCCACATTTTGTTCCCCCCTCATCCTGCTCATCTGCGAAAGATTTTATCCATAGATCTTCCCCTGGTCAGCTCATCAATCAGCTTATCCCTTTCTGACGATTCCCTGGCCTGCGAATACAGCCAATACCCCGAGCGTAACACTCAGTACCGTATAAATGACAACCAGATGCATTTTCCCGTCTTTCATCAAATCTGTTGTCTCCAATGCGAAGGAGGAAAATGTCGTAAAGCCTCCGCATATCCCAACCTTCAGGAATAATAGCGTTCTGGGATTCAGAAAATCTGTTTTCATAGCCAATGCAGCTACAATTCCAATCAGAAACGATCCCATGATATTTATCATTAGTGTTTTGATTGGAAATACACATCCCTCTTTCAACGGAACCATTCCGATTAAATATCTGCAGACCGCTCCTATAAACCCACCAACCCCAACAACGAAACACTCTATCATGACAGACACCCTTTTCTAATTCAAGATAGGTTAATTATACTTGCTTTCCAGCTTCTTTGCAATGTCTGGCATCCGTTCCCCATTCTCTAACACCGGCGCATAGATTTCGATGACTTCCAGTTCGTTTCCGTCCCATCCATCAATCTGGACATAATAATCCCGTATGTAATGGGAGATGCAAGGAATTCGCCTCTTACCTGAGCAGGCTGGAAATTTATAAAATTGCTTAATCTGGATTACCTGAATCCCAGCGATCGCGTTACAGACGGCCATTACAATGCACCGATCCCTAGCAAACTGGCCCCCTATGAGAAAGATGTCATAGAACTCCGGAGGCATGGACTTACATATCCCCAGATCCATAAGATTCTTTGTGAAAAAGAATATACAGGAAGTGTTGTGTCCCTTAGAATGTTTATACAAAAAGAAAAGTCTCGGATGCGGGAGCAGGAGGAGCAGAATAAACCCCAGTCTGAATTCATTCAGAGGAAATCCCTATACCAACTGATTTATAAGAAACCGGAAAATGTTGCAACAATCACTGTTGGCCAGTATAGGCAGCAGTGAAAACGTATCCTTTGCTAAGCACTCTTTATTCCCTGCTGAAAAAAAATTAAAAGACTCTCCGGAATTAGCAATTACGGCGTTATGGTTCATTTCCATATTAGCAAACATGATTTTTTATGCATTTCACATTTTGCATAAACAAAGAAATAATCTATTCTGTAAAAAACGCCGCATTTCCACAAAAGCATTCATAATGTTAATACTAATTTGAATTGCAGTATCACTTCTTAGGACAGCCGACAACATTGCGATTCCTTGTTCTGTAAAAACATAAGGTAAATATTTGCGATGCGTACCTCTGCCTACATTCTCGTTTAAGGTCACAACTTGTGACCTTAAAACCGCATACTCGTCTTTAGTAAGTTGAAATCTAAAATTATCGGGGAATCGAGCAATATTCCTTTTTACTGCTTGGTTAAAAACCTTAGTTTCCACTTGATACAGCATCGCTAAATTACTATCTATCATAACCTGCTGATTACGAACAACATAAATCATTCTTTTAATATCAAATTGAGCTGTTCCGACAGTTTTTACCTGTGTTTGCTCATCTGTTTTCACTAACGCAGTTTGCTCTCTGCTTTATCCATATTTATATCCTTTCAAAAACTTGAGATTCCAATCTGGCATCTTAAATTGATATTTTCGTATCTTTTAAACTTGAAATCACAATTTGAAATTTCAAGTTTTATGTATCATTTGCTTTAAGGTCACAATTTGCGACCTCAAATGCTTTTTCATGACAATTTCATTATACCATGCCCCATATTTTTTACTATATAAATCTACATATTAAAAGAGCAATTCCTTTCCTGAGAATTGCCCTACATGATTATAAGTTCTTTGCAAGCGATTTCAACAACGCCGCCATCTCCGGATTGGCAAGCAGTTTCAGAAGCATTTCTGCAACCGTCTTAGGCAGGAAAATCTTTCGGATACTGGTCTTTGACTCTTTCAGTACCAGAGCGGTATGGGTGCTTGCCACCGCAGGCGGGAACTTGAACATTACGCCCTTTTCGCTTAACTGTTCCAGAGCATTGCGGTTGACACGTTGCAGCTCCTTATTCACAAAGATATAAGCACAATCATTCTTAATGCTTCGTTCCCCATTGTCCACATACAAATGATTTTTCTTTTCTCTCATATATATCACCGTCCTTTTTTGTTTTCATTATATAAACAGACGTCACTATCATCAAATGTACGGGACTATGTAACACCAAAAAAAGTTCTTTGAACGAGTAACTTTTGCCTTTTCAATTAGCAGGATTTTTAGCACGATTTTTGCTCCGATTAACAGGAAAGGCATTTTGATTAGCAAAAACCGCTCCTGCTAATCGGATATTGCTACGAGTTCAAATTTATTCGGAAAATGAGAAACGCCGAAAACCTTGAAAAATCAATGTTTTCAGCGTCGCTAAGAGGATTTGAACCTCCGACCTACCGCTTAGGAGTAGAACCATTTGCCAGTAGGCAGCTCCCTCTTAGTGTTATCTAATCCCTTTATTTCCTTGCTTGTCACGGATTCAGAATGTTATCTCGTACCGACCTGTGGCTGCTAGTTTTAAGGCGTTTTAGATGCTCCTCTTAGCAGGCGATTAGCAAGGGGCTTGAATTTAGGAAAATGTTATGCTGTAAAAACTTTCCCCATTAATACCTGCATTTCACAACTAATCCCAGAATAGTTTAAGCTGTTTGCATTTTTTCTAAGGTCGCAAATTGCGACCTAAAAGAGTTTCTCATTTCTCTTTGCATTTTTCTTAGGTCACAAATTGTGACCTCAAAGAACTTCTTATTTCTCCGTTTCCAGTTCCAACCTTTGCAGGATGTCCTTGATGATGCCTGCATCTTGAATTAGATTGATTCCAAAACACTTTTTTCCCGCATCTTTCAAAGACGCTCCTACATGATAGGCTATTGTTCGGTCAAGAATCAAAAACCTGTCATGGAATACTTTGGTATATTTTATCTTCAATGTCGGGTACTGTGCATTAAAATTCTTAACATCGACTTTCGTTAGCTTCGTCTGTTTCTGCGTATAAATAGTTACTGCAACATCAGACTTTTTCTTTGAAAGCAGATTCAATGTACCAACATCTACATATCCGTCTATCAGAGTGATTTCTTTCTCTGCTTTTTGAATTAGATTTACTATCAGACTGAACGCATCGTAAATCTGTCCGTCAAAAAATACTTTTTGACTGGATTCCTCATGTTCGGATATGTACTCAAAAACTCTCTCAAAACGCTCGTCGGTTTCCGTCTGGTAATTTATCTGGCGAACCTCTATTGCATTTAACCGCTCATACAACAGAGATGTATTTGCCATATACTTCCGCATCTCCACAAAAGTTTCCATAATCCTAATGCTTACTCGGATAGCAACATCACTACGCAAAACCGCAGAAAGCATTGCAATTCCTTGTTCTGTAAAAACAAAGGGCAATTTCCTACGTCCGCCATATCCATTATCATCCTCCAAACTTGAAATCACAAATTGTGATTTCAAGTTTTCATATTCCTCTTTCGTCAAAAGAAAAACCGTAAAGGCTGTCACCACATAAGGAGATAATTTGAAAACATTATTGGAATACAACTTATGGGCGATAGCAAAGGCAAAAGCCAGCGTAAAAAGTAGGAATGCTTTTCTCGCTAGCTTACTCTATACGAAAATATAATCACATATTTGTAAAATGTAATTTTTTTGACACAATGGGGAAAGGTAATGCAAAATTCAAAGCAGCACTTAGCGGTTGGTAATGTGCATATCAAAGCAGTCAACAACTAACCTAAAAATAAAATTATGGAGGATTAATACTATGGAAAAGACATTGTTTGAATAGATGGGCGGGACATATACAAAGGTTGGCGATTATTATTTGCCTGTGCTCGCCTTACCTGCCGAAAAAGAAAAGCATATCGGCGTATGGGGACAGAGACATGCAAAGTATTTGAAACAAAACCATAAGGTTTTATATATGGTCTTCTTTACCAGCGACAGGCTGAATGAATATCTTGCAAGTGTAGACGCACTGGCAGTAGATATGTTTTTTCGGCTGGCAACGAAATATTCCGACAGGCAAGGCGTGACAGAACAGTTGAAATCAAAAAATCAATTCTTATGGATTCAAAAGATGAATAACATTTTGGCGCGTGTAAGGGAAGTTGTTGAAAATGATATAATTTATTCATAGGTGAATGACAGCGTTTCCGTAATAAGCGGCAGTCCCATCCAAACCTAAGCAAAGACAGTAAGACAGTTTGAGAATTGAAAAATCCCATGTTTTCATGTATAATTGGAAAAAAAGTTAAACTGGAAAATCAGAATTGATGGAGGGCAAACTATGGAATATAAAGACTATATTAAGCAAGGCTTGAATGGGAACGCCCCATTAAAATTAATATTATGCGGAAATATACAGGGGACGGAAAATGATAAAGTAGGTGTTGTATCAGTTGTGTATGCTACAAATGATAAGGACTTAGCAGAACAAAAAATGAATGAATTGATTGCCGTCAATCCTAATAATTATTACATGATTTATAGTGTGCCACTAAATGTTGATTTGACGGAACTTTCTCATTATCCTTCAATAGCAATTTCTAAAGATGATTTACAATAAAAGCAATTCCAGTTTAGCATACTGGAAAATCGAAATTTGAAAGGGAACATTGGGATGAAAAAGACAAGTTTTATAATCGTTATAATCATTGTAGTAGTCAGCGCAATAAGTATCCATCTAATAACCAGCCCCAAAGTATTAGGCAATATGAGCAAAAGTTATTCAGAGCAAATAACTACAACTTCTGATATTTCGTTTTCGGGGGAAGCAGGCGATAGAATAAAGTTTTCATTCAGGTCTGATATTATAAGCGGGAATTTAGATATGGTCTTATATGATTCAGTTGGAAATGAAGTATATACATTAGACAGCGCAAAAGCGTTAGAAACTTTTTTCACTTTGGAGCGTTCAGATACATTTACTTTAGCTACCAAATGTAGTAATTTTATTGGAGATTATAAGATTGTTGTTTATAATATGTCAGATTAAAACGTTTTGTCTGACACAGAAATTCCTGTTTGTCGGAAAGTCAAGAATAAAAAGAAATCGGAATTTCATAAGGAGAGGATAATGGTTAAAGAAGTAAAATGGACAAAATATTTATGGCTGAGCTTGCTCTCATTTGGAGCATTTATGCTTGAACTTCTGTCAATATTTGCAATTGAAGTTATATTTCTGCATGTAGATATACAGAATTATACAATGCAGCAAAGAAGTATTCATTGTATCATAATGGTTTTTATGTGGGCGTTTTTCATTGGTGTTCTCCTGCTTTTTTCAAGGAAGCATTATCATTTTCCAGTAAGAGGAAGCAAAAGGGATAAGATTTCCTCGAAAAGTTGGATTGTAACGCTTGCTTGTTTCATTGGCTGCAAAATTATGACTTTCATTGATTGGCATACATTAAAGATTGTCGGAGAAGCACAGGGTAAAACCGTATTCCAATTTTGTGCGCAGTATTTATACTATATATTTGAGGTAATGCTTGTTATTCTAATCATAATATATGGGCAAAAAGCGATTGAAACCTTGTTGAAAAAAGAAAGCCCAATTCCTTTTGGCGGTATTATATTGGCTATGACATGGGGAGCGATGCATTTCGTATCAAGAGGAGTAGGTCTTGAAATTTGGAACGGAATTTCTACTATGATGTTTTCTGTTCTTAGCGGTGTAATGTATCTAAGATTAAACAGGAAATACCTATATAGCTATCTTTTCATCGCTATAGGTTATTTACTATAATTTCCTATTTATCGGGCAAACAATATTTCACCAAAAAGCCAGACACATAATGCGCAGAGTCGGCAGGCTTGTGAGCAATCACAGCCTGTCGGCTCTGCTCTTTTATCCAAAGATAAACGAACATGATTTTTATTTGAAATTAAATAGTATTCCCACCTTCTGAAAAAAATATTCAAAATCTTTTCGGAAAGTATTGACAAACGCTTGTTTTCTCCAGTATAATAAAATACTTCTCAGAAGAAGCACAAGCAATTACATATCTTCACAGAATTTTTTTGGGGGGGGTACGGCTTTGCACCGTACACGCCTGCGGTATGCGAAAAGGAAATGCCGCCGCTGCCATTGCCGCCTTGAACTGTCGGCGGAGGTCAAGCGTAAAAGACAGTTTCGACTTTGAATCTCAAAGCCGGTTACATCATTGTAAAACCAAAAACCGCAAGGGATAAGTCTATCCTTTTGTATTGGTCGGTACACATTGATGTGCCGGCTTTTTTTGCTGCCCAAATGCCGGTTACAATTGAACGACCGGCTGAATGGGATATGATTTTGCGGCAACCTCTTTTTTCGGAGAGTGAGCGAAACAACGCCGCCTAAGATGGGGGCAGGGACAGAAAAACGACATTCAGACAGACCGGCGGAAAACAACAGACCATATGCGGCAGAAAGAGTGTCGCATACCGTAGCAAGCAGGGAAACTGTATTGACAGTTTCCACCAAAATCGGAAGGCTGCTCCGATTTCACTTTAGGGACACCCTAAAACCCGTTAAAGAAATCAAAGAAAGGATTGATGTTATGAACGAAGCCAGGAATAAAAATTTATTTATCCGTGTGAGTGAAAAAGAAAAAAATATCATAGTGCAGAACGCCAAAAAGTGCGGGCTTTCCGTATCAGAGTATCTCCGACAGCGGGCTTTGGGGTATATGCCGAGAGCCGTCCTCCCCGAAGCATTTTTCTCTTTTAACGATAAGCTGGACGAACTCTGCATCGCTGTCGAAGGCAAAATTACAGCGGATACGGAAGAAAAAATTATTGGACTCATTGACAGCATTACCGAAGAACTGATACTGCCAAAGCGTGAAAGGCTGGTGGTATAAATGGCGACTACCGGCTTCTGGCCTGTCAAAGACAGGCTGAAGGAAGTGATTAGCTATGCGGAGAATCCTGACAAAACCATTGATAAAAAGTATGTGGACAGCGATTTATACGCCGCCCTGCGGTATGTTTCCAATGACAAAAAGACCGATGCGCGTATGTATGTCAGCGGCATCAACTGCAATGCCAAACGGGCGTATGAGCGTATGGCGGCAACGAAAAAACGCTTTGGGAAAACGGGCGGAAATGTGGCGTACCACGGCTACCAGAGCTTTCAAACTGGCGAAGCCACACCCGAAGAAGCGCACAAAATCGGTTTAGAAACCGCAAGGCGGATGTGGGGAAGCGGGTATGAAATTGTTGTTACCACACACCTTAATACAGATAATGTCCATAATCATTTTGTCGTAAACTCCGTATCTTTTAAGACGGGCAGGAAGTTTGAAAACCATATCTCCGACCACTGCCGTCTGCGGGAAATCTCCGACGCCGTATGTTTGGAACACGGGAAAAGTATATTGAAAGACACAGAGTTTTACGGCGGAAGAAAAAAAGAATACCGGCTGAAACAAAACGGAGGGCTGTCACATCATGATTTTGTCAAGATTGGTTGACACATTTTCCTCAAGGATTTTGTATCCTATGCTGCTTCTTTCAGGGAATCAAAAAATGTGCTTTTTGACCTATATTTTCTTCTCTATATTTATCACTTTCTGCGTCCACTCACGGTAAAACGCTTCTTCATGTGACACCAATAGCACTGTTCCCTCAAATTCCTCCAATGCGGTTTTCAACGATTCTTTCGCAAGCGCATCAAGGTGGTTTGTCGGCTCGTCCATGATAAGGAAATTGCACGGCTTCATCATAAGCAGGCACATTTTAACCTTTGCCTGTTCTCCTCCGCTCAAAGTCCCGATTTCCTGCATGGCGTGTTTGCTTGAGATGCCGCAGCCTGCAAGACGCTTTCTCACGTCCTTTATCGCAAGCGACGGGTAAGCATCGGAAACAATCTGAATGGGCGTTTTTTCTATATCCGCCCATGCCAGCTCCTGCTCAAAATACCCAATCTTTACCTGCTCCGAAAAACGGAAACTCCCACTTAATGAGGGTATTTGGCTAATAAGTGTTTTTAGCAGGGTAGATTTGCCGATGCCGTTAAATCCCGTCATAACAATTTTTTCTCCCCCTTTTATGGAAAAGCTGATATCTGACAAAACAGGATAGTGGTAGCCAACATCCAGATGTTTTACTTTTAGATGCTCTGTCGTAGTCAGCGGGAGAGCTTCAAACCGAAAATGTGGCTTGATTTCTTTCTGTTCCAGAGCTTCCATCTTATCCATTCGGTCAAGCTGTTTCTGCCTGCCACGAGCCATTTTTGACTTTCTCCCTGCAATATTCCTGCGGATAAATTCTTCCGTCTTTTTGATGGTTTTCTGCTGTGCGGCATACTGTCTGATATAATCCTCACGGAGCAGTGCCTTTTTTCTCGTGAACTCTGAATAAGTGCCAAAATATTTTGTAATCTTCTCGTTGTCAATGTCGCATATCCTTGTGGATATTTTCTCTAAAAAGTCATAGTCATGCGATACTACAAGAAAAGCGTTTGGCAGGCTGGAAAGATATTCGGCAAGCCATGTAACATGTTCCTTGTCCAAAAAGTTTGTCGGCTCGTCCAAAAGCAAAATATCTGGCTTCTCAAGCAGCAGCTTCGCCAGTATGACCTTTGCCCTCTGCCCGCCGCTCATCTGCTCAATCGGTCTTTCTAACCCGACTGCCGTTAAGCCCAGACCTGTCGCTACCTGTTCTATCTTTGTGTCAATCAAATAAAACTCTTTGCGTTCTAATTCTTCCTGATACATTGCCGCCATGCCTAGCTTTGCCATATCCCCATCCGCAGACTGGCAGTACAGCTCATTCATTCTATTTTCTATCTCATACAGCCCAGAAAATGCGGATTGCAGGAACTCCCTCATCGCCACGCTTTTTTCAATTTGGGCGTACTGGTCGAGATACCCTATTTTTGTGTTCGGCTGCCATACTATCCTGCCAGAGTCTGGGATAAGCTGCTCCGTGCAAATCTTTATGAACGTGCTTTTTCCTGCCCCGTTCTGACCGACAATACCGATATGCTCGCCTTTGTTCAACGTAAAATCTGCGTTTTTAAACAGATAATTTTCTCCAAAAGAATGTGTTAATCCCGTAACTTCTAATAAACTCATAATCATTGTCCTCTCTTTTTACTGTCTGATTTTTCAAAATGGGCAAAAAAATAGCAGAAGTCAGATACTCTTGGTATCATGCCTTCTGCTATATCCGTTCCATCACAAACCGCTTGCAGGAAACAGCTCATATACAACAAAAGGCTACGGACAAAACACTGTCCATAGCCTGCTGCACACAAATTTGTACGGGAAAAGAAACAATATATGAAAAGGACATAAAATCCCTCTCATGTACTGCTGCATTTCCCGATGAAATCCTAACGTGTTATATTACGCTATACTCTGTACAATGTTTCATCGGATTTGATTGTACAGAGCTGATTTTCTTTTTAGGCGGAAGTTCGTTTGTGATGTAAAAGCTCATGAAACTGTTCTCCTTTAAATTAGTGCAAATTATTTTAGCATGAAAACCAGCAGTTTGTCAAACCCTATTTTTATGAAATTTTCTGTTGAAATTTTCTGTTTTTATTTCTCCATAATATTGAAGATTTTAATAGTTTAATTAGAAGTCAATTAGTAACAAAATCCTATTTAGCAATAAATATGATGTGGTATAAAAAAAGTTGACACCCCATTCTCAAGGATTTGAGATATAATCAAGAGAATAAGGAGTGAACAAAATGGCAGAAAACAGACAATATGACCACGAATACAAAGTACAGGCAGTGAAGCTCGCTAAAGAAATCGGACAAGCTAAAGCTGCTAAAGAACTGGGAGTTCCCAAAAACACCATGTATGGCTGGGTACGGGCTAACCGTCTTGGCAATCTTGACCTTGGAGCTGGTTCACAGACTCCACAAAGCGCTATGACGCTTAACGAGGAACTCCTAAAGCTTCGCCGACAGGTAAAAGAACTGGAGAAAGAAAACCGCCGTTTGAAGAAAGAAAATGATTTTCTGGAGGAGGCCAGCGCTTTTTTCGCTGCGAGCCGTCTGAAGTCAGCAAAAACGAAAGAATGAAGTTTATTGCATTAAAAACGAAAGACGGCGAATTAAAAGGGGATATCGCTTTTTTCTGCAGAGTCCTCCATGTCAGCAGACAAGGGTTTTACCAGTATCTTGCAAACAAAGACTGCCCATGGAAATATCAGCCACTGGCGGAGGCCATGAAAGAGATTCTTACGGAAGATGAATGCAATGATACGTATGGCCGTATCCGCATGTATCAGGCATTGACATTGAAGCAGCCAGAAAATGTGAATATTCCCAGTGAACGCACTGTTTACCGTATCATGGAAGAGATCGGAATCAGTCATCCTCCCAGACGCAAGCCAAAGGGGATCACAGAAGCGGACAGGGAAGCCAGAAAATCAGACGATCTGTTAAAACGTGATTTCCATACAGAGGAGCCGCTGACAAAATGTGTTACAGATATAACAGAGATCAAAGCCAGTAATGGAAAACTGTATGTTTCTGCTGTTTTTGACTGTTTTGATTCCAGCGTGGTCGGTCTGGCAATGGATACCAACATGAAGGCACCGTTATGTGTTCAGACACTGGAAAATACTTTTAATGCGTACCCCGGTATCCGTGGAGCCATTATCCATAGTGACAGAGGGAGCCAGTACACCAGCCAGCTATACCGCAATGCAGTACGGCATACAGCAAAGTATGAACAGTGCGTGCGGAAGATGTCATGATAATGCCCGCTGTGAAAGTATGTGGGCAAGGATGAAATCAGAACTGCTGTACGACCGTTATGATACGGAAAAAATGACCACAGATGAACTCAGGACGATTATCTGGAGATATTTCATCAGCTACTGGAATAACCGAAGAATCTGCTCTGCCAACGGAGGGCTTCCTCCTATGGTTAAACGACAGCAATACTATGATTCCCTGAAAGAAGCAGCATAGGATACAAAATCCTTGAGGAAAATGTGTCAACTAATCTTGACAAAATCATTTATACCATCTCCTTTCCCTGTTTTTCTCCCGCCCCATAGAGTCTTTCCTCAAAATACTGGCGGTTGACACGCCCTGCAATCGTGATAAAGCCCTGCTCCTTCAGCTCGTCATTCAACTTTTTAATGAGCTTGTAGGCGTAAGGCTTCGATATGGAAAGCTCTTGCGCCACCTCGTCCACACGGATAAATTTGTTGTCCATACAACCTCTCCTTTCTCTCTAAGCGTTTTTGCTTAATATATAATACTAAACAATTCTGCTATTGTCAATAGGTTTGCAAGAAAATATTAAACTTTTTTGTTTCACTTGCGCTTGACTTTCTCTAAACATATATGCTATACTCCTTATAAACATAAGCACAAGGAGTGAAACACTATGGCGATTGGCGAAAGAATACATTTTTTCCGCATCATGCGGGGCATGACACAGAAATATCTCGGTATGCTTGTCGGGTTTCCCGAAAAATCAGCGGATGTCCGTCTGGCACAGTACGAAACTGGCTCACGCAAACCGAAGGCAGACTTGACTGCTGCACTGGCGCAGGCTCTTGACGTTACGCCGCAAGCACTGGACATACCCGACATTGACAGCTACATCGGGCTTATGCACACCTTATTTTCCCTTGAGGACATTTACGGTCTTATTGTCAGTGAAACAGACGGAGAAGTCTGTTTGAAAGTCAACAAAGACAAAAGTAAGGATGCCGCTGAATTACTGCAAATGCTTACCGCTTGGCAGGAACAGGCTGTAAAACTCTCTGCCGAGGAAATCAGCAGGGAAGATTACGACCAGTGGCGGTACAATTACCCGAAGTTTGACACCACGCAGCATTGGGCAAAAGTTCCCTCTAAGGAATTGAGTGATACCTTGGTTGAACAGTTCAAGGACAAACTAAAAACTGATTAACAAGCACAACAAAAAACGCCCTTAGCCATGAGTTCCTACCCACAGCTAAGGGCGTTTCAAATATGGATTTATGCCAGCCGTCCAAACCGCTTACAAATCATTCCCCCACCAACAAACCACTTGACAGTAAGAATAATCGCACTCAAACGACTGTTATCAATTTGTTATCAAAAGACCTTTTGAAATGCCGCAAACCCGCATAAACACTGGAATTCACTAAGCATTTTTGTTTATTCGAACTCAATCGTCCCCGGCGGCTTCGATGTCAAATCATACATCACCCGGTTTACCCCGCGAACTTCATTGATAATCCTGCTCATCACTTTATTCAGCACAGCATAAGGTACTTCTGCCGCCTCCGCTGTCATAAAATCAATTGTATTCACGGCCCGCAATGCCACTGCATAATCATAGGTCCTTTCATCCCCCATAACACCCACACTTCTCATATTGGTCAATGCTGCAAAATACTGCCCGGCAATCTGATTCATTCCGGCGGCATCCATTTCTTCCCGGTAAATTGCATCCGCATCCTGTACAATCTTTACTTTCTCCGCAGTGATCTCACCGATAATTCGAATACCAAGCCCCGGGCCTGGGAACGGCTGCCGGAAAACAAGCTTTTGGGGAATTCCCATTTCCAGACCGGCCTTTCGAACTTCATCCTTGAACAGGTCCCGCAAGGGTTCGATAATTTCTTTAAAATCCACATAATCCGGAAGTCCGCCCACATTGTGATGAGATTTGATCACCGCAGATTCTCCCCCCAGTCCACTTTCCACAACGTCCGGATAAATGGTTCCCTGCACGAGGAAATCGACGGCTCCGATTTTCTTTGCTTCCTCTTCAAATACCCGAATAAATTCCTCACCAATAATCTTCCGCTTCTCCTCCGGCTCTTCAATCCCCGCCAACTTTTCATAAAATCGTTCCTGTGCATTTACCCGGACAAAATTCAGGTCATACGGACCTTCCGGCCCAAACACTGCCTCCACCTCGTCCCCTTCCTTTTTACGAAGCAGACCGTGATCCACAAACACACAGGTTAATTGGCTGCCTATCGCCTTTGAGAGCATCACTGCCGCCACGGAAGAGTCTACTCCGCCGGAAAGCGCGCAAAGTACCTTTCCGTTTCCGACTTTCTCGCGGATTTCCCGGATGGAATTCTCCACAAAAGTATCCATCTTCCAATCACCTGCACAGGCACACACATGTCTTACAAAGTTATTGATCATCTTCGTGCCTTCCACTGTATGCAGTACTTCCGGATGGAACTGAATGGCATACAACTTCTTTGCTTCATTTTCTGCCGCCGCCGTAGGACAATCTGCTGTATGCGCGGTAATTTCGAATCCGGGCGCCGCCTGTGAAATATAGTCGAAATGACTCATCCAGCAGACCGTTTTATCAGCCACCTTTTCGAAAATTCCGGAACTCTTTTTGTCAATGATCACTTCTGTCTTTCCATATTCTCTGACATCTGCCCGCTCTACTTTTCCACCCAGCACAAGCATCATTAACTGTGCGCCATAGCACAAACCTAACACCGGAATTCCCAGGTCAAACAATTCTTTTGTATATGTTGGAGCCCCTTTCTCGTAACAACTATTTGGTCCTCCGGTAAGAATAATTCCTTTCGGATTCATCTGTTTTATTGTTTCAATTCCAATCTTATAAGAATAGATTTCACAATACACATTACATTCCCGAACCCGGCGCGCTACAAGTTGATTATACTGTCCGCCAAAATCCAAAACAATCACCAGTTCCTTTTTCATCCTGTATCCCTCCATGTAAGCCTTTATCAAATTCTTTTCTATCTATCGGCACCGTCAAACCAACGCACTGTAAAACGGATCAAACTCCACTCTTTTTCTTATCGTTTCCCCATTTGTCCCTAATATAACCCATGCTAATTATCCATATGTTTCACTTGTCTAAATTTCCATCTGCTGCGTTGGTCTACACTCCGTTATAAAAGGCCGTTTCTAAATCGCCCTCTTTAGCATCCATCTTCCGCTCCTATACCGCACACACATACATATCGCCCGGAACAACCAATCGATTCCCATTGCCGCCCAGATTCCGAGCACGCCCATTCCAAGATATTTTCCTAAAATATAACTGCATATAATTCGGAAAATCCACATAGATGCCATGGAAATGTACATCGTAACCTGTGCATCTCCCGCCGCCCGTAAAGTAGAAGGGAGGCTGAATGCCAGAGGCCAGATTATAATACAGCACATCGTGTGCAGATAAATGATCTGCCGGGTAATCTCAGACGTCATATCAGACAACTGATAGATTCGAAGGATGAGCGGAAGCAGCAATACCACCACCAGATTCATCACCCACAACCCTACGTACGTAATCAAAATAAGCTTTTTTGTATAATATTTTGCCTGCTCATATGATCCGGCACCCACGCAGCGTGCAATCACGGTTGTAATTGCAAGATTTACTGCAATCCCGGGAAGAATTTCAAACAGGGCGATCACATTACAAACTGCATTTGCTGCAATCGCAAAAGTTCCAAAAGAAGAAACCAGGCTCAACACCAAAATTTTTCCCAATTGGAACATACTATTCTCCAAACCATTTGGAACACCAATTCGAAGGATACGACGAATCATTCTCCAATCCGGTCGATAACGGTTCCCTCTCTCCAAATGCAAACGCAATGTCTGATTTCCAAGCAACACAGTAATGACAATCGCTGCCGTTACACGGGAAATTAATGTGGGAATGGCTACTCCTTCTGTTCCCCGATGCAGTCCATAGATCAAAATGGCGTTTCCGGACACATTGATCAAATTCATCAAAATAGATACTTTCATCGGTACTTTGGAATCTCCCATTGCCCGGAAAATAGCGGCTCCGGCATTATACAATGCCATGAACGGAATGGATGCCGTTACAATCATCAGATAGATATCCGCATGTCCCATGACGTCTGCATCAATGGAACCGAATACCACATGGAGAATAAACCACTTTCCACCATAAACCACCAGCATCAATATAACGGCCACAAATGTTACAAACCAGACGATCTGTGTGGATGCACGGCAGGCATGATGTTCATGTTTCTGTCCCAAATATTGTCCGGAAATCACCGCGCCCCCGGTCGCCAATGCAGAAAATGCATTGATAAACAATACCATAATATTATCTACCAGCGACACCCCTGATACAGCGGCCTCTCCCACACTTGCAATCATAACAGAATCCGCCATTCCCACAAGAATTGCAAGAAACTGTTCAATGATCAGTGGAATAATTAATACGACTAACGCTTTATTATCAAACAAATACCTTTTTTTGTTACTTTCTATCTCTTGTTTCCTCTTTCCCTGATTTTTTTCTATTCGCTTCTTTTCCGCCTGCTCCTTTTCTTGCTCTCCTACTATCTTTCCCCCTCTCTCTTGCACGGATGTTCTCTCATCGGCTTCCTCTTCTTTTTTCACTGCGGGCTCACTCCCAATCCTTTTCTTTATTTTCTTTTTCCTTTTTCTTTTTTCAAAGCACTTTTCTCTTTGTTCCATACAGAAAGCCTGCCACCGGCAGCTTTTCCGTATACCAGGACATAGGAAAAGAGCTCCCCGACGTATTATACGCCGGAGAGCTCTCCAAAACAAGTCCCAGATACGTGAATCAGAAAATTTTACCGTGCCTGTCAGCAAAATATCTGATCCGGAGGAGGTTCACAGGTCCTCCGAGGTGACAACATGACGGATGCGAGAATCCGTAAAAATAGTACTATGAGGGGGGAGGGTTTTACTATATTTTATGCAGCTACGTATCTGGAAATCTCCTGCCTAAGCTGATCACAATCCTCGCCGTACACACGCAGTTCGGCAACATTGTTCAGCCCCAGATTCATGAGTCCGAGGAGCGACTTCGCATCAACGGTAAGCCGGCCTCTTATCATGTCCATCGCGATATCATATTTCTCCACAGTGTTCAAAAAACTTAAGATCTCTTCAGGACTTCTGAAAGTCACGTTGAAAGTATTCATCGTTCCATTCCCCTTTATTCAATCTTTTCACAGTGTTTCCAAAATATTATATCTTTATTCAGCATAGTCATAATAACATGATTTTTTTCTTTTGAAAGGTAGAAATTTCTCAAAAAAGTAGACAAATTTAATGAAATATGCTTTCTCTGTATTCCCCTTTTCCTCTCTGATATTTTGTTGACAACTCTCCTCCATTAAATAACTTCACTATGTATTTTCCGATATTCCGAGGGAAGCATTCCCACCTCCTCGCGGAACACCCTGCTCATATACTTGGGATCAGAATATCCCGCCAGATCTGCAATCTGATTCATCCTCAAATGCGTATCCACAAGCAGTGTTTTCACCCGGTCAATCCGATAGTGCCGCACCGTCTCCGTAAAAGTATTCCCTGTTTCTTTTTTGAACTGCATACTCAAATATTCTTCTGAAACATAAAGCCTTCTCGCCGTTTCTTCCAGGGTAATCCCCTGATTATAATATTTGCGTATGAAATCCTTCGCCCTTTGAATCAGATCGCTTACAGAAGGATCTTCCTCCTGCCGATCCACACAATTCAATATAGACATAAACTCCCGCATAGCCAGACTGATCTGTTCCCATGTACAAGCCGCAGCAATCTTTTGCAGGATATTCTGAATCTGTAATTCTGATTCTTCCTTTCTATCTTTTTGTGCCCGGATCATACTCCAGTTAAATCGAATCAGACATTCCTTTATTTGCGACGGAAGATGTGGTTCCTGCATCATACATTCATACAGCCGCTCATAACATGTGAAAAGCTTCTTCCAGTCCTTCCTTCGCACTGCCCATTTTGCCTGATCTTCCAGATCCAACGGATATTTTACCGGCACCACATGCAGACGATTGATTTCTTCCCGGCAGATCAAAAATCGATCCGGAAACCACAGATTCCACTCCATTTCTTTCAACATTTCCGGCAGAATTCTGGAAATATCCAAAATCTGCTCTGATTTTCTCCATACACATACCATGGGCCTTTTTAGATTACTGCACAGCATCGGCATTACAGACCTTTTATAATATGTGCGCTGAGACTCCCCCGCAGGCTGCCGATACAAAATCATTAATATGGACTTCCAACTTTTCGCCTCACGGATATGCGCCGAATACTTCACAGAATAAGTCGCCACATGTTCCAGAAGTTCTCTGGCAAGCCCCCGCTGTTCCTCAAATCCGTCTCCCAGCCAGATCAAAAACAATTCTGCTGGATCCCGTACTGTAAATCCATATTTTTCATATGTCTGCTTATGAAAATATTCATCCGGTTCCAATTGTCCATTCATACAGCTCAGGAAAATATTATCCAGCGAAAACGCGTACTCTCTGTTTTCCTCTTTTTGCAATACTAACTCTACCTGGCGCAAAGCTGCTTTTAATTCCGGAATCTTTAAAGGTTTTAAAAGATAACTGACAATCCCCAGTTCAATCGCCTGTCTGGCATAGTCAAATTCGGAATAGGCCGTAAGTACCAGTACCTGACACTGCATCTTTCTCTCTCTTAACTTCCGAACCATTGATAATCCATCCATATTTGGTACTCTAATATCGACAATCGCAAGATCCGGACGCAAACTACAAATCAACTCATAACCACTTTGTCCATCCACTGCCTTTCCGACCACTTCATATTTTTTATCTATCTGATGAAGAAGTTTTGCCATTCCCTCCCGAATAGGCGCTTCATCCTCTACGATTACAATTCGCATGTCTCCCTCCTATTCCATGCGTAGAAATATTTTATAATTTCAGGCACTTTCTTTCCATCCGGGCATCTGCATCTTAAGCGTTCCGCACGAACGGACGTGTTGCGTTCAATAAAGGACACCTTATCGGACAGCAATAGCTGTCTGCTCGCCCGAAGGACATCCCATATAGGATGCTCTCCAAATGGATATACCTTATCGAACAACGTTAGCTGTCCGCTCGCCCGAAGGATACTCCATATGGGATGCCCGAATGGGCATAAATAAATGCACTCTTGTATAACTGTTTACAATACTTTCGAAATATACCGTTGCTTCCTCTCCATAATACAGCTTTAATCGTTTCCTTACATTTACAATTCCCATATGCTCTCCCAGATCCGCAGACTCATCATTCAGTCTCTTCAAAAGTTCCGGTTCAATTCCTCTCCCATTATCGCCAATAGAAAGATGAATCTGATTTTCAATCTCCTTTGCACGAATCACCAGCATGTTTCCGGTGTCTCTCCCTGTAAATGCATACTTTATTGCATTCTCCACAAAAGGCTGCAGCAGTAGTTTATGAATCCGTGTCTCCATCAACTCCTCCGGGACTTTTATCTGCAGCTCCGGTTTCTTTCCCAATTTTACACTTTGCAACAAAAGATAATGTTCCAGCCATTCTAATTCCTGTGAAAGCGTCGTTGTCCCACCGGCGTTTTTTACAATGTAGCGCAAAATATCCGCCAAAGCCCCCAGCATCTCACTGATATCATACTGTTCATTTTCAATCGCCTTCCAGTTAATTGTATCCAGGGTATTATACAGGAAATGGGGATCAATCTGTGCTTCTAACGCCGACATTTCCGCATTTTTCTGTTCCAGAGCCGCCTGCTTTCCCTGCCGGATCAAATCCTGCATATGTACCACCATTTCATTAAAGCCCTCTGCAATATTCCGCAATTCCGGTGCCATTCCTTCCTGCGTCTCCACACAAACGGTAAAATCCCCTTTCTGCAGGCGGTCCATCGCTTCCTTATAATTGTCTACGATTCTCAAATACGGTTTTGTCACAGAAAAGGTTGCTGCAAATACAATCAAAATCGTGATTCCTGCAATCACAGTAAGTACCAGATATTGAATTTGAATGGATCTGCGATATTCCCCCATTGGCTGCACATTACAGATCGTATAGCCACATTTTTCATTTGTAAAGCTTGTGTATTGATTTGCTTTTAAATCCACAAGTTCTCCATAGTTTCTTCCAATCTCTTCTTTGGACACTGCACTCAAAATCTGACTTCCGTCCAAGAGATAACTTCGATCATCCCCTCCCGAATCTATTGCCTCACAAACCTGAGACTCCTCAATACTGATCACCGCTGTTCCTAACTCTCTATGAATATCCCTGTAATCTACCAATTTTCTTGCAATTTGAAAAATGTAAATTTTCTCCCCGTTTGCATATACAGCCTTGGGAATCCCCCGATATACATATTCTTTTTCTACTTCCGGAACACCGGCTTCCTCTATCCAGGAACTGTTCGTAGAGGAAGAATTTAGTGCGTCAAAAAAAATAGTGTCTCCCCCCGATAGCGAAAACATAATTCCTACAATTCCTTCAGTCCGGCTGCATGCGTGATTCAGCCCGCGCCTCACAACGCTTCGATTCGCTCCCAGGATATCTGACAGATCATTCATATATTCCACTGCGTCCAAAATGGTTTCATCTGTGCACAGGTCATACAAAACAGAGGAATACTTGTCCAATAACATATCCAGCCCTTGCGTCGAAGTACGCAGATTACTTTCAATCTGATCTTCCAGCCCTTTCCTCTGCGCTCTTACCATATTCATCTGTGTGGCCGCAGAGAATAACAAAATCGGAATCAATGTTGCAATCAGAAAGCGAATTAACAGTCCCTCTCTTAGAGAACACTCCTTTTTCATAGATCCTCCCCTCTGATTTCCCGCATTTTTTTCGCCGCCTCTTTCAAAATCTCCGCCTCTTCCTGTTCCCCTATAATCTCCTGCTCTACGACTTCAGCAAAAACTTCAGAAATATAAGGCCATTTCACAGAGAGTTCCCGATTCTGGGATGTTTTTGCAATCTCCAACACCTTCTGCTTTTGTATATCATCCAAAACCTGTTGCGCCAATACGTCCTGCCGCGCTGCCATAAAACCAAATCCATCCATATGTTTTAATATCCGGTCTTTCTCACTGACAAAACGTAAAAATGCAATCGCCTCTTCCTGATGCTCCCCCTTCGTCACACCGAGAAGAGCCGCCCCGCCCGCTGCGGAAACATACCCCTCCTTCTCATCTATCGCCGGCGGCACGGCAACTTTAAAATGTAATTCCGGATTATATTCCCGGATAGAATTGACCATTGCCGAAGAATTCATCATCATTGCAATATTTCCTTCTGCAAATTGAATTGCCAGATCCCCTGCCGTCAGATTCACCACCTGTCTGCTCATTGCCCCGCTTTCTGCCAGTCTCCGTAAAAAAGAAAACGCTCTCCGGCTCTCCTCAGAATCCAGATGATCGATATCACCGCCACCGGACCAGAGAATCGGAAGAAAGTTAAACACGCTTTCCTCCTTGCGAAGAACCGGCAGCGCAAACCCTCCATGTTCCTCATCCGATAGTTTCAGTGCTGTTTCATACAATGTATCCCAGGTCTGCGGTATTTCCAGAGTATGTTGTCGAAAGATATCTTCATTATAATATAAGACCGAACAACTGAATCCCAATGGGAGGGCATATATCTTTCCGTCCTCTGCACAGCTCTGCATCATCTGCGGAATATAAGCATCCCACTCTTCCAATTCTTCCGTGAGTTCTGCAAAGGGCTGCATCGCATGCAGAAACTGAAAATCCACCGAATCAAGTACTGCCAGATCCGGCATAGAATCATCCGCCATACTTAATGCCATCCGCTTTTTAAAATCCTCTGCCGGTATATAACGAATCTTAACCTGAATCTCATCCTGCGTATGATGAAACTCCTCTACCAGTTTTCTCAATTCTCTCTTTTCATGTTCCTGATCCCACCAAAACCAAAGCGTGATCTCCGTAACTTTCTCCGGCAAAGCTCCTTCTTTTATACTACACCCCGCCAAACTCCCCATTCCCAGGCACAACGTCAACAAAATCATAAGAATTACAAAAAAGAGTCGTTTTCGTCCCACATGCAAGTCCCCTTCATCTTATGTCGTAATTTCAGTATATCATATTTTCAGAAAAAATAGATGTGTTTTTTTATTTTTTCTTAATATTTCTACATTTCTGATTATTCCTGCTATTTTCCTTTTTTTGTTTCGAAAAATTTAAAATACATCTAAAAAACTGACATTTCCCTTTCTGCTGCACACTACTTCACAAAAAGCAGAATTGACCGTCTTTGCGCTACCCTTCATCTCCGGCTGATTTTCTTCTGTGTACAATCCTCCACCTCCAGGACAGGCAGCACTAACAGAGGGTTGACAGACACTCTATACGGCCTTTGCCGCCACCCGGTTTGCGCCTGGATGAGCGCGACATTTGTCGACTGGGAGCGGAGATACTCTCCGTCCGGCTCATTGCCGCCCACAAAAAATACACCGAAACACATGGGCTGCGGTGTATTATAGATACTATATGAAAGAAATATATACTTTAAAACAAATCATAAAACCATAAACAATGTCCCTGCGCCAATCAACACACAGCCAACCAGAGACTTTACCGTAAATTCTTCATGCAGAAAAAGAAATGCCAGTAAAATGGTAAACACAACACTCAATTTATCAACCGGAACCACCTGAGAAGCTTTCCCCGTTTGCAGTGCCCGGTAATAGCAGAGCCATGAAGCCCCGGTTGCCAACCCGGAAAGGATCAGGAAAACCCAGCTTTTTTTACTGATTTCCGTTATCCCACCCTGCGTCTTTGTTAAAAATACCATGCCCCATGACATGACAACAACCACCACTGTCCGTATTGCTGTGGCCAGGTTTGAATTAACATCTTCTATTCCAACCTTAGCCAAAATAGAGGTTAATGCAGCAAACAGCGCAGACAGTATCGCAAACAAGAACCACATCTGCATCCGCCTCCTATCTCACGTGCTTTTTTTCATTTCATTCTCAAGAACAGTATTAAACAATGTGATATTATTAACCATCTACTGTACCCTGTCCCCATAATTTTTGTTCATCCACGGCATAGCTTCCCTCTGGCTTTCATCATATCAGCCCCTATTATAGTATTGATATATACTTTTATCAAGACTTTTGGATACAAATATGCCAACTCTGTTAAACCTTTCCGCCTATTTTATCTATATCAAGAAATGATCAGTCCCCTGTTAATCGACAAGGAGCTGATCACTTCCTGACCTGCACGTTTTATTTTGTACTTAAATACTACCTCCCCTTTAGGAATGTTGATGCTCCAGATGCAGATATTTTTCTCTGGTAGCAAGTCCGCCCCGGATATGCCGCTCCGATTTATTCGTATCCAGCACTTTCCGTGCCTGTGCCGCAAGAGACGGATTAATCTGAAGAAGACGTTCCGTTACATCTTTATGTACCGTACTTTTGCTTATCCCGAATTTTTTTGCTGTCTGCCGTACTGTGGCATTGCTTTCTATAATATAATTGGCGATTTCTACGGCTCTTTCTTCAATATAATCTCTCAACAAAATCCCCCTGCAAAACCTGTTTTTACAATGTATGCAGGGGTTTGTTTTCATATTCCCGGAATCCGGCTACATGCTGATTTTCCTTCTTATATTCGTAACTTCCACTGGAACATTTTTGGGGATACTTCTGCCTTAATACTTTTCTAATCCCTCTATTTTTTCTCTGGCGTGCTGCCGGACAAAATGATACCCCTCAAAATAGTCCCTACCGTTTCTTCTGTTTCAAGAGATTTCCGCTAAAATCTGTAGATATATCTTTCTTTCAGGCTCCGCTCCCGCAGCAATTCCTGCAGCAATGTCAAAATCTCTTCGTTTAATATTCCAATTTCCAGTGCGTATTGATATAATGCCCAGGCATTTTTTTCTGTAATAAATCCTCGTCTGACCGCGGATCTTACGAGCCGGCTGCTGCCGGTTGTGATGATTTCCTGATTGATCACATCCGCCTGGGGACTTATATACAAGGGAACAAATAATTTCATAAACAGGATTCCCTGCCGTACATAATTGATCTTTATTTCTTTCCATCTGTCTGTGTACAGATCTATTCCAAAACGCCGGAAGCCTTTCTCCCGGCTGACCGGACGCATAAGGGTAAGAATATTTCCAAATAATTCCTCGTTGAACCAATTCCCGGGATACCATGTATCCTGCATATGAAAGAATATTTCCGTAAAATCCCGCTGCCCGCGCCCGTGCAGGTATTTAGTAACACGAATCCCTTCCGGAGCGCTCAGGCCTTCTGCATCTGATTTTGCCAAATCCTCGTCCGGATACGAAAGAAGCAGTTTTATAAACCGTTCCCGCCCCTTTCTTTCATTTTTCTCTGCCAGAATCCATTCGCAGCACAGGAATCCCCATGCCAGCTCCCGAAATTCCGGATCCTGTATCCCGGTAAGTAATTCTCTGAAAAAAGAAATTTCTCTCGTCATACTAAAATGATGCCAGAACGCGGCCTCTTTCAGCAAAAGGCAGGCCTCTCTTGTATACCAACGCAAAAATTTTTCCGCCTCCTGTTCTTCGTTTTTCATCGTATCCCGGCGTTTCTCTCGAAAAGCCTTTAACAATACTGTATTTTTCCCCTGCAAAATTGCGGTCAGACAGAGATAGTCCAGAATCTCCGGAAATTCTTTCAGCAGCAGCGCTGTAATCTCATAATTTGCGTATACAATGCTCTGTTCCATATTTTCATTCCATTCTAATCTGCCGATCCGTTCTGCGATAAATCGGATCATTTCTTTATTTCCAGATAAAATTGCCATCGTGAATGGATCATGAACGTGCAGTTCGTACTTCTGTTCTTGAAAGATCGGCGGTTCATAAAATCTGCAGGCATTTCTACCTGGAAATTTTACCGCATATCCCAACTCATGCCGGCATTTTACAAGTATCTTTCCCTCAAAATCCCATTGGCTCCAGGGAGCGAAATTGTGATGGTAAAAATCCGCGTACAGAAGGCAGTCCTCTGTGTCGTCCCGGTGCAGTTCCCCCCCGTAAGTAAGATAGAATTTCACCAATTCTGTCTCCCCGGCAAGGATTGCCATATAAAGTCCCGGTACATCGGTTTCAACCGGCTGCGGCACATTGCACCGCCTTTCTTCAAACGCCTGATTTTGAATGCCGCATTTCCGGATAATCTTTTCCAGCCAGACAGATTTCGTATGAATCAGTTTTCCTTTTCTCCTGTTTTGCCGTTCTTCATTCCAGGAAACGGTTCCCACCGCCCTCTCCCTCCAGATATTGATTCTGCAGCTTTTCGTAAGGAGAAGATCAAAGAGTGCCTCCTTTTCTTTTTCCGCCGCCAGACACAGATATTCGCAGATGTATTCGGAATAGTTTCCCGGCTCCGGCTCCTGTAAAAAGTACATTCCTTCTCCTCGGCTCTGCCAGGAAATCCCTCGGTACATACAGAGAGACATTTTACACATGCTTTCCCACAGTTTCTTTATCAGGACCTCAATCTTTTCCAGATATGCCGCCGAGTCTGTCTGCTCCGGATCTGAAATCAACTCCCAGATCTCATGATCTATCCTTTCCGGATACAGGGAATCCTCAAACAGACCGGCAATATTTTCCTCTTCTAGGTTTTCTTCTCCCGGATTTCTTTCTTCCGGATTTCCTTCCCCTGGGCCTCCTTCCCCCGGGCCTCCTCCCCGAAACAAATCGTCCCAGTCAGTTTTCCTCCCTTTCATAACGTTCTTTCCTCTCTTCCTTCTGGGCAAGCGCAATCAGTACGGCAAGAAGCTCTTCCTTCACATTCCCCTGCTCCAACAGCTTCTCATATGCATTTAACGCATTTTCTCCGGTAAGATAACCGCATTGAATTGCTTTCTTTATGACGCCTGGTTTATTCTCCGCCAACGCAGTGCGGACAATCCCATCCAATTGCGGTCCGGTATTTAATGGTACAAATACTTCCATTACCCTGTCCAGTCCTCCCTGTGCTATCAGAAGTCCTTTGAAAATACCTTCCGGATTCAGTTCCTCCGTATGCGGATCAATTCCGATACGGGTGAAATTGGGCACGCCGCGCAGGACTTTCAGCATTTTCAGATTACCGTGGATACATTGCACTGCAAACCAGGAAAAATCTTCCCGGCTTACGTCTCCCGCTTCAAAAAAGACCTGAAACAGCATTCTGCACCGTTCTTCTCTTCCCGCCGACGACAATGCATCCCTGCACAGCATGGTCTGGATTCCCGGAATATATTTCCGCTCCGGTACAAAATGGAGCAGTCTGTCCAGAAACTGTTTTTCTTCTCTTAGATTCTGCAGCTCCACGCAGGGATCGTCCAGCCATCCCCGGCCTGTATGGATCCAATCCGCCAATTCCGTCCAGTGATCCGTCCGGTTTTTCTGCCCGTCCATAAGAATTTCCAGAAAACGGGTATTTCTTGCCCGTACAATTGCCGACAGAGAAACATAGTTTTGAATCTCCGGAAATTCCCGCAGCATAAAATCCTGAAGCTCCTTCGACGCATACAAAATTCCTTCTTCCAGTCCCCGGCTCCATGGGATCTCCCCCAGAATTTCAGTCAGATACCGTATCGTTTCCTGCTTTTCCGAAAGAACGGCCGCTGTAAAAAGATCATGGCAATGTACGGTTTCCAGAATATTTCCTTCCGCAAATCCCGCCGTAAACATCGTTTTTCCTGTGATTTTTTCTAATTTTTCCCCGTCTTCAAGATATTCCGCCAGACCCGCCATGGCCCCATACAAAAGAAATTCCTCTGTATGATCTACCTCAAAGCCGGTGTCAAAAGCAAACTCCGCCTCCATCCGCGCTTCATCCCCGGTCAGAACCGCCGCATAAATGCCGGGAACATGATCTGCATCCCACAGACGTGGGGACATCCCCTGCGGGCCGAATTTCTCTGCCAGTTTGTTTCGATATTTCTGTTCCCACCGCGAATTGATCTCTGCCGCCGAAATAGTTCTGGAGAGAAGCGTGTCAAAGATCTCTTCCGCATCCTGTCGTGCTGCCAGAAAAAGGCATTCTTCCATACATTTTATATCGCCTTCTGTCCGGTATCTGGAATCTTTCAAAAGGATCCGGCTTTTCGTCTTGTCGCACAGCTCTCTTCCCCGTACATAGTCGTCATATGCCTCCAGCGCTTTCCGAATCTTTGCGGCACATTTCTCCTGATCCATCCCTGGCCGGGTCCCCCTTAATGCAGCCTCCCCAACGGAAGCAGACAAACTTTGCATCCGATAAGGTACGCTCTTTCGGACATCCCTTGTCTGAGGCGCTTCGCACAAGGGAACGCTTTGCGTTCGGTAAGGTATGCTTTCTTCTGTCATCATCAGCAGTGTTCGTATTTCATCCAGAATCTTTTTTCCGGGCGTTTCTTTTCTCCTTATTTTAAGCCCCATTCTTCTTCGCTCTCTCCTTTCCGCCGATACCCCTTTTCCTGGAAAAAGCGAACCACCGGATCCTTCTCCAGCCGTTTCTCATCATGCCAGCCATAAAATTGCTGTACATATAAATCCAGAATATTTTTTACCGGCCGGAACCCCTTCTGATACAGGACTTCCAGCAGGTGGAGGTTGGCTTCTTCCCTTTCCTGTAAAATCCGGTCGATTTCCAGAACTTCCGCATGGTATTCTTTCTTTTCAAACGCAAGCCGCAGAATACGTTCATCCGGACAATGGTAATACATTTCCCGAAGCCTTTTACTGCGAAGATCAAATCTGGCCCCCTTCGCAAGAAGCATTTGCAGAGTTTCATACTGTCCCCCGTACACGGCTGCATCCAATGTTGTATAAAACTGCCATCCAATTCCTGAAAAGCAGTTTCCCTGCCAGATATCTGCTCCCTTTCTCAAATACATGGGCTCTTTCATGATCCACAGAATATCCATGTCAAGCCCCAGCCGCGGCGCTCCGTCTCTAATCTCTCTCTCCAGAATTTCCCTCTCTCCATGCAGGGCCAGCTCCGGCAGATAGGAGAGACGATATTCCAGCAGGCCGTCCCGCGTCTGCAGCGTCCCTTCCTGCTCTGCCGCATAACGCGCCAGACTCTCTTTGTTCTGTTCTTTTTTGTAAATCATAGACATCCTCCCTGCGCTGCACCATTCTCTGTCGCCGTCACAAATCCAATCTGCCTTTTCTCCTGCTTCTTTGGCAAAAGCTCTTTTGCCGCATGCTTCAGGTCGTCAACCGTAATCTGACACCTTGAACCGGCAGGGCGTACACTTTTCTGAAACATCCGCCCGCAGCTATATTCCACTGCCGCCTCCATCAGCTTTCGCATCTCTCTTGCATTTCCAAAACTTTTCTTTTCCGTCTGCTTTTTTTGTACAATATACCGGTCAAGAACCGCCTCCCAGCCATTTTCCAGCTCCCATCCGCTCTCGTTCACCATATAGAGGAATATTTCCGCCAGTTCTTCCCTGCCGTAAGATGGAAACTGCAAAATTTTACTGATTCTGGACGCCAGCCCTTCATCCATATGTAAAAACTCCTGTATCTTATCCGGATAAGCCGCGAAAATCACGGTCGTCTGCGGATTTTCCTCCATAAACCGTACCAGCTCGGTCACGGCTTCCTTCGTAAAGTCATCCCTCAGTGTCAGCGCTCCCGCCTCGTCAATAAACAAGATTCCGCCTTCCGCCTGTTCAAACAACTTTTGAATCCGGGGCGCGGTATGCCCCACATATTTTCCGATCATTTCACTCCGTTTGGCGGAAATAAATCTGCCGTTTGTTACATGATTCTCCGCAAGAATGCGGGAATATAGTCTTGCCGCCTCAGACTTCCCGGTCCCCGGCATCCCTGAGAAAATCAGGTTTTGATGGCGGACGGGCTGTTCCCCCTTTGTGATTTTGTACTCCGCTTCGATCACCCGGACCGCACACAGCCGTTCAATCTGCTTTTTTACTTCCGTAAGCCCCACCATTTTGCGCAGCCTTTCCTGTGCCGGACATCTCGAACCGATGCGGGGCAGTGCAAAATCCGCTCTGGTAAGCTCTTCCCTTTGTTCTCCCGCCCGTTCTGCCGCATGCTCCACATACAGGAAAAGATCATTTTCATTAAAATATTTCCCCCGAAAATGACGCAGTTCCTCGAGCAGTTCCGGCGCGGCCTTCCAATTCCAGAGTTTTCGGCCTCTCGCCTCTATATAATGTTGTAAAAGCATTTCATAATAAACCGGTTTTGGTTTCTCCACGGACAGTATTACAAATCCCTGCTCAAACAACAGACGTTCCGCCAGTTCTCGCCTTGCGGAAAGATCCGGTACACAGACGAGGATTGTCTCACAGTTCAGCCTGTCCAATTGTGCCATCAGCCTCTCTTCCTGTATCCTTTCCCCACCGCATACAACCAGTAAATGCTGTGCCTGCCTGACGAGCTGCTTCACTCCCTGTTCCTCTGTCATCTGCAGCATCACCGCCTGTTTGATCTCCTCCTCTTCTCTTTCCCCCGCCAGCTCCCCGGCCGCCACCACAAGATAATCCTGCCCCTGGGGAAGAAGCTGACACGTGGTTTTTCCCTGCTCTCTGCCCTCGTCCTCATACCAGTTTTCCGAATCCGGCAGTTCCCATTCCTCTTCCGTCTCTTCCTCCTGCCGAAGATTTTCCTCTGCCAAAAGGCTTTGTATGGCCGCTGCCGCCTGGTAAGCGCTGTATGTTTCCGGGCACTGTAAAAGAATCCGGTTTTTCCACTGCCTTTCCCCGCGGAAGTACTGACTGATCTCCCGCAAATGCTCCATACCTTCTATGACGGCCCGCTCTGTCAAATGATATTTCAATACGCCGTATTTTTCTTCCTTTTGCAGTTCTACCGGCTGTGTTACAAGACAAACCTCTTCTCTCATTGCCTTTTCCCCCATTCACGCAGTTCCTTTCGGATGGCTTCCTTCTGATCCCCGCCCTGATTGATCTTCCGATACAGGCCGTGAAACAACTCATTCCTCTTCAATGCCAGAAGATACCCGGTATTTTTGTTTCGATACATCATGGAGAGATAGTGCTCCATCTCCTCCTTCACACCGAATGCATCCCGGATAAATGTGATACTGTTGGTCAGCATTCTGTCCCACTGATCCATCTTTTCTTCCACAACAGCATACTCCTCCTCTCTCTTCTTCCAGATTTTTACAAGTTCCTCCGCCTCGGTATAGAGCCGTTTTAAGAGAATACTTACAACCGTCCACCTTTTTGTAAATTCATAACCGGCAAATCTGGCCGCGTGCTCTTCCTGATTTTCCCCCGCCAGGATCTCCTGCAATTCCTTTTTTCCCAACAATTCCCGCCAGGAACGGTACTCATTCATAAAGGACAATGCAATTGATTCTTTCCGGATAAACTGTCCGACCAGCGCCTCGTTTACCTCATACCCAAACGCCTCGTTTGCTTTCACGGCACGGGACAGGTCCTCCCAGCCGCGGGCCGTCACGATCTCTGTCATCCCCGCACTTTTCTCATACCAGTAAAAATACTCTTTGTTATTCCGGACATATTCCGTCACAAGAGGATGCACCCCCTCCGACACGGCATACTCAAGCCAGGAATCCACATCCGGCTGCAGCTCGATCACACGAAGCCGGTCATAGGTAACCGGATCAAAGAGCTTCACCGATTTATTATATTCCGGTGGATTTCCTGCTGTCAGAATGATCCATCCCTCCGGAATTCTGTGCGGGCCAAAACTTTTATTCTGAAGAAACTGCAGCATAACCGCCGACAGCGTTTCCGACACACAGTTCACCTCGTCCACAAACAGGATTCCTTCCCGATTCCCCTGCTGCACAGACCGGTAAATCGAATCTACGATTTCCGACATCGTATATTCTGTCGCCTTATATGCCGCCCCTTCCTTTCTGCGTTCCACAATCGCCGGAAGACCCACCGCACTTTGTCTTGTATGGTGCGTCAGGCTGTAACTGACAAATCCAAGTCCCTTTTCCTGTGCCAGCTGGGATGCCAGTTCCGTCTTGCCGATTCCCGCTGGGCCTTCCAGATAAATGGGGCGCTGCTTATTCCGGGGAATACAATACCCGTTCTCATCTTTTTGCAGATAGACGTCGATACACTCCAGGATCATTTTCCTGGCTTCCTTTATCGTTACTTTCCACATCATTCGTTCCTCCTTCTAAACCGAAAACTCTTCCATATCCTCCTCTGTAAGCTTTACCTTCGTAATCCAGTCCGGAATCTCCCGAAACACAGCGTCATACGCATTCCATACCACAAATACGGTTTCATAGTCTGTACGTTGATCAGGAAAAATCCCCTCCGCATCCGTAAGATAAATCAACCCGGACACCTTTTTGATCTCCCCCTTTTTCCTGCATTCTTCGATATATGCAAACACCGGGCGGAAATCGGTTCCTCCGTATCCGTATATCATCTGATTCTGAAAATCCGGAATTTCCTCCTTTGACTGAATGAGAATTTCATTCTGAATCTCGCTGTCACACTGGAGAATCCGAATCCGGCAGTGATTTCCCCGTATGTTCATATCCCGCAGCAGATTGCATGTCTCCCGCAGAAAACGGGAAGCAACGTCCCCGGAACAGGAACCGGACGTATCAATGGCAATAATAATATCGTCCGCCACAGGTTCCTCCGCACACTCTGCCGGCTCAATCAGCGGGATATTTCCATAAAGCGCGACCCCCGTCTCATACCAGATATAATCAAACTCCGCATCCGTCGTCTGAATCACCTCTCTGAGGGAACACATCCTTTGCAGCAGACTTTTATAATCTGCAGTATTTTCTGCGGACGCCGCTCGTTCCTCCTGGTTTTCCCCTGCCCGATTGCCTGCGCACAGCCCTCCTCTTTTCATCATATCCGCCGTTTCAACCACCTGACTCCACAGAAACTGCCAGTTGCCGCCTGCACCTTTCGCCCTGTCGTTTCCCTTCCGGGCAAGCGACGCCGGATTTTCCTTCGTCCAGTATTGGTGATTATCACTGTACACATATTTTCCGATTTTCTGCAGATACTCCGCCCTTTCTTTTTGGAGTCTGCAGTAATCTCGAAGACCGGATACGGATAATCCCCCGGTTTTTCTTTTAAAATCATGATATTCTTCCCATACCTCATATCGCCCCGGGCGTCTCCGCGCTTTTCCCGTCATCCGCTCAATCGCTCTGTCTGCAAGATAATCCGCGCACTCGTCATACAGGAATGCATTTTCTTCATTCTTCTTACATACGTGCCCCAGCAGACAATGCATCAGGATATGCAGAAACTGATACACCAGACCGGAATATTTCTTCTTGCTTTCAAAACACGAAAGCACATATTCCGGGTGATAAAACAGACAGGTTCCGTCTGTGCTGAGTCTTTTTTCCTTCTCGTCGGATACCGGCGTCAGATAATAGATTGCCGGACGCATATAAGGATACTGATCGGAAAGATCCTTTCTGATACAATACAGCCCTTTTTGTGCCAACTCCGCTGTTCTCTCGTCCATATCTCTTTTGTCCTTCCTCTTGATGGAACTTATTATATGGCACGGAGACTTTTCATCCAACCGTTCCTGTTCCTCTTTTTTCACCCGGGGAAATAAAATTTCTTTCCGGGGAACAGCTTTTATCCCCGGGGGGAAACTTTTGCCTTTTTGGGAAACTGCATGCCCTAGTGTACTGACCCGATTACTTTCAGCTAAATGACGCAGAATGAATTTTCAGTCTGCAAGGCGTTGGAAGGAGGCGATGCGGTGGCATCGTTGACCGACAACAACGCGGCAGATGGAAATTCAGGCAAGTCATTTGGCGAAATGTAATCCGGTCAGTACACTAGAATACCCCTCTCCAAACTCTCGGTTAGATTTCTCTCTTTTATCAGATAAAAATTAAAAAACCACCTCCCAGGCACTATCTGCACCTTAAGAAGTGGTTTCTTCTATATTAAAATTGTATTTTTATTCCTGCATCAGCTTGGACTTACCAGAACGACGGATCCCTGTAATAATCTTTATATCAGGAGTATCCTTTAGCTCAATGATTCTATCCAGATATTTTGATCGTGTAATTATTTTCATATGGCAGCCTTTCCTCATTATTCTCCCTTTAATTCCACCAGGACCTCGATCTCACAGGCAATATTTCCCGGAAGCGCATTGGTTCCAATGGCCGTTCTCGCCGGACAGCCCGCCTCTTCTCCAAAAAGCTCCAGAAGCAAATTGGAACCGCCGTTGACTACCTGCGGCTGCTGGGAAAAAGTATCCGCAGAATTCACAAATGCAAGTACCTTTACAAAACGTTTGATCTTATTCAGGTCTCCGGTCTTTGCATCCAGATTGGCAAGCAGGTTCAGCATGCAATTGTACGCTGCCTTCTGCCCTTCCTCCAATGTGAGGGAATCACCAGCTTTCCGACATATGTATTCCCGTTTCCCAAATCCGGGCTGCATCCGGAACAATACAGCAGATTGGGACCAAATTCCTGAACCGGCGTATAGACGCCTCCTTTAGGCGGCGGCGCCGGCAGTGTGATCCCTTTTTCTTTCAATACGTCATAAACATTCATCTTTCAACCTTCCTCTCCTTCGACATAAACTGTTCAATATGTAATCTGACGGTTCCGCGCGGAAACAGACCAGTGATCTACTATTTTTCCGCCTTCCACAACCGGGACCGATGGGTACAGCGCACTGGTAGGACAGATATGTGTGGGAATCACAAAAAATTCTTCCCCCACTTTCGGGCGTTCCCGCTCATATCCCGGTTTCATCCGAAAAGTCCAGTGTTCTTCACTTTGAAACCATTCTTCACAATACTCCACGCCCAGAAGCCGCCCCCGTATACCGGCCGGATCCGCCGCACTGCCCTTATACCCCAAATCTAACGTAAAAATCCCTTCCCCCGGACAACTGACCACACGCGTTAGTATGGCCGCCCCCGGAACATAGGGCAAATCCGGAAACTTTTTCCGGTATCCGTCATCATAGACAAACAGAGTTCCAGGCGAAAAGAACGCATCGCGAACGTCCGCATGACACGGAAAAGAGGGAGTCCCTCCAAGTATTAATATTGAACAGAATGCAAATCGTTCTTTCAAAGAACGAAACAAATCTATCAATCGTAGATTTAGCTTATCCACCTGCATTTTCCGGCTTGTGTAGTCCTGTTCTGTCCGATGTCCGTCATAACAATGCAGTCCTCTCAGCGCAATTCTCGGAATTCCGGCGCAGGCCTCACAAAAGGCAGGTACTTCCTTCATCGATACCCCTGTTCTGTCCATTCCCAGATTCACATCCACAAGCACCTGTATACTGCCTGTGGACTCCCGGGCTGCATCCCCCAACTGGGCGAGCATCTCCAAATTGTCTCCGATTGCATAGAACTGTGTTCCCTGTACCAATTTTACTGCTCTTGCAATGTTCGGCTCTACCAACGGATAAGAGATCACTACATGACCGGCGCCGCAGGAGGCCGCCACTTCCGCCTCTGCAATCGTTGCACATTTAAAACGCGTAATCCCATATCCCATGGACAGACGAATCATATCCGCCATTTTATGACTTTTGATATGCGGCCACAGGCGATCTGCTCCTTTCGCCGTCCGGACTGCCTTCTGTATATTCTCACATATCAAACTACGGTAATAAATCAATGCCGGGGAAATCACCGCATCCATCCCCTCGAAAGAATAATCATACTCCATCTCATCTCTCCTTTCTCAAGCAGGATCCAGGATCAGGAATGCCTTTGAGGTATTCCTTTACAGTAAATACAAACAAAAATGTTGAAAAAAGTTCTCCTTCCTGCTATTTTTACACAAAATGTTGAAAAGCTCAAGAACAGATTTAAAAACCTGTGAAATTATACCGACAGGGAAGCAAAAGGTTGCACTGTTACAAATTATGATTATCTTTGATGGTCGTCTATTACGTTTCATACTGTACCAGACACCGGCATGAAAGAAAAGATATTGACAAATTATTCGAATGAAATTAGAATAAAGCTAAACAAACTGTTGAATAGTTATTTCAAAAATTTATATCCCTTCCGGCGCCCTGTGATCGGTTGCCTGTGCGGATAAGAGGATGGACAGAATATGAGTTTTGTAGAAGACAATTTTAAGATGCTATGTGAAGTATGCGAATGTATCGCGAAACAATTCGGAACAGACTGTGAAGTCGTTCTTCATGATCTGACACGACCTTATGACAATACGATCGTTGCAATCTGGAACGGGCATGTAACGGGAAGAGCTATTGGCGGCGGTGGAACCGACGCCGGATTATCTATTCTGAGGGGGACCTCACAGCCGAAAGATGAACTCTGCTATATCAATAAAACAAAAGACGGGAAAATTTTACGTTCTTCCAGTAAATATTTCTTTGATGAAAACGGAACATTGGTGGGAAGTCTCTGCATTAATTATGATATTACAGGTTTTATCGCCGGCCATGAAGCAATGCTGAAACTGACAAAAGAAGCCGAGGAAGAACCGAAAGGAGAACTATTCACCAGTAATATTGACGAACTTCTGGAAGCTCTTATGAAGGCAGCGGTAGAAAGTACCGGGCACACCTTACACACACTGGATAAAGAAGACAAAGTAGCTGTTGTAAAATATCTGGATAAGAAAGGGGCCTTTCTTATCAAAAAGTCAGCGGAACGGGTTGCGGAATTTCTGGGGATCTCCAGATTCACAGTTTATAATTACCTGAATGAAGAAGACGCATAGAAACAGAACATTTCATAAAAAAGAGGACCGTACAATGAACGAACAACTGATTCAAAATTTTAAAAAGAAGCTGCTGGCCGGGAAACCGGTGTTTGGACCATTTATGAAGACCTGTGATCCGGGATTTGTGGAAGCCGCCGGTTATGCAAAGATGGATTTTGTAATTCTGGATATGGAACATGGACCAATCAACATCCAGAGTATGCAGAACAACATCCGGGCCGCGCAGAATGCAGAGATTCTTCCGGTCATCCGGGTTGCCGACCTCACAGAGGAAGCAATCGGCAAGGCGCTGGATATCGGCGCTGCCGCCATCGAAATCCCCAAAATATCCACAGCAGCGGAGGCACGTCTGGCCGTAAAATATGCCAAGTTTTCCCCGGCAGGAGAACGAGGAGTGTGCCGCTTCGTGAGAGCCGCTCATTATTCTGCAATGAGTAAAGAGACTTATTTTAGAACTGCGAACGATACCATTGTAATCGCACAGATCGAAGGCCGGGAGGCCATTGAAAATCTGAATGAAATTCTGTCTGTGGAAGGGATCGATATTGTTTTCATTGGACCATACGATTTATCACAAAGTCTGGGAGTTCCCGGACAGGTCCATCACCCGCGTGTAGTCACGGAAATGGACAAAATCGTAAAAGCAGCCAAAAAAAGAAATATTGTGGTCGGAACATTTACCGACAGTAAGGCTATGATGGAAAAATGGATGAAATCAGGAGTACAGTATATTTCCTATTCAGTGGACATGGGAATTTTTTATGATGCATGCCGAAAACTGACCGAACAATTCCACCAGTTTGAGGCCGCAATTTTCTAAAGCGTGCTTGAAAATTAATTACTATACAAAAAACTGCCACTGGCAGTCCCGGACATCCAAAGACGGGGATTCGTCAAATTTACGAATCTCCGTCTCTATTTTTTGTTGAAATTTTTTATCAGAACAAAAAAATATTTTCCGTAATGGTAATGCTGACACTTGTATTTGTACTTAGCGCCTGCGGCGGTTCCGGTGATACACAGGAATCCGGCAAAAGCAGCAAACTTCAGGAGGTCATGGAGAGAGGACACCTGATTGTCGGAACCGGCAGCACGAACGCTCCCTGGCATTTCTATGATGATGACGGAGAACTTGCCGGATTTGATGTGGAGATGGCAAAAATTCTTGCAAATTCCCTGTTTGGGGATCCGGAGGCAGTAGAATTTGTAGAACAGTCCTCCGATGAACGTGTACCGAATCTGGTAAACGGAAATGTAGATATCTGCTTCCAGTTTATGACCATCAGTGCGGAAAGAGCACAGCAGATTGAATTCACCGTACCATATTATACCGAAGGTGCGGAAGCACTCCTTCACAAAAACGGAGCTTATACAAGCAGCGAAGAATTAATTGCCGCAATGGAAGACGGCACACAGGTTACGATTGCAATCCTCCAGAACAGTTATGCAGAACAGATTGTTGCATCCCTGTTCCCGGAACAGGAAGGAAGCTATACCGTAGATCAATATGAAGATCAGGCATTGTTATATCAGGCTCTGGAATCCGGCAGATGTGACGCGGCGGTCTTCGATATGTCAAATGCCAACTATCAGGCAGCGTCCGACGAATCCTACATCGCTTCCGGCATCAGCGGATATCCGCAGAACTACGGCGCCGGCGTGCAAAAGGGAGATGCGGAATGGCTGAATTATGTAGACACCGTATTGATTGACGCCATGTCAGGCGCAACCTATCAATCCTATATCGACGCATATGAGAAATGGTTTGGTGTTACATTGGATCCCCCGACAACAGGAAAACCGGCAATGTACAAATAGAATGATTGGAACAGATGGAGATAACTTATGAATTATGTTTTTAACTGGTCAGTTATTGAAAAAAATATTGGGGCTATGATTGAAGCTCTCGGATTTGGGTTATTTATGGCAGTGATTGCGATTCCTGCTTCCAAATCTCACGGTCTGTCCGCATCTCTCATTTACTTTTTCGAAAACACACACATCCTCCGATTCCCGCCAGCAGCATCCAGAATATCCACTGATCCGGCTCGCCGACATCTCCGGTCGGCGGACTGTCGCTTTTTTGGACCTCTGCTCCTTCCTTTTTCTCATTTCTGTTTTCCGGCTTTCGATTCCCAGTATCCGTGGATGGGGAATTCGTTTCCGGCTTCTGGTTCCCGGTATCTGTGGACGGGGAATCTGTTCCCGGCTTCTCCGGATTGTACGATCCGCTGTCTGTATCATGAGCTTTCCATGCAATCGCTATGGGAGATAAGCTATATACGGTAAACCGAAGCCCTTCTTCCGCCTTTTCCGCCTCCAATGTCTCTACTTCTCCAGGCTCGTGCCCATTCATCTCATGAGTAAACATATGCGTAACAATAAAATCATGATCTGCTCTGTTCGTTCCTTCCGGATATGGCAGCAATACCTCCAGCCCTTCCCCCGGAAAATTCTCCGGTGTCACATTCTCCCAGGTTTTTCCGCCATCCAAACTCACCTGCAGCTTCACGTCGTAGACTACTGTATTTTCCCCGGAGTATCCTTGCTTTTCCGCCGCAACCTGACAGAGCTTTTCTGTAATCTTCGTCTCCGTATCCAGACCGGCATCCTTCAGGGAGTCCGGAATCTCCCGGATTCCCTGGGAAATGTCCACACGTTTTTTCTCCTCTGCCACAACCGTAACGTTTAATTCCCGAAAAACGGCATGTTTCTCCGCATCATATCCCTCTGTCTTTGTATAATCATAATTCCTGTCGTCCACCTCCCACATCGCCTCATAGCTCTGCTTTTCTACATGTACGTTCTCATTCGGATTCACCCATGCCCAGCCCTGCGGCAGCACAACGGTGGAAAGCGGACTCCCATGCGCGGCGCTCAGCCCGTCGGGAAGAACCAGCTCCGCCGGTACTGCCTTTGTAATCTCAAATTCTACGGGCGTTCCTTCCAGACCTGTATAGTCTTCCGTTTCGGGTACCACAGCTTTCACATACCATATACCGGATTCCTGCGGGATCTCCGGATGGTAGTCCTCTCCCTCCCGCGTCCCGCTGTAAAGATACTGTACCTCTCCATATAAGGATTCTGCCCTCGGACTTACCGGGGCGTCTCCATATCTCCACCCGGACATTCCCGTAAGTTCTGTGATCCATCTGTTGGTCTCTTTAAAATGCACGGTCACCTGCATTGTCAGACTGTTTTCGCAGTCATAGGTATATGTAACGTCCGTTCCCGGCTGAAAGTCTGTGAAAACCGTGCCGGAAGAACCCGAAAATGACGCGCCTTGCAGATTCGAAATTTTACTTCTGTCTACATTCGGATCCGACTCTGACAGATCCCATTCCCTCTGTCCTTCCCCTGTCGTTGCAACTACATGCTGTTCACAGGGCGTCTTCAGATTACAACTCATTGGAAGCTGCAGGGAAAGAAGCTGATTCTTCGTACAGGCAAGGGTCCGCAGACTCTGATTCTGACTGAGATCCAGCGTCTGCAGTTGATTCTGGCTGCAGTCCAGATTCCCCAGTTTTGTATTCTCCCTAAGATCCAGCGCTTTCAGTTGATTATTCTGGCACCAGAAGGTGACGATCTGTGGGTTCTGACTAAGATCTATTTCTGTCAGTTGATTCTCAGGAAAGTAAAAATAGGACAGTTCCTTACTATTGGATACATCCAGCGCCTTCAATTGATTCTTACCTGCATGGAAATGGTGCAGCGCCTCGTTATCTCGGACATCCAGTTCTGTCAACTGATTATTGGTGCAGATCAGTTCTCTTAGTTTCGGATCCCCTGTTACCTTTAATTCCTTCAACTGATTGTTCCGACAGTTTAATGTCCCCAGTTCCGGACAGTCGCTGGCATCCAAAGAGGTCAACTGGTTGTCATCAATCGAAAATCCCCTCAAATACGAATATCCTTTTATATGGATCTCTTTTAACTGATTCCTGTCACAAAACAGTATTTCCAACAACCTGTTATTTCCCACATCCAATACTTCCAACGCGTTCGTTTCACACCGGAGGTCTTTCAGTTTTGTGTTGTTGCCCACATCCAGCGCGGTAAGCTGATTTTGATAACAATAAAGCTGTCTCAGTTCCGGATTATTCTCTGTACGCAGCGTCCGGAGCTCATTCCCATCACACCATAATACCTCTAATTTTGAATTCGTGCTCAGATCCAGATCCGCCAATTTACACTGCTGGCAATACAGCGTTTCTAACTCCGTACAGTTTCTTATATTCAGACTTGTCAGATTCCATGCCTGACTGCATTCCAGATATCGCAGCTTTACATTCTTACTTACATCAATGCTTTTTAAGTACACTCCGTTACAGTGCAGCGTGGTGAGATTCTCAAAATGTTCAATTCCCGCAAGGCTTTCCGCTGTGGAACTGCTGTTTTTCATGTTCAATACGGTAACCAACGCCATCTCCGCAGCCGTAAATTTGTTCGGATCCTGATGAAGTTTCAACATGTTCGAATCTGTCCGCAGATATTCCCGGAATCCCGCATCCGGAAAATTCTCTTTGTTGATCTCCACATCTCCTGCCGCGGCATTTGACCTTAAAGCAGCCTCGCTTTTTGTCTCTTCGCCGCCGATTTGTGTATTCTCCGCTTCTTCTGTGTCATCTGCTGACGTTCCCTTAGCACTCGCTTTTGTACCGTCTGCCGCTGTTTCTTTGGAATTCGCTTTTGTACCGTCCGCCGCTGTTTCTTTGGAATTCACTTTTGTACTGTCTGCCGACGTCCCTTTGGAATTCGCTTTTGTATCGTCTGACACTGTTTCTTTGGAATTCACTTTTGTACTGTCTGCCGATGTTTCTTTGGAATTGGCCTTTATGTCCTCTGCCGCACCATTCTTTTGTATACTTTCAGAATCTGACGCTTCTTTCTCCAGAGATACTGCTTCCCTGGAAATGTCCGTTCCTTTTGTATCCGTCTCTTCCTGTTCTGCCCGCGCCGCGTGCACAGTAAGTCCATCTGGCACAGAGATTTCCAATAGAACATGGAATAAGACTGTCGTCAGAATCAACGCCGCCATACCTTTGACTTTGAAATACCTTCGCCGTTTCATGAACATTTCTCCTTCATTTTCTGTATTTTCTACTTAACCCACTAACAAAATACATATAGCAATTAGCTATTTTCCGTTTTTATAATAACGGATTCTGAATGGTAAACAATGTTTTTGGCAAAAATGTTCATTTTCTGGCAGGAATGTTATAAAAAATCAAGTAAATATTTCTCTTGTTTTTTTATCATATTTGTTGTAGTATATACATATACTACATATAGTTTTTAAAACTACGTTATGCAATTCATACATTCAGGAGGCGTATCAACTATGAAAACAAGACAACATCTGAAAGATCCTGGCAGTGCGATTACTCATTTCATCGGTATGCTGATGGCGTTCTTTTCCGCCATTCCTCTGCTGATCAAGGCAGCACATGAACCCGGCCGGATTTACATCATTTCACTTGCCGTTTACGCGGCCAGTCTGATTTTATTATATGCGGCAAGTACCACTTATCATACTTTTGATTTATCCGAAAAGGTAAATACGATTTTAAAGAAAATAGATCATATGATGATTTTCATTCTGATTGCGGGAAGCTACACTCCAATCTGTCTGCTCGTACTCGGCGGACACACAGGAATCCTTCTTCTTTCGCTGGTATGGGGCATTGCTATCGCAGGTATTCTGATCAAAGCATTCTGGGTATACTGTCCGAAATGGGTTTCTTCCGTTCTCTATATCGGAATGGGCTGGACCTGCGTACTCGCGTTTACACAGATTCTGAATTCCATGAGTGCCGCCGCATTCGGATGGCTTTTAGCAGGTGGAATTATTTATACGATCGGTGGAATTATTTACGCGTTGAAACTGCCCATTTTTAACAGCAGACACAAGAACTTCGGCAGTCATGAAATTTTCCACCTGTTTGTTATGGGCGGAAGCGCCTGCCACTTCGTTGTTATGTATGCCTATCTGCTTCCTTGAGATATCGGAAAAGAACAGCAGGCATGCGTAACAGCCAATAATGCAAAGTTATAAAATAACAAATGGGTTGTCGGTAAGATCACATCTGCACATAATATTGCAATATCCAAAAACAAACGCAATATTACGAAAATGCTGTCTTCCTCTGACAACCCTTGTTTTTAATTTACATAAGCAATTAAGAAATGCACAACCGGCAGCAAAAAGAATTAACGTCTCCCTTTCAGCGCCGGATCCGCATACAACGCGTCCAGTTCCCGGATCCGCTGATCAATTCCTCTTCTTAAAATGTAGTCGCTTACCGTCTTTGGCACATACTGCTGCCAGGGACCGTTCTGCGCAATCATTTCCCGCACTTCAAAGCCGGATGTTCCGCCGTCCCCGCCCTTTCTCTGCCAGAGGTGCTCCGTCTTCAAGCCCAGCCGCTCAATGCTCTGTGCTTTTTCCTCATCCCATTCACTGTTGATACTGAGGTAATAAGTCGCATCCCGCGGTGCATACTGCAAAATCAGATCTGGCTGGCTGATGGGAAAGGGAATAATTCCAAATTCCTTCCGCCTGACGCCGAAATCCAGCAGCGCTCCCTGAATAATCTCATACCTCTCCAGATAGGTCAATGGATTGTCCCGCTTTGTAGTGCCATGAAGATCCAGAGAAGAGGTGGCCGCAAAAGAAACCAGATCCGCATGCGTAATCCCAATATATAATTTCTGACACCGCATCTTTGCCGCCAGAATATATTCCATATGCTTTAAATTAAAAATTTGAAATCTTCCAAATACAACTCCTGTTTCTACCATATTCTCTGTTCCTCTCCTGTCTGTTCCCGATTACATCCGACTGCGCAGGCAAATTTCCTCCGATGAAGCTCAGCCATGATCTAATTTAATTCTTCCCTTATCACACTCCAGTATTCCAATAGCCGCTCCATGGAATATGCCGCGTTGGCAGGACTGGTGGAGGGCAGACCGATAATTTCCCGGCCGGTGTCTTTCTGACTGTATTTTTCGTACAATTTTTTTGCCGTCTGCCCATTGGCATAAATGGTTCTCACGGAACTGTTCTGAAGAATCCGGTTCAAATCTGCCGGAACTACATTCCGAATGCTGCTGTCGCTGGATCCGATAATCTCGCAGCGCTCAATCACGTCCCAGACCGCGATTCCCGTACGCAGCAGAAGTCTCTTTTTTTCCTCTATGGTCTGCGGTACCTCACTCTCCGCCAGGTATGCAATGATTCTCCAGAAACGGTTTTGCGGATGTCCGTAATAAAACTGCATTTCCCGTGATTTTACCGACGGAAAGGTTCCCAGAATCAATACCCTGGAATCCGCGTCAAATACCGGTTCAAATTGGTGGGAGAGCTGTCGGTACTCTCCTTTATTCTTTCGCGCTTCTTTCGGTTCTCTTTGTTTTTTCTTATCCATTGTCCCTCTTACTCTTTCAAAGAAAGATCTCTCCGTCACATAGCCTCATGGAAGGTCCGCATCAGTACTTCTCTTTGCTGCTCCCTCGACAACTTATGGAAATTCACCGCGTATCCGGATACCCGGATTGTCAGGTTCGGATAAGCGGCCGGATTCTCATAAGCCTCCAGAAGCTTCTGCCGGTTCAGAACATTTACATTGATGTGGTGGGCCATCTGACAGAAATATCCATCCAGAATCCGGACCAGATTTTCCTGCCGTTCTTCCTGTGTCTTCCCCAGCGTATCCGGTGTGATCGAGAACGTATTGGAAATCCCGTCCCGGCAGTCCTCATATGACAGCTTTGCCACGGAATTCAAGGACGCCAGAACGCCGTTCTTCTCCCGGTTGTGCATCGGATTAGCTCCCGGCGCAAAAGGTTCTCCTGCTTTTCTTCCGTCCGGCGTGGCCCCGGTCTTCTTTCCGTAAACCACATTGGATGTGATCGTTAATACCGACAATGTGTGTTTCGCATTCCGGTATGTTTTCGTCTTTTTCAATTCTTCCGTCATCTCCGACAATAGTTTCTGTGCAATGGCATCCGCCCGGTCGTCGTCATTTCCGTAGGTCGGATAGGTCCCTTCCGTCTCAAATTCCACGATATAGCCATTGGAATCCCGGATTGGCTTCACCTTCGCATACCGGATCGCACTCAAAGAATCGGTCAGCACGGATAATCCGGCCACACCGCAGGCCATAAAACGTTCCACCTCCGTATCATGCAGCGCCATCTGCGTCTTTTCATAAGCATATTTATCGTGCATATAGTGAATCGCATTCAATGTATTGATATAAAGCCGGCAGATCCATTTGCGGTACGCAGCAAAACGTTCCATCACTTCCTCGTAATCCAGAACATCTTTTTCATACACCTTCATCTCCGGTCCCGCCGAAGTGCCGGACATGGTATCATACCCGCCGTTTAACGCCAGCAGAAGAAGTTTGGGCAGATTACATCTTGCTCCGAAAAACTGCATCTGTTTGCCGATCTTCATGGCAGACACACAGCAGGCAATCCCATAATCGTCCCCATACCCGGGCCGCATCAGATCGTCATTTTCGTACTGAATGGCATCCGTATCAATGGAAACCTTCGCACAAAAATCTTTGAATCCCTGAGGCAGTTCCTCCGACCAGAGAATTGTCAGATTCGGTTCCGGCGCCGGCCCCAGATTATATAACGTATTCAGAAAGCGGAAACTGTTCTTTGTCACCAGTGTCCGTCCATTCTCATCCATGCCGCCTACGGATTCCGTGATCCACATGGGATCTCCGCCAAACAGTTCATTATACTCCGGTGTCCGTAAATGCCGTGCCATCCGCAGCTTCATCACAAAATCATCCATCAGTTCCTGCGCCTGTACTTCGTCCAAAACGCCTGCCGCAAGATCCCGTTCCATATAAATATCCAGAAAACTCCCTGTCCGTCCCAGAGACATAGCCGCTCCGTTCTGCTCTTTGATGGCGGCAAGATACGCAAAATAGGTCCACTGAATTGCCTCCCTGGCATTGCCGGCCGGCCCGGAGATATCATAACCGTACATCTGCGCCATCTCTTTCATCTTCTGCAGAAAATGAATCTGCTGGAAAAGCTCCTCTGACAGGCGGATAGATTCTACGTCAAAATCACCTTCTCCAATGGCCGCTTTGTCTTTTTTCTTTTCCTCTATCAGCAGATCCACGCCATAAAGTGCAACCCGGCGATAATCCCCAATGATCCTCCCACGGCCGTATGCATCCGGCAGCCCGGTCAGGATTCCGGCATGACGCACCTTTCGCATCTCTTCCGTATAGACGCGGAATACCCCGTCATTGTGTGTCGTCCGGTATTGAAATTCCTGTTCGATCTTATCCGACAGCTGATAGCCATATGCCTTACACGCTTTCCGTGCCATATTAATTCCGCCAAAAGGATTCACTCCCCGTTTTAACGGACGATTGGTCTGCAGTCCGACAATCAGTTCTTCCTCCTTGTCCAGATACCCCGGTTGGTAAGCTGTGAGGGAAGAAACCGACTGGGTATCAATATCCAGAACCCCGCCGAAGTCCTGTTCCAGCCTCAACAGGCTGTTCAGACGCTCCATCAGTTTTTTCGTCCGTGCCGTTGCCGTCTCGAGAAAAGAAGCATCCCCTTCATAAGGCGTTACATTTTTCTGAATAAAATCCCGGACGTTCACTTCCCTCTGCCAGTCTCCCGCCGTAAATCCCTTCCATTGTACAAAATTCTGCTGTTCCATTCTTTGTTTCCTCCATTCGTTTTCCACGATCTCAGCTCTTCGCTGCCTGCCGCCTTGTGCGTGTTCGAAAATTTATCCCGGCAAACAGGAATGACATCCCGCGGAAAGCAATTCTCAAACAAACTCCAGGACATGCTCTGTCTCCTTTGTCTCCAACATATCCGTTCCCGGACAGAAGGACACAAAAAAGACAGCCCCAAGCTGAGCTGCCCAGACGGTCGGCATGTCCAATTCTATGCTTCCTCGTGGTACGCTCCACTTTTCCGTCAGTTACATAGAACGTTTCAGTTCCTTTTTACAATGTAGTTCTTTTTTGTAAATTCAGTATAACCATACTTTCGTAAAAATGCAATCTTTTTTGCCGCTTTTCTGCCATTTTGTATGGCAGTAACACGGTTTGTTACGATTTACCATGAAATCTGCTTTCCGTCCAGCGCCGCATACTGCAGCACGTCTTTTGTATCATAGACCAGTTTCAGGGAAAAGAACGGCCGATTCTCTTTTAACAGGCGGAAAAAGATCTTATCCCCTTCCCAGATATCCAGTTCCCCAATCCGGTCCTGCTCCACCCATTCCAGTTCTCCTTCATCGCAGGGGATGGGATCTCCCTCAAAACCGTCCGCCGTATAAAGGGAAATATATTCCACGATATCCTCCCCGTAGACGAATGTCAAAATTCCACGATACCTCCAGGAAGTCAGGGTATAGCCTGTCTCTTCTTTCACTTCCCGAAGCAGACATTCTTCCGGACTTTCCTTCCCTTCAAAATGGCCGCCTACGCCAATCCATTTATCCCGATTTACGTCCTTTTCCTTCACGGTTCTGTGGAGCATCAGATACTGATGCTCCCGTTCTATATAACACAGTGTACTGCACTTCACCATACCAGGTTCCTCCTTCTTTGGACACGTAACAGTTCAGCTTTCGGCCTCACTGTTACGCAAATCCGGCCCATTTAAAGTTTGCTTTCAGCAAAGAACCGCTACTTTTTCCAATACCTCCTGCACGTGTCTTACCGGCAGAATCTCCAGCTTTTCCCGTACCTCTTCCGCCACTTCCTCCAGATCATCCACATTCTCTTCCGGAATAAACACTTTCGAGATTCCCGCGCGGTGGGCTGCCATCAGCTTTTCCGGCAATCCTCCAATGGGCATCACGGTCCCCCGCAGGGAAACCTCTCCGGTCATGGCATATTCGGGACTCACCGCCCTTTCTGTCACCAGCGAAGCTAATGCCGTCGTCAATGTAATTCCGGCAGAGGGGCCGTCTTTGGGGACTGCTCCGGCAGGTACATGGATATGCAGATCATGGGTTTTCAAAACTTCCGCTTCCTTCGGAAACAATGCCCTCACCAGGGAAAGTGCAATCTGTCCCGATTCTTTCATCACTTCCCCCAGCTGCCCGGTCACTTTCACTTTTCCGGTTCCTTTGGTCAGAAGTGTCTCTACAAACAAGATCTCTCCGCCTGCGGCCGTCCATGCAAGTCCGGTCACAATTCCCGGCTTCTTTTCTGCCAGAATTTCCTCATGCCGTATAGGCTTCTGATCCAGAAAACTCCGCAGCCGCTTTGGACTGACCGTAATACTTTTCTGCTCGCCTTTTACCAGTTTCACCGCCGCGTAACGACATAATGTATCCAACTGCTTTTTCAATCCACGGACGCCGGATTCTTTCGTATAATCTTCAATCAGCATTTTCAGCGCCTCATCCGTCACTTTCAGACTCTGCGAGCGGATCCCCATTCCCTTCATCGTTCTGGGAAGCAGATGCTTCCTGGCAATCTGAAATTTTTCCAGAGATGTATAGCCCGGAAACTGAATCACTTCCATTCGATTCAGTAATGGTTCCGGAATGGTATCTACCGTATTCGCCGTACATACAAACAGTACATCAGACAAATCATAGGGCACATTCATATAATGATCCGTGAACGTATGATTCTGCTCCGGATCCAGTACTTCCAGAAGCGCGCTTGCCGGATCCCCGCTGTAATCTCTGGATAATTTATCTACTTCATCCAGCACCATCACCGGATTGGAAGTCTCACAGCGTTTCATTCCTTCCATAATCCGGCCCGGCATGGCGCCCACATAAGTTCTTCTGTGCCCGCGAATCTCCGCTTCATCCCGCACGCCACCCAGACTGACACGCACATACTTCCGATGCAGCGCTTCTGCAATACTCTGTCCGATACTGGTCTTCCCGGTCCCCGGCGCGCCCACAAACAACAGAATCGATCCGGACTGCCTCCGGTTCAGCGCCATAACTGCCATCTGCTGTATCACCCGCTGCTTTACCTTCTTAAGACCATAATGCTCCCGATCCAATATCTTTTCCGCTTCTTCCAGATTCACATCCACGGTTTCTTCCTTTTTCCAGGACAGACTTGTCACAAAATCCAGATAATCATAGAGCAATCCGTACTCGTGACTGTCCTTTCCCTCCTGTTTCATCCGGTTCAGCACTTTATCCGCCTCTTTTTTTGCTTCTTCATTCATCCCCGCATTCTGAATCTTCTGTTCAAACCTGCGGACGTCCGAAACATTTTCCGGATGCATCTCATCCAATTGCTTCTGCAGAAATTCAATCTGCTTCTTGATCGCATCCTCCCGATAAACCTTCTCGTGTCTCTCCTGCTGGGCATTCTCCGCTTCCTCGCTGATCCTGGCCACCTCGATCAACTCATAGACAGCCCGTTCGATCCGGTCCATCCGCTCCGAGACGGTATCGGAAGCCAGAATGGCGTACTTCTCCTCGTCGGTCAGACTCAGGTAGGAGGACAGAGCCGAAGCAATCTCCTCCATGGATTTCCAGTGCAATATATAGCTGCGCGCCCAGATCCCCCACTGAAACCCCTGAATAAAATGAAGCAATGTAGAACGCATCTTCTCAAACCGGTTCTGTACTTCCTCCGCTTCCACATCCAGTGTCTCTTTCCTGGCGGCTACGGCCGCGGTAATCTTCTCCTTTGTTACGTTCAGATCTGAAATCTCCACTCTCTCGACGGTACGTACACTGACATTCCCTTCCTTATCAATTGCCTCGATCTCCGCCGCCACTCCCAGCGGAAAAAAGTCCTCCGCCGTCATCTCTTTCCGGCTCTTTTCCTCTTTCTGCATCAAAAAAAGAAGGGTATCTCCGGCTTTTACTGCCGGAATATCCATTTCTTTAAAGACCTCACCTTTGAAGTAATAGGTCACTTCCGGTAAAATAATCATATCGTATATGGGCACTGTAATCATCATCATCTCTCCTTTACTTCAAAAAATAAATTCCAGTCTGTATGATATACATTTTTTAATTCTATTTTATTAGCACTCCTTTTTATCGAGTGCTAAACCCATTGTAACGATAACACACTTTCCCGTATTTGTAAAGCTGTTCATAAAACTTTCATTTTTATTAGTAACTGTTACTTTATTACATCTTTATATCTGTCTGATCCGTTCCATTGCCGCTACGGTATTCTCATAACTTCCAAATGCAGTCAATCGGAAGTATCCTTCCCCGCTGGGTCCAAATCCGGATCCCGGCGTTCCCACAATCTGAGCATGTTCCAGCAGAAAATCGAAAAATTCCCAGGAAGTCATCTGCCCCGGTGTTTTCAGCCAGATATATGGTGCATTCATTCCTCCGGATACCTGATATCCTGCATCCTTCAGTCCTTGATATATTGTTCTGGCATTTTTCATATAATATGCGATCTGCTCCGCCAACTGTGCTTTTCCGGCCTGGGAATATACGGCTTCCCCGGCCTTCTGTACAATATATGGCGCTCCGTTGTATTTGGTTCCATGTCGTCTCGCCCAAAGCGTATGCAGTGTGATCTCCCCGCATTTCAGATCTTTTGGAATAATAGTCGCACCGAGACGCACACCGGTAAACCCGGCATTTTTGGAAAAACTGCGCAGTTCAATAGCGCAGGTTCTTGCCCCCTCGCATTCGTAAATGGTATGAGGAATCCCCGGTTCCGAAATATACGCTTCATATGCCGCATCATAGATGATCACGGCGCCCACTTTGTTGGCGTAATCCACCCATTCCTGAAGCTGTGCTTTCGTAATGGCCGAGCCTGTGGGATTATTGGGAAAGCAAAGATAAAGGAGATCCGGCGTTTCCTTCGGCAGTTCCGGTACAAAATTGTTTTTCGCCGTACAGGGCATATAAATCACGTCGCTCCATGTATCCGCCGCCGGATCATAGGTTCCGGCCCTTCCGGCCATCACATTGGTATCCACATACACCGGATAAACCGGATCACACACCGCGATTTTATTGTCTGTCCCAAAAATCTCCTGGATATTTCCCGAATCGCACTTTGCACCGTCTGAGATAAAGACCTCATCGGCCGTAATCTCACATCCTCTGGCCTGATAATCCCCTTCCGCCATAGCCCGGCGCAGGAATTCATAGCCCAGATCCGGCGCATATCCGTGAAATGTCTCCGCCTCTGCCATCTCGTCCACCGCCAGATGCAGCGCGTCAATGATCGCCGGAGCCAACGGCTGTGTCACATCCCCGATTCCCAGACGAATCACTGATTGGTCCGGATGCGCTTCCATATAGGCCTCCACTTTTCTCCCAATCGTAGAAAATAAATAACTTCCCGGCAATTTCAGATAATTCTCATTGATTTTAAACATGAAATTCTCTCTCCTTTTTTCCGCTGTACATTTTCTCCGTACAATGTAGATTCCGCATTACTTTTCCCCAGGCAGATGCGGCAAATAACGATTCCGTACACGCCTTTTATTCTTCCCAGTTCCCTTCAAATACTATTTCCGCCGGTCCGGTCATATATACCGTATCGTTTTCCCTGTCCCACTGAATCTGCAGATCCCCTCCCAGAAGTTTTACCGTAATCTCTTCCTCCGTCAGTCCGTTCAGTACACAGGCAACCGTTACGGCACAGGCACCGGTTCCGCAGGCAAGCGTTTCCCCCGAGCCGCGTTCCCAGACTCGCATTTCCACCGTATGTCTGTCCACTACCCGGACAAATTCCGTATTTATCCGTTTCGGAAAACATACATGATGTTCAAACAACGGACCCGTTTTTTCTATATCCAGGCTTTTTATATCTTCCAGAAACACCACGGCATGCGGATTTCCCATCGATACCCCGGTCATACGATATTCCAGTCCATTTACCTGTATTGGCTGATTGATTACGGCGTCGGCTTCGGTTACAATCGGAATCCGCGGCGGTTCCAGAACTGGTTTTCCCATATCCACTTTGACCAGCTTTACTTCCCCCTCTTCCACTGTCAGCTCCAATTCCTTTACTCCGCCCAGTGTATCGACAGAAATTCTTGTTTTATCTGTCAGCCCATAGTCATATACATATTTGGCCACACAACGAATTCCGTTTCCGCACATCTCCCCCCTGGAACCGTCCGCATTATACATTTCCATCTCAAAATCTGCTTTCACCGAGGGGCGAATCAGAATCAAACCGTCCGCGCCGATTCCAAAATGCCGGTCGCTCACCCTGATTGCCATCTCGGACGGATGTATCACTGTTTCTTTCAGACAGTTTACATAAACATAATCATTTCCCAATCCCTGCATCTTTGTGAACTTCATATTTCTCTCCCTATTCGTTCATAATTGTCAATATCATCTGTGCCGTCTCCAGCATATTGGTGCCACTGTCCATACTGCTTTTCTGCAAATAACGGTGAGCCTCTTCCTCCGTCATATGGTTTCGTTCCATCAGAAGTGCTTTTGCCTGGCCGATCAGCGCTTTTTGCTCCGGATCTCTGTTCCTGGCCGCCTCTCTGCGAGCCTTCCGCCTGCGCTGCATTCCCCGGAGAATCATCTCCAGCGTATTGATCAAATCGTATACCTTAATCGGCATGGACAGGCCCACTACTCCTTTTTCCAGACCATCTCTCAACTTATCCGGTGACGTAATCAGAAGCATTTCAAAGGATTCCGGCAGACATTCCCGAATACCGGTATACATCATATCCTGCATCCGGTATCCGCATACCACAACCCCTTCTTCCAGCATATCTGCACATTGCAGCGCCTGCGCACCTGTTGTACAGACTTCCATCACATCCATGCCATGATGAGACAGAATATTGCGGATTTTCATTGCGACCTCCTTTTTCGGAAATACTACAATCACACTGTTCATATCCGCTCACCTCCTGCCTTATCCATTATTTCCGGCTGCTTTCCGTCGAAAAAATGCTGTCCTGCCTGTTCCATTTCTGATGATGTTTTATCTGTTCTCCTGCCCTGTTCTTTTTCGCGCCGCCATTCTGAAAGATTTCTTGTTACTATTCACGCCTCAGGAACGCGCTGAACTGCGCATTCCGTGGGAATATCATTCAACAATGATAACAGTGAGGGGCGATTTTTGCGCAGCAAAACTTTAAATATCGCCCCGAACCGTTGCTATGAGCGGCCTCCCAGGCCGTGAATAGTAACGATTTCTTCCTGTGCATCTACAATCTATGCAGGTAATTGGCAAGTTCCCAGTCCGTTACCTGCATACAGTAGGCATGGTATTCCTTTTTCTGCACGGCAATCATATCCTGTGCCAGTTCTTCTCCCAGCACGCCCCGGATAAATGCATCCTTTTCCAGTTCTCGAACTGCCTCTCCCAGATTCTCCGGAAGAGCCTGATACTTTTCTCTGTCCGCTTCCGACACGATCTGATCCATGCTTTCCCGGGGCGCAATCCGATTCTGAATTCCATCCAATCCTGCTGCCAGAAGAACCGCAAGAGCCAAATAGGGATTCGCCGTAGAATCGGGGCTGCGCAGTTCCAGGCGGGCATGTTCACCCCGAACCGGGGGAACACGGAGCAGCGGACTCTTTGATTTCGCGGACCATCCGATATAAACAGGCGCCTCATATCCGGGGACAAATCTTTTATACGAATTCACGGTAGGGTTGGTGATACAAGTAATCGCCCGAATATGTTTCATCAATCCACCGATAAAATAGTAAGCCTCCTGGCTGAGACCATTCTTATCCTCGTCATTGCGAAACACATTTTTTTCGTTTTTATGGAGAGACAGATTAATATGCATACCGGAACCCGCAGTCTCTGCTTTCGGTTTCGGCATAAATGTGGCATGCAGGCCATGCCGCTTTGCAATGGTCTTCACGACCATCTTGAATGTCATAATATTATCCGCTGTGGTCAGCGCCTCATCATACTGAAAATCGATCTCATGCTGCGCCGGCGCGCTCTCATGATAAGATGACTCGATCACAAATCCCATTTCTTCCAATGTCAATACCATATCCCGGCGCGCATTTTCCCCGAAATCCAACGGCCCCACATCAAAGTAGCCGCCTTGTTCGTGCGTCAGTGTGGTCGGCATCCCGTCCTCGTCCATGTGAAACAGGAAAAACTCGCACTCCGGTCCTACTTTCATCTCATACCCCATGTTTGCCGCTTCGTTCAATATCCGTTTCAAGATCCGGCGCGGATCCCCCGGATAGGGCGTCCCATCCGGACGGTATACGTCGCAGATCAATCGGGCCACCTTTCCCTGCTGGGGACGCCATGGAAAAATCGCAAATGTATTCCAGTCCGGATGCAGATACAGATCCGGTTCATATAAACCGGAAAATCCCTGCACCGGGGAAGCGTCAAATCTGCATTGATTATCCAGCACTTTTTCCAGTTGACTCACGGTAACCGCCATATTCTTCATCGTACCGAAAACATCGGTAAACTGCAGACGAAGAAATTGTACGTCCTCTTCTTTCACTATTTCCAGAATCTCTTCCCTCGTAAACTTATGCATTTTGCACCTCCTGTATTCGACCTTACAATTCTACCAAGTGTTTCCCAAAGATCTTTTTTCAAAATCACGAAAAATTGCCACTGCAAACTTTTCCACATACGATGTCATACAAAAATCATGCCGCCGCTGGCTTTTCCGTATACAATCACATAAAAACGGGCGTTTTCTCCCCATAGAAAAAACGCCCTTGTTTCGTACTTATTATACGCATGTAACACGGGATTGTCAAACTTTTTTCATCCGTTCCCCTCTGCTACAAATATTTTCGGGAATCTTCCGGACTCAGATGCTACGATTCCTCCACTTCCTTAAAATAATATTGATACGCCTGATATTCCCCAAACGCCGTAGGAAGCGGAATTCCTGTCTCCATCAACGCATCCGCCGCATATACCCTGCCGCTTGTCTGCTCCTGATACAGGCAATCTCTTTTCAATCCTTTTAATCTGACGTAATTTACCGTCATATTCCCGTGAATCTCCAACATCACCGCCTGAAATAAAACTTCTTTCTGATCTTCTGATACAAATTCCCATGCTCCTGCTTCTGATACAAACGGATTTGTCAGCCGATAGTACCGTCCGTTTTGAATCAACGGCGCATACCGATGATATTGCTCTATCTGAGAACGGATTTCCTGTTTTTCATCCTCTGTCAGCATTCCCGGGTCCAGTTCATATCCAAACGTTCCTGCCATTGCAACTACGCCCCGGGTTTTCAGAGACGTGCTTCTCCCCGTCTGGTGGTTGGGTACTGCGGATACATGAGAGCCGACACTGGATACCGGATAGCCAAAAGATGTTCCATACTGAATCCGCACCCGGTCCACCGCATCGGTATTATCACTGCACCAGATCTGCGGTGTGTAATATAACATTCCTGCATCAAACCGTCCGCCGCCGCCGCAGCATCCCTCAATCAGAATATTCGGATAACGCTGTACCAGCCGTTCCAGAAAGTCGTATAAGCCCAGAACATAATCATAGAGCACATTTCCCTGATCCTTTGCCGCACAGGAATATACATCTGCCAGAGACCGATTCATATCCCATTTCACATATTCCACGCCCAAATCCAAAATTTTGCAGATTTGTTCAAAAATATAATCTACAACTTCCTTTCTGGAAAAATCAAGCACCAGCTGATTCCGTGCACGGACAGGATTTCTTCCCGGAATTCGCATCACCCAGTCCGGATGTTCCTGGAACAGATTACTGTCTTCATTGACAGACTCCGGTTCAATCCAGATACCAAACTTCATACCCAGCCCATTGATTCTCTGAATCAGGTCCTGCAAAGACTCTCCCAGTTTTTCCTCGTTGACATACCAGTCGCCCAATCCACTGTTATCGTCATCCCGCTTGCCAAACCATCCGTCATCCATAACCAGCATTTCCACACCTACCTGGGATGCCTGCTTTGCCAGTTGATAGATACTTTCTCCATTAAAGTCAAAATAAGACGCTTCCCAGCTATTTAACAGTACCGGCCTTTCCAGATCCCGATACTTTCCCCGGCAGAGTCTTTTCCGAAAACAGATGTGAAGATTGTGTGACAACCGTCCCAGGCCGCTTTGGCTGTATGTCAGCACAACTTCCGGCGCATAGAATTCCTGTCCCGGATCCAGAGAATAGGAAAACAATTCTTCCTGCAGTCCCAACTGCATCCGCGTCAAATGAAACTGATCCTTCTCCACTTCTCCTTTAAATCCGCCGCTGTATAATAAAGCCATCGCATAGCAGCTTCCCGCATCTTCCGTTGCCTCATGATCTGCCAAAATCATCATCGGGTTATACTGATGACTGGAAGTTCCCCTGCGGCTCCCGATCATCTGACTGCCATGCACCACCGGTACCCGCTGTAAATTCCGTTCCATAGCATGTCTTCCATAAAACGTCAGCAAATCAAATTCCCCGCAGACAAAATCCAGACAAGCGCTCTGAATCTTTTCCAGACAGACCCGTCCTTCCCCCTGATTGGTGACCACTGCACTTCGGGTAATCACATCATACTCTTCCAACACACCATACAATAAACACACAGATACACGGGTAACCGGATCCTCCATATAGATCTTCAATGTTTCTGCCTCTGCTTCCTCTGCATAGACAGCCGGCAGTCCCTTTAAACCATATTTTCCCTTTTCAATCTCATATCTCTGAAACCGCAGATCACAGCAGATCGACCCATCTGCATTCTTCACTGCAAACACAGGACTCCGGTAATCTCCATTCCCCTGGCACGGAAATTCCTGAGGCAGAACATCCATGGAGTAGGTTCGATCCTTTCCCACATCATACGGATTTCCCGAAAATCCCCGATCCGCATAAGTCAAAAGATAATCCATGCATCCTCTCGTCCGTCTGCCATAATATAAATGCAGAAGGAATCCATAAGGATCTACCTGCATCTGATACGTGGAACCCTTCGTGTGCAGTGTAAAAGTTTTTCGTGTCTCATCATATACAATTCCCATCGCGATACTTCTCCTTTTCTCACATTGCACGTTACATGTCATACCCTGACCAGTAACCGTTACGCCTTCTATCAGCGCCTGTCTCTTCTCCTTACAAATACCCTCATCCAGGCGGACAGCTAACGCTGTCCGATAAAGTATACCCACAGGGCATCCCGTAATCCATGCCCCTTCGGGGCGGGCGGACAGCTATCGCTGTCCGATAAAGTATACCCACAGGGCATCCCGTAATCCATGCCCCTTCGGGGCGGGCGGACAGCTATCGCTGTCCGATAAAGTATACCCCACTCATTCTTTCTGTGCAAGAATTATTTCCAATTTTTTTCATCTTTTGGAATCCTTGCTCCGTCCATAATATAAACCGCTTTTCCTGTATTCCTTACGGAGTTGTATTCTGCATCTCAGTCAACAATGTAGTCCGGACAGGAGTCCATATCCTAAGGAGCCTCTCAAAAAACGTCAGCGCGGGGCGAGTTTTTTCGAGTTTAGCGTCTGCTACGTTTTTTGCGAAGCGAAAGCGGGGTGACGTGGACATGGACTCCTGCCCAGGCGGACACCTCCGTTTCTGCAACTCCTCACACACCCCCGTCCCTGTGAATCCCCCGCCCATACTATAAAAGCGGACCTCCCCCAAAAGAAGTCCGCTTTGATATTTCCCAAGGCGCTCTACTTCACTGCTCCGTTTACTACACCATTAAGAATCTGCTTCTGACAGACGATGTAGAAAATCAAGATCGGCAATAATGCCAGCAGGTAAGATGCAAATGCAAGATTGTAATTCGTACCGAACTGTGTCTGGAATGTCATCTGTGCCAGCGGCAAAGTGTTCATACCGCTTCCTGACATAATAACCAACGGTGTCATTACATCGTTCCAGGTTCCCAGAGCGGTCAATACCGCAACCGTTGCATGCATAGGCTTCATAATGGGGAAGATGATGCTGAAATAGGTTTTGAACGTGGTAGCACCATCTACACGTGCGGCTTCTTCCAGTGCAATCGGGATATTTACCAGATATCCGGAATACAGCAGGACGTTCATCGGCATATAAAATACAACATAACAGAGAATGACGCCCACGATATTGTCAATCCCCATCTGCGCCGTCTGTTTTACCAGAGGCATCATCAGAATCGCAAATGGCACAAACATACCGCTTACAATGTAAAGGTATACGAAATTGTAAAATTTATTCTTGGCTTTATTTCTTCCGACCGCATATCCGATCATGGAATGAATCAGAATGGAGATCACTACGGTTACCACAGTGACAATAATACTGTTCAGCAGAGAATGCCAGAAATCCGTCACCCGCATTGCCTCCGCAAAGTTTGAAAGACTCCAGGTTTTCGGAAGGGATAAAATACCGGAAATACTGTTTGTCATTTCACTGGGCTGCTTAAATGCGATAACGACCGTCATATAAAGCGGAAACGCTACCGTAATCAGTCCGAGAATCAGTAAGATCGTGATTGGCCAGTTTACTCTTTCTTTCACTTTTTCCTTCATTATAACTGTTCCTCCCTCTTACTTGTGAATGTCATCTGTGCTACGGAAATTGCGACAATCATGATAAAGAATACCACTGCATTGGCGCTCTGGAATCCGAACTGTCCGCCTGACATACCGTTGTTGTAAATCAGGAAGGAAATGGATTCTGTACTCTGTGCAGGACCACCCTTTGTCAATGCCATGATCTGATCAAATACCATCAGGAAGTTCTTCATACACAGCACCATGTTGATACTGAAAAACGGAAGAATCAACGGGAAGGTCAGATGCTTGAACTGTGCCCATCCGGTCGCTCCGTCAATGGAACCTGCCTCATAGACATCCTCCGGCACCGTCTGCAGACCGGAAATATAGATAATGGTGTTCATCGCCACAGACTGCCATGCACAGACAATCATGATCGCAATCCACGCCCATTTCGTACTTGCCAGCATACTGGTTCCTTCTCCGCCCATCATCTTCACAATTGCCGGAAGAATGTATGTATAGAAGTAATTGAAAATATAACCAACTACCAGGGCGCCCAGGATATTCGGAATAAAGTACAGTCCGCGCAGCGCACTCTTGAATTTGATCTTGCTGTTCAGTCCCAATGCCAGAATCAGGCTGACCACATTTACTACGATGGTGGAAACCAATGCCAGTTTAAAGGTAAACCAGTACGATTTTCCTACACGGCCGTCCTGGAACAGATCGATATAGTTCCGTACTCCAACCCAGTCATAAGTTCCATACCCCTTGAAATTTGTAAAGCTGTAAATCGCACCCTTGATCAACGGCAATGTATTAAAGCAGAAGAACAGGATAAGGATCGGTATCGTCATCAATAAAAATGTCCGTTCTCTGTCATTCATTTTTTTCATTTTCTTCCCTCTCCTTTCCGATTACTCATTTCCATGTTCCGCCTCATAGGCTTCTACCAGACGGATAATGTCACGGTTATAGCGCAGCCAGTCTTTATCGAATTTCGCCAGGAATGCATCCACATCCTGATTGATCAGCAATGTCTGGATCTGCATATCCACACCCATCTCTGACGGATAATAATGATCCTGGTAATCCGACATTCTGCCTTCCTCGATATATTTCTTCATACCGTCCACTTCCGATGCAAGATCGAATGTTTCATCTTTACAGGGAACTGCGTTCTGGTCGTCCAGATACATCTGAATATTATCATGCTCCAAAAGGAAATCAAGAACCTCATAAGCTGCCTCTTTGTCCTTGCATTCCGTGGTAACACAGAACTGCAGGTCCACACCGGAGTTCAATACATTCTCTTCTTCGGTATCATTTCCCGGCATAACAAAGGAATCAATATTCATGTCCGGATTTACAGATTTGATCTGCGGCACCGCATAACTTCCAATGGTGTACATCGCGGATTCCCCATTTGCGAAAGCCGTACATGCATCGTTATACCCATATGCAAACGGTCCGTCCTCTCCATACGCCAACAGCTCCAGCATCTTCTCTGCAATCACGCCGTATTCGTCTGTAAAATTGGTCTCCCCTCTGTTTACCTGCTTACAGACATCCGCCGGCGCCAGATCAACTGCCAGCGCATTCCATGGCGCCAGACAAGTCCATGTGTCTTTGAATCCAAAATACAACGGCTGAATTCCTTCGGATTCAATCTCTGCGCAAAGATCCATGAACTCATTCCAGGTCTCCGGAATCTTCCAGCCATGCTTTTTAAACATATCGCGGTTGTACAACACACCTGCCGCATTTGCCACATACGGCACACCGAAAGTTCCTTCTGTTGGAACAAATTCCAATGCTTCCAGAATATCCAGATATGCCGGTTTGATTGTCTCAAGTCCTGGATAATCTGACACATCAGCAAGGATATCGGAATCAACAAAATAAGAATAGTTAATATCTCCTCCGATTCCAAGAATATCCGGATAGTCTTCCCGGATGAATCTGGTTTTGAGAATCGTCATCGCATCATTGGGCGAATCGATCTTCAACAGGATGTCGTCGTGTGTCGCATTAAACTCTTCTTCCAGCTTCTCAAACACATCCACCGCCTCTGGCTTGTACTGCACCAGTTCGATTACAGTCTTACCGTCAGCCTCATCGGTACCACATGCACTTAAGAACATGGATGCCAGCATAATGCCGGCCAGAAGCACACTTAACATTACTTTCCTTCTTCTCATTGCTTCACTTTCTCCTTTCCCTTTTCAGAAATCCTTTCGATTTCCGTGATGGCAATATTATAGCATTTTGAAATGTAACGAATGAATAGCACCATTTTGCTATTTTTATATCTTTCTGCCATTTTTAGCTTTAAATAAAAAATACATCTAGCATTTTGGAATGTTTTAGTATATACTGTATCTCTGTAAGGAAAAAAAGATATCATTCATACCGGATTCTCTGAAATCAGAAAATCCGGAATCAACACGTTTAACTTACGATATTGCCACTTTCCCCGTTTTCAGGGACAACTAGTCGGTGATGCCGTTGTTTGCCGGACTTCCAGCAATCGGCGGAAAAGGAGGTTCTCATGTCTGAAGTGAAGTTTTCAGTTTTTCCAAGCGAGCATTTTATTGATTTAGGACTTTATCAGTTCGGATGGGAACAATGTACCCCTTCCCATTCGTTCGGACCTGTTGCAAGGAACCATTATCTGTTCCACTATGTCATCTCCGGAACGGGCACATTACTTGCAGACGATTCCAAAGGAAATACCCACTCTTACCAAATTAAAAGCGGTCAGGGATTTATGCTTTTTCCCGGGCAGATCAGCACCTACACAGCAGATCAGAATCTTCCATGGGAATATACATGGATTGAATTTGATGGTCTTCATGCAAAGGAAGTCGTAGAACTCAGCGGACTTTCGAGAGATCATCCCGTATATCATGCACGTTCCAAAGATCTGCGGGAGGAAATGATGAAAGAGATGCTATACCTGATTGAGCACAAAGACCTGCCCGCCTTTCATCTGATTGGCCATCTTTATCTCTTTCTGGACTATCTGACACGCTCCGCTGTTAATATGTCTGTTCCCAGAGGCAGTAAATTGCGGGATTTCTATATTAAAGAAGCAATTTCTTACATTGAGGAAAATTTCCAGAATGAGATCTCGGTAGAAGATATCGCAAAAACCTGCGGGCTGAACCGCAGTTACTTCGGAAAGATTTTCAAAGATGTGATGGGGAAATCCCCGCAGGAATTTTTACTTAGCTACCGCATGATTAAAGCAACAGAGCTACTAAAGTTATCCCAACTGTCCATCGGAGATATCTCCAATGCCGTAGGGTATCCGAACCAGTTGCATTTTTCACGCGCTTTTAAGAAAATTTATACCTTATCTCCAAGAGAATGGAGAAACAGAAACCGGGGGAGAATTTAAAAAACAGGGCGCCGGAAAGACTGTAACATTGTCTTCCCGACGCCTTGTTTTTCATTTCTTTTCTTCCTTTAGACAGAAGCAATCAGCTTTTCCACTTCTTCTTTCTCCGGCATTGCACGAATCGCACCCTTTCTTGTCGTAACAATGGCCGCCGCCGCATTGGCGAAGGTCAGCATTTCCCCAAGCTGTGCTTCCGTCAGACATACAAAATCGTGATCCAGAAGATAATACAGGGTACTTCCACAGAAGGTATCTCCTGCACCCGTGGTCTCAATCGTCTTACAGGAAAATCCGGGGCGTTCCACACGCATTCCTTTATAATAAGCCCGGCTTCCCTCTTTGCCCATGGTCAAAAGAATCAAGGGGATCTGATACTTTTCCTGCAGATATTGGATTCCCTCGTCATAATCCTCTTTTCCGGACACAAATTGAATCTCATTGTCCGAGATTTTCAGGATATCACAGTGTGCAAACCCATATTCCATCTGCTCTTTCGCAAGTTCCAGCGTACTCCACAGAGGCGGCCGCAGATTGGGATCGAAAGAAATCAGAAGCCCTTGCTCTTTTGCGGATTCCACTGCCTTTTTCGTCGCTTTACGTACCCCTTCATGCGTCATGGACAACGTGCCAAAGTGGAACAGACGAGCCTGCGCCAGAAAATCGGGATCCACTTCCTCCTCGGTAAGCATCATATCCGCGCCGGGATTCCGGTAAAAAGAGAACTCCCGATCCCCGTCAGGAAATGTATGTACAAATGCCAGTGTTGTATTGACCTGCTCATCCGTCAGTAAGTGAGATGCATCAATCCCCACCTCTTCCAGTGTACTGCGCAGCAACGTTCCGAACTGATCCTTTCCTACCTTCCCTAAAAATGCCGTCTTCTTCCCCATCTTATTCAGAAGAGCCAGCACATTACAGGGCGCTCCGCCGGGACATGCTTCAAACAGGTCATTTCCCTGCCCACTCTGTCCGTTCATCGTAAAATCAATCAAAAGCTCCCCCATTGCGATTACATCAAAATTTTTTTTCATCCTCCTGCACTCCTTCCCTTCCTGTCTCTGAACCAAGTATACTCAAAACTTTACAACCCTGTCAAGATCTCTTCCAATTCTTCATAACTCTCCACCCGATTGATTTCTTCCCGCAGACGTGCCGCGCCATGCAGTCCTTTCGTATACCAGGACACATGCTTACGCATCTCCCGGATTCCCAGATATTCTCCTTTGTATGTAATCTGCAGACGTGCATGACGCAGCATCGTGCGGCGGATTTCTTCCACGGACGGCCGCGGTGGAAGTGTACCTGTTTCTTCGTATTGCAATAGTTCCGAAAAAACCCAGGGATTTCCCTGCGCTCCCCGTGCAATCATGATGCCGTCGCACCCGGTTTCTTTCTGCATCTGTACGGCCCGTTCCCCGGAGGTCACGTCTCCGTTTCCGATCACCGGAATCTGCACGGCCTCTTTCACTTTCCGAATGATCTCCCAATCTGCACGACCTGTATAATACTGCTCCCTCGTCCGTCCATGAACCGCCACTGCCGATGCCCCTGCTTCTTCCACAATTTTCGCAATCTCCACGGCATTGACATGCGCATCGTCAACCCCTTTTCGAATCTTTACCGTCACCGGTTTCTGAATGGCTTTCACCACCGCGTGCACCAGTTCATATACCAGTTTCGGATTCTTCATCAGGGCGGAACCTTCCCCGTTTCGGACCACTTTAGGTACCGGACACCCCATATTGATATCCAGAAAAGCGAAAGGGCGTTCCTCAATCCGTTTTGCCATCTCGCTGACAATCTTCGGATCCGAACCGAACAGTTGAAGAGATACGGGCAGCTCCTCCGGATGAATCGTCAGCAGACTTTCCGTATTTTTATTTCCGTACAGAATGGCCTTGGCGCTGACCATCTCCATACAGAGAAGGCCCGCCCCCTGCTCCTTGCACAATAAACGAAATGGCAGGTCTGTTACACCTGCCATCGGGCCAAGAATATATGCATTTTTTAAAACTACATTTCCGATTTTTAATTCTCTCATCCTGGACGCACCGCTCACCTTTTGTTCTTATCATAGATCAGCCGCAGGCCGTTCAACGTCAGTTCCGGATCATAGACGTCAATACTCTTCGTCTCCCGCGCAATGATTTTTCCCAAACCTCCCGTTGCTACGACCTTTGCCTCCAAATAACCGGACTCTTCTTTCATTTTCTGAAGAATATATTCCGTCTGCCCTACCGCGCCGTATACCAGCCCCGCCTGCATACTGGACACAGTCTCCTTCGCCAGTATGGAAGAAGGTTTCCGAATCTCAATGGCAGGCAGCATAGCTGCGCCTCCCCAGAGGGAACGCCCTGCCGTCTCGATTCCGGGCGCCGTGACGCCTGCCTCAAATACGCCTCCAGGTCCGATCAGATCATAAGTCGTCGCCGTGCCAAAATCCACTACGATCACCGGCGCCCCAAACAGATCATACCCGGCCACGGCGTCCACAATCCGATCCGGTCCGATCTGCTTCGGATTCTCCGTGGCGATCCGGATTCCCGTCTTCACTCCGGCAGACACAATCAAAGGCTGCACTTTCAAATATTTGATCACGCCGCTGGTAAGAGAATGCATAATATCCGGGACAACAGAGGCAATGATCACCGCGTCAATTTCCTGCGAATGGATCTGCCGGTATTCCAGAATACTGCAAATCAGTACCCCATATTCGTCCGAAGTCCGCGGGAGCTTCGTCGTCATCCGGAACGTGCCAAGCAGCGTATCGTCCCGGAATACCCCCATTGTCACATTGGTATTTCCCACATCCAGTGTCAATAACATTCTGATTCCCTCTCCTGTTCGATCTCTTCTCCCAAATAAAATACTTTAAAAAACAACTCCAGCGCTTCAAACAAGTCCTGTTTTGTCTGCTGCAGTTCTTTGATCTTCAGTACACTGCCGATCTCGTCAAACGCAAAATCATCTTCGGTATGATCTACCTTTAGTTCCAGATTTCCCTCTTCATCATATACGACCAGAAGTACGCCGCCCACATCCTCGGTATAAAGAACGCACATGATCTGCAGTTCCTGCCGGATCGATTCCGGCAGCGCTTCAAACTCCGGATTCAGATAAAATTTTCGCTCATAGGAACTGGCGGCGCACAATACGATCTCTTCGTCCATTTTTTCCTCTTCTTTCCCGTTGCACTATTAAACGCACTGTATTGATTTCCACATACTTTTTCATGTTTATCTTACAGCCTGTCAAAAAGCGGTATCCGAAACAACTTAAACATATCCGTAAATTCCCCGAACAGAAACCTCTCCGGCATATACGGCTTCCACGCTTCCATCCTCTTTTTTGACCAGCAGTTCCCCGCCGTCATTGATTCCCAATGCCACTGCACGGTAAGAATCCCGGGCCCCCAGAATCTGTACTTCTCTTTCACAGTTCACCAGTAAGTGGTTATATGCCTCCCGAAGCCCAGACAAATCTTCCGTCTTTAAATAAGTCTCATAATTTTTTTCAAACCGGCGCAAAATCTCCACAATCAGCGGACCGCGCTTTTGTACCTGTCCGGTCTCGATCTTCAGAGAAGTGGCTGTATCCGCAATTTCCTCCGGAAAAGAATCCATGTTGACATTGATTCCGACTCCGATCACAACATGATTGATAAAATCAATCTCTGTACTCATCTCCGTCAAAATCCCCACCAACTTTTTTCCATGAAGAACAATATCATTGGGCCATTTGATCCGGGCATCCACACCGGCCGCAAAACGCAGTCCTTCCGCCACACTATATGCCATCACCAAGGTCAGCATAGGTGCTTTCACCGGCGGAATCTCCGGCCGCAGCAAAAGCGTCATATAAACACTATGTCCGGAAGGGGATTCCCAACCCTTTCCTCTTCTTCCACGCCCGGCATTCTGCTTGTCCGCCACCACGAGCGTCCCGTGGGGCGCACCTTCCTCGCCCAGACGCTTTGCCTGAATATTGGTAGAATCCGTCTCTGCAAAATAGCAGATCTTCTGCCCGGCCCATTTTGTTTTTTTCAAAAGCAGGCTTTCCAGTTCCTCCCGAGAAACCACATCCGGACTTTTTGCAATACGGTATCCCCGGTTCCGGACGGCTTCCACCTGGTATCCTTCCTCCTGTAACTTCTGAATCACTTTCCATACAGCCGTGCGTGATACGCCGAGCTTGTCGCACAACTTCTGACCGGATATATAGTCCTCGCTCTCCCGGAGCAATTTTAAAATTTCTGCTTTCAATGCTTTGCCTCCGGCATCAATCACTGCCCTTCGACTCTTCCAATGTTGCCATCATCACGGCTTTGATCGTATGCATTCGATTCTCCGCCTCATCAAACACCTTAGACCGGGCAGATTCAAACACTTCATCGGTCACTTCCATCTCTGTAATCCCGAAGCGTTCCCCCATCTCTTTTCCGATCGTCGTCTTCAAATCATGGAATGCAGGCAGACAATGCATAAAAATCGCATTCTCACCGGCATTCTCCATCACTTCTCCGGTCACTTTGTAAGCGGTCAGATCATGAATTCTCTTGGCCCACTTCTCATCCGGTTCTCCCATGGAAACCCACACGTCGGTGTAAACCACATCCGCGTTCTTTGTTCCCGCCTGCACGTCGTCCGTGAGAGTAATACTTCCGCCGGACTCCGCCGCGTATTCCTTACATAGTGCAACCAATTCCTCGTTGGGATAATACTCATCCGGCCCGCAGGCTACAAAGTGCATCCCCAGCTTGGTACATGCAACCATCAGAGAATTCCCCATATTATATCCCGCATCCCCCATATAAACCAGACGGATTCCTTTCAGTCTTCCGAAATGTTCCCGAATCGTCAGCATGTCCGCCAGCATCTGGGTGGGATGATAGTCATTGGTCAGACCGTTCCACACCGGGATGCCGGAATATTTGGCAAGCGCTTCTACGATCTCCTGGCCATAGCCGCGGTATTCAATCCCGTCATACATCCGCCCCAATACACGGGCCGTATCCTCAATACTTTCCTTTTTTCCCATCTGAGAACCGGTAGCGCCGATATATGTCGTTCCCATCCCCATATCATGTGCCGCCACTTCAAACGCACACCGGGTACGGGTACTGTCCTTCTCAAAAAGCAATACCACATTTTTCCCCCGATAATGGTCCACCGGAATTCCCTTTTTCTTCTTTTCCTTCACCTCTGCTGCCAAATCAATCAAATATAAAATCTCTTCCGGCGTAAAATCTTTTAATGTGAGAAAATTTCGTCCTTTTAAGTTCATCTTCTTTATCCTTTCTTTCGGTCTGTTATATAGAATCTTTATCAATTCCGGAAATTCCTTCAAAAAACAGTTCCATAATACCACATCCCGAAAAAAATTCCAAGAAGTATTCTTTATCAATTATTGAGTAAAATTATCGAAAGTGTTACTGTTCCCACCCTACGGGCGCGCCGTAACGGCCGTCAGCCTGTTTGAAGCTGCTTTTGCCAGGGGCTGGCGGCTATCCGGACAGGACGGGGATCCCTTCCGGCGCTGCCTGCTCACCTCAAACATCAGTATGGAAGCCGCCACAGCCGCATTCAACGACTCCGCCTCCCCCTGCATGGGAATTTGAATCCAGGTATCCGCACAATCCGCGACTTCTTTGCGCAGTCCGTTGCCTTCATTTCCGATCAAAAATGCCGTGGGGACCGTATAATCTTCAGCGTCATAAGTCCGCTTTCCCTTCAGATGCGCCGCGTAAACCTGTACTTTCTGCTCCTGCAATTTCCGTATCGTCTCCGGTACACTGTCCACATATGCAAAAGGCATTCGGAAAACGGCCCCCATGGTAGAACGTATGGTTTTGGGATTGTAAATGTCTACACTGTCATTACTCAGATAAATTCCGGTCGCGCCGGCTGCTTCCGCCGTCCGAAAAATGGTTCCCACGTTCCCCGGATCCTGCAGATTGTCCAGAATCAGAATATGAACCGGCACAGAACACTTTCCCTGTGCATCCAAACACAGTATCTCATTCTCCTGCCTTTTCTTCTGACGCACCACCGCCAATACTCCCTGTGGTGTCCTGGTATCCGAAATATGAGTAAATACCTGCGGCGATACCAATTCCGGCGACACAATTCCTTCCGGCAATTCCGCTCCATGCCTGTCAAAAAACTCTTCCGTCATGTAAACCTGCACCAACCGATCCGGCGGCGCCTCCCGGACCATGCGAATCCCCTCCACGACAAAAACGCCCATCTGATTCCGCACCCGGCTTTTTTTCTGTAATTGCACCACCTCTTTGATTCGTGGGTTCGACATACTGGTAATCACACACTTGCCTCCTTACCGCCTCCGGACAAACCACCCTGTCAGCCGCTGCAAAAAGCAGCTCATTCTCACTCTTCCCCATGTCATATACTGTGAAAGAAATATCGTTACACCTTAAACCGGTATCCCACTCCCCAGATGGTCTCAATATACTGTGGATGGGAAGTATCGTACTCAATCTTTTCCCGAATCTTTTTGATATGCACCGTCACCGTGGCAATATCTCCGATGGATTCCATATCCCAGATTTCCCGGAATAATTCTTCCTTGGTATACACATGATTCGGATGTCCTGCCAGAAATGTCAACAGATCAAATTCCTTTGTCGTGAAGGATCTCTCTTCCCCGTTTACCCATACCCGGCGGGCCGTCGTATCAATCTTCAATCCACGGATTTCAATAATCTCATTTTCCTCCCGGTTGCTGCCAATCAGCCGCTCATATCGTGCCAGATGTGCTTTTACTCTGGCTACCAGTTCACTTGGACTAAACGGTTTCGTCATATAATCATCGGCCCCCAGTCCCAGCCCCCGGATTTTATCAATATCATCTTTTTTCGCTGAAACCATAATAATCGGGGTATTCTTACTGTCACGAACCTGACGGCAGATCTCAAATCCGTCCACCCCCGGAAGCATCAGATCCAGTATGATCAAATCAAAATCGGCTTCCATTGCCTGTTTCAGACCTGTCTCCCCGTCGTTGGCAACCTCCACTTCAAAATTACTCAGCTCCAGATAGTCTTTTTCCAGATCTGCAATACTTTCTTCATCCTCAATGATCAAAATTCGTTTACTCATTCATTGGTACCTCCTGATATTTTCTCACCACAAAATACATTATGGTTCCTTCCCCTTCCTCACTGGTTCCCCAAATATTGCCCCCGTGTTCTTCTACAATCTTCTTCACGATAGAAAGCCCGATTCCGCTTCCGCCTTTCGAAGAGTTCCGGGAGGCGTCCGTCCGATAGAAACGATCAAATATATAGGGCAGATCTTTGGCGGCAATCCCTTTTCCGTTATCTCCCAGTTCTACCTGAATAAAATCTCCCACATCCTTTAAATTCATCGTGACCTTGCCTTTCGGCTTATCCATATATTTCAAAGAGTTGGAAACAATATTATTGATTACCCTTCGAAGCTGCTCCGGATCCACGATCACCTTGGAATCTTCCTCCAGATAATTCCGATATTCAAATTCCACCCCCTTTGCTTCTAACTCCATATACAGATCTTCCGCACAGTCCAGAAAATACTGCTTCGCGGAAATGGTTGTAAAATTATAAGGAATCCGGTTTGTATCTATTTTGGAATACAGCGTCAGTTCATTGATCAGCAAATCCATCTCATTGGCTTTATTATAAATTGTCTTGATATATTTATCCATCTTTTCCGGCGTATCTGCTACCCCGTCCATAATTCCTTCCACATATCCTTTGATGGCCGTGATCGGCGTCTTCAGATCATGAGAAATATTACTGATCAGTTCTTTATTCTCCTTATCATATTCCACTTTTTCCTCTGCATTCGCTTTCAGACGTAACCGCATCTCTTCAAAGTCCTGACAGAGTTCCCCGAATTCGTCGTCCGCGTCCGCCGTAATTTCAAAATCCAGATTGCCTTCCTTGATATTTCGGGCCGCAACCTGCAGTTTTGCCAAAGGTACGGAAACCGTGCGATATACCCAATATACCAGCAATGCCGCGGTAAAAAATATAATCAGCAGGAACATCTGCTGAAACTCTCCTACTTCCTTTGGTTCAAATATGTGCCTTGCGAACATCAGAAAGCCCGTCGGCAGGATCAGCATTACCATAAACGCAATGATCAATTTTGTCTTCAGCTTCATGCTCTTCTCGCCTTTCTCTCAAAAATCACCGGAAATACTCTTCTTTTAACAGTAACATAAAAAGGGCCGGCACCGCAAGATGCCCGCCCTTTGTTTTATTGAAATTTTATAGGTTGTCGCTACGCAAGTCTTCGCTGCGTAAGTCTATTCTCACGGAATGCGCCAGACTGTGCATTCCGTGAAAACATGACCCTATTTCAAATATGCTTTCAACGCTTCCACTTTATCCAGTTTCTCCCAGGGCAGATCCAGATCGTTTCTTCCAAAATGCCCGTAAGCCGCGGTCTGTTTGTAGATCGGACGCCGCAGATCCAGCATCTGAATGATGCCCGCCGGACGCATGTCAAAGTTTTCCCGGATAATCTCTACCAACCGGTCGTCTGATACCTTTCCGGTGCCAAACGTCTCCACCATGATCGAAGTCGGTTCCGCCACTCCGATGGCATAGGAAAGCTGAATCTCACATTTTCTGGCCAGCCCTGCCGCCACGATATTCTTTGCTGCGTACCGTGCCGCATAGGCAGCGGAACGGTCTACCTTTGTACAGTCTTTTCCGGAAAAAGCGCCGCCGCCATGACGGGCCATACCACCATAGGTGTCCACAATGATCTTCCTTCCGGTCAGTCCGCTGTCACCATGCGGGCCGCCGATCACAAACCGGCCGGTAGGATTGACAAAGAACTTTGTCTGATCATCCACCATCTCTGCCGGGATAATCACATCAAATACATGTTTCCTGATATCTGCTGCAATCTGCTCCTGCGTCACATCCGGATCATGCTGTGTGGAAAGAACCACTGCATCCAGACGCTTCGGAATTCCTTCCTCATCGTATTCTACCGTAACCTGCGTTTTTCCGTCCGGACGAAGATAGGGAAGCGTCCCGTCTTTTCTGATTTTCGTAAGCTGCAAAGCCAGCTTATGTGCCATCGCAATGGGATACGGCATATATTCTTCGGTCTCGTCGGATGCATATCCGAACATCATCCCCTGATCTCCGGCGCCAATCGCCGCAATCTCCTCCTCCGTCACTTTTCCGGCTCTCACCGCTTCTTTTGCTTCCAGCGCTTTATCTACACCCAGCGCAATATCGGCAGACTGCTCGTCAATGGCCGTAACGACGCCGCAGGTTTCAGCATCAAACCCATATTCACTTTTATCATAACCAATCTCTTTAATCGTATCACGTACAATTTTCTGCATGTCCACATACGCTTTCGTCGTGATTTCTCCCATTACCAGAACAAGTCCTGTCGTTGTAGCCGTCTCACATGCCACACGGCTCATCGGATCCTGCGCAAACAATGCGTCCAGGATCGCATCCGAAATCTGATCACACATCTTGTCCGGGTGTCCTTCTGTCACTGATTCTGACGTAAATAACCGTTTTTCCATGTCAATCTCTCCTTTTCTTATTGGCGCTTTCTCTGTAATTATTCGGCTCCCGCTTTTTATACCGGATGATATAGGGACAAAATTTCCCACATCAAAATAAAGAATGTGACTTGGCACATTCTCGCGCCGAGCGCAGTCGCTTGCGACATAATTCCTCTTCGCGCGAGTGCGCATCCCCCGGAGGGTTTTTGTGATATAGGGAACGAAGTTTCCTATATCATAAAAAACAGTCCACAAAAAGCGGACTGTCGTATACGCTGACAATCCTCTTATTGTTCGATTTACTCGCTCAGGTTGGCACCTTCCTGTTTTTCGGGGTTGCCGCAGCTTCACAGATCCTTTGTATCTCCACTGCTCTGAATAAGAGAAAGTCTACATTATGCAATTATTCGAATATCACAGATCTTCCTATCCTGTGATACACTTAAAACTTTACACCGTAGGAACGAAATTGTCAATATAATTTAACTAACTTTCAACGTAAATTTCTTGATCTCTTTTTCACTGGACACCTTTTCAATCATTCCGCCCAGACCTCGGAGTTTCTCTTCGAAACGTTCGTATCCACGCTGGATATACTTGATATCATCAATAATCGTAATTCCGTCCGTAGCAAGCCCGGCAATACACAACGCCGCCCCTGCGCGCAGATCCGGCGCACTGATTCTTGTTCCGGATAATTTTTCCACACCTTCAATGGTGGCAGAATTTCCTTCCACTTTAATCACAGCGCCCATTCTGGCCAATTCATCCAGATACTTAAATCTGTTCTCAAAGATACTTTCCGTAATCACACTGGTCCCTCTGGCCAATGCCAACGCTACGCCGATCTGTGGCTGCATATCCGTGGGATATCCCGGATATGGCAGTGTCTTTACCTGCGTACTCCGAAGTCTTCCTTTCGCAATCACGCGAACGGCATCATCGAATTCTCTGATTTCACAGCCAATATCAATTAATTTGGAAATCGTGGCATCCAGATGCTTGGGAATCACATGGAGAACCGTAACGTCCCCTTTGGTCGCCGCCGCTGCAAACATAAAGGTTCCCGCCTCAATCTGATCCGGGATAATGGAATACTCGGTCTTATGCAGAGAACGCACCCCTTTGATTCGGATCACATCCGTTCCTGCGCCGCGGATATTCGCACCCATACTGTTTAAAAAGTTAGCGACGTCCACCACATGCGGCTCTTTTGCCACATTCTCCATAATCGTAACACCTTCGGACATAGCGGCCGCCATCATAACATTGATCGTCGCTCCTACGGTCACCACATCAAAATACAGATGGGTTCCTCTTAAATGCTCCGCCTCCGCAACGATCTTCCCATGTTCAATGTCCACATCTGCTCCCAGCCTGCGAAACCCCTTTAAATGCTGATCAATGGGACGGCTCCCGATATTACAGCCTCCCGGAAGTGCGACTTCTGCTTTCTTATACTTTCCAAGCAACGCGCCCAGCAGATAATAGGACGCCCTGATCTTTTTAATAAAATCATACTCGATATTGAAATCTGTAATGGTACTTCCATTGATCTTCACCGTATGGTCATCCAGTCTCTGCACACTTGCGCCAATGCCTGAAATGGCCTCCAGCATCACATTGATATCATTTACATTCGGCAGATTATCAATCAAAACCGTCTCATCTGTCATGATCGCTGCTGCCAGAATTGCAAGTGCCGCATTCTTTGCACCGCCAATCTCTACCTCTCCGACCAGCGGACTCCCACCCTTTATTACATACTGCTCCATCTCGCACCTCGATTATCCGATATTATGATGTTACCGTCCATACCATGCAGCATCCTCCTGGTACAATAACATCTTCCCTGCATCCCGCCGGTCAAACGACAAAATGCAGCAAATATAATCCTCTTTCTATAACAACGAAAATCTCCTTAAAGACTCATGCCTATTCATAAAATGTCTAAAAGGCGAATATAGTATACCACAAAATCAGGATTTGTAAAATCTTTTTTTCTTTGATATCGTAATAATTGTAAATTTTTGTTCATATTTCTGTTATAATTTGCTTTTTTCTACTACCTCTAAAACGGCTTCTATCGTTTGTTCGATTGGAAGTCCGTCTTCACAAACCGTAAGATCCGCATATTTTTCAAAAAGAGGAATTCTTTCTTCATATAAATCTTTCAGACTCTGTCCCGGCCGCAGCAAAACTCCTCGCTTCTTTGGATCTTTGATCCTCCGGCGGATCGTTTCATAGGAGATTTGGAGATAAACTACCGTTCCGTTCTCTTTAAAATGCTGCATTGCCTCCTCACAGTAAACCACGCTTCCTCCCGGTGAAATCACAGAATTTTCTGTCTGCACATCCCGGTTCACCTGGTTCTCAATCTGCTGAAATCCTTCCTCTCCCACTTTTCTTATAATCTCACGCAGAAGCATCCCTTCCTGCTCCTGTATCAAAAGATCCGTGTCCAGAAAACGCATCCCCAGACGTTTTGCCACCACTACACCGATCGTGCTTTTTCCGGCCGCCGGCATACCAATAAAAATAAGATTCCTTTTTCTCATGTGTAATTTCCACCCTGCTGTCTTTTTTGCGAATTTCTATTCGAATTGATCTACAAATGTCCCGTTAGATATTACCTGGATATCCCTTACTGTTTCCCTTTCAGAATTATAGCACATTTTCTTCGTTCCGTAAAATCCCTCTCATAATTCCATCTTTTCCTTTGGCAAAGGGAACGGCGGTGCTTCATAACCCGGTGTAAACTTCCTTTTTTCCCGTCTTTCTTCTGCTCTGCGTCGGTACAACTCCTGATACAGCATCACCTCAATCAAATCGTAAAGCTGTTTCGATCGTTTTAGCGGTCTCTTCTTTTGTCCGTCTTTTCTCTCTGATATATCTTTTTCGTCTTCCTGGAAAAATTTCTTCCCATGCTCTCCTGCTTTTCGAAGCAAATGCAGTTCTTCTACCCCCAAAAATGACTGCTCCTGTATGGTCTGCCGCCCGCTGTTTTCCTCATATTCCGTTCCGTACAACGCCCTCTCTTTTTCCTTTACCCTGTCATAAATCCTCCCGCACATCAGCCGAAGCTGCAGACGGTCCGGATATTCATCATAAATCATGCTGCATGGATCTTTCCAGCGATCACACTCTTCCTCCACATACGGCAGGATTCTTTTCGCCGCGTCCGGATAAAGGCTTTTCATATATTCGTAATCTCTTCGCTCTATCTGTTCCTCATCAAATAAAAACGGCATCGGATACGCCATGTAAAACGGCAGTTTTTCACCCATACTTCCACTTCCATTCCAAAACAAATTATATTTCTATTGTATGCATCCATCCCCCGTTTTGGTACTAAAAAACAGAAAACCTGCCGTCGGCCCACATACGATGGTACGAAAAAACGGAGCCGCCACAGAATCGAATTATCGTCGCTATGCAGCAGCCCCGCCGTTATTTTATCTTTCTATTTTTCGGAATACTTATGTGCCTCTTCCAACATCATATCTTTTACCTTCATCAACCGGATCTGTGTACTTCTTTCATTCTCATCCAGCTTCATGGTAATATATTTGATATTTGCCTCTGCCTCCGGAATAATCACATGTTCCAGGGCGTTTACACGCCGTCTTGTCTTTTCAATCTCCGCCGCCATAAGCTGACATGCCTTCTCGCATTCTGCAAGCCGGATCATATCCGGCAGAATATCTGCCAGAGATTTTACCGCCCCGTCCAGGTCGCTGGAAGTAAATGCAAAACCATAAGAATAGATATCATTCTCATCCGCCGTCCTTGTCTTATATTCAAATGTCGGAATATTGACACTCATGACATTCTTCTCCCCCGCAACCAGATTAATCTCCTGCTTGGGCGCCATCAATGCCGTATTCAATGCGGCTTCCGACATTCCTGCTTTGGCGATCACGAAATTTTTATTGGCAGAAAGAATTCCTGCCTCTACCCGTTTCCGTACTTCCATATTCTCCCGTACCAGATCCAGATACTGACGCATCAGCTCATCCCGTTTATCCTTCAGAAGTTTATGCCCACGAATGGCCGTAATACGCTTTTTCTTCATACGAGTCAGCTCCATACGGGTAGGATTTACCTGTGTAGATGCCAAATGGAATCACCTCTCCTTCTATTCTGCTGACGATCTGTAACCGTCCAAATCCGTTCACGCCGGAGATGGAACCATTACACGATTTCTTTTTATCCCTGATAATATTGATCCAGGAATTTGTCATCGATACGTTTCAATTCCGTTCTCGGCAGCATGGAGAGTAATTTCCATCCAATCTCCAAAGTTTCCTCAATCCCGCGGTCAGCAGTATATCCCTGCGACACGTACTCATTCTCAAATGCATCCGCAAACTTTGCATAGATCAGGTCAATCTCCGTCAACGCAGCTTCACCCAGGATCACCATCAATTCTTTCGCATCTTTTCCACGCGCATAAGCAGAAAATAGCTGATTCATTGTATTGGCATGATCTGCACGGGTTTTTCCTTCTCCGATTCCCTTATCCTTCAAACGGGACAGAGACGGCAATACGTCGATCGGCGGTGCAATTCCTTTTCTGTATAAGTCACGGCTCAGAATGATCTGACCCTCTGTAATATACCCGGTCAAGTCCGGAATCGGATGCGTCTTGTCGTCCTCCGGCATAGTCAGAATCGGAATCATGGTAATACTTCCTTTTTTCCCGTTCTGCCGCCCGGCTCTCTCATAGAGTGTGGCAAGGTCCGTATACATATATCCCGGATAACCACGGCGCCCCGGCACTTCCTTACGGGCCGCGGATACCTCACGCAGTGCATCCGCATAGTTCGTAATATCTGTCAGAATAACCAACACATGCATATCTTTTTCAAACGCCAGATATTCTGCCGCCGTCAGCGCCATCTTCGGCGTTGCAATACGCTCAATGGCCGGATCGTTTGCCAGATTGATAAACAAAACAGTACGGTCAATGGCACCGGTTTCCTTAAAACTTTCGATGAAGAAATTGGATTCCTCAAACGTAATACCCATCGCGGCAAATACAACCGCAAAGTTCTCTTCCGTTCCCAATACTTTTGCCTGTCTTGCAATCTGTGCGGCCAACTGGGAGTGGGGCAGACCGGAAGCCGAGAAAATCGGCAGCTTCTGTCCACGAACCAGCGTATTCAAACCGTCAATCGCAGAAACACCCGTCTGAATAAATTCCTCCGGATAGCTTCTCGCCGCCGGATTCATCGGCAGACCATTGATATCCATTCTTGCATCCGGCAGAATCTCCGGTCCGTCGTCAATGGGACGGCCCAGTCCGTCAAAGACGCGGCCCAGCATATCTTCCGATACGCCCAGCTCCATGCTTCGTCCAAGGAACCGGACTTTACTGTTAGATAAGTTAATGCCGGTAGAGCTTTCAAACAACTGTACCAGTGCGTCGCCTCCGTTGATCTCCAATACCCTGCACCGGCGGGTTTCTCCGCTGGCAAGCTCAATCTCGCCCAGCTCGTCATAGGTGACATTCTCCACACCGCGCACCAGCATCAACGGGCCGGCTACTTCCTGTATCGTACGATATTCTTTCGGCATTTAGAATCCCTCCTTTCCCAATGCATTTGAAATCTCACTGTGCAGCTTCTTCGTCACTTTATCATATTCCGTATCCAGCTGCTCTTCTGTTACATATTTGAAACGCCCGATCTGTTCCCGGACAGGCAGGCTAATCAACTGCTGGAGCTGCGCGCCCCGACCGAGCGCTTCCACTGCCATCTCGTAATATGCCATAACCAACTGCATCATCATATGCTGCTTCTTCAAAGACGTATAGGTATCCACTTCATGGAAGGAGTTCTGATGCAAAAAGTCCTCGCGGATGGAACGGGCAGCTTCCATTTTCAGACGATCTCCCGCAGACAGTGCATCCATACCAACCATCTTTACAATTTCTTCCAGTTCTGCCTCTTCCTGCAAAAGCGACATCATCTTCTGCCGATTTGACATCCAGTCTTCCGCCACCTGGGAATTGAACCATTTTTCCATATCATCCAGATACAGCGAATAGCTGTTCAGCCAGTTGATGGCCGGGAAATGTCTCTTATATGCCAGGGCAGAATCCAGTCCCCAGAATACTTTTACGATACGCAAGGTTGCCTGAGATACCGGCTCGGAAATATCACCACCCGGAGGAGATACCGCTCCGATTACAGACAAAGCGCCTTCCCGTCCCTCTTTTCCAAGAGAAACAACATGTCCTGCACGCTCATAGAACTGTGCCAGACGGCTTCCCAGATAAGCCGGATATCCTTCCTCACCCGGCATCTCTTCCAGACGCCCGGACATCTCACGAAGCGCTTCTGCCCAACGGGACGTGGAATCTGCCATCAATGCAACGGAATATCCCATATCACGGAAATATTCCGCGATCGTAATTCCCGTATAAATGGATGCCTCACGTGCCGCGACCGGCATATCTGACGTATTCGCAATCAGAACGGTCCTCTGCATCAGAGACTGTCCGGTCTTTGGATCCTTCAATTCCGGAAATTCATTCAGAACGTCCGTCATCTCATTTCCACGTTCCCCACATCCAATATAAACTACGATATCCGCTTCCGCCCATTTTGCAAGCTGATGCTGAATCACGGTCTTTCCGCTTCCGAACGGTCCCGGAACCGCCGCCACACCGCCTTTCGCAATGGGGAAAAACGTATCGACAACACGCTGTCCTGTTACCAGGGGCATCTCCGGCGGAAGTTTTTTCTGATAAGGTCTTCCGCGGCGAACCGGCCATCTCTGCATCATGGTCAATTCCCGGTCCCCATTGTCCGTTTCGATGACCGCCACCACATCTTCTACGGTAAATTCTCCGGACTTAATCTCTTTTACTTTTCCCTTGATTCCAAACGGAACCATGATCTTCTGCTGTACGACAATCGTTTCCTGCACGGTGCCAAACACGTCGCCTGCTTCCACTTCATCCCCAACCTGCACGGTAGGAACAAATTCCCACTTCAAATCCCGTTTCAGAGACGGTACTTCCACTCCACGCTTCAGATTGTTCCCGGACACTTTCATAATGTCGTCCAATGGTCTCTGAATTCCATCATAAATACTGGTGATCAGTCCAGGCCCCAACTCTACGGACATAGGCACTTCCATAGACTCTACCGGTTCCCCTGGTCCCAGCCCGGAAGTTTCCTCGTATACCTGTATGGAAGCCTCATCACCATGCATTTCAATGATTTCGCCAATCAGTCTCTGTTTACTGACACGAACCACGTCAAACATATTCGCGTCCCGCATTCCCGATGCAATAACAAGTGGGCCTGCGACCTTTTTAATAATGCCTGTGCTCATTTGACGAATTACCTCCTGCTTACTTATAAAACTTGGTGAGGTTCTTCACGAACCTAGTTGTTAAGTACATCTCGCTGACCTGGCGAGGTTCTTTCGAGCCCGGTAGCGCAGATGTTTCCTCTTCCTAATTATCCTCTGCAAACAGAATATCGGATCCGACCGCCTGTTCCACCGTCTTCTTCACGCCTTCCACGCCTGCTCCGGTATTACCGGATACCCCCGGAATCTGAAGAATCGCCGGAAAGGTCTGCTCCTGATATTCTGCGATCTCTTCCTTCAACTCTGCCGCCACCGCCTCGGTAATATAGATGATCCCATACTTTCCCCCGGCAAGCTGATGCAGCTTATCTCTGGCTTCTTCACGGGTTTTTACCGGGCAGATGCTGAGTCCCAGCGTTGCGAACCCGTAGATACTGTCGTAATCGCCGATTACTGCAATCTTATACATACATCTCCCTTACCCTTTCCCGAATTGCCTCCTCCGGAAAATCATTCTGCTTTCCGGTCAGGATAATCCGAACAGTTTTGATCTCATTCTCCCTGGCAAGCTGATATGCCACCAGCGGACCTACTGAAAACGCATTATACTTTTGCGGACGGATCGTCTCCATCATCCGGTTATCACACCAGCGCTCAAACGCCGATGGAGACTCTTCCAACGCCTGCGCTCCCTCCGCGTAGGTCGTACCGGACAGATACTCTCCGATGGCTTCCGCTCCGGCAAGAGCCGCCTTGGCAAGCTGCTCCACGCTGACACTCTCACATTCCGCCATGGCACGCTTCATAAAATCCAGGGATTTCCCCGTCTTCTGCGCACGCACGGCCGTCTTGATATCAGCGATCGCAACCGTAGATTCCGCATAATTCCGGATGATCTCATCTTTGGCGCTGCACCCTGCCTCATAAATCGCATCCAGCGCGCCCCGGTCCACAATCACATCACACAATTGGCCGTCCCGCGTATGCAGAAGCGTATCATATGCCTCCTGTGCCACAAACGGCATATTTCCCGGCAGACGTCCGAACTCCTTGTCCTTCACAATCTGCAGCATCTCTTCTCCCGGAATCGAACAATCATCATAGAAGATATTTTCATTTTGAACTTCGGTACACACTTCCTTGATGGCTGCTTTTAAATTATGGTACACCTTGGAATAGGAAAGCACATCGAACACAGACAGATCCGGCGCGATCTCCCGGATCACCTCCCATGTCTTCTCTTCTTCCCGTTTCAATATTGCAGATGCTTCCAGGGGCGTATCATGATCGCCCCAGCCCTTTTCACTCAACAGTTCCAGACACTGCTTTTCATTCTGGCAGTTCACGAGCTGGTCAATTACCGAATCCGTCAGCAGGGATGCTTCCAATGCACGTATACGCGCAACCGCATAGGTATATTCTAAATCATTCAAAATCTTCCCTCCTGTGCTTATTGTAACATTCTATATAAACAACACCTCATGAACCTTATCCGACAGCTCATCTCTCTTTGCTTCAAACATTGCCCGGATGGTACAGTTCTCTTCGATCCCGCCATATACGAGGATAAAACCGCCGTCCATCTCCTGAGCTTCGGCCGACAAATGCAAACTTCCGCCTTTTGCTTTGGCCGCTTTTTCGATCTCCGCTTCAAATCCTTTCGGCATTCGCTTCAAATCCTTCTCATTAAAACGAATCACGCCTTCTCCCGGCTGCACATACTTTTCCAGCATTTTTCCAATCATATCAAAATAAGCGGCATCACTCTGCGCACAAACCTTTTCATATGCCTTTTGCAGTACCTGTGCGATCACATCCTGCTTCGCCTGAAGAATCGCCTGCTTCCGACGCATATCTGCGGCCGATTTTGTCCGATCCGCGTAGGTCTCCACCGCTTCCTGGGATTTCGAAGAAATTCTGGAGGTCTCTGCTTTTGCCTCTTCTCTGGCGGCAGTGAGAATCTGTTCCGCCTTTTCTTTTGCCTCCGCAATGATTGCTTCTGCTGAGTGGTTCGCTTCATCCAGGATCTGACTTTTAATCTTGTCTAATCCACCCATCTGTCACACCTCATATTTCTGATTTTTTTACCAATCAAACCTGAATTCCGCTGACTGCCAAAATAGAAATCAACAGCGCCAGAATTGCATAAGTCTCAACCATTGCCGGGAACAACATCGCTTTACCGAACTGATCCGGCTTCTTTGCTACAATACCGATGGAAGCTGCCGCTGTCTTTCCCTGGGATTTTCCGGAAATCAATCCTACAATACCGATGGGCAGACATGCTGCAAGAATCAAAAGCCCGGTAGAAGTAGAGATATCAAGCGCACCGCCGCCGATAATCCCGATCTTGGATAATGTGAGGAATCCAACCAGCAGACCATAAATACCCTGTGTACCAGGCAGAAGCTGCATAATCAATACTTTTGCAAATTTACTTGGATCTTCCGATACGACACCGGATGCTGCCTGACCGGCAATCCCAACTCCCAAAGCTGAACCTGCACCTGCAAGAAATACCGCACTTGCTGCACCTAAAAGCGCATAAACAATTCCTAAATTACCCATAAGTCTTAGTCCTCCTTAATATCTGCATATTTTGTATTTTCTTTAAATGGATTAAATGCTCTTCCACCGCCCTCATAGAACTTTCCAAAGAATTCTACATACTGCAGACGGTTTGTATGCACATAAGCCCCCAGTAAGTTGATTGCCAGATTCAGTGTATGTCCTACGATGAATACCACAATAAACAGGATGATCCCGAAGATACTGTTCCCTGCCATGCTTCCCATCTGATTTACCACCTGTGCAATGACGCCAGTCGCAAGCCCCAAAGCCAGTAGTCTTGAATAGGACAACACATCACTCAGCCATCCGGTTACATTATATAAATCGTATGCCCCCAGGGCAATCCGAAGTCCGAAATTTTTATTCTCCCGTCCGGACATCAAAAGAATCCCAACCGCACCCACAATCGCCGATGCTTTCCCCAGCAGATTCACCGCTGCCGGGAATACGATCTTTGTCTGCGCAACAGATGCAAAAATATCTGTCGGCAAAAACAGAACGATCAATCCGATCAGGAACAAAAACCAAAGCACTACATCACAGAAAAAGTCCATATATTTTTTCTCTTTGATGCACATATATCCTTTGATTCCCAACCCCGTAAACAAATGGATCAAACCAAACAACATGGAATATACCAACAGCTTCATTGGATCATTCAGTGGGATAAACCACAACGCGGGCAGGCTTACCTGCTGCCCGAAGAACGTCCTGGACACCACATCGACCAGATCTCCAAAAAAGCCGCCAAACATAATCCCCCAGAACAACGTAGACAATCCGCACCAGAAGAACAGTTTTAACGACTTTCTCATACCGTCTCCCATACGCGGAAACTTCTTCAATGCTACGCCGCATGCAAGGGATACGATAATTCCATACGCCGCGTCGGAAAGCATCAGGCCAAACAAAAAGACATAAAACACACTCATGATTGTGGTCGGATCCACTTCCCCTTTTGCAGGAAGTCCATAGGATTCCAGAATTCCTTCTGCACTTTCCGAAAAACTGTTATTATGCAGAAGTACCGGCGCCTCCTCATCTTCCTTCAGTTCTTCCACGTCCACCACACAGTCATATGTCTTCTCCAGCGCCGTCTGCAGCCTGCCTGCATACTTTACCGGAACATATCCGCTGAGGAAAAACGTACGCTCTGATTGAGGCAATGTTCCGAGTACTTCGTACTTCTCCGCTCTCACCCGGTAATAATCCGCCAGAAGTCTCAACTCCTGACGACGGCCTCCGAATCCTTCCAGTTCCTTCTCAATCTCTGTGATTCGTTCGCCGTGTCCGGCAATCTCTGCCTCCATCTCTGCTTTCGCCTGATCCGGTACCTGAGACACCATCTGAGACGGTCTCGCAAACCCTCTGCTGCGCAGTGCCTCCTCTAATTGCCGTGCCTCTTCTTTCAAACAGAACACACTCAGAAATGTCCCCTCCTGGCCGGCAGAAACAATATGCACCTCGAATCCCTGTGCATCCGGTGCTTTCTCTGCCGTCACCGTGTAAATCTGCTCCATGTTCCATTCTCCCGGAAGAATTCCGAGAAACATCTCCGTATGCTCCGTCCCCTTAAAGTCCATCGGAACTTCTAACGGAAGCCATGGCGTCAGGCTTTCGATGCTGTTCTCCAGCTTCAGAATCTCGGACTTTTCCTCCGAACGCTCTCTGTCCAGTGACTGGATCTGATTTGCGATTCGAGCCAGGCTTTCTTTGTCCCTGATCACCTGCCGGTATCTGCCCTGATCTACCAGTTCTTTTCCGGCAAGAGAGGCAAACAAAGACTTTTTCTCCGGCGCATAAATCTGAAGCACTTCCAGCGCACGGTCAACCGAAGCCGCAGCTTTTTCAAAATTGCTCCGGGCATTCGTCGTATCCATGGTATGAAACGCATCATCTTCGCCAAGAATCTGATTGATCTCCATGACACCCATGCTCTGCAGCTTTTCCAGAATCGCTTTCCGGTTTTTCTTCAATGCGCAGATACTGATTCGCTGCATCTGCAATACCGCCATAATCCAATCCCTCCTTTTCTATTTTATTCAGTTTTTCCAGATGCTTTTCGCATCCGTTTCAGAGAAATCTCCCCCGATCTTATCGGATCTTCCTATCTTATATTAAACCTGCAATCACACCATTTATCGCCGCATCTTCTTTCTGCATCGCAAGTTCTTTCAATGCTGCAACTTCCCGCGCGATCTCGGCTGTCGCTTTCTCCAGATTCTGTGTACCTTTCTCTTTTGCCGCCTCCATATCTGTATCGGCCTTCTGTTTCATGCTCTGAATCTGTTCTGATTTGATCTGCTCCGCCTCTTTGGTTGCCGCTTCCAGAAGCTCTTTCTGTTTCCGTTCTGCTTCCTTCACGATCTCATCAGCCTTTGCTTCTGTTTCTCTGATTACCTGAATCGTGTTTTCTACCATTTTTAAGTCACCGCCTTTCTGAGTACACCTAATTATCATAGCATATTCGTTGTGGATAGTCCACAGATTTTCCAATATTTATCATGCTGAATTGTATATAATGTTACCAATATCTTCCTGACCCGACACCGATTTGGCTCATTCGGAAAATGCGGCGATTCCCCGGAGCATTCTCCTTCATTCCCATGTCAGCCGATGTAAATGTCCTTTGGGATTCATGCCGGCAAACTGGTTCTGCCGCAGCGCTTCGTAAAGAATCACTGCAACGGAATTCCCCAGATTCAGAGAACGAATCCGGCCCATCATAGGAATCCGGATACAACGTTCCCGGTTCTTTACCAGGATTTCCTCCGGAATACCCGCACTCTCTTTTCCAAACATTACATAACTGTCCGGTTCAAAAGAAACCTGTGTATACATTTTTTCCGCTTTTGTCGTAGCCATATACATTTTTGCCCCCGGATTTTTCTCCAGAAAATCCTCATAATTCAGATAGACAGATACGTCCAGTTCCTTCCAGTAATCCATACCTGCCCGCCGTAAAGCTTTCTCATCCAGCCGAAATCCCAACGGCTCAATCAGGTGCAGCCGGGTTCCCGTCGCCACACAGGTTCTTCCGATATTGCCGGTATTGGCCGGAATCTCCGGTTCAAGTAATACAATATTCATCCTCTTTCTTCCCCTTTTCCAGGCGCCTCTGTCCAAAAGATACGGCTTTCCCGTTTCCTGCTATTTTCAGATACGCAGACGTTCTTCCCACCAGCGTGCCAGTTCATCCGGCGCCGGACGGTCCAGAAACCGTTCCTCTTCTCCGTTTCGAATCACCCGCGCGCTTCCCGCCGTAGTTCTCCCCAGCTTCCCGGCGCGGATTCCCATTTCCTCCAGTTTCTTCTGTAACAGCTCCCCATCTTTTGTTATGAGCAAAAAACTTCCGGCGGATGTCATCTGATAAGGATTGAGACGATAATATTCACAGATCTCCACCGTCTCCTGCCGAATACACATCGCCGACATATCCAGCCAAAGCCCCACATCCGCCGCCTCCGCCGCCTCCCAGAGTGTACCCAGAATCCCGCCGCTTCCGATCTGTTGTATTGCCGTAACACTTCCTGCCGGAAAAGAAAGCTGCGGCAGACGAATCAACTGCTTCTTTTGTGCCGCCGCCTGGCGAAGAAACACCGGTGCAAACCGTTCTTTCAATTCTTCTTTGCACTCATCCAAAATCCGCAGCGTACCCTCCAGTCCCACGTATCCGCACAGGAAAATCTCCTGTCCCGGCACAATGCCCGTCAGACGCCGAAGTTCCGACTCTGCCGCACTTCCCGATACGAATACCTGTATCGTCGTCTGCCGTTGGGCCGGACTGACCTCCGCCTGTATTCCTGCCAGTAGTATTCCCATTTCTGCACAGATCTTCTCCGTCTCACAAATACTCTCTGCCAATTGCGCCTCTTCTATACGGGAAGGAAGCAGAAACTGTACTGAAACCCCTGTCGGAGTCCCCCCCCTGCTCGCAAGATCATTGACTGCTTTTATGACTGCATATGTCCCCACCTGCGGTGCATTCCCATACACAGCGGCCGACGCGGAAAAAACCACCTGCCCGTCCTTCCCGCGAATCGCCGCACAGTTCTCCTCCTGGGAGGGAAACAGAAAAAGTTCTTTTTGATCTATATGCAACTGCTTTTGCACCGCCCGTCTCCAAATAGTCTGGGATAACTTTCCTGCTTTCATTCTCTTTTCCTCTGTTTTTGTTGTTCCGTAACTATTCAGCCTTCGGCTTCATAGTTACGGAATCCGGCCTGTTAAAGTTTGCCTTACGGCAAAGAGGCCGAATTCTATTCCAACTGTTATGCGTTCTTACGGACTTTGCAGCAAGTGCAAAGTCCTGGGCTGAACTGTCACCTTATTCCGTCTTTTTTCCTGTCCGGCGGTTCCTAAACATTCTGCCGGACAGCTTTCCTGGCGGAGCCTGTATCAGGAATTTCCTTCCGGGGACAGTTCTCCTGATTCCTCCTGTACAGGCGGACCATACAAAATCTCCTGCATGACGGCCTGAATCGTAGCCTCATCCTGTGTCAGGATAGCAGCTTTCATCTTTTCCACTGCTGCCGGATCCTCGGAAGCCGTACCTACCCCGTATGTCTCCGGGGATGCCATATATTGGCTGTAATTGATCACATCCCTGCTGCTCTCTACGCCGTCCTCCGTAACGACTTTCCAAAGCTGTGCCGAAATCTCCGGATGCGCATAGCTCTGGATTCCCATATAACCGATATAGTCGTCCGTCGCGACAAAACGTTTCCCTTCCGTATCCTTGCTTTCCGTCGTCTCGCTGAAAAAAGTCAGTTCTCTGCCGGGATTCCTGGTTTCTTTTCCGTAGATCCGAAAGGTAAGATTCCCCTCCGCCAGTACGGTTTCTATATAAATCGGAGTTTCCTGATTGTTCTTAAATACCAAGTCCAGGACATCATCTGCAATTGCCGCATCCATAGAAGGCTCTGCATAGGACACAAGCATAGAATGCGGATAGCGTTCCACAATCTCCAGTTCGGCGTACAGCAGCGCATTGTATAATGTGGTGGACACCTGACAGATTCCGCCTCCCATCGTCTGTACAACGGTATTACTTTCAAAAGACGCCGCCTCCGCATATCCATTCTCGGCAGTATAAGGCTCCATGGCCGCATTGACCGATTGTTCTTCCCCCGGCCGCAGAAAAATCCCGTTCAGATGCATGGCCCCGGAAGCAATATTCTGGCTTCTGCCGCTTCCGTCTTCCCCATAGTAAGTCGTATAACTTCCCAGAATATCCGTCATCTGCTCCAAATCTTCCGTCGTAACCACAGGATCCTTCTTTACAACAACAGCCTGCACTGTGCCGCTCTTTCCATCCCAGCCTTCATTCAGAAACAGACGCACATTCTCCAGCGTCTGTTCCAGATCCAGACCTTCCCCTTTTTGTCCCTCCGTAATTCGGACTTCTTCTCCCTCCTGTGTAATAGAGGCATTCACCGGAACGCGCAGCACGCTCCCTGCCCGGACGTTCAGAATCTTCTCCGCTGCTTTGGGATCCACCTGATACTGTACAGGAAAATGCTGCTCCAATTTTCCTTTTTCCGCTTTCCTGATTGCTTTATACGACTGAACCAGATCCCTGTCTCGTCCGTATTGCACGGCTTTTTTTACCGTATCTTTTAAATTTGCCGAAGAAACCCCCAGTTCCTGTAAAGAGGCCTGAATCTCCTGCCCCTTTGTAATCTGAAAATGAAGATTCACTGATTCATAACCGGCAATCTCCTTTTGAACTGCCTGCATTGCTTCCTTGCTGTCCATCCCGGAAATATCGGTATTCCCTACAAACACTCCGGAAAGTGCCCTGCCATCCTCATGTTTGTTCACATAACCCCGCAGAAACATCTGACTGCCCAGAACCACAAACACTGCCAGCAGCAATACCGCTCCCAACTGAAGCAGATTCCGTTTTCTGTAACGGCCCCATCTCCGCTTTTTTCTGCTCTTTCTTTTTCCTGCCGTCATTCCAGTCCCATTCCTTTACGTATATGTTACAGTTCACGGCCTAACCGGCCGCGAGCTGTAACGCATCCAGCCCATTGAAAAGTCGCCGAAGGGCGAGGGGCTGGATGCCTGAAACCGCTGCTTTACTGGCCGGATGCCTTGCAGCAAGATGCAAGGCGCCGTGCACTTTGCTGCACGGCGGCGGAGGATGCACGTTCCCCCATGGAGAATCCGGCCCCTTGCCGTAAGGCAACTTGAGATGAGCCGGATTCGTTGCATTCACACCAGATCATATGACATCATTGCGAGTAACTGGCGTGGGTGTGAAATGTAACACGTATATAGTTGCCGTCCACAGACTTTTCTAACAAGAGGTGATTCTCTATACCAGATATGGTATAATCGCCGTGGCTACCATTGCGACAATCACCAACAAAATTAAAATTGACGCAATCTTCCGAAATCTTTTATCATAAAAATTCATTTTAACTCTCCCTTTCCGTAACAGAATCTATTTTGTTTCTATCTGCACAGGAACAACACGCGCCTCCTTTGTCCTTCTGTCGCGATGCAGATAATCAAACAGAAGCACTTCCCCTTCGATCCGTTCCAAATGTGTCATTTTACGCATCTGCCTCCTGTCATAAGTCTCATACTCTGGCAGGTAGCGGCGATTTTGCTCTTCTTCCTCATAAAACCGGGCGGATTCCTCCCTGGTCACTGTCTGCGCTCCTGCAAATGACGGACGATTCTTTACATTCTCCCGAAGATACAGGTCATATATCAATGCCTGTCTATATGGCTTCTCCAATCCTTTTCTCACATATTCTATATCGGATTCCAGAATAAATGCAAACAAAATCTCATACCGCGCAATACGGGAATAACTCTTCCCCCACAATCCATGGGTCTCATAATATTGCGCCAATGCTTCGTACAGAGAAAAAGCATCCGGAAACGCCTTTCGCAGCAATCGCATCGTGTGGAAAAACTGCCCGCTATTATAGTAAACTTCCACCATTTCCTCCACACCTTTGAGCCGGACAATCTCCCCATAAGAAATCCACCTTGTGGACAACACTTCAAACGGGGGCCGATCCTGATACAGCAATTGACAGGCTTGTACCTGCTCCTCCATGGCCGAACCTTTCAGCACTTTTAAAAATCCAAGCTGCAGTTGCTCCGGCTGCAGATCGTACACCTCATCAAATGAATTTCGGAAACTTTCATAATCTTCATAAGGCAATCCTGCAATCAAATCCAAGTGCTGATGTACATTGTGCATATCGCGAATCCGTTCCACCGCCGTTTTTACCCGTTCAAAATCCATCTTCCGCCTGATTGCGCGAAGCGTCCTCTGATTGGTAGACTGCACCCCAATCTCTAACTGAATCAGGCCCGGACGCATCGAAGCGATCAGGCGAAAGTCTTCCTCCCGCAGCAGATCTGCCGCAATCTCAAAATGAAAATTCGTTTTCCCCCTGTCATGTTCCGCCAGATAAGACCAGATTACAAATGCATGCTCATGCCGGCAATTGAAGGTTCGGTCCACAAACTTCACCTGCGGTACTTCCCTGTCAATAAAAAACTGCAGTTCCTTCTTTACCAGATCCAGACTGCGAAACCGCAGACATTTCTCTATGGAAGAAAGGCAATACGTGCAGGAAAACGGGCATCCCCGGCTTGACTCATAATACAGAATCCGGTTCTGAAAGTCTTTCAAATCTTCGTATACAAACGGAAGCCGATCCAGATCCGGCGCCGGACCGGCCGGATGCGCCCGGATTTCTCCTTTTTCCATATATGTAATCCCCATCATCTGTTCCAGTGACGGAATTTCTCTCAGGTAGTATTTCACCAGTTCCAGAAACGTATTCTCGCCTTCCCCGCGCATCACTCCCCGAACTTGCGGCATCCGTTTTAACACCTTCTCTGCATGATAGGAAACTTCCGGGCCTCCCAGCCAGATTTCCAAATCCGGCAGAACTTTCGGCAGCTCCCGTACCAGTTGTTCTACATAAAGAATATTCCACAGATAGCAGGAAATACAAAGAACATCCGGCTTCCTTTTATACAGATCCGTTAAAATCTCATCCACCTGCTGATTGATCGTGTACTCCGCAATCGACATCGACTGTGCATACACTTCCTTCTCTGCCGCCGCAAAAGCCCGCAGGCTGTAAACTGCCAGATTAGAATGAATATATTTTGCATTGATCGCCGCCAACAAAATATGCATAAAAGACACCTGCCCTTTCCTGTTTCTCTTTCCTTTCGGCACCCCTGTTGTTACAAAATTTCCACTTCTTTTTACTACATCCATTGACATTTTCACAAAAACACGGTAAAATTAAGACTCGTGCAGCCGGGGTGTTAGCGGTACCTTGTACCTGCAATCCGCTATAGCAGGGGTGATATTACGCGGAGGGTGCTGATCTGCAAAGCTGTTTCTGGCAAGTAGCGTTGAAAGTCCGGGTCTCACGCGACGGAAATCTGTGAACCGTGTCAGGTCGGGAACGAAGCAGCACTAAGCAGAACCTTCCGGGTGTTGTGAGGGCGCCTGGACTGAGCCAACTGCCAGGATTCCGTTTGCGGAGACGCATTCGAAGCGTAATGCACGTAAAGAGAAGCATAACAGACCTTTCGGTTTGCTGTATGCTTCTATTTTTTTCTGTTTTATTCCGTTTCCTCTGTCCCCTGTCGTTCCTGAACGTCTCCCAACGCACCGTTACAGATCTCCTCCGCCCGTCTCTTTTTTTGTTTTTCCCGCAACTCTCTGAAAAACAGCTTCATCATCCCGCTGCATTCTTCTTCCAGAATCCCGGTTGTCAAATCCACCTGATGATTAAATTCTCTCATACACAAAAGATTTAAAATAGATCCCGCACATCCCGCTTTCGGATTCATACACCCTACCACCACCCGTGGAATCCGGGCCTGCACAATTGCGCCGGAACACATCTGACACGGCTCCAATGTAACATACAACGTACATTCTTCCAGCCGCCAGTCATTGAGCTTCCTGGCTGCTTTCCGGATCGCTGTCAGTTCCGCATGGGCAAGCGGATTCTTATCTACTGTCCGCCGGTTATATCCTCTGCCAATGATCTTTCCCTGATATACAATCACACATCCAATCGGCACTTCTTCCAATGCATATGCTTTCCTTGCCTGCCGGAGTGCCTCCCGCATATATTTTTCATCCTGTCCTGCCTTATTTTCCGGGCAGCACTCTTTTTTTTCTGAAGATCTTTTCTTCATCGTCTCTCCCTCTTTCTATATGCAGAGTTCTTTTTCCTATCCGGCCGGAATACACTAGTGATAGAAAAGACAAGACTGGAGGCAATTATGAACACTGGTATTTTCTATCTTTACGAATACAGCAATGCACAAAAGCTGCGCAACGCCGGTTTTCTGAAAATAACGCGTCATTACCGCTCCTGTACCCTGCAGTTTCACGCACGGGGAATCCCTGTTTCCTGCACAGACAATTTAAATCTTTGCGCTTTCTATCTGGAAAACGGAATTGCAAAGGCCGCAGTCCTCGCAGAAATCACCTGCACAAGCCACGCCGTTTCCGCCCGGCTAAACGCCGCCGAATCCCAATTTCCCGAAGGGCGTCCACTCCCTCATGTTGATGGATTTCTTCTGCCTCTTCCCGGCGGAACCGTTCTCGCCGCCGCAACATCCGACGCCGGTTTCGATACCCGAAAAATCCAATTTGTTTCATCCAAAGCAGAACCGGCAGATGCGCCCTCCGGGCGCCCCGCTTCCGTAACCACGCAGATCCCTTCCAAGTCTCCTATTCCTGAGAGGGCACAGAATACATCCGCTTCTCCGGAAACAACGGAGGCCGGGACAACTCCCATATCTTCGGGAACAACTAAGAACGATGCGATCTGTGCATCCCCGAAAGCAGCAGAGACAGGTACTGTCTCCGCAATTTCGGAAACACCGGAAGCCGGGACAACTCCTGTACCTTCGGAAACAACTAAGAACGATACGATCTGTGCATCCCCGAAAGCAGCAGAGACAGGTACTGTCTCCGCAATTTCGGAAACACCGGAGGCCGGAACAACTCTCATACCGCCGGAAACGGCAGAAGCAAATACCTCCTCCACATCCCCGGAAAACACAGAGGCCGATACAACCTCCACAACTTCGGAAACAATTATAACCGATACAACCTCTCCATCTTCAGAAGCAGCTAGAACCGATACAACCTCTCCATCTTCAGAAGCAGCTAGAACCGATACAACTTCTTCATCTTCGATCCTTCTGGAAGCAGCTGAGGCAGGCAGGGCTTCTCAGAATACTTCCCGGGAAAGCATCCGGAAAATTCAGCGCTCCGAGCTTTCCGCTTTACCCCGTAAATATTGGAGCCTGGCCGGCAACAGTTTCCTGATGCATGGCTACCATAACTATAACCATCTGCTCCTGATCGAAGAAGATGGTCATTATTGGCTGGGTGTCCCCGGCATCTATGATGCAAGGGAATCCAGGGCCGCAGAACTATTTGGTTTTCCGCAATTCACAGACTCTTATAATGAAGTACTGCATCTCTCTGAAGACGAATACAACCCATCCGGTACCTTCGGTTACTGGTGCCGGTATCTAAAATAAAATACTTTATATAATTCCCTTTAATTCCTGATACAGGCGCTTCGCATAGCTGTCGGTCATACCACACACATAATCCGTCACAAGAAGCAGGCGGAGATACAATTTCTCCGCTTCGCTTTTTCCTTTTGCCTGGTGCCGGTATGCGTTCAGATAATTGTCCGATATAAAAGAGATCACCCGGATATCTGTGGAGGTCAGATCCCGCCCGGTATCATAATAGAGAACTGCCTTTACCAGTTTATTCATCAAAAAATCCAGAATTACTCCCTCTGCAATCTCCATTTTATAAATATCATTGGAGCAAAATACTTTTTCATATGCCAGATCACCCAGCATATCAATCAACACCCCTCCATATGTTCCTGCAAAAAGATCTTCTTTATACTCCCCGTTCATGATTGCTTCATAATGCAACGTAAAACTGGACGTTGCACAACTGATCAAATATCCCTGCAGCCGCACAATCCAGTTTTTCACCGCATAACTTTGCGGATTCCAGAGTCCCTTTTCTACTCCCCGCCGATAGTAGATCCGTAATTTTTCCTGCGCCGGGAATTCCGGATGCTCAAACTTCGCCTCCAACTTTCCAAGTTCTTCCTCCAGCAGGTAATAAGAAATATATCCCTTTACAAACGCATCCTCTATATCTGCCGTTGTATAAGCCAGATCATCCGCCGCTTCCAGAATATAGGTCAGCGGATGCCGGTTCGGAAACGTCCCCGTCTCTCTTGTGATCTCTTCGAACACCGCACGATCCGCATAATAGTATCCCATCTTTTTATCCTTGCAGTTTCCCGTTTTCTTATTGATGCCTGTGGAGGGAACCGGATACTTCACAATTGTATTCAGCAGCGCATAAGTCAGATTCATCCCATTTTCATCTACAAGATAATGTAATTTTGTTACAAGGCGAAGCGCCTGCGCATTTCCCTCAAAATGATAAAAGTCTTCTTTCATCTGCGGTTCCAGCCATTGAACCAACGGCTTTTCATAAAAATAAATCTGACTCAGATTTTGTTTAAACCATTCCCGGATTGCCATCTCGCCAAAATGCCCGAACGGCGGATTCCCGATATCATGAATCAGCCCCGCACACTGCAGGATATGACAGAGATCCTCCTTCATCTGCGGTGTAAAGTCAGAATCCAATCCATCTGTCAGAATATTCTGGCCAATATTCTGTCCCAATGATTTTCCAAACGAAGAAACCTCCAGAGAGTGTGTCAGGCGCGTCCGGATAAAATCGCTCTTATCCAGAGGAAAAACCTGTGTCTTATCCTGCAGACGGCGAAAGGACGCACTCCCGATAATTCGATGATAGTCCTTCTCAAACTCACTTCTCAAATCTGCCGCTTTTCCGGCAGAACCGGTTCCATAACCGCCCCGCATTCGTTTTGCACACAGTAACGTATTCCATTTCATCTTATAGTTCCTTCCTCTTTTCTGTTAGTCCAGGTAAATTGGGGGTTCATAATCTCTTCCAAGCAATGCTTTTTTCCGTTCCTGATAACCGAGAAACGCCCATTCTGTCATATCTGTCCACCCGTGCTGCGCCCGGTCATACACTTGTACATATCCGATACGGGACGGATGCATTCGCACACTGTTTGTCTGATACTCCCGCCCGGTATAAGGATTCATCTCTCCAAGCGACAAGTCTTCCGGCGCATCCTCGTAATGAATAACCGGATCGAATCCTTTTGTTCCTTTACTCTTGCTCTCTCCGCCGTGCTCCCTGGGAACAGGCGGCATCCGTTTGATCTCCTCTGTCTCCTTCCCGTCTTCCAGTTCATTCAACTCTTCATGAAGTTCATAAATCTCACCAATGGTGATATCCCTCTCTTCCTCCTGTCCGGAAACGGCTTCTTCCACTCTCGATTTCGCCGCCGCAGCCGGTATTCTTTTGGGCTCTTCTATTTTCTCCGGCTCTGTCGCTTTTACGCTTTCTACAGTTCCCTCTGCTTCCTGTTCAAACAGAAATACCTGTTGGTATGCATCGTCCTCTTCTTTCTTTTTTTTCGACTGTACTCTCGGATTTTTCACATATTTCAACAAAACCTCTTCCAACGGCTCCGGCTGTTTTCCGTCCAACGCTTCAATGGGAAAAATACTCAGGTGAAACGGGCAGCCCAAAATTGCTGCGATCATACGCATATCCTTTTCCTGAAAATTATCTCTTCCAAGACGCTGCGTCAGATTCTGTCTGGACATTGCTTTTCCGGTACGCTCCTGGATCTGCTCTGCCAATTCTTTAATCGTCATACCTCTGCGGTTTAAGATAATCTTGACTTGCTCCCCAAATGTTAAATCTTCCATATTCTTCCTCCTCAGGCGTCCTGCAATCATTACAGCAAAATGAATGTTTCTCTTCCGGATCTATTCCAATAGAAACAATATTGTTTCTACATAAATCTTTTGTTTTCCTTTTCTATTTTAGCAAAACGCTTTTCCCGCGTCAACCATTCACCAGAAAGAAATCTTTGTTATTGTGCGCCCGGTGTTACTGCTCACACCGCACCAGACACTGCGCTGCCTGGTGACGGAGGATATATGTCCTGTCCGGATAGCCGCCAGCCCCTTATTCCTCCTCATCCGCCGGCCTCCATGCCTGTCCGAATTTTACATCCTTGAACAACGCCGCCAGCCCCGTAATTTGTTTCAGACGAAGAATCTCATCCCTGTCCATACCCAAATGGCGGGAAATCCATGCATCGGAGCGTCCTAATTCATGAAGTTCTTTTACAATATTGCTCATCAAATCCACATCATGACTCCCTCTGGCACGATTATGACGAATTGTACTTGCCATTCTCTGTGCCAGCGGCTTATGAATCACGGAGACCGGAAGCATTCCGTTTTCTCTCTCATAAATATCCGGATATTCCAGCATAATCCGATAGCGGTGGAACCCGTCCACAATGATATACTCGTCCGCCTCCTTGTCATAATAACAGACAATCGGCATCGTGTAACCATCGTTTTTTACACTTTCATAGAGCAGCTTCATCTCCGGCGGCGCCACCGTATTTGGATTATATGTATTCGGCTTGACTTTTTCAATCGGAACTGCAATCACTTTATATACCGGGCTTTTATACTCCATAATACATCTCCTCCACACTTTTGTATTCCTTCCGAATCATATCAATCCGTTTCTGCTGTTCCCTTGTCATACCAAATCCCATAAATCGACAGATATGATCATTTTTCAGAATACAGTAACACATCCGTTTCCAACTGGGGATATCCTTCGTCGACTTAATATCATCTGTATCGTCCGGAATCCTTCCCAAAAAGATCACCCTCGATTTTTTATTCAGGGTATAATTAGAAACCCCATTTCTCTGGATCCTGTATCCATGCTCCTCTAACTCCTGTATCGCTTCCTCGTCCAACCCGCCTCCTGTTTTATGCCAAAATTCAATGGAACTTTTAAATTTTTTTATATAATTATTTCGCAGACGCACCGGAAGTGTTTCCAGGAGAAACAGCGTATAGGACCGCCATGTATGTCCTTCCGGCAGGGTTACTTTCCGGTATCCCATAGCCTTTGTTCTTCCGTAAATACTGCCGAAATTGGCTCCCTGTACCCGTCCCACCAGCTTTACCCAGATTTCAGGATCAATCACCCGATAAAGGTTTAATGCATCCTTAGAATAATCGTTAAATGGAGAGGCCACACGCATCTGAGAAACTTTCAATCCAGCTTTATAGTAAAGATCATACAGATGATTATAGTCATATTGAAACTGATAATTTGCATGCCAGACATCCTGCGCCGACCAGTCATAAAGAGGTGAGGCGCACCAGACATTCTTAAATTGTCTGCTGATCCAGCATTCGCCCTGATAACCGTACTTTTTATTCAGAAATCCACTGTATCTCTGCAGAGACTCTACTGCACGCATTCCCAGCAGGCATACTGTCTTCTTATTTCCATGAGTTAATCTGTACCAACGCCCGAACTGCTTGGCCAGATCTTCCTGATGCATCCGGTAACGATACGTAAAGATTGGATTATTCTCCAAATGAATGACATAATCCTTCCGCGGCATCTTTCTCACCCACAGTTCTTCTTTCGTATCATCCCATGGATACCAGTACATTTCATAGCTGCTCACGGCCGTCCGTGTAGCCATAGGCAGACATACCCAGTAAGCCTCCACCCGATCCTTAATTCTTTCGAAAGTTCTCTCCACATATTCCGTGGTCAGTGTGTACTGCGCTTCAAAATCCTGATGAAATACACCGATTTTACGATCCGGATAATACCTCTTCTGAAAATCCAGTACCAGATTCAAGAGCAGGCCGCTGTCTTTTCCTCCTGAAAAAGAAATATAAATGTTCTCGAATTCCCTGAAAAGCAATTTCAGTCGGTCCTGCAATGCCGTATATACATCTTGCTCCAAGTATTCCCGTACCATTTTTATTCTCCCTGATTTTTTCTGTTTGCCACTCCACTCGCCCGCGTATCAATCAATCTGCAAGTCTATATGTCGATTTTTACGCTTTTCTGAGTTTTTATCACTTTTACCATATTTTGGAAATTATATATGTTTGTTAGAGTACCATAGAAAAACAGGAAATTCAACAGAATACGACAAGAAAAAAAGAAAGAGGCCGGATTCTATTCCAACTATGATGTGTTCTTACGGAATTTGCAGTAAGTGCAAAGTCCTGGGTTGAACTGTTACGAAAGATCAAATTGTGATTATCATAAACAGATGTTATAATGACACCAGGAAACAAATCGTAAAACTCATTGCATAACAAAAAATAACAGCGCCATTTGCAAACTCCATTTGAGTATCTGCAGGCGTCTTCCCATTGAGGTGCCTATAATGAATTCATTGCTTTATCCCTGTAAAACAAAAGGGCAGCAACATTCCCCGGTAGAATATGAAGTGATCTACAGTTCCCGCAAAACCCTGGCTATACAAGTGACATCAAAAGGCCAGATCCTTGTCCGTGCTCCAAAACAGACATCACAGGAATTGATTGAACGTTTTTTATCCGAAAAAGAAAATTGGATCCGAAAGCATCAAAAAGAAGCAAAAGAAAATACGTTGCCGGATCCGCCCCGTTTTTCCGAGACCAGACGGCGCCGATACATCGAATTGGCCCGCCGGATTTTCACAAAAAAAACCGCACATTATGCATCCGTCCTGCGCGTTACTTACGGCCGTATCTCCATTCGTGAACAGAAGACACGATGGGGAAGCTGCAGTAGTGCGGGCAATCTGAATTATAATTGGCGGTTGATTTTTGCACCGGAAGAGGTTGTCGATTATATTGTGATCCATGAACTGGCACACCGGATCGAGATGAATCACTCCCCGGCTTTTTATCAGGTGGTAGCCTCCGTCATGCCGGATTATAAAAAGCAGCAGACATGGCTGAAGGAACATGGAACAAGCCTGTATTACTGCTCCCACCCTGTTTGCTTTAATTGCCGGTAGACATAGGCAATCGGCAGTCCCACCACATTATAATAGTCCCCTTCAATCCGGTCAATATAAGATGCAAATTTTCCCTGTACCCCATATGCCCCGGCTTTATCCATTGACTCCTTCGTCGCAATGTAACGGCGGATTTCTTCCTGTCCCATTTCATGTACGTACACATCTGTCTTTTCGGCATGAACTGTGGTTTGCTTCCTGCCTTTGGCATCGAAATCCAATAGAGCGACTCCCGTATATACCCGATGCACCCTTCCCTGCAGACTTTTCAGCATACGAAATGCATCCGCCTCGTCCACTGGTTTCCCCAAAATCTCCCCGCCCAGCACAACAATGGTATCCGCTCCAATAATCACGAGATCTTTTTTTGTACACTTTTCGATTTCTTCCGATACATTTTCTGCTTTTTCCAGTGCCAGCTCTTTTACGATTTCTTCCGGAACTGCACTTTTATACTTTTCCTCACCTTTGCTTACCATAACTTCAAACTCTACGCCAATCTGCCTTAGAAGCTCTCTTCTTCTTGGAGATGCAGAACCCAAAATAATTCTTTTTCCCATATTTTCTATCCTTTCTTTTCTATATTCTCTTCCTATGCTTTCTTTCAGAAGCCTGTTGCCGGCTCCTTTTCAAAACGCAGACACAAAAAGAGGGAAAGAGTATTTCTTCTCCTTCCCCCTCATGGTCTTATCATAACTATCCAGCCATAGGCTAAATAGTTATGGAATCCGGCCTATCGTTCTTATTCCTCCGGATCCTCTTCATCCAGCGCAATCAGTTCTTCCAGCATCGTATCTTCCTCTTCGAAGTCTTCCGGCATATCTTCTGCCAGGCTGTCCTGGGAAGCTTCCCCTTCCGGCATTCCGGCAGCCTCTGCCATCTCTTCCAGATCCTCCGGCAGTTCCAGATCTTCTTCCTCAAACGAAATCTCATCTTCCGGCTTCACATCTGTATTCAGCCGCACATCCCGATACTTCTTCATACCGGTACCAGCCGGAATATGTTTTCCGATGATTACATTTTCTTTCAGACCAATCAAATTATCAATCTTGCCCTTGATCGCCGCTTCCGTCAAAACTTTTGTGGTCTCCTGGAACGATGCCGCCGACAGGAAGGAGTCCGTTGCCAGAGACGCTTTCGTAATACCAAGCATGATCTGTTCTCCGGTCGCCACTTCTTTTCCTTCTTCCGCAAGCTGTTCATTTACCTCATTGAACTCCAGCACGTCTGCCATACTGCCCGGCAGGAATTCCGAATCGCCCTTTTCCTCAATCCGAATTTTCTTGAGCATTTGGCGCACAATTACTTCGATATGTTTATCGTTGATTTCCACACCCTGCAGACGATATACACGCTGTACTTCACGAAGCAGATAATCCTGCGCTGCCCGCAAACCTTTAATCTTCAGAATATCATGGGGATTCACACTTCCTTCTGTCAGCTCGTCACCGGCCTCCAGAACCTGGCCGTCCTGCACCTTGATGCGGGAACCATACGGAATCAGATAAGCTTTCGATTCTCCGGTCTCTTCATTTGTAACAATCACTTCCCGTTTCTTCTTCGTATCGCTCAGTGTCGCTGTTCCTGCAAATTCCGTAATGATTGCAAGTCCCTTGGGCTTTCTCGCCTCAAACAACTCCTCCACACGAGGAAGACCCTGGGTAATATCATCTCCGGCCACACCACCGGTATGGAAAGTACGCATAGTGAGCTGTGTACCCGGCTCCCCAATGGACTGGGCTGCAATAATTCCCACTGCTTCTCCGACCTGCACCGCTTCACCGGTCGCCATATTGGCGCCATAGCACTTGGAGCAGACACCATTTTTACATTTACAAGTCAGAATGGTACGGATCTTCACCCGCTGCAGTCTGCTTCCATTCTGATCCACTCCCTTCTTCATGACGCGCTCCGCCCGCCTCGGTGTGATCATATGGTTGGCTTTCACCAAAACATTTCCGTCTTTATCTTTGATATCCTCACAGGAAAAACGCCCCGTGATACGTTCCTGCAGACTCTCGATCTCTTCATTTCCATCCATGAATGCTTTCACATACATACCCGGAATCTCTTTGTCTGTATCCTGCACACAATCGCTGTCATGGATAATCAGTTCCTGAGAGACATCTACCAGACGTCTGGTCAGATATCCGGAGTCAGCCGTACGAAGCGCCGTGTCTGACAACCCTTTCCGGGCGCCGTGCGCGGACATAAAGTATTCCAGTACGTCCAATCCCTCCCGGAAATTAGACTTGATAGGCAATTCAATCGTCCGACCTGTTGTATCCGCCATCAATCCCCGCATTCCGGCAAGCTGCTTGATCTGCTTATCGGAACCACGGGCGCCGGAATCTGCCATCATATAAATATTATTATATTTATCCAGTCCACTCAGCAGCGCTTCCGTCAGACTGTCGTCGGTACTCTTCCAGGTTTCCACAACCTCTTTATAACGCTCTTCTTCTGTGATCAGACCACGTTTATAATTCTTTGTGATCTTATCCACGGTATCCTGTGCATGCTGAATCATCTGCGGCTTCTGCGGCGGCACCGTCATATCCGAGATGGATACGGTCATTGCCGCACGGGTGGAATATTTATATCCGATGGATTTCACATCATCCAACACCTCCGCCGTCTGTGTTGCCCCATGGGTATTGATGACTTTTTCCAGAATCTGTTTTAACTGCTTCTTGCCCACGTGGAAATCTACTTCCAGACGCAATTCATTGCCTTCCACCTCACGGTCCACGAATCCCAGATCCTGGGGAATGATCTCATTGAACAACAATCGTCCCAGAGTCGCTTCGATCATGCCGCTCTTTGTCGTACCGTCTGCCAGTGTTTTACTGACACGCACTTTGATTCTGGAGTGCAGCGTAATGTATCCGTTTTCATAGGCCAGGATCGCTTCGCTCACACTCTTGAAGAACATGCCTTCTCCCTTGGCACCGGGGCGTTCCTGTGTCAGATAATAAATTCCGAGAACCATATCCTGTGACGGAACCGCTACCGGACCACCGTCGGACGGTTTCAGCAGATTGTTCGGAGAAAGAAGGAGAAAACGGCACTCCGCCTGTGCTTCCACAGACAAGGGAACATGGACTGCCATCTGGTCCCCGTCGAAGTCCGCATTGTAAGCCGTACATACCAGCGGATGCAGCTTGATTGCCTTTCCTTCTACCAGAATCGGCTCAAACGCCTGAATTCCCAATCTATGCAAGGTGGGGGCACGGTTCAGCATAACCGGATGCTCTTTGATAACCTCCTCCAGAACATCCCATACTTCCGGCTGCAGCCTTTCCACCATTTTTTTCGCATTCTTGATATTGTGCGCCGTATTGTTCGCAACCAGCTCTTTCATTACAAACGGTTTAAACAATTCAATGGCCATTTCTTTGGGCAGACCGCACTGATAAATTTTCAGCTCCGGTCCTACCACGATAACCGAACGTCCGGAATAATCCACACGCTTTCCAAGCAGATTCTGACGGAAGCGCCCCGACTTTCCTTTTAACATATCAGAAAGAGACTTGAGCGCCCGATTTCCCGGTCCTGTTACCGGACGTCCGCGGCGTCCGTTATCAATCAGCGCATCCACCGCTTCCTGCAGCATCCGCTTTTCATTCCGGACGATAATATCCGGCGCGCCCAGCTCCAGCAAACGTCTCAGACGATTATTTCGATTGATGATCCGACGGTATAGATCATTCAGATCGGAAGTCGCAAAACGACCGCCGTCCAACTGTACCATCGGGCGGAGATCCGGCGGAATCACCGGGATCGCCGTCAGAATCATCCATTCCGGCTTGTTCCCGGACTCCCGGAATGCCTCCACAACTTCCAGACGCTTTACAATACGGGCACGCTTCTGCCCCGATGCATTTTCCAGCGCTGTCTGAAGCTCCGCATATTCTTTTTCCAGATCAATGGCCTGTAAAAGTTCCTGAATCGCCTCTGCACCCATCCCTACACGGAATGCCTGACTGCCCCATTTTTCCTTTTCCTCCTGGTATTCCGCCTCGGAAAGCACCTGCTTATACTGCAGACCGGTCTCTCCCTTGTCCAATACAATATAAGATGCGAAATACAGCACCCGTTCCAGGGTACGCGGAGAAATGTCCAGAATCAATCCCATCCGGCTTGGAATTCCTTTGAAATACCAGATGTGAGAAACCGGCGCCGCCAGTGCAATATGCCCCATACGTTCCCGCCGCACGGAAGACTTTGTTACTTCCACACCACAGCGGTCACATACCACGCCTTTGTAACGAATTTTTTTATATTTTCCACAGTGGCACTCCCAGTCCTTGCTGGGGCCAAAAATCCGCTCGCAGAAAAGCCCGTCTTTTTCAGGTTTCAGAGTTCTGTAATTGATGGTCTCCGGCTTGGTAACCTCTCCCCGCGACCACTCCATAATTTTATCCGGTGAAGCCAGACCGATTTTAATTGCGTCAAATGTCAGCGGTTCATATTGTTTTTCATTATTCATTGGCATATAGTTGGCTCCTCCTATTCCACATCGTCAAAATACTCGTCAAATTCGATCTCCACGTCTTCCTCAAATTCACTGTCGTCCAGTTCCTCCGGTTTTACATCTTCCAGTTCTCCGTCCACGAATTCCTGCTCCGTGTAGCCGTGTTTTTCGTAAGATTCGTCCCCGCCGTATCTTCTGTCGCCTTCGATAATAGAATTTAGATTGGTCTCTCCATAATCTACGGTCTCCATGATCTCTACTTCTGTATTGTCATCCCGCAGGACGCGCACATCCAGCGCAAGAGACTGCAGTTCCTTTAAGAGTACTTTGAAGGATTCCGGAATACCCGGTTCCGGAATATTCTCTCCCTTAATAATTGCCTCGTATGTCTTTACACGTCCGATCACATCGTCCGATTTCACCGTCAGGATCTCCTGCAGTGTATAAGATGCACCGTATGCCTCCAGTGCCCAAACCTCCATCTCACCGAAACGCTGTCCGCCGAACTGTGCTTTTCCACCCAGCGGCTGCTGTGTAACCAGAGAGTATGGTCCGGTAGAACGCGCATGGATCTTATCATCTACCAGATGATGCAGTTTCAGATAATGCATGTGCCCAATAGTAACCGGACTGTCAAAAAATTCTCCTGTCCGACCGTCGCGCAGACGTACTTTTCCGTCGCGTGAAAGCGGAACCCCCTTCCAGACTTTCCGATACTCCCGGTTCTCGGATAAATAGTTCAAAACTTCCGGGAGCAATTCCTCTCCATGTTTCTTTTCGAACTCCTCCCACTCCAGATTGACATAATCATTTGCCAGATCCAGAGTATCCATAATATCTACCTCGTTCGCCCCGTCAAATACCGGCGTGGAAATATTGAATCCCAGCGCTTTCGCCGCCAGACTCAAATGAATCTCCAACACCTGTCCAATATTCATACGGGACGGCACGCCCAGCGGATTCAACACAATATCCAGCGGACGTCCATTGGGAAGGTAGGGCATATCTTCCACCGGCAGTACACGGGAAACCACACCTTTGTTTCCGTGACGTCCTGCCATCTTATCACCCACAGAGATCTTCCTCTTCTGCGCAATATAGATTCGTACTGCCTGATTCACCCCCGGAGAGAGTTCGTCACCGTTCTCCCTGGTAAATACTTTTGCATCCACCACAATTCCATATTCTCCATGGGGGACTTTCAGTGAAGTATCCCGAACCTCACGCGCTTTCTCACCGAAGATGGCACGCAGCAGACGTTCTTCCGCCGTCAGTTCCGTCTCGCCTTTCGGCGTTACTTTTCCTACCAGAATGTCTCCGGCACGGACCTCCGCACCAATTCGAATGATTCCCCGCTCATCCAGATCTTTCAGAGCATCGTCCCCGACACCCGGAATGTCTCTGGTGATCTCCTCCGGCCCCAGCTTGGTGTCTCTGGCCTCCGCCTCATATTCCTCAATATGCACGGAAGTATAGACATCATCCTGTACCAGACGTTCGCTCAGCAGAACCGCATCCTCATAGTTGTAACCTTCCCAGGTCATAAATCCGATCAGAGGATTCTTTCCCAGCGCCATCTCACCGTTAGAGGTAGACGGACCGTCCGCGATCACTTGTCCTTCCTCTACCCGCTCGTCTTTCTCTACAATCGGCCGCTGATTATAACAGTTACTCTGATTACTTCTCAAAAACTTGGTTAATTTGTAAGTTTTCTTACTTCCGTCGTCGTGCCGTACCATAATCTCGGTAGAGGTTGAACGTTCTACCACACCGGCCTTCTCCGCCACAATACAGACGCCGGAGTCCACTGCGGACTTCACTTCCATTCCGGTTCCGACCACCGGCGCTTCCGTCGTCAGAAGCGGCACCGCCTGCCGCTGCATGTTTGAACCCATCAGCGCCCGGTTGGCGTCGTCATTTTCCAGGAACGGAATCAGCGCCGTCGCCACGGAAAACACCATCTTCGGGGACACATCCATGAAGTCAAACTTGCTTCGCTCATATTCCTGCGTCTCTTCCCGGTAACGTCCGGATACATTCTTCCGCACAAAATGTCCTTCCGCATCCAACGCTTCGTTCGCCTGTGCCACGTGATAATAATCCTCTTCATCCGCCGTCATATAGACTACTTCGTCCGTTACTACCGGATTCTCCGGATCGGATTTATCAATCTTACGATAGGGCGCCTCTACAAATCCATACTGGTTAATTCTTGCATAACATGCCAGAGAATTGATCAATCCAATGTTCGGACCTTCGGGCGTCTCAATCGGGCACATTCTCCCATAATGAGAATAATGAACGTCACGCACCTCAAATCCGGCACGTTCCCTGGACAATCCCCCCGGTCCCAATGCGGAGAGACGACGCTTGTGTGTCAACTCACCCAGCGGATTATTCTGATCCATGAACTGGGACAACTGGGAAGATCCGAAAAATTCCTTCACAGCCGCTGTCACCGGTTTAATATTAATCAGAGACTGCGGGGAAATCCCCTCCTGATCTTGTGTGGTCATTCGTTCACGAACCACTCTCTCCAATCTGGAAAGTCCGATCCGATACTGATTCTGAAGCAATTCACCCACGGCACGAATCCGGCGATTGCCAAGATGGTCAATGTCATCGTCATTGCCCATACCATATTCCAGATGCATATTATAATTGATAGACGCAAGAATATCTTCCTTCGTGATATGCTTGGGGATCAGATCATGCAGATCCCGCCGGATCATCCCCTTTAATTCTTCGATATCGCCGCCGCTCTCTTCCAGAAGCCCTTCCAGCACCGGATAGTATACCTGCTCGGTAACTCCTACTTCCTTCGGATCAATGTCCACGCTCGCCCGCAAATCTACCATCATATTGGAAAGCACTTTAATATTACGGCTGTCGTCTTCTCCCCGCACCCATAAAAATGCAGCGCCGGAATTCTGAATCGCATCTGCAATCTCCGGTGTCAACTTCATTCCTTCTTCTGCCACCACTTCCCCGGTAATCGGACTCACCACATCTTCCGCCAAAATACGACCCTTCACACGGTTCCTGAGTGCCAGTTTCTTATTAAACTTATAACGTCCTACTTTGGCAAGATCGTAACGCCTTGCATCAAAGAACATACTGGTGATCAGGCTTTCCGCACTGTCTACGGCAAGCGGCTCACCCGGACGGATTTTTTTATACAACTCTAACAGACCCTCCTGATAGTTCTCAGCAGTGTCCTTTCCAAAACTCGCAAGAATCTTCGGCTCTTCTCCGAATAACTCAAGAATCTCCGGATTCGTTCCGATTCCCAGTGCACGGATCAACACAGTAATCGGTACCTTTCTCGTCCGGTCCACACGGACATAAAATACGTCGTTGGAGTCTGTCTCATATTCCAGCCATGCTCCTCTATTCGGAATCACGGTGGAAGAATATAGTTCTTTCCCAAGTTTATCATGGGCAATTCCATAATAGATACCAGGAGAACGAACCAACTGGCTTACAATTACACGTTCCGCACCATTGATTACAAATGTACCTGTCTTGGTCATCAACGGAAGATCACCCATAAAAATCTCATGTTCATTGATCTCATCATTCTCTCGATTGTAGAGTCTAACTCTCACTTTCAGAGGCGCGGCATACGTTGCATCCCGTTCCTTACACTCTTCAATCGTGTACTTTACTTCATCCTCGCAGAGTCTGAAATCGACAAATTCCAAACTTAAATGACCGCTGTAATCAGCAATCGGAGAAATATCATCAAAAACCTCTTTTAATCCGTCAGTCAGAAACCACTGATAAGAGTCTTTCTGCACTTCAATTAAATTCGGCATCTCTAATACTTCTTTTTGTCTGGAATAGCTCATACGTGAACTTTTTCCGTTTGTGATGGGACGAATTCTGTTTTTCTCCATTGACGTTTCACTCCTCATTTATTTTTGCGGGCACTGTTTCTTCCTATTAATAAAACAAGAATCTCCGACCGTACCCTGTATGCAGGCTGCGAGTTACCCTGTATATTTTTCCCCTTGGAGCGTATTCTAATAGATATCATGGATGTGTTGAAAAAACGCACTCCCTGCATCCCGCTCTGTGCGCCGCCTAATCCATGCATACATGTGCCGCAGGTGTTCGATTGCTCTTTCCCGCAATACTGGTTCCTGGCACATTCCCTGCCGTATACCGGGATTTTTCAGGTTTTGCGGAAAGCACTCCTGCATCAATAAAACCAAGCCTGAATGGCACAACTTTCCACAATAGCGCATTTTTTACTATAGCACAAAAGACTTTTCACTGTCAACTCATTTTTGGGTTATTTTGGGACAATTCAGGGATAAATAGAAAAAAGTTCTTGACATTTTGGGATTTCTGTGGTAGAAAACCGGAATTCTGAATGAAAAATAGAAAGAACACCCGTCTGTACGAAAGGCTTTTCCGCAACGACGGGTGTCCATTTTCATATTTATTTCAGGCATTCTATATCGTTCTTCTTATAGAGGTACAGAAACATCCATACACCGGCAGAAAAGAACAGCAGAATAAACCAGCATACTACACAATCACTTTCACCGGTATGCGGAGACGAAGGCGTTTTGGAATTTGGCGAACCGGCACTTGCTGCAGTGCTGCCCGGAGAGATTCCATCTCCGTAACTCCCTGCATCAGGAGTTCCTTCACCGCTCGTTCCTCCACCGCTCGTTCCGCTACCGGATGTTCCTCCACCAGGCGTTTCCCCCTGGCTTCTTTCCGTCCATTTGGCATAAAGGGTGAGATCCCCTGTCACCTGATCCCTGTCAAAATTCCAGGGGGTAGTACAGGCGGCTTCCTGGTACCATCCGGCAAAGGTAAAGCCCTCCCGGGCGGGCTCCGCTGGTTTCACCACTTTGTCACCATAAGGTACGTTGGCCGAAGACACTGCGGAACCGCCCTGACTAGAAACACCCCTGCCGCTTTCTTTATCCGCAGCGCGGTTACCTCTGTTTTTGACAGAGAATCGGGCCATTCCCAATTTTCATCATATTCGTCGATCGTCAAGGTCCCTGTGGTCTGGTCAAACACAAAGCCTTCACCGGTAATCACATCCGCCTGCGCATCCAAAGCCGGAGATCCGACCGTGACATCACCGCCGTCCCCTGAATCTGCTTCCTGGGCACAGACTGCCGCAGGGCAAAAGCTAAACAATAAAAAACCGAAAAACAGCAGACTGAAAAACTTTTGTTTTTTTCTCATTTCCTTTTATCCTCTTTTTGGTATTCTCTTTCTGATAATGGTAAACTAATAATAATTATACCAAATAAAGTGGTGGACGCGCACAGTAAAAGAGAGCCGGTTTCCCGACTCTCAGTAAAGAATCATCGCATTCTCCTTATTCAGCGTTATCACAGTAAATCTGAATCGCCTTATCGACAAATTCTGCGGTACCCTCACCGCCGTATTCATTGATGTTCTTCGTAAAATCTCCACCTCCGGAATACATCTTTCCCAATCCCTTAAGAATCTTATTGGTACAGGTATAAAGATTCTCAGTGATGAAATCCTGTATCCTTTTTACAAGATCCTGCGCTTCAGGAGATGCCGGATCCGTATTCTTTATCCCACCGGCTTCTTTGAAGAACAACATAAACCGGTCAGCCAGAAAATGATCCTCTTTCTCTGTTCTATTCTTCATTTTCTCCCTCATCTCTTTATATTCCGGTGTATTCCCATAAAGTTCTTTCGCCTGTCTGGAATACTCATCCAGTTTGCTTCTGTCAAAAGCCTTAAAGTCCATGTGCCTCACTCCTAACATTTTTATTCCAAGCGCAAAGTTCATCAGGTTTTCAATATGTTCCTTTTTCAGCTTAAGCAACTTTATCTGTTGCTCCAATGCTTTACTTCTGTCGAAATCAGGACTGTTTATGATTGCCTTGATGTCTTTCAACGGAAACTCCAATTCACGAAACAATAAGATGTGCTGAAGGCGTTCCAGATCTGCATCGTCATACAGCCTGTACCCTGCATCGGTGCGTCCCGTCGGATGCAAAAGACCGATCTTGTCATAATATTGCAGAGTGCGTATACTCACCCCGGCAAGCTTACTCACTTCATGTACTGTCATCATTGGCATATCCTCCATCCACTTGGTAATATCAATATAAACTATTACGTTGCGTAAGAGTCAACACTTTTTTCAAAATTGTTTTAGAATAAAGGAAACCATACGCCGAAAACTTATTGAGCCACTTCTTCGCTCGAGTGTATATCCTTCCGGATGGTTTTATGATATAGGGAACGAAATTTCTTATATCATAAAAAATATCCCGCAGAGAATCCTGTACCGAAAAGTACGGATTTCCACGGGATATGCTTTTTCTCTGGATAAACAGCATAAAACCTCAAAATTATTTCAGATTTACTTCTGCGCCTTCGCCTTCCAGTTTTGCTTTGATCTCCTCAGCTTCTGCCTTGGAAACTGCTTCCTTTACTACCTTCGGAGCATTGTCAACCAGCTCTTTTGCTTCCTTCAGACCAAGACCTGTGATCTCACGAACGGCTTTGATCACCTTTACCTTGGATGCGCCTGCAGATACCAGTTCTACATCGAATTCATCCTTCTCTTCTGCTGCCGCCGCACCGTCTCCGCCTGCTGCTGCAACTACAACGCCTGCTGCTGCAGATACGCCGAATTCTTCTTCGCATGCTTTTACTAATTCATTCAATTCCAATACGGATAATTCTTTGATCGCTTCGATCATCTCAGCTGCTGTTAATTTAGCCATTTTTACATCCTCCATTATCTTTTTTCTGTTTTATCTCTCTGACATTTTTATTCTTTTCTGTCAGACCTCTTTTTCTGTTCCTGATCTTTCTTCCAATCTGCATGGATTCTCAAATCCGCTTCCTGGAATGCTTTTCCAGACTTTCTTCAAAAGCCTTACTCTGCAGCAGCTTCCGCTTCTTGGCCGTCCTTTTCCGCGATCTGCTTGATCACGCGGGCAAAGTTCGTAATCGGTGACTGCATACTTCCAAGCAATCTGGAGAGAAGAACTTCTCTTGACGGAATCTTGGAAATCTCTGTCAGACCTGCCGCATCATATGCAGCTCCTTCTACCACGCCGCCTTTCAGTTCCAACTTATCGGCAGTTTTCGCAAAATTGCAGAGAATTCTCGCCGGAGCCGTCGCATCCTCTTTGGAAATTGCAAGCGCGCTCGGTCCTTCCAGATATTCACTCAGACTCTCGCACTCTGTTCCCTCGAAAGCTCTCTTCATCATCGTATTCTTGCAGACCTTATACACTACGCCTGCTTCTCTGAGCTGCTTACGAAGTTCCGTATCCTGTGCCACGGTCAAACCACGGTAATCCACAAGCACTACGGACTGAGCATCTTTAATATCCTCGGCGATGGCTGCTACGATTGGTTGTTTTAATTCAACTTTTGCCACGTTCTGGTGCACCTCCTTGTATAAATTTCAGTTACATTCAGCCGTACACAGAAAAACCTCTGTGCACACCAAGACACAGAGGTAAAATCCAATACTATGAATCTCGCATCCCTCGGTAGGCGTTCCCATCTTATGCCTTACGGCACCTACTGTCTTCGGCAGCTAATTGCCTGATTATCATACCATTGTTCCCTATGGTTGTCAACTTATTTTTCGGTAATTCTCATCGATTCGTAATAATTCATCCAACAGTATATTCGCCGCCTCTTCTTTGGAAAGCAACGGCAGATCTTTCACACCCTCTTTTCCAATCAAAAGAAGATGATTGGTATCCGTCCCGAATCCGGCCCCCGTCTCTTTCAGACTATTGGCTGCAATCAGATCGGCATGCTTCTTTTCTAATTTTTTTCTTGAATTTTCCACTACATTGTTTGTTTCCATCGAAAATCCACAGAGCACCTGACCCGGCTTTTTATGTTCCCCCAGCCACAAAAGAATGTCCTCTGTTCTTTTCAAAGGCACGGCAAATTCTCCATCTTCCTTTTTCAATTTCTCCTCCGCCATATCAAGAGGCGTATAATCTGCAACTGCTGCCGCTTTAATCAGCAGTTCCTGCCCCTCCCAATGAGCGGAGACTGCCTGGAACATTTCTGCCGCACTGACAACCGGAATCACTTTCACAAAAGGCGGGGGCGTCAAAGAGACCGGGCCGCTGACCAGCGTCACCTCTGCCCCCCGCAGCATGGCCTGTCTGGCGATGGCGTATCCCATCTTCCCGGTGGAATGGTTACTTAAGAAACGAACCGGATCCAGCGCTTCCCGGGTTGGCCCTGCCGTTACCAGTACCCTTTTTCCTTTTAAGTCTTTTGGAAACGCAATCTCCCGTAAAATGTAAGACAGGAGAACCTCTTCCGACGGCATTTTCCCGTCTCCCGTCGTGCCGCAGGCCAGATAACCGTTCTCCGGAGGAATCACAATTTTCCCGGAATGTGCAAGCTTTTCCAGGTTTTCCTGTACCACCGGATTGTGATACATATTCACATTCATGGCCGGAGAGACAAGCACCGGGCAGGTCATAGCCAGCGCGGTTGTACTCAGCATGTCATCGGCAAGCCCATAAGCCAGTTTCGCAATGATATTGGCCGAAGCCGGAGCTACCAGCAGTACGGAAGCCTTTTTCGCCAGGGAAACATGAGCCACATGAAACTGAAAGTTCCGGTCAAATGTATCTACCATACATTTGTTTCCCGTCAAAGATTCAAATGTAATGGGAGTGATAAAATTGGTAGCGTTCTGCGTCATAATGACATGCACATCTGCATGAAGCTTTACAAGCCGACTGGCCAGTCCTGCAATCTTGTAGGCTGCAATACTGCCGCTGACTCCAAGAACTATGGTTTTCCCTTTCAGCATTTATTTCACCTCTTCCATGTCCTGCAGGCGGCCATGTTTTTCATAATGCGTGATTTGTCTGATCTGATTCTGTTCGTCTACAAATACGACTTTTGGGTGATATTCTTTGATTTCCTCGGAAGTCATTCCTGCATAACACATAATAATAATCTTGTCTCCCACCTGTACCTGACGGGCAGCCGCACCATTCAGACAGATCATACCGCTGTTTCGCTCCCCGGCAATGACATAGGTTTCAAAACGCTGCCCATTGTTCACGTCCACGATCTGCACCTGTTCATACTCCTGAATTCCGGAAGCCTCCATCAATGCCTCGTCGATGGTAATACTGCCCACATAGTCCAGTTCTGCCTGGAGGACTGTGGCACGGTGGATTTTACCTTTTAACATTGTACATATCATAATAGAATATACTCCTTCTCTTTGATTTTATGTGCGCCTCATGATTTCTCGCAAAACCACCCTGCCAGACTAGTCTGGCATTCGGCTAAGGAATCTGGTCCCCGGCCGCTTCCAGCCTTGCACGCTCGATTCCGCTTCGCTGCATCTCGCTTCGGCGCACGCGCCTCATGATTTCTCGCAAAACCACCCTGCCAGACTAGTCTGGCAGTCGGCTGAGAAATCTGGTTTTCGGCTTCTTCCAGCCTTGCACGCTCGATTCCACTTCGCTACATCTCGCTTCGGCGCACGCGCCTCATGATTTCTCGCAAAACCACCCTGCCAGACTAGTCTGGCAGTCGGCTGAGAAATCTGGTTTTCGGCTTCTTCCAGCCTTGCACGCTCGATTCCACTTCGCTACATCTCGCTTCGGCGCACGCGCCTCATGATTTCTCACAAAACCACCCTGCCAGACTAGTCTGGCATTGTGATTTTGGGAGAAATCGCAAGGCTTAGTGTGATAGAAAGTTATCAATTAATCTGGTTTTGCCGATGTAGACGGCTATGGCTACGAGGATGGGGCAGTCGATCTGATGGTGGGGTTCAATGGTATCCCATTTTACCATCTCTACGTAATCGATACGTGCGAGGGGTTCCGCCTGGATTATGTTCTGCATGGTTTCCAGTACTTTCTCGCCGTCTTTTTCCCCTTCTTCCACCATTGCTTTGCCTGTAAAGATTGCTTTTGAAAGTACCAGCGCGGCCTTTCGTTCTTCCGGGGATAAATATGCATTCCTGGAGCTTTTTGCCAGACCGTCTTTTTCCCGGATAATCGGGCAGCCGATAATTTCAATGTCCATATTCAGATCCCGGACCATCCGGCGGACAACCGCAAGCTGTTGTGCGTCTTTTTGTCCGAAATAGGCCCGATCCGGAGCTGCAATATGAAACAGTTTATTTACTACGGTGCATACGCCGCGGAAATGTGTGGGACGGCTTTTTCCACATAATTCTTCCGTCACTTTACTGGTATCTACAAACGTAGAAAAGTCCTCCACATACATCTCGGATACCTCCGGTGCAAAAACAAGCGCCGCGCCTGCCTTTTCACACAGAATGCAATCCGCCTCAAAGTCTCTTGGATAGGTGTCCAGATCTTCTGTGGGCCCGAACTGAATCGGATTTACAAACACGCTGACTACCACACGGTCATTTTCTTTCACCGCCCGGTCAATCAGACTTTGATGACCTTCATGTAAGTACCCCATTGTCGGCACCAGACCAATACGCAGTCCTTCTTTTCTCCATGCGCGAACCTGGGCTCTTACTCCCTCTACTGTTTTCTCTATCTGCATCTTTCTTCCTCCATTCTCTGTATGGCAGACTCCCTGAAAAGTCCGTACCGCCGAATACATTCTATTCCAACTGTTATGCGTTCTTACGGACTTTGCAGCAAATGCAAAATCCTGGGCTGAACTGTAATCATTTTGCACCTTATTCTTCGGTATTCAATATAATTTTTCTATCACATCACTGGAAATTCCATAACCATGTTCCTCTGCCGGGAATGTTCCGGACGCCACTTCTGCGATATACGCCTGAAAAGCTTCTTTCATCGCTCCGCCGATATCCGCAAAACGTTTTACAAACTTGGGGGTATAATCGGAAAACATTCCCAGCATATCCTGGTAAACCAGAATCTGCCCGTCGCAGCCGGCTCCCGCTCCAATCCCGATTGTGGGAATCGGAACTGCTTTTGTAATTTTCTCCGCCAGCGCTGCCGGAACACATTCTAATACTACTGCAAATGCCCCTGCCTCTGCAACCGCTTTTGCATCCTCCAAAAGTTTCTGCGCCGTTTCCGTGTCTTTCCCCTGTACTTTATACCCGCCAAAGGCATTTACAGACTGGGGCGTCAATCCAAGGTGCCCCATCACCGGGATTCCTGCCTGTACAATTGCCTTGATCTGCGGAACTACCTCCTGCCCGCCTTCCAACTTCACTGCATTGGCCCGTCCTTCCTTCATCAGCCGTCCCGCATTGCATAGTGCATCGTATACTCCACTCTGATAAGACATAAACGGCATATCTATGACAACCAATGCACTTTTTGCGCCTCTGGCAACTGCGGCGCCGTGATGAATCATATCTTCCATCGTAACAGAAATCGTATCTTCATAGCCAAGCACCACATTTCCCAGGGAATCTCCCACCAGAATTCCGTGAATTCCGGCTTCATCCTCCAGCTTTGCCGTGGAATAGTCATATGCCGTCAGCATGGAAATCCGCTTTCCGTCCTGCTTCGCCTTTTGAAATGTTGCAACTGTATTTTTCATTCTTATTAATCCGCCTTTCTGCGAAAAGTACCAATGCATCATGAAACATATTGGCGCACTTTCGCCTTTCTAACTTACTTCCTCCCTTTCCCTGGCCTGCTCACTTTCTCTGCTTTTTCTTAAAAACCGGGAAAGCTCCTCATAATTTCTTTTCGGATGTTTTTGCCGGGCAATCTCTACCAACACTTCCGACAGCCGGACATAGATCTCCCGCTCTCTTCCGGGCAACGCCCAAAGATGCTTCTGCACGGTTGCAAGATCCGCACGTTCCACCGGACCGGTCAGTGATTCTACTACTCCTGACGTTGCCACAGAATGACAGTGATTCAGAAAGAGAGTACGCAGCGCTTCTTCTCCGCTTTCTCTTTCAAACCCACACTTCTGTAAAAGTTCTATACCGGTCTCAAACAATCCCGTTACCAGGTTGCTTACAAACACGGCCGCACTGTGATAAAGAATCTTTCCTTCCGGTTGGATGACACACACCGGGTTCCCCAATGCCTCAAAAAATTCTTTCCAGAACTCTACGTGCTTCTCTGCTCCTTCAATTGTAAAATATGCCTGTGAAATCTCCCGATAAGACTGCAGCCGACTATGGACTGCAAATAAGGGATGGATAGAATAACCAAATGCCCCCATCTGGTCAATCCCGGAAAACGCGGCGGAACTCATCGCACCGCTGCAATGACAAATACATTTACCTTCTAATGCATATTGCTTCAGATCATTCCACACCTCTTTAATCGCTCCGTCCGGAACCGTCAAAAAGAGTGTTTCGCTTGATAACGCCAGTCCTTCCAACGTCTCATAACAGTTTGTGTGCGTAAACTCAGATGCCCACCTGGCAGACTCTCTGCTTCTGCTATAATAGCCGGATACACAAATATTGTGCTCCACCATATACTTTCCCAGAGTGCATCCTACTTTTCCTGCACCCACAAATCCAATCCTCATTCAACCACCTTCTTTTTCATAACAATAATGAAATCTCATTCTTTCACACTATGCAAAAATGATATAAGTTCCATCTGTATTCCGGTGTGGATCTCTGGATCTGTAAATAAATATACCCACCGGGCACCCCGTATCTGATACCCTTCAGGTGAGCGGACGCTTTGCGTCCGATAAGGTATACCCACCGGGCATCCCGTATCTGATACCCTTCGGGTGGGCGGACGCTTTGCGTCCGATAAGGTATAAAATTTGCCTCGGTATAGTTTCCCTGGGAATACTATCCGAGGCTATTATAGCATCTCTCTATACGGGTGTAAATTGATTTTTTTTGCTCTACTTCTGTTACTTTTCACACCGGATCGTATGAAATTGTTTTGGATAACCGGCGCGAGGGTGAAATGTAACCTACTTCTGCTCTGCTTCTGTCAGCATCCGATACAGCCATTTTCCAGAAGCGCTGAGATCTTCCTGTACAAATCCGTTGGTTTTTCCGCAAGAGCTTTGTAACATAGCCGACGATTCCTCTTTATTTGACAGATTCCATGCCACATAACTGATTCCAAGGCGGTCCATCGCTTCCACCCACAGATTCGCCTGCGCTTCATCAATGGCGCCATTGCCGCTGGCATCACAGATTCCATATTCTGACACAAAAACAGGCAGGCCGTTTTCCACCGCCGCCTGCATTTTTTGCCGCAGATCATCCGTATGTGTAGCGGCATAGAAATGAAGCGTATACATCAGATTTTCATATTCTGTAATCGGATCGGCCGCTGCCTGATCCACAAATTGCGACCAGTTCGGCGTCCCTACAAGAATCACCGCATCGGAATCCTGAGCGCGAATCACCGGGATGACTTCAAGCGCATATCTTTTAATCGCGTTCCAATCGGTACTTCCATTCGGCTCATTACAGATTTCATACAGAATATGGTCCGCATCAGCGTATTCTCCCGCTATCTCTGCAAAAAAAGATTTCGCTTCTTCCATATATATATTCGGATCCGCATCCGATAAAATATGCCAGTCTACAATCACATACATATCCTGCTCCGCAGCATACCGGACACCGTTTCGAATCAGTTCCTTCAAATGTTCTTTCTCTCCACCCGTACAATAACCACCGTACTCTGCCGTGTACATCGCCAGACGGATTACATTCGCTTTCCATTGCTCGTGCAGTTCCCCAAAACATTGTGCGTTTACATAATCCGGAAACCAGGCGATTCCATGGGTACTGATCCCTCTAAGCTGCACCGGCGTCCCCGTCCGATCCACCAGTCTCGTTCCTTCCACATGAAGCGCTCCGTTCACAGAAGGACATGCCAATCCCGATGAGAGAGCCTCTTGTTTCTCTTTTTCACTCTCTGTCTGCGTGTTTTTCTCTATGTCTGCTTCCTGATCTGATTTTAATTCTGACTTTTCGACTGTATCCTGTTCTGGCTCCTGTTCCTGCACTTCTTCTTTCTGCGCACTTTGTCCGTCCGTCTCCTGGGTGGAAGATTCCCCACACCCCTGCTGACAGAGCGCAAGCCCTGTCAGCAAGAAAATACACAGCCACTTTCTTCTCTTCTTTTTCACATTCCCCTTTTTCATCCCCGGCAGCTCTTCCTCCATCTTCTATACCAGACGAATTTCCCCATCCACCAGCTTCGCAACACATTTCCACGTTTCTTGCTTCAAACGGAAATTCACCTCGCCGATACTCAAAAGCATTCCCGGATATGCAGTATCACATTCTACTTTACACTTCACCGGATCTTCTGATTCTTCTATTGCCGCCATTTGTTCTTTCAACTGTTCCAATTTCGCTTGCTTTTCAAGCAGATCTCGCTGAAATTCTTCCATACGCTGCACTTTCGAAGGACTGTCCGGACGACATTCCAGTTTTTCCAATTGTTTGACCAGCAGTTGGGTATTTTCTTCCAGAGACTCTATCTCAAATTCGACACAGGGCCGTCCTCCCAGGAAAATCATCGTAGCGCTTTCCGCTTTCGACCCGATCGTCTTTGCACTGACTTTATGAGACGCCCGAACTTTCCCACCGACCAGGACTCCTCTCCCGGACGTTGCCTGCACATTCCCATCACAATATACTTCACTGTTGACAATGGAATCGGCGTATACATTCCCCTGGACATGCACCGTACTATTCTCCAGGTATTTTGTGTAGAGATCATGATCTGTCCGAATCATAGCGTCCCCGCCGCCCACAATCCCCTTGGCAACAATCAGATCTCCGCCGGCTTCTACATTGCCGGACGCCACGACACCATCTACAACAATATTTCCCTCTGCCCGGACAGAAAATCCGCTACTCACGTTCCCATGGATATGCACTTCCCCTTTGTAGTCAATATTTCCGGTTGAATAATCTACATTCCCGGCAATCTCCAACAAAGATTTCACATGGAACGCCCTGTCACGAAACTCCACATCTCCGGTCTTCAATGCCAGCAAACGAGTTCCATCCTCACTGATCTCTGTATTTTTTCCTTTTGGAAGCGTGACTTCTCTTCCGTCCCTGGCAGGAAGGATCCGGCCCTGCACATCTTTCCCCGGCACACCGGAGGTAGGCGGTATCCTCCGACAGATTGCCGCGCCTTTTTCAATAGTCTGAAATAAATTCAGAGACGTATAATCCATCCTGTCATGTTCATCTACCGCAAATTTACGTTCCACAGACCGTGAAAAGAAATCTTCAATCTGCCCGTCTGTTCCCTGAACAGCCGGCGTACCTTTCGCAACTCTCCACAAACAAAAATATTGTTCCGGATGTCCCGGCAATTCTTCCAGTTTCTTTTCATCAATCCCGGACGTCACCTTTTTTTCTTCCAGCGCCTTTTTCAATATTTCCCCGTCCAACTCTCTCCCTTCTGCCACCGGTGGAAATACCATCATCCATGCCGACATCCGATCCTTTGGAACATAGATCAGCGGCAGCGCATCCATCCCGAAATCTTCTTTTTGCTCCTTTTCTTCTTCTGATTTATTTTCTTCTTTTGATTTCTTTTCTTCTTCCGATTCTTTTTCTTCTTTCGGCATCGCATGTTTCAAACGTAAATTCGCTGCCGTGGTCATCTCCGACTGAAATGCTTTTAATTCCTTTTCTATTTCCTCCGGAGACATTCCCTGTTCTTTTTCCATACACAACCGGGGAGCCGACAACTCTTTGGACTCGCTGATTCGCAATTCATACAGACGATTCAGTGCATGATCTCTCGGTAATTCCAGAAAAACAGCCGGTTCTTCTTTTACATCTGTTGGTTTTTCTGATTTTTCCTGTGTCATATGCTCCATTGATTCTTTTACATTTTTTTCCTGTTTTGAGCCAAAGAAACGCTCCAGAAATGATTTCTTAAATGCCATACACTCACCACTTTCTTATTTCTGCCAGGATCTGACCTCCTCTTTCAGCCAGTCCGTCCAGATCTGGATTCCTTCTCCGGTCCGCGCCGAAATCGGAATAATTTTTGCATTCGGGTTTCGTTTCCATACATACGTTCTGCAGGCATCCATATCAAAATCAAAATATGGCAGTACGTCAATCTTATTAATCAATACCACATCACAAATCGAGAACATAAGCGGATATTTCAGCGGCTTATCATCCCCCTCCGGAACGCTTAAAATCATCGCGTTCTTCACCGCGCCTGTGTCGAACTCCGCCGGACAGACAAGATTCCCTACATTTTCCAGAATTGCCAAATCCAAGTCACCGGTCTCCAGTCCCTCAAGTCCTTGTCTTGTCATATCGGCATCCAAATGGCACATTCCGCCTGTATGAAGCTGGATTGCCTTCACACCAAGCGCCGAAATAGTCTGCGCATCCACATCGGAGTCAATGTCTGCTTCCATAACCCCGATTCGTAATTCCTCTTTTAATGCTTCAATTGTTCTCAGTAATGTCGTTGTCTTACCGGATCCCGGCGAGGACATCAGGTTCAGTAAAAATACTTTCTTCTTTTTCAGTTCTTCCCTTACCTCATCTGCCCTTTTATCATTATCTGCAAATATACTCTGTTTCACTTCAAGAATCCGGAATTCTCCCATCTCCTTTTCCTCCTTATTCTGCTTTTATTTTCTGTTTTTTCTCCAAAAGTTCTGCCAACGGCGTCACGCTTACCTGTCGGCCACACTCACAGATGAAACTTCCCCCTCCTTTCAAAATCAACAGCCTGTTCCTGCCGGCAGATGCCGGCAAAAGTAAAACGTTCTGCCTTTTCTCTCTCCATATCACATAACAACTCTTTAAAAAAGTATACCATAAATTCTATCACGACTCAATTATAATCCCATGAATCACACATGAAAAATATTCCGATCGCCGCGTAAGTCTGTTCTCACAGAATGCGCCAGGTTGCGCATTCCTGAGACGTGAAAGTAACTTCCGATCAAAAAATCCGGCATTCCTTATTTTTTTCGGCTTTATTCTATAATCTCCAGCCCATATCCCGCCAAAATTTCTGCATAAACGTCCCCGGTTCCCAAGGGGACTCTGATCTGAATTCCATTTCCGTTCGAACTACCAAATACTGTTTCTCCAAATTGGATCACATTGCAGTCCCTGATGTCAATTCTTGAAAGGCAGGTATCTTCAAAGGCACTTCCTGCGATCCGCACCACGCCCGACGGTACCAGATAGGTTTCCGTCCTGCCATTTGGAAATGCAAGCAGCAGCGAACGTGTGCAATCAAATAATACTCCATCTTCGGTGATATATGCTGCATTTCCTCCCTCCACTTCAATCCATTCCAATTCCGATAATCCCATAAGAGAGCCTTCCTCTATCCATGTTGCCGCTGCCGGAATATACAATTCCCTAATTCCCGCTCCGCACCCGGAGAACACACCTCTTCTGATCCCGGTACAATCGTCCGGAAGAAACAAACATCCTCTTTCTATCACCGCATATTCCGGTCGGAAGCTCAGAAGCATCCCGGTCTCGTCTAATAAAAAGCACGAATTCTCCCCTACTCCCGGTGTCTCTGGTTCCACCGGTTCTATGGGAATCTCCGGCTCGATTGGTTCTACGGGAACTTCCGGTTCAATTGGCTCTACGGGAATCTCCGGTTCAATTGGCTCTACGGGAATCTCCGGTTCAATTGGTTCTATGGGAACTTCTGGTTCGTTTGGCTCTATGGGATCGTCCAAAGCAGGGGGATTTGTTTCGATTGGATTTCCTGGTCTAAGATTATCCTGTTTTATCTCATTTTCTGCTCCCGGTATAATCTGTTCAACCGGATGCCACACTCCCGTAAATTCCGAAGGATCTTGCAAAACATCCGAGAGGCCAGATGGTTCTCGCGGGATCCCTGTCCCTTTTCCATCAGAAAAAAGTGGCTCTTTCTCTGTCTGTACCGGAATTTCTTCCTCGGATACTGTTTCTTCTGGTTTATGTATTTCCGGCAGAAAAGGCTCCCTTCCTTTTTCCTCTGACAACTCTTGTAAAAGTCCCGGCTTATCTGTTATAGAAATGTCAGTCAGAAGTTGGTCTCTGACGGGAAAATCCGGAAGAAAAACTTCTTCCAGCATTCTCTTCCCGTCAGTATCCGCATAAATTTTCTCTTTCTCCCTTCCGTAAGATGCTGTCTTTCCGTTCTCTATTGACGAAAAAACCAATCCCCCGATAACCTCTCCCACGACTTTCGGTACTACCTGGCTGCTGCATAACGCAAACACCAGAAGAATCCCTGCGATTCCTTTGCTAAGACGCATCAAAAATAATCTCTCTGTCCTCCATACAGAGACTGCTGTTTCCTCCATAAACAATCACCCATACCTTTCTTTGTTAAATTACAAAACACCACAAATTTTCCGCATTGTATAACGCAAAAAAGAAATGTCACAATTCCCTGCAACGTCTATTTGCAAGTCTGCGACATTTCTTTGCACATGTTCCGTCTCCTCCGGAGACTATATTGATGTAAACAACTTTCTCGGACTAGCATTCGTACAAAACAGAAGAAAACCGTGGTCTTGTACCTGAATCTGACGAAACACCTTCCATGTCAAACCCATATATTTCTTTTTTAAAGGAGTCCGCGATAAAATCTGGAATTCCAGGCACTTTGGACAAATTGTAACATAAATCTGCTTTTATTTCTTGTATCCGCGCAAATTCGATTGTTTTTTTGTTCTGTGAGCCGAATAAACTGCTCTTCCACCCATATTTCCTGTATTCATGTTCGCCCCTTTAAACATGCTACCGCTGCGTAGAGGGAAGTTCTTCATAGAATTTCCAGCCGTTTCTTCCGTTCTCTTTCACATAATAAAGTGCCTGATCTGTGTTTTTATATAAATCCTCTGAAAAACCCTCCCTGGAGAATGAGATCCCCACACTCAAAGATACCGGCGGAAGACCATCTTCCGGATTCTGCAGTTTCCGGTTCATCTCCTGAACTTTCTTTTCAATTACTTCCTTCTGCTTCTGCTCTATCTCCGTCATAATGATTGCAAATTCATCTCCGCCGATCCGTGCAGCATAGTCCTGAGAACGGATCTGTTCCTGCATCAGGCGCGCCACCTTCTTTAAGATCTCGTCCCCCGTTTCATGCCCAAACCCATCATTGATCTGCTTAAATTCATCCACATCAATCAACAAAAATGCGATTGGCGTTTTGGTAGCTTTCAATAAAGTCCGCAATTGCTCAAACGCTCCCCGGTTCGCAATGCCTGTTAATGGATCGTGCTCTGCCTTATGGCGCAAAAGCGCTTCATTCGCTGTTTTCAACTCATAAATATCATTATAAATCAGCGCCAGATACCGGAATTCATAAGCTCCTGTAATCTGCAGCAACTTTCCCTCCTGAATACAGTTGATATGTAATTGCAGCGGTTTTACAATCATCGTAACAATCAGAATAAATGTCAGAATATTCATCACAAACAACAAACTGATCAAAACTCTTTGCTCCCGAAGCGTCTGCTCCAAAGACTGCACCCGTTCTTCCTGTATTCCTTCGGTCTGACTGACGATAGTATCAATAAACAAATTGATATCCTTCATAATCTGCGCTTTTTCCTGCTGATAAGCCGACCCAAATACCATCTCCTGAGCCCTGCTCACCATCTTTTCCGATGAAAGCGCCTGATCTTCCGTCGTAAGTTGTATCTCCCGCACCTCATCTGGAAGCATCTCCGCATCATATGCATTTGCCACAGAAATCAGTTTCATTGCATACAGTTCTTTTTCCATTAACTGATCCGATTCCTTCAATGCTGTCTGAAGAAGCTGATGTTCTTTTTCACCAAAAGAATACTGCTCCATCGCTTCCATTCCATTTTCCCTGCGCTTCGTTACATTCGCTTCTTCCAGATACTGTTCCATATAGAAAGGGGTCATCATCACGGCATAAAGCCTGGCCTGTTCCGTAAGATAATCGGAACCTTCCTTCACACGGGCAATCTCTTTTGTACATCCGATATAAGCATTGGTTGCAGACACCATATCATCATATTTCACACTGACCTGTATCGTCGCATAGATAATAAGTACATACAGGATACATGCCACCAGAACTATAAAATAATTCAATGTGTGAAATTTTATCCCCCTGATTTTTGTAAATTGTTTTTTCTCCATCTCCGTTCTCCTGTTTATCACCTTTGTCCCCGAGACATCTGTAAATAGCAATCTACTATTTTCATACTGCTGCTATTATAACAGATATCCCAAAAAGTGGGTACTGTTTCATAAAAACTTTTGAAATTTTGAATGGATTCTTTTTTTACAATCGTATTAGAAATAGAACCAGAAATAATATCCAAAATATTGGAGAAATAATCATGAAAAAAATAGGTATTGGCATCTTAATAACCGTATTCTTATTATCCATGGGAACAATCAGCGCGTTTGCAGCAGGTCCAAGAACCAGATGGAATTTTGTTGATTCAAACGGAAATAATGTTTATAATAACTGTAGCAGGTATTACAAAAGCTGCATGGAAAATACCAACTATGGCGCATGTTTCGTTGATACAAATGGCGACGGTGTTTGCGACAACTATATGGATATGAATAGTGACAACATTTGTGACAATTGCAATTCTCCTTATGAAAGTTGTCCGGCCGGAAATAAATGCGGCATGAATTTTGTGGATACAAATAATGATGGTATTTGCGACAATTATATGGATATGGACAATGATAACATTTGCGATAACTGCAATGCCTCTTACGGAAACTGTCCGGCCGGAAATGGCCGCGGCATAAATTTTGCAGATACAAATAACGATGGCGTTTGTGATAATTACATGACCGGCTCAGGCACCGGAAACGGATATGGTGCCCATTGCGGTGGAAGAGGAAATGGTTTTCGGGGTGGATGCGGACGCAACAGATAAGCAAAACATGATGCGGAATGAGGAAGAAGTAAACAGGGCAATCGAACGGCATGCAGATACAATTCGGCGGCTTTGCATGATACATCTGAAAAATCATGCAGATACCGAGGACATATTTCAAACGGTATTTTTGAAGTATGTCCTTAGTTCTGTTTCTTTTGAAAATGAGGAACATGAAAGAGCATGGTTTATTCGGGTTACAATCAATGCCTGCAAAGACCTGCTCAAAAACTTTTTTCACAGCCATACCGTATCGTTAGATGAAATTATGGAACAGCCGGCAGAACTGTCGGCAGACCACAGAGAAGTATTAGAAGCCGTGCTTTCACTTCCTCCAAAATACAGAGAGGTCGTCTACCTTCACTACTTCGAGGATTACACTGCTCCGCAGATCAGCCGCATCCTAGGGAAAAATACCAATACCATCTATACACTCCTGACTCGTTCCAGGAAAATGCTCCGGGAAAAGCTGGGAGGTGATGAATATGAATAAAGCACTAAAAGAAATCTTCAATCAAATATACGCGGAAGAAGAATTAAAGAATCATACCAAACAATTCCTTTCCCAGGAATCACAAAGATATACAAAGACGAGAACCCGATATCTGCGATTCTGTGCTTATGCCGCCACATGCGCATGTTTTTTGCTTCTATTGGTTACAGGGCGCTGGCTTTATTTTACTCCGACAACGGAAATCAGTATCGACATAAACCCGTCGATCGAGTTAAGCGTCAACCGATTTGACCGGATTATTTCTATAAACGGCCTCAATGACGACGGACAGAAACTTACAAATACTCTTGATATAAAATTCAGAAATTATACCGATGCCATCGACCAGATATTAAAAGATGAAAATATCGCCGCTTTACTGTCCGACAATGAAATCATGACAATCACCGTTACCGGACCAGACAAAACACAATCTACCAGGGTTCTTTCAAACATTGAGGTATGCACGGCGGCGCAAAAAAATACTTACTGTTACTCTGCGTCTTCGGAAGAGGTTGCCGCAGCACACGAGATGGGACTTTCCTGTGGGAAGTATAAAATTTTCCTGGAAATACAGGCTCTCGATCCCGGTATTCGTCCTGAAATAATTCAAAACATGACAATGAGAGAACTCCGGGATCTTCTTGATCGTCTATCCGCTGATAATGAAAAAGAGACGTTGCCGGATGACAGAGAAAATGAGACGCCGCCCGAGGATACTGAAAGCGAAACATTATCCAACCATAGTAGTTGCCCCGGACAAGGAGACCATGGACAGCAGGGCTCCGGCAAGGGCCACAGGCAAAATCACGGAAATGGAAGAAAAAGGGGACTGTCAGGAAATAGATAGCCCCTTTCAATATGGGATGCCCGAAAGGAGATTTACCTATGAAAAAGAATATATCACCCCTATCCTCCATCCAGGAGACAGAAAACAGTACACAGGAACCCTCTTCTTCCCCGGAGAATCCAGAGAAAATCGCCCGCCGATATTTTCGTTCTCTTAGTCTGAGATATTTCACCGGAACTCTGTTCGTTCTGGTTTTATCTTTGCTCTGGTTTCCTCTTATAACCAGAATCCCTTTTATCCGGATTGAAACAGCAGACGCTGTCTTTCTATATTCCTCGCTTCCTCTCTATTTGATCGCAATGCCGTTTATGATCTTCTTAATCCAAAGAATCCCTGCCGTGTCTCTTCCAAAACACAGTATGACATTTTTCCAATGGATACAGGCCTTCTTCATGTGCTACTCCATGATGTATTTAAGTAATCTGGCCGGTCTGTTCTGTACCTGGCTCATCGGCCTTCTTAAGGGGTCCGGAGTAGAAAACTCCATTCTGACCATGATCGACGGAGTCAGTCCCCTGCCCGCTTTTTTCGTGACGGTTCTATGCGCGCCCGTATTCGAAGAATTGATTTTTCGCAAATTACTTATAGACCGTACTGTAAAATACGGAGAAGGCATTTCCATTCTTTTCTCCGCTCTCTTTTTCGGCCTGTTCCACGGAAATCTGAACCAATTTGCATATGCTTTTACCCTGGGCGCATTTTTTGCTTTTATCTATGTAAAAACCGGAAAAATCCTGTACACGGTCTTTCTGCACATGGTTGTCAACTTTCTGGGTTCCGTAGCCGGTATCCTGCTGTCAGGTCTTCCTGTTTACAAAGAATTGTCTGATTTCTCCGGAAATATTGCCTCCCTTCTGCCCTTATTCCAAAGCCATACCGGTGAATTTCTCATCCTTGGTCTGTATAGTTTAATGATTTTTACATTCTTCGTCACGGGCATCATCTGTCTGGCTGTAAATGCCAGAAAAATGAACCTAAAGGCAGGGGAGACTTCTCTTTCAAAAAGTGCATTGTTTCGGGCTGCTCTTCTGAATATTGGCACGATCCTTTTTTCTCTTTCCTGGATCATCCAGATTATCCTGCAGCTATTGCTATAAAAAACGGGACGCCTTCTCCGGCGCCCCTTTCGGTCTCTTAAAATTCAAACACGGCAACTCCATAGGGCGGCAGAGGATAAGCGAAAGAATATTTCTGCCCGTCACATTCTCCTTTCACTGCCTTATAGATCAAGGGACGTTCCGCCCCTGTTCCGCCGTATTTCGCATCGTCGCTGTTCAGAATCAGCTTGTACTGCTTTCTTCTTGGCACACCCACCCGGTAGTCTTCTCTTTCCACCGGGGTAAAATTACATACAAAAAGCAAATTCTTCTTTCCATCCTTCGAATGCCTTACAAAGCTGAAGATACTGCGGAACACGTCGTCCTTATTGATCCACTCAAATCCTTCCTTCTCGGTATCCAGATCATATAAGGCCCGATTCTTCTGATACAAATGCAGAAGATCCTGCACCCAATTCTGTATCTGCTGATGCGGTCCCTCTGCCAGAAGGTACCAGTCCAGCTCCCGTTCTTCACTCCACTCCCGCAGCTGTGCAAAATCCTGACCCATAAAGAGCAGCTTCTTTCCCGGATGTCCGATCATAAAAGCATAACCCACTTTTAAGTTTGCAAACTTATCGAATCCCAGGCCCGGCATCTTGTTGAGCATGGAACACTTCAAATGTACTACTTCATCATGAGAAAGTACAAGAATGTAATTCTCACTGTACGCATATTCCATAGAAAATGTCATCATATAATGCGCATTCTTTCGGAACAACGGATCAAGTTTCATATATTCTGTAAAATCATGCATCCAGCCCATATTCCATTTGATACTGAATCCAAGCCCGTCCTCTTCCGGAATTCCGGTCACTTTCGGCCATGCCGTAGATTCTTCGGCAATCATAACCGCTCCCTGATTCCGTCCCAGCACCACCGAGTTCAGATGTTTGAAAAATTCGACGGCCTCCAGGTTCTCGTTTCCGCCATACTTATTGGCAACCCATTGCCCGTCCTGCTTTCCATAATCCAGATACAACATGGAAGCGACTGCATCTACCCGCAATCCGTCCACATGGTAATGCTCAATCCAGAACAGGGCATTCCCGATCAGAAAATTCTTTACTTCCGTCTTACTTAAATCAAAAATCTTTGTTCCCCAATCCGGATGCTCCCCTCTTCTGGGATCGGCGTATTCAAAGGTAGGCGTTCCGTCAAAATCCGCCAGCCCGTGCGCATCCCGCGGAAAATGTGCCGGAACCCAGTCCAGAATTACGCCGATCTTATTCTTATGCAGATAGTCTATTAAAAATGCGAAATCCTCCGGCGTCCCATAGCGGGAAGTCGGTGCATAATATCCCGTCACCTGATATCCCCAGGAACCGTCAAACGGATGCTCGGCAATTCCCATCAATTCTACATGGGTATATCCCATCTTTTTCACATACTCTGCAATGGACACTGCAAATTCACGATAGGTGTAAAACCCCTCGTCCTCACGGCCCGGATGGCGCATCCAGGAGCCCATATGTACTTCGTACACCGACATAGGGTTCTCTTTATTGTCCCAATCTTTTCTCGCATCCAGCCATGCCTGGTCCGTCCATTTAAAATGAGAGATATCTGTAATACGGGAAGCGTTCCCCGGACGGAGTTCCGCCGCATTCGCAAAAGGATCTGCTTTAAACAGTTTTTCTCCTTTGGCAGTCTCAATACAGAACTTATAAAGCTGCCCCTCTTCTGCCCCCGGTACGAAACAGGTATAGATTCCCACGGGATCCTGACGCTCCATCTCATCCGCCTCCAGATCCCAGTTGTTAAATTCTCCGATCACCGTCACTTTTTCTGCGTGTGGAGCCCAGACTGCAAAATACACACCTTTCACACCGTCCACGGTCACCTTATGTGCTCCCATCTTTTTATAAAGTTCGTAGTGAACTCCTTGCCCGAACAGATACTGATCCAGCTCGCCGATCTCATAAGACTGTACGTTCTTCTTTGCTTTCGCTATCTTCTTTGTTGTCACTGTTGTCACCTTTTTCATTCCACACCTCGTCACATCTTGTATCATTTGGTAATATTATACTTGATATCTAAAAAAAAGGAAAGAGAATACTCCATGAAAATGTACCAAAAATATTACTGTATTTTCTACTTTCATCCGGTCACGCCAAATTGCCGAAAAATCGCCCAGACATAGGGGGCGCCAAATACTCCCAGACTTTTGGGGCCTGTAACGGTCTCAGGCATGGTCTGCACTTTTTCCAGCGCTTTTTCCATAGTCGCCCGGGTAATCGTTTTCGACCGCCGATCCACAAAAATCTCCCCGCCGATTACCTCATAACGGAATTCCAGTCCCTTCACTGTATGAAAAACTTTTCCCTGATGCTTCAACAATTCTTCCCATAATTCCTCACTCGACATACTCTTCCCCTTTCCCGTTCCTTTTCCGAAGCCTGCTGTTCTTTCTTTATTCAGTGTATCAAAAGCACTCCCGATACGCAAGTTCCAATTCCGCTAACAGACCGGTACCGTCTACCGTCCGCCCCGTCCATGCACTCTGCTGCACGATCACAAATCGGGAGCGTTACTGTTCGCCGGCCCCCGGTAAACTATAACTCATTCCTGACCAAAACCATACTGCATCAGCTTCTGTCTCGCCGTCTCTATGGAAGTCGGATCCAGATCCACCACATAGACTTCCTCCCCCGGAATGGAAAATGTCTCCGCATATCTTCCTTCCCCCTGCACTGTGTAAAATTCCACCTCCCACTGTGCATGATCAGAAAGCTGCATTTTGACCAGTTCTCTCACCCTGTCCTCCGGTATGCTCACAGTCACACTTCCTTCTATCGCTTCCATCACGGCATTGTAATTCAGCAGCATTGCAGGGGAAGCCGCTCTTTGGATTACTGCACGTACAATCTCCATTTGATTTTTCGCCCGCTGAAAATCCCCTTCCGCAAAACTATATCGTTCCCTCGCAAAAGCCAATGCCCGCTCCCCTGTCAGCCAATTATATCCCTGCTGAAATGTCTCATTCTCATTTGTAGTAAACGTATAGTCCGAATATACATCAATTCCACCCAACGCATCCACGATACGAACAAAGCCGCTGAAATTCATTTGCAAATAATAATCCACCTTTACTTTATACAATTGTTCCAGTGCATTGATCGAAACATCCGTTCCGTATACGCCTGCATGGGTCAGTTTGTCCTTTGTTCCTTCCGTTACTGAAAACTCCAGGTAAGAATCTCTCGGTGTTGATATCAATAGAATCTTTTTCGTCTCCGTGTTGACCGCAGCCAAAATGTTCACATCACTGCGCGGTTCCTCCTCCATACCATCATAGGTATCCACACCGCTAAGATATACAAGAAAAGAATCCTTTTCAGGTTGCGTCATATTCTCCGGAGCATTTTCTATTTTTTCTTCCCCCATTTTTTCGGAAACTTTTTCTGCGTCTTTTTCAAGGGCTTTCTCCGGGACGGCTCCCCGTCCTGCTGTCTGTGCGGCTTTCTCCGTTGATTCCAAACGCCCCCTTTCCGCCACCTGTTCAATCATACGGACCGTACGAGTCATAAAAAAAATCCCGGCCAGACATCCTGCCGTAAGAAAAACCGCAAGACTTCCCGCCAGTACAGGAGCGTCCCGCCGCCTTTCGATCACGGTCAGTATACCTCCCAGCACTGCCAGAAACATTCCCAGGCTGAGACTGTACCTTAATGGAAATATCCCTGCCCTAAAACTGCCAAGTACAAGTCCCGCTGCCGAAATCATGTATAGAATCATTCCTATCCTATATCCCCATTGTTTCCTGCCTGCATTGTTCTCTTGATATAACCGTTCCTTTTCCTTCATAGTTTGTTTTCCTTTCGTATCGTTCGCTCTTATTCGCATGGTTCACTCTTATTCGCATGATTCACTCTTATTCGTATTTTTGTATTCTTTCCCGTCACAATCACTTCTATCCCTTGCACTTTTTGTCGAAAATTGATATGATATGCAAAGGGAGAACAAGCCTTTTGGCTGCTGTAACATTTACTGATTCACTGCATAATTAATAAGGAGGAAATCTATGTCAGAAGAACATATTTACCAGAAAGAAAGCACTACGGCAGAAGCCCCCGCTGCTTCAGCGGAACCCATGGGAACTGTTATCGCTATGGAGTCGGTAAAGCCGACCATAACAGAATCCGCAAATTCATCGAAAGAAGACAGCGTTTTAGCTGCTGCAAAGAAGGAGAGGGATTCTGTCTCCTCCACTCCCGGCACGGATGACGCAACAGAAGGGGAGCTTACAAAAACATCCGCCCAGGAAGCGCCAAAAAAGAGAGTTCAGCCGAACTTAACCGACAGCAATGATCAGGAAAAGCATCGGATCCGTGATTTCTTTCATTTCAAAAAAGACGTGGAAGACTTCACAAAAGAAGACTGGATCCTGTCCCGGATTCCGGAGGAAGATCTGATGGAATACCTGGCGCTGGAGCAACGGAAGATTGAGATGCTTCAAAATGCCAAGGAAATCAAAGAAAAACGAATCTTCACCACCCTTCAGATCCTGATTTCCCTGGCTGCTATCGTGGCGGTTGTCGGATTGTTGAGGGATAATCCGACAGTTCTTGTGAATATCCTATACATAACAGGTATCGTGATTGCACTATGGATCTGGAGAGGAAAACACGAAAAATAAACAGGAGTCACTTTTATGGATTTTCTTCATGCAGCACATACATTTCAAACTTATCTGACCGCTTATGATCAGGAAGACGATAAAGTCCGCCTCAAAATCATACATACCTACGGTGTTATTTCCCAGATAGAGGAATTGTCCCGTAGAATGCATCTGCCGGATGAAGACGTACAGCTTGCAAAGCTTATCGCCCTGCTGCATGACATCGGGCGATTTGAACAGCTGCGACGATTCGACAGTTTTGAACCGGGAACGATGGATCACGCTGCTTATGGGGTGCAAATCTTATTTGACGAGGGGTTGATCCGCCAATTCCTTCCGGATGATACATGGGATCCTGTGATTCGCACTGCAATTGCCCGGCACAGCGACTACCGCCTGGAGGAAATTCCCGATACACGGACGCTGCTCCATGCGCGCCTTATTCGGGACGCCGACAAATTAGATAACTGCCGGGTAAAACTGGAAGATGATCTGGAAACGATCCTTGGTCTCTCTGCAGAAATCATTGGTTCCCAGAAAATTTCACCTGTCATCTATGATACGGTATTCCAAAATCAGTGTATCCTGTCCGCAGACCGCAAGACTGCTCTCGATTACTGGATTTCCTATGTGGCATATTTTTTTGATCTGAATTTTCGGGAAAGTCTGGATATCGTCGCAGAGAACGACTATGTTTCCAGAATCATTCATCGGATTCCATACACAGATCCGGTAACAAATGCACAGATGAAAGAAATAGAAGCTTATCTCAATCAGTATGTGCAGAAGAAAATTTTTTAAACAAAGGAGTGTTTTTCATGTCCATCATCCGTCCCTTTCGAAGTGTACGGCCTGCAAAGGAAAAAGCGGCTTCTATTGCCGCGCTTCCTTATGATGTGTACCACCGTAAGGAAGCAAAAGAAATCGTAGCGCAAAACCCGCTTTCCTTTCTGAAAATAGACCGTGCAGAGACACAGTTTCCTGATGAAACAGATATGTATTCTCCACAGGTTTATACATGTGCCCGAGATATTCTGGAAGAAATGATTTCGAATCATTCTTTTTTGACAGAAGAGACGCCCTGTTATTATCTATATGCTCTTACCCTGCATGGCCGGACACAGACCGGAATCGTAGGTTGTGCTTCCATTGACGATTATCAGGACGGTACCATCCGCAGACATGAAAATACGAAAGAAGATAAAGAGTTAGACCGAATCCGTCATGTGGACACATTAAGCGCACAGACCGGACCTATTTTTCTGGCATATCGCCCACAGCCGGAATTAAAGCAGCTCACCAAAACAATAAAAAGCGAATCACCGCTCTATGATTTCATCTCCGAAGATCAGGTTCGCCATCAGGTCTGGAAAATCGGGGAGCAAAGACAGATTGAGCAGATTTCTGATCTTTTCTCTCAAATCCGCCATCTTTACATTGCAGACGGGCATCATCGCGCAGCGTCCGCCGTAAAAGTCGGACTCAGGCGCCGAAGTCAGCACCCCGATTATGACGGTACGGAAGAATTCAATTATTTTCTTTCTGTTCTCTTTCCGGCAGATGAACTGCAGATTTTTGACTATAACCGGGTTGTAACCGGATTAAATGGATATACTTTCAAAGAATTCTTACAGAAAGTCCGGGAAAAATTTGAGATCACGGAAATTTCGGCGTCTTTTACAGATTCCTCACTTTCTTCGTGCCGTCCGCAGCAAAAAGGAGAGATTACCATGTACGGACAGCATACATGGTATCGGCTGAAGGCGCACCGGGAACTGTACACCGGTGATCCTGTCTCTGATCTCGACGTATCCATTCTACAGGATTTTATTTTAAATCCATTGCTTGGCATCCAGGATCCAAAGACGGACCCCCGGCTTCAATTTGTGGGTGGCATCCGCGGGCTTTCGGAACTTGTCCGACTGGTCGATGCCGGAGCAAAAGAGGTTTCTGCCCCTACGCAGACTCCGGTCTCGAACTTCTCTTCTGAGAACTCTTCCTCCACTGAATCAGCTCTGGAACGGATCGCTTTTGCCATGTATCCGACTTCTATGGAAGAACTGCTCCTGGTCGCGGATTCCGGTCGATTGATGCCGCCAAAATCTACGTGGTTTGAACCCAAACTGCGAAGCGGGTTATTTATTCACAAATTCGAGGAATAAAAAGATGTTCGATTCTTTCATTCGAAAATGGAAAAGAGAGGTAATGAAAATGCAGCGTAACGAACCATGCTGGTGCGGCAGCGGCAAAAAATATAAAAAATGTCATATGCCCATAGAACAAAGGATGCTGGTCCATGCAGACCGGGGCGAAATCGTTCCCCCGAGAAAGATCTTAAAGACACCTTTTCAGATTGAAAAAATCAAGGAAAGCGCCGCTCTGAATACAGCCGTATTGGATGAAGTAGAAAGGCACATCCGAATTGGAATGAGTACCGCTGAAATTGACCGGATCGTATATGATTTCACAACCGGTCACGGCGGCATTCCCGCGCCTCTTCATTATCAGGGATTTCCCAAAAGTGTCTGCACTTCTTTAAACAATGAAGTCTGTCACGGAATTCCGGACGAAAACATCCTTCTGCAAGAAGGGGACATTATCAATGTGGATGTATCCACCATTCTGGACGGCTATTATTCCGATGCTTCCCGTATGTTCAAAATGGGGCGGATTTCGGAGCGCGCCGAACGCATCATCCGTGTAACGGAGGAATGTGTGCACCTGGGACTGGCCGAGGCAAAACCATGGGGACACTTAGGCGACATTGCCTATGCCATCAATTCCCATGCACAGGCAAACGGATATTCCGTGGTGGAAGATATCGGCGGCCATGGAATCGGTCTGGAATTCCACGAAGAACCCTTTGTCAGCTACGTCACTCCCAAGGGCAGTGAAATGCTGCTGGTACCAGGTATGATGTTCACAATCGAGCCTATGATCAACGAGGGGGGGCCGGACTTCTTCGTGGACGAAGAAAATGACTGGACCGTCTATACCATGGATGACGGGTTATCTGCACAGATTGAATATATGGTGCTGATCACGGAAGACGGCGCCGAAGTTCTGTCAAAATAATCGGGATGTCCTTTGAGTATACTGTACCGGCTTATGAAAGCTGTCCGCCTCCCGGATGGTATTTCATACAGGATGTCGAATGATATTATAAAAAATCTCCACAGAGATTCTTTCTGAAAGCTCAGAAACTAATTTCTGTGGAGATTTTTTCATGTCACCGTATGTGAATCAAACCGCCCGCGGCAGGTTTCTCCTATGCCTTAGTATGCGGAAAACCTGCCAGTGACAGGTTCTCCGTAATGTTTCCTCCGTCTCTTACCGATAGGATTTTTCGAAAATTGCAACACATTCTTCATCCGTCATCTGCACGCGATCCGACGAATAGGAGCCGCCCGAGATTGCCCGTGCATTTTGGGCCAATGTCAGAAATTCTTCCCTCTGAATCCCATAATCAGACATCTTCAGGTCCGCAACTCCACAAGCCTCCTGCAGTTCTACAAGCGCATCTACAAAATCCATCGGATCCTTTGCGTCCTCTTTTCCGAGCGCCTTCGCCATACGGATAAAACGATCATCGCAAACATGTTTTTCTACAAAATAAGTATAATACTCCTTTGAAATCATAATCAATCCGGCGCCGTGCGGTAAATCCTGATGGTACGCGCTCATGGCATGTTCCATCGCATGCTCACTGGTGCATACACCCACATCCATGGAATATCCCGACATCGTATTAGCAAAAGCCACATGCTCTCTCGCCTCCAGATCCGATCCGTCCTTCACCGCCCGCTCCAGATAAGCTCCGATATTCTCAATAGCCGCCAATTCCACCATATCGCTCATCAGATTATTCACACCGGATATATATCCTTCCGTACTGTGGAACAAAGCGTCAAACCCCTGATACGCTGTGAACTTAGGTGGAATACTCAGCATCAGCTCCGGATCCACAATGGCAACCAGCGGGAACAGACTGTCCTGTCCGCCGCAGTCGATCTTTTCATTGGTCTCCGGATTCGTAATGACGCCCCAGGGATCTACTTCTGAACCGGTTCCCGCAGTCGTCGTGATCGTAATCACCGGTAAGGTGGGATGAACCAAAGGCTGTCCCTTTCCGGTAATCCCCTCCGCATAATCCCAGAGATCCCCCGGCTGCAGCGCATACATTGCCATAATCTTTGCCGCATCCATAACGGAACCGCCGCCCAACGCCACTACAAAATCACACCCCTGCTCTTTGGCAAATCTTCCTCCCTCTTCCACCGTCGACTTCAGCGGGTTTGCACCTACCTTGTCAAATATCACCGTTTCTACTCCCGCCATACGAAGCTGCTCTTCCGTGCGTGCAAGAGAACCATTTGCACGAGTGGATTTTCCGTTGGAAATAACAATCATCGCTTTCTTTCCCGGCATCTTCTGCGCATGCAGTTCATTCAAACTCCCCGCTCCAAACAGCACACGTGTGGGAATGTAGCAATTATAATTCATCTTCATACCTCCTACTGATTTTTCTTCCGATTTTGGCTTGTAAAATGCATCACTTATCTATCAACTACTATATCCCAAAATCCGTTCTAAATCAATAGAAAACAAACATGAGATGCTTCAAAAGACTACGCATGGTTACTTTTCACACCAGATCGTACGAAATCATTGCGAGCAACTGGCGTGGGGGGTGAAATGTAACTACGCATGTTGCTGTACGCGCCCGTGGAGTGTGCACAGTAACCTACACATAACTCCGCACGCGCAGTTCTACCCCCAGGGATTCCGCCAGTTTCCTGCCGGCTTCTATTTCCTCTTTCGGCAACACATCCACCACCGTCATTTTCACCTCCGGAATCACCCTGCCGCATGCTTTTGTAAACGCCAGCATGGCCTCAAAAGCATCGTCGAACTGCGGACGGGTTACTTCCATATATGTCTCTTTTGTGGGCGCATTCAGACTGATGGAAACGGAGTCCACCACTTCCGCAAGAATCGGTACAATATCTTTCTTGTGATAAAGATTCCCCAAGCCGTTCGTATTCACCCGAATCTGCAGCCCATAACGCTCCTTTCCGTATCTTGCGGATCCCATCAGATTTTCAAGGGCACAGGTTGGTTCGCCATACCCGCAGTAAACCAGCTCTTTCTTTTCGCTGAAATCATACGCATCCATAGCTGCTTTCACTTCCTCCAATGTGGGATCCTTCCTGTGCCATAGTGTCACCGCATCGCCTACGGTATCATGATGACTACGAATACAAAATTTACAGTTACAGTCACACCGGTTTGTCAGGTTGACATACACCTTCCCATTGTACGTATATAAAATATCTGCCATGTTTCTCACCTCATTTCCTCTTACAATAACATACCGAGATACTTTTCATAATTCGTCCCCGCATTTCGCTCCACATTTTCCCGGACAGAGTCCTGCATTGCCCTGGCAATCAATGTACCCGCCAGCTCCATAACCTGAAAGATGTCGTCTCCCCTCGCGATTCCGCCGGCCAGAATTGATGCAAACAAATCTCCCGTTCCCGAAAAGCTTCCTCCGACATAAGGAAATACGGACCATTTGCTCTGTTCCCGGTTCACCGCCAGATTCCCGATCCGAGGTGTCCCGGTTTTCAAACCTGTAAGCCGAATTCCTGTCACCACCACCGTCTTTGGCCCGCCCTGGATTAATTTCCTTACCCTCTTTTCTATCAGCATCTGCAGTCTCTCCTGGTCTGTTTCCTGTTCTGCCTCTGCATAGGCCGTATCCGTCAGCAGACAAAGTTCTGTCAGATTCGGCGTAATTACATCCGAACGCATCACCAGCTTTCGCATCTGCTGTAACAACCCCGTTGTAAAGATCTTGTATACTTTCCCTTCATCTCCCATAACCGGATCTACAAGTAAAAATGTATCTCTCTTATAAAAGGTATCTAAAAAACGAAAAATCTGCGCGATTTGCGCCTCATTCGCTACAAACCCCGTATAAATTCCATCAAAGTCTACATCCATCTTCTCCCATTCCTGCCGAAAATACTCCATCCTGTCCGTGTAGTCGTCCCAATAATAGCTGGGATACCCCGTCTGTGCACTCAAAATCGCCGTCGGCAACGGGCAGGGCTGCACACCCATTACGGAAATTGCTGAAATTGCCGCTGTCAGAGAACAACGCCCAAAACCAGATAAATCATTAATTACCGCTATCTTTTTTGTCATCTTTCTCTCCTATATATCACAAAAAGTAGAATTCCCACAAACATTTTCTATGAATTATACCCCTTTTTATATATTAGAATATCATAAAACTGGTTATTTCAAAATATCCAGTTATGATATATCCGACCCATCCACTTATAAAATCCAAAAAAATGCAGATACTGTATTGACAGAACAATATAAAATATGTTATTTTGTAATAGCTGCAGAATTACACCGCAGATATCGCGGGGGATTAGCTCAGTTGGGAGAGCGCCTGCCTTGCAAGCAGGAGGTCACGAGTTCGACTCTCGTATTCTCCATGTATCCCGGTACGGAAGTACCGGGATCTTCCTATATAGATTTGTAACTATCATTTTTTGAATATGACTGTAATCCTCGATAGCTCAATGGTAGAGCACGCGGCTGTTAACCGCGGGGTTGTTGGTTCGAGCCCAACTCGGGGAGTTTGAAAAAACCCGTGGACGTTAGTGTTTGCGGGTTTTGTGTATCCGAAGATAAGAGAGAAGAAATTTTGACAGGAATATACTGTTAACCGAAAAAGGTTAGCTTCAATGGCTCAATGAAATAGTAGCACATATGAAAAGCTTAATAATGATTTTATGCAGAATGGTAGATTTTAGTTATATTTGTTTAAAACAAGAATGGTAATTAAGAAAGATTTATAAAAAGAAAAATTATTTACGGGATGTACGAAAACGTAGGTAAAGCTGTGGCTTTCCATGTAATGAAACCTTGTATTGGATTTATGCAAGGTTTCTTTTTTGTATTAATCAATTGAAGATAAACGGGAAATAGATTATAATATAAAAGAACCAGACAAGTGAAAGCAGGAAAGAAAAATGTTAGAGCATCAGGGTGCTGAATGGAAGGAAATTTGGAAAGATGAATATTTGAAATGGATCTGTGGCTATGCTAATGCACAGGGTGGAATACTTATTATTGGGAAAGATGATAATGGGGATATAGCAGGGATTCGTAATGCTAAAAAACTATTAGAAGATATTCCAAATAAAATTGTTTCCACGATGAATATTATTGCGGATGTAAACCTTATAGAAGAGAATGGATTAGAATATATAGAGATTATTGTTGACAGTTATCCGTTTCCGGTTAATTATAGGGGAAAATATTATTATCGCAGTGGTAGTACCATGCAGGAAATAAAGGGAATAGAATTATTAAAATTTCTTTATGAAAAGCAAGGGAGAACATGGGATAATGTGCCGATACCAGGAGAAACAGCAGATAGTTTAAGTAAGGAAGCATTACAGGAATTTAGAAAAAAATCTGTTTATAAAAAGCGGTTAAGTAAAATTGCGGCAGAAGTTAACGACAAGCTATTGTTAGAGAATTTGAAGCTATTTGAAAGAGAAAATTTGATACGGGCAGCAATTTTAATGTTTCATCCCGATCCGGAAAAATGGGTAACAGGCGCATATATAAAAATTGGATATTTTGGAGAATCGAATTCTGATTTGAGGTATCAAGACGAAATCCATGGACCGTTAATTTTACAAGCGGATAAGACGGTAGAGTTGATTTATACGAAGTATATGAAAGCGTTGATTGATTATGAAGGTCTGCAGAGAACGGAAACATATATGTTTCCGATGGAGGGATTTCGTGAAATCCTGCTGAATGCCATTAATCACAAAGATTATAGTACCGGAATTCCCATTCAGATTAGCATTTATGAAGATAAAATATATGTTTGGAATGATGGAAAATGGCCGGAAAATTTGCCAGTAGATAAAATATATGAGAAGCATTCTTCAATACCGTATAATCCTAAAATAGCAGATGTTTTCTATAAAGCTGGAGAGATTGAATCATGGGGAAGAGGATTTGATAAGATTATGGAGGTATGCAAAGCAGAAAAGGCTCCCTATCCGGTTATTGATGCTAATGCCAGAGGAGTTATGGTATTGTGTAAGCCTTGTGACCAGTATAATAGATTATTAAAGGATAGACGTGAAAAAGAATTTTTGCCTAATGTGCGATTAGAAAAATTATCACAAGAAGAACAAGAGCGCATGGCTCCGATATTGAAGTATCTGGATGATAATTCAATAATTACGAATGCGATAGGCCGTGATTTATTGGGAAAATCAGTGGCAACGACAAAACGTTATCTCAATAGATTGTGTGAAATTGGAATTTTGGAACAGAAAGGTGCTGGCAGGAGTTCATATTATGAACGAAAATGAGCCGATTAATGAGCCGATTAATGAGCCGATTAATGAGCCGATTAATGAGCCAAGGTAACATAAATGCTAATAGAAATAGTGAAATAGTAGGATAATGTTGGAATATAAGGCATACTGATGTGGTATAAAAAAAGTTGACACCACATTCTCAAGGATTTGAGATATAATCAAGAGAATAAGGAGTGAACAAAATGGCAGAAAACAGACAATATGACCACGAATACAAAGTACAGGCAGTGAAGCTCGCTAAAGACTTGATTAAGGCTTGCTGGATAAACTCGGCTTGGCTCATTTTGCAGAGGGTGACACGCTCGGAAAACTCGGCGTACTCTTCCTCGGTCAAGCGTGTCTTGATTACCCGGCGGCGGTGGGGCGTGTTGTATCTTTTCATGGCTGTGAACCTCCTTTCATGGGTGGATTTTTTCAAGCGGCGCAAGCCGCAAAAAGGCGGGCTTGGGGTGGCAACCCCAACAAGATTCCCATAGGACAAAATGAGCGATAAGCGAATTTTGGCACTATGGTAGAATCTTGCTCTTATTATCCCGAATTCGGGATAATTAGAGTTATACCGAAAAGTATCTTATCCCGAATTCTTTAATAGAGCCTTATAAATTGAGCTTTCTCATATATAAATTCGGGATAAGATTTTCCAGCTTGTTGTCAATGTT
>CAJTBF010000001.1 GCA_910574195.1 Lachnospiraceae bacterium | reverse complement strand
TGGCAGAAGGAAGCGTGAACAAGCTGAAAGTTGTCAAAAGGATCATGTATGGCCGCAACAGTTTTGAGTTGCTGAAAGGGAAACTGTTGCGGCTTGAATTAAAACGCAAAATCAACTAACTTCGGAAAGATCCTTTTTTTATACCACATCATGTAGTCGGTATATAAAATTAGAGAGGATACTTTTCTCTTTGTTGAGAAAAGGTATCCTCTAATTTTTGATTTTATAAATATTCCAATAGAAAAGGTAATAGCTCCTTTTTATTCGGAAAAGTATTTCTCACAAAAGTCTTTTGCTGTCACGATTTGAATGTTTTCAAACTGCTCTATTACAAGGAGGTCTTTATCTCCACTGACAATATATAAAGCATGAGAATCTTTTGCGCATTCCAGGAATTTGTTATCGTCAGGATCACGGCATATTTCGACATGAGTAACAGGTTCGATAATTTCCATAGTTTTAATTAGCGGGCTTAAAATTGTTCTATTAATATGCCCTTGTTTTCTGTCAACCATTTCCTGCACAATTTCTTCATATTCGTTAATAATTTCTGTCGTAGCGCAGGCTGTTATCTTCTGACAAACAACAGCACGAAGAATTTCTCTCGGAAATCCGCCAAAAAACACACCAGAAATCAAAACATTTGTATCTATCACAATTCTCATACTCGTTTCTTCTTTCTAACTGATTTGATTATATCATTAACATCATTTTCATTATACCCAACAGACTTTGCCCATTTTTGTGCCTCGTCGAGTGAGGCTTCAAATTCTTCAGCAGAAGGAAGCTTTAAAGTTTTGAGCATGATAACATCCCCTGAAGTATATGCAACCAGTTTATCACCAGTATCAATCGACAAGAGTTTTCGGATGCTGACTGGTAATGAAATCTGTCCTTTGGAAGAAACTGTCAATATTTGTGTGTTCATTTGCTTACGCCCCTTTCTAGTAAGAATTTCTTACTTATATTATGCCATAATGTAAAAATATATGCAAGAAAAATTGAATTCACCACTTGACAATGTGGCAAAGAGCTTATGACGCAGGGCGAGATCGCGGTCATGGACGGGGGCAAGTGCATTTTACAGGTGCGCGGGGTGCGCCCGTTCTTTTCAGATAAGTTTGATATAACACGACACCCGAAGTACAAGTACCTCTCCGACGCAGACCCGAAGAACGCCTTTGACATGGAGAAGCACATCAAACGCCGCTCCGCCATTGTAAAGCCGGACGAGGAATTTGACGTTTACGAGATCGACGGGGCAGAGTTACAGGAGGACGCAGACAGTGAATGAACGCCCCGGCACAGACAGGCGGCGGTTTACGGTGCTTGTCAACCCCAAAATCCGGGAGGAACAGCGGCGGCAAGCTGCCCTAAGAAAATTTATCAAGGATTGTGAACGGCTTTACGAAAAGAACCGGGCGCATTTACAGGAGGACGCAGACCATGAATAAGCGTATCAGAAAGAAACAGCAGAAGCAGCGGGAGCAACGGAAGCAGCTTGAAATGAAGTGGCTGCTGGATATGGCAAACACCATTGACGCAGGAATACGGGCGTGGCAGGAAGCGGAACAACGCCGCTATGTAGAGCTTTACGCGGAGGAAATAGCCCGTCGTATGGGGCTTGTCCCGAAACAGTGAAAGGGCGTAAAAGACTTGTGGCATGGAAATGTGGATAACAGGCTATGGGATCATGGATAACTCCATTCACAGCACATGGAAAAGCCAAAGTGCGGCTTTCCCACGTCCTGCAAACAGAGTTACCCACAATCCCAAAAGAGCAGCCAGTTCCCCACATTCCTACACCGCCGACGACCAGTCGCTGACCGCCTTTTGTCCGCTTGCCGGACAGCCGCAGACGCGGCAGAAAGGATTTTACATGGCATTTTTTAATTCAGCAGTAGGCGTTTTGCAGACACTTGTTGTAGCACTTGGAGCCGAGCTTGGCATTTGGGGCGTTATCAATCTCATGGAGGGCTACGGCAACGACAACCCCGGCGCGAATGCTCATGTACGGTAAAGAAGCAAGCAACCGAAAACAAGAGATAGACCGCCAGAACCACACTATTCCGAACTATAAGACATTTAAGAAGTGATTGCATTTACTGAACAAAATTTTTCTATGCTTATGCAGTAACATATAGGAGTAGGATAGCCTACTCCCATTTTCTTTAAGATTACCATTGAGAACCATGTCAAAGTACAGTATAATATCGAATGGAATATAGGAAAATGGAGAAAAGTCGAATGATACATATAGCAATTTGCGATGATAACAAACAAAGCGTTTCCTGCGCTGAAACCATTACCGATAAATTTTTTAAGGAGCATTGCGTGGACTGTAAAATTCAGACATATCAATCCAGTGAGAATTTGCTGTACGACTTACAGGATGGAATCCATTATGACTTACTTCTTCTGGATATAGAGATGCCCGGAATGGACGGGATGGATTTAGCAAAAGTGATTTACGATACTATGCCCGCTGCGAAAATCATTTTTATCACATCTCATTTGGAGTATGCGATTACAGCTTATGAATTTTCGGTGTTTCGGTATATTCCCAAAACGGTCATAGACGAAAAATTACCGTTTGCGTTGGAGGATTATTATAAATTGTACCGTCTGGAAAGAAATGAATTTTACACGGTTGAGATTAAAAATCATGTTGAGCAGTTACCATATAGAGAAATACTGTATATTATAAAAAATGGAAAATATGCTGTATTTCATTTGGCGGGAGGAAAAACGCAATCGGTACGAAAAACACTGTCGCAGGTCTTTGAGGAAATAGGCAGGGAGTATTTCTGTTTTGCGGACAGAGGGTGTATTGTAAATCTGGTAAATGTAATTGGTATAGATGATGCTGGTATACTTTTTTCGGACAATCAATGTGTTATAATCAGTAAAGCGAACATTTCCGATTTCAAGATAAAGATGCTTCGCTTTTGGAGGAAGCAAATATGATTGGCATTCAAATATGTGTGGAATGGCTGGTAACATTCGTTGAATCGTTTTTTTATTTTTCAATTATTCATGTGTTAGCACCAACACAGTTCAAAAAGAAAAAGCAGATTATTATGTTTTTGGCAGTTGCAAACATTATTACTGTTGGAGTAATTTTGTTGAATTTTATAGATATTTCATTTAGTCTCGTAACGATTGTTTATGGTGCTTTTGCATATTCATTTGGTGCATGTATACTGTTTAAGGGAAATTATTTTAGTTTTCTTTTTGTGGCGGTGGTTTATCTTACAGGACTGAATTTTGTGGAAGGTTCCATTTTAAGATTTATAGAGGATATTACTGGCTATGCGGTTTCAGCACAACTTCAAGCTGGTTTCAGCACTATGCGCTTATATTTGGTTATCTTATTTAAACTGGTAGATGGGCTTATTATATGGATTGTCCATTTTATATTAAAAAGGGCAACAGTACAGTTGGGGAAAGTCCGAATTGCATTGGCGGGAGCTGTATTAGGATTTGTCAGCGCAACTTATTGGATGTCAACAAATATCGTAACAAATTTTAAGGCGGATTTGTTCCAGGCAATTTTAGCACTGGCGTTTGTCTTTATTATCTGTTCGGCTTATTTCTATTATCGTTTATGCCAGATACGGAAAGAACAGGAAAGTATTGCTCTGCAAAATGAGCTGCTAGCAAAGAATTATCAAGTTGCGAAAGAATCTTATGAATCAAATGCCCGCCTGTATCATGATATGGAAAATCATTTTTCCATGATTCAAAGCTATCTGGCAGACGGTAAGGTTGAGGAAGCAAGGGCATATCTTGACAGGCTCGGCAAAGACAGAGCTGCTTATTCTGTAGAACAGTTTACAGGCATTGAGGCTGTTGATTATATTTTGAGCCAGAAAGCCGAACTTGCAAGACAGCAGAATATAGAAACAAGTATTCATGCGGAATATCCAAAAGACTGTAAGATAGCCCCGGTTGATTTATGCACAATCTTGACAAATCTTCTGGATAATGCGATGGAAGCGTGTAGAAAGCTACCGGAAGCATCCGCAAAAATACTTTCCGTAACAATCCGGCGTATTAACCAATTCATTATTATACAAATTGCGAATAGCTGTATAGAAGAACCGATAATCAGCAAAGGAAATTTTAAAACATCCAAGACAGATAAAAGGCATCATGGATGGGGAATGAAAAATGTCAGATTAGCAGTAGAAAAATATCACGGAACAATGGAGCATGAATATAACAAGAATATGTTTACTGTAAGCATCATGCTTTTTTATCAATAAATTCGAGGGCAGTTACCCGTTGTTTTAAGGACAGTTGCGGTAGCTGCTTTTTTGTATGTTAAAGTATACGTATAGAAAAGGAGGGAAACGAATGCCAAAACTAATTCTTGCAATTTTAATCTTGATTGTACTGGCTGTCATTGCCGTGCTGGTTTATTTCAAACAGAAATAGGAGGAATCACTGTATGAATGAAAATATTATTCTGGATGTCCGGCATCTTCGAAAGGGATACAAGAAATATCCTGTATTGAGAGACGTATCTTTTCAAATTAAGCAGGGGCATATCCTTGGCTTGATTGGAAAGAACGGTGCAGGGAAAACAACGTTGATGAAGTCCATTCTTGGATTGAATACCAATTATCAGGGAGAAATCATCTTTCACGGAAAGAAGATGAAACTTTCAGATGAAACGCTGAAAGCGGAAATTGGCTCTCTTGTGGATGTAAGTTTTTATGATGATATGACTGCATATCAGAATTTGAAAGTTATTATGATGTTGACAAAAGCCGTTCACGCTGTAGAGCAGGATAAACGCATCCATGAACTTCTTTCTTTTGTGGGACTGGAATCATCCAGCAAAAAAAGTGTCCGCTCATTTTCCTTTGGAATGAAGCAGCGGCTGGCACTTGCGCAGGCAATCATTACCAAACCTGCTTTGCTGATTTTGGATGAACCGTTCGTAGGGCTTGACCCTATCGGGATTGAAGATGTAAAAAAACTGTTGCGTAAACTTTGCCGGGAAAATGGAACATCTATCATCTTTTCCAGCCACCAGCTTACCGAGGTCTGCGACCTTGCTGATGATATCATTATTTTGAATGATGGCATCATTGCGTATTCCAACACATATATGGATATGAAAAACAGTGGCAAGTCTTTTGTAGAGTTGATGAGATAGGGAGGAAAACTAACATGAGTTTAGCACAGGTTATCAAAACAGAACTATATAAGAACAGTCGGAGGAAGAGCAGCTTGATGTTGTTTATCCCTATGCTGTTGGCAATCGTTGTTACATTGGGATATGCGCATGGGGTAATCGAACTAAATCTAATAACTGGCGACACAGGCATTTACTCCTGCATGGATTTTGTTTTTATCGTCTGGAATGTATTGTCTGGACTGGGCATCATAGGAATATTGCTCATTCTGTTTGCGGCATTCCAATTCTCAGGGGAGATTGAACGTGGTCAGATTAAATTGATGCTCTTACGGATTGGAAAAAGGTCAACCGTAGTCTGGGGAAAATATTTGGCTGTTATTATTGCGACAGTTGTTTTTATTGTGGGAACGATTCTGGTCTGTATTGGCTCTTATTATCTGTTTGTGTCTGGCTTGCCAATGGGAACAGGAACATTCGCATCTGCAATGGATGGTTTTTCCACTATAAATGTATTGAGTTCCATTGCTTTGCAGATGATGATGTATCTGCTCTTGATTAGTATTACTTTTTTTGTTGGACTGTTTGCCAATCCATTCGTTACTTTTATCTTAACGATAGTAATGATGTATGCTGGAAATTATCTGGCTGGTGCTGAAAATTTTGTTTCAAGGCTATTTCCGAATTATTGGAGTAATCAAATTATTCTGAATGGCACAGCTTCAACGATACCTGTATTAACATCTGTATTTGTTATAGTGGTTTTAACAGTGATTTTAATGTCGGTAACAACAATGTTTTTTGGAAAGCAAGATATAAAATGAGAAATGCTTATAGAAATAAAGTGGAACATTACAGTATGATTGAAAGATAGTAAAAACAAACTAAATACAATACAGATAGCAAAACCAGCCGAGCCAGTCAACGGTAAAATGAACGGGCTTCGCCCGCCGTTGACAGCCCCGTCTGTCTTTGCTGTTGGGGTAATCAAGAGGATGACAGCAAACAATGCTGCCGCCCTCTTACATTATCCAGAGAGGAGGAAACTTTCGTGGATTGTACAGAGGCATACAAGGAGCATATTGAATACACGTTTAACGCCTTTTGCAGAATCGTCATACGCTATGCGGCTATCAACGCATGGAGGAAAAGGGATAGGCAACGGCAAAGGGAAATATCTTTTGAATACCTCATAGAAGAAAAGTTTTATCCCATAAACGCATAGAACGGGCTTTTCATAAACCCATATGAGAAATATCCCGTCACTATATGCGGTCAGACAATTACGCTAACCAGCGGGGAACTTGCCGAAGCCCTGTCTGCCTTGCCGGAGAAAAAGAGGAAAATCATTTACCTTTATTTTTTCGGTCATTACACGCAACAGGAAATCGGGGAACTATACGGACTGATATTGTCAATATTAGTTGACGCATTTTTCTCAAAGATATCACTAACTATGCTGCCGGCTCCAAAGCCTCATAATACTGCCTGCGTTTTATCATAGGAGGGAGACCGCCATTGGCTGAACAAATCCTCCGGTTATTCCAGTAGCTGAGGAAGTATCTCCAGATGAGAACCTTTAATTCCTCTACCGTCATCTGCTTTGTGTCATAGTGGTCGTAGAGAAGTTCTGATATTTCCCAAAAAGTTAGCGCAATCATACAAGAACATGATTTATATGTTGTTGAGTATTTAAACGATAACTTTGACTTTGCAATCTGTTCCCTGCGGACAGTATTTAGAAATGACATAGTTCATAGACGCAAACCCGGAGCTTTTCATCATTTAGCCTTTCGTGCTACTTCAAGACAAGAAGTTGATGAATTATATCTAAAAATCAAAGCTATCGGGGCAGAAATAGTTCACCCACCACAGATCTTCCCCGAACATGGTTCTAATTACTATGCAACAAATGATACTCCCTTACCGCCACAGTCCGAGCGTTCAGAGCGTCGCAGGCAATGGGTAGGGCTGCATGAGAACCATGCAGGGGTGAAACTCCCGTGAGGTTACGCTTCTAACCGTCCGATTACTGCCATTTTATAGAATAGTGGACTTGCCGCTATTCATAAGTTGTATTAGCCAGTTTATGAAAGGGGGCTAATCTTATGGCAGAACAAGAGATACAAAAACCTATTTGTAGGAGTGTTTTCAAAAGCGGCGAGAACACGACTAAAAATCAATTCACAAAAAAGTGGATTGAGCTTATCAATAGATTAGAGAAAAACAAAGGAGTTACAGCCGGAAAACGGTAATGACAAGCCGTTTCCCTTATGGTATAATTACCACATAGGGAAATGGCTTGTTCTATCTCTAAGGAGATATGAACATGAAAGTAGCTATTTATTGCCGCTTATCCGAAGAAGATAGAAACAAGCAATTTGAAACGGACGACAGCAACAGCATACAAAATCAAAAATCTATGCTGCTGCAATACTCTATGGAACAGGGGTGGGAACTTTACAATATTTACAGCGACGACGACTATACCGGAGCCGACAGACGCCGCCCGGAATTTAACCGTTTACTAAAGGATGCGGAGCAGCACAAATTTGATATTATCCTCTGCAAGACACAATCACGTTTTACCCGTGAACTTGAACTTGTAGAAAAGTACATACATGGGCTTTTCCCGATTTGGGGTATTCGTTTTATCAGCATTGTTGACAACGCAGACACCGCAAACAAGGGCAATAAAAAATCCCGTCAAATAAACGGGCTTGTCAATGAATGGTACTTAGAGGATATGTCCGAGAATATCCGCAGCGTTTTAACAAATAGACGGGTAAACGGTTTTCATATTGGCGCGTTTGCTCTTTACGGTTACAAAAAAGACCCCGATCAAAAGGGACACTTAATAATCGACGAAGAAGCCGCAGCCGTTGTCCGTGAAATATTTACCCTGTTTGCACAAGGTTACGGAAAAACTGCAATCGCCCGTATGCTCAATGACCGGGGCATACCTAATCCAACTGAATATAAGCGTCTGCATGGTCTACGCTACCAGCAGCCCAAAACCAAAAACAGCACACTTTGGAAATATTTTGCTATTTCCGATATGCTAATCAATGAAATCTATATCGGAAATATGGTACAGGGCAAATATGGCAGCGTATCCTATAAGACAAAGCAGAATAAGCCCCGTCCTAAAAGTGAATGGTACGTTGTCGAGGGAACACATGAGCCGATTATTGACCGTGAATTATGGAATAGAGTACAGGCGTTAATCTCACAGAGAGCAAAGCCCTTTGATGTTGGCACAATAGGTTTGTTTGCAAGAAAAGCCCGATGTGCTAACTGCGGTTATACTATGCGATCTTCCAAAAACCGGGGCAGACACTATCTGCAATGTTCAAATCGTCATGTGTCAAAGGACGCTTGTATTGGTTCCTTTATCTCTGTTGACAAATTGGAGCAGCTTGTGATTGACGAGCTAAACCGTTTAGCAGCCGAGTATCTTGACAAGGACGAGTTAGAACAAAATATTGAGTTCAGTAATAACTTGCAGGAGCAGAAAGCCCGGTTACTTTCCGATATAGCAGTCTATGAAAAAAAGATTGCAGAGTATTCAAAGGGTATTCGGGAGCTTTACATGGATAAGGTTAAGGGCTTAATATCCGAAAGCGATTATATGGAAATGTCAAAGGAGTTTACCGCAGACCGCGACCGTTTGGAGCGTGTGATCGCAGACGGACAAAAGCAGTTATCCGAAATCGAAGAAAAAATAGCGGCGGGTGACAATCGCCGCGAACTAATTGAGCAATATACCAACTTGGAACACCTTACCCATGAAATCGTGGAAACGCTGATTGATTATATATCCGTTGGCAAGCGTATTCCCGGAACAAGGGACGTTCCGATTGAAATTCACTGGAACTTTTAATCAAAAGTTGTTCTTATATGATTGCAGCAGAACAAAAGGCTCGAACGACTTATGATAACATTCTACGTCTAGTAAAAGATCCGGAAATTTGTGATCCTATCCGTTTTTTAAGAGCACGCGAAGTCGTACACTATCAAAGATTCGGTGAATCCTTAAGAATCGTACAGGATCATTTGGACAGCAAGAACTTTTATGCATTCAATCCTGAATTTGATATGCCTTCAGATTGCGGATGTAATTAAAAATACGATTTTTCTATCTTTTACGCAGTAATTTTTAAAATAAAATAAAAACTTTTCTCTCGGAGAGGGTGTTACAAGATCAGCTAAATGGAGGATTTTGTGATACCCTCGTTCTATTTCTACCAGAGCGTGTTTGAAAATTCATTCATGCGTTGGAAAAACCAGCGGTTCCTTCTTTTGAAGGAGTTGTGGTGTACTTTAATAATGTCCCTTATTTCCCGGTGAGTTGTTCTGTGATGCTATGCATGAGGTACACAAGATATAGGATGTTAAAACAGATACATTTTATTAGACAGCGAAACTACCCAAAGGGTGTAAGACAGATGCCCTTTGGGTAACACATGTAGAAAATAGCACGGCATGTATTAGAAAGCATGCAGAGAAAGATTTTCTGATCGGAACAGTATACCGCAGCAAGATGCAGCTTATGTTTGTCTACAAAATCAGATCATCCAGAGAAATCCCCAGAATCTGGGTAATTCGAATCAGAGTGTCCAAATCGCAGTGTCGTATTCCATTTTCGTAAGTTGACACCGCCTGCCTGGTAATAAATAATTTCTTTGCAAGTTCCTGTTGTGTCATATAACGTAGTTTCCGATAGTGCTTTAAGTTTTCTGAAAAGTGATTTAGCATGGCTTTATCCTCCACGTTGTTTTATGACTAGTATAATATTGAGAGAAATGTGTGTAAATACTGGTTAAATAATACTTAAAATATGGGTAAACAGAACATATTTCGGTCTTTTCTATACAAAATAAGTTGTTTTTATATCTAAAAAAAGCTATAATAAAGAACATATTATGATTTCCAGAAAATCTTATTATCTGAAATCGTATATTTCCTATCAAGAAATGGAAATTTATACTTTATCGGACAGCATAGCTGTCCGCCCGTGCGAAGCACATCAAATATGGGATGCCCGAATGGGTATACTTTATCGGACAGCATAGCTGTCCGCCCGTGCGAAGCGCATCAAATATGGGATGCCCGAATGGGTATACTTTATCGGACAGCATAGCTGTCCGTCCGTGCGAAGCACATCAAATATGGGATGCCCGAATGGGATGAAAAGTGGGATACCTGAGAGAATGTGCCTAAATGGACTATAAAAGGTCCAATGGGGGATAAGTATAGGATAGGAATGCAGGTATGTTTTTTCATAATTGTAATGAATGAAAAGTTGGATATGAGAAGGGTGATTTTATGAAAAATATAGGATATAGTTCAAATGACGGATAAAGGAGACAAAAAATATGTGTGGTTTTGCAGGATTTGTCGGAGCGGTTGAAGACAGAGAAGAAGTACTGACGAATATGATGAATACCATCATTCATCGGGGACCTGACAGTGAAGGGAAATATGTAGATGAGGATGTGGCGCTGGGATTCCGAAGACTGAGTATTATTGATCTTTCGGAAGTAGGTGATCAGCCTTTATATAATGAAGATAAAAATCTGGTCCTGGTTTTTAATGGGGAAATATATAATTACCAGGAACTTCGCGAAGAGTTGTTGAATGCCGGGCATGTGTTCATTTCAAATACAGATTCGGAAACGCTGGTACACGGATATGAAGAGTGGGGCGAACATCTGGTGGACCGTCTGAGAGGAATGTATGCGTTTGCAATTTGGGACAGAACGAAAAAAAAGCTGCTGGCGGCAAGAGATATTTTTGGAATAAAACCGCTGTATTATGCACAGATGAATGGAACACTGCTGTTTGGTTCAGAAATCAAATCTTTTATGGAACACCCAAAGTTTGATAAGATTTTTAATGAGGATGCCCTGGGAAATTATCTTTCATTTCAGTTTGTTCCGACCAATGAGACCTTTTTTAAAGGCGTATTTTGTCTGCAGCCGGGTCATTATTTTACCTATGAAAACGGGACAATGAAGATTACCCGGTACTTTGAGCCACATTTCACGGGAGACAATAAAAAGTCTTTTGAAGAAGTGGTGGATGAAGTGGAAGCAGTGATGAAAGAATCTGTGGAAAAGCATAAAATCAGCGATGTGGAGGTGGCCTCCTATTTGTCCAGTGGAGTCGATTCCAGTTATCTGACATATCTTGGACAGGTGGATCGTACTTTTACGGTGGGATTTGAAGAGGGAAAATATAGTGAGATTCAGGATGCGAAAGAGTTTGCGGCCAGTATCCACATGCAGAATGATGCGCGGGTGATCACACCGGAGGAATATTGGGACAGGTTATCGGATATCCAGTATTATATGGATGAGCCCGTAGCGGATCCGGCAGCCATTGCGTTGTTCTTTTTGAGTGAGGAAGCATCGAAAAAGGTGAAGGTGGTACTTTCCGGCGAAGGATCGGATGAATTGTTCGGGGGGTATAATATTTATTGTGAGCCGTTGGAGCATACCGGATTTAATAAAATACCGCTGCCGTTGCGGCGCTTTTTGGCGAAATTCGCGGAATATTGTCTGCCGCGGGGAATAAAGGGCCGGGGATTTCTGATGCGTCATGGAAAGACGTTGGAGGAACGGTACTTTGCAAATTCAACCAATATCTTTACGGAGAGAGAGGCAAATAAAATATTAAAAAAGGGCTGCGCGCCGGGAATTCAGAAGGTAACAAAGCCTTTATATGAACGGGTAAAGGACAAGGATCCTGTGACAAAGATGCAGTACGTGGATCTCCATCTCTGGCTGGTACATGATATCCTGATGAAAGGGGATAAAATGGGCATGGCAAATTCATTGGAGGTCCGGGTTCCGTTTTTAGATAAGAAAGTGCTGGAGTTGGCAGAAACGTTACCGCTGAATTACAAAGTACGTGCGCCGAAGACGAAAGTGGCGCTGCGGGCAGCTGCGGAAAAAGTAATCCGCAGTAAAACAGCAGAAAAGAAAAAGCTGGGATTTCCGATTCCGACTCGCGTGTGGCTGCGGGAGGACAAGTATTATAGAAGAGTGCGGGAAGCCTTTACTTCGGAAGCTGCACGGAAATTTTTTAATACGGAACTGCTTGTGAAAATGTTGGATAACCATAAAAAAGGAAAGTATACGAACGAAAAAGCGGATAATAGCCGGAAAATCTGGACCGTATATATTTTTCTGGTATGGTATGATCGGTTTTTTGGTCACGGGAAGCCGGTACATCCTGCTGTGGCAGGGTAAAAATGGTTTTTTAAACCTGCCTTATAAGGGGAAAGGCGAGGGGATCGAGTATGAGAAGCAGAACGGTACAGCCTTTGAAACAGCGTGGACAAGAGCGAAACGTTCAACGGGAACAACGAAAAGAGACACAGCAGACGCAGCGCTTGGATTTTCGGATGATATCTCTTGCGGATGACCGTGGGGAGACGGAACGAGAGGAACAAAAAGAGCATCCGGCTGCGCAGGATCTTCGGGAAACACAGAGACTGGATTTTGATATGGCCTCTATGGTAGAACGTCGGCGTAAAGTACAAGAGGAACAGGAAAGACAAGATTCCGGCAAAAGAAACAAAACAGTGGTTTCGCATAAAAAATCGGAGACCAGGATGCAAAAAGCAATATCGCCCCGGGCGCGTCGTACAGTGCCCACAGTGGAAAACGTGTGGAAGGGGCGATATGCGCCGGAAGAAGACAGAGGGATACAGGAGCAAAGTCCGGGCAGTACAAAAAGAAAGGAAAGAAAGACAGACGGAATTCTCTCCCATATTTTTGTGATGCAGGAGCAGTATTTTGATTTTGATTTATTGCTGGCGATTATTTTCCTGATGTGTTTCGGATTAGTCCTGCTTTATAGCACCAGCGCATATGGGGCATATGGAAGTTTTGGAGACGATACATATTATTTTGCAAAACAGGCGCTGGTGGGGGGCGGAAGCTTTGTGATCATGCTGGCTGTGTCAAAGCTGAATTACCATATTTATGGTGCATTTTCTTTTGAGATCTATCTTTTCGCTATGCTGATGATGGGACTGGTACAAACGCCGCTTGGCGTGACGATCAATGGAGCACGCCGGTGGATCGGGATTTCCGAACGTCTGACACTTCAGCCGGCGGAGATTACTAAGATTGCAGTCATCCTGTTTGTTTCGTATGAACTCTGCCGGTTAAAAAAGAAAGCGGATACCAGGGAGGGAACGATACGGATTTTTGCCATCGGAATGATCGCCGCTCTGGGAGTTCGTTTTCTGACAGATAACTTAAGCACGGCGATTATCGTGCTGGCAATTACGTGCATTCTTTATTTTATTGTACATCCAAAGATGAAGCCCTTTTTGATTCTGGGAGCAGGCGCGGCGGCTTTGTTGGTGGGGACGTTCAGTTTTATGGCCACGGCGGTAAAGAATAGCAGTGGGAGTGGCCTGGACAGTTTTCGATTGCAAAGAATCGTAACATGGCTGGATCCGGAGATGCATATGGATACCGGTGGATTTCAGGTGATGCAGGGACTGTACGCCATAGGTTCGGGCGGCTTTTTCGGGAAAGGCCTGGGAAACAGTACACAGAAGCTGGGGGTGATTCCTGAGGCGCAGAATGATATGATTCTGGCAATTATCTGTGAAGAACTGGGCGTATTTGGAGTAATTGTGATTTTGTTTCTGTTCGGGTTTCTTTTGTATCGGCTGATGTTCATTGCAAGAAATGCACCGGATTTGTACGGGGCTCTGGTTGCGGCAGGAATTTTTGCACATATTTCATTGCAGGTGATTTTGAATATTATGGTGGTCACCAATACGATTCCGACGACGGGTATTACATTGCCCTTTATCAGTTATGGCGGAACTTCAATTTTGTTTTTGATGGCGGAGATGGGGATTGCGCTGGGAATCTCCCGGAAGATTAAGCTCAAGGAATAGAAGGATGGAATCGGAAAAGCAAAGATTTAAGAAAAAGTCCCAAAAAGCAGATAGACATAAAAACAAAAACACGGAAGTGAGAAGAAATTTAGAATAAAAAAGAATTTAGTTCAGAAAAAATGGGAAAAAATAGAAAAGTAATTTCAGGGAAGGAAGGAAAAGAAATGGCACAGAAAATTGTCTACAACCACAAGGCAATCGAGAAGAAATGGCGTGAGAACTGGGAGAAGAGACCGGTGAATCCCAAAGTGGACAGCACGGGAAAGGAAAAAGAAAAGTATTACTGTCTGGACATGTTTCCCTATCCGTCCGGGAATGGATTGCATGTGGGGCATTGGAGAGGGTATGTGATTTCGGATGTATGGAGCCGCTATAAACTGCAGCAGGGATATTATCTGGTACATCCAATGGGATGGGATGCGTTTGGACTTCCGGCAGAAAATTATGCCATTAAGATGGGAGTGCATCCGGCGAAATCCACGGCGGAGAATGTGGCGAATATTAAGAAACAGATCAATGAGATTGCGGCACTGTATGACTGGGATATGGAAGTGAATACGACGGATCCCGGATTTTATAAGTGGACACAGTGGATTTTTGTGAAAATGTTTAAAGAAGGTCTGGCTTATGAGAAGGAATTTCCGATTAACTGGTGCCCGTCCTGTAAGACCGGTCTTGCCAATGAAGAAGTGGTCAACGGAAAATGTGAGCGGTGCGGTGCGGAGGTGACGAAAAAGAATCTGCGCCAGTGGATGCTGAAAATTACAGCCTATGCGGATCGTCTGCTGAATGATCTGGATAAACTGGACTGGCCGGAAAAAGTGAAAAAGATGCAAAGTGACTGGATCGGAAAATCTTACGGCGCAGAGGTAGATTTTCCGATAGCAGAAAGAGAAGAGAAGATTACCGTGTATACCACGCGTCCGGATACGTTGTATGGGGCAACTTTTATGGTGCTGGCGCCGGAACATGAACTGGCCGCTTCTCTGGCTGTACCGGAGACGAAAGATGCGGTGGAAAAGTATATTTATGATGCGTCCATGAAGTCCAATGTGGATCGGATGCAGGACAAGGAAAAAACCGGTGTTTTCACCGGAAGTTATGCGGTCAATCCGTTGAACGGGGAAAAGATTCCGATTTGGCTGTCTGATTACGTACTGGCAGATTATGGAACCGGTGCGATCATGTGTGTGCCGGCCCACGACGACCGGGACTTTGAGTTTGCGACTAAGTTTGGCATTCCCATTGTACAGGTTATTGCAAAAGACGGAAAAGAGATTGTACCGATGACGGAAGCCTATACCGAGGCCGTGGGAACTATGATCAATTCCGGAGAATGGAACGGGATGGAGTCGGCCGTACTGAAAAAAGAAGCGCCGCATATGATTGAAAAGCGTGGTATCGGAAGGGCGACAGTGAATTTCAAACTTCGCGACTGGGTATTTTCCCGTCAGCGCTACTGGGGAGAGCCGATTCCGATTATTCACTGTCCGGACTGCGGAAACGTACCGGTGCCGGAGGAAGAGCTTCCGCTTACTTTGCCGGATGTAGAGTCCTATGAGCCTACGGGAACCGGGGAGTCTCCGCTTGCAGGAATTGAGGAATGGGTGAACTGCACCTGTCCGGTTTGTGGAAAGGCAGCCAAGCGGGAGACCAACACAATGCCTCAGTGGGCAGGATCTTCCTGGTATTTCCTGCGGTACGTAGATAATCACAATGACAAGGAGCTGGTGTCCCGGGAAAAGGCGGACGCCATGCTGCCGGTGGACATGTATATTGGCGGAGTGGAACATGCGGTGCTGCATCTGCTGTATTCCCGGTTCTATACGAAGTTTCTGTACGATATCGGTGTGGTAGATTTTGAGGAGCCGTTCCAGAAACTGTTCAATCAGGGAATGATTACCGGAAAGAACGGAATTAAGATGAGCAAATCCAAAGGAAATGTAGTGTCTCCGGATGACCTGGTGCGGGATTACGGATGTGATTCTCTGCGGATGTATGAATTGTTCGTGGGGCCGCCGGAACTGGACGCAGAGTGGGACGACCGGGGAATCGACGGGGTGAACCGGTATCTGAAACGGCTCTGGAATCTGCTGATGGAGAGTAAAGAGGCGAGCGTACAGCCGACGAAAGAGATGATAAAACTCCGTCACAAACTGGTGTATGATATTACCACGCGTCTGGAGAGTTTCAGTCTGAATACCGTAATCTCCGGGTTTATGGAGTACAACAATAAGTTTATAGATCTGGCGAAAAAGACCGGTGGAATTGATCAGGAAACGCTGGAGACAATTGCGGTACTGCTTTCTCCGTTTGCTCCCCATTTTGCGGAAGAGATGTGGGAACAGCTTGGACATACAGAGACCGTATTCCGGGCGGGCTGGCCGACTTACGACGAAGCCGAGATGAAAGACGATGAGATCGAGATTGCGGTACAGATCAACGGAAAGACCAAAGCGGTTGTATCTATTTCCGCGGAGGCGGACAAAGAAACTGCAATTGCAGCCGGAAAAGAGGCGCTGGGAGAGAAATTGAACGGGACCATTGTAAAAGAAATCTATGTTCCGGGACGGATTATTAATATTGTGCAGAAATAGGCAGTGCAAATAACAGAAAAGACGGGCTTGTCCAAATGGAAGGAAATCTTCATAAGGGAGTGCTTGGAAATATGGAAAAGTTTATTGAAACTTAAGGCATAAGCATAACGCAGATAGTGAACAAACTATCTGCGTTATTTTACCAATGCCCTGGAGTATGTTTGAAAATTGATTTCGGCAGGATGTCATCCCGGTTTGCATCAGATTTTGGCAATGAATTTTCAAATATGTTCTGGTATGTAGAAAGGTCGTCCGTGGGAAATTTCCTGTATGCCACAGTATATGGAAAAATGACCAGTGGCAGGTTTTCTGTATAGATGGATAAGAGGAAATATGATTGCCGGTACAAAAGAAACAGAACATAAGGGAGAATAAGATGGAAAAAGAAGAGAAAAAGGGAAAGAGAGCCCGTGTGAAACTGATCGTTTCCATGGTGGTATTTGGAACGATCGGGATGTTCGTAAGGGAGATTGCCCTTTCCTCCGGCGAGATTGCACTGTATCGGGCAGTTTTGGCGGTGCTTTTATTGTTGGGTTACTTTGGAGGAAGGAGAAGCAAACTCCAACTATCTTCGATCCGAAAGGAATTGTTCTTTCTGTTACTGTCCGGCGCCGCTATGGGAATGAATTGGATCTTACTATTTGAGGCCTACCAGTATACGACAATCTCGGTGGCTACTTTGAGTTATTATGTTGCACCGGTGATTGTAACGATACTTTGTCCGTTTCTGTTTCATGAAAAGTTGACGAAAAAGCAGATTCTCTGCTTTGTGATGTCAACAGTCGGTGTGGTATTGATTATCGGGATCGGGAATCTGTATGGGAAGGGAACAGGATTGACCGGGGTTCTGTTTGGACTGGGGGCAGCGGTTTTTTATGCCGCAGTGATTTTGCTGAATAAGTTTATCAAAGGAGTTTCCGGTGTGGAACGAACTTTTCTACAATTTCTGGCGGCAATTATGGTGTTGTTTCCTTACGTGGCCTGCACCAGTGGTTTCCGCCTTCTGACGCTTTCGGGAAAGGGGTGGATCCATCTTTTGATTGTCGGACTGTTCCATACAGGAATGACATATTGTCTCTATTTTTCATCCTTGAAAGAACTTCGCGGACAGGAGGCGGCGATTCTAAGTTATATAGATCCGATGGTGGCGGTTGTCATCTCTGTTCTGGTGCTGGGGGAGAGAATTACGTTTTCTCAGATTTTTGGCGGGATCCTGATTCTTGGATTCTCTATATGGAATGAAACAGCGGACAGGTAGGAAATCACAGTGAGATCGGGGAAAGAAAAGAAGGCAGAGGTATATTTTCCATCTCAGAAAGAAAAAATAAAAAGCAGGATAAGATCTGCCGACGGGTGAAAAATAAGTTTTCATTACTATTTGTATCCGCGCGAACAGAAAGGAATGAGTGATTATCATGAAAAAGAGAATTCGAATCGCATTTAATGCACCGATTGTGTTGGCTATGGTAGCGCTGAGTTTTTTTGCGACGGCGTTGAATGTGCTGACAGATGGAGCAAGTAATGCATTGCTGTTTATGACGTACCATTCCCCACTAACTTCCCCGGGAACATATCTGCGTTTTTTTACCCATGTTTTGGGGCATGCCGGTTGGGAACATTTTATGGGAAATGCAATGTATTTGTTATTATTAGGGCCGCTTCTGGAAGAAAAGTACGGTTCGATGAAGGTATTGGAAGTGATCGGAGTGACCGCCCTGGTGACAGGAGTGGTGAATTATATTTTTTTCTGGAATATTGCCCTGTGCGGCGCCAGCGGCGTCGTATTTGCATTTATTCTGCTGTCTTCTTTTACCAGCGTAAAAGAGGGGGAAATCCCGGTCACTTTCTTTTTGGTTGCTGTGATTTTTCTCGGACAGCAGGCGTACGAAGGAGTATTTGTGGAGAGCAATATTTCCAATATGGCGCATATCATCGGTGGAATCGTAGGCGCGATATTTGGGTTCCTTTTTGCAGGTTCCAGGCAGGAGAAAACGGAGAAAAGGCGCTAAAAACAAAGTAACAGTTCAGCTTTCGGTTTCTCTGTTATGCAAATCCGGTCTATTGAAGTTTGCCTTACGGCAAAGAGGCCGGATTCTGTTCCAACTGTGATGCGTTCTCACGGACTTTGCAGCAAGTGCAAAGTCCTGGGCCGAATAGTTACAAAACGGAAACTGATTTCCGGGGAACGGTGTTTACTTCAATTGTTGTTTTTGGTATAATCGAAGTGTTTTAGGTCGGTTTTTATTTGGAGGTTGGGATGAAACTACTGCATTTGGGGGATCTGCATATTGGAAAGTCTGTCAATGACTACCATATGATTGAGGATCAGGAGTATATTTTGGAGCAGATTCTCTCGATCGTGGAAAAGCGTGAGATTGATGCGGTTCTCATTGCAGGGGATGTGTATGATAAGACGATTCCCAGCGAGGAAGCTGTCCGGGTGCTGGATCACTTTCTGTGCCGTCTGGCGCAGATGCAGCGGAAGACGTATCTGATCAGCGGCAATCACGATTCCGATGAAAGACTGCATTTTGGCAGTGCTTTGTTTGAGGCGCGGGGGATTTACATTGCGTCCAAATATGAGGGAACACTATATAGACAGACGCTGGAAGATGCGTATGGAGAGATTCATTTTTATTTGCTGCCGTTTGTGAAGGCTTCCCAGGTGAAGCACTTTTTTCCGGAGGAAAAGATCGATTCCTATGAGCAGGCGGTAAGCGTCATCCTGAGGCATGCAGGAATCAGGGAGACAGAGCGTAATATTCTGGTGGCGCATCAATTTGTTACGGGCGGAAAGGAAGAACCGGTGTTTGGAGGTTCGGAAAACATGACGGTGCGGCATGTGGGGAATGTGGAAAAGATCAGAGCGGATGTGCTGGAAGGTTTCGACTATGTGGCGCTGGGACATCTGCATGCGCCACAGAAAGTAGGAAAAGAAACAATCCGGTACGCAGGTTCCCCCCTGAAATATTCTTTCAGTGAGATACAGAATGAAAAATCGGTCCCGGTTGTGACGATCCGGGAAAAGGGAACGGTGGAGATTGAATTGGTTCCTTTACGGCCGCTGCGGGATATGCGGCATTTGAAAGGACGGATGGAGCAGCTTCTGGATCCGAAAAATGTACAGGATCCGGAAGATTTTATTTATGTGACGCTTACCGAAGAAACGCCGGTTTTGGATGCCATGACGATTCTTCGGCAGTATTATCCCAGAACATTGAAACTGGATTATGAGAATTCTCATACCCAGGCAAACGTTCAGCCGGATTTGGCGGAAGAAATGCAGGAAAAGTCTTTTCAGGAATTGATTTCTGCATTTTATGAGATGATGTACGGATGTGCCATCGACGAGGAAGAACTACGTGTGGCGCTGGAAGCGGCAGGAGAGGCAGGTGTTGCAGGTGAGGCCGGTTAAATTGATTCTCAGCGCGCTGGGACCTTATGCGGGAACCGTGTCTCCCATTGAGTTTGGCGTGTTTGAGGAACGGGGCGTGTTTTTGATTTCCGGGGATACAGGGGCGGGGAAAACGACGCTGTTTGACGCCATTTGTTTTGCACTGTACGGGGAGGCCAGCGGAAGCTATCGGGATCCCAAAACGCTTCGCAGTGAGTATGCAGACCCGGATACGGAAAGTTATGTGGATTTTTATTTTACTCACCAGGAAAAGGCGTACCATGTATATCGTCAACCTTCTTACGAGCGTGCAAAGCAACGGGGGACGGGAACGGTTATACAGGGGGAGAAAGCGGTTTTTTATCGGGAAGGTCTGCCGCCCCTGGAAGGGGTATCAGCGGTAAATAAAGCGGTGCGGGAACTTCTGCACATAGACGGGAAACAGTTTAAGCAGATTGTGATGATTGCGCAGGGGGAGTTCCGGGAACTTCTCAATGCGAAGACAGACATAAGAACCGAGATTTTACGTACTATTTTTCTGACGGAAGGATATCAGAAGATCGGGGAACAGTTGAAAAAGAGAAAAGATGCCGCTCATGAAAAGAGAACCGCGCTTGCCCGGAGTATCGCGCAATATTTTCAGGGAGCCAGTGCTTCTGGGGAAAGTACATATACGGAACGGTTGGCGGCTTTGCAGGAAAAGGTGGCGGAGAATGCGCAGGTCTGGAATTTGGAAGAACTGACGGAGATTCTGGAACAGATGGTGCAGGAAGACACAGGCCGGCTTCAGTTCCAGGAAAAGGTACTCTCGGATGCTGACATCTTGCTGGAGACGAGAAAAGAGGCGCTGATTCTGGCACAACAGGAGAACGCAGTTCTCCGGCGTCTGGAAGACCTGCAGAAAAAGCAGAAGGAGCTGGAAGGAAGAAAGGAAGAGATGAACTGCCTGACACTGCAGATTCAGAGGCAGATTGCGGCAACACGGGAAGTGAATCCGGCGTATCAAAATTGGAAAAATGCCGGGAAACGGCTGCAGGAGTATCAAAAAGAGCAGGCACGCCTCGAACAGGAGCTGGAAAAGGCAAAGGACAGAGAACGGGATGTAAAGAAGCAGTTGGAGCAGATCGAAGCGCAGGAACAAGAGGGAGAAAATCTGCGGCGGAAAGCAGAAAAACTTCGGGACGAGTTTGAAAAGTATGAATACCGGGAACGGTTACGTTCCGACAGGATTCTGCTGCTGAAGACGCACCGGAAGCTGGAACAGGAAAAAGCAGAGCTGGAAGAAACAGAGAAGGAGTGGCAGGAAAAAGTTCGTCGTCTGGAAGTGGAAGTGAAAGCGCTGCGGGCCAGGCCGGTGGAACTGGAAGCAGCAAAGTATGAGCAGGAAAAAGTGATACAGGAACAAACGGAACTGGAAGAGCTTGTACAGAGGAAGATTCCGACTTATCGGGAGGCGGAAAAGCGTTTGCGGCAAAAGCAGCAGGAATTTTTGTACATACAGCAGGAATATCTGGAAAAAGAGGAACGCAGGAAACTATCGGAACGGCTGCTGGAAAGCGGCCGGGCCGGATTACTGGCAAGAAATCTTACCGAGGGAAAAAAATGTCCGGTATGCGGCAGTACCCATCACCCGGAACCGGCGGCGCTTCCGGAAAAAGCGGTGACGGAGGCAGAACTGGAAACAAGGCGAAAAGAAGAGGAAAAAGTTCGGGAGAAGAAGGAGCGGGTTTTACAGGAAACGGAGAAATGGAATGCTACCGTGGAGGAAACAAAAAAGCGGCTGCGGCCGGAAATTCTTGCTGCGGTGAGGGAGAGAGGACCGGAGCAAATAGAAGGAACGGAAGATATAAAAGGAACGAAGGATTCGGAAAAGAGTTCCACAGGAGAATATGGGGAAAGGTATACTCTGGAAGAATTGTTTTTGAAAGTCCAGGCGGAGTTGGAGCAGGGATTCCAGAGGCGGGAAGCCTGCGAAGATAGAGTGAAGTGTCTGCAGAAGGACTGCGAAGAGCTGGTTCGAAAAGAGAAGGTATTGGAACAGGCCCGGCAGGAAGAGGCGGAGGCTTTCGAGAAGCGTAAGGGAGTATTTCAGGAAGAATGGGAAAAAAATCAGAGGGAACTATCGGAAGTTGGGACGTTGCTGACCACGTTTGATAAATTGGAATATAGCAGTCTGGCCAAAGCCAGGGAAGAACAGGAAAGATTGGAAAAAGAAGCGCAAAGAATCGAAAAAATGCTTCGACGGGCAAGAACGGAAAAAGAGGAGGCCGAAAAAGAGATCGGAAAAGCAGAGACGGCTTTGGAAACCGTGCGATCTGCCTGTGAGAAGGAACGGACGGAGGCGGACCGTCTGCAGAGAATTTTTGCAGAGAAGCAGAAAGAGAGGCAGTTTTCTTCTGAGGAAGAATTCTTATCCTATGTGACCGGGGAGGACAAGATTCAGAAAGAGGAAGAGGAAAAGAACCGTTATGAGACCGCGGTGGCCGTCCATGCGGAACAGTTCCGACAGGCAAAGGCAGATGCGGCCGGGAAGTCGTGGGTGGATGAGGAAGCGCTTAAACAGGAAATGGAACAGCGAAAGACAGAAGTGGAAACGCTTCGTGCCAAAAAGACAGAGATACAGCAGCGGATACAGGATCATGAGAAAATCAGGAAGCAGATCTTGTCGAAAAAAAGCAGTCTGGAGAAATGGAGAAAGGAGGAAGGGATCTGTACCCGATTATACGATCTGGTGACGGGGCAGGTCAGGGGGAAAGCTAAAATGACTCTGGAACAGTATATGCAGGCAGCAGGATTTGACCGGATCATTGCTGCGGCAAATCAGAGATTGCTTCCCATGAGCGAGAATCAGTATGAGCTGCTTCGCCAGAAGGACCCTGCCGACCGGAAAAGCAGTACAGCTTTGAATCTGGAAGTATTGGATCATTTTACCGGCCGCAGAAGGCCGGTGGGAAATCTGTCTGGTGGAGAGAGTTTTCAGGCTTCCTTAAGCCTGGCGTTGGGACTTTCCGATACGGTTTCGTCCCATTTAGGCGGGGTGCAGATGGATGCCCTGTTCGTGGATGAGGGGTTCGGTTCTCTGGATCGGAAATCCATGGACAACGCAATGGAGACGTTACTTCATCTTTCCGGAACCAGCAAATTGGTGGGGATTATCAGTCATCGAGAAGAACTGAAAGAAAATATTTCACAGCAGATCCAGATCAAAAAAACGAAGGATGGCAGTCAGATTACAATCGAAACAGGATTTTAAGGGGGAAGATGTATGAAAGAAAATAAGGTGATCATCGGCACCCGGGAAAGCAAGCTTGCGATGGCGCAAAGCGGCCTGGTGCGGGAGTACATCTGCCGGAACCATCCCGGACTGCATGTGGAACTGCTTCCCATGAAGACGACCGGGGATCGGATTCTGCATCGGCCGCTGAACCAGATTGGCGGTAAAGGCTTGTTTGTGAAAGAATTGGACTGGGCGCTGCAAGAGGGAAGAAGCGACCTGTCCGTCCACAGTTTAAAGGATCTGCCCATGGAACTGCCGGAGGGGCTGCCCTTGCTCTGCGTGTCACCCAGGGAGGACCCCAGGGATGTATTGGTTCTTCCAAAGGGGAGCACGCAGTGGGATAAGAGAAAACCGGTGGGAAGTTCCAGTTTACGACGCACCGTGCAGTTTCAAAGATTGTTTCCCCAGGTGAATTGCAAAAGCATTCGTGGAAATGTGCTGACCAGACTGGAAAAACTGGATGCCGGGGAGTACGGTGCAATTGTGTTGGCGGCCGCCGGGTTAAAGCGGCTGCATCTGGAAGAACGGATCAGCAGATATTTTGAAATAGAGGAAATGCTCCCGGCCGCCGGACAGGGGATTCTGGCCGTGCAGGGAAGAGAGGGAGAAGATTACAGTTATCTGCAGGGATATGAGGAAGCGGAAACAGCCTGTGCAGCGCGGGCAGAACGTGCTTTTGTGCGGCATTTGGGGGGAGGATGTTCGTCTCCGGCGGCCGCATATGGAAAGGTTACGGAGGGTAGATTGCTGCTGGAGGGTTTTTATTACCGGGAGGCGGACGACACCTGTCACCGGGCGAAAATCCGGGGAAATATGGAAGAGGCAGAACGGCTGGGAGAGGAATTGGCCCGGCAGATAAAAAGCGGTCTTTAGGAGAGAAGCAATGAAAGCAGGAAAAGTGTGGCTGGTGGGTGCAGGACCGGGAGATCCTGGATTGTTCACCGTCAAGGGGAGAGAGGCGCTGCTTCGGGCGGAAGTAGTTGTCTATGACAGTCTGGTGGGGCCGGGAATTTTGTCTTTGATTCCGCCGGGAGCAGCGGCGATTTTTGTGGGGAAACGGGCTTCTTGTCATACCATGCCGCAGGAGCAGATCAACCGGATTCTGCTGGAACAGGCGCAAAAAGGGCTGCGGGTAGTACGCTTAAAAGGCGGAGATCCGTTTTTGTTCGGGAGGGGCGCAGAGGAATTGGTTCTGTTAAAGGAGCATCAGATTCCCTATGAGATTGTGCCCGGAATTCCGTCGCCGCTTGCGGTGCCGGCGTATCACGGGATTCCGGTTACCCATCGGGATTTTTCTTCCTCCCTGCATGTGGTTACGGGGCATCCAAAAGCAGGAAAGGAAGTTTCCCTTGATTTTGAGGCGCTGGTGAGAGTTGGGGGAACATTAGTGTTTTTGATGGGGGTGGCGGCTTTGGGAGCAATTTGCAGGGGGCTTCTGGAGGCCGGAATGGAACCGGATATGCCGGCCGCCCTTCTCCAGCAGGGAACGATGGCGGGGCAGAAGCGGATTTTGGCCACCGTGGGGACATTGGAGGAGGAAGGAAAGCGGCAGGGAGTAAAGACGCCGGCTTTGATCATGGTGGGGAAGGTGTGCTCTCTGGCAAAGGAGTTTGCCTGGTATGAATCACTTCCTCTGTCCGGTTATAAAGTGCTGCTGACCCGTCCCAGGGAACGGATATCCGCATTGGCGGCCAAATTGCGGGAACAGGGAGCGGAAGTATTGGAACTTCCCTCCATTCGCACGGAAGCAGTGGAAGAAATAGAACTGTTGCGGAAGGTATTTGGGAGACTGCGAAAATATCAGTGGATTGTCTTTACCAGCCCCACGGGAGTATGCATTTTCTTTGAAAAAATGAGGGAGGAACATTGTGACTTTCGGTCACTTGGCAGTGCGCGGATTGCGGCACTGGGGGAGGGAACAGGGAAAGCATTGGAGGAACGGGGGATTTTTGCAGATTTGGTACCGGAGGTCTACGACGGGGAGCATCTGGCAAAGGCGCTGGCAAAGCAGAAAATCTCCGGAACATGTATTTTACTTCCCCGTGCGGAGTATGGAAATCCGGAGCTGGTGAGAATTCTGGAAGAATCCGGGGCACACGTGGAGGAAGTGGTGACTTATCGTACCGTGTATGAGGAACAGAAATGGATTGATGAAAAACAGGAATTGGAAAGCGGGGCCATAGATTGTGTGGTATTTACCAGTGCGTCCACAGTCCGTGGTTTTGCGAAGGCATGCAGAGGATTGGATTTTTCCAAGGTAAAGGCGGCCTGTATCGGAAAGCAGACCGCTGCAGAGGCAGAGAAACAGGGGATGCAGATTCGTGTGGCCGGGAAAGCCACGTTGGATTCACTGGCAGAACTGGTACTTGATATGAAACGGAAAGGATGAATAAATCAGTGGGAACAGTAACAGACCTGGATAGAAAAGAAAAGAAGGCATACAGAGAGCAGACAAAAGAGGTGCAAATTGGTGATGTGACCATCGGCGGTTCTCATCCGGTGGCAATCCAGTCGATGACCAATACCAGAACCGAGGATGTGAAAGGGACCGTGGAACAGATTCTTCGCCTGGAGGCGGCGGGCTGTGAGATTGTGCGGTGTACGGTACCCACAAGGGAAGCGGCGGAGGCGCTGCGGAAAATTAAAAAATCGATCCATATTCCGCTGGTGGCGGATATTCATTTTGATTATCGGATGGCGCTGGCCGCTATCGAGAACGGGGCAGATAAAATCCGTATCAATCCGGGCAATATCGGAAGTGTGGATCGTGTTCGCACGGTGGTGGAGAAAGCAAAGGAGTATGGTGTACCGATCCGGATTGGCGTAAACAGTGGTTCCCTGGAGAAACCGCTGCTGGAAAAATACGGGGGCGTCACAGCAGAGGGCATTGTGGAGAGTGCGTTGGACAAGATTCGGATGGTGGAGGGAATGGATTATGATAATCTGGTCGTCAGTATCAAATCTTCTGACGTACAGATGTGTGTGAAAGCCCATGAACAGATTGCCAGACAATGTCCCTATCCGCTGCATGTGGGCATTACAGAAGCGGGAACCGTATATTCCGGTAATATCAAATCTTCCGTTGGTCTGGGTATTATTCTGCATGAGGGAATAGGGAATACGATCCGGGTTTCTCTGACGGGAGACCCGGTGGAGGAGATCCGTTCTGCAAAGTTGATTTTGAAGACGCTGGGATTACGAAAGGGAGGTATCGAAGTGGTGTCCTGCCCTACCTGTGGACGGACGCAGATTGATTTGATTGGTCTGGCGGAGCAGGTGGAACAGATGGTGCAGGAATTTCCGCTGGATTTGAAAGTGGCGGTGATGGGCTGTGTGGTGAACGGACCGGGAGAAGCGAAAGAAGCGGATCTTGGGATCGCCGGCGGAATCGGGGAAGGGTTATTGATCAAAAAAGGTGCGATTATAAAAAAGGTGAAGGAAGAGGAACTTCTGGAAACTTTGCGGCAGGAGTTGAAACATTGGGACAAATAGAAGCAGAAAAAGCATTTTTTACGGTATTTCCCACATTGAAAGTGGAAGAGAGACTTCGTATGTTATTTACGGATGTGGAAGTAGAGAAAATTACGACCACACCGGCGAGAGACTTTTTACATATCTATATATTCAGCCGGCATCTGATTCAGAAGAGACAGATCCGGCAGATGGAACAGAAAATCAAGGAACAGTTGTTTGCCGTCTCCCCGATATGGATTCATATAGAAGAGCGGTATGCTCTGTCGGAACAGTATACGCCTTCCGCGCTGATGGAAGAATACCGGGACAGCATTCTGGAGGAGCTGCAGGGCTCCGGAATGCTGCTTGCCAATCTGTTTGCGCAGGCCCGGATTCGGTTTGAAGAAGGGAAATGCTGCCTGGAGCTGGCAGATACTCTTGCATTCAGAAGCAGAGAGGAACGTCTCCTTGGCATATTGGAGCAGATCTTTCATGAAAGATTTGGTATGCAGGTGGAGTTTCGAATTTCCTATTGTGAGAAAAAGGAGAGCAAAACCAGAGAATATGAGGAACAACGGCTGCAGCGGGAGATTGAGGCGATCTTTACGCGTCACAGGCAGGCGCATGGAAATCTGGCGGCCAAAGAAGAGGCGGAACAGACGGACGTGGACGCGGTCATGGCTCTGGCAGAGGGAACTACCGGAACTATGACAAGGGGAGAATCCGGCGGAAGTAATGCAGAGGAAACGGGACGGAATCCAAAAGGCGGAAACAGAAACAATGCAGAGCGTGTTGCCTCCCCGTCAACGGCAAAGGACGTACCTCCCTGGGAAAAGGAGACAGGAAAAAGGCAGGAGCCTGGGAAAAAGGACTTCCAGAAACGGGGATTCAAAAGAGAATTTCGAAAGAATACGGTTCGCCCTCTAAAACAGGGTAATGATCCGAGTCTGATTTATGGGAGAAATTTTGAGGACGATCCCATGTTATTAGAACAGATTGTAACAGAGATGGGCGAAGTGACGATCCGGGGAAAGGTAGTGCAGCTGGACACCCGCGAGATTCGCAATGAGCGAACAATTCTGATATTTGCGGTTACAGATTTTACCGATACGATTTCGGTGAAGATGTTTATTGAGAATGCGCAGCTTGCAGAACTTTTGGGAGAGTTAAAGAAGGGTGCCTTTTTGAAGATCAAAGGGGTAACGACAATTGACAAGTATGACGGGGAACTGACCATTGGTTCTGTAACAGGGATCAGAAAAATCGGAGATTTTACGATTATCCGGGAGGATTTAAGTCCCGTCAAACGGGTGGAGCTACATTGTCATACAAAGATGAGCGATATGGATGGTGTGTCGGAAGTAAAAGATATCGTGGAACGTGCGCATCAGTGGGGACATCCTGCCATTGCGATTACGGATCACGGTACGGCGCAGGCATTTCCGGACGCCAACCATTATATGGAACGGCTGGATCCAAAGGATCCTTTTAAAGTGATCTATGGCGTAGAAGGCTACGTGGTGGATGATCTGACTGAGATTGCCGTGGGGGCGGGAGAGGAGACTCTGGATGATACATATGTGGTATTTGACCTGGAGACAACAGGATTCAGTGCGATCAAAGATAAAATCATTGAGATCGGAGCCGTGAAGGTTCAAAATGGGGAGATCGTGGATTCATACAGTACCTTTGTCAATCCGAAACGCCCGATTCCATTTGACATTACGAAACTGACCGGTATTACGGATGAGATGGTGATGGAGTATCCGGACATCGAGAGCGTGCTGCCCCGGTTTCTGGAATTTATCGGGGACGCCGTGCTGGTGGCGCATAATGCCGGGTTTGACGTGGGATTTTTGGAGCAGAATTGCCGGTATCAGGGGATGGATCTTCATTTTGTCTCTGTGGATACCCTGGCGCTGTCGCGGATACTTTTGCCCACACTGTCGAAATATAAATTGAATCTGGTGGCGAAAGCACTGGATATTTCTCTGGAGAATCATCATCGCGCGGTGGATGACGCAAAAGCGACGGCGGAGATTTTTGTGAAATTTGTGCAGATGCTGAAAGAACGGGAGATTACAACTCTGAAAGGAATAAATCGGTTTGGGGATACGAACCCCAATGCTATTCGAAAGCTCCCCACCTATCATATTATTATTCTGGCGAAAAATGATATCGGACGCTATCATTTGTATCGGTTGATTTCTGCATCCCATCTGCAGTATTTTGCCCGAAGGCCGCGGATTCCCAAAAGTCTTTTGAACCAGTATCGGGAGGGGCTGATTATCGGAAGTGCCTGTGAAGCGGGGGAATTATTTCAGGCAATTTTGAGCGGAAAGTCTCAGGAGACGATTGCAGAGTTAGCGGAATTTTATGACTATTATGAGATTCAGCCCCTGGGAAATAACCGGTTTATGCTGGAAAATGAAAAATTACCGGAGATCCGGACGGAGGAAGATCTAAAGAACTTAAACCGGAAGATTGTGGAACTGGGCGAGCAGTTTAAAAAGCCGGTGGTAGGGACCTGTGACGTACATTTTCTAAATCCGGAGGATGAGGTATACCGCCGTATCATCATGGCCGGAAAAGGTTTTACCGATGCAGATGAACAGGCGCCTCTGTATCTGCGGACGACGGAAGAGATGCTGGCGGAATTCGCGTACCTGGGTTCGGCGAAAGCGTATGAGATTGTGGTGGAGAATCCCAATCAGATCGCCCGTATGGTGGAGCGGATTTCACCGGTGAATCCAAATAAATGTCCGCCGGTTATTGAGAAATCCGAGGAGACACTTCGGGAGATCTGTTATAAAAGAGCCCATGAAATCTATGGAGATGAATTGCCCCGCCAGGTGTCGTTCCGGTTGGAAAAGGAATTGAATTCGATTATTTCCAATGGGTATGCGGTGATGTATATTATTGCGCAGAAGCTGGTGTGGAAGTCTGTTGCAGACGGTTATCTGGTTGGTTCCCGTGGTTCGGTCGGTTCCTCCTTTGTTGCGACGATGGCAGGGATTACAGAGGTAAATCCTTTGAGCCCGCATTACTATTGCCCTCATTGTCATTATAGTGACTTTGAGTCAGATAAGGTAAAAGCTTTTGCCGGACGGTGCGGACACGATATGCCGGATCAGGATTGCCCGGTATGCGGAAAAAAACTGGTAAAAGACGGATATGATATTCCGTTTGAGACATTTCTCGGTTTTAAGGGAGATAAAGAACCGGATATCGATCTGAATTTTTCCGGGGATTATCAGTTGAAAGCGCATAAATATACAGAAGTATTATTTGGAGAAGGACATACTTTTAAGGCGGGGACGATCGGGACACTGGCAGATAAAACAGCCTATGGATATGTATGGAAATATTATGAGGAACGGAACCAGCGAAAACGAAAATGTGAGATCGAACGGATCAGTGCGGGCTGTACCGGGATTCGGCGCAGTACCGGGCAGCATCCGGGGGGGATCGTGGTGCTGCCGCACGGGCATGATATCAATGAGTTTACTCCGGTACAGTATCCGGCCAATGATGTTTCCTCCGGAATTGTAACTACCCATTTTGATTACCATTCGATTGACCATAATCTGCTGAAACTGGATATCCTTGGTCACGATGATCCGACTATGATCCGGATGCTGGAAGAGTACATTACGTCGGATGCGCTGGAAAATGAATACAATGAAGAGCATCCTTTTGTGGCCACGAAAATTCCGCTGGATGATCAGGAGGTATTGACACTGTTTCATGATACCAGTGCGTTGGGGATTAAACCGGAGGACATTGAAGGATGTCAGTTGGGAAGTCTGGGGATTCCGGAATTCGGTACGGATTTTGTGATTGGAATGGTACAGGAGGCCAATCCGCAATCTCTGTCGGATCTGATTCGAATTTCGGGACTGTCCCATGGAACCAATGTATGGCTGGGGAATGCGCAGGAGCTGATTAAGTCGGGAACAGCGACCATTTCCACGACCATTTGTACCCGGGATGATATTATGGTGTATCTGATCAATCAGGGGGTGGAGAGCGCATTGTCCTTTACCATCATGGAGAGTGTCCGAAAAGGCAAGGGACTGAAACCGGAATGGGAGGAGGCCATGCGGGAGAAGGATGTACCGGAATGGTATATCGAATCCTGTAAAAAGATCAAATATATGTTTCCCAAGGCACATGCGGCCGCATATGTTATGATGGCGTACCGAATTGCTTATTGTAAAATCCGATATCCGCTGGCTTATTATGGGGCATATTTTAGTATCCGTGCGGATGCATTTTCCTATGAGCTGATGTGCCAGGGAAAGGAAAAGCTGAATTATCATATCAAAGATTATAAGAAACGGGCAGATTCCCTGACGAATAAAGAACAGGGCACGTTGAAAGATATGCGGCTTGTACAGGAAATGTATGCCAGAGGTCTGGAATTTACCCCCATTGATCTGTACCGGGCAAAAGCGAAGCAGTTCCAGATTGTGGAAGGGAAATTGATGCCCTCTTTTGCGAGTATTGAAGGAATGGGGGAAAAAGCGGCGGAGGCGGTGGAACTGGCGGCGGAAGAGGGGCCGTTCCTTTCTCTGGATGATTTCCGGCAGAGAACGAAGGTCAGTACGTCGGTGATTGAGTTGATGGCAGAAATGGGACTGTTTGGGAATTTGCCGAAGAGCAATCAATTGTCTCTGTTTGATTTTGTATAAATGATTTATAATTCCTGACTGGATATTCGTAGTCCAATTAGTATAGATTTTTAAAAGGCGATATGGTATAATAATACAAGGTTATTTTGGAAAATGTATAAAAAAAGAGAGATAAATGATAGAAAAGAACAGAAGTGGAGGACCAAAAAGATGTATGAATTTGATGAGATTCAGAAAGTAGATGCGGAGGTCGCGGAAGCAATCCGTGCCGAGATGACGCGGCAGAATTCGCATATTGAGTTGATTGCATCGGAGAACTGGGTAAGTAAAGCGGTTATGGCGGCAATGGGGAGTCCGTTGACCAATAAGTACGCGGAAGGATATCCGGGGAAGCGCTATTATGGCGGATGCCAGTGCGTGGATGTGGTAGAAGAACTTGCGAGAGAGCGGGCCAGAAAACTCTTCGGATGTGAATATGCAAATGTGCAGCCGCATTCCGGCGCACAGGCGAATATGGCTGCCATGTTTGCCATATTGGAGCCGGGAGACCGAATCATGGGAATGAATCTGGATCATGGCGGACATCTGACACATGGTTCTCCGGTGAACCTGTCCGGAAAGTATTTTGACGTAACTTTTTATGGTGTGAACGACGAGGGTGTGATCAATTATGACCGGGTACTGGAGATTGCAAAAGAATGCCGTCCGAAATTGATTGTAGCAGGGGCCAGTGCGTATGCAAGAACCATTGATTTTAAGCGGTTCCGGGAAATTGCAGATGAGGTTGGCGCATATCTGATGGTGGATATTGCACATATCGCGGGGCTGGTTGCCGCCGGCCTGCATCCGAGCCCGATCCCTTATGCACACGTAACCACCACAACAACCCATAAGACGCTGAGAGGCCCCCGCGGCGGGATGATCCTGAGCAGTGAAGAGATGAACCGGAAATTTAATTTCAATAAGGCCGTGTTCCCGGGAATCCAGGGAGGACCGCTGATGCATGTCATTGCGGCAAAGGCGGTTTGCTTCCAGGAGGCTTTGCAGCCGGAATATAAAACTTATATGGAACAGGTTGTAAAGAATGCAAAAGCACTTTGCAGAGCGCTTCAGAAACGGGGGGTAAAAATCGTATCCGGTGATACGGACAATCATTTGATGCTGGTAGACCTGACAGAAAAGGATCTCAGCGGAAAAGAGCTGGAGAAGCGCCTGGACAGCGCCCACGTGACGGCCAATAAGAATACGATTCCGAATGATCCGCGTTCTCCGTTTGTTACAAGTGGTGTGCGGTTGGGAACACCGGCCGTGACTACCCGCGGTATGGTAGAAGAAGATATGGAACGGATTGCCGAAATCATTGTGAAGGTGATGGAAAGCGAGGAGAATGTGGAACAGGCAAAAGAGATGGTGGCAGAACTGACAGCAAAATATCCATTGTGCTGATTCTGATGGAAAAGCTTTTGGGACTTGCGGAGAATTGAGGAAGGAATAGAATATGAGAGAGAAAAACAGCGTGCTCTTGTTAGAATATTTGAAAGGCATTATGGAAGATCCGCAGGGAAAGTATCTGGATGTGGAAGAACTGGACGAGGAATATCGGGATCTGGGAAATCAGTTGAAGACGCTGCAGGGAAATCTGGAACATTTGATATGGCAGATGGAACAGGTTACGGCGGGAGACTATTCCCGGCAGATCGATTTTCCGGGAAAAGTATCGGATGCATTCAATGAGATGACAAAGTATCTCCGGGAAAAAGAGACACAGCGAAAAGAAGAAGTATCGCAAAGGCAGCAGCAGATGGAGATGGCGGAAAGCCACAACGAACTGCTTGTGGAGCTGCTCAGTAAGCGAAATGAATGGCTTTTGGTTGTGGATATGGAAACGAAAGAGATTCTGTACTGCAATAAAGGAAAGTTGGAAAATGTGCAGGATGGTTCCTTCTGTGAGAGTTGTAAGAGCCGTCTCTCTTTTCGTCCTGAGATTTTGAAATGGAGTGGAAAAGAGCAGTACCGCGTGTGGGAACTGGAGGACGGAAGGGGGACGTACTATCGAATTACTTCTTTCCTGGCAGAATGGAAAGGACGGCATTCCTGCGTGCATATGGTGATGGATATTACCGATGAGAAGCAGGCGGTGAGCAGTCTGACGAGTAAAGCGTATCATGATCCGGGAACCGGAATTAAGAACCGGCTGTTCTTTGAGGAATATATGGAACTGATTCTGAAGGAAAAGAAGGAGGCCACACTCTGCTATCTGGATCTGGATGGCTTGAAGTATGTGAATGATACTTACGGGCATCTGGAGGGAGATATCTATATTCAGAATTTTGTGGAATTGATCCGAAATAATTTCCGAAGCGGAGATACGTTTGCACGAATTGGCGGCGACGAATTTTGTGTGGTTCTGACGGGTGCTTACACGAATTTGATGGAAAAGAAGCTGAAAGAGATTCTGGATGACTTTCAAAATGGAGATCTGGCAGAGTATCGCTGCAGTTTCAGTTATGGAATTGTGGAGATTAAAGGAAGCCACAATGAAATGACCTATGACGAAATTCTGAAAAAAGCAGATGAGATCATGTATGAATGTAAGCGCAGAAATAAGGAAAAATATCCGGAACTTATCAGATGAGGTTATAAAAACATAACGATAAATAAAAAAGAGAAAGGAGGGAGGGAAGTGTTAAAGCTGATTCAGAATGTAAAGGTATATGCACCGGAATATCTTGGCTTACAGGATGTGTTGCTCTGTGATTCCAGAATTTTTAAGATCGCGGAGCATATTCCGGCGGTGGAAGCGTACGGGGTAGAAGTTCTGGACGGAAGCCAAAAGTTATTGTTTCCGGGGTTTATTGACTGTCATGTGCATATTCTTGGCGGCGGAGGAGAAGGCAGTTACCATACGAGAACGCCGGAGATTATGCTGACCGATATTACTCTGGGCGGTGTGACGACGGTAGTAGGCTGTCTGGGAACGGACGGGACGACGAGAAGTATGGCCTCTTTGCTGGCAAAGGCCAGAGGACTGGAAGAAGAGGGAATTACAACCTATATTTATACGGGTTCCTATCAGGTCCCGATTCGTACATTGACGGGAAATATTGTGGACGATCTGATTCTGATTGATAAGGTGGTGGGATGCGGAGAGGTTGCAGTTTCCGACCATCGTTCTTCACAGCCGACGAGGGAAGATTTTGCAAAGATTGCCGGGGATACAAGAGTGGGTGGAATTCTTTCCGGGAAAGCCGGTCTGGTGAATGTTCATATGGGAGACGGGAAGCGGAGACTGTCCTATCTGCGTTATGTGGTGGAGGAGACAGAGATTCCGTCGTCCAATATGCTGCCGACGCATATCAATCGAAGTGTGGTGCTTTTGGAAGACGCCGTGGATTATGCAAAGACACTGGGCGGTTATGTTGATCTGACCACCAGTTCCGATCCGGATTTTCTGGAGGAAGATGAAGTAAAAGCAAGTACCGGACTGCGGATGATGCTGGAACAGGGCGTGCCGGAGAATCAGATTACCTTTTCATCGGATGGACAGGGGAGTATGCCTCTGTTTGATAAAGAAGGGGAATTTCAGGGACTTGGCGTAGGAAAAGTAACTTCTCTGTACCGGGAAGTTCGGGATGCGGTTCGAACAGAAGGGGTGAATCTTACACAGGCATTGCGGACAATCACGTCGAATCCGGCTGCATTGTTAAAGCTGGAGAGGAAAGGGAGAATTGCGGCAGGGATGGATGCGGACCTTGTACTTGTGGAGGAAAATACAATGGAGATCGATACGGTGATTGCCAGAGGAGAGATTATGGTACAGGATGGAAAAGCAATCCGAAAAGGGACATTTCAGTAAAAAGTGCCTGAAAATGCGGGAGATGAGTTTTTACGTTTGTTTCAGATGTTTCAGAATTCAAAACAGAGGGGAAGGAAGCTTCAGGAAGACAGACAGGAAAAAGCAGGAAAGAAACTTTAGAGAGTAAGGAAAAGGAATTGGAGAAAAAAATGGGAAAAAAGAGAACGATACAGATGCCTCATACATACGTCATCATTTTCTTTGTGATTTTGTTTGCGGCAGTTTTGACGTTATTTGTACCATTGGGACAGTACGAGACAAAAGAGATTACCTATATGGTAAACGGGGAAGAAAAATCCAGAACGGTTTTGGATCCGGACAGTTTTCAATATGTAACGGACGAGAACGGCAATAAGATGACAAAGACGGCGCCTTTGTTTGGAACCGAAGATTTTGGCGGCCAGGGAATTTTGAATTATGTGTTTGAGGGACTTACGGTCGGGGATAAATGGGGTTCGGCAGTAGGAATCATTGCGTTTATTCTTGTGATCGGCGGTGCTTTTGGAATTGTCTTGCGGACAGGAGCGGTAGATCAGGGAATTCTGGCAATGATCGAAAAAACAAAAGGGACAGAGAAGTTTTTAATTCCGGTGCTGTTTGTGTTGTTCTCTCTGGGCGGTGCAGTGTTTGGGATGGGAGAAGAAGCCATTCCTTTTGCCATGATCCTGACGCCGATGTTCATTGCCATGGGGTATGATGCGGTTGTGGGTGTTTGTGTGACCTATTGTGCAACGCAGATTGGTTTCGGTGCTTCCTGGATGAATCCGTTCAGTCTGGCTATTGCACAGGGAATCGCGGAAGTTCCGGTACTTTCCGGGGCCGGTTTCCGTATTGTGCTTTGGGTGTTGTTTACTGCGATTGGCGCGGGATTCACGATGTTCTATGCATCGAAGATTAAAAAAGATCCGAAACTGTCGGTTGCCTATGATTCGGATACACAGTATCGGGAGGAATTCCAGGAGCAGGATACAAAGAAGGCAGATTTTCGTTTGGGTCATAAGTTGATTTTACTTGTGATTCTTGTAACGATGATCTGGGTTGTATGGGGAGTTGTTGCAAAAGGATTTTATATTCCGGAGATTGCGTCTCAATTTTTTGTGATGGGGCTGGTATCCGGTATTATTGCGGTAATTTTCAAGTTAAATGATATGCGTGTCAACGACATTGCATCCTCCTTCCAAAGTGGTGCGGCAGATCTGGTAGGAGCGGCATTGGTTGTCGGTATGGCACAGGGGATCATCATTATTCTGGGAGGAACGGACGCGGCGTCTCCTACGGTATTGAATACCATTTTGCATGGAATCAGCAGTGGAATGCAGAATTTTCCGGCAGTGATTTCTGCATGGTTGATGTATGTGTTCCAGACCGTATTTAATTTCTTTGTTGTATCCGGTTCCGGTCAGGCGGCGCTGACGATGCCGATTATGGCGCCTTTGTCTGATCTGGTAGGTGTGTCCAGACAGACTTCGGTTCTGGCATTCCAGCTTGGGGATGCATTTTCGAATCTGATTGTTCCGACTTCCGGCTGCCTTTTGGGAACACTGGGCGTTGCAAAGCTGGAGTGGGGAAAATGGGCAAAATTCCAGATTAAAATGCAGGGAGTTTTGTTTGTGGTGGCATCTATAGTGATGGTAATTGCAGTGGTGATTGGATTCTAGTACATCATTGCATGAATAATCGAGTAAATATTACCCGCTGTTAACACCATTGCTGCGTTGGTGTTAGTTCATTAATATTTGTTATACTGGTAAAGATCGAAAAAGCAGGTTGCTTTTCAGAGATTCATTTTTTCGGACTTGGAAGATTCGAAAAAAGAATCACAGAAAAGTAACCTGTTTTTATGCCTCGGAGCGTGTCTGAAAATGCATTCCCACAATCCACCGTCCCACTTCACGCCGGGTTTTAGGAAATGTCATATTAAAAAAAATAAATAAACAGTATAAAACAGTTGACAACAGTTGAATGCTGTTATATACTGTTTATACAAAGAGGAGGGAGGAAGGAATGTGAAATTGATTATTCAAAATTCTTCCATGCAGCCCATCTATGAACAGATTGTTTCCCAGATAAAGGCGCATATTATGCATGGAGAATTGAAAGAGGAAGAGATGCTTCCCTCGGTCCGCACTTTGGCGAAGGAGTTGAAGGTCAGTGCCCTGACAGTGAAGAAAGCATATGATGCACTGGAGGAAGAGGGATTTATTGTAACCGTTCATGGAAAAGGCAGCTTTGTGATGCTTGCCGGCCAGGGGTTGCTGCTGGAAGAAAAAAAGAAAGAAGTAGAGGCAGATCTGGAACTGGCAATCCGGAAGGGCAGAAGCTGTGGGATGAGCGATCAGGAGATTACGGAATTATTTCAGATTGTGTTGGAGGATTAACGGGATGCTGCGATTAGAAAATGTAAAAAAACATTATGACGGATTTGATCTGGACTGTTCCATGGAAGTAAAACGGGGATTTGTGACAGGTCTGATCGGAAAGAACGGAGCGGGAAAAAGTACCACATTTAAGTTGATTCTGGGGTTGGTTGGCAGAGAAGGCGGCCATGTGGAAATATTTCAAAAACCGGTGGAACAAATGGGGCCAAAAGAGAAGGAAAGACTTGGCGTAGTTTTGTCCGATTCCGGATTTAACGGAGTTTTCACAATCCAGGATTTGGTGCCGGTATTGAAAAATTTGTATCCCAGGTTCAAAGAGGAAGCATTTTTGCAGAAATGCCGGGATTTTGATTTGCCAATCCATAAAAAATTGAAAGAATTTTCCACAGGGATGAAACAGAAATTGCAGGTGCTTACTGCGATCTCTCATGAAGCGGAACTGTTGATACTGGATGAGCCAACCGCAGGGATGGATGTGATTGCAAGGGAAGAGATTTTAGATTTGCTTCGGGAATATGTGGAGTCCGGGGAGCGGTCGATATTGATCAGTTCTCATATTTCCGGAGATCTGGAGAATTTCTGCGATGATATCTATATGATTGATAAGGGAAAGATCATTCTGCATGAGGATACCGACATACTGCTTGACAATTATGCACTCTTAAAAGTGACGGAGGAACAGTATCAGAAGTTAGATAAAACTTATATCCTGCGACGGAAAAAAGAAGCATTTGGTTATAGTTGTCTGACAAATCAGAAGCAGTTTTATCAAGAGAATGCTCCGCAGATTGCGCTGGAAAAGGGTAGTATTGATGAAGTGATTTTAATGATGATAAAAGGAGAGGAAAAATGAAAGGATTATGGCTCAAAGATATGAAATTATTGAAAAATCAAAAGTCTTTTTTGGCAGTGATCGCTGCAATTAGCATAGGATTTCTGCTGTCGGGACAGAATCCGTCTTCCGTAGTCAGTTATATGATGGTGATGTGTTCCATTCTTGTGATTTCCACGATCGCCTATGATGAACAGAATAATGGGCTGGCATTTTTGTTGGTTCTTCCGGTTAGCCGCAAGCAGTATGTGCGAGAAAAATATGCGCTGGGAATCGGACTGATGTTGGCGGCAATTGTTGCCGGGGAGATTCTTTCGGTACTGGTTTCTTTGATAAAACCATCCGTATATGAGAAGGAGGGGTGGATTGTGGTTCTGCTGGCAAGCGTTCTGATGGCGGTACTGATTCAGTCTGTTACCATACCGATTCAGTTGAAATTCGGAGCAGAGAAGAGCAGAATTGCCATGTTGGTGGCAATCGGATGTGTGGCTTTGGCAGCATATTTTGTAGTAAAGATTGCGGATTCCCGGCATATGGATGTGGGGATGGGGATTGTGCAACTGGTACAAAACGATAGGATCTTGTTTGTGGGATGCGGACTGATTGTGGCGGCATTGCTGATGGGAGTTTCCTATGCGGCATCACTTCAGATTATGAAGAAAAAGCAATTTTAGATTTGGCAGGTGTGAAGCTGTTTTCGAATCAGGGAAAGCTTCACACTTTTTTGTGTATATTTTATGTTAAGAGCGGAAAACGCAGAAATTTCATGCTTTAAATTGGAAAAGTTTTATGCTATAATAAAAAACAGTTATGCAAAATTGTAAATATCCCACAATAACAGAACGGATATTTGGATGTCAAAGGAGGATGCAGGACGATGATATGGGCAAAGGAGGAGACGCTGCCAAGAGCGGAAATTGAAAAAATTCAGCTTGAAAAGCTGAAAAAGACGGTGGCATATATATATGAAAAGGTGCTCCCTTATCGGAAGAAAATGGATGCGGCGGGAGTAAAGCCGGAAGAGATCCGGACGCTGGAAGATTTAAAACGTCTGCCGTTTACATATAAGTCGGATTTCAGGGACAATTATCCGGACGGATTGTTTGCGGTGGAGAAAAAAGAACTGGTGCGGTATCATGCCAGTTCCGGTACGACCGGGAAGCCTACGGTGGTTGGCTATACGAGGAATGATCTGGATATGTGGCTGAATAATGTGGCCAGAATTGCCTGCATGGGCGGTGCAACTTCGGAAGATGTGGCACAGATTTCTTTCGGATACGGAACGTTTACCGGGGCGCTGGGACTGCACGGCGGACTGGAAAAGCTGGGGGCGTCCGTGATTCCCATGTCTTCAGGCAACACCAATAAACAGATTATGTTTTTACAGGATATGGGAGTGACACTTCTGGTTGCAACTCCGTCCTATGCGCTGCATTTGGGAGAACAGCTCCGGGAGAGGGGCATTGATCCGAAGAAGGATTTGAAGCTGCACATTGGATTGTTCGGCGGGGAAGGTATGACGGAGCCCATGCGGGATGAGATGCATAAGGTGTGGGGAGAGCAGTTTGTCTGTACACAGAATTATGGAATGAGTGAATTGTGCGGGCCGGGCGTGTCAGGAGAATGTACAGAATTATGTGGAATGCATGTGAACGAGGACTGGTTTATTCCGGAAATTATTGATCCGAAAACGGAAGAGGTACTTCCGCCAGGGGCACATGGAGAACTGGTTGTTACGTGTCTTGGAAAAGAAGCCCTGCCGCTGGTACGGTACCGTACCGGGGATTTGACAAAACTGATGTATGAGCCCTGTAAATGTGGAAGGACGACCTGCCGTATGGAGAATATTTCCGGACGGGCGGACGACATGCTGGTGATCCGTGGGGTGAACGTATTCCCGACGCAGATCGAAGAGGTGCTGTTGAAGATTGCGGAAATCGGGCCCCATTACGAAATTCTGGTGGAGAGAAAGAACCGGCTGGATGTGATGACAATTACGGTAGAGCTGATTGACGATCGTCTGCTTGACAGCTATGGCCAGCTCAGTGAATTGGAGCAGCGGATTAAGGCGGCGCTGAAAGCGCAGCTCGGGCTTGCCACACAGATTAAACTAGTTGCGCCCAATTCTCTGCAGAGATTTGAGGGCAAGGCAAAGCGCGTAACGGATTTGAGAAAGGACGGACTGTAAAACGTCTTTTAGGATACAAAAGGAACCCAGGAAAGGATGGAGAACAAACGTATGGCAGAAAAGGTAATTATGCTGGGAAATGAAGCGATTGCCCGGGGGGCTTATGAGGCGGGAGTCAAGGTATCTTCCGCATATCCGGGAACTCCAAGTACGGAGATCAGCGAATACCTGGTGCAATATAAAGAAGAAGTATATGAAGAATGGGCGCCCAATGAAAAAGTGGCGGCGGAGGTTGCGGTTGGAGCAAGTCTGGCGGGAGTGCGTGCGATGGCATGTATGAAACATGTGGGATTGAACGTGGCGGCGGATCCGCTGTATTCGGTGTCCTATATGGGTGTAAACGGCGGCCTGGTTTTTGTGGTGGCTGACGATCCGGGACTTTACAGTTCCCAGAATGAGCAGGATACCCGGATGGTGGCAAGAGCGGCGCAGATTCCGGTTATTGAGCCGTCGGACAGTGCAGAGGCAAAAGAATTCTTTAAAACGGCGTTTGCGCTGAGTGAAGAATTTGACCGGCCTTTCATCTTTCGAACGACAACCAGACTGGCCCACTCTCAGGGATTGGTGGAATTGTGTGAGCGGGTGGAACCGGAAGATAAACCTTATGTGAAAGATATTCGCAGAACGGTGATGATGCCGGTGAATGCAAAGCAGCGGCATATCGAGATTGAACAGCGCGGGCTGGAGCTTGCAGAAGCGGCTAATACTTTGCCTATCAATACGGTGGAGATGCGTGACAGTAAAATCGGGGTAATCACCAGCGGGATTCCTTATCAGTATGTAAGGGAGGCTCTGCCGGATGCATCCGTTCTGAAACTGGGGATGGTGAATCCACTGCCCCGGAAGATGATTGAAGCGTTTGCCTCAAAAGTGGAAACGCTGTATATTGTGGAAGAGCTGGATCCGGTGATTGAAGAACAGGTGAAGTCCTGGGGAATTCCGGCAATCGGAAAAGAAATTCTGACGATACAGGGAGAATACAGCGCCAATATGCTGCGCCGGGCGATTCTGGGAGAAACATTGGAATTAAAGGCGCCCGCAGAAGCTCCTCAGCGTCCGCCGATCCTTTGCCCGGGCTGCCCGCACCGCAGCGTCTATTATGTATTGAATAAGCTGAAGATGCATGCGGCCGGCGACATCGGGTGTTATACTTTGGGTGCGGTTCCACCGTTGAGTGTGGTGGATACCACCATGTGTATGGGTTCCAGTATTTCCACACTGCATGGGATGGAAAAAGCAAAAGGGAAGGCGTATGTGAAAAACTGGGTGGCTGTGATTGGAGATTCCACATTTTTACATACCGGTGTAAATTCTCTTATGAATATGGTATACAACCAGGCGACCGGAACCGTGATGATTCTGGATAATTCCACGACGGGTATGACAGGGCATCAGGATCATGCGGCGACCGGGAAGACGCTGCAGGGGGATCCGGCCTATGCCATAGATATTCCGGCGCTTTGCCGTGCCATGGGTGTAAAAAATGTGGTGACAGTGAATGCGTTTGATACGGCACTTCTGGAAAAGACCATCAAAGAAGAGACGGCAAAAGAGGAAGTATCTGTCATTATCACAAAATCCCCCTGTGTTCTTCTGGATAAATCCAAAAAGCCGCTCTACAAGGCGCTTCCGGATCAGTGTAAAAAGTGCGGCATGTGTATGAAGCCCGGATGTCCGGCTATGACAAAGCTGGAGGACGGGACGATCCGGATTGATGATACCATGTGTACGGGATGTGGATTGTGTGCGGATTTGTGTAAATTTGGCGCGATAGAATTGGCAAAGGCGGGTGAGTAAAGTTATGGCAGTGAAGAATATCATGATTGTGGGTGTCGGAGGACAGGGAACGCTGCTTACCAGCCGGATTCTGGGCGGACTGACGATCGCGGGCGGTTATGACGTGAAACTTTCAGAAGTACACGGAATGGCTCAGCGAGGCGGAAGCGTGGTTACATTTGTCCGGTATGGAGAAAAAGTTGCGGAGCCGATTGTGGAAGAAGGGCAGGCGGATGTGATCATTGCATTCGAACGTCTGGAGGCGCTGCGGTATGCGCATTTCCTGAAAAAAGACGGGGTATTGATTGTCAATGACTGGCGGATTGACCCCATGCCGGTGGTGATTGGGACGGCACAGTATCCGGAACATATTCTGGAGACATTGGAACAGGGACACAGAGTATATCGGGTGAATGCAACGGAAGAATCCAGAAAACTGGGAAATCCAAGAGTATTCAATCTGATTGTGCTTGGAGTTGCGGCGCAGCATATGGATTTCACAAAAGAGCAGTGGTATGAGGTGATTGAAAAGACGGTTCCGCCTAGGACCATAGAGATCAATAAAAAAGCGTTTGATGTAGGATATACACTTTTATCGTAAAAGGCAGGTGAGAGGAAAATGAAACAGATATCTGTATTTGTGGAAAATCAGCCGGGAAGTTTGATGCGGGTGACTTCCGCATTGAATGAGGCAAGAATCAATATCAGGGCCATTGCTTCTTTTGATACGCCGGAATTTGGAATTCTGCGTCTGGTGGTGGAACAGCCGGAAAAGGCAAAGGAATTTCTGACGGAAAAAGGATTTGTTGTCCGGGTACAGGAAGTGGTCGGCGCGGAGTTAAAGGACGAAAAAGGAAATCTGAACGAGATGTTAAAAGTGCTTGCAGACCAAGGGATCAGCGTCGGTTATATTTACTCTTTTGTGATCCGGGAAAACAAAGCGCCTGTTATGGTTTTTCATTCGGATGACAATGTAAAGGCGGAAGCAGCATTGAAAGAGGCCGGAATTTTGTTGATAAAGGATGATGAATTATAAAAAATAAATCAGAGTAAGGAGCAGAAGTGAAATGGCAGCAGTAACGTTGGAACATTGGGTGGAGAGGATCAGGGATCCGAAAATGGAATGTATGAGCAGAGATGAGATGGCATCTCTGCAGAGCGAACGTTTGACAAAAGTGGTAAAAAGAGTATATGAAAATGTGGATTTTTACCGGAAAAAAATGAAGGAGCTTGGAGTAGAGCCAGGAGACATCAGAGGAATAGAAGATATTGACAAGCTGCCTTTTACGACAAAGGAGGATCTGCGGGAAAATTATCCGTTTGGACTGCTTGCGGTGCCCAAAAGTGAAGTGGCCCGTGTGCAGGGAACTTCCGGTACGACAGGGAAACTGACGCTGGCGTCGTATACACAGAATGATGTGGACCTGTGGGGAGAATGTGTGGCAAGATGTCTGACAATGGCGGGATTGACGGAAGAAGATATTATTCATGTATGTTATGGATATGGTTTGTTTACAGGCGGCCTTGGCCTGGATTATGGTGCGAAGGCGCTTGGTGCAATGGCAATTCCCATGTCTGCCGGTAATACAAAACGGCAGATGATGTGCATGGAAGATTTTGGGGCGACGGCGTTTGCATGTACCCCGTCTTATGCATTGTATCTGGCAGAGTCTTTGCAGGAGGCAGGCGTAGTGGACCGTTTGCAATTGAAAGCCGGTATTCATGGTGCGGAGCCATGGACGGTGGAAATGCGGAAAAAGATCGAAAGTATTTTACATATCAATTGTTTTGATATTTATGGTTTGTGCGAGATTTTAGGCCCAGGTGTGGCCCAGGATTGTATCCATCATACCGGCCTTCATATCCATCATGATTTCTTCTACCCGGAAGTACTGAATCCGGCGACGCATGCGGCCTGCGCGCAGGGTGAGACAGGAGAATTGGTATTTACCACATTGACAAAAGAGGCGATGCCTTTGATCCGTTATCGGACAAAAGATCTGACAAGTATCACTTACGAGACCTGTGCATGTGGAAGAACTTCTCCGAGAATTTCCAAGTTTACCGGACGTACCGACGACATGAAGGTAATCCGTGGGGTGAATGTATTCCCGACACAGGTAGAAACCGCACTGTTAAGTCTGGGCGGAGCAGTAGAACCACATTATCTGATGATTGTTGACAGGGAGGATAATCTGGATGTGCTGACGGTTATGGTGGAAGTAGATGAGAGTATGTTCTCGGATGAGATTCGGAAGCTGGATGCGCTGCGCAATAAGATTGGTGCGGTTCTAAAACAGGCATTGGGCGTATCTGTACGGGTAAAACTGGTAGAACCGAAGACCATTCAAAGAAGTGAGGGAAAAGCAGTTCGCGTGATTGATAACCGGAATCTGTAAAAGGAGGAAAGAAGAATGGGAATTACAATACAACAATTGTCTGTATTTTTGGAAAACCGGGAAGGGCGTATGGATGAGGTGTTGGCGGTACTTGGCAACAATGATGTGAATATCGTGGCACTCAGTCTGGCGGATACTTCGGATTACGGAATGCTTCGTATGATCGTATCCGATCCGCACAAGGGCAGGGCGGTGCTGAAAGAGAACGGTATTACCGCTATGTTGACGGATGTGGTGGCACTGCGTGTACCCCATGCGACGGGATCTTTGAGTAAGGCGATGCACCAGATTGTGGAGGGGGAGATCAATATTGAATATATGTATGCCTTTGCGAATGGTGCGGATGCCTCTGCCGTTTTAAAATGTGACGATCCGACCAGAGTTGCGGATATTCTAAAGGGCAGTGGATTTGATGTATGGGATGCCTCTGAGGCGTATGTGTCCAATATAAAATAGAAGAAAGCAGCAGCGGGCAGCCTGTCAACGACAGGATTGCCCGCGCTGTTATTATGAAAAAAGGACCGGGGTAAATCCGGTCCTTTTTAAAATTGCCTTAATCTCATTTTCTGTATTACTTTTCAATATTAAATCCAAATCGTAATTTATATATTAAAAGGTACATTCAAAATTCTGATTAAAGTTTTACTACATTAGTTGCCTGTGGTCCCTTTGCACCTTCCGCTACTTCGAATTCAACGGACTGTCCTTCTTCCAGAGACTTAAATCCATCTGTTACGATCCCTGAATAATGCACGAATACGTCATTTCCCTCTGCATCGGAAATAAATCCGTATCCTTTTTGGTTGTTAAACCATTTTACTGTACCTGTCATTGTGTTGCCCTCCATAAAAAATAAAAAAATAATATGTGTCCGCATCACTGACAATATCAGTAATAGCGTAATTCTAGTGTAGCATATCCCATGGGGGAAGTCAATGGAATTTTCGGGTTTTTGTGGGGTTCTGTGGCGTTTGGAGGTTATGGCAGGAAACAAAAAAATGATTGACAAATTCCGATTTTTAGAGTATGATCAGGATACTCGTCTAAGGACATATCTTTTATTCATTGGGAAGTTCATCCCATTATCCAAGAACGAGGACATGAAAACAAAAGAAACATAGTGTAGAGAGGAGGACGGTGAAAAAGAAGCGGTTATTACTCCTTATGTGCTGTGCGCATGCCGGTCATTGCGAACTGTCTTTTGGATGTGAAGCGTTATGACTGGGGCGTGACAGGTCAGAAAAGGCGCAGTAACCATAGTTAGTGGCGCTTATTCCTGGTACGGATACCGGAGCAATTTGTATTTGTATAAAGGAGAAAATATGAAAAAGTATGTATGGGATGTCCGAAGGATGTTTTGGACGGCATTTGTGTTCCTGTCACTTCTGGGAGTTATGACAGCGGCATGCGTACTTTCCGTGCAGGCGGAAGTGCAGGAAGAAAAGGAGGGAGAAGACGCAGGAAGCGGGCTGAATCCGGAGAAAACTCCTGTTTTGACAGAAAATGTGCTGTCTATGGAGCAGATTCTGGAACTGGAAAATCAGATCATGGAACAGGAATCCGGCGAAGGAGTTCGAATCGGGCGGCGCAGCGCACAGCAGGCCACGGTGGCCCAGGTGTTGGGAATGGACGGTGCGGTCTATATAGACTGGCTGCAAAGCCATGAGGAAGATTCTTATTATTTGGGAACGCCTTATAAGCCTTTTGACTGGAGGTCGCCGAACGGAGATCCGGTATTTAACGGCGGGGAAGCAGGGATGAACTGTACGGGATTTGTCTGGCATGCACTGACGCTGCCGACGATGCAGAGTGGAGGAAACACGACGCTTATCCCCGGTTTGAGCGGATGGGTCACTTTTTACAAAACATACAATATTCAGCGGCAGTATTTTCAGACAAAAGAGGAAATGCTTGCTTCCGGGTATTTGGAGAAAGGTGATATTATCTGGATGTTTGACGGTTCGGAAGCCACAGTAAGCGATTTTCATCATATTGCGATCTACTGGGGAGACGGACGAAGCGACCTGGTCTGGCATTCCATTGATGGGGCTTCGGATGGAAATGGATTGGCTTATGACGGAAATATTCTATCTCAAATTGTAGGAAAAAGAAAAAATCCTATCTACGTGGTACTGAAAGTGGGAGGAATTGAGCGGCCGAAAACGGGAAATTTGCAGTTAAAGAAGGTGGCACAGAATCCGGGGATTACGGAAGGAAATGCCAGTTATTCTTTGGGCGGGGCAGAGTATACCGTATATGCGGATCCGACCTGCCTGGTTCCGGTGGGAAGCTTTACAACAGACGAAGAAGGAAACTCCGGCAGTCTGGAGCTGACGGCAGGAGAATACTGGATTCAGGAGACCAAGGCGCCCGAGGGATTCTGGCTGAATCAAACCGCGCAGGAACCGGAGAAAGTAACGGTAACGGCGGGGGAAACGACGGTATATCAATCAGCAGATCTGCCGCAGTATGCGGAGGTGTCTCTGGTACTATCGAAAACAGATGCGGAAACCGGGAAAAGCGGAAATTTTTTAAAGGACGCGGAATTTTCTGTTGAATTTTATGGCGGTTTCTATGATTCGGCGGAGGAAACAAACGGAGTGGTTCCATTGAAATCCTGGATATGTAAAACCAATGGGAAAGGCGAATTACTCTTAGACACGTCGGCCCGGGTATCCGGAGATTCGTTCTATACCGTCCGGGGGGAAACAGAGGAGGAAGAGATTCCGGTCCTTCCCTTGGGAACCGTGGTGATCCGGGAGACCAGGGCGCCGATCGGTTATCTGAAAAATACGGATGTATTTGTGGTGAAGATTACCGGATGCGGCTCAGAGGATCCGGGACCGGTCTATACACCTCCGGTTATACCGGAGATACCACAAAAGGGGGTCCTGCAGATTCAGAAACTGGATGCAGAGACAAAAACGGAGAAACCGCAGGGAGGAGCCACCCTGGCCGGCGCAGTGTACGAGGTGCGGGATGTAGGAGGGAATCTTGTGGAGAAACTGGTAACAGACGATCAGGGAAAAGCACAGAGCAGGGAATTGCAGTTTGGAGTATATACTGTGAAAGAGCAGCTTCCATCCGCAGGATATCTTCTGAATGAAGAAACGATACAGGTAGAGTTGAAGCCGCAGAATACAGAAGAGAGAGTGTTTTACACTTCCGTAGAGAGTATGGAGCAGATTATTCGCGGGGATCTGGAACTGACAAAGATCGGCGGAGGGGATACACAGCACAAACGGTTGGCCGGTGTACCTTTCCGAATCACCTCCAGGACAACGGGCGAAAGTCATGTGATTGTGACAGATCGAAACGGGTATGCTTCCACAGAGAGTGCATGGAATCCTCACGGGCAGTACGTGAACCGGGGAAAGACAGAGAAAGACGGCGTTTGGTTTGGGGCGGAACCTGTGGTGGAAAAGCAGGGCGCTCTTCCCTATGATACATATGAGATCCGGGAAATAGAATGTGAAGGAAATCAGGGATATCGACTGATTGAACCCTTTGATATGGTGATTGAGCGAAATAAAAAGACCGTGGATCTGGATACGCTGACGGATGTACCGGATGTGCCGGTACGGATTGGAACAACCGCGTTGGATGCGGACAGCAGAACACAGACTCTTTCGGCAGGTGAGGATGTGACGATTGTTGATACGGTCATGTTTGAGCATTTGGAAGTCGGGAAGGAATATACGATCCGTGGAGTTTTAATGGATAAAGAGACCGGGAAACCACTGTTGGTGGAAAAAAGAGACAAAGAGGAGGAAACAGAAGAAACGGTGGAAGGGACAGAAAATCCGGGGACGGAAGGAACAGAAAATCTAAAACCAGGAGAGACAACAGAACCGGGCGATGACGAAGATCATCCGGGACGGGAAATGGTGACGGTAGAAAAACGATTCTATGCGCCGGTTTCCACCGGGATTGTGGAGATGCCGTTTACGTTTTCTTCCGCCGGTCTGGATGGGAAGACAGTTGTGGTCTTTGAGACCGTATTTGCGGACGGGAGAAAGATCGCGTCAGATGAAGATCTGGAGGAACAAAACCAGACGGTCCGGTTTATAAAAGAGCCGGAAGAGCCGGAGACACCGGAAAACCCGGAGACACCGGAAAAACCACAGGAACCGCAGACACCGGTCACGCCGGAAACTTTACAGAAACCACAGAAAACAATCCAGACAGGGGATGCGTTTTCTCCGGTGTTTGTCATTGCAGCAGTGGGGTCGGCACTGGTTATGCTGGCGGCCGCAGGAAGGCACGGACAGAGAGGCGGAAAAAGAAAAGGAAGATAACTCTCAATTTAATTTGTTCTTTTCTTTCCGGCAGTTGTGTGATAAAATGTCACTCAGAAAGTAAAAGTTACTTTTATCCCCCGGCCGATGGCTTTGCTGACAGGCCGGGGGATGAAGGGAACCATCCAATAAAAGAGGAGGTTGTCACAATGGGAATGACAATGACGCAGAAGATTCTGGCGGCACATGCGGGGCTCGATTCTGTGGAAGCAGGTCAGTTGATCGAAGCGAAATTAGATGTGGTTATGGCCAATGATATTACCGGGCCGATGGCGCTGCCTATTTTCCGGGAGATGGCAGAGAAAGTATACGATAAAGAAAAAGTAGTTCTGGTGCCGGATCATTTTACGCCGAATAAAGATATCAAATCCGCAGAGAATTCCAAAGCGATACGGGAATTTGCAAAGGCGCAGGGACTGCATTGGTATTTTGAACAGGGAAAATCCGGTGTGGAGCATGCCATTTTGCCGGAGGCCGGAGTTGTGGCGGCCGGAGAATGCATCATTGGTGCGGATTCTCATACCTGTACATATGGAGCGCTGGGAGCGTTTTCTACCGGTGTGGGAACGACAGATATCGCAACCGGGATGGCGACGGGCCGGTTATGGTTCAAGGTGCCGGGCGCGATCCGGTTCGTACTGACAGGGAAGCCGGGGCCTTATGTAAGTGGGAAAGATATCATCATTCACATTATCGGAAAGATTGGCGTGGACGGAGCGTTATATAAGTCCATGGAATTTACGGGTGACGGGATCGGGAATCTGTCGATGGACGACCGTTTTACTATGGCGAATATGGCAATTGAAGCCGGTGCGAAGAACGGGATCTTCCCGGTGGATGAGAAAGCGGAGCAATATCTGAAAGAACATACCAGGAAGGAATATCAGATTTATACGGCGGATGCGGATGCGGTGTACGAGAAAGTGATCGAGATTGATCTGACAGAGGTACGCCCGACGGTCGCTTTTCCGCATCTTCCGGGGAATGCAAAGACCATAGATGAGATTGAAGCGATGGAACCGATTCGGATTGATCAGGTTGTGATTGGTTCCTGCACCAATGGCAGAATGGAAGATATGAGAAAAGCAGCGGCGATTCTCAAAGGCCATACCGTGCATGAGGATGTTCGTGTGATGGTCGTTCCGGCTACACAGAAGATATACAAGCAGTGTATTGCAGAAGGCCTGGTGGATATTTTTATTGATGCGGGCTGTGCGGTCAATACGCCAAGCTGCGGCCCGTGTATGGGCGGACATATGGGCGTTATGGCAGCCGGGGAAAAGTGTGTGTCAACAACGAATCGGAATTTTGTCGGAAGAATGGGGCATGTGGATTCCTTGATTTATCTGGCTTCCCCGGAAGTGGCGGCGGCCAGTGCAATTGCAGGGTGCATTGCAAATCCGGAGAAAGTGGGTGAAAAGAAATGAGAGCAAAGGGACATGTATTCAAATATGGGGATAATGTAGATACAGATGTGATTATTCCTGCAAGGTACCTCAATTCTTTTGATGCAAAAGAACTGGCAAGTCATGCGATGGTGGACATTGATCCGGAATTTGTGAAAAAAGTACAGCCGGGGGATTTGATTGTTGCAAATAAAAATTTTGGCTGTGGTTCTTCCAGGGAACACGCACCGCTTTGCTTAAAAACAGCCGGTGTAAGCTGCGTTATTGCGGAAACATTTGCCAGAATCTTCTATAGAAATGCAATCAACATCGGCCTGCCGATTATCGAATGCCCGGAAGCAGCGAGAGGAATTGAAAGCGGAGATGAAGTGGAAGTGGATTTTGACAGCGGAAAGATCTATAACCGGACAAAGGGAACCGAGTTCCAGGGACAGGCATTTCCAGAATTCATGCAAAAGCTGATTTCAGCCGGAGGACTGGTAAAATATACATTGTCGAACAGCGGAAGCTGTTCGCCCACCCCGTAGGGGTATAAATTACGGTATGCCCGGTGGGTATACATTGTCGAACAGCGGAAGCTGTTCGCCCACCCGGTAAGAAAGCTGCATACACGATAAGGGAAAATCAGGAGAGTGGAAAAATGAATCTATTATATAAAAGCACCAGGAATAAGGAACATACAGTGACAGCATCGGAAGCAATTCTCAAAGGGCTGGCCGATGATGGCGGGTTGTTTGTGCCTGTACAGATTCCGAAACTGGATGTTTCCATGGAAGCGTTAAAGGGAATGTCTTATCAGGAGACCGCATATGTGGTTATGAAGCAGTTCTTGACAGATTTTACGGAAGAGGAATTAAAACATTGCATCCGGTGCGCGTATGATTCCAAGTTTGATACAGAAGTGATCGCGCCCCTGGTGAAGGTGGGAGACAAATATCACCTGGAGTTGTTCCATGGTGCGACGATCGCGTTCAAGGACATGGCTCTTTCTATTTTACCTCATCTTTTGACGACCGCAGCACGGAAAAATCAGGTGACGAATGAGATTGTGATTTTGACGGCGACCTCCGGTGATACGGGAAAAGCAGCGCTTGCAGGGTTTGCGGGTGTACCGGGAACCCGGATTATCGTATTTTATCCAAAAGATGGTGTCAGTCAGGTGCAAAGGCTGCAGATGGTGACACAGAAAGGAGAGAATACGGCGGTGGTTGCAATCCACGGGAATTTTGACCAGGCACAGAGTGGTGTGAAGGCGTTATTTGAGGATCAGGAACTGGCCGGGGAACTTTCAAAAGAGGGATATCAATTTTCTTCTGCAAATTCCATCAATATCGGCCGGCTTGTTCCACAGGTGGTTTATTATGTATATGCGTATGCAAAGCTGCTGGAGCATGGTGAGCTGGAAGCGGGAGAGGAAATCAATGTGACGGTACCTACCGGGAACTTTGGAAATATTCTGGCTGCATATTACGCAAAACAGATGGGAGTGCCCATTGCGAAGCTGCTTTGTGCATCCAACGAGAATAAAGTGTTGTTTGATTTCTTCCGGACAGGATGTTATGATAAGAACCGGGAGTTTGTACTGACCTCTTCCCCGTCGATGGATATTCTGATTTCTAGTAATCTGGAGCGTCTGATCTATGCGATTGCAGATCAGAATGCAGAAAAGAACCGAGAATTAATGGAAGCATTGCGGACGAAAGGAACTTATGAGATCACGCAGGAAATGAAAACAAAGCTGTCTGATTTTGTAGGCGGCTATGCGACGGAGGAAGAGACAAGGGCGGCAATTCGGGATGTATATCATAAGACAGGCTACGTGATGGATACACATACGGCGGTTGCCGCGCACGTGTGCAGTGCATATCAGGAGCGGATCAAAGATACAAAAAAAGCATTGATTGCATCCACGGCCAGCCCATATAAATTTGCAAGGAGTGTGTTGACGGCGATTGATGCAAAATATGACGCACTGGGAGAGATGGCATTGATTGACGAATTGGAAAAGGTATCACAGACAGCGGTGCCACAGGCGATTGAGGAGATCCGGAATGCACAGATTGTGCATACACGGGAGTGCGATGCAGAGAAGATGAAGGATATGGTAAAGGAAATCCTGCATATGGCGGTATAGAATCCACTGGGGAAAAATTAGTTGTTGGCGACCGTGTTTATCGTTCCTGCGACAGGAGTACTGCCGGTATTAGCACAGGAACAAAAGTGGGATTGGAAAGAAAGGGAAAAAGAATGGACAGTATGTTTGGGTTTGTAAGCTGGATTGTGCTGGGGTGTGGGATTTATGGGATCTACGCCTATATAAAAATGAGAAAAGACGGCCATATTAATGAGACCCTGCTTCTTGGAAAAAGTTACATGGAAAGTATGTGTAAAGATAAAGAGGCATTTCTGAAAAAAGCCATGCCTGCCGTACTGGTTTTTGGAGTGACTGCAATCGCGTATGGACTCATTGATGTCATCCATTATTTTGTCAAACCGATTCCGATTCTGGATTATATTGGGATGGCGGCGTTTTTGATTATGTTGGTGTGGTATATGGTGTATACCGGGAAGTTAAAAAAAGAATATTTTTAAAGGAGAGAGGCGGGAACTGCGCAATTGTGTGGTTCCCGCCTCTTTTTCGGTATTCTGGAACATAGGCTTTCGTTTTATTCATTTATTGAGCGCTCTTTATGGAATTTTGCTATTTTTTTTAAAATTTAGTAAAGATTCTGTTTTAGGTCATTTTTTACTATGTGTTGTTCGTTACAGTGGTGAAATAGAGGCTTTTTATCGGAAGACAGACTTTCAATGAAGCGGATTGGTGTAACAGGGAGGCCGAAGACAGAACTGTTACACCTGACGAAGATGCCACTTTTTAGGATGTTGACAAATATATGAAAATATACTAAGATTGATTTGATATTTCGAGTAGAATTTTGTCATAAGGCATGGTATTTTGCAACCGTCTGATGAACGTCGTCGGAAGCCGGAAAACGACGGACTGCTCAAACGGGCGATTGGCGACTGGATGTTATTGCATGGAGTAAGCTGACTGCTTGTTTTTTGAGGACAGAAGGCAACAGAGTGTTTCTTCAAAGGAGTATGGAAATATCGGCGTTTAGTTTTATATGAGAGTAACGGATTACAATGTTGTTACATATACAGACAGGTAATGTACAGGTGCTTCGGGATGGTGTATTGCGAGGGCAGGAATGGAATACTTGTCTTATTTAATTTCGTATGTTTTTGTAAGCCGGTGTTGTGCGTCATGTTTGTATATATTGGCAGTGTAAGCTGTCCATGGGCAGGAGATTGTTGAAGGAAGAATGGAATTTATCGAGGTGAATCATAAGGTGGTCCGCAGACTGCCGCGATGGTCTGAAAAGAAGCAGGAAGAGGATACCGGGCAGCATGTTTTTATTATAGGCTGCAAAGGAATTCCGGCTTCTTATGGGGGATTTGAGACTTTTGCGGAAAAGTTGACGGAACACCGGAAAAGTGAGGAAATTCATTATCATGTGGCGAGAATGGCGGAGGATACTCTTCATTATGAGTATAATGGCGCCGAATGTTTCGATGTAAAATCTCCGCAGATCGGTGCGGCAAGAGCGATCTGGTATGACGTGGCGGCTTTGCATGCAAGTATCCGCTGGTGTCGAAGAAATCACGGTATCAAGCATCCCATTTTTTATGTTCTAGCCTGCCGTATCGGTCCGTTTATCGGATATTTTAAAAAAGAGATTCAAAAAATTGGCGGAATATTCTATCTGAATCCAGACGGACATGAATGGAAACGTAGTAAATGGAATTGGTTTGTGCGGCGATACTGGAAGATTTCGGAAAAGTGGATGGTGAAGCAGGCAGATCTTGTCATATGTGACAGTATGCATATCCGCAGTTACATACAAAAACAATATGAGGAATATCATCCGCGCACAGAATTTCTTTCTTATGGTTCTGATATACCTTTTACGGAGTCGGAGGAGAAGAGAGAAAGCAGGAGAAAATACGCGCAATGGCTGCGTGAAAAAGAGGTGACGGCAGGGGAATATTATCTTTCCGTCAGCAGGTTTGTGCCGGAAAATAATTTTGAATGTATGATCCGTGAATTCATGGTATCTGACACCAAACGGGATTTTGTGATTATTACGACGCATGACAAGCGCTTTTTTCATACGTTGGAAAAGCGGCTGCAGTTTTCAAAAGATACACGAATTCGGTTTGTAGGAACCGTTTATGATATGGAGTTGTTACGGCAGATTCGGAAGAACGCATATGCATATCTTCATGGACATGAGGTGGGGGGAACCAATCCCAGTCTGTTGGAATCACTTGGAACTACGGAGTTGAATCTGCTTCTGGATGTGGGATTTAATCGGGAGGTGGCACAAACAGGCGCCCTTTACTGGACAAAGACCAGGGGAAACCTGGCGGCATTGATTCAGAGCGCAGAGGCTATGTGCAAAGAAGAAATTCATGCGATAGGAAAGCAGGCGAAGATACGGATCCGGGAGTCGTATCAATGGGAGGATATTGTGGAAAAATATGAGGCTTTATTTCTGAATTGTGGAGCAGAGACCACATGAAAGTGATTGTTGCAAATTATCGTTTTTTTATAGCCGGAGGACCGGAACGATATATGTTTCGGTTTATGACGGCAGCAGAAAGAGCAGGGATGGAAGTGATCCCCTTTTCTGTCAGCAATGCCCGGAATGAAAAGACGGAGTTTGCCCGGTATTTTGCAAAACCACGGGCAGATGCGCTTTTGTATGCGGATACCAGGTTTTCCTGGAAGAATTTATATGGAGTAGTGCGGGCCACCGTATGGAATCTGGATGCGGCGCGCCGGTTGAAAAGGCTGATCCGGGATACAAAACCGGATGCGGTTTATATTCTACATGAGATCAACCATTTATCTCCTTCTATTATTCGTGCGGCGAAACAGGAAGGGGTCCGTGTGGTACACCGGATTTCTGATTTTTTTCTGTTTTGTGCCAGGTATGATTTTTTGTGTGGAGAAGAGATCTGTGAAGCATGCCTCCATGGAACCTACCGGTATGCACTTCGCAGACGTTGTGTAAAGCAATCGCTGACGGGTACTTGTCTTCGTGTATTTGCAATGAAACTGTACCAATGGAACCGGGTATTTGAGGATGTGGATCTTTTTGTCACTCCATCGGCTTTTACGAAAAAAAAACTGGTGGAGGGAGGAATTCCGGAGGAAAAGATCGTACATGTGCCTACATTTATTGACAGCCGGGCCATTACTCCGAGGTTTACGCATGAAAAGTATTTTCTGTTTTTAGGCCGTATGACAAAGCAGAAAGGAACCATATATGCGATTCAGGCAATGCGTGCTTTGAAGGAGAAAGGCTATGTGCTGAAGATTACGGGGACACTGTCGGATTCCGGAGAAGATCAGGAATTAAAGAGTTATATAGAGAAGTACCATTTGGAGGATTATGTCTTATTTACCGGTTTTTTGAAGGGAAAGGAGCTGGAGGAGATAATCGCCCGTGCAACCTGCGTGGTGTGTCCGGCTATCTGGTATGAGAATATGCCCAATACGGTGCTGGAAGCTTATGCCTATGGGAAGCCGGTGGTGGCATCCCGTATCGGAAGCCTGACAGAATTAGTGGAGCATGGCGTGACAGGGTTTTTATTTCCGCCGAAAGATTCCCGCAATCTGGCGGAACAGTTGGAAAAATTTATAAAAGATGAGAAGTTGAGTGAAAAATTGGGGAAAAATGCGAGAAAAAAATGCGAAACGGAATATAATGAAGCAATACATATAGAGAAAGTAGCCGCCTGTTTGAGAGGGAAGCAGGAAATACATGATTCCGGTCAGGATGATATGTTTATAGTAAATTTATGACAAGCGAGGGAACGATATGAGCGATAAGCTATTTCGGATCAATCTATTTGGGGGATATAAAAAGGAAGATGTGCAGGCCTATGTGGCGTCGCTGGAAGCGGAATTGACCAGGATGCAGGAGCAGATGAGCTCCGGCAGCGCCGCGCTTCATGATAAAGTGCAGGAAGAAGCATCGAAAGTGGAGGCCGTGGGGGAAGCAGTCTCAAAAGCAGGAACTTTGGAAGAGGGAGCGTCCGGGGCAGAAGTTTTGCAGGAAGCATCAAAGACGGGGACGGCGGGCGAAGAAGTACCGATGGCGGGAAAAGAGATGACGATTGGAGAGGACGTTGTCATTTTCCAGGATGTGGCAGAGGAAGTCATAAAGGCGGAAGAAGCCGCCCTCCATACCGGAACAGGGGAACCACAGGAGGGAACATCGGGAGAGTCGGTCGGGGAAAAGGAAGAAGAGAAAGCAGAACAGCAGAGAGCACTGGAGGAAGCCAGGAGTGAACTGGAGCAGGTAAAGAGGGAACTGCAGGATACCCGGGCGGAACTGGAGATCAGCAGCAGGCTCTGTGAGCAGAGTAAGCTGCGCCTGGAGCTTGCATTGACGGAAAAGGAGAGATTGACGGACGAGGTAGAAAAGTTCCGGGAGAATCAGAAAAATTATGAGAGAGATTATGCGGCGGTCAAAGATGTACTGTTGAATGCGAGGCTGGATGCGGAGATTATTCTGACGAAGGCACGAAAAGAAGCGAAGGAGCTTTTGGAACATACGCAGAAGCAGATTGAGGAGCAGAAGAAAGAGTCGGTTGAAACATTGATGCGTCATCTGGTAGAAAATCACACCGGGTTACAGGCCTCCAAATATTATCTGGAGGAACAGGTGAAGAGTATTGAACGCACGGAAAAGCAGATTGAGGCGCTGCAGACCAAAATGGAAAATTTTTTGGAGCCGGATTTTGACGGGGAGGAGCATTTTGTAAAAGAGTAGGGGGGATATAAGGATGAAAGAATTCAAATTACTAACTTATATCAGAAAATACAGGATTTTGATCGTACTGGCTTCCCTGCTGATGGGGGTATTGTTTTATACATATTTTTCCGGGAGGCAGACTTATACTTCCAGTGCGATTATCCAGTATAGAAATTCCGATGCGGTGAATGGAATGGCGGCGGATGGAACAGAGATCGACACGACGGAGATCTATTCCGCGGAGGTCATCACGAAGGTATTCGAGAAGCTGGGTATGAGCTATGATGAAAACAATATGGATGCCATCCGGGCAAACGTGCATGTAGAGCCGATGCAGAGCGAAGAAGAGGCGGCCGTGCAGGAAGCATTGAATGAAAAGGGGGAAGTTTCGGAAGAAAAGCCGACGATGTATCTTGTTTCTTATACGGTGGGGAATAAAGATGTACAGAATGCAGCCGGTTTTTCCAAACAGATTCTGAATACGATGTTGAATGTCTATGTGGAGACGTATGCGAAAAATCACGTGAACAGTGAAGTTCCGCTTTATTCGGTGGAAGGGGTATATGATCGGGATTATGATTATATCGAGATGGTGGAACTGCTGGATCAGTCGGTGGAACGGGCATTGGAGCAGTTGGAATATAAAACGGACGGGGAATTCCGTTCTTCCAATACAGGATATACGTTTGCAGATCTGCGGCGGGAATTCTCTCTTTTAAAACGCATGGATATTCCCAATATGTATGCCTACGTACTGGGAAATCAGGTGACAAAGGATCAGGATAAGCTGCTTTCCAAATATGAAAACAGAATTCGTACTTCCACACTGCAAAATGACGCATCTCTGTCGGAAAGCAATGGAATCAATGAGATTATCGCTTCCTATGTGGCGATGATGCGGGGATCGAATAATACCGATTTTACCACGGACTATATTCTGCACGATGTATATGAAGATTATTATAAAAATGAAGAGGGCGAAGTACAGGAAAAAAGGGAGATTGATCCGACCACAGAATATGACGATCTGATGAATAATTATGTATCCGAGCGGACGGCGTTCGAAGGGACGTTGATTGATATCGCCTACTATCGTTATATTTTGGACGTTTTTTCGGGAAATGTCAGTGAGGACAGCGGGGTAACGGTCTCCGCCGGGGATCCTTCGGCGGAGACCGTCACATTTGATACCCAGGGAGGAAAGCAGGTCGAGATTGTCAGTTCAGAGGAAACCCAGAATACGGCCTATCAGATGATAAAGACATTAAACGAGAAGGTGGATTTTCTCTATCAGACGACTCTGACAACGAACGAGGAATATAATCGTTTTGCAGGGGCAAAAAACATTGCGATTCTGACAGATACGCATACGGGGGCCTCCCTGAATCTGTTGGTCTATGCAGCGCTTGCCGTCATTTTGTTTGGTATGATCGGGTGCGTGCTTGCCGTTGTGGTCGGAAGATCGTTGGAAATTCTGGAATATTACGCTTATATAGATAAGAAACTGAACATTGCAAATCGGGCGGGATGTGACCGGTATATTGCAAAGTATTCCAGAACAATGCTTCCGTCGGATTTCGTATGTATTTCTATTCGAATGCCGGATATTGGAGAAAAGAATAAAAAGTACGGCAGAGAAAAATGTGACCGGATGATGACGGACTTCTGTAAGATCCTTCGGGAGATTTTGCCGTCCGGCAAAGTATTTATTGCAAACAACGGGTTAGGACAGTTTGTCTGTTTTCTGGAACATTCTGACCAGGAGCAGGCCCGCGCGTATGTGCAGGAGCTTGGAAGGAGATGCGCAGAATATAACAAGGAACAGGAGTGCAAAGTGGCGTATACCTGTGGAATTTCTGTCAGCAGCATTAGTCAGATTTATGATATCCGGAAGCTCATGATTGATTCGATCGGCAAGACGTCCGGGGCTGTAATCAGAAAAATATCCTGACTTAGAGAATAGATTGTACCCTGTGGGTATGAGATCTGTTACACAGAAGGGGAAAGTATGGGGAGAAGTTATGGACGGAAAGTAACAAAGTGGTGTTCCTTTCTGTTATTGACCGGGATTTTCTACTTTTACAATAATTATATGAACATCGGCGGGTTCGGAGTCGGGTATCAGTATATTGGATGTATTGTACTTATAGGAGTCGGTTTTTGCCTGTTCCTGGTGACACCGGATCTGCCGTATCTTTCTCAGTCCGCGAAAACAGCGGGTGCTCTGATGCTGTCCTATTTTGTGGCGATGATCAGTTCGATGGTGATCTGGATTTTTGGCTTTACACCGATCCGGCAGATGATCAGTGGTTTTTTTGAACCGGCATATATGATGCTGTGTATTGTCTGCGCCATGCTGTCGGCATATATTTTGCGGGAAAGGCTGGCGGACTTGGTATTCTGGGCTTTGAACGCCGCCTTTATAGCATTGCTGCTGCCAAGGTTTCAGGAATTTGGAATTGCAGAATTTTTTCGGCGGTTGTTGCTATATTTACAATCCGGAGGAGTGGAAGGTTGGGGCGTCAGTTTGGAAGATACCAGCTTTTCCTATCTATATGTATTTTTTGCTATTTACTTTGCATTTCACTGGAAGGAAAAACCGGTCTGGAAGCAGTGCATCGGTGCGGCGATCATTCTTTTCGCGTTGTTGATGACGTTCAAACGAAGTGGGATGCTGGCGTTAGCTGCCGGATTTCTGGCGGCTTTGATTTATCTTAAATTAGGAAAGAAGACCCGAAAGTATTTTCTGAATTTTATTTTGGCGGGGTTTCTGGTGTTTTCATTCCTTTATATCCCGTTTGTGCGTTATGGATTATTTGAACGGATTATGGAAGCATTGCAGATCAGTACGTCCCACCGGAATGAGATCTATGCATATTATGCTCAGTATTATGAGTTTGGAATCGGCTATCTGGGGAGAGGGCTCGGCTGGATCCAGAGATTAAGAAACGAGGTGGAGTCTTTTGAAAATGGGCTGGTTGCAATTAATGTACACTGTGATTATGTTTACTATTATATAGAATTGGGATTTTGGGGGTATCTTTTCTGGATATTTTCTGTCTTTCCCTGGGTGATCTGGTGTACTGTGAAAGGGATATGCGTAAGAAATGATGCGGTCATTGTGGGAATCAGCACCGCTTTGGCTCTGCTTCGGCTGACAGAAAATGTTTCTTTTCTCTATTCGGCTGTTCTGGGATTTGCCGTGATTGTGATGCAATGCGTACTGCAAAGCAGAGACAGGGAAAGCGAGGGAGAGGGCGGGAAAGAAACGGAAGCCGGATAAAGAGGAATATGATATCAGAAAAAACAGATCAGGAAGGATCGATCATCACAATCAAACGGGAGGAATGTTTTGCAGAAAAGGAAAAAACGGGAGGGGCCGCTTCGTGTGATACAGGCCTGTGATTTACAGGCAGGAGGAATTACCTCCTTGATTTTAGCGATTTGTGAACAAATGGATCGTGAGAAAGTGAATTTTGATTATCTGGTTTACCGAGAGCAGGAAGAATTCGGTGATGAAAAGATTCGGAAACTGGGCGGAAAGAAGCTGGTGGCAGATAATACAGAGGCGCCCAATCAGATGATGCGGTTTTTTCAAAAATTTTGGAGAACCTGGAAGGTATTGAAAGAAGAGAAGGTGGAAGTATTCCACATTAATGGCTCCACCCCTTATGATTTTTTAGTCGGAATGGCCGCCAGGCTGGCGGGGGCAAGGGTTGTAATTCTGCATGTGCACAGCTCGCATTTGAAAAAAGACGGATGGGGACATCGGGTATTTCAGGGAGTCTGCCGCTTTTTTCTTCCTATATGCGGAAATTATTATTTTGCATGTTCGGATCTGGCAGGAGCATATATGTATGGAAGTGCCCCCAAAAAGCAGATTGTTTATGTGAAGAACGGAATCTGTACGGAAAACTTTCGGTTTGAGAAAGAAATCCGCAGAAAAATGCGGGAGTGCTACCGGGTGGAAGAGGAATTGATCGTCGGAAGCATCGGAAGATTTTGCGCCTCCAAAAATCAGAGATTTCTTTTGCAGGTTTTTGCGGAGATACAAAAAAGAAGCCCGAAAGCCCGGCTTTTGCTGATCGGGCAGGGAGAGCTGGAAACAGAATTGATGGATTTGGCGGATTCTCTGGGAATACGGGAGTATGTGATCCATATTGCCTCCACGGAACAGATACGGGAATTTCTCTGTATGATGGATGTGTTTCTTCTCCCCTCCTTTTTTGAGGGATTGCCGGTGGTGGGGGTGGAAGCGCAGGCAGCCGGACTCCCTTGTGTATTTTCGGACCGGATTACCCGGCAGGCGGCATTGGGAGATCGAGCCTGCTTTCTGAGTCTGAGGCGCACGGCGGCGGAGTGGGCCAAGGTGGCGATGAAGGCGGCCGGACAAGCGAGCGAAAATCGGGAATTGTATGCGGATGTGGTAAGGAATGCAGGATATGAAATCCGGGATACGGCCAGGTGGCTGCAGGAATTCTATCTGGGCTTATGAGGAGGCGGTATGTATTTTTCTGTGATTGTTCCGGTATATAATGTGGCGCCATATTTGAAGACTTGTGTGGACTCCATTCTGTCGCAGACATATCCGGCGTTCGAACTGATTCTTGTAGACGACGGTTCTTTGGACGCCTGTCCCGCTATGTGCGATACTTATGCGGCGGCCGATCGGCGGGTGAAGGTCATTCACCAGAAAAACAGTGGGCCCGCACATGCAAGAAAATCCGGTCTGCGGGCGGCAACGGGACGCTACGTTGTGTTTGTGGACGGGGATGACTGGATAGCCCCCGGATTTTTGGAGCGGGGACGCGCGCTGCTGGAAGAGACACAGGCAGAATTGATTCTTTTTGCACGTTCCTTTGTGTATGGAACGAGGATGGAGGTTGTTCATGAGCCTGTGGCGGAGGGGTTATATGAGAGGGAGAGAATCCTGTCTGAGTTATATCCCTGTATGTTGATGAACAGTCAGATGAAACATTTATTCTATTTTACTTCCGGGAAAATTTTCCGGCGTTCTCTGGCAGAAAAGGGATGTTTGTCGGTGAATGAAAAGATTTCTTTGGGGGAAGACCTGCTGAGTGTGCTTCCGGTCTATCTGGAGGCGCAGTGCGTATATGCCAGTTATGAATCCGCAGACTTTTATCGTATCAAAGCACAGTCCGCATGTCATGGGTTTCAGGTGAAACAGTATGGCCAGATCTTACTGGTGCTGAAAGAATTGAAAAAGATCTGCCGGGAACGTAAAAAGTGTCTGCCGGAAGATTTTGAAAGGCAGATGGAGCGGTACGGTGCCTATATGTGTTTTACGCTGCTGGTTCATGCGGTAAATGACAGGGAATTCCGCCAGTGGAAAATAATCCGAAGACGGATGAGACATCCCCTGCTGCAGGAATGTGTGCGGGAGGCGCGGTTTGTACAGATCAGTCCGAAAACAAGAATTACATATTGGCTGCTTCGGAGAAACTGGATTTTGCTCTCTTATCTGTTTTTGTGTATCTGTCGTAATATTCGGATGTATGTACCAAAAAAGATAAAATAGAACCATTTCCCCCGGATTTTGGGAGAGAGTCTAAATGCGATATCTTAACGGGCGGCAGCAGCCGTCCACTTGTGTGAAGCACATTAGATACGGGATTTTCCGGGAGGGAGGAGAAGGAGATGAAGGTGGAAAAGACAGAACGAGAACCGTTGATCAGCATTATCATTCCTGTGTATAATGTGGAATTATATTTGGAGAGATGCCTGAATTCTGTGATTACACAGACATATACAAATCTGGAGATCATTCTGGTAAATGATGCGTCCACGGATACCAGCGGACGTATCTGTGACCTCTATGCCGCGCGGGACGGGCGGGTTCAGGTGGTTCATCTGACGGAAAATCAGGGCGTTTCCCATGCCCGGAATGTGGGGGTAGGCAAAGCAGCAGGGGACCTGATTGGATTTGTGGACGCGGATGATTACATTGAAACAAGGATGTACGAGTGTTTGTATCAAACTCTTGCGGAGAATCAGGCGGATGTCAGCGTGTGTGGGATAGACCGGATCGGTTTTGGAAAATATGCGAAACGGGAACAGTCGGGCAGTGCCTGCGTGGTTTCCGGTTCACAGGCCATACGCGATATCATGCATGGATTGTGGGGAGACTATGCCGTATACAATAAATTGTTCCATAGCAGTGTTGTGAAAAAATATCGGTTTGCCGAGCATGTGTATCGTGGGGAGGATCTTCTATTCCTGTACATCATATTGCGGCATAGCCAATGTGTCAGTTATACACCGGCGCAGTTATATCACTATATTTACAGAGAGAACAGCGCCATGCATGAAGAATTTCAGATCAGTCAATATACGCAGTTTCGGGTATATGAACTACTGTATCAGGATATGTCAAAATATTATCCGGATCTGCTTCCCAAAATAGGATGTCAGATCCTGGATGTGAATATCAGACTGGCAGTCAGTGCAGTGGAAAGCAGGAGGGTGAAGAGAAGAACGAAGTATCATTATCTGCAGAGGTTTCATACGAATATTCGAAAATATATCAATGCAGAAGCAATGAGCCTGATTGTTTACAGAAAAATTGCGGCGGAGATTCTGCTGTTAAATTTCAGTACGGAACTGTTCTGGATGATTACCGTCTTTTATAAAATCATAAAAGGAATTTTGAAAAGTGCAGGGCGGGGGCTGAAGAAAGTAAGGGGGTATTTGCGATGATGCGGGTGGAAAAAAGCCTGAAGAATTTCCTTTATGGAAGCATCTCGCAGGCGATTTCCTCTTTGCTGAGTTTCACCGTGCGCTATGCACTGGTTCACACCCTGGGGATTGAAGCGGTCAGCTTAAATGGTCTGTTTACAGAAGTCCTTGCCATGCTTTCGTTGGCGGAGATGGGGGTGGGGACCGCGATTGTATATAATCTGTATGTGCCGCTTCGGGAGAATGACGAAAAGAAGCTGGCGGAACTGATGAATCTTTTTAAGGTGGCGTACCGTTGGATTGCTCTGGCAATTTTTACAATTGGTATATTGCTTTTGCCGTATGTGCATCTGTTTGTCAGTAAGATGGAGATTGATCTGGGATATTTGCGGCTGATCTATTTTTTGTTTTTGGTGCAGACAGCATCGTCCTACCTGTTTTCTTATAAAAATGCGCTTCTGAATGCGGACCAGCGTGTTTACATCATCTCCAGAATCAGTATTGTAGTGCGTATTGCATTTACGATAATCAGTATTATTTTTCTGATTTTCACAAAAAATTATCTCCTGTACCTGCTGCTTCAGATTGCCATGACGCTTTCCACAAATATTTTGATTTCTGTGCGGGCAAACCGGCAGTATTCGTTTTTAAAGCGAAGAGATCATTTGCCGGCAAAAGAAAGAAAACAAGTTCTTTCGAATATCAAATATCTGTTTATCAGTGTGCTTTCCGGAAAGATTATCACATCAACGGACAATATTCTTATTTCTACCATGGTAGGAACGTTACAGGTGGGAGCATACAGTTGTTATACGATGATCATTCATGCACTGACAAGTCTTCTGGTGCAATTGCATCATGCGACGACAGGAGGCGTTGGGAATCTGGTGGCAGAAGGGGATTATGTGTATACGGAGGAAGTGCTGCGGAGATTAACTTTTGTCACCTATTGTCCGGCGGTTTTGGCGGCGGTAGGAAGCTACACGGTTTCCACCCCGTTTATCCGATTGTTATATGGAGAGGATTACGTGCTGCCGATGCCGGTGGTGTTCGTCTGTGTGTTGAATTTTCTGATCTATATCATCAAGAATCCGCTCTGGTCTGTGGTGGATGTGTCCGGGCTATTTGCACAGAATCGAACCATTTCTCTGATCGGCGCCGGATTGAATCTGATTATTTCAATCCTTCTTGGGAGAAAATGGGGGATTACGGGGATTCTGCTGGGGACCGGCTGTACATTGGCCATACAGAGTCTGTTGAAAAAGCGGCTGTTGTTCCGGAGATTTCTGCATGTAACGGATCGGGCATACAGCCGGTTGATTTGGAAGGAGGTTCTTTCCTGTATTTTGTGCATGCTGGCGTCACAGGCAGTGTGCTCCCTGCTTCCGGTTTCCAATCTGTGTCTGCAGATTTTCCTGTATGGGATCTGTTCGGAAGGATTGACAATCGCAGGCCAATGGCTTTTATTCCATAGAACTCCGGAATTTCAGTATATGGTGGAAACAGGGAAAGCCTTATTCCATGCAAAGAAAAAGAGGCAGAGTTCTCCTTGAGTGCTGCGGGATACAAAAAAAGCTGCCGGTGGCCGGTTTTCCGTATAAGGAGAGGGAATGCAAAAGACGAAGAAAGGGATTTCCATAAGAGAGGATAAAAACATGCGGTACAAGGAAGGTCTGGTGTCCTGTGTGACACCGGTACATAATGGGGAGAAGTACCTGCGTTCCATGTTGGATTCTGTCCTGAACCAGACGTATCCTTTTGTGGAACTGTTTCTTGTGGATGACGGTTCCACAGATGGTACACTGGAAATTGCCAGAAGCTATCAGGAAAGATTTGCGAAAAAAAATTATCGTTATCAGGTGATAGAAACCGTACATAAGCATGCTTCGGCGGCGATCAATCAGGGACTGGCGCAAGTAACCGGTGAATTCCTGATCTGGCCGGACAGTGATGATATTCTGGAACCGGATTCCGTTGAGCGGAGGGTGGAGTTTCTAAAAAGTCATCCAGAGTACCGGTGTGTGCGGTCTCTGATGTACTATTTTGATCAAAATGAGGAAAAGAGAAAGACAGGAGAACCGCTGGGGGATCTGAAGGAGGAAAGACTGTTTTTTGAGATTCTGGAATTTCGGACATTTGTCTGCTGTGGGTGCTATATGCTGCGGACGAAAGAGTTTTTTGAGATCTATCCAAAACACCGGATTCCGGAGTATCCGGTAGGACAGAACTTTCAGATGCTGCTTCCTTTTATGTACCGGCACCGCTGTCCCACCATTCCGGAAAAATTGTATGGGGTCCGGGTGCATCCGGATAGTCATTCCCGGATGCCGAGGACACAGGAAGAGGAAGAACAGCGATACAGAGATTTTGAAGATCTGGTAGAGGAGATTAGAAAAATCAGCAGGATCCGAAATATCAGGGAACGAATTCGTATCGAATGCTGGAAGCAGAAACGCAGACGTGAGATTGCGTATCGGTATGGAAAAAAGTGGGAGGAGAAAAAAGCTTCTTTTGTATTGTTTTTGTGTGGGAAAAGCAGCAAACAACAGGCGCTGCTTCACTGGATAAAAAAGCGGACGGGGAGGGAAGAATGCAAACCGAAGTCGGAATGAGAAAGAAAAGCCAATGCTGCGGCTGCGGCGCCTGTATGGCGGTCTGTGCCCGGCATGCCATTCGGATGGCGGAAGACTGGGAAGGGATTCCTTATCCCAAAATAGATCAAAAAAAATGTATTCATTGCGGACAATGTGAGGCGGTCTGTCCATTGGAACGGCAAAGCCAGGAAAAGAGAGAGACGCGGGAACGAAAATATCTGGGAGCGCAGGCAAAAGAAGATACCCTTCGTTTTACCAGTTCTTCCGGAGGTGTGTTTCCGGTTCTGGCACGGCAGGTTCTTTTGGAAGGGGGCGTAGTGTTCGGGGCAGCGATGGGGAAAGAAGGCAGAGTATTCCATCGGGGGATAGAAGATGTATGTGAACTTCCGCAGGTGCAGAAGACGAAATATGTACAAAGCGATCTGCAGGGATGCTATTCTAAGATTGCCCGGTATGTAAAAGCGGGCAGGCAGGTACTTTTTACCGGGACGCCGTGTCAGTGTCAGGCAGTAAAGCGTTATCTGGGAAAAGAATATGAAAATCTGCTGCTGGCTGATCTGGTTTGTTATGGGGCGCCTTCTCCGGGGATCTGGAGAAGTTATGTAAAAGAACTGGAGAAAAAATATGGCGGAACTTTTTTGGGATTTGGTTTTCGGGATAAACGGGCGAAGGATAACGGACATACGGTGTCGGTGCAGATAGAGGGAAAAGAATACGCATATCCGATGAAACAGGATTCTTTTTGCCGGGTGTATTTTCGAAATTACACGATCCGTCCGTCATGTCAGGAATGTCCGTTTTGTACCGTGGAGCGGGAAAGCGACCTTACCATGGGAGATTTCTGGGGAATTGAAAAGGTAAAACCGGAGGTGGAAGACGGCATGGGAACGTCTCTTGTGATTTTGCATACAAAAAAAGCAGAAGAGTTCTGGGATAAAGTGCAAGAACAGTTTCGCTTCTTTTCCTGTAAAAAGGAAGAGATTCTGCAGCCCAGATTGTGTACGCCCACACCGAAGTCCGGAAGAAGATTTCGATTTATGCTGCTGTATCATCTTTTTTCGGTTTGTACCGCGGAAAAATTACTAAGGAGGTAAAGTGTCGTGATCGGGATTCTGACGTTTTACTGGGCGGATGATTGCGGGGCGATGCTGCAGAGTTATGCATTGAAGACCTACTTGGGCCGCTATGAGCCGACCATTTTTATTCCCTATTTTCCGAAACCTCTGCGTTCCAGATACTGGCTGCTGCGGTATGATGAACGGGACAATGTTCTGCGCCGGGGAATTAAAATGGCAAAACAGTTACGGCCCCGGAATTTTTATAGAAGCTGTGTCGTCAAATATAGAATGTGCTGTTTTCGGAAAAAATATCTTACACAGGAACGTAAGAGGCTTGGTTCCTCAAAAGAGATTTTCGAATTTGCTGCCGATATCGATACTTATGTGGTCGGAAGCGATCAGGTATGGAATCCGGAGATTACCTCCGGTTTCCAGGAAGGATATTTTTGTACTTTTCGCAAGTGGGAGAAGAAAGGGAAGCTCTATGTGTCCTATGCGGCCAGCATGGGGGCCGAACGGCTGAACAGGCAGTATGCGGAAGCGCTTCGCCATCTTTTGACTCATTTTGACGTAATTTCTCTGAGGGAATCTCTGGCGGTTCCCTATATTCAATCTCTTTGCGGGGAAGAACTGTCGGTGGTCCTGGATCCGGTATTTTTGCTGAAAAGGGAAGAATGGATGACTCTGTTTGAGGGCAGAAGCCGGAGAAAGAAAAAATATATTGCAGTGTATGATACAGAATATAATGTTACTATGGCAAAATATCTGGTACAATTGGAAAGAGAAACCGGATTTGAAATTCTGAATTTGCGGAAAGGGAAATACTGCTGGACAGAAGATACCAGAGATGTGGTGGGATGCGGTCCGACGGAATTTTTGGAGTTGCTCTTTCATGCGGAATATGTGGTGACCAATTCGTTTCATGGAACTGCTTTTTCCATTCTGTTTCACAAGCCATTTACGGTATTTTTACACAGCGAGAGAGGTGCACGGGTTCGCGATCTTCTTCGTGTCGCGCACCTGGAAGAACGAATGGCGGAGAAAGAGAAGTCTGTGAAGGGGATGGAAGAGATGGAAACGAAGATTAACTGGGATGAGGCGGATCGTGCTCTGCAGGAGGAAATCGGGCGTTCCAGGGATTTTATTCAAAGAGAAATTCTTGCGCCGGCCAGATAGAAGAAGCGTGCGGACAGGTAAGAGGGGAATCTCCAGGGAATCCGGCAGGGGGGATGCGTTTGTAGAATCCATTCTGGGGGACCAAGGAGGAGGAAAGGGGAAAGATATGAATGTGGAAGAATTGAGAAGACAACAGATTGAAATCGTAAAAAAGAAAAAAAGGAAGGCAAGAAGGAAACGGCTGCTCCTGCTGCCCGTCCTGTTTCTTGTGCTGGCAGCCGTTTTTCTGGCATATCAGATTTCTTTGAACCGTCATTTTGAGACGACCTATTACCATTTGGAATCTGAAAAAGTGGACACCAGCCTCAAAGTGATTGTATTGTCTGATTTGCATAGTATGGAATATGGAGAGGGGAACAGGGAATTGATTGAGGCAATTCGGGAAGAAGATCCGGATTTGATTGCTATGATTGGAGATATGGTAAACCAGGATGATGAAGAGTTTACCGTTACCCGTCACCTGTGCAGAGAATTAAAAGAAATTGCGCCGGTATATTATACCCTGGGGAATCACGAGGGGACGTTGATGTATGGGAAAATGGATTCCGTAGCGTTGGATGAGATGCTGAAAGAAGACGGGGTTATCGTGCTGATCAATCAGAGCGTGGAATTTGAGAAAGAAGGCGCCACCGTTCATCTTGCAGGAATTGCGACGGATACGGATGGATACAAGAAATGGGCAAAAGGGAAAATGGAAGGTTTTTGGGAAGAAGACGGATACAAAATCGTTCTTTCCCATTTCCCCAGTCTGTATTATAGTCAGCTTAAGGATGCAGACTTTGATCTGGCGTTTGCCGGACACTATCATGGAGGATTGATTCGTATTCCGGGAAAGGGAGGATTTTATCATCCGGAGGGGGGCTTTTTTCCGCAATATGCAGGAGGAAAGTATGATCTGGAAAATGGGACATTGATTGTCTCACGGGGAATCGGCGGACACGGAAAGATTCCCAGAATCAATAACCGGCCCGAATTAGTGGTGGTGGAGATTGAGTAAGAGGAAAGATAACAGAAGATTTACCAGGAGGTAGCAGGATGTATGCAATCAGACCAATTTTAAAATTATTGCTGCTGGCAGTCCCTTTTGTCTGCGGGCTGCTGTTCGCAGTGCAGATTCTGTGTCAGCGGCAATTGCAGCAGATCAAGGAGGGACTGCCCAGGTATCGGAAAGCTTTCCCTCGCATTTTCGCAGCGTCTGTGCTGGGAGGCGTTTTATGTATGTTGTTTTTGTTGAGCGGGATGTCTTATTATGGAAGCTTCAAAATGAGTTTTACTTATCCGAAAGCATCCAAGGGCCTGACGCCGAACAGTACAACGCTGGATGTGAGTGAAATTGTTGGCAGCAAGGTTCTAAGGAGCGCAGTCGAGACAGGAAATCTGGGAGACTTGTCTCCGGAAGAAGTAAAAAGCGCATTGAGCGTCAGCAATGTAAAGGGCAAAGGCGCAGTTTCCACGAAAGATCTTTATGTATCCACGGAGTACGAGGTGGTTTACAGGGCCACGGAAAAAACGGCTTCCATAGATAAAAACAGGCTGTTGGAGACGGTTGCGGATTCCTATTATACGTATTTTACGGATAGTTATGGAAGAAAAACAGATATTCTGGAGAACGATTATTCCGAAATTTCCAATCTGGATTATCTGGACGTGTATAAATATCTGGATAGTCAGGTCAGCAATATCATTGATTATCTGGAAATGTGCCGTACCGAAAACGGGACATTTGTATCAGGAGAGACACAGGAGAGTTTTGCTTCGGTAAAGGATAAAGCAAAAAACTTTAAAGATGTTTCTTTGGAGCGGTACCAGGCATATGTGCTGAAATATGGACTTTCCCAGGACAGCGGACAGTATATTTCCCGCCTGAATTATGAAAACCGGCTGACCAATGTAGAGTATTTGAAAAATCTGGCGGCTTATCAGGTACGGATTGCGGCGATTGAACGTTACGACGGGGACATTACCCGTGCGGTACTGGTTCCCACCAGGGATGATACAGGAGAGTTTTACCAGTCCAGGACAAAGATCGGGACGGATTATTTCGCTTCGGAGGCCAATTCTCATCTGGAGTTTGCAACAAAGAATCAGTTGAATATTGAGACGAATAATTATCATATTCAGAGTCTTTCCGCAGCGTCCGGCGGGGAGGAACAGAGGAAAGAGGCGGACCAGATGGTGGAAAATCTGAAAACGGAGATTCTCTCTATCACAAAGCAGGCGGTGGAAACAATTGAAGACTATGATGCACAGACTTCCAATGGATATATCAGTTTTGTTTTTCAGGACAAAAAATCCTATGTCCGTTCCAATCTTATGAAGACGCTTCTTTATACGGGCGGATTGTTTGTAGCGTTGTCTGTCGTGGTTTTTTCAGGGGCAGATGCTCCGCTGCGAAGAAAGAAAAAACAGGATGCATTCAAAGTGATCTGAATGTGCAACGAACGGTGACAGAAAATGATAACTATGCAGCCCAGGACCTTGCACTTGCTGCAAAGTCCGTAAGAGCGCAGTACAGTTGGAATAGAATGAAAAGTCGAGTTTTTGAGTGGTTGACTTTTTCTGGAAGACGTGAGATAATGAAACAAATTTGGATTTAAGGAGGAAATAGATACTATGGCAACAAAAGCGTATTATCCAATAAGTGAAATTGGAAAAGGCAAACCAGGATTTTCTAAAACAAGATCCATTATTGAAGCAGCTTTCTATGGCAATAACGTCGTTCCGGTTAACACGTTAAAAGAGGCTTACAATCTGGCGAAGAATTCTCCGGGAACAGTTGTAACAGACATGCCTGTATATAGAGGAGAGGAATTTGGTCTGGATGCAGATGCGAAGGTTCTCTTATTTAATGATGGTGCGATCACAGGACGGTATGCAACGGCACGCCGGATTGCAGGGGAGCCCGGTGTAGACTGTGAAGCATTGGATAAGGTTGCAATGGATGCAGTCTATTCATCCCGTTTTAAGACCATGTATCATGCAACCGTATATGCAGGGCTGGATCCGGAATTCATGGTGAAGTGTCACCTTTTGATTCCGGAGGGAGAAGAGAACATCATGTACAACTGGATGCTGAATTTCCAGTATATGTCTGATGAATATGTGAAGATGTATAAAGAATCCCAGTTGGTGGGAGACGGAAAAGAACCGGATATTTATATTTTCTCTGATCCGCAGTGGGTGCCGGTGGAGGCTCCAGGCGTTAGCTTTGAGTGCTTGAGCGATCCGGCAAAGAAGACGCTGTGCTATTTTAATACAGAGACAAACTGTGCATGTATCCTTGGTATGAGATATTTTGGCGAGCACAAGAAGGGAACTTTGACCATGGTATGGGCAATTGCAAACCGCAATGGTTATGCTTCCTGCCACGGTGGCCAGAAAGAATATCTGCTGGCGGATGGTTCCAAGTATGTGGCTTCTGTATATGGTCTGTCAGGCTCCGGAAAATCTACGCTGACCCACGCAAAGCATGGCGGAAAGTATGAGATTAAGGTGCTTCATGACGATGCATTTATTATTAATACAGATACCTGTGCATCGATCGCGATTGAGCCGACTTATTTTGACAAGACGGCAGATTATCCGACAGGATGCGATGACAATAAGTTCCTTCTGACTGCGCAGAACTGTTCCGCAACGTTGGATGACGAAGGAAAGATCCAGTTAGTAACAGAGGATATCCGGAATGGAAATGGCCGTGCAATCAAATCCAAACTGTGGTCTCCGAACCGTGTGGACAAGATTGACGCTCCGGTAAATGCCATCTTCTGGATTATGAAAGATCCGACGATTCCGCCGGTTGTAAAATTGAAAGGCGCGTCTCTTGCATCCGTAATGGGCGCAACGCTGGCAACCAAGAGATCTTCCGCAGAGCGGCTGGCTCCTGGCGTGGATCCAAACAAACTGGTCGTTGTTCCGTATGCAAATCCGTTCAGGACCTATCCGCTGGCCAATGATTATGAGAAGTTCAAAAAGCTGGTAGAAGAGAAGAACGTGGATTGTTATATTGTAAATACAGGTGATTTCATGGGTAAGAAGGTACAGCCCAAAGATACCCTTGGAATTCTGGAGGCAATTGTGGAGAAGACTGCGAACTTCCATCAGTGGGGACCGTTCTCTGATATTGAGATTTTGGATTGGGAAGGTTTCATTCCGGATATGAATGATGCGGAATATGTTTCTCAGCTGAAAGCCCGTATGAACGACCGTGTCAATGAAATTAAGAATTTTGAGACGGCAAAAGAAGGCTATGACAAGCTGCCGGATGATGCATTGGCAGCAATTCAGAAAGTGGTAGACGAGTTGAACTAAGACGGAAAGTTTTTTCGCATACAGTGGCATACGCAAAAGCAGCGGCCGGATTTTCGTATCCGGCGCTGCTTTTTCTGTCATATTGACAACCGAATAAAAATATAATAATATGAATGTGATATTTTGTGTAGAATTTTGTAATAAAGCATAGCAAATCTTATGTAACAGTCCAGCCTTCGGCCTCTCTGTTACACCAATCCGCCCCTTTGCCTGCGGTAAAGGGGCGGATTCACGACGATATAACACTACTGGCTGCTAACTGCGCAACAAGTACAAGTGCGCAGTTGCAGGCTGAACTATTACAATCTTATTTCATTGATTGATTCAGGAGAAGAGGAATGTATAAAAAGTCAACCTATGGCTGGTTAAAAGACTGGGATTTTATACTTTTGGATTTACTATGTATGCAGGTTGCCTTCAGGGCGGCGTATGTACTCTGCTCCAGATTCTATTTTCTAAGCGAGCAACTGTATCGAAGTGAGACGGTGATTCTCGCACTTTGTCAGATTTCTGTCTGTTTTTTGTTTAGTCCATTTCGGGACATTCTGCGGCGCGGTTATCTGATTGAGGCGGGGGAGACGATCAAATATATTATTTTGGTCATGCTTCTGGCCGTATTCTATTTGTTTGTGACGGAGCAATTTGGGAATGATCCAAGAATCCTTTTTCTGGTGACAGCGGTATTATCTTCTGTTCTTGTTTATCTGGCTCGCATATTTCGGAAAAAGTATTTATTAAAAAAAGGACGTTCCTCTGTGGGAAAACAGTCGCTGATTGTATTGACAGTATCTGATCTGGCAGAAGAAGTGATTTTTGGACTGGAAAGTAATCCTTATGACAATTTTATGATCAGAGGGGTTGTGCTTCTTGACCAGGACAGAACCGGGCAGCAGGTTTCTGACATTCCGGTGGTTGCCGCCGGGGAGAATGTGCTGGATTATGTATGTCATGAGTGGGTAGATGAAGTATTTATTAAAGTTCCGGATTCCATGGAATATCCGATGAATCTGATTAATTCTTTTATTTTGATGGGAGTTACCGTTCATTTGACACTGTCGAAGGTAGAGAATATCAACGAGGGGAAACAGTTGGTTGAATATCTGGGCAGTGAAACAGTATTGACAACCAGTATCAGTATGGCAGCCCCCAAACAGCTTCTGTATAAAAGAATGATGGATATTATGGGGGGGATTGTGGGGTGTCTGCTGACGGCAGTTTTGTTTCTTTTTCTTGCACCGGCAATTTACATACGATCGCCGGGTCCGATTTTCTTTTCACAGGTTCGGATCGGACAAAATGGAAGACGGTTTAAAATCTACAAGTTTCGAAGTATGTACGTGGATGCGGAAGCGAAGAAAAAGGAGCTGATGGAACAGAATAAAGTACAGGGACGGCCCCTGATGTTCAAGATGGATTCCGATCCCAGGATTATCGGAAGTGGGAGAAAAAATTCCCGTGGGGTTCCGCAGGGAATCGGATACTTTATTCGCCGGACCTCGCTGGATGAATTCCCGCAGTTCTGGAATGTACTGAAGGGGGAGATGAGCCTGGTGGGCACCCGGCCGCCCACGGTGGACGAGTGGGAACAATACAGTCCGCAGGACCGGACACGGATGGCGATCAAGCCGGGAATTACCGGTCTGTGGCAAGTCAGTGGGCGGAGTGACATCACGGATTTTGAGGAAGTTGTGAAGCTGGATACAAAGTACATAAAAAACTGGACCATTGGTCTGGACTGCAGGATTATTCTGAAAACGATCGGTGTGATATTCAATCGGAACGGTGCAGCTTAAGCCGGTGGTGAAGGAGTTTCCGATCATGTGTAACAGGAAAAAAATATCTGTGATTATTCCAATGTATAATGCAGCGTCTTTTATACAGCAAAGCGTTCAATCCGTTATGGGGCAGACCTGGCACAACATAGAAATTCTTGTAATTGACGACGGTTCTGTGGATCGGGGAGCGGACATTTGCGAACAGCTGAGAGCAGAGGATAAAAGGATTTGTTTGTATCATAAAGAAAGAGGAGGCGTTTCATCGGCAAGGAACTATGGTATGGCCCTTGCGAAAGGAGAATACCTCTTTTTTCTTGACAGTGATGATGTTATTCCTCCGTTCCTTTTGGAAGAGATGCTTTGTCAAATGGAGAGATATCGGGCAGATCTGGCTTTTTGTGATTATGCAAGAGTAGATTCCCGGCAACTAGAGAGGGGACTTCCCGAAATATCTGCCAAAGAAAAACCAAAATGGCAGGCGGAGGAAGGAAGGGAAGTAGAAGAACGGTTCCATGGAAAAGATTTTGATATGATGTCCGGTATTGGCGGAAAAATGGTGCGAAGGGATCTGGTTGGGGAACTGCGATTTGACGAAGAATTGATCAATGGGGAGGATACCTGGTTTCTGTATCAGTTAATTGGCAGGAAGATTCGTTCCGTGTTCTCTTTTCAAAAATGGTATTTTTATCGAATGCATCCAAAAAGCGCCACACATTCTCATGATATCGCCCGGGGAGAACGGTATTTTGAGTGTGTGAGAAGAATACGGGATTGTGAGTATCAAAAGGGACAGCTTGAGTTTGCGTTGCAATGGGAATTATATATTGTGGATCAGTTCGAGAGAAGATATGCTGCAATGAAGCGGATGCAGGATGTAGAAGGGTGCAGAAGACTGGAAGATCAGGCGGAGGCTGAGAGGAGACATCCATTGTATTCCTGTATTTCTTTTGGGGAGAGGATGCTGTTTTTCAATTGCTTTCATTGCTGGTTTTTGTTTCGCGTACAGGGACGTTTGAGGGAAACCTGCGTCCGTCGAAAAAAAACAGATATTAACAGGAAAACAGCGGAAGGGAGATCGTATGACAGAGACGTTTCGTTATCTGACGAAAAATCTGGAACAGGAAGACCGTAAGAGATGGAAGTTATTGGCGGTACTTCATCTGGTGAGTCCGGTGGTGGATATTTTCAGTCTTTCAACGATTGTTTATATTATCAACAAGGTGGCTCGCGAAAACCAGGCTTCGCCGGCAATTATTGCGTTTACTCTCTGTATGGCAGGGGTCTCTGTGGGAAAATGTTTTTATGAAGTATATAAAGGGAAAATTTCCAATCGTTTTATATATGAGGGCGCGCAGAAATTGTCCGTGAAAGTATATGAGGCGCTGGTCAGGGAAGATCTGCTCGCGCATAAACAAAAAACGGCGATGCAGGCGCTGACGATGGTACGCCAGGATACGGTCAACTGTCTGCAGATGATGGTATCTTATATTGGAATCGGTGTCAGCGGAATCACCATGGCAGGGTATACGTTGATTTTGGTCGGCGTCTCAAAGTGGATTGGCTTGATAAGCAGTATCGCACTGGCGGTGTCTGTGGCGCTTTTGTTTCGGTATAATCAGGAACGGATGAAGATTTATGGGGAGGAGAGCAGAATCTATGCGATCCGGGCGAATGCACAGATTACTATTGCATTTGGTTCTTATAAAGAAATGAATATGGATGATCGTTCCGTAAGTGTCCGACAGAAATATGAAGATGCGAGCGCAGTCTATGCGCAGCTGACAGAGGAATATCAGTATAAGAACAGTAGTATGGGGATGGTTCTGCGGAATTCCGTGATGGCGGTATTATTTCTCGTTCTTGCAGTGATTCTGATGGCAGGATCAAATCTGACGGCAATTCTTGCGCCAATGGTGCTGTATATTACAGCCATGGTTCGAATGCTGCCTCTGGCCAACACGCTTCTGAGTGAAATGAACCGGGTGGAATTTTGTAAAAAGTCGTATGCGGCGCTGCGGGAAGTGATTGCACAGTATAGGAAGATGAAAGCAGAAGAGACGCGTGCACAGTCCGTCCGGCAAAAAGAGCTGACTTTCAGGAAAGGGCTTTTTGTAAAAAACCTGACATTTGGGTATCGGGAAGGGAAATCGATCTTCGAGGGCGCGTCCATTGAGATTCCGGCCGGTCATGCCGTTGCGGTCATCGGTGTTTCCGGTTCCGGAAAGACCACGCTTCTGGATCTGGTTCTGGGATTGTTAAAGCCGCAGAGTGGAACGATTTTTTATGATGATTATGATCTGGCCTCCCACACAGATGAAAAAGGGAGCTGCAAGGTGAACATGGGAAAGCTGGTAAGCTATATTCCTCAGATTGTACACTTAAACGGGGAGACAGTGCGTAATAATGTTGCCTTTTTCGAGGAGGAATCCCAGATTGACGACGCACGTGTAAAAGAGTGTCTGCAGTGTGCCCAGATATGGGAGGAGGTGCAGGCGATGCCGGATGGGGTGCATACGTTAATTGGAGAAAACGGGACGGCCATTTCCGGGGGACAGCGGCAAAGAGTTGCTTTGGCAAGAGCATTGTATAAAGAGTTTGAACTTTTAGTGATGGATGAGGCGATGGCAGCGCTGGATATGGAGACGGAGAAGGCTGTGATTGATTCCATACGGCAGGTAAAAAAAGGAAAGACACTGTTGATCGTAACGCATCATATGAGCCTGGCAAATGAGTGCGATATGATCTATAAGATCGAGAATAAGAAGATTGTGCGGATGAAGTAATTACAAATATATTATAAAAATAAATTACAGTGGAAAAGGAGTTTTATATGAAACCAAATGAATTAAAACTGGTCTATTTCAGTCCGACAGGTACAACGAGAAAAGTAATGATGGAAATGGCGGCCGCCATCCGTATGAAATCGGTTTCCTATGATCTGACTGTACATAAAGAGAAGAAGCCCGCGCTGCACTTTCGGGAAAATGAGTTTGTACTTTTTGGTGTGCCGGTTTATGCAGGACGTGTTCCCGCTTCCTTTCTACAATATTTTGAAGATCTGTCCGGAAAGGGAACCCCCGCCGCCGTATTTGTTACGTATGGCTGCCGGGAATATGAGGATGCGTTATTGGAATTGAAAAACGAGGTGGAAGCGCGGGGCTTTCATGTGATCGGCGCGGCGGCGTTCCCTGTGGAACACTCCCTTGTCCGCTCCATCGGGTTGGGGAGGCCGAATAAAAAGGATTTGGGGGAAATCGCAGATTTTGGCGTACAGCTGAAACGAAGAATACAAAAGGAAGAATCTTTTGACAACATACAGATTACGGTACCGGGAAATGCGACCTATAAGAAACCGGGCCCGTTTTCTCTGGTTCCCAAAGCAGATGCCACAGTCTGTACAGGGTGCGGCAATTGTGCCAAAGTCTGTCCTGCCGGTGCAATTTCTCTCAAAGAGCCAAAAAAGACAGATAAGAAGAAATGTATCAGCTGTCAGAAATGTGTACGTGTCTGTAAAGAAAAAGCACGGCATATCAGTAAAATAAAATATAATATGTTGGTGAATAAATTAAATAAAGTCTGTCAGAGCGATAAAAAATGTGAAGTGTTTTTATAACAATTCAGCCCATTTGAAGTTGCTTTCAGCAAGGGGCTGGCGGCTATCCCGACGGAACATATATCCTCCGTCACCAGGCAGCACAGTGCCTGGTGCGGTGTGAACAGTAACGAACTATTACGTATTTTTTTAGAATTTATAAGGTGGCAGTTGTATTTTCGATGCAAATAGGTTATAATAAACGAAGAAAAGGAACGGAATACCTGGGATGTTTGATACCCCTGTAATTTTGAACCTACAAAACTTTAAACGGGATTCCTATATTTCTGTAATATGTCAGGCCTCCGGTTTTTGCAGTGGAAGACAGAAAAGCAGATGCGGTTGCCCACCTAGCTGATAGCTAGGAGTCAAAATACAGGGAACGGCATTTCGGGCAGGTACAAAAGAGTGAAGGCAGTTGCTTGGCGGCTGCCTCCTTTTTTTCATGTTCTGGTACAGCGAAAATAGGCTCTTACGATTATAACATGTGTTTTCAAGGATGGGAAGGATGAGGGAGAAAAGACAATTGTTAAAAAAAATAAAAATCATAACGAAAACGATCAGTTCCCATCATACAGGTGCGTATGCAGCACAGGCTGCCTATTTTTTTGTGTTGTCTTTGATTCCGATTCTGCTGTTATTATTGACGTTAGTACAGTTTACGCCTGCTACGGAAGAAGATGTAATGAACGCAGTACTGCAGGTTTTCCCGTCAACGGTGGAATGGATGATTCGTTCGATTGTATGGCAGGTATATCATCAGTCGGGGACGGTGATTCCGGTTACGATTCTGGTTGCGTTATGGTCCGCGGGAAAGGGAGTGCTCTCCATGACTTCTGGCTTGAACTGCGCGTATGAACGGCCGGAAACAAGAAACTATGTATTTTTAAGAATACGGGCTTCTTTTTATACAGTGATTTTTATTCTTGCAATTGTGTTATCGCTGGTGCTTTCTGTGTTCGGAAACAGTATCAGTTTATTTTTGAATGAACATGCACCGTTTTTGCAGCATGTGACAGATTTTATCATAAGAATCCGAACACTTCTGACAATGGTCGTATTGACATTTTTCTGGGACCTGGTATATAAATTTCTTCCGAACAGAGGGGACTTTGGAAAGCTGACCGTGCGTGGCCAATTGCCGGGAGCGGTATTTACGGCGCTGGGATGGCAGATGATCTCGTTCCTGTTTTCGATTTATTTGGATATTTTTACCGGGTTTTCCAGTATGTATGGCAGCTTGACGACGATTGTATTGATTTTGCTGTGGCTGTATATGTGCATGTATGTGATGCTGCTGGGCGGGGAGTTGAATGCCATGCTGGAGCGGTACCATGGGCAGGAGGAAAGCGGGATTTCGTGAAGGGACGGAAGGATGTTCTGAGACAAAAAAACGGGAATGCTTCTTTTATGGTTTGTCGTGTCCAGTCGTGTTGCCTCTATGGTAAAAAGTAATATTACAAATCAAATGATTGACGTTGTGGAATCCAGAGCCGCGATCATCAATGATTATGTGGCTTCTGCCGAGGAATACCTTACGGCGTTTTCTCTGGGAAGTGAGGTGCAGGAACTCCTTGCCCATCCGGAAGATATGGGACAGAGGCAGAAAGGGCAAAAATATACGGAAGAATTTGCAGCAGTCAAGGGTGTGTTTGAAGGATTATATATTGGAACTCCGGATACCTATATTCTGACACATACTTCTCAGGGAGCTATCGGTATGACGACCAGGGAGGGGGAATCCCTGCAGGTGTTTCGCGATACGATTCTAGCGGAACCGAAACTGACCAATCTTGGGATCATGAAATCCCCGGGAACCGGAAGTATGATTCTTTCGATGTACTGTCCGGTTTTTGAGGGAAACCGGTGTATCGGTTATGTGGGAGCGGGAGTTTACGCCAGCCGGTTGATGGATGCCTTGCTGGATTTGGAGATCGAGGGGCTGCCGAACAGCGAATATGTATTTCTGAATGCAGAGACAGGGATGTATCTGTATCACGAAAACGAAGAATTGATGAATACGGAGATGACGGATGAAGGCTATCTGGAGATTCTGAAAAAGGTAAAGTCGGACGGGGGTACACAGGCCGGTACATATTCCTATCAGGATGAAGAAGGTGTGAATCAACTGGTCGTCTATAAGTATTTGAAAGACCGGGATTGGGTATTCATGGTTCGCGATAATGCATCAGAGGTTTATGGAGAGGTTGTGACAGTCCGTATTACAGTAGGAATTTTGTGTGCGGTTGAAGCTGCCCGGGTGGGTGATGCAGGGAAGGGATTCTCTGTTGTATCCGATGAAGTAGGAAACCTGGCGTCCAAGTCTGCAGAAGCAGCAAAAAGCACGGGTACATTGATTGGACGTTCTCTTCAGGATGTGAAGACGGGTACAGAATCAACCAACCTTGCTATTTCTGCAGTACAGGTGATTAATGACTGTATTCAGTCTATTAAAATGTTGATGGATGATATTACACTCGCCAGTGTTCAACAGTCGGAGATGATTGTTTCTGTAGAAAACAGGATCAAAGAAGTTTCCAGGGTAATCGAAGCGAACTCGGATGCCGCCGAGGAGAGCGCGGCAATTTCCAATGAGTTGTCCGAACAGGCGAGGACCTTGAATCGCCTGATCAGTCAGCTTCGTATAAAGTAATATAAAGTAAGTTTCAGGATACTTTTTCAGGTACTTTTTGCGGTGTTTTCAGAAAATGTCTCTTGACATTTGTTTTTCATATGTTAGAATAAATAAATGCAGATGAAGTACGGCTTTTGTAAGAAAGTATCTGCGTAAGGAATAGGATAAAAGCAAAGATCGTGTAAAGTAGAGCGTCACTTTCTAACAGAGAGAGAGAATCACCGGCTGCAAGTTCTCTTTAGTTCAGGTGGCAATCGAATTTCCCACGTTAGCTGCACCCTTGAAAGAGTTCGATATGGAGAAAAAGTGTAATATCGAAAAGAGGTAGAGAGTGCCGTAAGTTGTACGTTACACAAGAAGAGTGCCCGCAGAGGAATCTGTGGGAAGCAGGGTGGTACCGCGAATCAGACTTCGTCCCTTAGGGGAGGGAGTCTTTTTATGCTATAGCATAAAAAAGCTGCTGGCAGCAGGTTTTCTATATACTACCGTATGCAAAAAGTGCTGTCGATGGCGGTATCTCAGATAAGAGAAGCAGAAAGGAGAATCCGGAATGAAGGAAAGATTGGAACAGATTAAGAAAGAAGCGCTGGCGCAGATACAGGCATCGGATGTGCCGGAGAAACTCAATGACGTGCGTGTCAGGTTTCTTGGAAAAAAAGGAGAATTGACGGCTGTGTTGAAGGGGATGAAGGAGGTGGCCCCGGAGGAACGGCCGAAGGTCGGGCAGCTCGTAAATGAGACAAGAGCTGCCATTGAAGCGGTGATGGAAGAGACAAAGGCTAAGATGGAAAAAGCAATCCGTGCAGAGAAGCTGAAGGCGGAGGTCATTGATGTAACACTGCCGTCCAGGAAAAACAGTTTGGGTCACCGCCATCCCAATACGATTGCATTGGAAGAGGTAGAGCGGATCTTCGTGGGAATGGGATATGAGGTTGTGGAAGGGCCGGAGATAGAGTATGATCTGTATAATTTTGAGAAACTTAATATTCCGGCGGATCACCCGGCAAAGGACGAGCAGGATACGTTCTATATTAACAAAGAAATTGTGCTGCGTACCCAGACATCCCCGGTGCAGGCCCGTGTGATGGAACAGGGAAAACTGCCGATTCGTATGATCGCGCCGGGAAGGGTGTTCCGTTCCGATGAGGTGGATGCGACGCATTCTCCGTCCTTTCATCAGATCGAAGGGCTGGTAATAGATAAGAACATTTCTTTTGCGGATTTGAAGGGAACATTGGAGGTATTTGCCAAGGAATTGTTCGGACCGGAGACGAGGACAAAATTCCGTCCGCATCATTTCCCGTTTACGGAGCCAAGTGCAGAGGTGGATGTCAGTTGTTTCAAATGCGGCGGGAAGGGCTGCCGCTTCTGTAAAGGTTCCGGATGGATTGAAATTCTGGGCTGCGGTATGGTACATCCTCATGTGCTGGAGATGTGCGGGATTGATCCGGAAGAATACAATGGTTTTGCATTCGGCGTCGGCCTGGAGCGGATTGCATTGCTGAAATATGAGATCGACGATATGCGGCTGTTGTATGAGAATGATATCCGGTTCTTAAAACAATTTTAATAAAAAGGAAGAAAGTGAGGAAAAGACATTGAATACTTCATTATCATGGGTAAAAGCGTACGTCCCGGATCTGGATGTAACAGCGCAGGAATATACAGATGCAATGACCCTGTCCGGTACAAAAGTGGAAGGCTATACAGAGTTGGACGAGGATCTGGATCAGATTATTGTGGGACAGATCGAGAAAATCGAGAGGCATCCGGATGCGGATAAACTGGTAGTGTGTCAGGTGAATATCGGTGCAGAAACCGTACAGATTGTAACCGGAGCGCCCAATGTGTTTGAAGGAGCGAAGGTGCCGGTAGTGCTCTCGGGCGGCCGGGTGGCAGGAGGACACGACGGTTCCAGAACACCGGGCGGAGTGAAGATCAAGAAAGGAAAACTGCGCGGAATATCAAGCGACGGCATGATGTGTTCCATTGAAGAGCTGGGCTCCAGCCGGGAGATGTATCCGGAAGCACCGGAAAACGGGATCTATATTTTTCAGAAGGATGTAGAAGTCGGCGCAGATGCAATCGAGGCCTTGGGACTTCGGGACGTGGTGTTTGAATACGAAGTGACTTCCAATCGTGTGGATTGTTTCAGTGTTCTGGGAATTGCAAGGGAGGCGGCGGCAACCTTTGGAAAAATGTTTGTTCCCCCGGTGGTGACAGAGACGGGGAACGCGGAAGATGTGCACGATTATGTAAAGGTCACCGTAAAGAATACGAAGTTGTGTCCCCGCTATTGTGCAAGAGTCGTGAAGAATATTAAAATTGGTCCTTCTCCGGAATGGATGCAGAGAAGACTGGCCTCGGTGGGAATCCGTCCCATCAATAACCTGGTGGATATCACCAATTATGTCATGGAAGAGTACGGACAGCCCATGCATGCCTATGATCTGGATACCATTGCAGGGCGGGAAATTATTGTAAAAACAGCGGAGAAAGAGGAAAAATTTACCACGCTGGATGGTCAGGAGCGGCAGATGGACGAGGACGTACTGATGATTTGCGACGGAGAAAAGGCCATTGGCATTGCAGGAATTATGGGCGGAGAGAATTCCATGATCACGGACGAGGTAAAAACCATGCTGTTTGAGGCCGCCTGTTTTGACGGGGTAAATATTCGAAAATCCAGCAAACGTGTGGGGCTTCGGACAGATGCATCCGGAAAGTTTGAAAAGGGGCTGGATCCGAACAATGCAAAAGCGGCCATCGACCGCGCCTGCCAGTTGGTGGAAGAAATGGGCGCCGGCGAGGTGGTCGGCGGGACGGTGGATGTGTATGAAACGGTGAAGGAGCCGGTCCGTGTTCCCTTCGATGCAGAAAAAGTGAATACCATGCTGGGAACCGATATTTCGGAAGAACAGATGTTAACGTATTTTGAAAAACTGGATCTGGAATACGACGCGCAGGCAAAAGAAGTCATTGTGCCGACGTTCCGGCAGGATTTATTCCGGCTTGCCGATCTGGCGGAGGAAGTGGCAAGGTTCTACGGGTATGATCATATTCCGACCACCCTGCCCACCGGGGAAGCGACCACCGGAAAATTGTCCTTTAAGCTGCGTATAGAGCAGGTGGCGAGGGATATTGCGGAATTCTGTGGTTTCAGCCAGGGAATGGTGTATTCGTTCGAGAGTCCGAAAGTATTTGATAAACTGCTGCTTCCCGCGGATTCTTCGCTTCGCCGGGCAGTGGAAATCATGAATCCGCTGGGCGAGGATTACAGCATCATGCGGACGACTTCTCTGAACGGGATGTTGACTTCGCTTGCTACGAACTATAATAGAAGAAACAAAAATGTGCGTCTCTATGAGCTGGGAAATGTCTATCGTCCCAAAACGCTTCCTTTGACGGAACTTCCGGAGGAACGGATGCAGTTCACGCTTGGCATGTACGGGGAAGGAGATTTCTTCCATATGAAGGGCGTGGTGGAAGAATTTTTTGAAAAAATCGGAATGAAGGAAAAAGAGATCTATGACCCGAAAGCAGGAAGGCCTTATCTCCATCCGGGGCGACAGGCAAATATTGTGTATGACGGGAAAATCATCGGTTATCTGGGGGAGGTTCATCCGGAGGTGGCCGATCTCTATGGAATCGGGGCGCGCTCTTACGTGGCGGTCATTGACATGCCGGAAATTTTGGAGTATGCTACCTTTGACAGAAAGTACAGCGGCATTGCAAGATATCCGGCTGTATCCCGCGATATCAGTATGGTCGTGCCAAAAGAGATTCTGGTGGGACAGATCGAGGAAGTGATTGCGGCACAAGGCGGGAAATATCTGGAAAGTTATGCATTATTTGATCTGTATGAGGGCGCGCAGATTAAAGAGGGATTTAAGTCCGTCGCTTATTCTACCGTATTTCGGGCAAAGGATAAGACGCTGGAAGATGTAGAAGTGGCAGAAGCCATGGGACGGATCCTGAAAGCGCTGGAGAATATGGGGATCGAGCTTCGCAAGTAATACTCCGTAGTAAGCTATGGGGCATGAAATTTGTTATGCGCAGCAAGCCGTGGGGTATCTGACTTTCGCGGCGGCCGCCAAATGTACATGCAAGCATGTCCACTTGGCTCGTTGCTTCGCGGAAATAAAGCCGGAGTGCAGAAAAAATCAGAAAAACAGGATACGCCGGTACAGGGCAGGGAGTCGGAACATAGTTTTATGAATCGGCGGGTCCGTGATGAGAAGAAAAGATTTGCCGGCGTATATCGGCGGCAGGACGGAGACAGGTATGAAGAAAAAACAGATAGGTGGTTTGATCATTGCAGCAATTTTATTCATTGCGGTTGGAGTAACCAGTGTATTGACGAACGCGGCTTCCCAGCGTATGCTGCAGGAAAGTGTGTCGGGAATTTTAACAGGGGACGTAGAATTTGACGCACCGTATTCCGATTACATTGCGGTGGTAAATGTGGAAGGGATTATTCAGGAACAGACGGAAACCGGTCTGTTTGAGGTGGCAGCAGGATACCAACATCTGACGACCATGGATTATATCAATGATCTGATGTATGATCCAAATAACAGAGGAATTCTTTTGTATGTGGATTCCACCGGAGGGACAGTGTATGAGTCGGAGGAACTGTATCAAAAGTTAAAGGAATACAAAGAATATACGGGAAATCCGATCTGGACCTATATGGCGCATTATGCGGCTTCCGGCGGGTATCTGATTTCTATGGCATCCGATGTGATTTATGCCAATTCCAATACGATGACAGGTTCCATTGGTGTGATCATGTCCGGATATGATATGACGGGACTATATGAAAAACTGGGAATCCGTTATGTCAGTATCACCAGCGGGAAGAATAAGGACAGCTCTCTTCTGACGGAGGAACAGATCGCAATTTACCAGGGGCAGGTGGAAGAATACTTTGAGAAATTTGTGAGAATTGTCGCAGAAGGGCGTAGTATGGACGAGGATACGGTACGCGTTCTGGCAGACGGACGGACCTATACGGCGAAGCAGGCGCAGGAAAACCATCTGATTGATGAGATCAGTTCTTATGAGGAGATGCAGAATCAGATGGCGGATGAGCTGGGAGTCTATGAATTTTATCAACCTCAAAGAACGGAAAATGTATTTGCTTCTTTGTTTTCCGAAATAAAAGAGCTGATTCCGAAGTCGGAGGCACAAATTCTGGAGGAGACAGCAGCACGCGTAGAAAGTGGGGTGCCGATGTATTATGCAGAACAATTACAATAGGGGATCCGCTTTTAGGAGTGAAGTAACGTATGCGGGCTTTTGGGTGCGTCTGGCAGCCTATTTTCTGGACAGTGTGATTGTGTTTCTGCTGCTCCTGCTTGTCCGGCTGGTACTTCTTGGCATGACGGCATGGATGGACGGGACCATTCTGGACGGAAATCTATTGTTCCATTATAGTTTTCAGGATATTGTATTGTATGCGGGGCAGGTACTGTATTTTATTTTGTTTACGTATACGTCCGGGACAACACCCGGGAAAAAAGCGATGAATTTGCGGGTGACAGGCGCAAAGGAAGACGAAAAGCCGACTCTTTTTACCGTCGTATATCGGGAAACGGTGGGAAGGTTCCTGAGCGGATTTTTTGTGGGAATCGGATACTGGATCATTGGTATGAACCCGCAGAAACAGGGGATTCACGATATGCTTTGTGATACACATGTGATCTATGCCAGGCGGGTAAAAGTGATGCCAGTCTATCAGGGAGAACCGCGTCCACAGGTACCGATTCCACCATATCCGCCAAAGGGACCGTCGTCTTCCGGGCAGGAGATGGAAAAGGGGATGCCGTCGGTATCGCCGGGCGATCCCTATCGCATGGTAAAAGAAGAACTGCATGCCGGAGAAATATCCCGGGAAAACAATCCCGGAAATTTTTATCCGGTGGAGCCGGCTTCCGGTTGGAGAGGAGCTTCGGGAGCGGACAGGATTCCCGGACAGCGGGATGAAAGGGAAACGTGGACTGAAAGTGCAGGACTGAAAGAGTCATTTGCGAAAGGCGGATTCGCGGGAGAAAACGGAGACTTTGGACAGAGAATCGGCCAGGAAGAAGGCAGCCCTGTGAACCGGACGGATGACGGGGCGCGAGAAGGGGATAAAATCGAATGAAACGACAGGAATTTTATTATGAACTGCCGGAGGAACTGATTGCGCAGGACCCGCTTGCGGATCGTTCCGGTTCCAGACTTCTTCTGCTTGATAAGGAGTCCGGGGATGTGTCCCACCATATTTTCAGAGAGATTACCGGGTATCTGCGCGCAGGGGATTGCCTGGTGATGAATGACACAAAAGTCATCCCGGCAAGACTCATCGGTGTGAAAGAGGAAACGGGAGCAAAAGTGGAAATCCTGCTTTTAAAACGAAAAGAAGAGCGGGTATGGGAAACGCTTGTGAAACCGGGAAAAAAAGCGAAAATCGGGAGTAAAATCTGCTTTGGGGACGGGCTTCTGGTGGGAGAAGTGATTGGAATTGTGGAGGAGGGAAACCGGCTGGTCCGGTTTTCCTATGAAGGAATTTTTGAAGAGATTCTGGACCGGCTGGGACAGATGCCCCTGCCGCCTTACATTACCCATCAATTAAAAGAACGGGAACGGTATAATACGGTGTATGCAGTGCATGAAGGTTCGGCGGCGGCGCCGACGGCGGGACTGCATTTTACACACGAGCTTTTGCAGGAGATTGCCGGGAGGGGCGTGGAGATTGCGAAAGTGACGCTCCATGTAGGTCTGGGGACGTTCCGTCCGGTGAAGGCAGAGGAGATTACGGAACACCATATGCATGCGGAGTTCTATCAGATCACGGAGGAAGCGGCGCAGAAAATCAACCGTACAAAGGAACAGGGCGGTCGGGTAATCTGTGTGGGAACGACGAGCTGCCGGACCATTGAATCGGCGGCAGATGCAGGGGGACGTCTGAAGGCCGGGAGCGGATGGACGGAGATTTTTATCTATCCGGGGTATTCTTTTAAAGTGCTGGACGGTCTGATTACCAATTTCCATTTGCCGGAGTCCACGTTGATTATGCTGGTGTCTGCGCTGGCAGGAAAAGAACATGTGATGCAGGCTTACGAAGAGGCGGTGAAAGAACGGTATCGCTTTTTCTCTTTTGGGGATGCGATGCTTGTGATTTAACACTGCTTTCCGGTAGATTTATTTCACAAAATCCATGGAGACAGCATATACTGATTCTATGGAGGGTGAATGATATGGTTGAAAAGTTAAATGGAGCGCCGGAGGCATATGCGGAAATAAGAGGAACAAAGTCGTACCCGGATATTCATGGAAGAGTGACATTTTATGAAGTTTTTGGCGGTACAATTGTGATGGCGGAAGTTTATGGACTTCCGGATGAAGCGAACGAAGTGAGAGGACAATTTTTCGGATTTCATATTCATGAAGGAAATTCCTGTACAGGAGATGCAAACGATTCATTGAAAGCGACCGGAATGCATTATAATCCGGAAAGTATGGAACACCCAAACCATGCAGGAGATTTGCCGCCGCTTTTGTCTACCCGCGGAGCGGCATGGTTCGTTGTATATACCGGCAGATTCTATCCGGAGGACATCATCGGAAAGACCGTGGTGGTTCATCTGCAGCCGGATGATTTTCGAACCCAGCCTTCCGGGGACAGCGGGGAGAAGATTGCCTGCGGCGAGATCAAAGAAGGAGCGCCGACGTCGGAAGAATAAAAAGGCATGGGAATGCATCAGAATAGAAAGAGAAAAGATGGCGGTTGTTCGCCATCTTTTTTTATGTACCGTCATATGTGGAAAAGCCGTCGGCGGCAGGTTTTTTGCACGTACAGGGAATAAATTATTTCCGTGGATTTCAAAATAAATGAAACCATTTCAGGGAGAGTTTCGTCTAATAAATAGAAACAAAAGCGGAAGGGAGGGATACATTTGGATTTTCTCGTGAAAAAAGCAAAAAAGAAAGATAAGACTGCTTTTGTTGCATTGATGGAACGACAGAAAATTGCAATGTATAAGGTCGCAAAAAGCTATCTGAGATCGGAGGAGGATGTGGCGGACGCGATACAGGAGACAATTTTAACCTGTTATGAAAAGCTGGACAGCCTGGAAAAAGAGCAGTATTTTAAAACCTGGCTGATTCGGATTTTGATCAACAAATGCAAGGACATACAAAAGGCAGGCTGCCGGGAATTTTTGCCCGGGCAGATGCCGGAACAGGGAGGAACCTGTATGGCACTGGAAAACTACGAATTTTATGAATTGTTAAAAGCGCTGGATGAAAAATACCGCACGGTCCTGGTTCTGTATTATGCCGAAGGATTCAAAGTACGGGAGATCGCGCAGATTCTGGAATTGGAGGAAAATACGGTGAAAACCCGGCTTTCCAGAGGGAGAAAGCAGCTTGCGAGAGAGTATCGGGGGGAACCGGGCGGATGTGTAAGTGAGATGGCAAAGTAAAGTGGTTCCGGAATAACGGCACGTTTTGAAAGACGGGATCTGAAAGGCGGGATCCGTTTATTTTGAAAGAAAAGAGAGGAAGAATGAAGGAAAGAAAGGAAGGCGGAAGAGTGAAAAGAACATATACCAGTCAGGAAATGGAAAGGATTTTACGGCAGGATCTGAGAATTCCGGAGGAAGTGGAACAGAAGATACAGGGCGCGTATCGAACGCTTGGGGTGGAAAACAGGGGAAATACACGTTTTGGGAAGGGACGGAAAATATGGAAAGCGCTGGCGGCGGTCGCCGTACTGACCGTGGGATCATCTTTGGTCGTATTTGCCGCAAATAAACTGTTATCGGCGGATCTGGTGAAGGAAGAGGATGCCGTTGTATATGATCTTACGATTGACCGTACACAGGAGGCGCATAAGATTGAGGTGGAGCCGACCTATATGCCGGAAGGTTATACGCTGGGAGATGAAAATTCTCCTTACGGAGGAAAATGGCATAACGAGGAAACCGGAGGAGGTATTTCCATTCTTGCGTTTCACGCGGCAGAATTGGATGAGATGAATCGTCTGGGAGAGACGGAAGGACTGACCAGGCAGATGAAACCGGAAAACCTGCAGAAAGAAATTGAAATTAACGGAATGAAGCTGGCGTTGTTCGTTTCGGAAAATGCGTTTGTAGATAGTGACAAAAAGCGGATGGACGTGCAGTTATTCAATGAAGAGCAGGGATACCTGGTGGAAATTATCAATATGGACAGCACGCTTTCACAGGAAGAACTGATAAAGATTGCGGAAGGCCTGCAAATTGATGTGTCGGAAGAGAGCGTACCGTATAAAACAGAGGAGGAGATCGCGAAAACGCTTGCCGAGAGAGAAGCGGAAGCAGCAAAGGCAAAAGATTCCATGCAGAGCAGTCCGGTAAAGGAGAATTGTTTCTTTTCCACGGGAGAAGAATTGAAGACACCTTATCTGGATCCACAGGACGGTAAGATCTGGAATGATGTGCGCTATACGGTGGAATCCATCGAGATCAAAGATAAATTACCGCTTTCGGAGTATCCGGCAGAGAATTATCCGACGTATGCGCAGGAAGTAAAAGACTGGGTCACGGAAGACGGCGCCCTCAAACCCCATGAAAGATACCGGTATACAGTGGATTCGTACGGAAACACGACAGGGGACGAGCCGGTACTGGAAACGGTAAATTCCAAATATATCGTGGTAAAGATGAAGGTGAAAAACTGTAATAAAGAGAATCCTTACCCAGACAATTATGAGGTTTATGTGGCTCCCACGCTGGAACATTTGGATGTACAGGCGGACGGTGTGTTCCACAATCCGGTGAATGACAAAGGATACCGGGCGGCAAACGAGGGATACAGACTTCAATATGGCGACGGTTTCCCCATCTATTTCGATCAGGCGGCTTATACGGAAGGGATCGAAGGGATGAAGCACGCGTATTTTGTTCCGTTGGATCCCGGCGAGGAACTGGAGTACACTCTGGTTTATGTGGTAGACGAGGATCAGATAGAGGACGCATACCTGTATTTCTATGGAGAATACAACGGATTTGACAACGGATGGGAAGTGGAGGAAGGAAAAAATGATTTTGTTTATGTAAAAGTAAAGCAGGAAACGAAATAAATATGAAATGAATGTAATGATTCAGTCCAGGCCTTTGCACTTACTGCAAAGTCCATAAGAACGCATAACAGTTACAAATGAATAATATAGAGCGATATGATGCAAAAAGGCGGAGAAAACGACACAGTTTCGTGGATTTGGACCTAAAATCTGCAGGAAACGGTTGACGAAATGTCAGATTTTGTATACAATAGCATTCGATGAGTAAAAAATAAACGGAGGTTACGAACATGCCGGCGTATAAAGATCTGAGCAGAGAAGAGTTGGAAGCACAGAAAAAGGAACTGGAACTGGAATTTGAAAAGGTAAAGCAGAAGAATCTGAAGCTGGATATGTCCAGGGGAAAACCGTCGACAGAGCAGTTAAATCTGTCTATGGGAATGATGGATGTGCTGCGAAGCGATTCGGATCTTGTCTGTGAGGAAGGGGTAGACTGCCGGAATTATGGGGTATTGGACGGAATCAGGGAGACGAAGCAGCTTCTTGCAGATATGATGGAGGTTCCCAAGGATAACATTGTGATCTTCGGAAATTCCAGTCTGAATATTATGTATGATACGGTTGCCCGTTCCATGACGCATGGTGTGATGGGGAGTACTCCCTGGATGAAGCTGGATAAGGTAAAGTTTTTGTGTCCGGTGCCCGGGTATGATCGTCATTTTACGATTACAGAACATTTTGGGATTGAGATGGTAAATGTCCCGATGACGCCGGAAGGGCCGGACATGGATCTGGTAGAAAAACTGGTGGCGGAAGATGCGTCGATCAAAGGAATCTGGTGTGTGCCGAAATATTCCAATCCACAGGGAATCACTTACTCGGATGAGACGGTGCACCGCTTTGCATGGCTTAGGCCGGCTGCGGAAGACTTCCGGATCTACTGGGATAACGCGTACGGGATTCATCATTTATACGAGGATAAGCATGACTATCTGATTGAAATCCTGATGGAATGTAAAAAAGCAGGAAATCCGGATATGGTGTATAAGTTCGCGTCAACTTCAAAAATCAGTTTTCCAGGTTCCGGTATTAGCGCGATTGCGGCCTCCGACGCCAATCTGGCGGAGATTCGGAAGCAGATGAAGGTGCAGACCATCGGGCATGATAAAGTGAATCAGCTCCGTCATGCAAGATTTTTCAAAGATATTTCCGGTATGGTGCAGCATATGCATAAGCATGCGGACATTATGCGGCCGAAATTTGAAGCGGTGCTGGATACATTGGAGAGGGAATTGGGGGGATTGGAGATCGGTTCCTGGATTGCACCAAGAGGCGGATATTTCATCTCTTTTGATGCGATGGAAGGATGTGCCAAAGCGATCGTGGCCAAAGCGAAGGAGGCGGGGCTTGTGATGACGGATGCCGGCGCCACATATCCTTATGGAAAGGACCCGAAAGACAGCAATATCCGAATTGCACCGTCCTATCCGACTTTGGAGGAGCTAAAAACAGCGACGGAGATTTTTGTGTTGAGTGTGAAGCTGGTCAGCATTGAGAAGCTGCTGGAGGATATTTAAAAAACAGGCGCAGGCACAGATAGAAGGTGCATGTGTGAGATCAGGATATGGAAAAAGAGGCATTACTTCACAGGTGAGAGATCACCCGTGGGGCATTGCCTCTTTTTTTGTGTTGTTTCCTGCGCTGATTGTCCCTGTGCGCAGAGCCTGCCGGTGGGTAATCCGCCGCTGTTGTCCGGCTTTTCACGCTTCTTATGTAGGTGAGACTTGATCCGGACTTTTGAAACAAAAGCTCAAATTATCTAAAAAAGGAAATGACATATAAAACAATAGCGAAAAAGTAAAAAATTGTTGAAATAAAAGTTGACAAACCGAAAACAGACTGTTATTATAAAAGTACAAACTTTTAAAACAACAAATTCAATAGAATGATACTTTTAAAATGAAAATCATGGTTGAAGAAGTTGTGAAAAATGTTACAATGAGAGGAGGGAGATTTATGAAACTGCGAAATAAAAAAACATAGTGATACAGGAGGTAACAGGATGGATTCGATGGAGCAGCGCAGAAACACAATTGTAGATTTGGTAAATCAGAGTGGGAGCATCAGCTTTGCACAACTGAAGGAAAAAATTCCCCAGATATCAGAGATGACACTGCGCACGGATTTAAAAGCTCTTGATGAGGCGAAACGAATTGTCCGGGTACATGGGGGGGCAAAGTCAGTAGATGTTGTAATCGGAACAGACGATATGCTGAGCCGCAGACAGGTACGTAATACCGAGGCGAAACAGTTGATCACCCAGAAAGCACTGCATTTTATAAGAAAGGATACAACGATCTTTCTGGATTCCGGCAGTACAACTACCATGCTTGCCGCCTGTATTCCTGACCAGTCTAATTTGATTTATACCAATTCCCTGACTTGTGCGGCAGAGCTTGGCAGATTGACGCGCCCCTCCGTTCATATTCTGGGAGGGAAGATAAACAATTACAGTATGAGCGTATGCGGGATTCATACTATCCAGGAAGTACAAAGGATTAATTTTGATCAGGTATTCATGGGGGTAACCAGTTACTGCGAGCCAACCGGATTTCACTGTGGTGTGGACGAGGAAGCGGTTCTGAAGAGAACGGTAATGCAGCAGGCGGGGCAGCGGATCCTGTTGATGGATTCCTCCAAAATTGGTGTAAAAAGTACGTATTCTTTCTGCAGTTTAAAAGAGGTGGACATTCTCATTACGGATGACCGTCTTCCGGAAGATTTCCGGGAAGCCTGCAGAAAGCAGGGCGTGCAGGTGATATAGGACAATTTTGTTTGTATCCGGAAAGAAGGATAAGGATTTTTCCGGAGGAGATCAGGAGCAGAAAGTAAAAGTGAGGTTCTGTATGAAGAATAGTGTTCAACGTTTTGGTAAATTTCTTTCTGCAATGATCATGCCGAATATTGGCGCATTGATTGCATTTGGTTTTCTTGCCGCGTTTTTTAATGGAAGCGGCTGGATTCCTCATGAAGGGTTTGCCACAATTTTTTCGGCAATTTTAGTGTATTTGATTCCGATTTTGATTGCCTCCACAGGAGGAAAGCTGATCGGAGGAGAACGGGGAAGCATCGTTGGGGCGATTGCGGTTGTCGGTGCGATTACGAGTGATCCCGATACCACAATGCTGATGGCCGCGATGATCATAGGGCCGCTGTCGGGTCTTTGCATCAAAAAATTTGATAAAATGATGGAAGGACATATGCCCGCCGGGTTTGAGATGCTGATCAATAACTTTTCCGTCGGCATTATGGGAATGCTTCTGGCGATGCTGGGGTATCTTGTGATCGGCCCGTTCATGAATCTGATTTTATTCGTTCTGACAGCAGGAGTCAATGTGTTGGTGGAACATAGTATGCTGCCGTTGATTGCCGTATTTATCGAACCGGCAAAAGTATTGTTTTTAAATAATGCGATCAATCACGGTATTTTCACACCCATTGCCACCGCACAGGCGGCGGAGGCAGGGAAGTCGATCATGTACATGCTGGAAGCGAATCCGGGGCCGGGACTTGGCGTACTGCTGGCATACATGTTTTTCTGTGAAGATAAGAAGACAAAACAGTCCGCGCCGGGCGCGGTCATTATCCATCTGTTTGGCGGAATTCACGAGATTTATTTTCCGTATATCCTGATGAACCCATTGGTGATTGTGGCGCCGATTGTGGGAAATATGGCAGCCATCTTCTGGTATAATATGACAGGTGCCGGACTGGTTGGACCTGCCTCGCCGGGGTCGATTCTCGCCTATCTGATGATGGCTTCCCGGGACAGTATGGTGTCTGTGATTCTGGGTGTGGTGATTGCGACCGCCGTTTCTTTTGGAATTGCGTCGGTGCTGCTTCGTATGTCCAAGGGCAGGAGTCTGGAAGAGGCGCAGGAAGAAGTGGCAAGCAGAAAAGCGCAGGCGAAGGGAATCGCTCAGAATCCGGATGCACAGGCAGCGGGAATTACAAAAGCGGAAGGGATCAAAAAGATTGTATTTGCCTGCGATGCGGGGATGGGTTCCTCCGCGATGGGGGCGACAAAGTTCCGGAATCGAATTAAGGCGCAGAGGCCGGACCTGACGGTGATCAATACATCCGTGGACAATATCCCGGCGGACTGCGATATCGCGGTCGTACAGATTACACTGGTGGAACGCGCCAGAAAGTCCGTGCCGCAGGCGCAGATTGTGACGCTTCATAATTTCCTTGCGGATCCGGCGCTGGATACGCTGTATGAACAACTGACAGTAAAGCCGGCAGCAGACCAGAATCGCGGAATATCGGAAGAGTCGGCGGCAGGAGAGAATTCCGGAACGACGGAAGGACAAACGACGGATCGGCAGGAAGAAACAGCAGACCGGCAGGTGGAAGGAACGGAACAGCAGGACACAGATCAAAAAGCTGGAATTCAGAAAGAGCAGACGGCGGACATGGCAGCGTCCCGGACAGAGAAGAAACAGATCCTGGTAAAAGAAGGAATCCGGCTGAATCTGCATCCTGTTTCCAAAGAGCGCGCGATTCAGGCGGCCGGCGAACTTTTAGTGGAGCTGGGCTATGTGGGCGACGCGTATGTCGGTGCCATGCAGGAACGGGAAAAACTGGTGTCCACCTATATGGGAATGGGCGTGGCGATTCCGCACGGTACTTCGCAGGCGAAAGGGACGGTCAAAAAGACAGGAATTGTTCTGCTACAATATCCGGAAGGGGTTGATTTCGGAGAGGAGAAGGCACAGTTGGTATTCGGAATCGCAGGAATCGGAGACGAACATCTGGATCTGCTGAGTAAAATCTGCGAGATGCTGGAGGATGAGGAAATTCTGGAAACATTAAAGACAACGGGGGATCCGGACTGGATTCTGGAACGGCTGAACGCATAAACCGGACGATTACAGCACGCGGAGAAGAACAGAGAAGAATAAAAAACAGAGAAGAATAAAAAGAGGGTCCGGGCAAACGTACGGGATCCCGGAGATGGAGGAAAATTAAAATGAAAGTAAAAGGCGTCAGACTTCATAACGCACATGATATCAGATTAGAGGAATTTGAAATTCCGGAGATCAGGGAGGATGAGATTCTTGTAAAAGTAGTAAGCGACAGTATCTGTATGTCTACCTGGAAAATGGTACAGACAGGGAAAAATCATAAACGGGTGCCGGAGAATGTGGAGGAACATCCGGTTATTATCGGGCATGAGTTCACAGGGGATATTGTAAAGGTAGGATCCAAGTGGAAGGATCAGTTTCACGAGGGAAAAAAATTTGCACAGCAGCCTGCGATTCCGGGACAGATGGAATCACCGGGATATTCGTATGAGTTTTTCGGAGGTGCGGCAACCTACTGTATTTTCCCAAACGATATCATAGAAAAGGGTTGTATATGGGAGTACGACGGGGACAGCTATTTTGAGGCGTCCCTGGCAGAACCGATGAGCTGCTGTATCGGCGGATACCACAGCAATTATCATACGGAGCATCTTTCCTATGAACACAAGATGGGAACCCAGGCAGGCGGAAACATTCTGATTCTTGGCGGATGTGGTCCCATGGGACTGGGAGCGGTCAGTTATGGCCTTGCTTTTGAAAATAAACCAAAACGGATTGTTGTGACGGATATCAATGATGCCAAGATCGCAAGGGCCAAAGAGGTAATTCCGGAGGCAGAAGCAGAGAAAAAGGGAGTAGAGCTGCATTATGTCAACACAGCGAATATGGAGGATCCGGTTGCAGAACTTCGTGCGATCACGGAAGGCGTGGGATACAGCGATGTCTTCGTGTATGCGCCGGTGAAAAGTATTGCGGAGATGGGAGACAAACTTCTTGCGGTGGACGGATGTCTGAATTTCTTTGCAGGCCCCACAGATACACAGTTTTCTGCAAACATGAATCTGTACAACTGCCATTACGCACAGACGAAGATTATGGGTTCTACCGGCGGAAATACGGACGATATGAAGGAAGCCATTGCAAAATCCGCGGCGGGAGAGATCAATGCGGCGGTGATGGTCACGCACATCGGAGGCATTGATTCGATTGTGGAGACCACAAACAATCTGCCAAATATTCCGGGCGGCAAGAAACTGGCTTATATGCAGTTTGAGATGCCGATGACGGCCATCGAAGATTTTGGAAAGCTGGGAGAACAGGATCCGTTTTTCCGGGAACTGGATGCATGCTGTAAACGCAACAAAGGTCTCTGGTCCAAAGAAGCAGAGGATATGTTGTTTGCGCATTTTGGGAGGATGAAAGAATGATTTACACAGTAACCTTCAATCCGTCGCTGGATTATATTGTATCTATGGACCGCTTTGAGCTGGGCAGAACCAACCGCACCACCGGGGAACAGATGTTTCCCGGCGGCAAGGGGATCAATGTATCCATTGTTCTGCGCAACCTGGGAATTGAGAGTACGGCGCTGGGGTTTACGGCAGGATTCACCGGAGAACAGATTGAGCGGGAAGTGCAAAAGATGGGACTGCATGCAGATTTTATCCCGGTTGACAACGGCTTTTCGCGGATTAACGTCAAATTAAAGGACTATGACGGGACGGAAATCAATGGAATGGGACCGGTGATTGCCCCGGGCGATGTAAAAAAATTATATGAAAAGCTGGATCGTCTGGAAGAAAACGATATGCTTGTCCTGGCGGGAAGTATTCCCAAATGTCTGCCGGATTCCATTTACAGCGAGATTCTGGAATATCTGCAGAAGAAGGGCGTACTGTTTGTGGTGGATGCGACAAAGGAATTATTGTGGAATGTGCTGCAATATCGCCCCTTTTTGATCAAACCGAACAATCATGAGCTGGGAGAGCTCTTTGAGGTGACATTGCACACCCGGGAAGAAGTCGTTCCTTATGCGAGAAAACTCCAGGAAAAAGGCGCAAGAAATGTCCTGGTGTCCATGGCGGGACAGGGCGCGGTTCTGGCAGACGAAACGGGAGAGGTTTATATGCTTGCGGCGCCGAAGGGAAGGCTGGTCAATGCAGTAGGCGCCGGGGATTCCATGGTCGCCGGTTTCCTGGCAGGATGGACGGAGAAGAAAGAGTATGCCCATGCGTTTTATATGGGAGTTGCGGCCGGAAGCGCCAGCGCTTTTTCGGAACTTCTGGCTACGAGAGAAGAAATCGAAGGAATATATGGGAATCTGAAAAAAGAATAAAAGGAGAGAAGAGATGAAAGAATTTACATATGTAATTACGGATCAGGAAGGAATTCATGCACGTCCGGCAGGAGAACTGGTGAAACTGGCAAAAGAATTTACATCGTCGGTGTGTGTTCTGAAGGAGGGAAAAAAGGCGGACGCCAAGAAAGTGTTCGGTTTGATGGGGCTTGGCGTAAAGAAGGGAATGGAAATTACCGTGCAGGCGGAAGGCGAGGATGAGGAGGCTGCTGCTGCGGCATTGGAGAAGTTCTTAAAAGAGAACTTATAAAACCAGGAGAGGATGGATATGGCAGAGAAATTTTCAGGAAAAAAATTTTCCGGGAAAACGGTATATAGCGGAATTACCATGGGAAAGGTATTGATTTTGCGCAAGGATCCCCAGATCCGGAGAGTGAAAATTGCGGATCCGGAGGCGGAGAAGGAGCGGGTGTATGGCGCGGTTGACAGAGCAAAACAGCAGCTCGCGGCGCTTTATGAAAAGGCGGTAAAAGAAGTGGGTGAATCCAGCGCCGCTATTTTTGAAGTACATCAGATGATGTTGGAGGACGACGATTATCTGGATGCCATCTGTCACATGATTCAGACGGAAATGATCAATGCGGAGTATGCGGTGTCGGTCACGGGGGACAATTTTGCGGGGATGTTTGCCGGAATGGAGGATGAATATATGCAGGCCCGCGCTGCGGATGTCCGTGATATTTCCGTCCGTCTGGTGAGGAATCTGTCCGGGCAGGAGGAAGTGGATTTTTCCGCGATGGAGCCTTCCGTCATCGTGGCGGATGATCTGAGTCCAAGCGAGACGGTGCAGATGGATAAGAAGCGCATCCTGGCTTTTGTGACGGTACACGGTTCTACAAACTCCCACACGGCGATTCTTGCCCGTATGATGAACATTCCGGCACTGATCGGTGTCCCCATGGATTTAAGTGAAATTCGTACAGGAATGACGGCGATTGTAGACGGCGCGGCGGGAGAAGTGATTTTCGAGCCTACGGAATTTCAGTGCAGCGAGGCAGAGAGAAAAATCAAAGGAGAACAGGAAAAACTCCGTCTGCTGCAGGAGTTAAAAGGCAAACGAAACGAGACGCGCGACGGCAGGACAATCCAGATTTATGCCAATATCGGCAGTGTCAGCGACGTTGGGTACGTATTGGAGAATGATGCCGGCGGGATCGGACTCTTCCGCAGTGAGTTTTTGTATCTGGGGCGGGATGATTTCCCGTCGGAGGAGGAACAGTTTCAGGCATATAAGCAGGTCGTGCAGACGATGGGACAGAAAAAGGTGATCATCAGGACGCTTGATATCGGAGCAGATAAGCAGGCCGATTATTTTGATCTGGGGAAGGAAGAGAACCCGGCGCTGGGATATCGGGCAATCCGGATCTGTCTGAAACAGCCTGAAATTTTCAGGACGCAGATACGGGCGCTTCTGCGGGCAGCGGCTTATGGGAATCTTTCCGTCATGTATCCGATGGTGATTTCCGTGGAGGAAGTAAAGCAGATCTATGCCTTTGTGGAGGAAGTGGAACAGGAGTTGAAGCAGGCGCAGATTCCGTACCGGATTCCGGAACAGGGTATCATGATCGAGACGCCGGCGGCAGTGATGATCAGCGATGAGCTGGCGGAACTGGTGGACTTTTTCAGTATCGGCACGAATGACCTGACCCAGTACACCCTTGCCATAGACAGGCAGAATCAAAAGCTGGAGGATTTCTACGATCCTCACCATAAAGCCATTTTGCGTATGATTCGAATGGTAGTAGAAAATGCGCATAAGTGTGGAAAATGGGCGGGAATCTGCGGAGAGCTGGGTGCGGATCTCGAACTTACCCGGGAATTTCTGGATCTGGGTGTGGACGAACTGTCGGTGGCGCCGCCTATGGTGTTGAAAGTACGGGAAAAGGTGCGCGGGATATAGAGAAGCGTGGATTTCCGGCTGTTTTCTAAAATTTCAAAAGGACATTTTCTAAAAACCAAATTTAGAAAATGTCCTTTTTATGTTATCATCTGTGGGAAAGCCGCCGACAGCGGGTTTTCTGTACCGTCATACCAAAACTTTGTTTACAGATCTTTTAAACTGCCGTCCAGCCGCCGTCGATATAAATCGTTTGTCCTGTTGTGTAGGCGCTGCTTTCCGATGCAAACAGTAATAACTGACCGCACAGCTCCTCTATTTTCCCGGCCTTCCTATGGGGCATCTTTCTTTCAGTTCTTTCAGCGCTTCCTCGGTAAACTGCATCATCTCTGAAGGGAATTCTCCTGGTCCGATCGCATTGACTGTAATGTTATATGGCGCCCATTCCTGAGCCAGTGATCTTGTAAAATTCGGGACTGCTCCCTTGGTTGCATTGTAGACAAGAATCGGATGCCGGGTCGCAATATGCCCAAACATGGATCCGGTATTAATGATACGACCATACTGATTTTGAATCATATTTTTCGCACATTCCCTGGCCATAAGAAAGTATCCTGTCATGCTGACGTCCACTACTTTTTGCCACTGCTCCAATGGAAGATCAACAGTCGGACAATAAGCGATCATACCGGCATTGTTCACTAATATGTCGATTTTTCCCCATGTGTCGATGACTTTTTGTACACTTGAAATAACCTGGGCTTCCTCACTGACGTCACACTGTACCGGTATACATGAGCCTCCCGCTGCCTCAATTTCTTCCGCTAATTTCTCCAGCTTTTCTTTGCGTCTTGCAAATGCCGCTACTTTTGCATCGTTTTCTGCAAGGGCTTTAGAATACTCGTAGCCTAACCCAGATGATGCACCTGTGACAATCGCAACTCTTCCTGTCAAATCCATGTAATTTTTCATAGTACACTTCTCCTAACTCATTGTTTTCAGATTTTCTTTGTGTTAATATTATGACAAATATAATTTTGAATCAATCAACAATTATTTTATTCTGTTGATTATGCAACAGTTTTACTCTTATTGTTGATAATTTAAAAAAGGATACTGCTTATGATAAAAACAGATCGTCGAACACAGAAGACTATGAACATACTCAAAGAGATATTTGTTGATCTATTAAAAGAAAAACCGGTTCAGTCAATTTCCGTCACAGAATTATGCAGGCTGGCTGATATCAATCGTTCCACGTTTTATTTGCATTACTGTGATATTTATGCATTACTGGAAGACATTGAAAACGACTGTTTAGAAGAATTTGATTTATTTGAGGGGATGATCACACATGCATCGCTTCCGCCGGAACAGGTAATCAGACGTATTCTTGAATACATTTACACACAAAAAGAATTTATACGTCTGTTCATATTAAAAGATAGTACATATGATTTTTGGCAAAAGATCAATCTGAGGATTTTGTCTTTATTTAAAGTGAAAATTTTGCAACTTTACCAGTTACCACAATGTATGAGTGAAACTGAATTTGAGGATATGCTTCTGTTTTATGCATCCGGGTTCTATGCAATTTATAAGAAATGGCTGTACAACAACTGTGAAGAGGATATGGATGTGATTGCGAAAAAGACGGCATTTTCCAAAACATGTTTTGATTGTCTGCTGATTAAAAAATGAGAATCGCATTAGAGACAGACAAAGAGTTTCTTCTCACGCTTACCGGGATATCTGTTTACGGCCGGGACAGTTTGTCCCGGCCGTACTTTTTGTTTCTTTAAAACATTTTTGGCTGCGTCAAAATAGATTTTACATGTTCGATCTCTTCCCTTGTCGCTTTTGCGGCCGGAACATAATACTGTTTCTCGCGTGCAATCTGGTAAAGTTTTTCCTGTGACATTTCGCATTCGCTGCGGATTTGTCTCAGACATTGTTTCAGCTCTTTGTTTTCCGTCTGCGGAATGATATCGCCGAATGTTTTCAGCTCACCGTTTACGCCTACGAGAGCGTCGGAAACCATTGTTTTTTCATTCATGTCCTGTTCCTCCTGTCATTATAAAAATTTCATCAGTTCCTGCCGGTTTTTCAAGGCAGAATCAGCGGCATCCTGAAATAATTTCCTGATTTCCGGATCTTCGGCCTGGGATGCATAATCTGTCATCTTACAGTGTGAAGTGTCATAGCCGCCGATCAAATGACGGAGATTTTGCAGATCAAGTACGGATAATTCAGACATTGTGGAGACCTCCTTTGAAAAATGGTGGATTCTCCATTCTTTTGAATCACAAAAGAAATAAGAGTGGTTTTTTGGGGAATCCGGTTGTTATGGTTACGGAGATGTAACAGTTCCCATTGGGAGCAGAACTGTTACATGAGAATTAGTATGTCGTGGAAGCGGCGGAATTATGCGTATAGAGCGGCGTCTTCTGATTTTTTAAAGTATTTTGTGTTGCCTTTAAAATAAAGCTGCCAAAAAGTTCCCGCATTTCGGGAGAAGTACGGTACATACTTTCCGGATGCCATTGTACGCCGAGTGCGAAGGGATGGGAAGAAAGTTCGACGGCTTCTACCGTGTGGTCGGAGGCGGTGGCGCTGACAGTGAGGTCTTTTCCGACTTTGTCCAGTACCTGATGATGATAACTGTTGACATAAAGGACGCTTCCCAGATATTTTTTCAAAAGAGTTCCGTTTTTGATATAAATTTTATGACTCTTTTCGTTTCGGGCGTAGGACTGCTGCATATGATCCAGAGTTTTTTCGGATCGAAGAGAGAGATCCTGTAAAATGGTGCCTCCACAGGCCACATTCATTACCTGCATACCGCGACAGATAGAGAACAAGGGTTTTCCTGTTTTTAAGATTTCTTTCATCAGGCGAATCTGAAACAAATCCAGAGAAAGATTGGTGGCGCCGTTTCCTTTGCGAGGTTCTTGTCCGAACAGAAGCGGCGTGATGTCGTTTCCGCCGCAGAAAAGAAAGCCGTCGCAGATCCGCAGATATTCGCCTAGGATCTGCCGGGAACGAACCAGCGGAAGGACAAGAGGAACCCCTCCGGAATAACGGATGGATTGGATATATGCATTGGTTACAAATTGTTTGTTTTCAATAAAGCCGCAGATGATAATACCGATTTTTGGTTTCATAAAAACTCCTCACAAATGATTTTTGGTTTTCATACAGTATCGTATACCCTGTGTGTAATAGCCTATGTAAAAAACTGGAAAAATATACATCTTGTCAGATTTGATGTAACATGCAGACAGGTCTGTGCATTTACCGTACCGGCGGTACGAAAACATCGCGGGTTTCGGTGTCTAATCGCGAAGGGATTTATTAGCAGGAAGGGGAAAGAACATTGGGAAATTTGATTGACATGCATTGTGATACAATCTGTGTATTGCAGGAGGCAGGGAATGAGGAAAGTCTGTACGACAATCCGTTTGGCGTGAGTATCAAAAAAATGAAGCAGGCAGGTACGATGGTACAGTTTTTCGCCTGCTTTGTGCAGGCGGGGAAATACGCCGGCCGTTTCCTACGGGGGAAGGGAGTAATTTCTACCGAGGCGTGGGAACGGGCGTATGAGACGGTACCGGGCATGATGCAGCGAATCCGGCGGGAAGAGAGGAACGAGTTCCGTCTGGCAGTGTCGTGTAAAGAGATTTTAGCCAACAACCGGAAAGGGATCCTTTCCGGCATTGCAACGGTGGAAGAGGGCGGTGTGCTGAACGGCAGAATGGAACGACTGGAGGAATTGTATCAATGGGGCGTTCGGCTTTTGACTTTGACATGGAATTATGAAAACTGCCTGGGGTATCCGAACAGCAGAAAGCGGGAGGAAATGTGCCAGGGCCTGAAACCTTTTGGAATAGAAGTGGTAGAACAAATGAATGTGCTGGGAATGCTTGTGGATGTATCCCATCTGTCCGACGGGAGTTTTTGGGATTGTATGCAATCCAGCAGTGTCCCTATCGTAGCCTCCCATTCCAATGCACGCGCTTTGTGTGATCATCCGAGAAATCTGACGGATGAGATGCTGCGGGCACTATCGGAAAAGGGCGGAGTGGCGGGACTGAATTTTTATCCGTCTTTTCTGCGAAAAGAGGCGCAAAAGGTGACCGTGGCAGATCTTGCAAGACACGCTTCCCACATGATTCGTGTGGCGGGGGAAGATGTGGTGGCGATTGGAACAGATTTCGACGGATTTGAGCCGGAAGAGATGGAGCAAAGTTATATTTCTCATATCGGTGAAATAGATAAAGTACGGGAAGCTATGAAAAAAGAGGGGATTACGGAACGGCAGATAGATAAGATCTGGTCCGGGAATATATGGCGTGTGATGACGGAGGTTCTTTCCGACTGAGAAAACAGAAAGAGTTCCGGTTTATTTATGAACGTGTTCAAATAAGATTGACAAAGCAGCGGTTCGTAATTATAATATAAATGAACATGTTCATAAATAAGGAAGCAGAAGGGGGGATTTGGTGAGAAGAAAGGATGACACCCTGCGTGAAATGTTACTGAATTTCGCTCGTCAGATTACAGACACAGAAGGGATCGAAGCGGTCAATATCCGTACTCTGGCAAGGAAAGCCGGCGTTGCGACAGGAACCGTGTATAATTACTTTTCAAATAAGGACGAGATTTTGTTTGCGCTGACAGAAGAATACTGGCAGCAAACATTTTTTGAGATGAAAACAGTAATTACAGGTCGTTCTTTTTGTGAACAAGTACAAGAGATCTTTCTGTTTCTAAAAGAGCGAATAAATCAATCTGCCGGGAAGCTTATGAACAGTCTTGGAGATATGGAAACGGTGGGACAGGCACGTATGGCGTCCATGCAGTCTACGCTGGAGGCGGTGCTCATTCAGTGTATGGAGCGAGACGCACATATCCGCAGGGACATTTGGGACGAGACATTTACCAAAGAGAGGTTTGTACGCTTCATTGTGGGGAACATCATGATATCATTAAAGGCGCAGGAGCCTGATATTACGTTCTTTCTTATTATGATCAGACGCACAATCTATTAGGGAAAATAGATATAGGAGGAGAAAATCAGAATGGTCAAACGATACGCGAATATGGCTTTGATTTACGCAATCATTGCCATGGGATTTGGAGTATTTTATAGAGAATTTACAAAATTCAGTCATTTTACCGGTCAGACAAATCTGTCCATGATGCATACACATTATTTTTTGTTGGGAATGTTCTTCTTTCTTATATTGATGCTGGTTGAAAAAGTGTTTTCTTTTTCCGATCAGAATACGGGTAAGATTTTGTTTGCTTATCAGTTTGGTTTGAATATTACCGGTTTGGGTTTCTTTATGAGAGGGATGACGCAGGTAAGGGGAACAGAATTGAGCAGAGGGATGGATGCTTCTATTTCCGGTATTGCAGGAATCGGTCATATTTTCCTGGGTGTTTGTATCATGCTTCTGTTATGGAAAATAAAAAGGCGGGCGGCCTAGAGGAGGGACAGGATGAAAAGAATAGATCAGAAAGAAGCATTGCGCAGTCTCTGATCTATTCTTTTTGTCTGTTTAAGAGAAATTCAGACAGATTATTTATGAAGTTCCTGCATTTTCATTGCGCGGACCTTCAGGGGAAGACCGAACAGGTTGATAAAGCCGTCCGCATCATGGTGGTCGTACAGTTCCCCGGTGGTAAAGCTTGCCAGAGATTCACTGTAAAGAGAGTACGGGGAAGATTCGCCGGCTTTTATAATATTGCCTTTATACAGCTTGAATTTTACTTCTCCGGTAACATACTGCTGTGTGACGTCCACAAAAGCCTGAATTGCTTCCCGCAGCGGGGTGAACCATTTTCCTTCGTATACAATCTGTGCAAATTTATTTCCCAGGTCTTTTTTTACTTCATAGGTGGCGCGGTCCAGCACCAGTTCTTCCAACTGCTCGTGCGCTTCCATCAGAATAGTTCCGCCGGGGGTCTCGTACACACCGCGGGATTTCATGCCGACTACACGGTTTTCCACAATATCAATGATACCGATGCCATGCTTCCCGCCCAGTGCGTTCAGTTCCGTAATAATCTCGGATACTTTCATCGATTTTCCGTTCAAGGTCTTCGGAATGCCTGCCTCAAAAGTCATGGTTACATATTCCCCTTCATCCGGCGCTTTTTCAGGAGAAACACCCAGAACCAGGAGATCGTCGTAATTGGGCTCATTGGAAGGATCCTCCAGTTCCAGTCCTTCATGACTGATGTGCCACAAATTACGGTCGCGGCTGTAACTGTGTTTTGCATCAAAAGGCAGATCAATGTGATGCTGACGGCAATATGCAATCTCATCTTCCCGGGACTGCATGGTCCATACATCGGTCATGCGCCAGGGCGCGATAATCTTGATATCCGGAGCCAGCGCTTTGATACCAAGTTCAAAACGAATCTGATCATTTCCCTTTCCGGTTGCGCCATGACAGATGGCGGTTGCGCCTTCCTTGCGGGCAATCTCTACCAGACGCTTTGCAATGACCGGGCGTGCCATGGAAGTTCCCAGCAGATATTTATTTTCATAAACGGCGCCGGCTTTTACACAGGGCATGATATATTCGTCGCAAAATTCGTCGATGATATTTTCAATGTACAGTTTGGAAGCGCCGGATAACTTTGCGCGTTCCTCCAGTCCGTCCAGTTCTTCCCCCTGCCCGCAGTCGATGCAGCAGCAGATTACTTCATAATCAAAATTTTCCTTTAACCAGGGAATAATTGCGGTGGTATCCAGACCGCCGGAATAAGCCAGTATTACTTTTTCTTTGCTCATGTTCATTGCCTCCATATTTCTGTTTTTCGTGATGTCTTTGTCTCCAGAAAAGCTGTTGTTCAGGGAAGGGAACTTCTCTGAATAAACTAACACATACTATACACCACATCTTATAATTATGCAAGAGAAAAACCGGAAGAAATAGAGAACTGTATAAAATGAAAAAAAGAGTGAATAAAAAGTAATAAAAATGAATAAATATGCACAATAGCAAGAATGGAAGGGAAGAATCCCGTTTTCCAGGACTGAATCACTATTCCGGAAACAGGCGTCTTCCGCTGATGTTGTTTATAATCTCGAACAATTTTTTTATGAGACAGGCAAAGATACATACGCCGGTCAGTACGAAAATCACGGTGATTCCATATTGAACCCAACCGGCTCCAAATTGTTTGTTTAAGCCGAGTTTTTCTATGATACGGAAAATCATCATGTGGGAGAGATAGATCTCCATACTAATGCCGCTGATAAATTTTGTGAAACGGTTTTCTAACAAGGCGGCAGGTTTATTTGCGGTGCATCGGCTGCTTAAAATCGCGTAAACCAACAGCAAAGAGGAAAGGAGCAGACAGCTCATCGCTTCGGTGAAAATGAGATAGTAGAAAACGGCGGCAATGCAGATTGCTCTGAATATAACCCATCGGCTCCATGTTTTTTTTGCCAGCCGGGTTATTTGATCACGGTATAAGTAAATAAGACCTCCGGCCAGAAAAAAACATCCGCTGTACAAAATATGATACCGCCCTACATGGAAATAATTTTTACAGGCAAAATGATATAGAATGCTGATTCCAAAAACAAACCAGGCCTTTTTTCGAGTCTCAATAAGAAAACAAAAAAATGGAAAACACAGATAAAACAGAAATACCAGTCCCAAAAACCATCCGACGCCGATTACTTCGATTTTATCCGGACTTGGTAAAAATCCAAACAAAAGCGTCCAGTCTGCAAACGCTTCATACAGAGAAGCAAGAGAAGGGGATACCACGAGATCCATTAGAATTAAAATAGAAAAAAACGGCAAAATCTTTTTTATTCTTTTTCTATAGAAAAGGAAAATACTTCCCTGATTTTTTGAAATCATCTCATAATAACCGCAGCACATCCCGAAAGCGGAAATTGTCATAAACAGATATACAAAGTCATCAAATGATCCAATGATATTTTCATATAAAAATCCTGTTATCTGATATTGATTATTTGCGGCTATGTGCATCATCACAATGCCGATTGCCGCAATTGTACGTAATCCATCGATTGCCCCGTAGTGGTTTGGTTTTCGTGCAGTTTGGCCGCTGCTGCTATTTTCAGCAGGAAGTTTCGTAGAATCAGGATGTTTTTTGTTCATTTGGGAACCTCCTTCAAATAATGGCGGCAACGTTGCGCTCAAAAGTGATTTCTGTGTTCATTTTAAAGGAAACGGATTTTCCTGTCAATGCAATTTTCCTCTGGTCCTCAATGCGCATGTTATGTTACTTTTCAAGGCTTAGGAATGCGCTAAACTGCGCGGAGACGATTCGCTTATCGACGAATGCCAGTTTCTGTGTTATGATAGTGGTATGTAATATCAGGAATCATAGAAAGGGGTATTTCAATGGGAAATCCCTCAGAAAATAGAAAAAAAGAAACAGAGCAGCGAAAAAAACAGATTTGTCTTGGCATCCTGGCTCATGTGGACGCGGGAAAGACAACATTGTCAGAGAGCTTGCTGTATGTGAGCGGAGAAATACGGAAACCAGGCAGGGTGGATAACCGGGATGCCTTTCTGGATACCTTTGATCTGGAACGGGAGCGGGGGATTACGATTTTTTCCAAGCAGGCTGTCTTTTCTGCCGCAGGCACCCGGATCACGCTTGTGGATACGCCGGGGCATGTGGATTTTTCGGCGGAGATGGAACGGACACTGCAGGTATTGGACGCGGCGGTTCTTGTGATCAGCGGTGCCGATGGGGTGCAGGGACATACGGAGACTTTGTGGAAGCTGCTTTCCCGGTATCGGATTCCGACGTTTCTGTTTGTGAATAAGATGGACCAGCAGGGGACGGATGCAGGAAAGCTGCTTGCGGAACTGAAAAAGCGGCTCCACGAAAATTGTGTGGATTTTGGAAAAGAGCGGGGGGATTCCGGGGAACAGGCGGAGTTTCTGGAGGATGTAGCCATGTGTGAGGAGGCGGTTCTGGAAGCATATGTGGAGAGTGGAACGGTGGAGACAACCGGGATATGCCGTCTCATTGCAGAAAGGAAGCTGTTTCCCTGTTATTTCGGTTCCGCTTTGAAATTAACCGGTGTGGAAGAATTTCTTGCAGGATTGGTAAAATATGTGGAAATTCCTTCTTATCCGGAATTGTTCGGTGCGAAGATCTATAAGATTTCCAGGGATGAACGGGGGGAACGGCTTACCCATCTGAAAGTAACCGGAGGAAAACTGCAGGTGAAGGATCTGCTTACGAACCGTGGCGGAGAGCAAAAGATTTTGTATTCCGGGAAAAGGGAATCATCATCGACAGGAAACGAAGAGGGATACTGGGAAGAGAAAGTAAATCAGATTCGGATTTATTCCGGAGCAAAATATGAGACCGTGGGCGAAGCGGCGGCGGGAACAATCTGTGCAGTGGCAGGATTGACAAAGACCATGCCGGGACAGGGGCTGGGAATCGAATCTGCCTCGGAGATACCCGTGTTGGAACCGGTACTGACATATCGGATTCTGCTTCCGCCGGATTGCGATGCCTCCGTCATGCTCCAAAATCTCCGGTTGCTGGAGGAAGAGGAGCCGCTTTTGCATATTGTATGGCAGAAGGAGGTGGGCGAAATTCACGCCCAGCTCATGGGGGAAGTACAGATTGAAGTGCTGCGGCGCGTCATCTGGGATCGTTTTCAGGTGCAGGTAGAATTTGATATGGGAAGTATCGTATATAAGGAAACGATTGCCGCACCGGTAGAAGGAGTGGGACATTTTGAACCGCTGCGGCACTATGCGGAGGTGCATCTGCTGCTGGAACCGGGGGAACCGGACAGTGGTCTGCAGTTTTTCTCCCGATGCAGTGAGGATGTGCTGGACCGCAACTGGCAGCGTTTGATTTTGACACATCTGGAAGAAAAGGTACATGTTGGGGTGCTGACCGGATCGGCTGTCACGGATATGCGGATTACGCTGGCAGCCGGACGGGCCCATCAGAAACATACCGAGGGCGGCGATTTCCGGCAGGCGACTTACCGCGCGTTACGGCAGGGACTAAAAAAAGCGGAGAGTATTTTGCTGGAACCATATTATGAATACCGATTGGAGGTACCGACGGAGGTAGTAGGGCGTTCCATATCAGATCTGCAGCGGATGCAGGGAACCTTTTCTACACCGGAGACGGAAGGAGAGATGTCTATTTTGCAGGGAATGGCGCCGGTGAGCACGATGCGGGATTATCAGACCGAAGTGCAGACGTATACCCGGGGGCGGGGAAGACTTTTCTGTATGTTGTTGGGGTATCGGCCCTGTCATAATACAGAAGAGGTGGTGGAACAGATCGGATACGATTCGGAGAGGGATCTGGCGAATCCGACCGGATCCGTATTTTGTGCCCATGGCGCCGGATTTGTGGTAAAATGGGACCAGGTGGAAGCTTACATGCATCTGGAGAACCAGACCGGGAAGAAACAGGAGGAAGAGAAAGAACCGGAATACGGCAGCAGTGCGATCCGCCGGGCATCCAGGGTGTATGAGCTGAGTGCGCAGGAAGAGAAAGAACTGGAGCGGATGGCGGAGGCAGCCCGGCGAAAGCGGGAGCAGGCGCAGGGCCGGAAAAAGTTCTCTTATAAAAAAGCGGAACCGGAAAGGCAGCCTTCCTATACGGGAAAAAGAGAAGAAAAGTACGGGAGCACGGGAAAAAGAGCGGTATGCGGACTTTCCGGGAAAAACAGGGGAACAGTCTCAAAAGAAAAAGAGAGAAAAGAATACCTTCTGGTGGACGGATACAATATTATTTTTGCCTGGAAGGAACTTCAGGAGCTGGCGGAAGTGAATATGGACAGTGCGCGCAGGATGCTGATGGATATTTTGAGTAATTATCAGGGAAGAAAGGGGGGGACCCTGATCCTGGTATTCGACGCCTATAAGCTGGAAGGATTTCCAGGAGAAGTAGAAACCTACCACAATATTTATGTGGTTTATACGAAAGAAGCGGAGACAGCCGATCAGTATATTGAGAAAGTGGCACATGAGATTGGGCATCAATATGACGTGACGGTGGCCACTTCGGACGGAACTGAGCAGGTGATTATCCGGGGGCAGGGCTGCCGCCTGCTTTCGGCAAAAGAACTGTGGGAAGAGATTGCACTTGTAAACCAGGAGATCCGGGAAAAGTATCTGGAGCAGCCGGATTCCGGGAAAAATTATCTGTTTCGTTATCTGGATAAAGAGACGGCCAGGGAGATGGAGCGAGTACGGTTGGGAAAAAGAAAGGAGGAGAAGAGAACATGAACGTATTGATTGTGGTGGATATGCAGAATGATTTTATAGACGGGGCTTTGGGAACACCGGAGGCTGTGGCCATCGTGCCGCGGGTGGTAAAGAAAATCAAAGGCTTTCATGGAAAAGTTCTTGCCACACAAGATACCCATGGGGAAGATTATCTGGACACCCAGGAGGGAAGAAAGCTGCCGGTCCGGCATTGTATCCGAGGAACGAAAGGGTGGGAAATTCAGGAAGAGATTCGTTCTCTTTTGACAGAGCCGCCGTTGGAGAAGCCTGCGTTCGGAAGCCGGGAACTGGGAGAAAAACTGCTGGCATATGAAGCGGAGGGAGAAAAGATAGAACAGATCACATTAATGGGACTGTGTACGGACATCTGTGTGATTTCCAATGCTCTTCTTTTGAAAGCCTGCCTGCCGGAGGTACCGGTGGTTGTGGAGGCGGATTGCTGCGCGGGAGTGACGCCGTTAAGCCATGAGAGAGCGCTGGAAGCCATGAAAGTGTGTCAGATCGAAGTGAAATAAAGCGAGGGACAGGCTCTTGGACAGGACAGAAGAAAGCCGCCCTGCGAAAGAGCAGAAATTTTGGACGCCGCAGGATAATGGAAGAAGCAGCCGGTAGATTTTCCGGTAAAGAAAAAAAGAGAAAGAAAAGGAGAAAAGAAATGGAACTTTCGAATTATTATGCACCGACAAAGATTGTATTTGGAAAAGAAGCGGAGAAGCAGACAGGGGAACTGGTCCGTACCTGTGGATGCCGGAAGGTACTGGTACATTATGGAGGGGGAAGTGTAAAGAAAAGCGGATTGCTTGACCGGATTTTTGCGGCTCTTGGTGATGCCGGAGTTGCATATGTTTCTCTGGGCGGCGTAGTGCCAAATCCAAGACTTTCTCTGGTGTACGAGGGAATCGAATTGTGCAGGAGGGAAGGAGTGGACTTTATTCTGGCCGTGGGAGGCGGCAGTGTGATTGATTCCGCGAAAGCCATCGGGTATGGCCTGGCCAACGAGGGAGATGTGTGGGATTATTATGACCGAAAGCGGACGGCAGAGGCCTGTCTTCCTATCGGAGTGGTGCTGACCATTGCAGCGGCCGGATCCGAGATGAGTGATTCTTCTGTCATTACGAAGGATGAAGGCGGGATTAAACGTGGATATAGCAGTAACTACTGTCGCCCGAAATTCGCGGTGATGAATCCCGAGCTGACCATGACGCTGCCCTGGTATCAGACTGAAAGCGGCTGTGTGGATATTATGATGCATACGATGGAACGGTATCTGAACCAGTCGGAGAACATGGAACTGACAGATGGGTTCAGCGAGCATTTGATTCGCACCGTGATGAAACATGCGAAAATTCTGCTGGAACATCCGGAAGATTATGCATCCAGGGCGGAAGTGATGTGGGCAGGCAGCTTATCTCATAACGGTCTGACCGGTTTTGGTACGGACGGCGGAGACTGGGCAACCCATCAGTTAGAGCATGAACTGGGCGGGATGTATGATGTGGCGCATGGCGCGGGACTTGCCGCAGTCTGGGGAAGCTGGGCGCGATATGTGTTGGATGCAAGGCCGAAGCGGTTTGCACAGTTTGCGGTACAGGTTATGGAAGTGGAAGATACCGGGGATGACAGGAAGACGGCAGAAAAAGGAATTGAGGCAATGGAAGCGTTCTATCGTTCGATTCAGATGCCGACCAGCATGAAGGAACTGGGAATTGAACCGACAGAGGAAGAGATCAGAGAACTGGCGAGAAAATGCAGTTTTGACAGGACACGGACCATCGGACGTGTAAAGAAACTGGATGTGGAGGATATCTATCGGATTTATATGCAGGCCCGGTAGATGACATCCCATTCGGGCAGGAAAGCGAAGAAGCGGAGTTTCTTCCGGGAAGAAAAACAGGTCCGGGAGATGGGAAGCCCGATGGAAAAAAAGAAGGAGAGTGTGAGTTATATGGAACTTGAGATGGAAGTATTGGGAAGATGTGCGAAAGAAGCATCCCGACGCTGCGCCCGGCTGGGGACAACGGAAAAGAATAAAGGACTGCGCACCGTTGCGGAGGAATTGCTATCGCAGGGGGAGTATATTTTGAAAGAAAATGCCCGTGATGTGGAAGCGGCAGTAGAAAAGGGAATGAAACCGGCACTGGTGGACCGGCTGCGCCTGACAAAGCAGCGGATTGAAGACATGGCGGAAGGTTTGCGGCAGATCGCGGACCTGGAGGATCCCATTGGAGAGATCCTGTGTATGAAAGAGCGTCCCAACGGGCTTCGAATCGGCAAAAAGCGTGTTCCTATGGGAGTGGTGGGAATCATCTATGAATCCCGCCCGAATGTAACGGCGGATGCTTTCGGACTGTGCTTTAAGACAGGAAATGCAGTGATCTTACGGGGCGGCAGTGATGCGCTTGCTTCCAATCAGGCCATTGTACATGTGATCAAGGAAGGGCTGCGGAAAGAGAAACTTCCCCAGGATGCGCTTCTTCTGGTAGAGGATCCTGACAGAAAGGCAGTGGAAGAAATGATGCGTCTGCGCGATTATATTGATGTGCTGATTCCACGGGGCGGCGCGGGGTTGATTGCCAGCGTGGTGGAAAATAGTACGGTTCCTGTGATTGAGACAGGTACCGGAAATTGCCATATTTTTGTGGATGCGTCCGCGGATCTGACTATGGCGACGGATATCATTGAAAATGCAAAGACGCAGCGTATGGGAGTCTGTAATGCCTGCGAATCGCTGGTGATTCATCAGGAGATCGCAGAAGAGGCGCTGCCTAAGATCGCGAATCGTCTGAAAGCACACGGGGTAGAAATCCGGGGAGACGAACGGGTGCGGCAGATTGTGCCGGAAGTAGCGGCAGCGGACGAAGAAGACTGGGGCAGAGAATATCTGGATGCGGTCATTTCCATTCGGATCGTGAATTCTCTGGATGAGGCCATTGCGCATATCAACCGGTATAATACGGGACATTCAGAGGCAATTATTACCAATCATTATGGGAATGCGCTGAAATTCCAGGATGAGGTAGACGCGGCGGCGGTGTATGTGAATGCATCCACCCGTTTTACCGACGGGTTCGAATTCGGATTCGGAGCCGAGATCGGGATCAGTACGCAGAAGCTGCATGCCCGTGGTCCTATGGGGCTGGAAGCGCTGACGACGGTCAAGTACGTCATCTTTGGAAACGGACAGATCCGAAATTAAAATAGAAAAACAGGAATTCCTATATGGAATATACAAAAAACTTGCCACTGGCGGCTTTTCTACATACTATGGTATATAAAAAAACTGCCGGCGGCAGTTTTTTTGAATTTCTCCCATTGCAAGAAACGAGGGAATGGTCTATAATTCAAAGTAGTGTGCTTTGCCCGCTAAATAATAAGCAGAAGTAGGTGACATGTTTTGAAGAATAAGATTAAACGCCTTTCCAAAGGGGATTTTCATATTTTACAACCGGATATTATCTTTTCTGAAACCCATATCACGATGCGGGTAGGGGAAGGGGAGGTTTATACCGGAAGTTTTTCGCTGCAGAATCAGGGGGAAGGAACCATCAGGGGACTGGTGTATCCTTCTTCTTATCGTGTGCGCTGTGAGGAGCAGGGGTTTGACGGGAATCCTGTGAATATTTATTACCGGTATGACGGAACCGGGCTGGTGCCGGGACATGTGGAGCATGGCAGGTTTACGATCGTGTGCAATGGAGGAGAATTTGACATTGCATTTACTGCAATTATAGAGAAGCCTTTTGTAATGACGCGTTATGGAAAAGTGCAGAGTCTGGAGGATTTCAAAAAGCTTTCTCTCCAGGATCCGGCGGAGGCGGAAAAGTTGTTCCGTTCCCGTGATTTTTATGAGATCTTAAAATATGAGGACCGCAGGATTCAGGCACTTTACGACAATATGCGCAAATGGGAACTGGATCAGCAGGCATTGGAAGAATTTTTGGTGGGCTGTAAGCAGAAGGAAAAGATTTTTCTGACACTGGAGGAGGAGAGCCGGGCATTTACGTCTCTGTCCGAGACCAGAAGGGAGATCTTTACGATTAAAAAGAATACATGGGGGTATCTTCCCATTGACTTACATACAGAGAGTGAATTTTTGTCCATAGACCGGACGAAGATTACGACGGAAGAATTTATTGGAAATTCCTGCCGGGTGGAGTATGTCATTCATGAGGACAAGCTGCATCGTGGAAGTAATTTTGGACAGATTATTCTGGAATCACCTTACGAACGACTGGCCTACGAGATTGTGGTGGAGAAGAATGTAGAGCGGGAGGAAGAACATCATCTTGAAGAGCAGGAATTTGCAAGTATTCTGAAAGGGTATCTGCAGTACGAAGCAGGGAGAAAGGAACTGAGTACCTGGACGGATGAGGCGGTACGCCGTGCGGAGCATTTGAGGAAGGTGAATGATAAGGATGAGACTTACCTTCTGGTACATGCACACATCTGTCTGATCGGAAACCGGATCGGAGAAGCCAAGCGGCTGTTGGAATCCTATAATTACAACCGGTTTGCAATTGGGAAGGATGTGGAACTGAGTTCCTACTATTTATATCTGACCACGCTTTTGAGTAATGATACGATCGGACAGCGGCGCGTGGCGGAGGAATTATCGAAGTCTTACATGAAGAATCCGGACAGCTGGAAGATTCTGTGTATGCTGGTCCAGGTGGATTCCGAGTATAAAATAGCCAGTGAACGTCTGCGGATTATGGAAAAGCTGTTCCGGGAGGAAAAGTCTCATAGTCTGATTTTCTATCTGCTGGCATTCCGGTGTTATAAGGAAAAAACCACCTCTTTGAAGAAACTGGGGATGTTTGAAGTGCGGGTTCTGTTTTTTGCGGCAAAGTATAAATTGATTACGAAGGAACTGGCACTGTATACGGCAAATCTGGCGACACAACTAAAGACGTTTGATAAGCATTTGTACCATACGCTGGTACTGTGCTATAAGATGTATCCGGAATCCATGATTCTGACGGCGATCTGTACCCTTCTGATCAAAGGAAACTGTATGGAAAGTATGTATTTTACCTGGTATGAGAAGGCCGTGGCTTCGGAACTGAAGATTGCCCAGTTGTATGAATATTATATGGCGTCTTTAAAAGAGAAGATGTTTAAAAAATCACTTCCGCGTTCCGTATATCTGTATTTTATGCATGGAAATGTGCTGGATTATCATAAACGTGCGTTTTTATATGCCAATCTGATCACGTATGTGGATGAAGGAAGTGAGATATACGCGCATTATCAGGAGGAGATTGAAGCATTTGCATGGAATCAACTGGAACGCAGGCATATCAATGAACATTTGCGGATTATCTATAAGCGGTTTGTAAACGAACGGCTGCTCAGTCCGGACAGGGTGAAGGCATTGTATGATATCTGCTATGCCTATGAGATTACGACAAAAGTACAGAATATGAAGTTCATTCATGTGATTGCAGAGGATGGAAAGATTACACAGACCGTTCCGTATACCGACGGGGCGCAGGTGTTTTTGTATGCCAAGACAGACCGCCTGGTATGGGAAGCGAAGGATGGCAGACATTATACGGACTCCATTTCTTATGAGAGCAGACGGTTGTTTTATGAATTACGCTATATGGATATGTGTAAGCGCTATATCAATGGAATGCGTCTGCAAAAGCAGGAGGAGGAAGAAGAGGAACTGACACTGGAGACGGTGCAGGAAACCGGCCTGGAACGTTATACGGATAAAGAGATGCTTACGTTGTGTACGAAGACAATCCGGGAAACCAATTATGAAAGTAATGACTTTCTGACTTATGTCTGTTTTGAATTATTCAAGAAAAAGTTGTTTGATAAAATCACGCTGACCTACCTTGCAAATTATTACTGCGGCGCAACGACGGAGATGAAGAGTCTGTGGCGGATGGCGAAGGATTATGAGATCCATACACATAAACTGGGAGAGCGGATCCTGACACAGATGTTATTTGCCGAGGAGATATTTGGGGAAGTCCCCGTATTTGAGGACTACTATGCGGAAGGAGCATATTTCCGATTGCAGCAGGCGTATCTTGCTTATATTTCCAGAGATTATGTGGCGGAAGAACGTAAAATCAATCGGAGTGTGATTGATATTATCTGTCAGGAATATGAAAAAGGAGAAGATACCATTGATATCTGTAAGATTGCGGTCCTGAAGTATTATGCGACGTGGAAAGGGGAGTGTTCCCCTACCCGCCGGAAGACGTTGAAAAAGTTTTTGCGGGAGCTCTGTGGGAAGCAGCTTTATTTTCCCTTTTATCTTTCTTATGAGAGGGAATGGCTGATTGAATTCCAGCTCTGGGACAAGACATTGATTGAGTATAAAGGGCAGAAGGGGAGCCGTGTTATGCTCTATTATCAGCTTCAAAAAGGGGATTCGGAGAGTGTGGACTATTCGACGGAGATTTTGTCTCCCATGTATGATAATATTTATGTGAAAAAATTTGTATTGTTTACAAATGAAACATTAAAATACTATTTTAAGGAAACCATTGACGGGAATTCTTACCGCAGTGATAAGGCAAGCTGTACCAAGGAGATTAAAAAAGGGGAGAACGGACGTTATGGCCGTCTTAACGATATTCTTCTGGCCGAAGGGAGTGCGCGGACGGCGCAGATGAAAGCCTATGCGCAGGAAGATATGATTGCGGTACAGATGTTTGAGAACTAAAGTATGTGCAGATAATTCGGATAAAAAAGGAGGCTGGCTTGTATGGGACAGGGTACCATGATAGGATATGAGATCAATGAGAAGTCGTGCCAGATCAGTTATTATAATGACCAACAGTCAGAGCCGGAGACGCTGGAGGTGGATACGGATCATTATCAGATTCCGTTGCTGATTGGAAAGCTGCGGGATACCTGGGCCTATGGGAAGGAAGCGAAACGTCTGGTTACAGTAAAGGAAGGGTTTGTTGTGACCAGGCTTCTGGAGAGAAGTCTGGCGGGAGAGAAGATCGATTTTGGGGAGGAAAGCTATGATGCAGTGGTGCTGCTGTCCAAGTTTATTCAGTTGTCTTTACAGGCGTTCCCACAGATTGACGGGATCGTATTCAGTGTGCCGGAACTGACGGAGGAACTGGCCCGGATGCTCCGAGGAATTGCGGTTCGGATGCAGATTGACAAGCAGCATGTTTTTATTCAGGATTATAAAGAAAGTTTCTGCAATTATCTGTTTTACCAGCCAAAAGAACTCTGGCAGTATGAGGCGGCTCTGTTCTGTTGTGACCGGAATGAAATCAAGGCATTTATGCTGCGTCGTCTGAAACCCGGACTGGGAGGCGGGAAGCGCACGTTTGTGACGGTGGACGAAGTAGCCAATGCTCATATGAAGGAGCTGGCGGCAGTGTATCCTGTTTTGAATGAAGACAAGGCAAAAGAGGCGGATGCCCGGTTCTGCAAGTTTATTGAAGGGGTATTTGACAAGCGGATTGTATCCTCGGTATTTTTAACGGGGGAAGGATTTGAGAATAACTGGTATCCCAAAGCGCTGCGTATGTTATGTAACGGACGGCGTGCGTTTATCGGGAATAATCTGTACAGCAAAGGGGCCTGCTATACTGCGTTTCGTAAAATGTATATGCACATTGAAGATCCGGTTTACCTGTCGGACAGTAAACTGACGGATCAGATTACCATCAATATGCGGGTGAACGGTCAGGAGATGTGGTATCCGATCGTATCGTGGGGGGCGCAATGGTATGAATGTAACAATCAGTGGGAAGTTCTGGTAGAGGATCTGGATGAGATTGAACTGCATGTGGAATCGCTGGTACAGGGGGCGCTTAGAAATGAAGTGATCTCTCTGGAAAAATTTCCGAAACGTGCGGAGTATTCCATGCGACTTCAGATCGAGACATTGCTTTTGGATGAAAAAACCTGTAAAGTGACAGTACGGGACGCAGGATTCGGGGAATTTTTTGTACCTACGGATTTCCATGAAGAGAAGATTATACATTTAGGAGGAAATGATGGGAAGTTTGGTTCTTTGTCATGAAAAGCATGCGACGCATCCGTATGAGATCACACGGATCCACTGCAAGATTTTTACCATAGAAGAATTATGCTATTATCTCTGCAATAATTTGTATCTGATTGACTATACCATCATGAACGAACAGCTCTGTACCTGGTTGGATGAGGAACTGGAAATGAATACACTGGCCGGGCAGCTTCGGGATGTGATCCGTTTGAACGGCTCGGTGGAGAAGTTCGTATTGACTATTCTGAAGAGTTCCAGAATCTACCGGGAGCCGGAAATGATCCGGATTCAGAACGTGCTGGAACGTTTGAAAAACCAGAAGGATATTGAACGGCAGAAATACAAAGGAGATAATCTTCTGGAGAGCGGAGAGATTGAGGAAGCAATTATGGTGTATCAGACCATTCTCAATCAGGAAAAAGACGAAAGTGTGGATGCAAAATTTTATGGGCGGATTTATGCAGGCTTGGGCGCCGCTTACGGCAGATTGTTTTTGTATCAGGAGTCTGCCCGGATGTATGACCGGGCCTACCAGATCTGCGAGGATCCCAGATACCTGAAACCATATCTTTATGCATCCTATAAATATATGTCGTTGGAGGAATACCATATTCTGCTGACCAAGCACGAGAATTATGTGGAGATCAATGCACAGATGCGGCAGGAGATGGAAGATATCCGGAAGAATCTGCAGCTGGAGTTCAACGATGTGCTATTGGAGAAATGGAAACGGCAGTACCGGAGAAGTCACATATAAGAAGCGGTTTCCGGCACAGTCCTGTCAGAAGGACCGTGCCGATCTTTTGGCAGAACTGTAAAAACAACAGGGAAAAAACTTTATTTGCCTGTTGACTTTACTCTGGTAAACTGATAATATAAGAAAGTGCTGTACGGCACAATTTATAAATGAGGAGAAAAAAAGATGAAAAAGTGGATTGCAATATTATTGACATTGATGATGACGTGCTCTTTGGCAGCCTGTGGAAATTCCGGTAGCTCAGAGGAAACAGGGAAAGAAGATGTGGTGAAAGCGGAGAATGCAGGAACCGAGTCATCTGATTCCGAAGGAGAAAGCGACAAGGCTTATGTGCAGGAAAAGGGAACGTTGGTAGTTGGTATCACAGATTTTGAACCGATGGACTACAAAGATGAAAGCGGGGAATGGATCGGTTTTGATGCGGATATGGCCAAGGCTTTTGGAGAGAGTCTGGGTGTGGAAGTGGAGTTCGTGGAGATCGACTGGGATAATAAGATTATGGAACTGGACAGTGAGTCCATTGATTGTGTATGGAACGGAATGACATTGACAGATGAAGTATTGAGCGCCATGGAGTGTTCGGGCGCGTACTGCAACAATGGACAGATCGTGGTAGTTCCGGCATCCGAGGCGGACAAGTATCAGGATGAGGAGAGCCTTTCCGATCTGAACTTTGCAGTGGAGAGCGGCAGTGCAGGTCAGAAAGTGGCGGAGAGTATGGAACTGAACTTTACACCGGTCAATAAGCAGTCCGATGCACTTTTGGAGGTTGCTTCCGGCACTTCCGACGCGGCGATTATTGATTCTATGATGGCTGCCGCTATGGTGGGAGAAGGAACAAGTTATGCGGATCTGACCTATACGGTAACTTTGAACAGTGAAGAGTACGGTGTTGGTTTCCGCAAAGGCTCCGATCTGGCGGAAGCGCTGAATGCATTTTTTGCAGCGGCACGAGAAGACGGAAGTATGATGGAGACCGCGGAGAAATATAACGTACAGGCAATGCTGTCGGAATAAGCAGAGAGGAATCTGCAGGACACTTTTTTGCGGCAGGCGGATACTTTATGAAATGACAGGCGGATAGAGAGTGGAATTCCCGCTCTCTATTTGTTACTGTTTACAGCCGCCCGTATGTTGGCTTCGTAACAAAAGAGTTGCAGACTGTTGCGGCTTGCTCCTCTGGAAGGGAACCGTAACAGGAATTACGATGGAGAAGGCAGGAAACGTACATGGAATTGATTATGGAACAATTTCCCATTGTTGTCCGTGCATTGAATGTGGGATTTGTGCAGACATTGAAGTTGTTTTTTATTACATTGATTGGCGCCTGTCCGCTGGGGCTTGTGATCGCTTTTGGATCTATGTCCCGGTTTGGACCTTTAAGTTTTATTTCTAAGATTTTTGTGTGGATCATACGGGGAACTCCGTTGATGATCCAGCTTCTGATTATTTATTATTTTCCGGGGCTTGTGCTGCATAAACCGATCTGGGGCGGCGGCGAGGGAGGGAGATTTCTGGCGGCGTCCGTTTCTTTTATCGTCAATTATGCCTGCTATTTTTCTGAGATTTACCGGGGCGGGATTCAGGGGGTTCCGGTAGGGCAGGAAGAAGCTGGCCTGGTGCTGGGGATGACAAGAAGCCAGATCTTTTTCAAGGTGACGCTGTTGCAGATGATCAAGCGGGTGGTTCCCCCCATGTCCAACGAAATTATTACGTTGGTAAAGGATACTTCTCTGGCGCGGATCATTGCATTGCAGGAGATCATCTGGGCCGGGCAGGCGTTTATGAAGGGTTCGCAGGGAATTTCCGGCGCTATCTGGCCGATGTTCTTTACGGCGGTGTATTATCTGATCTGCAATGGAATTTTGACGCTTTTGCTTGGAAAACTGGAAAAGAAACTGGATTATTTCCAATAGAAGGGAGGAGAAACAGGATGTCGATTTTGGAAGTGGAACATATCTGCAAGACGTTTGAGGATACCGAAGTGCTCAAAGACATCAGCTTTTCTCTGGAAAAGGGGCAGGTGGTTTCGATCATCGGTTCCTCCGGAAGTGGAAAGACAACGTTGCTTCGCTGTCTGAACTTTTTAGAGCGTCCGGACAAAGGGGTAATTCGGGTAAACGGAGAAGTATTGTTTGACGCGGCGGATGTATTTACCGGGCAGGAGGCGGAGATTCGGAAGAAACGCCTGCATTTTGGTCTGGTATTTCAGTCTTTTAACCTGTTTCCACAGTATACGGCGCTGGGGAATGTAATGCTGGCGAAGGAACTGCAGGCAAAGGAGCGGCCCGATTACAAAGAGAAAAAAAAGGAAATTCACGAAGAGATACAGGCGCAGGCGGAAGCATTGCTGGATCAGATGGGCCTTTCCGACCGGAAGGGGAATTATCCCCACCAGCTTTCCGGGGGGCAGTGCCAGCGGGTGGCCATCGCAAGGGCACTGGCGCTTCAGCCTGATATTCTGTGTTTTGACGAGCCGACTTCCGCGCTGGATCCGGAATTGACGGGAGAAGTCCTGCGTGTCATCAAAAGCCTGGCGGATCAGAAGACGACGATGATCATTGTAACCCATGAAATGGCGTTTGCAAGAGATGTGGCAGATCAGGTGATTTTCATGGATGACGGTTATATTCTGGAGCAGGGGGATCCCATGCAGGTATTTGAAAATCCGCGGGAGGAACGGACGCGTCAGTTTCTTATGCGGTTTACGCAAAGAGAAAAGGGGGGCGTCAGCAAAAGGCGGTAGCCCATAAGGAAACATTGAAAAACTTATGACTTATGTCAGGTAAACGGAAAAATAGAAAATGCTATGCAAAAGTTCTACGGATTGTATAGCATTTTTTATTTTGTTAAGATATTAGGTTCCATTTTTCAGCGTCCAAAAGACGCGCGGCCGTTACCGCAGGGAACGATCTTAAGTGGTTTGGGGACATGTCGCCAAGAAGCGTTTACGCAGGTTTTCCAGTTACAGGAAATCTGCGTAAATGAGCCTTCTGTACAAGAAGGCATTGTCTGCAGAACTAAAAATAAGGTATAATAATGCTGTTACAGAAAAATCAGGTCACATGGGGGAATTATATGATTTCGATAGCATTGGTGGAAGATGACAGACACTATTCTGATGAGTTGACAGCCTATCTTCATCGATATGAGCAGGAGACCGGGGAACGTTTCCAGATTTCTGTATTTTCAGATGGAGATGAGATCGTAGAGAAGTATACGGCGTCATACCATATTATTTTAATGGATATTGAGATGAAGCTGATGGATGGTATGAGCGCGGCGGAGGAGATCCGGAAGACAGACCGGGAAGTAGTCATTATGTTTATTACAAATATGCCTCAGTATGCTATGAAAGGATATCAGGTGGATGCTCTGGATTATATTCTTAAGCCTGTCAGCTATCCTGTGTTTAAGCAGCGGATGGATCGGGCCGTGAAAAGAGTCTCCCTAAAGACACATCATTATATTGCCATACCGGTAAAAGGCGGGATAAGACGGCTGGGAGCGGAAGAAATAGTCTATGTAGAGATTAGCATCCATGAGCTGCTCTTTCATACTGTCGATGGGGATTTTACTTCCACCGGAAGTATGAAGCGTGTAGAGGGACAGCTGAAGGATGGATTCTACCGATGCAATAAGTGTTATCTTATCAATCTGCAGTATGTGGATGCCATGCAGAGTAATGATGTGGTGGTAAATGGACAGACTCTGCAGGTAAGCAGAGCGAAGAAGAAAGGTCTTCTTGAGGCGCTCAATAAGTATATGAACGAGGTGCCGGAATAAATATGGAAACAATGATAAACGCTCCCGGATTATATTACGCGCTGGCATACTGGCTCGGATGCCTTCTGTATATATATCTGAACACAAGGCGACGGGATGGGATAAGGATTTGGATAAAAGAAGCACTGGCGCTTGTCGTCATGATCACGACAACGGTGATCACCCAGGGCGGCCCAGTATCTGTCTACTGGTTCTGCATGGCTCTGAATCTGCTCTATATCTATCTGGATATTTATTTCTGTTGTGATGTCACTCCGATGACAGCGGTATATTACAGTGTCAAAGCGTTTATTCTGGGAGAATTTGCAGCGTCGCTCGAATGGCAGCTTTACTATTTTAGCCTTCAGTTTCTGAAATGGAGGGATACATTACTGCTGGAAATTTTTTCCTTTGTGGTTATATTTACAGCGGTTTTTCTTATTATGTATCAGATGGAAAAGAAATATAAAGATGAAAACAGAAAGTTGGAGATTCACAGAAGTGAGCTCCTTCCCGCGATGGCAATTGCTCTTACAGCTTATATAATAAGTAATCTGAGCTATGCCTACAGCAATACTCCATTCAGCGGTCAGCTGCCGATACAGATTTTTATTATCCGAACGATGGCGGATCTGGGAGCGGTTACCGCACTTTATGCTTATCATGTCCAGCTCCAGGAAGTGAAAATAAAAAGGGAGAATGAATTTCTTCAGAATATGATCCGGATGCAGTACAATGATTATCAGAAGTCCGAGGAGAGCATAGCGATTGTCAATCAGAAATATCATGATCTGAAGCATGCCATCGCTCTGCTGAAAGCAGATATTTCTGATTCGGAAAAGATGAAATATTTGGATCAGATTGAGGATGACATCCGTTCCTATGAGGCACAGAATAAGACAGGAAACAAGGTCCTGGATGCAATCCTGACAGGCAAGGCTCTGACCGCTTCGAAATCCTCGGTCTCCATTACTTGTGTCGCTGACGGAAAGGCGATGGATTTTATTAGTGCCCTAGATATAAGTACACTCTTCGGAAACGCACTGGATAACGCTATTGAAGCGGTGAAAAAACTGGATGATACGGAGAGCAGATCCATCCATGTGTCTGTCTGTAGAAAGAAGAACTTTCTTTGTATCAGGGTTCAGAATCCTTATAAAGGAAATTTGGCCTTCCGATCTAGGATTCCTGTTACAACAAAGAAGAATAAGGAACTTCACGGCTATGGCGTGAAAAGTATCCGCAGTGTTGTGGAAAAATACGGGGGAAATCTGAACATTACGGCGGCTCATCAGATGTTTGAGTTAAATATACTGATTCCAATGTCGCCGGACAAGAAGATTAAAAACAAAAAATTGCAAATTGATATATAAAAGTAGTGAAAAGACATAAACATTTTTTCCTTTCACTGCTTTTTTTATGCAGATTTACGGATGGTGAGCAGAGCAATACCGATTGTGTAAAAAATCATTTGTTAAAATTACACGGTGTTATACTTTGACTATACAGGGTGACACCTGGAGAAAAACAAAGGTTCTTTTAAGATACGGGCCCGGGAGAAAGAAAAGAACTACTAGGAGGAAGAAAATGAAAAGAAGCAAGTCAAAGAAAATATGGCGTGGAACAAGTGCTGTGACTGCCATGCTGCTCGCTGTTGCCGTTGGCGGTACGACGATCGCTAATGCGAACAGCGGATGGATCAATACGTTTTTTGGAACGTCAAATTACAAAAGTGTTGACCGGGGAGACGGTCAGCAGAGCGACACTACATATTTTGATTCGGAATTTTCAAGTCTGGAGGAAGTGGTTACTGCCAAAAATGAACTGGCAGAACAGATTTCTGAAGAGGGAAGCGTTTTATTTAAAAATAATAATTCTGCTCTCCCGCTTGCGAAGGACAGTGAGACAGTCACACTCTGGGGCATGAACTCCCATACGCCTACTCTTGGCGGAATGGTGGGTTCACCAAGTGCTGTGGATACAGAGGACGGACAGAAAGCATACGGTATAGAAGAGGCGCTTGCAGAGAAAGGATTTACTTTGAACCAGCAGATGATCGATTTCTATTCAGGAGATGACGCAATGGCTTATGCGCGTCAGGGATTCGGCGCTACCGGACACGGACTGTCCCCGGCTTTCGGCATGATGTATGAAAATGCCGCATCTTATCAGGTGGGCGAGGTCCCGGCAAATCTTTACTCTCAGGATCTTCTCACGTCTGCTGATGATACTGCCGCAGTAGTAGTTATATCCCGGGATGCTTCGGAAGCTGCGGATTATCACCCGGATATGACAAACGGCACACAGGGAGACAGCTTTGAGCGGCCACTGGCACTTTCCGACTATGAGAAAGAGATGATCGAACTTGCCAGGGAGCACAGTACAAAGGTCATTGTTCTGGTTAATTCGGATAACCCTGTGGAAATCGAAAGCTTAAAACAGGATGAGGGTATTGACGCTATCCTCTGGACGGGTCTCCCGGGAGTAAACGGGTTCCTCGGCGTAGCAGATGTGTTGAGCGGAGATGAAAATCCTTCTGGACATATCTCAGATACATATGCTGTCAACAGTACATCAACACCTGCAATGGTAAATTTCGGAGTCTATCTGTACACGAATAATTCGCAGGCAGGTTCTGAAGCAGAATTAACCGAAGCAGATAAGGGTGACTGGTATGTTGTGGAAAGTGAAGGAATCTACATCGGTTACAAGTATTATGAGACAAGATATGAGGACTGCGTTTTGGACAGGGGAAATGCAGATTCTACAGGAGAAGCATGGAATTACGCAGACGAAGTATCTTATCCGTTTGGCTACGGACTATCCTATACTACATTTGAGCAGAAACTGAACGAAGTAAATGTGGAAATAGGAGGCACAGGAACGGCGGATGTTACTGTAACGAATACTGGAGATGTTGCCGGGAAAGCTACGGTACAGCTTTATGTGCAGACTCCGTACACGGAAAACGGACTGGAAAAATCTGCAGTGCAGCTGATGGGATTTGAGAAGACCGATATTCTTGAGCCGGGTGAATCAACAGATATTACTGTAGAATTCGATCCGCAGTATATGGCGAGCTACAGCGAAGAGACTGTTAAGGCCGACGGTATGGAAGGCGCATGGGTCCTTGAGGCGGGAGACTACTATTTCTCGATCGGGAACGGCTCCCATGAAGCTTTAAATAATATTCTTTCTTTAAAGCTTGGCTCACAGGATGGTCTGGTAACAGTCACAGAGGATGAGACGATCAATCCGGACAATGCCATAGCATGGCAGATGCCGGCCGAGGATATTGAAACATATTCTGAAAATGTGCAGAATGCTCTTTGGGACTGCGATATCAATAAGAGTATTGAAGATACTGTAGAATATACGACAAGATCAGACTGGACAAAAGGCTGGGAGCCGGTAGCGTCGATTATCCCTACTGAAGAGATGATGAAAGGGCTTACCAACAGCAGATATGCGCTGACGGAAAACGGAGACGGCGTTCAATGGGGCGTTGATAACGGCCTTGCGTTAATTGATTTTATGCAGACAGACGGCGACGGGAACTTCTCCGGCGTAGTACCGCTGGATGATCCGATGTGGGATGGTCTGGTCGGTCAGATCACTCTGGACGAGGCCATTCAGTTCATCGAAATGGCAGGAACGGATTTCGAGAGCATCCCGTCAATCAATCTGCCGAAAGTTTATGCAAACGACGGACCGGTCGGCTTTGCTTATGATCAGGTTGCCGGCTATCTGACCCGCTGGACAGATGAGGATTTGGATCGGCCTACCTATGTATCAGCGGATGATGAATACGCAGCATATGCTATGAATACCATGCCTACAGAACCTGTGGTTGCAGCGACATGGAATAGGGAGCTGGCACAGAGAGAGGGAGAACTGTTTGGCGAGGATGGATTATGGGCTAAGGAAAGCACGATCATGGCTCCCGGACTGAATCTTCACAGGAATGCATACTGCGCAAGAAATATGGAATATTACTCGGAAGATTCGATGCTTACAAATTACATGGGCGTCGCGGTATGTAAAGGCGGACAGTCTAAGGGACTGATGATGGAACCGAAGCATCTTGCATTTAACCATCAGGAAACAAACCGTTCTGGTTTGTCGACATTTTTCACGGAACAGGCGGGACGTGAGAACGGACTGAGAGGTTTCCAGGGAGTCATAGAAGGCAATTATGCCGATGGTGTGATGACTGCGTTTAACCGTGCAGGTACGGATTTCGTTGGAGCGCACAAGGGACTGCTTACCCAGATTGTCAGAAAGGAATGGGGATACGACGGCTGGATTGTATCAGATCTGATCAACGGCGCCGACTATATGAACTGGCGTGATATTGTATTTGCCGGAGGCGGAGCGCCGCTGACAGAGACAGCTTATGCTGAATCCGAGATCGGAGAAATGTCCGCTTCTAAGGCAGAGATTGAAAAAGATACGGAATTCCAGCAGCAGATGAAGCTTGGTATCAAATATTATCTGTATAATTTTGTTGCAAGCAATGCTATGAACGGCATCAGCAATACGACGGAACTTGTTTATGAAAATACATGGTGGCAGCTTGCCTTATATACCGCAATCGGTGTAACTGCCGTATTTACAGTCGGAAGTGTAATCATGTATATCAGAGCCTGCAGAAAGAGGGAGGAGTAAGAGAATGAGTGAGCATAATGGAAATTGCCGAAAGGGAAGGATGATATGGATTGTTGCCGGAATTCTTACCTTGATCAGTGTGATTGTATTTCAGACGGTGAGAAGTGTATTCCTGCCTGTGACGATTCTGATGGCGGCGTCAGTTATTATTACGGCTGCCGGACTATTTGCCGAAAAGAAACACCTGGCTCCGGATATTGTGAATTTTATCCCGGTCATTACGGCAGCGCTGAATGCTTTTGCGACTGTATATGCCTTTTTCCTGATGGTAGATAAGATCATATATGTAGTGACGGCGCTGGAACCGATAAGCACGATATATACATTTATTGCATATGAAATCCTGATCATACTGTCATTGATCCTGCATATTATTGTATCTTTTTCTGGAATATCAGGGGGAAAAACAAATGACTGACAGGATCAGAAACGGCTGTGTCTGGCTGGATACAGAGGGGAAGCCCATTCAGGCGCACGGATTCAATGTGTTTTACAAGGACGGGATTTACTACTGGTATGGAGAAAACAAAGAATTTACCAGGCCTTTCGGGTTTATCTGGACCTGGGGGATCCGGTGCTATACTTCGACAGACCTCTATAACTGGGAGGACAGGGGGCTGATCATTCCCCCGGACTGTGACGACATTCACAGTCCTCTCCACCCTACATACTGTATAGACCGTCCCCATATTTTGCACTGTGCGAAAACTGGGAAGTATGTGGCATGGCTTAAGATTATGTCCGGACTTACGGGACAGTTTATGTGTGTGCTGGAAGCCGATGATTTTATGGGACCTTATGAATATGTGCACAGGTTCTACCAGCCTCTGGGTATGGATTCCGGTGATTTCTTTCTGGCGGAGGAACCAGGGGGAGAGAAAGCATATATTATTTTTGAGCGTCCGCACTTTGAGATGATCACCGCCGATCTGACGGAGGATTTTACGGGGGTAACGGGAAAATATTCCGTACATTATCCTGACAGGAAACCACCTTTTACAAGGGAAGCTCCAGTTTATTTCCGGCACAGGGGAAGGAATTATCTGTTTACATCCGGTACTACGGGGTATTATCCGAATCCCAGCATGGTGTGCACATTTGAGGATTTTCACGGAGAGTACAGAGACCTGAAGAATCCTCATGTCGGGGACGAGACGAATACGTCTTTCAACTCCCAGATCACCTGCGTGCTGAACATGCCGGGGACGGATCTGCAGATTGTAATGGCGGACCGTTGGCTGCCGTCGAAAAAGACAGCGGCACAGCAGAAAAGGATGTCCGACAGATTTGCAAGGCAGTTCCGGAATTATGTGCCGGACCGCTCCGAACAGAGAACAGAAAAAATGGCAGGGAAAAAACAGTTCCATATGGAAAATACCAGAAGATCCACTTATGTATGGCTACCTCTTGAATGGGAGGGAGAACAGCCGGTGATCCGCTGGAGAGACGAATGGAAGACTGAAGATTTTGTGAGAAAATGAGGAGAAGACCCGCGAGCGAATCGTAATGAAAAGATACGCGGACGGGTCTTAATTTAATAAAGTAAGAAGAAAATTGGTGAAAACATGAAAAATAAAAAAAGTGAAAAGGTTAATTTGCCGGAAATGGTACTTGGTTATTTGGTCGGACCTTTTGGAGCCCTGATCACAAACGCGGTATTCACATCTTTTCTCAACCGGTTCTACACGGACATCCTTGGAATGGCAGGGCGGTTTCTGACTTTGCTTCCTTTGATATCTACAATATTTGTAGTAGCAGGGAACCTGATTGTAGGCGTAGTGATTGACAGGACAAGGACAAGATTCGGAAAGGCAAGACCGTATTTGTTGGCATCCGCTCCGCTGCTTGTGGCAGCGTGTATCCTTATCTTTGCAGTGCCGTCCGGGAATGAACTTCTTAGGATCGTATGGATTGCAGTGTCCTATAATCTGTATTTTGCGGTGGCTTATCCAATCTATTTTATGGCACACAGCATGATGGTGCCGCTTTCTACAAGAGATTTGGATCAGAGAGGGAAACTTTCCGTGGTGGCAAATGTAGCAAATATGGCTGCGGCGGGACTGTTTTCTGCAATCCTGTTCCCCATGCTGGTCTATCCGAAACTAAAAAACCAGGGAAACTGGCTGACCTGTATGTGTATCCTAGGAACTGTAGCTCTGGCAGGAGCGCTTTTGGAATTCGCGTTTACGAGGGAACGGATCACAGAGGAAGAAAACATCGGTCAGGTAAAGAAAGAAAGATCAGAAGAAAAGAAACAGAATATTCCTTTGACACAGCAGATCCGTGGAGTTGTGACAGATCGATACTGGTGGATAATCATTATTTTTTATCTGCTGTTCGGTATATCAGGAGGAATCAAGAACCTTTCCATGAGCTATTACTGTGACTATGTTGTGGGAAACTATCAGGATGGAACGACTCAGAGCGTACTTGCAGTGGTCAGCGGCTTGCCCATGGCTCTTGGGATTTTCTGCGTATGGCCGCTGGCAAATAAATTCGGAAAGAAAAATATTACGGTATTCGGGCTGGGTCTGTCTGTCATAGGCGGAATCATCAGCCTGGTTGCTCCTTATAACTTCTGGAGTGTGGCGGCAGGCGTGGCGATAAAGACACTGGGGACAATCCCTGCATGTTATGTGATGATGGCGCTTTTCGCCGATGTCCTTGATCATCTGGAGGCAAAAAACGGATACCGCTGCGACGGTCTGTCCATGTCGCTGTACAGTGTGATCACAGTGGCGGCGTTCGGCGTCATCACAGCAATCTTTAACGGCATGATCTCCACGTCCGGCTATGCGGCACCGGAACTTATCGACGGGGCGGCAGTTGCTGTCCAACAGAACGATGCGACCATGTGGGTCTTCATTATTTGTTATCTGGGTGTCGAGACAGTGGCTTACGCTGTGCTGACTATCCTATTGTCTTTCCTGAAAGTGGAGGACCATATCAAAGAGGAACAGGAGCTGATCGCAAGCAGACACTCAAAGGGAGAAAAATAAGTTTATGTTTTATTGGGGACAGATATGGAGCCGGTCAGCGGCACAGAGAAACCGGCATGACCTACGCCACGCCGGTTTTCTATATGCAAGATTAAATCGGTTCCACTCTACATTCAAAAGGCTTCAGCGTCACATTGCCTGCTTTTGCCTCGTAATCATTGTGATTGATGTACATTCGGATCTTTTGCTTGTCTCCGCCTCGCTCCAAAACTTCCACGCCTTCGTCGGAGGGGATCGTTTTGATATGGTGGTCTGTCAGGATCATGGTCATCAGCCTGGTGGTTATTGCTTCTTCCATTCCACAGCCCAGGTAGTAGACGGTACCGTCGCCTTGTTTTTTACGGGTGACGGCGGCGTACTTCATATAGAAAGGATCGTCATAGCGGTAGAGAATTTCTGCGTCCTGCACTTTCAACATATCCCGGAAGATTCCTCCATAGCCCCGGCTGTCAGAACATATACCCTGCCCTACCAGTGGGAAAGCATCCAGATCCTGAAGACTCTCGGTTTCAGTTACGGTTACTCCGGCCAGTTTTGTGTAGCCTACCGGCAGCGTCTCACCAAAGGGGATGTTGTTGTCTGTATCTTTTACCGCATTCCGATAGGTAAGAAGCAGGGTACCGCCCTTTTGAACAAATTGTTCTACCCGGATGCGGAACTCCGGTTTCGTGATGATAAGCTGCGGCAGAAGGACGATCTTATATCCAGACAGGTTTGCATCTGCGGGGATAATATCCACGGGAACATTTTTATCATGGAAAGCCTTGTAGAGTTTCTTCATTTCATTCTGGCAGTCCAGCAGAATACTTTGACGCTGGATACGGAAGGAGGCCAGAGAATCATAATCATAGACGATGGCGACGTCACTGTGGATGGGGGCCTCCAGCGCCTGAGAATACGGAATAATATTTTTAAAAAAACTCTGTACCTCATAGAATTTTCGTCCTTTTATGTTATCAGCGTCCAGTACGCCATAGCAGAATTGTTCGGCTCCTTTGGTAGCTCCGCGGTAACGGAAGTACATCATAGAGGTGCAGCCGTGCGCACAGCCCTGATAGGACCACATTTTGGCCTGATTCGGCCGTGGAAGAAATCCTGTGATATCGTGGCCCTGGGCTCCCATGATGGCTTCGGTAATCCAGAAATTTTCTCTTTTGAGGCCGCGGATATAGTCCAGGCCAAAGGCAATCTCATGGGGCGGAAGGGGTTCTTTTTGCCCGCCCCAGACGGGATAATTGTTATAGGCGACTACATCCAGAATTTTGGCTACCTGGGAGTAATCCACATGTTTGGTCAGACCGCCGCCCGGGAAGTCATGCATCACTACGGCGGTCGGGTTCAGTTCCCGGATCAGTCTGGCCTGGAAGTCCATAAAGCGGACGATGCTGAGGCTGCGGAATCGCTCCCAGTCCAGACGCAGAGAGGGATTGTGGGTTGTAATGGTGGCGGCAGGCAGAGGAATCTCATCAAAGCTGTTGTATTCCTGAGACCAGAAAGTAGTACCGTAGGTATCGTTGAGCCGGTCGATTTCTCCCTCAAATTTTTCATGCAGATACTGCTGAAATGCCTTCTGACACTGAGGGCACCAGCAGATATCACTGTCCTCGTGTCCGATTTCATTGTCAATCTGCCAGGCGATAATCTGTTTTTCTTCCTTGTAATGACCGACTAAAGCGCGGATGATTTTTTCAGAATATGTGTACATGTCCGGGCTGTTAAAACAGTAGACATGACGGCCGCCGAAAGTCCGCTTCTGTCCGTTTTCGAACTGAGAGAGGATATCGGGGTGCTTTTTTGCCAGCCAGGCAGGAATGGTAGCGGTGGGTGTGCCCATGATGATCTTGAGCCCCTTTTTTTTGGCTTTTTCGATCACCTGGTCAAAGAAGGAAAAGTCGTATTGCCCCTCCGTCTTTTCCATCAGATGCCAGGAGAACTCGGCAATTCGGATCACATTACCGCCCATTTCCAGAATGGTGTCCATATCGGTTTCTATCAGGGAAGGATCCCACTGCTCAGGATAATAGTCAACGCCTAACCACATCATTTATTTCTCCTTTCTTGCCCGCAGTTCGCGGATCATTTTTTCATAAAACTCACCGGTAAGTTTATAGCCTTTTTTGTAGAATACATAGCAAAGGGCAGATAAAATAGCGGGAATCACGATCATAATTACCTTCATGCCCAGAATCGTTCCAGGACCAGCGGCCTGGCCGGCTTTCCAGCCGATGAGAGTCAGGCCGATACCGCTGACAAAGCCTGAGAATGCGCCGGCAAATTTCACAATAAAGGTCTGCATGGAGAAGAGAATGGATTCATTCCGGGTACCCAGAGAATACTCTCCATAGTCTACCACATCCGCCAGCATTACGGTGATAAATACCAGCATAAAGCCAATTCCGTAGTTTACTATGGCGGAAGCTGCGCCAACGGCCATGATGCTGGAAGGAGACACGATACCTACCAGGAACAACAGGACGAAACCGGTCACAGGAAGGAAACAGGCGGCAAAGAACGCTTTACCCCGTCCGATGACTTTGGTAATCAGGGGGAAGGTGAACTGCGCCGCCATCTGTGCAATGCCGGCCACACCTGTATAGACGGGGTACAGGGATTCGATGCCGATGGCATAGCTAAAATAGTATAAGGAGAAGGAGTTGGATAGCTGATAGGCAAAGTTAAAGAACAGAGCGATGCCCAGAATGACCTTAACCTGATCGTTGGCAACCAGCACGTGAAGCATGCCTTTGGCAGTTGTTTTTTCCGCGTTTTTCGTGACCACTTTTTCTTTACAGTTTATCACAGTAATGGCGGAGCAGACAAGGAAAATAACACTGACGATCATCGCAAAGTAGGCGAATCCCGTCTGACGGTCACCGCGTCCGGCCGTATCGATGATTTTCAGGCCAAAGGAACCTACGATCAGCCAGGCAAAAGAGGCGAAAAGCCGGGGAATGGCGGATATTTGACTACGTTCGTTCTCGTCGTCGGTAAGAGCGGGAACCATGGACCAGTAGGGAATGTCATCAATGGTGTAGGTCATGCCCCAGAGTATGTAGAGTACGGAACAGAAGGCCAGAAAGGTATTCCCGTTAAAGTCTACATTCCAGAACATCAAAGCGAGCACGATGGCATTAAGAATGGTGCCGATCATGATCCAGGGACGGAACTTGCCCCATTTTGAGCGGGTATTATCCACAATCATCCCCATAAAAGGATCATTAAAGGCATCCCAGATCCGGGCAATCATAAACAAAGTACCAACAAAGGCGGGAGCTACAAAACGTACGTCGGTGAGATAGAACATGAACAGATTTCCCACCAGGGCATAGACCAGGTCTTTGCCGAAGGCTCCGATTCCAAAGCTGATTTTGGAGCACCAGGACAGTTTTTCCAATTTTTTCAGATTTTCCATTACATTATATACCTCCATTATTTTATAAATGATTTTTCCCAAAACAGCGACGCGTCGGCGGGCCCTTACCTTTTCGTGTGTTTTTGAGGGAGTAAGTAAACTTTACCACATAATTTACTAAAAGTAAACGTTTTGTACTAAAAATTTTACTAAAAGTAAATGTTTTTGTGAAAAATAAACAAAAAAGGGAATATAAAAATATACAATATTACCATAAATAAAGAGGCTTTTCTATATACTATTATGTTTTTTGTCTGAAAAGCAGAGATTTTTAGGTTACTTTTACGCAGTAGCTGTATGCTGTGTAGAACGAATACGGGAAATGGTGTATGATTTAAGAGTAAGTCCTATGTTTGAAACAATATTTGCAAGGGTGTTTTTGTTGACGTTTAGTAAATTATGAGGTAAAATTTATAAGTATAGGAGGAGGTGTTTTTGTGGCTACATTGAAGGATATTGCCCGGCAGGCCGGGGTGTCTCAGGCCGCTGTTTCGCGAATTTTGAATCAGGACCCCTCGCTGAGTGTGACAGCAGAGACCCGGACCCGGGTATTGGATATCGCGGCTGCGCTGCATTATAAAAAAGTTGGTTTGCGGACGGAAAAAAGCAACCGTTCCGTTCAGAAGAGGGAGTTGCGGATTGGTGTTGCACAGATGTTTGACGCAAAGGAGCTCCAGGAGGATTTGTATTATCTGGCGTTGAAAAATGCTCTGGATCAGGAATGTTTTTCCAGGCAGTGGACGACGGTGTCGCTGTTTCGGGATGAGAGACGCCGCTTCATAATGAGAAACGACCTTCCTCTGGACGGTCTCTTTGCCATCGGCCGTTTTACCCGGGAAGAGATCACCAATTTTCGGGAATATACGGATAAGATTGTTTTTTTGGACTCGGATCCGGATCCGATGCAGTATTACAGCATTCTGCCCAACTACCATCTGGCGGTTCAGCTGGCGCTGGAGCATTTCCGGGAGAATGGTTTTCAAAAAGTAGCGTACGTAGGGAGTGTGAAGACTTTTGACGATCAAAAGAAACTGACCATGGATTCGCGATTCTATTACTATCGGGCGAGCATGGTCAATCGGGAGTGTTTTCTTCCCGAACTGGTGCTGGACTGTCCCATGACGGCCAGGGGAGGATATGAGGGAATGAAAGATTTTCTGGATCGGAACGGACGTCCTCCGAAGGCGATGTTTGTAGCCAGTGATTCCATTGTCCCGGGTATTATGATGGCTTTGCAGGAACGAGAATTTCGCGTCCCGGAGGATACAGGAATCGTGACCTTCAATAATACAGTATTGTCGGAGTTTTCGACTCCGCCGTTGACTTCTATTGAACTTCATATGCAGGAAAACGTCCGAGCCGCAACTTTTTGTATGGAATTACTTCAGCAGGGGGATATTTGTGGGAAACGGATTGTGGTGCCCTGCAGCCTGGTAAGTCGAAACAGTGTGAGGATGGAAATTTAAGAATAAAAGTTTCTCTTAAAAAATGTGGTCTTCGTAGGGAAGAAAGGCAGGTGGAATATTGATTTTCCATCTGCCTTGTATTATAATCAGCACGTGTGGATCTCCGCCCCAAAAAGAGACGGAGCCCGTAACAGGATAACCAGCTTATGGAAAGGAACAGGTGGAAACGTATGAAAAAATTGGAACAGCTTTACGAAGGAAAAGCGAAGAAGGTTTTTGCAACGGAAGATCCGGATATTGTGATTGTAGATTATAAAGACGATGCGACAGCATTTAACGGGGAGAAAAAGGGAACGATTGTGGGGAAAGGTGTGATCAATAACCGAATGACCAACTATGTTTTCCGGGTACTGGAAAAAGAGGGAGTTCCGACGCATCTGGTAGAAGAATTGAGCGACCGGGAGACAGCAGTGAAAAAGGTAGAGATTGTACAGTTGGAAGTGATTGTGCGGAATGTGGCGGCAGGCAGCTTTTCCAAACGACTGGGCGTGGAAGAGGGAACCAAGTTTCAGGCGCCGACGCTGGAATTCAGTTACAAGAACGATGATCTTGGCGATCCGCTGATCAACGACTATTTTGCCATTGCCCTTGGCGTGGCCACCAGGGAAGAGATTGACAAGATCACGGAATATACCTTTCAGGTCAACGATGTGCTGAAAAAGTTCTTTGACGAGGCGGGCATTGATCTGATTGACTTTAAGATTGAATTTGGACGTTACCATGGGGAGATTATCCTGGCGGACGAGATTTCACCGGATACCTGCCGCCTGTGGGATAAAGTGACACATGAAAAGCTGGATAAAGACCGGTTCCGCCGTGATCTGGGGAATGTGGAGGCGGCATACCAGGAGGTGTTCCGACGGATCGGCATTCACTGAAAATCGAAAGAATCCATATGGATGTTGTGACGGGTACTGTATTGAGTCAGGAGTCTGCGCCTTGTGCGCAGCGTTATAAGAACAGCAATAGAATTAGGATAAGGTTCTGTCTTTTGCCAGGCAGGACGAAAGGCAGTAAGGAGTTCGCAGATGAGCAGGTTAGAGAGAATGACAACAGGCCTGGGGGAAGAATGCGGTGTATTTGGGGCGTATGATATGGACGGGGGAGAAGTGGCTCCATCCATCTATTATGGATTGTTTGCGCTGCAGCATAGAGGACAGGAGAGCTGCGGGATCGCAGTCACCGATACCTTCGGGCAAAAGAACGTACGATCGAAAAAAGGTCTGGGGCATGTGGACGACGTATTTGACGAGGAATCTTTAAAGGAATTAAAAGGAAATCTGGGAGTGGGACATGTCCGATATTCGACTGCCGGCGGTACTTGCGTGGAGAATGCGCAGCCGCTGGTCATCAATTATGTGAAAGGGATTCTTGCCATTGCGCATAATGGGAACCTGGTCAATGCCATTGAGTTGAGAAGAGAATTGGAGTATACGGGGGCGATTTTTCAGACGACCATTGATTCGGAAGTGATCGCCTACCATGTCGCACGGGAACGGCTTCATGCAAGAACGGCGGAGAATGCGGTAAAACGGGCCATGGGAAAGATGAAAGGAGCGTATGCGCTGGTAGTGAGCAGTCCCCGGAAAATGATTGGAGCAAGGGATCCATGGGGATTCAAGCCGTTGTGTATCGGAAAAAGGGAAAACACCTGGTTTCTGGCCTCGGAAAGTTGTGCTATCGCAGCGGTTGGAGCAGAATTTGTACGGGATGTGCGGCCGGGAGAGATCGTGACGTTTACCCGGGACGGGATGGTTTCGGATCAGAGTATGGAACTTCCGGCGCAGCAGCAGTACAGATGTATTTTTGAGTACATTTATTTTGCACGGACGGACAGTGAGATAGACGGAGTCAGTGTATATCATGCGCGGATCACGGCGGGAAAGGCATTGGCGGAGTCCTATCCGGTGGAGGCGGACCTGGTAGTAGGGGTGCCGGATTCTGGTTTGGTGGCGGCGAAGGGGTATTCGGAGCAGTCCGGGATTCCCTACGGTATGGCATTCCATAAGAACAGTTATGTGGGCCGTACGTTTATCAAGCCAAAACAAAGTGACCGGGAGTCCAGTGTCAAGATCAAGTTGAATGTGATTCCGGAAGTGGTGCGTGGAAAGCGGATTGTGATGGTGGATGATTCCATTGTGCGGGGAACCACCTGCGCGAACATCATAAAAATGCTGAAAAAAGCCGGGGCAGTGGAAGTGCATGTGCGTATCAGTTCTCCCCCGTTTTTATATCCCTGCTACTTTGGGACAGATGTACCCTCGGATAAGCAGTTGATCGCACATTCTCATACGACGGAACAAATTCGGGAGAAGATCGGAGCGGATTCCCTGGGGTATATGGAAGTGGAGAAACTGAAGAATATGGTAGGAAATTTAGGATATTGCGACGCCTGTTTTACAGGAAAGTACCCGATGGAAGTGCCGGGCTGTGATATCAGCCATGCATTTGAGTGAAAAGGAGATGACGATATGAGTACAGACCGATATGAAAGCCCCCTTTCGGAGCGCTATGCCAGTAAAGAAATGCAATACATCTTTTCCCCGGATAAAAAGTTCCGTACATGGAGAAAGTTGTGGATTGCACTTGCAGAGACCGAGAAAGAATTGGGACTGCATGTTACGGAGGAGCAGATTGAAGAGCTGAAAACCCATGCAGAGGATATCAATTATGATGTGGCGAAGGAACGGGAGCGAGAGGTCCGTCATGATGTGATGGCACATGTGTATGCGTATGGCGTACAGTGTCCCAAGGCCAAAGGGATCATTCATCTGGGGGCGACTTCCTGTTATGTAGGAGATAATACGGATATCATTCTTATGGCGGAAGCGCTGGATCTGGTTCGATCGAAGTTGGTGAATGTGATTGCGGAACTGGCAAAGTTTGCGGAAAAGCAGAAGGCGCAGCCTACCCTTGCGTTTACACATTTTCAGCCGGCGCAGCCTACCACAGTAGGAAAGCGCGCGACGTTGTGGATGCAGGAATTTGTAATGGATCTGGAAGATTTGGATTATGTGCGGGGGAGTCTGAAACTGTTAGGAAGCAAAGGAACCACCGGAACGCAGGCCAGTTTTTTGGAATTGTTTGACGGGAAGGAAGAGTTGATTGACAGGATCGATCCCATGATTGCCGAAAAGATGGGATTTAAAGCCTGCTATCCGGTATCCGGGCAGACGTATTCCCGGAAGACGGATACAAGGGTGTTGAATGTACTTGCCGGGATTGCGGCCAGCGCGCATAAATTTTCTAATGATATCCGGCTTTTACAGCATTTAAAAGAAGTGGAAGAACCTTTTGAAACAACGCAGATTGGTTCTTCCGCGATGGCATATAAGAGGAATCCCATGCGCAGTGAACGGATTGCCTCCCTGTCCCGGTATGTGATGATCGACGCGTTGAATCCAGCGGTGACTTCCGCTACGCAGTGGTTTGAGCGGACGCTGGATGATTCGGCAAATAAGCGTTTGAGCGTACCCGAAGGGTTTTTGGCTATTGACGGAATTCTGGATCTGTGTCTGAATGTGGTGGACGGATTGGTGGTGTATCCAAAAGTGATCGAAAAACGGTTGTTGGCGGAATTGCCGTTCATGGCAACGGAAAACATCATGATGGATGCGGTGAAAGCCGGCGGGGACAGGCAGGAACTGCATGAACGGATTCGGAAATTGTCCATGGAAGCAGGAGAAAATGTAAAGGAAAAGGGCTTGGAAAATAATTTGCTGGAATTGATTGCAGCAGATCCCGTGTTTCATATGAGTCTGGAGGATCTAAAAAAGACGATGGATCCTGCGAAATATACAGGACGTGCAAAGCAACAGGTAGAGCGGTATTTGGAACAGATTATCTGGCCTCTTCTGGAGGAAAATAAGGAAATTCTTGGTGTAAAAGCGGAAATTCAAGTATAGGAAAAAGCAGTATCAGTAAGGAAATTCCACCGGCAAAGGAGTGTTGCAGGCTTGCAAACATGTGTTGCAAGCAATTGTGACACTCCTTTTCTACATTATACAATTGCAGGAAATTGTGGCGTTTGTTGAGAGATTTAAAGAAGGTGCAGGTGAGAAATTATGGAGGAAACGGTTGGTTTTAACCCAGATGTGGGAAAGAGAGTTTTTGTATATATAGTTCTGGGAATTCTGGGGATTCTTATGGCCCTTTTTCTGGGAACAAATCAGAGGGGATATACAGTTGGCGGCGAGCGCATGAGGGAACGTATTTCCCCTGTGCTCGAAGACAAGGAAGTCGTGTTTAATGGAGTAGAGAGAGGAAAGAGGGAGACGCAAGACAATTGGGATCTGATTTTGAAGGAAGTTTTACCACCCGGCCGGCCTGTTGCAGACCAGCTTTTAACGGACGCTTCCATACCGGAGAAGCCGGGGCTTTTACCGGAGTCGGCAATAGAGAAACCGGAATCGGGAATATTGCTTTGGCGGGAATCGGCGACGTCTGAGAGTTCGGGAATAGAGATATCGGTTGAGCAGAAAGTGTCTGACGAGCAGAACAAAGTAGTATTGGTGATTCCGGAAGTACCAAATGAATGGAACCCGGCGGAGTCAGTCGTTCCTGGAGTACCCGACAAGCCCATGACTCCGACCGTACCGGATGAACCGGTTGCTCCGGTTATACCGGAAGAGCCGACGATTCCGATCGTGCCGGATGAACCGGTCGCTCCGGTTGTACCCGGGGAACCGACGATTCCGATTGTACCCGAGGAACCAAGCGATCCGGTTATACCGGACGTGGAGGCGCCGGATCCGGTTATTCCCATCGATCCGGTGGTACCGGATTCGGATACTCCCCCGCCGGACGTAGGGGAAGAAACGAATGTCTGTTTTTTGATGGATGAAGCAGGAATATTGATCGGATTTCATCCGGAATATGCGGAGATAGAAAAAGGATGTCTGTTTTTGCCGGAGTCATGTACCGGAATCAAGAAAGATGTTTTCTCCGGATGTGGCGCAGGGATTAAAGAACTCTATATTCCAAATGGAACGACATATATCGAGGAAGGCGCTCTTGCCGGATTACAGGAATTAGAATGGATTGAAGTGGGATGGGAGAATCCGGTATATCTTGGAGAAGAAGGCGTTCTGTTCGACGGTAGCCGTTCTCTGTTGCTGGCTTTTCCAAATGGAAGAACAGGAACCTATCTGATTCCGGCAGGTGTGCTACGGATTGCAGGCGGTGCATTCGCAGAAACATCGATCTCCAGACTGGATGCCAGAGATTGCGGTGTACTCCAGTTCGGGGAGGCTGTGTTTGGCAGTAGTAACGGAAATGGAATTCGAATTACTGTGCCAAAAGGAACATGTGCCGCATACGAGGCGGCGCTGGCAGGCTATGCCGTGGTCATCAAAGAGTAGTTATGCGGATTTTGTAGGAAGGGTAAGATGTAGGAGAAACTTTTGATGTGAGCCCGTGATTGTTTCTTGAACATTTCCCATACTTGTTTTATAATAAAGGAACCGTTCCCGTCCGACTGAAGAGACGGGGACATCATTTTAGGAGCTGCGGCCCGTTGGAATTCCGACGGATAAAAGGAGCCGCCGAAAACAGAATGGGAGAATGAAAAGGATGAAAAAAGTAAGAACAAGATTTGCGCCAAGCCCTACCGGAAGAATGCATGTGGGGAACTTGAGAACCGCGCTCTATGCATATCTGATTGCGAAGCACGAAGGAGGAGATTTTATTCTCCGGGTGGAGGATACGGATCAGGAGCGGTTTGTGGAAGGCGCTCTGGAAATTATTTACCGGACACTGGAGAAAACCGGCTTGGTTCATGATGAAGGGCCGGACAAGGACGCAGGTTTTGGCCCGTATGTACAGAGTGTAAGGAACGCCTCCGGGCTGTATCTGAAGTATGCAAAACAGTTGGTGGAACAGGGGGATGCGTACTATTGCTTTTGCGATAAGGAACGTCTGGATTCCCTTCGGACCTCCGTTTCAGAAGACGGGACGGATATTGTCATATATGACAAGCATTGTCTGGGACTGAGCAGGGAAGAAGTGGAAGCAAATCTGGCGGCGGAAAAACCCTGGGTTATCCGGCTGAATGTTCCGAACGAGGGGGAGACCACGTTTCATGATGAGATATACGGGGATATCACGGTTCCCAACGGTGAGTTGGACGATATGATTCTGATCAAGTCGGACGGGTATCCCACCTATAATTTTGCCAATGTGGTGGACGATCATCTGATGGAGATTACTCATGTGGTAAGAGGGAACGAATATCTTTCCTCCGCGCCCAAATATAATCGTCTATATGAGGCGTTTGGCTGGGAGGTTCCTGTGTACGTGCACTGCCCGTTGATTACAGATGAGAATCATAAAAAGTTGAGCAAACGCTGCGGACATTCCTCTTATGAGGATCTATTGGAGCAGGGATTTGTGTCGGAGGCAGTGGTGAATTATGTGGCGCTTTTGGGCTGGTGCCCTTCGGATAACCGGGAGATCTTTTCTTTGCAGGAGCTGGTGGAGGCGTTTGATTATACGCACATGAGTAAATCGCCCGCTGTATTTGATACGGTAAAGCTGAAGTGGATGAACGGGGAATATTTCAAAGCGATGGAAGAAGAACGCTTTTTGACGCTGGCAAAACCTTATATCGAGGAAGTTGTACGGCAGGATTACGATACGGTGAAGATCGCCGCCCTGGTAAAGACGAGAATCGAGGTTCTTCCGGATATCAGGGAACAGATTGATTTCTTTGCGGCAGTGCCGGAATATGATCTTACCATGTACAGCCATAAGAAGATGAAGACGACGCCGGAGACTTCTCTGGAAGTTCTTACAGAACTTCTGCCGGTACTGGAGGCGCAGGAAGATTACAGCAATGACGCCCTGTTTGAGACATTAAAGAAATATGTGACGGAAAAAGGATGTAAGATTGGATATGTGATGTGGCCGATCCGAACCGCCGTGTCCGGGAAGCAGAATACACCGGGAGGCGCTACGGAGATTATGGAAGTCCTGGGAAAAGAAGAATCTTTGCAAAGACTTCGCGCGGCGATAGAGAAGTTGCGCGCAGTATAATCGGCATAAAAAGGAATGAAGTATTTGAATAAAGCACAGAAAAAAGCGGTAGAACATGTGGAAGGGCCCTGTCTTGTATTGGCGGGGCCCGGTTCCGGAAAGACGCTGACCGTTGTGAACCGGGTTCAGTATCTGATAGAGGAATGTAAGGTAAGACCAGAAGAAATTCTGGTCATTACTTTTACAAAGTTTGCAGCGAAGGAGATGAAACAGCGGCTGAAAGCACAGACGGAAGGGAAAAATCTTCCGGTGACAATGGGAACGTTTCACGGGATTTATTATGGAATTTTAAAATGGGCGTACCACTTAGGGGCGCAGAATCTTCTTTCGGAGGAAGAAAAATGTCGGATACTCCGTCGTGTTTTGGAACAGAGAGAATCGGAGATTTTTGACGAGGAAGATTTTCTGTTGTCTCTGGCTGCGGAAATTGGAATTGTAAAAAATAATCGGCTGGATATCGAAACCTATACGGCAAAGCATTGTCCGGCAGAGACGTTCCGGGCGATTTACAGGGAATATGAATCACAGCGGAAAATGGAAAAGAAGATGGACTTTGATGATATGTTGGTTTTATGTTGTGATTTGTTTCAGAGGAGGCCGGATGTTCTGAAGTTGTGGCAATCCAGGTTTCGGTTTCTCCTGGTGGATGAATTTCAGGATATCAACCAGGTACAGTATGATGTACTTCGAATGCTGGCGGCGCCGGAGGATAATCTGTTTGTAGTGGGGGACGACGATCAGTCCATATACGGATTCCGCGGAGCGGATGTGAGGCTGATGTTTCAGTTTCAGAAGGATTATCCCAGAACCAAAAATGTTTTACTGGATGTGAATTATCGTTCCACCAGTTCCATTCTTCGTCATGCACTGCGGCTGATCGGGCAGAATACAGTACGGTTTGATAAGGACATTCGAACGGAGAGGCACAGGGGAGCGCCGGTTCATATTCAGGAGACGTTGGATGCAGAACAGGAGGGAGAATATGTGTGCACGGAGATTCAAAAACGGAGGATGACCGGTGTGGCGCCGGAGCAGATCGCGGTGCTTTATCGGGTGCATACGGATGCCCGTGCCCTGACGGAACAGCTTGTGAAGCAGGATATTCCATTTTTCATGCAGGAAACCGTATCCAATCTATACCAGCATTTTATAGCCAGGGATCTTGGCGCTTATTTTCGTCTGGCAAAAGGGGGCCGGGACCGGGCAGATTTTTTGCAGGTGATGAACCGACCCAACCGCTATTTAGGGCGGGATTCTCTGGCAGGAGACGGAGCGGATTATCTGGAAGAAATGCGGAAGTATTATGAAGACAAAGACTGGATGCAGGATCGGATTGACCAGTGGGAACTGGATCTGCGTATGATAGGAAAGATGGCGCCCTATGCAGCAATACAGTATATCCGGAAAAAAGTAGGCTATGATGATTTTTTACGGGAATATGCACAAAAAAGGGGACAGCAGGCTTCCGTATTTTTTGAAATTCTATCGGAGCTGGAAGAAGCGGCCCGGCCTTTCGCAGAGTTGGAAGAGTGGGCGGAACATATCCGGAAGTATACGGAAGCGCTGCGCCGGCAGAAACAGAGGAGAAAGACGGAATCTGTGGGGGTTCGGCTGTTGACGATGCACGCTTCCAAAGGACTGGAATTTGATTCCGTTTTTCTGATTCAGGCAAATGAAGGACGGATTCCGGATCCAAGGGCTTTGAAGGAACAGGGGACGGAGGAGGAACGCAGAATGTTTTATGTAGCGATGACGCGGGCGAAAGAGAGTCTGAAGATTTCTTATGTGAAAATGAAAAACGGAAAGGAGGTTGCTCCTTCCCGCTTTTTAGAGGAATTATCTGGTTTTGGTCCGATCATGTGAGATCAGAAAACGAAAACTTTATTCCAGGGAATCTAATCCAAGTGCATCCAGATCCAGTTCTTCATATTCCAGCGTATCCAGCCATTCGTCATAGGCATCCGCGGCCCATTCATATTCTTCATCATCGGTAATGTTTTCAATTTGCGGTTCTTTGCCTTCTGTTTCATGGTAACGGTAGAGATAGACCATTCCCGCTTCATTTCCCTCATCCGGAGCGAGCAGGGCGATGTATTTTTGTTCTTTTACGGAGAGAATTGTGAGAACCGTACATTCGATGGTCACGTCATTGTCAAGCAGCAATGTTACAGTATCCAGGTTATTTTCGTTCATGAGAGACTCCTTTTCTTTTTTATGTTTTTACTTTAGCAAATACAGGAAAAAAAAGCAAGAGGAAGAAGGACCGGTTGACAAAATCCAAAAAACAAGGTAGTGTATTTGAAAAAGGGGCTATTCCTGCCGTATTCCATAGGAGGTGGGAAGAGAATACCTTCCGTCAAAAGAAAGATAAGAAGATAAGAAGACAGGATGATTGCAACAGGGAGGGCTTTATGAAGAAAAATATACGGCGTATATTATTTCCGGTGATTTTGCTTTCCATAGTTCTGGCAGGGTGTAAGAAAAATGTGGGAACACCGGAGGATAATGCGATTGTAGAAGAGAATGAGGAAGAAAAAGAAGAGCAAGAGCAGGGATTTGTCTTTGGATATAGCAGTATTGATCTGGAGAATCCTTATTATGATACACTGCGGATGTCTCTGGAAAATACGCTGGGGGAAGAGAGTTACCGTCTGATTACCAAAGATGCGGCTTTTGATACAAAAACCCAGAGTACACAGCTTAGGGAATTGGTGGAAGAAGGAGTAAAAGTGATCTTTCTCTGTCCGGTAGACCGGGAGTCTGTTACGCCGGATTTGAAGATGCTCCAGGAGGCAGGAGTCCGGGTGATCAATCTGGATACACAGGTGAAAGAGCATGCCCTGACGGCGGCCTATATTGGCTCAGACAATCGGAATGCGGGGTTTATCTGCGGGGAGGATCTGAAAAAACGCTGCCCGGATGGCGGGAAGATTCTGATTCTGGAATGTCCGTCCATGAACTCAATCAATGACCGGATTACCGGATTTGAGGAAGCCATCGCGAATGGGGGATTTGAGGTGTTGAACCGTGCGGATGTGCACGGAGAAAAGGAAGAAGCCAAAGAGGCTATGAGAGAGTTCCTGAAGACTTACCCGGAGATTGACGCTGTGATGTGCGGGAACGACCGGGTGGCTCTGGGGGTGCTGGAAGCGATCAAAGAGTCCGGCCGGGAACAGATCCGTGTTTATGGGGTGGACGGTTCTCCGGATATAAAACGTGAAATTGCAAAGCCGGACAGCCCTATGACGGCGACCGGCGCGCAATCTCCGATTCGGATCGGAAAAGAAGCGGCCGAGATCGGACTTGCAATTTTAGAAGGAGAGGAATTCGAGACTACCGTTTATGAAGAAACCTTTTTAATAGATAAAGGGAATGTAAAGATGTATGGAACAGATGGCTGGCAATAGGAGGAACGACTGATAGGAGGAACATGCATATGAAGAAGGTAGAAGGATGTCCGCAGCCGTTGGGAGTGACGATAGAACAGGAAAAAGTAAATTTTGCGGTTTCCGTTCCCAGAGGGGAATCATGTGAGTTGTTATTGTATCGCACCGGAAAGACGGAACCTGTCCAGGTGTATGAGATGCCGGAGGAGGAAGGACTGGGCGAGGTCCGCTTTCTGGCTGTGGAGGGCCTGACGGTACAGAGATATGAGTATAATTATCGTATCGGAGGACAGGTGGTGGTAGATCCCTATGTCCGCGAGTTGGCGAGGACAAAAAAGTTTGGAGAGAAACCGGAGATACCGCTTCATCAGGTGCGCGGACGTATTTTGAACCTTCTGTACGACTGGGAAGGGGATCGGCGGCCGAATCTCTCATGGAATGAGGTGGTTGCATATAGTCTTCATGTGCGTGGATTCACGAAGCACACATCGTCAAAGGTCTTACATCGGGGAACTTTTTCCGGGATTGTGGAAAAACTGCCCTATTTACAGGAATTGGGAATCAATCAGATTCAGTGTATGCCGGTCTATGAATTTGAGGAGAGGTGCCGGACTTGCCAGAGTATGCCGGTTTATGAATCGGAAGAGAGGTGCCGGACTTATCAGAACTATTGGGGATATGGAAGCGGATATTATTTTGCGCCCAAGGCTGCGTACAGTGTATCGGGACATGCGGCGCAGGAGTTAAAAGATATGGTGAAAGCCTGCCATAGAGCAGGGATGGAAGTGGTGCTGGAGATGCCCTTTACACCGGAGATTTCCCAGCAGATGGCGTTGGAATGTCTGAAATATTATATGCTGGAATATCATATTGACGGATTTCTTTTGAATCCCTATCATGTTTCTATGGAAGGACTGGGGCAGGATCCGCTTTTGAAGGGAGTAAAGTTGCTGCACAAAGAGGAGCGTTTTCAGAATATCATGCGGCGTTTTCTGAAAGGGGACGACGGTATGGTGGAGTCCGTGATCGGTGCATTACGTTACCATACGGGGGAAAGCGGCGCCTGTAACTATCTGACGGCGCATACGGGGTTTACCCTGTATGATCTGGTTTCCTATGAGCAGAAACATAACGAGGCCAATGGGGAGCAGAATCAGGACGGACCGGACTATAATTACAGTTGGAATTGCGGGGTGGAAGGACCGACCAGAAAACGGACGGTGACGGAACTTCGTAAGAGACAGATACGCAATGCATTTCTTCTGCTTCTTCTGGCACAGGGGACTCCCTGTATCCTTGCGGGAGATGAATTCTGGAATACCCAAAAAGGGAATAACAATGTATATTGTCAGGACAATGAGACGGCATGGCTGGACTGGAACGGATTGAAGAAAGACGGAACGTTGTTTCAGGATGTAAAGAGGTGGATTGCATTTCGTAAAAAGCATCCGGCGCTTTGTCAGAAACAGCCTTTGCTGGGAACGGATCGCACTGCCTGCGGTGTTCCGGATGTGTCCTATCATGGGGATGCGGCATGGCAGGTGCCTTCCGGTGTATACAGCAGACAATTGGGCGTGATGTATTGTGGCGGAGAGAAACAGCACGATTTTTGTTTCGTGGCATATAATATGCATTGGATGAAACATTCCTTTGCGTTGCCGGTTTTGCCCGGGGAGCGGAAATGGTACCGTGTGATTGAGACAGCGCCGGCAGCTGCTGTCGAAAACAAAAGAAAAGGAAAAAGTGGGGAAGAAAAGCAGGAAGTGGACCGGCAGCAAATCGTGGAAGATAGACAGGGACAGGAACTGCCGGTGGAACAGAAGCAGATCGAACTGGCACCGCGCAGTATTGTCGTACTGGTTGGCAGATAAAAGAAGGTGGAAAGAGATTCCCTGGCGGTCGAGCCGGGGAAAGGAATGATGTGTCGGTGGCCGGGCAGAGACTGCCTGATAGTGTGCGGCAGACTGCAGCGACAGAAAGTGAGTGACGGATGTGAGGAAAGTATGGGGGCATTTTCGCACGATAACAAAACACAAAATACTGGTTATGAGAGAATGTTTTCAGGTAGGGCTGTACAGGCAGGGACTTCTTCATGATCTGTCCAAATATACCTGGCAGGAGTTCCGGGTGGGATGTCGATATTATCAGGGAAATCGGAGTCCGAACAATGCGGAGAGAGAGGAGAAAGGTTTTTCCGCCGCGTGGCTGCATCATAAAGGAAGAAATAAACACCATTATGAATATTGGATTGATTACGGGCTGGACGGTTCCAAGCAGATGATCGGCATGAAGATGCCGGTTCCATATGTGGTGGAGATGTTTCTGGACCGGATTGCAGCAAGTAAGGTCTATAAGGGAGAAGCATACCGGGATTCGGACCCTTTGGATTATTTCCAGAAGGGCGGAACGGACGGATATCTGATGCATGAAGAGACGAAAGAGATGTTGGAGGGGCTTCTGCGGATGCTGTCGGAAAAAGGAGAGAAACAAACCCTTTGTTATGTCCGTGATACAATACTGAAAAAGCGGAAGAGGAGAACCCCGGACAGGAAATAACAGAGAACAGAACAAAATCAAAACAGGAAGAAAGCAGAGAAACACAGGAAAAGAGAGGCGATGGAAGGGATGAAACTCTATATTGTACGGCACGGAGAGACAGACTGGAACAGGGAACGAAAGTTACAGGGACATTCGGATATTCCATTGAATGCATATGGGAGATACCTGGCACGGCAGACGGCGGAAGGGATGAAGGATGTGGGAATAGACCGGGTATATACAAGTCCTCTGATTCGGGCCAGAGAGACGGCAGAGATCATCCTGGCGGGGCGCCGGGTTCCGGTGATCGAAGCAGATGAGATTATGGAAGTGGGGTTTGGAATTTACGAAGGTCTGTCCTGTGCGGGGGAAGGAGAAGAGGCAGGAAGTGAGACATTTCTGAAGTTTTTCAGGGACCCGTCGAATTATGTACCGGGGGAAGGCGGAGAGACCATTGAAGCGCTGCTGGAGAGAACCGGGACATTCCTGCGGAGACTGTGTAATGACAAATCCTTAAGTGAGGAGCGAATCCTGCTTTCCACCCATGGGGCTGCAATGACGGCGCTTTTGAATCATATTCGGGGGAACCTGGAGCCGGCGGATTTCTGGAAAGAAGATGTTCCGGCCAATTGTGCCGTGACAACGGTGGAGGTAAAGAATGGAATCCCGGTCATTGTGGAAGAGAATAAGGTTTATTATAAAGAAGCGGTGAGACGTTGGGACAAGGAATAAGGTGAGACAGTTTGTGCCGGAAAAGGAAGAAGCGAAGAGAAATCATAAAATGCGTCTCTGCATAGAAAACTTATGGAAAAGATTTTCCGTGCAGGGGCGCATTTTTGTGCTATCGTATACAGAAAAGCGGCCGGCGGTGGAGTTTTTGTATACTAAGGTATGCCGGGGAAACAGCCGGCGGCACGAATCCGTTCAGTCATCCTCTTCGGTGTTGACGGTATAGGTCTGCCGCTTTCTTGCCATTTCGTCGCTTTCCAGATATTCGTCGTAAGTGGTGATCTTATCGATCAGGCGGCCGCCGGGGACAATCTCCATAATCCGATTGGCGGTGGTCTGCACGATCTGGTGGTCGCGGGATGTAAAGAGCAGGACGCCGGGGAATTTGATCATGCCGTTATTCAATGCGGTGATAGATTCCATATCCAGATGGTTGGTCGGTTCGTCCAGAAGCAGGACATTGGCGCCGGAAATCATCATTTTGGACAGAAGGCACCGCACTTTTTCCCCTCCGGAGAGCACTTTCAGACGTTTGACGCCGTCCTCGCCGCCAAAGAGCATACGTCCGAGAAACCCGCGGACATAGGTGGCGTCTTTATTTTCGGAATATTGCGTCAGCCATTCCGTGATGGTGTAATCACTGGAAAATTCGCTGCCGAAATCCTTGGGAAAATAAGCCTGGGATGTGGTAATCCCCCATTTGTAAGTTCCCTCATCCGGTTCCATCTCTCCCATCAGAATCCGGAACAGAACGGTCTTGGCAAGTTCGTTGCTTCCAACGAATGCGACTTTGTCGTCATGGTTTAATGTAAAGGTCAGTTGATCCAGCACTTTCTCCCCGTCGATTGTTTTGGAGAGCCCTTCCACGGAGAGGACTTCATTGCCGATCTCCCGGTTGGGACGAAAATCAATATAAGGATATTTCCGGCTGGAAGGTTTGATCTCGTCGAGCTGAATCTTTTCCAGGGCGCGTTTTCTGGAAGTGGCCTGTTTGGATTTGGAGGCGTTGGCGCTGAACCTGGAAATAAATTCCTGCAGTTCTTTGATTTTTTCTTCCTTTTTCTTATTGGCTTCTTTCATCTGCCGGATCAGAAGCTGACTGGATTCGTACCAGAAGTCATAATTTCCGGCATAAAGCTGGATTTTGCCATAGTCGATGTCTGCGATCTGGGTGCAGACTTTATTCAGGAAATAACGGTCGTGGGATACGACGATAACGGTATTCTCAAAATTGATCAGGAATTCTTCCAGCCAGGCGATGGCATCCAGGTCCAGGTGGTTGGTTGGCTCGTCCAGAAGCAGAATATCCGGATTTCCAAACAGCGCCTGTGCCAACAGGACTTTTACTCTCTCCGGTCCGGTCAGATCTTCGACCGGTTTTCCGTGAAGTTCCGTATCAATTCCAAGACCGTTTAGCAGAGAAGCGGCGTCCGATTCTGCTTCCCAGCCGTTCATAGCGGCAAAATCGGCTTCCAGTTCACTGGCGCGGATTCCGTCCTCATCGGTAAAATCTTCTTTTGCGTAGATGCGTTCCTTTTCTTTCATAATCTCATAGAGACGTGCATTTCCCATGATGACGGCATCCAGAACAAGATACTCGTTATATTTGGAATGGTCCTGCTGCAAAAAGGAAAGCCGTTCTCCCGGTGTGATGACAACCTCCCCGTTGGTAGGTTCCAGTTGACCGGACAGGATCTTCAGGAACGTGGATTTTCCGGCTCCGTTGGCCCCGATCATTCCGTAACAGTTTCCTTCCGTAAATTTGATATTGACATCCTCGAATAAGGCTTTTTTGCCTACCCGCAATGTAACATTATTTGCACTGATCATATTCAAAACCTCATATTTCCTAGATTTTCAGGCTAAAAGCCAGTCTCTCTTTATTATACACAAAAAGTCCGTAATTTCAAGGAGAAAAGCGTATGCCGACATATGAAAGCATTGAAAATGGAAAAAGATTGTGTTAGGATGGTTTGTAGAAAACCGGGAGAAGAAAAATGTGGAGGAAAGAGAGATGGGCAAGGAGAAGCCAAGTTATACACAGAACAGGGAATTATCCTGGCTGCGGTTTAATCAGAGAGTGCTGGAGGAGGCAAGGGACGAGAGCGTGCCTCTTCTGGAACGGATGAAGTTCGTTTCTATTTTTACAAGCAATCTGGATGAATTCTTTATGATTCGTGTGGGAAGTCTGTATGATATGGCGTCTGTGGATAATAAGAAGATTGATCCCAAGTCGGGGATGACGCCGAAAGAGCAGTTGAAAGCGATTTATGAGGCGGTGGCACCTCTCTACAAAGAGCGGGATAAGACTTATACGGAGATCAAAAAGCAATTGTCCGCATACGGGATTACCAGTATGGATATTAAGGATCTGGAACCGCCGGAGAAAAAGTATCTGAAAAAGTATTTCAAAGAGCAGATTCTTCCGGTGCTTTCCCCGCAGATCGTGGATGTCAATCATCCGTTTCCGCATCTGATGAATAAGGAAATCTATGTGGTGGCGAATCTGAAGCTGGAAAATCGTTCCATGATGGGAATTGTTCCGATCCCGGCTTTTGTATCCAAGATCGTATATATGCCGGGGCATGATGTACGCTATGTCCGGATTGAAAAAGTGATTCTGGAATATATGGAACTGATCTTTGGACAGTACCAGGTTTCCGACAAGAATTATATCTGTGTTACGCGGAATGCGGATGTCTCCCCGGACGATGAAGCCTATGCGGATAACGATGATTTCCGCTATGTCATGAAGGAAACGCTGCACAAGCGCCGAAAAATGGCTGTGGTACGTCTGGAGGTAGCCACACCGCTGGGAAAAGAGATGGAGAAGTATTTCAGTGAGAAGTTCCGAATTACGCAGGAGTGCATTTTCCGGACTAAAGTTCCCATGCGCCTGGATTATATTTTCTCCGTGATTGATAAAGTACCGGATTCCATGAAGCGGCCGTTGACGGATGAGACGTTTACTCCGCAGCCCAGCGCTTCTCTTGCAGAGGGCAGTGTGATGGCGCAGGTAAAAAAGCGGGATATTCTACTTTCCTATCCCTATGAAAGTATGGAGCCGTTCCTGCAGTTGATCCGGGAGGCGTCGGTGGATCCGGATGTGATGACGATCAAAATTACCATCTATCGTCTGGCAAAGAAGACACGGTTGGTGGAATATCTCTGTGCGGCGGCGGAAAACGGAAAAGAAGTGACGGTGTTAATTGAACTGCGGGCGCGGTTTGACGAGCAGAATAACATCGAGTGGTCCGAGCGGATGGAAGAGGCCGGATGCCGTGTGATTTATGGATTCGAAGGGTATAAGGTGCATTCCAAGATCTGTCTGATTACATACCGCAGCCGGAATGAGATTAAGTATATTACACAGATCGGAACCGGGAATTATAACGAAAAAACAGCGAAGATGTATACCGATTTCTCTCTGATGACCGCAGATCAGTCTATTGGAGAGGATGCGGCCATTTTCTTTAAAAATATGGCCATCGGGAACCTGCACGGCGTATACCAGCATTTGATCGTATCTCCCACCAGTTTGAAACAGAAAGTGTTGCTGCTGATGGATGAGGAGATTGAAAAGGGCAGTGAAGGAAGAATTCTGATGAAAATGAATTCGGTGACGGATATTGACTTTATCCGAAAAGCGGCGGAAGCCTCCCGGGCAGGTGTGAAGATTGATTTGATTGTGCGGGGAATTTGCTGTATCTTACCGGGGATTCCGGGGGAGACGGAGAATTTGACGGTGACCAGCATTGTAGGACGTTATCTGGAACATCCGCGGGTATTTGTATTTGGAACCGGGGAAGAACAGAAGATCTATATCGGTTCCGCAGACATGATGACGCGGAATACGGAAAAGCGGGTGGAAGTTGCCTGTCCCATTTACGATCCGGGCATCAAGAAAAGACTGGTACGTTATCTGCGGATTATGATGGCGGATAATGTGAAGGCGCGGGAGATGACAGGCAACGGCACATATCGGAAGAAAAAGGGCGGAGCGCGCGCCATCTGCGCACAGGAAACCTTTATGAAAGAGGCTATGAATGCGAAGCGGCCGGTACAGATGGAAAAGAAGAAAAGTATTCTGGCCAGGCTGCGTGAAGTGGTTCCGTTGAGAAAGAGAAGATAAGGGGGAGAAGAAGAGAATGAAAGAAATGGAGAAGCATGCATTCGGCAGAACAAAAAGCGGTGCGCAGGCCCATCTGTATACTTTGACTAATGAGGCGGGAATGTCCGTATCTCTGACAGAATATGGGGCCACACTTGTGAAGCTTCTGGTTCCGGATTCGACGGGTTCCCTCCGGGATGTGGTACTGGGATACGAGGATGTATCCGGGTATGAGGCCGGGACTGCTTCTTTTGGCGCGCCGGTGGGACGTAATGCCAACCGGATCAAAGGGGCCGTGTTTGAACTGAACGGCGTATCTTATAGTCTGATACCCAATGAAAAAGGGAATAATCTGCACAGCGGGCCGGATTTTTACGGGAAACGGTTCTGGCATGTGGCAGAAGAGGCGGAAGATCATCTCACATTTCTGCTGCACAGTCCGGACGGGGATCAGGGGTTCCCCGGTGCACTGGATATCAAGTTGACGTATGCGCTGACGGAAGAGAACGGGCTGTTTCTCAAATACGAGGCGACACCGGAGAAAGATACCGTGATCAATCTGACAAATCACAGTTACTTTAATCTGAATGGGCATAACAGCGGCACCATTCTTTCCCATCGGGTGGAGGTGGATGCGGATGCCTTTACCCGGGCAGATATCCAGTCGATTCCCACCGGAGAACTGGTGGACGTGACCGGTACGCCCATGAATTTCCGGGATGGCCGGGTGGTCGGCGCAGAGATCGACAGCGAGTATGAAGCGCTTCGGTTTGGACAGGGGTACGATCATAACTGGGGATTAAAAAACGACGGTCAGTTTCAAAAAGTGGCGGAAGCCGCCGGGGATGAGAGCGGAATTATCATGGATATTTATACAGATCTTCCGGGGATACAGATCTATACGGCCAATTTTCTGGAGAGGGAACCAGGAAAAGAAGGCGCGGTGTATCCGCGGCGGTCAGCCATTTGTTTTGAGACGCAGTATTTTCCGAATGCCGTACATCATGAGAACTTTAAAAGTCCGGTCTGTCTTGCAGGAGAGACTTATGAAACAAGAACCGCCTATTGTTTTCGATAGGAGGGAAGGAGCAGACAACAGTATTTTATGGGAAAAGCAGTATATATTGCAGAGAAGCCCAGCGTAGCGCAGGAATTTGCCAAAGCGCTGCAGCTTCGGACACGGCGCGGGGACGGCTATCTGGAGGCGGAGGAAGCCATTGTGACCTGGTGCGTAGGGCACCTGGTGACCATGAGCTATCCGGAAGAATATGATCCGTCATTGAAACGATGGAGTCTTTATACGCTGCCGTTTCTGCCGGAGGAATTCAAATATGAGATCATTCCGGGGATGGAGAAACAGTTTCGAATTGTCAGTGAGATTCTAAACCGCCCGGATGTGGATCGAATCTATGTGTGTACCGATTCCGGGCGGGAGGGAGAATATATCTACCGCCTGGTGGAGCAGGAGGCCCATGTGACGGGAAAGGAGCGAAAGCGGGTCTGGATTGATTCGCAGACGCAGGAGGAGATTTTGCGTGGAATTCGCGAAGCAAAGGACCTGTCGGAATATGATAATCTGGGAGCTTCCGCTTATCTGCGGGCCAAAGAGGATTACCTGATGGGCATCAATTTTTCCCGGCTTTTGACGTTGAGATACGGGGACAGCATTTCTTCCTACCTGCGTACAAAATACGCGGTCATATCCGTGGGACGGGTGATGACCTGTGTGCTGGGAATGGTGGTGCGCAGGGAGCGGGAGATCCGGGAATTTGTAAAGACGCCTTTCTATCGGGTGGTGGGAACCATCGGTTTTAAGGGAGAGACCTTTGAGGGGGAATGGAGAGCGATTAAGGGATCCTGCTGGTTTGAATCGCCCCATCTGTATAAGGAGAACGGATTCAAAGAAAGAGAGAAAGCGGAGGAACTGGTATCACAATTGACTGACGGTCAGTCTGATCGGGGCTTTTATACCGCACAGGCGGAGGGGCTGGAGTGCCGGGTGTGTTCCGTGGAGAAGAAAAAGGAGAAGAAGAATCCACCGCTGCTCTATAATCTGGCGGAGCTGCAGAACGACTGTTCCAAGCGGTTTAAGATCAGCCCGGACGAAACACTTCGGACTGTGCAGGAACTATATGAAAAAAAGCTGGTAACGTATCCGCGTACAGATGCGCGTGTGCTGTCTGCGGCGGTGGCGAAGGAGATTCGCCATAATCTGAACGGACTGTCCAAATATTCCATGGCGAAACCGTATCTGCAGGACATTTTACAGTTTGGAAGCCATAAAGGGCTGGAAAAAACCAGATATGTGAACGACAAACAGATTACGGATCATTATGCAATCATTCCGACCGGCCAGGGATTGCAGGGACTGACGGCGGTATCCGCCACGGCGCAGAAGGTATATGATTGTATTGTGCGGCGTTTTTTAAGCATTTTTTACCCGCCGGCGGTGTATCAGAAGATTGCCATTGTAGTGAAAAGGAAGGAAGAGAGTTTTTTTTCTAATTTGAAGATACTGGTTGAAGAAGGCTATCTGAAGGTGGCGGGAATTCCGCAGAAAAAGCAGGAAAAGGACGGTGGGGAGGAAGTCAGTTCCGATGAGGCATTATTCCGGATGATGCAGGGATTGAAAAAGGGCATGGAGTTGTCGATGCGCGCGCTGGAGATCCGGGAAGGGGAAACTTCCCCTCCCAAACGTTATAATTCCGGTTCCATGATTCTGGCCATGGAGAACGCCGGTCAGTTGATTGAAGACGAGGAACTTCGGGCACAGATCAGAGGAAGCGGAATCGGGACCAGTGCGACGCGGGCGGAGATTTTGAAAAAGCTGACGCATATCAAATATCTGGGACTGAATAAAAAAACGCAGGTCATTACGCCTACGTTACAGGGAGAGATGGTCTATGACGTGGTAAATCATTCCATTCGATCTCTGCTGAATCCCGAACTGACGGCCAGTTGGGAAAAAGGGCTGGCCTATGTAGCGGAAGGACAGATTACTTCCCGGGAATATATGGAGAAGCTGAATCATTTTATCATCAGCCGGACGGACGGGGTAAAACATCTTTGCAATCAGACGCAGCTTCGTGCCTGTTATGAGCAGGCGGCGCAGTTTTATACAAAGAAACAGGGAAAGAGCAAAGAATAAAGAAGGAGGATGTTTTTTATGGAAGCATGGACAGTGCAGGAACTTTATACGTTGGAGGAAACCATTGCAAAGAAGATTTTTGAGGGGGTGACTTATCCCTGGGAGGTTCTTCCGAAAATCAGCGGATTCATTCTGGAATTGGGGGCGTCGCTTCGTGAAGAGGAATATGAAAAGCGCGGGGAAAATGTGTGGATCGCGAAATCGGCAAAGGTAGCCCCGACGGCATATATCAACGGTCCGGCCATTATAGGAAAAGAGGCGGAGGTCCGTCATTGTGCGTTTATCCGCGGCAATGCCATTGTAGGGGAAGGAGCGGTTGTGGGGAATTCCACGGAATTGAAAAATGTGATTTTATTTAACAAGGTGCAGGTGCCTCATTATAATTATGTAGGGGATTCCATTTTGGGATTTAAGTCTCACATGGGTGCGGGTTCCATTACCTCCAATGTAAAGTCAGATAAAAAACTGGTCGTTGTAAAGACGCCGGAAGGCAATATAGAGACCGGAATGAAAAAGTTCGGCGCCATGCTGGGAGACGAGGTGGAAGTAGGATGCGGCAGTGTACTGAATCCGGGAAGCGTGATCGGCGCGCATACCAATATTTATCCGCTGTCTTCTGTCAGAGGGTTTGTGCCGGGGAACAGCATCTATAAAAAGCAGGGCGAAGTGGTGGAAAAGATGGAGTAGAGAAGGAGTGTATTGCCGCTGCCCTTTCGGTATGTTGTTTTGTTCTGCAAGAAGGAAAGACGGAGAAAAAGGAGGATGGAAGATTGGGAAACATACAGAGTATTGGATTTATCGGCGTGGGAATTATGGGAAAATCCATGGTTCGCAATCTGAGAAAGGCCGGGTACGAACTGCATATTTACGCAAGAACGCGTGCGAAAGTGGAAGATGTGATTACGGAGGGCGCCGTGTTTCATGAAAGTATCGCAGACTGTGTACGGGATCGGGATGCGGTGATCACGATTGTGGGATTTCCCCAGGATGTGGAAGAGGTGTACTTTGATGCGGGGAATATTCTGGACAGTGCCAAAAACGGCGCATATTTGATTGATATGACAACCACCAGTCCCCAGATTGCAGAGAAGATCTATCGGGAAGGCAGTCAGAAGGGATACCATGTACTGGATGCTCCGGTGACCGGAGGAGATGTGGGTGCGAAGAATGGAACCCTTTCCATTCTGGCAGGCGGAGACCAGGAAGATTTTGTACAATGTATGCCGGTCTTTGAGGCCATGGGGACCAATATCAATTATCAGGGAAAAGCCGGCTGCGGGCAGCATTGCAAGCTGGCCAATCAGATTATGATTGCCGGAACGTTGTCCGGCGTATGTGAGGCGCTTGCCTATGCGAAGGCAAAAGGACTGGATCTGGATACGGTACTGAAATCCGTCAGTACCGGGGCGGCCGGCAGCAAACAACTGGACAGCTTTGGCCCGAAGATTCTGGCAGGGGACTATGCGCCCGGATTTTTCATGAAGCATTTTATTAAGGATATGAAGCTGGCTCTGATTGAAGCGAATCAAAGCGACCTCAGTCTGGATGTACTCAGTCAGGCGCTGGCCAATTATGAGGAACTGCAGGCAGAAGGGTACGGGGATCTGGGGACACAGGCACTGATGAAATATTATACTTTATCAGATGCAAAATGTCCGGATGGATGTGAGTCCGGGGAATAAAAGATGGAATTGATCATGTTAGGCACCGGCAATGCCATGGTGACGGAATGCTATAATACCTGTTTTATCCTGCGGGAAGGACAGAATTGTTTTATGGTGGACGGCGGAGGCGGAAACGGTATTTTATGTCAGCTGCAACACATTGGAGTTCACTGGATGGATATTCGGCAGATGTTCGTAACGCACAAACATATCGATCATATTCTGGGGATCATCTGGATGATCCGGATGATCAGCCAGGGAATGAGCCGGGGGCAATATCCGGGCGAGGCGTATATTTACGGACATGAGGAAGTGATTGCACTGCTGCGGGAGATGGCGGAAAAGCTGCTGTGGAAGAAGCATATCCGGTTTCTGGACGAACGGATTCATCTGGTGTGTGTCCGGGATGGGGAACAGAGGCAGATTCACGGACACAACGTTACTTTTTTTGATATCCATTCTACGAAGGAGAAGCAGTTTGGATTCTGTATGGAGCTGGAGCGGGGAGAAAAGCTGACCTGCTGCGGAGACGAACCGTATCATCCCAGTGAGCGGCAGTACGTACAGAACAGTAAGTGGCTGCTTCACGAGGCATTCTGCCTGCATGCACAGGCAGAACGATTTTCGCCTTACGAAAAGCATCACTCCACGGTAAAGGACGCCTGTGAACTTGCAGAGAGTCTTGGAGTGAAAAATCTGGTTCTTTATCATACGGAAGACCAGAATCTGGTGAACAGGAAAGAGTGGTATCTGGAGGAAGGAGCCCGCTACTTTCATGGAATGCTTTATGTTCCGGACGACCTGGAACGAATTTCTCTGTAAGGGGAAGAATTTGCGGGAAAATGGAACTTTCCGGATATGACATTGCGGAAAAATTGAGGGAAAACGGGAGGGAGCGGAGTGCTGGAAATTCAGGAATTGAGTAAATCATATGGGAAACATCTGGCGGTGGACCAGGTCAGCTTTTTTGTGCCGGACGGGCAGGTGGGGGTTCTTCTGGGCCCGAACGGCGCGGGAAAATCGACGATTATTAAAAGTATTGCAGGGTTGGTACGTTATCGGGGAAGAATCGGCATCCAGGGGATGTCTTCCCGGACATTGGATGCAAAACGTCTGCTCGGTTATGTACCGGAAATCCCGGCCATGTTTGATTATCTGACGGTGCGGGAACATGTGGAGTATATTCGGAGAGCTTATGCAAGTCCCGTCACGGCGGAAGAGATTGAGGAAATGTTTGTGCGTTTTGAACTGGCGGATAAACAGGAGAAGACCGGAAACGAACTGTCGAAAGGCATGATGCAGAAGGTTAGCATCTGTTGTGCTCTTGCCATCCGGCCCAAAGTACTTCTTCTGGACGAACCTATGGTGGGACTGGATCCAAGAGCCATCAAGGAACTAAAGGAAGTGGTGCTGGAACAGAAAGAGAAAGGCGTGACGGTATTGATCAGCACTCACATGCTGGAGATGGTGGAAGAACTGTGGGATGTGATGTTCGTGATGGAGAAGAGTCATATTATCGGTTCTTACCGAAAGGCGGATGTGGGAGAGAAAGATCTGGATGATCTGTTCTTTGAGATGACGGGCGGTGAGCACTCATGAAAGCGTTGATCTATCTGACGGGACGATCTTTTGTCAACAATTTGAAAAAGGCTGTGAAAAAGCCGGTAACATTGCTATTATTGATTTTTTTCCTCGCGTATGCCGTGGTAGTCTGCCTGTTCCTGGGGCAGATTGCGGTGGAACTGCGGTTTGATTCTGTAAAAGGGCTGGTGGTGCTTTTATCCGTGTGGACCATTTATACCTTTTTGACAAATCTATATGGATATTCTTCCCGAAAGGGCGTTATTTTTCGGCCGGGGCATGCGCATTTTGTATTTCCGGCGCCGATCAGTCCGAAATGGATTCTGATTCACAGTGCGTGGATGAATTATCTATTGTCTGTTGCTGTCAATCTGCTCTTTGTACTGGCGGGGCTGACGGTATTTGGCGTGGCGCCGCTGCGGGTTTTCTTTTTGTTTTTTCTGGGCAGTGTGTCTGAAATTCTGCTGGAAGTCAGCATTATGGTATGCCTGTATACAAATGAAACACTTCCGGAAGGGGTACTGAAGTTTTTAGGTGTTGTGATCAAATTCTTTCTGATTGGAATTGTAGTATTCTTTTTCTTCTATTTTCGCCGGGAAGGGTTCAGCCTGTCCAGTCTCTCAGCGTTTTTTGACTGGCCGGGGCTTTGTATGGTTCCGGTGGTGGGCTGGAATATTGCGGCTTACCGGTTGATTTTGCTGGGAGCAACCCGGTTAAATATCATCGGCACTGTATTGTATCTGTGTACGGTGGCGGGGATGGTGTTGCTTGCCTGCCGTATGAAATGTGAGGGAGAATATTTTGAGGATGCGGCGAAGTTTGCGGACGACTATGTGGAGATGAAGCAGAAGAAGCGAAATGGGGAGCTGGTCTTTGGCATGGGAGAAAAAAAGCAAAAAATCCGTCGGGTAAGCGCAAAACTTTCCGGGGAAGGTGCAAAGGCTATTTTTTACCGGCAGCTTCTGGAATATAAAAAGCAGCGGTATTTCATTTTTGATAAGATGTCGCTGCTGATTTTGGCGATCGGCGTGCTTCTGGCGTTTGCACTTCGAAAAAATGTGGAAGCGTCCGGGATTGCTTCGGCCTTTCTGCTGGGGATGGTGGCGTATCTGACGCTGATTATGTCCGGATACGCGGGGAAATGGGAGACGGAGCTGAAAAATCCGTACCTGTTTCTGCTTCCGGACCGGCCCTTTAAAAAGCTGTGGTATTCCACGCTGATGGAACATGTCCGTTCCCTGCTTGACGGGTGTCTGCTGTGTATCCCCATGGGCGTTATATGGAAGATTTCTCCGCTGTCGGTGGCGCAGGGAATTTTGATCTATGCGGTGCTGCAGGCCAGTAAAATTTATACCCGGGTGCTGGTACAGTGTATGGTGGGGGATCTGCTGGGAAAGACCGGGCAGGAAATTCTGCGGATGTTGATGCAGATGTTTTTGCTGGGAATCGGTGTGATTCCGGCGGTGGCGGCAGGTCTGATCATGGGCTTGCCAGTGGTATATCCGGTTACGCTTGCGTATAGTGTGCTGGTCACGGCAGTGTTGGGCGCGTTGGCCTCTCTTCGATTTGACTCGATGGAGCAGATGTAGTTGGTTATGAATTTCGTAACAGTTCAGCCCAGGACTTTGCACTTGCTGCAAAGTCCGTAAGAACGTGTAAATCCAGCCAAAGAATCCAGCCCTTTGCTGAAAGCAAACTTTAAATGGGCTGGATTCCGTAACAGTGAGGCCGAAGGCTGAACTGTTACGAATTTCGTGAAAAAACTGTGTCCTGACTTCACAAACGAGAAAAAGTGTGGTATGGTAGGAAAATGCACGCATCAAAAGCGGCATAAAAGAAACTTGAAAAAAGTCAGAAAAAACCGAAACAGAACAGATATTTCGAGGGAACAGGAGGTTTGGATTATGTTAAATGAAAATTTTGTTACCTTAGAGATCGGGAAAGCAAAGAACATCGCACTGGTTGCACATGACGGGAAAAAGGCGGAACTGGTGGATTGGTGTGATGCGAATAAAGATGTATTGAAAAGTCATTTTTTGTGTGGGACCGGAACAACGGCGAAGCTGATCGCGGAACGGACCGGGCTCCCGGTAAAGGGGTACTGCAGCGGTCCCCTGGGAGGCGACCAGCAGATCGGAGCGAAGATTGTGGAAGGGAAGATTGATTTTATGATCTTTCTATGGGATCCGCTGGAGGCACAGCCTCATGATCCGGACGTAAAGGCGCTGCTACGTATCGCTGTGGTATATGATATTCCGATTGCCAACAATCTGGCGACGGCAGATTTTATGCTGCATTCCAGATTTATGAACGAGCCTTACAGCCGAAAGATTGAGAATTTCAACAAAACCATTCAGGATCGTGTGGAAAAAATGAAATAAAAGGAATTGATATTGACACGGGAAAAGCTCCCGTGTTAATATAGTATAAAATGCTTTAATGCTTTAAAGCGCAACGCTTTAAAGTGGATTAGCAAAAAGAGGAAATGAGGTTGGAAAGATGGGGATAAAGATTGTTTTATTAATCGTATTTTTTGCGGTGATGGTCGGGGTAGGAATGTACTCCAGAAAACATGCAACCAGCGTGGACGGTTTTGTGCTTGGCGGACGCTCCGTTGGTCCATGGCTGACAGCGTTTGCTTACGGAACTTCTTATTTTTCGGCGGTAGTGTTCGTGGGATATGCGGGACAGTTTGGCTGGAAATACGGGCTGGCGTCCACCTGGATTGGACTGGGGAACGCCGTGATCGGCAGCCTGCTTGCCTGGGTGGTTCTGGGAAGAAGAACAAAAGTAATGACGCAGCATTTGAAATCCAAGACGATGCCGGACTTTTTCGGCTCGCGTTATGGAAGCGATGCATTGAAGGTTACGGCGTCCGTGATCGTGTTTGTCTTTTTAATTCCGTATACGGCTTCTGTATATAACGGGCTGTCCCGCTTGTTTGGAATGGCGTTTCACATTCCCTACGCATATTGTGTGATTGTGATGGCAGTATTCACAGCCGTGTATGTCATACTGGGCGGCTATATGGCGACGGCCATCAACGATTTTATCCAGGGGATGATTATGCTGGTAGGAATTGTGGCGGTGATTGCGGCGGTCTTAAGCGGACAGGGTGGTTTTTTGCAAGCCATACAGACGATGGCGCAGATCCCAAGCGACGTGACCATTACGCAGGGACAGCCGGGAGCGTTCACATCCTTTTTCGGGCCGGATCCGCTGAATCTTTTGGGGGTGGTGATTTTGACATCCCTTGGAACATGGGGACTTCCGCAGATGATCGGAAAATTTTATGCCATCAAGGATGAAAAGGCAATCAATACGGGAACCGTGATTTCGACGCTTTTCGCAGTGGTGATTTCAGGAGGATGCTATTTTCTGGGCGGCTTTGGAAGATTGTTCGATAATCCGTCTATTTATAATGAAGAAACCGGTGCAGTGATCTTTGACAGTATTATTCCGTATATGCTGTCTACACTACCGGACATTCTGATCGGAATTGTAGTGGTGCTGGTGTTGTCTGCGTCCATGTCCACTCTGTCCTCACTGGTACTGACATCCAGTTCTACCATGACGCTGGATCTTTTAAAAGACCGTGTGATGAAAGATATGAGTGAAAAGAAACAGGTCGTGGTGATGCAGGTGCTGATTGTGTTTTTTATTGTAGTTTCCGTTGTAATCGCACTGAATCCGCCGACATTTATCGCGCAGTTGATGGGAATTTCCTGGGGAGCGCTGGCAGGTGCGTTTCTGGCGCCTTTCCTTTATGGATTGTATTGGAAAAAGGTGACTGCCGCGGCTGTATGGGCAAGTTTTGCCACAGGAGTGGGAATTACAGTTTCCAATATGTTCATCGGTTATATTGCGTCTCCGATTAATGCGGGGGCATTTGCCATGATTGCCGGTCTGGTAGTTGTGCCGGTTGTCAGTTTATTTACACCGAAGCCGGACAAAGCGAGGGTGGATGAAATTTTTGAATGTTATGAGGAAAAGGTAACGATTACGAAAAAACGGTCTCTGGAAGTGAATTAACCTGACAGGATCAAAGAGTGAAAACCAGAGGAGTGTACGAGCACAAAAGTGTAAACGAACTGTCGGTTAATACCGATTTTTAGCTCCTGATACGCAGGGAAGGGACATTCCCGTAGAAGTCGGGCTTTGGAAAAGCCCGGGTTCTTTATGGAACTGTCTCTTCCTTTTTGTTGTTCTTATTTTAGGGCGCTTTAGGGCGTGAAATTCCCTTGTTCGGGTTTTGGGAAACGTTAATATAGAAAGCAAAAAAGGCAATCAAACAAAGAGTTGACTACCTTTTCGGCTAATATCACACAATAATAATTAAAGTTAGAACACAGCAGATAACGGGAATCGAACCCGCCTCTCCAGCTTGGGAAGCTGGCATTCTACCAATGAACTATATCTGCACATTTCCCATTATAATACCGAACAGAAGGAAATGCAAGTGAAATTCAAAAAAATATAGAAGCGCCTATTTAAATGTTTTGCAAAACAGGAGTTTTTCTTATATAATAGAAGAGCTATGAAAAGTTTAAATCAGGATATAGAGACAAGACAATTGAAGCAGGTATATCTTTTGTTTGGAGAAGAGGCATATCTGAAGAAGCAGTACAAAAAGCGCATGACCGAGGCTATACTTCCGGAAGGGGATACCATGAATTATGCCTATTATGAAGGGAAAGGCATTGAGGTTCGGGAAATAATTGATCTGGCGGAAACCATGCCCTTTTTTGCCGAACGCCGTCTGCTTGTGTTGGAGAATTCCGGTCTTTTTAAGAGCGGCGGAGCCGAATTGGCCGATTATCTCAAGGAGATGCCGGAGACGACCAGCTTTCTTTTTGTAGAAGATGAGGTAGATAAGCGAAGTAAACTGTATAAGGCGGTGAAAACGAAGGGACGTGCAGTGGAGCTTGCGACGCAGGAAGAAACGGTATTAAAGCAATGGATTGCCGGCAGGGTAAAAAAGGAAAAAAAGCAGATCACGGGGACAGCGGTTATTTATTTTTTGGATAAAGTCGGAACGGATATGGAAAATATCGACAAAGAGCTGGAAAAGCTGTTCTGTTATGCATATGAGCGGGATGTGATTACAAAAGAAGATATTGACGCGGTCTGTGTCACACAGATTTCCAACCATATTTATCAAATGATTGATGCGATGGCGGAGAAGAAGCAGAAAAAGGCGTTGGAACTGTATGATGAGTTAATTGTGCTGGAAGAGAAACCGACGCGGATTCTGTATCATATGATTCGGCAGTATCGGACTCTATTTGAAGTGAAACAACTTTTGAAACGGGGGTATAACCGAAAAGAAATTGCTTCCAAAGCAGGGCTGCATCCATTTGCGGCAGGGAAGTATATGGAGCAGTCAAAACGTTTCCATACCAAAGATCTACGTGATATCATGGAAGACGCGGCAGAGATGCAGCAAAGTATTCGGACAGGACAGTTGGCGGAACGTCTGGCAGTGGAGATGTTTTTGGTGAAGTATTCTTCTCTCAGACGCGGAGAAATAGATGGAGGAAAAAGAAATGGCGGGAATTGACCAGAGTAAGATACGTAATTTCTGTATCATTGCTCATATTGATCACGGAAAATCTACTTTAGCGGACCGGATTATTGAAAAGACGGGGCTCTTAACCAGCAGGGAGATGCAGTCCCAGGTGCTGGATAATATGGAACTGGAGAGAGAGCGTGGAATTACCATCAAGGCCCAGGCGGTTCGTATCGTGTATCAGGCAAAGGATGGGGAAGAGTATATCTTCAACCTGATTGATACGCCCGGACATGTGGATTTTAATTACGAAGTGTCCCGGAGCCTGGCGGCATGCGACGGGGCGATTCTGGTGGTGGATGCGGCTCAGGGGGTGGAAGCGCAGACATTGGCCAATGTGTATCTGGCATTGGATCATGATCTGGACGTGATGCCGGTGATCAATAAGATTGATCTGCCCAGTGCAGAGCCGGAGCGGGTAAAAGAGGAGATCGAAGATGTGATCGGAATTGATGCGGAACAGGCGCCGTTGATTTCGGCCAAAACCGGATTGCATGTGGAGGATGTGCTGGAACAGATTATACGGCAGATCCCGGCGCCAAAGGGAGATCCGGAGGCGCCGCTTCAGGCTCTGATCTTTGACTCCGTGTATGACTCCTATCGGGGAGTGATTGTATTTTGCAGAATCAAAGAAGGAACCATTCGCAAAGGAACACCGATGCTGATGATGGCAACCGGCGCCACGGCGGAGGTGGTGGAGGTGGGATATTTTGGCGCCGGCCAGTTTATTCCCTGTGAAGAGTTGAGCGCCGGAATGGTGGGATACATTACGGCCAGCCTGAAGAATGTAAAAGATACCCGGGTGGGAGATACCGTGACCAACGCGAAGCGGCCGTGCAGCGCACCGCTGCCGGGGTATAAGAAAGTGAATCCGATGGTGTATTGTGGGATGTATCCGGCGGATGGAGCCAAATATCCGGATTTGCGGGACGCGCTGGAAAAATTGCAGTTGAATGACGCCGCTTTGCAGTTTGAGCCGGAGACATCGGTTGCGCTGGGATTTGGATTCCGCTGCGGTTTTCTGGGATTGCTGCATTTGGAGATTGTGCAGGAGCGGCTGGAACGGGAATACAACCTGGATCTGGTGACGACTGCGCCCAGTGTAATCTACAAAGTGCATAAGACGAATGGAGAGGTGCTGGATCTGACGAATCCCACCAACCTGCCGGACCCTGCGGAGATTGAGTATATGGAAGAACCGGTGGTAAAGGCGGAGATTATGGTAACTTCCGAATTTATCGGCGCCATTATGGATCTGTGTCAGGAGCGCAGAGGGGCATACCAGGGGATGGAGTATATCGAAGAAAAGCGCGCCGTACTGCATTACCATCTGCCGCTGAATGAGATTATCTATGACTTCTTTGATGCGTTGAAATCCCGTTCCAGAGGGTATGCGTCGTTTGATTATGAATTGCTTGGATATGAGCAGTCCGAACTGGTCAAGCTGGATATTCTGATTAATAAGGAAGAGGTGGACGCTCTTTCCTTCATTGTGCACAGTGGTACCGCCTATGAACGCGGGCGAAAGATGTGTGAAAAGTTAAAGACCGAAATTCCCAGGCAGCTTTTTGAAGTTCCGATTCAGGCAGCCATCGGCAGCAAGATCATTGCGCGGGAGACGGTAAAAGCCATGCGCAAGGATGTATTGGCAAAATGTTACGGCGGCGATATCTCCCGAAAGAAGAAGTTGTTGGAGAAACAGAAGGAAGGAAAAAAGAGGATGCGCCAGGTGGGGAATGTGGAGATTCCACAGAAAGCCTTTATGAGCGTGCTGAAGCTGGACGAGAATTGAGTGACGGTGAATAAGCAGCAGAATGGGTGCAGTACAAGGAGTGATACGGTGAAAGAATTGGAACTGTATGTGCATATTCCTTTTTGCGTGCAGAAATGTGCATATTGTGATTTTCTGTCCGCTTCGGCAGAACCGTCCAAAAGACAGGATTATGTGGACGCGCTGATCCGGGAGATCCGGGGATACCGCCAGGCTTATGCGGCGTATCATGTCCGTACAATTTTTGTGGGAGGAGGAACCCCCTCTGTTTTAACACCGGAGCAGATCAGGGCGGTTTTTTGTGCGCTGCGGGAAAGTTTTTGTGTGGATCAGGAAGCAGAGGTGACGTTGGAGGTCAATCCGGGGACGGGAACCAGGGAAAAGATACAGGCGTGGAAAGAGGCAGGAATCAACAGGCTTTCCATCGGACTGCAGTCCGTCCGGGATACGGAATTACGAATGCTGGGTAGAATACACACTTACCGGCAGTTTTTGGAGATCTGGGACGAAGTGCGCAGCGCGGGATTTCGGAATGTAAATGTAGATTTGATTTCCGGTATCCCCGGGCAGACAATAAAAAGTTGGGGCCAGACTTTGGAGACGGTGACAAACCTGCAGCCGGAGCACTTGTCCGCGTATAGTCTGATGCTGGAAAAGGGGACTCCCTTTCATGAAAAATACGGGGAAGGGAAACAAATTCCGGATGGGGAACCGACATTGCCGGATGAAGAGACGGATCGCCTGATTTATGAAGAAACAGAACGAATTCTGCGTGCATATGGATATACCCGGTATGAGATTTCCAATTATGCGAAAGAAGGGTATCAGTGCAGACATAATGTGGGGTATTGGAAGCGGAAAGACTATCTGGGTATTGGACTGGGCGCTTCCTCCCTGATCGGGAACCGGCGTTTTTGTCATGTGTCTGATCTCCGGGAATATCAAAAGAGAGTCAAAAACAGAAGGGACTTATGTGAGGAAACAACATTACTTTCCGTGAAGGACGAGATGGAGGAATTTATGTTTCTGGGGCTGCGGATGACGGAAGGGATAAAAAAGCCGGATTTTTATCGGGCGTTTGGCAGAACCATAGAGCAGATCTATGGGGAAGTGCTTGCACGAATGGAACGTTACGGGCTTTTGGAAATCGGGGACCGGGAAGTTCGTCTCACTGATCGGGGAAGAGACATCAGTAATGCCGTTTTTGCAGAGTTTTTGCTGGAATAATCTTTTATGTATGTCGTATTTTATTGAACCTGAGTAGTTTAATAAGCACAGTATGCGGAAAAGCTGCCGGTGGCGGAGGTTCCGCGAGTGCCGGTATGGTAGTAATTCCTATTTGATCGAGTGACAAGAAGAGGGCTGAGAGGCAAGAGAAGGAGGATAAATTTATGTACGAATTATTTAAGATGGGAACAGATATTGCATTCTACGCAGTGGCAGCGGTGGTGATCATCGGAGCAGTGATAAAACTCCGAAAAGGAAAGAAAAAGGAAGATATGAAAAAAGAGGAGGAAAAAGATTCCCCCTCATAATTGAAACAGAATACCAAGAATGGCTCCGCAGGCAATCCAGAGGATTGGGTGGAGCTTTTTTAATGGTTTCCACTGTAAAAGCAGAAAAACCGCAATGCAGATTCCTATGGAAGAATAATGAAAAACCGGTGTGGGACCGGATAAATCCGCGAACGTGATGACGGCAATGTGCCACACGGCATATCCGATCAGAGCGGCGATCATGGGACGGATTCCGTAAAATGCAGAACGGACATAATGGTTTTCGCTGAAATCAGACATAAATTTTGCAATTATGACAATGATAATGATTGCAGGAGACACCAGACTTAATGTGGCCAGTATGGCGCCCGGTATTCCGGCTGCATGGAATCCGGCGTAAGTGGCCATGTTGATTCCGATGGGACCGGGGGTGCTTTCACTGATGGCGATCATATCCGCAAGTTCGGAAGCCGTAAACCAGGGGTATTTCTGGGCAAGTTCCATCAGAAAGGGGACGGTTGCCATACCGCCGCCGATGGAAAACAGTCCGATTTTAAAGAATTCAATAAACAAGGTAAGATAGATCATAATTTTTGGGTTTCCTTTCTGTTTCTATTTACAAAGATTCCGATTCCTGCGGCACAGACAACCAGTACAATGGTGGGAATCGGGGAGAAGGTCGCCAGAAGAAACCCGGCAAGAAATACAAGGCATCCCAGCTTGTCTTTGATTCCGGCTTTAGCCAGTGAGATGACGGTACTCAGCATCAATGCGCAGACCGTGACGCGAATGCCAGCCAAAGCGTGCATTACGACCGGCTCCGTAATAAAACGGTTTAAAATACTGGCAATCAGCGAAATAATGAGGAGGGAAGGAGTGACCATACCAAGGGTGCCGCAAATGGCGCCGGGAATTTTGGCTTGCTGGTACCCGATATAAGTGGAAGTGTTGACGGCAATGATTCCCGGCGTACACTGGCCGATGGCATAGATATCGAGAAGTTCTTCCTCTGTGGACCAGTTCTTTTTTTCGATGACTTCCTTTTTCAACATAGGCAGCATGGCCATACCTCCGCCGAAGGTCAGACCGCCAACCTTAAGAAAGGTTGTGTATAATTCCCATAGTTTGTTCATATGCGTGAACCTCCTGTAAAGTGGATAGAATTGCGATATTGTTTCTTAATATTCTATTTATTTTATATCCATCTATGCGTAACTATTCGGCCGTAGGCAAATAGTTACATCTATGCTTCTTTTATCATTGGCTATTGCATTGGCTCTCAGATTATGAGGGGGGTTGTATCATCGTATCTGAGCAATGTATGAAGCATAATGATTTTCGGAATTTATATTACAATATTTTTCCAATCTTGACAAGAGGGGGAGAGAAGCAGAACCAAAGGGAAAAGAAAAATTGATAAAAAATATATAAAGTATGTTGACAAAAAGAAAACGAGGTGCTATCTTAATATACGTAAGATGTTAGCACTCGAATCGAAAGAGTGCTAATAGAAAAAGCGGGAATGTGCAGGAAGGAGGAACATGATGGCAGGGATCGAGTTGGATGCAAGAAAATACACGATACTGCGTGCTATCATCCAGAATTATCTGGAAACCGGAGAGCCGGTTGGTTCCAGAACACTTTCCAAGTCGACGGATTTGAATTTGAGCTCTGCGACAATCCGGAATGAGATGGCGGATCTGGAGGATCTGGGATACATATTCCAGCCTCATACTTCGGCAGGGCGGATTCCCTCCGACAAAGGTTATCGGTTGTATGTGGATATGCTGATGCAGGAGAAGGAACAGGAGCTGGAGGAACTTAAGAGCGTGGTGCTTGAGAAAACAGACCGGGTAGAGAAGGTACTGAAGCAGGCGGCGAAAGTTCTGGCAGCCAATACGAATTATGCGACGATGGTCTCCGCACCGGTAAACCGGCGTAACACATTGAAATTCATTCAGCTTTCCCAGGTGGACGCAGATCAGGTGGTAGCGGTGATCGTGATGGGCGGCAATGTGATTAAGAATAAAATCATTGACGTGGAAGAACCCTTAAGTAACGAGACATTGCTGAAGCTGAATATGCTTTTGAATACAACGCTCAACGGAATGTCTATTGAGGAGATCAGCCTGGGATTGATTGCCAGGCTGAAAGAGCAGGCAGGAAGCCACAGTAAGGTAATCAGTGACGTACTGGATGCGGTGGCAGATATCATTCATATTGAAGAAGATATGGAGATTTATACAAGCGGGGCGACGAACATTTTCAAATATCCGGAGCTGAGTGATAAGCAGAGTGCACAGGAAATCATTCATGCATTTGAAGAGAAGCAGCAGCTTGCGGAACTGGTAACGGAGACGCTATCCAGTGAAGAGAATCATGGAATTCAGGTATATATCGGGGACGAGGCGCCGGTGAAGACGATGCGGGACTGCAGTGTGGTGACAGCCACATATGATCTTGGCGAGGGAATGAAAGGAACGATTGGTATCATTGGTCCCAAGCGGATGGATTACGAGCATGTGATGAAGACGTTGAAGACGCTGCAAAGCGAATTGGATACGATCAATCATAAAAATTCGAAAGAATAGGAGGCAGAGCCGGTGGAAGAGAAATTCAGCAAGGAAGATATGGTAAAAGAGGCTGTGGAAGAGGCAAAGGCAAAAGCGGCGGAGGAAGCGGCACAGGCGGATGCAGAGGAAGCGGCAGAGACAGAAAGTACAGCCGACGCAGAAGAAGCAGCCGGAACAGAAAGCGCGGCGGATGCAGAAGCGGAAGACGCGGCGGATTCCGAAGAAGATGCCGTAGAAGAAGACGCGGAGACAGAAAAAAAAGGAAAGAAACTCTTTGGAAAGCGGAACAAGAAAGACAAAAAGGATGAAAAAATCGAGGAATTGACGGATCGTCTTACCCGTCAGATGGCAGAGTTTGATAACTTTCGCAAGCGTACGGAAAAGGAGAAGTCTCAGATGTACGAGATTGGAGCGAAAGATATCATAAATAAAATTCTTCCGGTGGTGGATAATTTTGAGCGCGGGCTTGCCGCGGTGCCGGAGGAAGAGAAAGACCAGCCTTTTGTGGAGGGAATGGAGAAGATTTATAAGCATTTCCTTACCACATTGGATGAGATCGGAGTAAAGCCGATCGAGGCGGTAGGTCAGGAATTCAATCCGGATCTTCATAATGCGGTGATGCATGTGGAAGACGAGGAACTTGGCGAGAATATTATAGCCGAGGAATTTCAGAAAGGATATACCTACCGTGACGGTGTCGTAAGACACAGCATGGTCAAGGTGGCAAACTGATCAGAAAACTGGTTCAAAAATAGAAAAACAGGAGGATTTTATCATGGGAAAAATTATTGGAATTGATTTGGGTACAACAAACAGTTGCGTAGCCGTTATGGAAGGTGGACAGCCGGCCGTGATCGCTAACACGGAGGGCGCCAGAACCACACCGTCTGTTGTGGCATTTACAAAGACAGGAGAACGTCTGGTAGGAGAGCCGGCAAAGCGTCAGGCAGTGACCAACGCAGACAAAACGATTTCTTCCATCAAGAGAGAGATGGGTACGGATTATAAAGTATCCATTGATGATAAAAAGTTTTCTCCGCAGGAGATTTCTGCTATGATTCTGCAGAAACTCAAAGCAGATGCGGAAGGATACCTTGGAGAGAAAGTAACAGAGGCAGTGATTACGGTTCCGGCATATTTCAATGACGCGCAGCGTCAGGCAACCAAGGATGCCGGTAAGATCGCAGGGCTGGATGTAAAGCGTATCATCAACGAGCCTACGGCGGCGGCGCTGGCTTACGGTCTGGACAATGAAAAAGAACAGAAGATCATGGTATATGATCTGGGCGGCGGTACATTTGACGTATCCATTATCGAGATCGGCGACGGAGTCATTGAGGTACTTTCCACAGCGGGAAATAACCGGCTGGGTGGAGACGACTTTGATCAGAAGATTACAGACTATATGCTGGCTGATTTCAAATCCAAAGAGGGCGTGGATCTGTCCGGTGATAAGATGGCACTGCAGAGACTGAAGGAGGCGGCGGAGAAAGCGAAAAAAGAACTGTCCTCCGCAACAACAACGAATATCAATCTTCCGTTCATCACAGCAACTTCCGAGGGACCGAAGCATTTTGATATGAATCTGACCAGAGCAAAGTTCGATGAACTGACGCATGATCTGGTAGAGAAGACCGCAGAACCGGTAAGACGCGCATTGTCCGATGCGGGAATCGCAGCGTCCGAGCTGGGGCAGGTACTGTTGGTCGGCGGTTCCACACGTATTCCGGCCGTACAGGAGGAAGTAAAGCGTCTGACCGGAAAAGAGCCAAGTAAATCTCTGAATCCGGATGAATGTGTTGCATTGGGCGCTTCCGTACAGGGTGGAAAACTTGCCGGGGATGCCGGCGCAGGTGATATTCTGCTTTTGGACGTTACCCCGTTATCTCTGTCCATCGAGACAATGGGAGGCGTTGCAACCCGTCTGATTGAGAGAAATACTACCATTCCGACCAAGAAGAGCCAGGTGTTCTCCACGGCAGCGGATAATCAGACCGCAGTGGATATCAATGTGGTACAGGGTGAGAGACAGTTTGCAAGGGATAACAAATCTCTCGGGCAGTTCCGTTTGGATGGAATCCCGCCGGCACCGCGCGGAATCCCGCAGATCGAAGTAACCTTTGATATTGATGCAAACGGAATTGTAAATGTATCTGCAAAAGATCTGGGAACAGGAAAAGAGCAGCATATTACGATCACCGCCGGCTCCAATATGTCGGATGACGATATCGAGAAGGCAGTAAAAGAGGCGGCTGCATTTGAAGCGCAGGATAAGAAGCGCAAAGAAGCAATTGATACGAGAAATGAAGCGGATGCCATGGTATTCCAGACGGAAAAGGCAATCAGCGAGGTAGGCGATAAGCTGGATGCCACAGATAAAGCGGCCGTAGAGGCAGATTGCCAGGCATTGAAGGATATTCTTGCGAAATCCACTCCGGAGGAGACAACGGACGCACAGGTTGCCGAGATTAAGGCGGCGAAAGAGAAACTGATGGAAAGCGCCCAGAAGCTGTTTACAAAGATGTATGAGCAGGCAGGGGCAGCCGGAGCAGGCCCGCAGCCGGGACCGGCGCCGGAAGCAGGACCGGCACCGGATGGATTCCAGGGAGACGATGTGGTAGACGGCGATTACAAGGAGGTATAAAGCCTGCAAAAAGCAGAGTTTCCTCTGTGAAGCGCAAACGCCGGGCAAGAGGAAGGATGGTTCTACGAAACCGGAAGGCTCCGGTTTCGTAGAATTTCTTTGGGTAACGGCATACCCGTACAGACGGAAAACAAAGGAAAGGTAGATTGGTATGGCAGAGTCAAAAAGAGATTATTATGAAGTGCTTGGCATAAGCAAAGATGCGGATGACGGAGCGATCAAAAAAGCATATCGTGTTCTGGCCAAAAAGTATCATCCGGATATGAATCCGGGAGATGCCGAGGCGGAAAAGAAATTCAAAGAGGCATCGGAAGCGTATGCGGTACTCAGTGATCCGGAAAAGCGCCGGCAGTATGACCAGTTTGGACACGCCGCGTTTGAAGGAGGCGCCGGAGGCGGTGGCTTTGGCGGCTTTGATTTCAGCGGCACGGATTTCACGGATATATTCGGGGATATATTTGGAGATTTGTTCGGCGGCGGCGGAAGAAGAAGCGGCCGCGGGGGCAGTGGCCCCATGCGGGGAGCCAATCTCAGAAAGAGTATCCGTATTACGTTTGAGGAGGCGGTATTCGGCTGTGAAAAGGAGCTGGATGTGGTGCTGAAAGATCCCTGTCCGACCTGTAACGGTACGGGTGCAAAACCGGGTACTTCTCCGGAGACCTGTTCCAAGTGCGGGGGCAAGGGACAGGTGGTGTATACGTCCCAGTCTTTCTTCGGAACCGTACAGAACGTACAGACCTGTTCCGCCTGCGGCGGTACCGGGAAAGTGGTAAAGGAAAAGTGTACCGCCTGTTCCGGAAGCGGATATATTTCAAATCGGAAAAAAATTCAGGTCAGCGTTCCGGCGGGAATCGACAACGGGCAGAGTATTCGTATCCGGGAAAAAGGAGAGCCCGGTGTGAACGGAGGTCCCAGAGGAGATCTTCTGGTAGAGGTCAATGTATCCCGGCATCCGGTTTTGCAGCGGCAGGATATGCACATTTTTTCCACAGTACCTATTTCTTTTGCGCAGGCAGCGCTGGGAGGCGACATCCGGGTTCCAACGGTGGACGGGGAAGTGATCTATACCGTAAAACCGGGGACAAAGACCGATACCAAGGTTCGGCTGAAAGGCAAAGGGGTTCCTTCCCTGCGAAATGCGCAGGTGCGCGGAGATCACTATGTAACCCTTGTGATTCAGACACCGGACCGTCTCAGCGCCGAGGCGAAAGAAGCGCTGCGTAAATTCGATCAGCTTTCCGGAAATACCCTGCACCAGGAGACGGAAGAGGGAAAAGGAAAGAGTAAAAAAAAGGGTTTCATGAATAAAGTAAAAGAAGTACTGGAAGAATAGAAGAGGGCAATGCCGGCAAAGAGGTCGGATTCCGTAACTATTTAGCCATAGGTTAAATAGTTACGGAAGGAATGTAAACATAGAAAAAAGAAAAGCGGAACCGGGGCAGATTCCAAAAGGAATATGTCTCTGGTTCCGCTTTTCTTATACTTTGTTGGACATCGGACTTTAAATTTCGAACAGAATCACAGATCTTGCACCGATGGAAATATTCATTCCGGCGTCCGGGCGTTCCTCTCCGGAAAAACAAACCTGTTTTGGATCCCCGGTGTTGACGGCCACTTTCCATTTTAGATCATTGGAGAGGGGCGGTAAAGTCAGGGAGACAGATTCCCAGTAGGAATTGATGGCAAGATATACCAGGTCTTCCCTTCCTGTATCGGGATTATGTCCGGCAAATAAGATACAGATTACATGCGAAGTCTGACTGTAATCCGGCGCCCCCGGTCTGGTGCCGTGTACACTGACATGAGGGTATCCGGTGGTGCTGGTTTCCAGATTTTTCCGGATTACCGGATGATTTTTCCGGAATTGGATCATGTAGCGGAAGAACTGATACAGATCCTGGTTTTTCTCCAGAAGTGTCCAGTTCAGCCAGGAGATAGGGTTGTCCTGACAATAAGGGTTATTGTTTCCGAAACGGGTGTCCCCGAATTCATCTCCGGAGAGAAACATCGGAGTCCCGCGGCTACTCAGCAAGACGGCGCAGGCATTTTTCAGCATTCTCCGGCGCAGTGTGCGGACATCCTCCGCTTCCGTTTCCCCCTCGGCCCCGCAGTTCCAACTGTTATTGTCATTTGTACCGTCCGTATTATTCCATCCGTTTGCCTGGTTATGCTTTTCGTTATAACTGTACAGATCGTACAGTGTAAATCCGTCATGGCAGGTCAGGAAGTTGATGGAGGCGTTGGGACCGCGCTGAATGGGATCGTACAGATCGGGGGAACCGATAATTCTCTGTGCGGCGGCGCCTGCACAGCCGCAATCTCCTTTCAGGAAACGGCGCATATCATCCCGGTAACGTCCGTTCCATTCCGCCCAGCGTTTCCAGGAAGGAAAAGAGCCGACCTGATATAAGCCGCCTGCATCCCATGCCTCTGCAATCAATTTTGTATTGCCCAGAATCGGATCGAAGGCCAGGCTTCGTAAAAGGGGAGGCTGGTTCATGGGAGAACCGTCTTCGTTTCGTCCCAGGATAGAAGCCAGATCGAAACGAAAACCATCCACACGGTAATCTGTTACCCAGTAGTGCAGACAATCCAGGATCATCTGCTGGACGATAGGGTGGTTGCAGTTCAAAGTATTCCCGCAGCCGCTGAAATTATAGTAATGCCCGTCCGGTGTCAGAAGGTAATAGATGTTATTGTCCAGACCTTTGAAAGAAAAGCAGGGACCCATTTCATTTCCTTCCGCCGTATGATTGAACACCACATCCAGGATGACTTCCATATTGTTATCATGCAGGCACTTGATCAGGGATTTTAGCTCCTTCCCTTCCTGATTGTCCTCGGAAAAGGCCGCGTAACTGGTGTTGGGTGCAAAGAAGCAGACAGGGTTATATCCCCAGTAGTCCAGTAGTTTTTCTCCGTCTACGACACGGGTATCTCTCATTTCATCAAATTCAAAAATCGGCATGAGTTCGACGGCATTGATTCCCAGTTGTTTCAGATAGGGAATTTTTTCCTTTAGTCCGTTGAAAGTGCCGGGATGCAGGACACCGGAGGAAGGATCTTTGGTGAATCCCCGAACGTGTGTCTCGTAGATGACCAGATCTTCCATGGGAATGGGATCATGGTACATATTGCCCCAGTCGAAGTTACTGCGGACGACCCGTGCATGGTATCCCCGATGGTAGTTATTGTTACACCCCCATGTGCTCTGTCCGGTGACCGCTTTTGCATAAGGATCGAGAAGAATCCGGTCTGCTTCAAAACGATATCCTTTTTTCTCATCATAGGGACCGTCCAGCCGATAGGCGTATTCCAGATCTTCGATATTCAGATTAAAAACGATCATGGAATAGACATAGCCGATACGGTAGCTCTCCGGGAATTTCAACACGGCAAAGGGCGTATCCTCTCCCCGATGGAAAAAGAGCAGTTCACAGGAGGTTGCCCCCTGAGACTGGATGGTAAAGCTGACGCCGCAGGGAATCAGAGTGGCGCCCAGGGAGGTGAAAAATCCCGGCCGCACCTCGAAGCCGGAAATAACGTCCAGAGGTTCCAGAGGAACGTTGTGAATTCGTGTGAGTTCTGCACCTGATGTGTTCATATAGAAAGTCCTCCTTTTTTGTATTCTTGTGCATGTTGGTAATAAAAGATGGCAACCTGTGTCCGGTCACGTAAATGGAGTTTATCCAAAATACCGCTCAAATAATTGCGGATGGTTCCTTCGCTTAAAAACAGTTCCGCGGCAATTTCTTTATTGCTGTATCCGTTGGCGACCAGACGGATGATCTCCCGTTCCCGGTCGTTGATTTCTGACGCCGCGTAATCAAAATCGTCTGTATGCCGAATCAGTCCGGGCAGTTTGGAGATGATTTCACTTCCAAAGACGGTCTGCCCGGATAATACTGTCTTTAAGGCCGGAAGAATGCTGCCGTAATCCTGTTTCAGCAGATATCCCCTGGCGCCGAGTTTTAATGCCTGAATGATATATTCGTCATCGGAGAAAGTGGTGAGCAGCAGAATTTTTGCGTCTGGAAATTCCTTTAAAATTTGGGCGGTAGCCTCCAGTCCGCTTGTGTGTTTCATTCGGATATCCATCAGGAGAATATCCGGGCGGTGTGTGCGATAAAGAGAAATGGCTTCCGTCCCGTCCATACCGGAAGCACATACGGTAATATCGGCCTGGGATTCCAGAATCGTTTTCAGAGCGCTGGAAACCAGAGGGTCGTCGTCAATGATAATCAGGTTCATGTTTCAAAACTCCTTTTTCAAGATACAGGGAATCCTGTTTGGGAATCGTAATAAAAATTCGAAATCCGGAATCTGCCGTAAAATGAAACGTTCCATGCAGAGACGACACACGTTCCTGCATGTTGAGTAATCCAATTCCGTTTTTTTGGAAAGAATCTTTTTCGTGGGCAGAGTGCAGGACTGTTTTTGTTCCGTTGTCTGTGATACACAATTGATAGAGTGCAGGATGTTCCTGCATGGTAATCTGTACTTGGTCGGCATTGCTGTGTTTTATCACATTGGAGAGCGCTTCCTTTGTAATACTGATGAAACAGTAACGGACCGGTTTGGGAACCATCGGATTCATGTCATATTGGAAGCGAACCGGACAAAAGGAAAATTCTGCAATGAGATTTTGGATGGAAGCTTTCAAATCTACAGAATCTTCATGAAGATCGTGTACACTGGTGCGGATGCTGTCCATTGCGGAAGCAAGAGAATGCTCCAGATGCTCCAAAAGTGGTTCCAGTTCCGGAGGTTTTCCCATTGTCTTTACGGCGCCCAGCAGCAGGATGGAACGGGAGAGAAGATGGCCTACATTATCGTGAATCTCCCGGGCAATCCGGTTTCGCTCCCGTAAGGTGGCGGCGTAGATTTCATAGTCCTGCTTTTCCAGTATGGACTGATTCTTTTCGGAAAGTAAAAGCTGGTATTCCCGATCGTCATCCTGCATTTGCCGAAGCCGGGTATCCAGCTGCTCATACCGTATGGTACGGCGGGCAAGAAGAAAAGCCAGAAGGAAACCGGACATTCCAACGGACAAGGGGAGAAAGGCGGCTTGTCCCATATATGCCATATGGTAGAAAAAAAGCAAAATAGCAGACGCCAGAGCCATCCAGGTATATCTTTTTCGTACAAAAAGATATGCCGCCGCCGGATAGAAGCAGAAAAAAGAAGGGATCCAGAGAGAAAGTCCCAGGAACAGAAGGAAAAGTCCCATACAAAGCAGAGGGTGTTTCGAAAAATAGCAGATACAACAGAGAATCAAAGTACAGAGAAACGCAAATACAAACGACAAGTCAACCGCCGTGTACCAGAGGGATAACATACAATATAGAAATAAAAAACCGGTATCTACAAAATAAGACATAATCTCTGACTCCCCAGGTAAGTTTCGATGATTCTGTATCTATTATAATATAAAAAGGGGAGAGTGGCAAAGAAAAAATGCAATACGAGTTCGAATGACAAATGTCATATAGAAATGATGACAGTTTACACTTATCTAAAACCAAAAGAGAAAGTATACTTTAATGGACAGCGATGCTGTCCGCTGGCTCAAAGGGCATGCAATGCAGGATGCCCGGAGGGGGATACCTTAATTGGACGCAAAGCATCCACTCGTGCGAAGCACATCGAATACGGGATAGAAAAATCAGGAAAGGAAGGGATTGGATATGATTCAAATAGAAAACCTTGTGAAGCGATATGGAAATCTGGTGGCGCTGGATCATCTGAATCTGCAGATTCAGGAGGGAGAGGTATTTGGCCTCCTGGGGCCGAACGGATCCGGGAAGACGACGGCCATCAACTGTATGCTTGCACTTTTGAAATATGACAGGGGAAGTATCCGGATTCTGGGGGAAGAGATGACACCGGATAATTACCGGGTGAAACAACAGATCGGAATTGTACTGCAGAATGTGGCCGTATTTGATGAACTGACAGTTTATGAGAATATTGACTATTTCTGCGGACTGTATGTCAGAGAAAAAGAGAAGAGGAAGCAGTTGGTGGAAGAAGCGGTTCAATTTGTAGGTTTGGAAGAGTTTGTAAAAACCAGACCGGGAAAACTTTCCGGCGGGCTTCTTCGGAGACTGAATATTGCCTGTGGGATTGCGCATAAGCCGAAAATCATTATTTTGGATGAACCGACCGTGGCGGTGGATCCGCAGAGCCGGAACCGGATTCTGGAGGGGATCCAGGAATTAAACCGACAGGGATCCACCATTATTTATACTTCCCACTATATGGAGGAAGTGGAACAGATCTGTACCCGCATCGCGATTTTGGACCATGGAAGGAGTATTGCAGTGGGAACGAAAGAAGAATTAAAAAATATGATCAAAACCGGTGAGACGGTTACGATTGAGGGAGTGTTACTGACACCGGAGCAGATTCTTTCCGTCCGGGAACTGCCTCATGTATTTTCCGTGGAGTATGAGGAGCAGATTCTGACAGTGCGCTGTACGAAGGCGGAACATAATCTGATTCGGCTTTTGCATTATCTGCAGGAACAGGAAATTCCTTTTGGAAGAGTGTTTTCGGAGTTGCCGACGTTGAATGATGTATTTCTGGAGATTACGGGGACCAAACTTCGGGATTAAATCCGGAAAGAACAAAAGAAAGATCTGGCAGAATGAGATAGACAGACGGGAGGGATTACATGTTACATTTGATGAAATATAATATTTTCGTAAAAGTGAAGGAATTTAATGTGATATTTTGGCCATTATTTTTTCCTCTGATTCTGGCCACGCTTTTCTATTTTGCATTTGGTATGATTGAGGAGGAAGATTTTGAGATTGTACCGACAGCCGTGGTGGAGGAAGAGGGGGCGGATCCGGTATTTCTGGAATTTCTGGACCGGATGGAGACCGGGGATTCTCCTTTGATTACGACGCGGAAAATGACAGAGAAGGAGGCGGCGGCCGCACTGAAAGAAAAAAAGGTGTCCGGTATTTTTCGTGTGAAGGAAACACCGGTGCTTACCGTGGGCGGGAACGGAATCTCGGAGAGCATTCTGCAGTCGCTTCTGGAACAATACGAGAACGGGAAACAGACGATGCAGACAGTGGCACGGCTTCATCCGGAGGGGCTTTCCCAGGCTGCCGAACAGATGGAACGATATGAGGAGAAAGTAGAACAAGTGTCTGTCGGCGGAAAAACCACCAATGGAAATATGCAGTTCTTTTATGCTTTGATCGGAATGGCCTGTCTTTATGGCGCATTCATCGGATTTGCAGCGGCGCTTTCCATACAGGCAAATTTAACGCCGCTGGCGGCCAGACGGTGTGTTACCCCAACCAATAAATTGAAATTGGTATTTACGGAGATGATTTCCTCGTTTTTGATTCATTTTTTGAATGTGATAATATTGTTATTGTATCTGCGTTATGTTCTGAAACTGGATTTCAATGGAAAGATGCCCCAGATGCTTCTGATCGCATGGATTGGGAGTATGATCGGCGTATCAATGGGAATCTTTGTGGGAAGTTTCGGAAGGATGAAGGAAGGAGTAAAAATCGGAATCTTGCTGGCAGTCTCCATGACCGGCAGCTTTCTCGCCGGCCTGATGAACGGGGAAATGAAATATGTAGTGGAACGAAACGCGCCGTTTTTGAATCGTATCAATCCGGCGGCCATTATCAGCGACGCGTTTTATTGTATCAATGTATACGACGACACGGCGCGGTTTCTTCGGGGAATGGTTACGCTGGCAGTGATGTGCGTTGCGCTGGTATTGGCTTCATTTCTTATGATCAGGAGGGAACGCTATGACAGTATATAAAGGATATCTTCGAATTATAAAGCGAAATATGAACCTGATTCTGATGTATCTTGGGATTTTTATGGCAATCACAGTGATGTTTCAGACTTTTGCGGAGGAAGGGAATTATGGGAATTTTCAGGCGGAGAGTGTGAAAGTGGCTGTGGTGGATGAGGATGGAGGCGCCTTTTCGTCTGCTTTTCAGGATTATCTGCGGCAGTTTCATGAAGTGAAGAAGATGAAAAAGGACAAAGCATTGATGCAGGAGGAACTATTTTATCGGAATACAGAGTATATTGTACGGATTCCCGCTGATTTTTTCGATGCCTGCGTAAAGGGAGGAGAAAAACTTCAGATTACGAATGTACCGGGTTCCTATACGGCATTTTATGTGGATCAGCAGATCAACAGTTTTCTGTATATGGCCGGGGTGTATGATGCGGCCGGACTGACGGAGGAAGAAATGATACAGGCATTGGGAGATCTGGAACCGGCCAGGGTGGAATTGACCGACGGAAGCGGGACGGCGGGAGAGATGCCGGCGTACGGATGGTTTTTCCGTTATATTCCGTATTTGTTTTTGTCGGTATTCTGCTATGTGATGGGAAATGTTCTTTCTGCATTCCACAAGGGGGATCTGCCGAAAAGAATGCAGGCGTCCGCAGTTTCGCAGCGGAGGCAAAGTATGGAAGGGCTGCTGGCAGCGGCAACGATCGGAGCCGGCCTGTGGGGAATTGTGATTCTGGCAGCGTTTCTTTTGTATGGGAAGCGAATGACGGGCAGTCCCGGACTGGCATTCTATCTGCTGAATTCCCTGGCAATGCTGCTGGTATCTCTGGCCGTGTCTTATCTGGTGGGAATGGTGGTAGGCGGAAAGAATATGCAGAATAAGCTGAATGGAATTGTGAATGTTCTTACTCTGGGCATGTGCTTTTTATGCGGTACTTTTGTCCCGCTGGATGTTATGAGTAAGAGTGTAAAGACCGTAGCACAGTTTCTTCCGGTATACTGGTATGAACTGGTAAACGAATATCTGGTAGAATATGACGGTATGGCGGGGAGCATGCGGGGACAGATTCTGGAAGGAATCGGGATCCAGCTTGTATTTGCCGCGGCGTTGATCTGTGTGGTGCTTGCGTTGGCAAAATGGAAAAAAGGACGGGTGTGAACCGACCACTTGCAAAGCGATTCGGATTATGATAAGGTGTTATCGTATCATACACAGGATTATAATTACTAGAGTATGTGGGCCGCCGGTGACGGGAGTTCCGTATTCTGTGAAATTGAAGGAAAGCGTAGGTGAAATGGTATGGCAGAAGAGAACCGCAGTAATGGATGCACAGAAGAGTCCTGTGCAGGATGTGCCCATGCGGATCATTGTGAGAGTAAGAAAGAGGACTTGAGAGCTCCGGCAAATGCATATTCCCATGTGAAAAAGGTAATTGGAGTGATCAGCGGAAAGGGAGGAGTCGGAAAATCTCTTGTGACGGCGTCTCTTGCCCGTAAAATGAGAGAAAAAGGGTATCAGGTTGGGATTCTGGATGCAGATATTACCGGCCCGTCCATTCCTAAGATGTATGGGATTCATGGGATGGCAAAGGGAAGTGAGGAAGGAATTTTCCCCTGTATCGCAAAAGACGAGACAAGAATTATGTCTGTCAATCTGCTTTTGGAGGATGAGAATGCGCCCGTGATCTGGCGGGGGCCGATTCTTGCAGGCGTGGTGAAGCAATTCTGGTCGGATGTGATCTGGGATGATCTGGATTATTTGTTTGTGGACATGCCTCCGGGAACCGGGGATGTACCGCTTACCGTATTCCAGTCTCTTCCGTTGGATGGAGTGGTGATTGTGACTTCTCCCCAGGATCTGGTACAGATGATTGTGAAGAAGGCGTATCATATGGCAAAACAGATGAATATTCCGGTTCTTGGAATCGTGGAGAATTACAGTTATGTGAAATGTCCTGACTGTGGAAAGGAACTGAAAGTATTTGGCGAGAGCCAGATTGAGAAGATTGCCGGGGAACTGGAAGTTCCGGTTCTGGGGAAAATGCCGATTGATCCTGCCATTGCAGAGATGGTGGAAGAGGAAAGATTCTATGAGGCGGATAATCCCTATCTGGAAGTAGAAGAATTATTTTGAGGTTCTTTTATAAGAAAAGAATAAGAAGAAACGGGGGTCTGCCGTGAAGTTTATCAGTGGAACGGTATCCCGTTTCTTTTTTTATACCTGTATTGAATGACTGGATGGGTATGCTTTGTTGGACAGCGGTAGCTGTCCGCTCGTGAAATGTAATGAACTATTACAAAATGTGTAACAGTTCAGCCTTCGGCCTCACTGTTACGTAAATCCGCCCCATGAAAAGTTTGCCTATGGCAAAGGGGCGGATTCATGGCTGCGTGGCACTACTGGCTGCCAACTGCGCAGCAAGTGCACAGTTGCAGTCTGAACTGTTACCAAAATGTATCGTTTATCAGAAAAAATAGTTGCAATATACCCCGTGAGGGTATATAATACAAAAGAGATCTGGAAAGAACAATAGATGGGTATATCTTATCGGATGGCTGTGGCCGTCCACTTGTGCGAAGTATATCAGATACAGGATGTCTGGATGGATACACGTATTTATGTTCTGTTTTGAGATAGGGTAGAAAAGTGCGTGGAGGAATAGAATGGAAGAAAAAAAGGAATGCTGTCATAAGACAAAGGAACGAACGGATAAGGAATATACGGATCTGATTCATCGTCTGAACCGGATTGAAGGGCAGGTGCGGGGAATTCGCAGGATGTTGGAGAACGATGCGTATTGTACCGATATCCTGATACAGGTATCAGCGGTGAACGCGGCGTTGAACAGTTTTAATAAAGTGCTTCTGGCAAATCATATCCGGACCTGTGTGGCCGAGGATATCCGGGCCGGCAGAGAAGAGACGGTGGACGAACTGGTGGTAACACTTCAGAAGCTGATGAAGTAAAGGTTCACTGGAGGAAGAAGAAAGAAGGGAGAGAGTGATATGGAACAATATACAGTGACCGGTATGAGCTGCGCCGCCTGCAGCGCCAGGGTAGAAAAAGCGGTAGCGAAGGTTCCGGGCGTTACTTCGTGTTCCGTCAGTCTGCTGACGAATACGATGGGAATTGAAGGGACGGCTCCTGCGGCAGAAGTAATTGCCGCGGTGGAGAAGGCGGGATACGGCGCGTCACAAAAAGGAACAGAGGGCAGGGCAGACGGTGAAAAAAGTCGGGCGGCAGAGGAAGAGATGCTGAAAGACCGGGAGACACCGGTATTGAAGCAGCGCCTGGCGGCATCTCTGCTATTTCTGGTTCCTTTGATGTATGTCTCTATGGGGCATATGATGTGGAATTGGCCCGTTCCTGCGGTTTTGGAAGGGAATCATGTGGCTATGGGGCTGATTCAGCTCATATTGACCGGGATTGTGATGGTAGTCAATCAGAAGTTTTTCATCAGTGGATTCCGGAGTCTGCTGCATGGGGCGCCGAATATGGATACGTTGGTTGCTCTGGGAGCGGGAGCGGCGTTTGGATATAGTACCTATGCCCTGTTTGCCATGACGGACGCACAGTACAGGGGAGATCCGGCGGGCGTGATGTCCTATATGCATGAGTTCTATTTTGAATCGGCCGCTATGATTCTCACATTGATTACCGTGGGAAAGATGCTGGAGGCGCGCTCCAAAGGAAAAACCACAGATGCAATAAAAAATCTGATGAAGCTTGCGCCCAAAAATGCGGTGATTCTGCGGGAAGGCGCGGAGGTGGAAGTGCCGGTTTCCCAGGTGCAAAAAGGGGACATTTTTGTGGTGCGTCCTGGAGAGAATATTCCGGTGGACGGCAGGATTCTCGAGGGCAGCAGTGCGATCAATGAATCAGCCCTGACGGGGGAAAGTATTCCGGTGGACAAGGCGGAAGGGGATATGGTATCCGCGGCTACGTTGAATCAGTCCGGATTTTTGCAGTGTGTGGCAACCCGTGTAGGGGAGGATACCACGCTTTCCCAGATTATCCAGATGGTCAGCGATGCGGCGGCGACAAAAGCCCCCATCGCCAAAGTGGCAGATAAGGTATCCGGCGTGTTTGTGCCCGCTGTAATTGCGGTAGCGGTTTTGACTATTTTTGCCTGGCTTCTGGCAGGGGAGGGGATTGGATTTGCACTGGCGAGAGGGATTTCGGTTCTGGTGATCAGTTGTCCCTGCGCGCTGGGGCTTGCGACGCCTGTCGCCATCATGGTGGGCAATGGGATGGGCGCCAAAAACGGAATCATGTTCAAGACGGCAGTATCCCTGGAAGAGACAGGAAAGACAGAGATTGTCGCGCTGGATAAAACCGGAACCATCACCAGTGGGGAACCAAAGGTGACAGACCTGGTTCCGGTGGACGGAGTTTCCGGGGAAGCGCTTTTGCAGACGGCCTATGCCTTAGAGCGCAAAAGCGAACATCCTCTGGCAAAAGCCATTCTGGCGGAGGCGGAGAAACGCGGATTGGAAGCGGAAGAGGTGACGCAGTTTCAAGCATTGCCGGGGAACGGGTTGTCGGCCGTTTTGGCAGGCGATTCCAGTAAATTGCTGGGGGGAAATCTGAAATTTATCCGGGAGCGGGCGCAGGTACCGGATGAAATGGAAAAAGAGGCGGAGCGTCTGGCGGAGGAAGGAAAGACGCCGTTGTTTTTCGCACGTGACGTTCAGTTGACCGGGATTATTGCCGTGGCCGATGTGATCAAGGAGGATAGCCCCCAGGCGGTAAAAGAACTCCAGAATATGGGGATCCGCGTGGTAATGCTGACCGGGGACAATGAACGGACGGCAAAAGCAATCGGACGGCAGGCAGGCGTGGACGAGGTCATCGCCGGCGTGCTGCCGGACGGGAAGGAAAGTGTGATCCGCGCGCTCAAACAGAAAGGAAAGACGGCAATGGTGGGGGACGGAATCAACGATGCGCCGGCTTTGACACGGGCGGATATGGGAATCGCCATCGGAGCGGGCACGGATATTGCCATTGACGCGGCGGACGTCGTGCTGATGAAGAGCCGTCTGCGCGACGTACCGGCAGCCATTCGCCTAAGCCGGGCAACTTTAAGGAATATTCATGAGAATTTGTTCTGGGCATTTTTCTATAATGTGATAGGGATTCCGCTGGCAGCGGGAGTCTGGTATCCGCTTCTGGGCTGGAAATTGAATCCGATGTTTGGAGCGGCAGCTATGAGTCTGTCCAGTTTCTGTGTGGTAACGAATGCACTGCGCCTGAACTGGTTTCGGGTGCATGATGCAGGGAAAGATAAAAAAATAAAAAGAAAGCAGGAGGGAACGACAATGACAAAAACGATGAAAATTGAAGGGATGATGTGCGGACACTGTGAGGCAACGGTAAAAAAATGTCTGGAAGCGCTTCCGGAGGTAGAACAGGCGGAGGTCAGCTATGAAGCCGGTACGGCAGTTGTGACACTTGGCGCAGAGATTTCGGAAGAGGTATTGAAAAAGACGGTAGAAGACAAGGATTATAAGGTATTGAGTATTTCCTGATCATTTGTGTCAAAAAGAGGCAGAAAAGAAGACGGTTGTATTTTGCAGAGGACTCCTTTTGGGGAGTCCCTATCCGAGCCATTTCAAACGGATGGCTCTTCCTGTAAAATACAACCGTTTTTCTGGCTGTGTATCCGGAACGAATAGATGCTGTTTTCTTTCATGCAAAGAATCACTTTTTATACAGAACGAATGCCTCATAGGGCCGGAGCATCATTTCCGCTTTGTCATAGTCTCTGTCTTTGTTGGAGATCAGACAGGAAGCATGGGCAAACTCTTCCGGGACGGTAAAATGGGTTTCCTGATCGGAAAAATTGCAGACGATCAGGAGTTTTTCCTGCTCCAATGTTCTTGTATAAGTATAAAGTGTTTCGTGGTCCTCCAGAAGCAGTTCATATTTTCCGTATACGATAACCGGGTATTGTTTCCGCAGCGCAATCAGTTTTTTGTAATAATGGAATACGGAATCCGGATCGGCTGTCTCGGCCTTGGCGTTGATTTCCTTATAGTTTGGATTCACGGCAATCCAGGGAGTGCCGGTGGTAAAACCGGCCTGGGCAGTGTTGTCCCACTGCATGGGGGTTCTGGCGTTATCCCGGCTTTTGTGGGTGATACATGGCCAGAATTCTTCATGGGATAGCCGGCCGCTTTCACACCATTCCCGATAGGCGTTGATGCTTTCGATGTCCCGGAAATCCTGAGGACTTTGGAACGGATAGTTGGTCATTCCCAGTTCCTCTCCCTGATAGATATAGGGGGAACCCTGCATCATATGGAGGCAGGTGGCCAGCATTTTTGCGGAAGCCTCCCGATAGGCGGGACGGTCGTCTCCAAAACGGGATACGGCTCTTGGCTGGTCGTGGTTATCCCAGAACAGGCTGTTCCATGCGGTATCATACAATTCCGTCTGCCAGCGGGAGAAGATTTTCTTCAGGCGGTGAAGAGAAGGCTTTTGGTCCGTCCATTTTCCGTAGATTCCGTCCCCTTCCACATGTTCGAACTGGAAAACCATATTCAGTTCATGGGTATCTTCTCCGGCGTATTGTTTTGCCAGTTCCGGTGTGACGCCCGGTGTTTCGCCGACAGTCAGAAGATCGTATTTTGACAGAACTTTCTGATTCATTTCCCGGAGATAGTTGTGTACATTGGGACCGTGCACGCAGTAAGGATCATATCTGCCATAGAGTCCTGCCAGTTCACCGTCCGGCATTTCCTTTGTTTTGGAAATCAGACTGATCACATCCATGCGGAAACCGTCGATGCCTTTTTCGCACCACCAGGTCATCATATCAAAGATTTCCTGGCGTACGTTTGGATTATCCCAGTTTAAGTCCGGTTGCTTTTTGGAAAAGAGATGCAGATAGTACATGTCCGTCCCCTTTTCATACTGCCATGCAGAACCGCCAAAACAGGATCCCCAGTTGTTGGGCGGTGTTTGGGCATCTTTTCCCTCCCGCCAGATATAGTAGTCCTGGTATTTATTTTCCTTGGATTTGCGGCTTTCCACGAACCATTTGTGTTCGTCGGACGTATGGTTTACCACCAGGTCCATGACAATTTTGATTCCCCGTTTATGAGCGCCTGCCAGCAGTTCTTCGAAATCTTCCATGGTACCGAAGTCTGCCATAATGGCCTGGTAATCACTGATATCATATCCATTGTCATCGTTGGGGGACTGGTAGACGGGGGACATCCATATCACATCAATTCCCAGATATTTCAGATAATCCAGCTTTCCGGTAATTCCTTTTAAATCTCCGATCCCGTCCCCGTTGCTGTCCATAAAACTGCGGGGATAAATCTGATAAATTACTGCCTCTTTCCACCACGTCTTTTTCATGTTTTGTTCATCCTTTCTCTGATTTATTTCCGCTTTCATGCTCCGTAGTCTGCTACGAGGGATTTGACTTAAAAAAAGTATTTGTTATAGTTCCAGAATCAATACCTGATATCCATACAAATGAATCGAATCATCTTCTATGTGGATGTCAGGATAGTTGTTCAATAGTATGTTGTAAGAATGCCCAGATTCTGTTTGATTTGCGTTCTTTGGCAATACTACGGATTGTTCCTCTCTCTGATAATTTCCGATGATCAACAGGGTGCGGTCTCCCTTTCGGTAGTAAGCCATGAGATTGTGCCGTTCCTCCCAGACCGGTTCCAGCGTACCGTACACGATGGTTTCTTTATAGAGCGGATTTTTCCGCAACGCAATTAATTTTTTATAGAAGTTCCATACGGAATCCGGATCCCTCTGCTGCGAGGCGGCGTTGATGGAAACATAATTGGGATTCACTTTCAGCCATGGAGTGCCGGTGGTAAAACCGGCATGAGGTTTGTCTGACCACTGCATGGGGGTGCGCGCATTATCCCGGCTGTATTTGGAAACAACACGAAGCGCTTCTTTTGGAGTCAAACCTGCCTGCAAAGCGACCTGATATTCATCCTGGGAGGAAATGTCGTCGATCTCCTCGATGGAAGAGAAGGACATGTTTTCCATGCCAAGTTCCTGTCCCTGGTAGAGGAAGGGAATTCCACGCAGCATGAAATTCAGCGCGGCCAGCATTGTTTTGCTTTCTGTACAGCAGTCTTCCTCCGGGATATAGCGGCTGACGCCGCGGGGTTCGTCATGGTTTTCAATAATATTGGACAAAAAACCGATGGAACCGGTCTTTGCCTGGGCAATAAAACAGCAATGTTTGTAATCATCCGGAGTAATGGGCCGGCTGTCATACCAGCCTTTTTCGCTCTGTCCGAAAATGGCTTCGTTAAAGTCAAACATACTGGAGAAGTAACCGTGTTCTCCGATGAAATCCGGCAGTTCTTCCGGTTTTTCATTAAACACTTCGCCGACGGAAAATGCATCGTATTTCCGGAATGTGCGGTCGCGCATTTCTCCCAGAAATTCCCCGATCCCCCGGGCTTCCTTCAGCATGGTACCGACGCTGCACAGGCCGTCCTCCCGATCCGGGGCATAATCCCGGAAAGGCAGCGCTTTTTTGATATTGATGATGGCGTCAATTCGAAATCCGGCCAGACCTTTTTCCAGCCACCAGTTAATGTTGCGGAAAATTTCTTCGCGCAGTTCCGGATTTTCCCAGTTCAGATCCGGTTGCTTTTTATGAAATACATGGAGATACTGCCTGTTCGTACCGGGAAGGTCCTCCCATACTGAACCCCCAAAATAGGAACGCCAGTTGGTAGGTGGTTTCTCCGCGTTTTTCTCTTTTAAATAGAAGAAACGGCCATATTTCCCATCCGGATCTTCACAGGCTTTTTGAAACCATTCATGTTCGTCGGAACAGTGATTGACGACCAGATCCATTAGAATATACATATTCCGTTTTTTTGCCTCCGCGATGAGACGGTCCATATCTTCCATCGTACCGAAACGAGGATCAATGTTATAATAGTCGGAGATGTCATATCCCTGATCTGCCAGAGGAGAGCAGTAGCAGGGAGAAAGCCAGAGAATATCGACGCCCAGATCCTGCAGATAATCCAGTTTCTGAATGATGCCGGGAATATCTCCGATCCCGTCTCCGTTGGAATCATAAAAACTTTTCGGATAAATCTGATATGCGACTTTATCGTGCCACCATTTTTTTGTCATAAGGATACCTCACTTTCTTTCCGGCAGATTTTGTATCTGCAGCTTATTATAAGAGAGGTGGAAAAAAATGTCTTACAGTTATTTGATTAAAAACTACGAAATTATGACTTTTTGGAATCCAGTGCGCCTGCTTCCAGGAGGCGCCTGCGGTATTGCAGCGGTGTGGTGCCTGTGTGCTTTCGAAATTCCCGAAGAAAATTTCCCAGATTATGATAACCGCATTCCAGACAGACTTCCGTCACAGAATATTCCGTTTCTTCCAACAGGCGCAGAGATTGCTTGATCCGATATTCGTTGATGTATTCCATAGGAGAACGGCCGATGGCCTTTTTAAAAAAACGACAGAAATACTGTTCATTTAAGTTTACCTGTCCGGCAAGATCAGAAATATAGATCTTTTCTTTATAATTTTCCCGGATGTAAGTCAATGCGGTTTTAATGCTTTCAATTCGTTTGTCAGACCCCTTTTCCGTAGGGGTAAACATCTGGAAGTCAGAAAGTACAGCCAGAATCCGAAGCAGGGAAGATTTAATATACAACTGTCCGGCCAGATGTTCAGCGACGTTTTTGGAGGATGGGGGAGATTCTTTGAAACATCCTTCTGCATAGGTACGGTCGAAAGAATGCATCATATCCAGAAACGCGTCCCGGATCGGAGAAAAGGCGGCATGTTTCGGAAAAATACAGCGGGGAAACAACATTTTCCCATTGAGGATGGGCCGGATCAATTGAATCTGCGCGGTATCATACAGATCGAAACAGATGATACGAGGAGAAAAGACAACGGCGTCTTCCTTATAACTGCCGGAACGCTCTTTTATAATACTGTGTAATTCTCCCGGATTGATGAAATACAGGCATTCCGAGTGAACGGGAAAAGATTCCATATTGATTTCCAGACGGAATTCTCCGCCGGAAAAATAGAGAATCTCCACTTCTTCGTGCCAGTGATGTTTGACAAGGGTGCCTTTTTTGGGGGAAGAAGTCCGGTAGATTGCGCAGGGGAAAGATTCTGTACCGTGTGGGTGTTCTTTCAGGGTGGTAGGCTGTGGCTGCTGCATGGGAGAGCTCCTTATGTGGAATTTCTTTCTTACAAGCTAGAGTGTGTTTGAAAATTCATTCCTAAAATCTGGTGCAAATTGGGACAGCATCTTGCAGAAAGCAATTTTCAAACACACTCTAACATCGCAAGGGGGAAATGTCAATCCTGCGTTGTATTTTATATAGAGGGAACAGAAAGACAGACAATAAAAATACTCCTTTTCCATAAGAATTGTTCTATCCTGATTCTTATCAAAAAGGAGGGATTTTTACCAAAAACACAAACCATGTTATGCTGTGAACTTAAATATGCGGATTTATTCCGCTTCCTTAATGAAAAATTCTATAAAATCTTTAAATTCTTCGTCTAAGCCTTCATCGCATAATGTATTCCCTTTATGTAATGTCACAGCATAATTTATATTTGGACATTGGATCTTCTGATCTAAATATTCTACGGTTAAGTCCCAATGTCTTACTGTAGGTTTCCCATTTCTATGATAGGAATTTACCGGTACATTTTCACTCATGGTAATATACCCAAATCGGATATGGGGATTGATCTTCTGTGCGCAGTTCACGACCGTTGCTATATGATCTGTGTCCTTATTTACATCAAACAATCCGCCTGCTTTGCATTCAATTATACCAATCACATCTTCCGGAGAATACAGTAACCCCATAAATGGACATGCATTCTCTTTTACTAAAAGCAAATCATATTCAAACTTTGAACCTGCAATATACGAATTCGCTGCCGAAACTTTGAATGATTTATTATAATAGTTCAAATAACTGTCAATTTCCTGTTTTAATAATTCCGTAGCGAGCGCTCCCCGAAGTTTTTTTGCATCTTCGCTGCTCCCCTGATACTTCTTCATCTTTTGCTCCAGCTCCATACAACACGTTTGATAGCGCTCATATAATTTATTACTCATACGATTCACTCCTGTCTTCACGATCTTCAAAAAGAATTCTACAACTTTCAATTGGTTTCTGACATCATTATACGCTGTCCTTCTTAAAAAGTATAGAAGGCTTTTAAAAAATATTGACATGTGACTGAGAGTCATTTAAAATAAATTTCAAGAAGAAAGCAGGTGAGAGAATGGGAGATTTCAGGCGGGCAATTACCCGGGAACAGAAGCAGGAGCGGAGGCAGAAGATCCTGGACGCTGCCAGAGAATTATTTTCAGAATCGGATTTCGCGTCTGTAAAGATTTTGGATATTGCGAAGAGAACCGGTTTGGGAAAAGGATCCGTATTTTTATATTTTGAATCAAAAGAGGACTTGTTCCTGGAGCTGGCGATGCAGGAATTTGACGCATGGTATCAGAAGATCCAGTTTCTTTTGATGGAACACAGCGGGAATGGAGTCGGGGGCAGGGAACTGTTGGAGTTGTTGGATCGTACATTTTTAAGCCGAAATCTTCTGATTCGATTACTGGTAACGGCGACGACCGTATTAGAGCAGAATGCAGGCTATGAGCAGGCTGTCAGTTATAAAAGAACGCTGCATGATGAGATCTGCCAACTGGGCGAAACTCTGGATGAAAAAGTCGTTTATTTTAAAGAGGGAGACGGCGCCAGATTTCTACTGCACTGTCTGGCTTTGCTTGCCGGAACCTATCAGATGGCCAATCCGTCCGAGGTAGTCCGTCAGGCGGTAGACTGTGAAGAACTCCCGCTGTTTCAGATGGATTTTCGAACCAGCTTTCTGGAAGAACTTCAGATTTTCTTAAACGGAATGATGGTGCAGTTATATATGGGATGAATGTGTACCACAGAAGTAATGTAACAATGTAGCTGTCAATTTTCCTGCCACAGGTATGTAAGAAGAATAAAAAAGACTTGCATAATATGCACAAAAGATGTATAATTATGCAAGTCTTTTCTGATACCACAGTATGTGGAAAAGATGACGGTGGAAAATTTTCGGTACTTTTCACATCGGATTGTATGAAATCGTTTTGGATAACTGGCGTGGGTGTGAAATGTAACAGATTTTCTGTACGGATTACTTGGTATACACAAAATTCTTTACATCCGGAAAAAAGAGGTATATGATAAGTACGGTTTTGGCCGGACATAAGTTGAGAGAAGGCAGGCAATTAAAGAAGAAAGGGAATGAGACAGATGATTAAGGTGGGAATTATTGGAGCAACCGGATATGCGGGCGGAGAACTGGTTCGGATTCTGACTGCGCATAAACAGGCGGAAATCAAATGGTATGGTTCCAGAAGTTATATTGAACAGCAATATGCTTCGGTTTACCGGAATCTGTTTCAGATTGTGGACGCGGTCTGCATGGATGATAATATGAAAGCTCTTGCAGATGAGGTGGACGTCATCTTTACGGCGACGCCCCAGGGGCTATGCGCGTCTCTGGTGAATGAGGAGATTTTGTCGAAGGTAAAAATCGTTGACCTGAGTGCGGATTTTCGAATCAAAGACGTGTCTGTGTATGAAAAATGGTATGGGATTCCCCATCCCAGTCCACAGTTTATCGAGGAAGCAGTGTACGGATTATGTGAGGTCAACCGGGAGAGAGTCAAAGGAGCGCGTTTGATTGCCAATCCGGGATGCTATACGACCTGTTCCATTCTGACGGCATATCCGTTGGCAAAAGAAGGACTCATTGATATGAGTACATTGATTATTGACGCAAAGTCGGGGACTTCCGGCGCGGGAAGGGGAGCGAAAGTTCCCAATCTGTTCTGTGAGGTCAATGAGAATATGAAGGCTTATGGTGTTGCCACGCACCGGCATACCCCCGAAATCGAGGAGCAGCTTGGCTATGCATCCGGGGAAAAAGTCCTGTTGAATTTCACACCCCATCTGGTTCCTATGAACCGGGGAATTCTTGTAACCGAATATGCGAAGTTGACAAGAGAAGTCTGTGAGGAAGAAGTACGGACTATTTATGAGAAGTATTATGGAAGAGAAAAGTTTATCCGTGTGTTGGAAAAGGATGCCTGTCCGGAAACAAAATGGGTGGAGGGCAGTAACTATGTGGATGTGAATTTTAAAATCGATCCCCGTACCGGAAGAATCATTCTGATGGGCGCTCTCGATAATCTGGTGAAGGGAGCGGCGGGACAGGCGGTACAGAATATGAATCTACTGTTCGGATTGGAGGAAGCGGAAGGACTGGATCTGGTTCCTATGTTCCCATAAAAGGAAGAATAAAAGCAGTATAAGATTGATTTGGAAAATGGAGGTTCGAAACGGAGGAGGAAATGTGTCGTGATACGAACAATGGAGATCGGGGATTATGACAACGTCTATGCACTTTGGATGACGATTCAGGGATTTGGAATCCGCAGCATTGATGATTCCAGAGAGGGCGTGGCCCGTTTTCTGAGGCGAAATCCCACGACCAGCGTGGTGGCAGAGGAGGACGGAGAGATCGTCGGAAGTATTCTCTGCGGTCATGACGGGCGGAGAGGATGTCTGTATCATGTCTGTGTCCGGGAGGATTTTCGCAGACGGGGAATCGGAAAAGCCATGGTGGTGCATGCTATGGAGGCGCTTCGCAAAGAGCAGATCAGCAAGGTGTCTCTGATTGCATTTACGAAAAATGATATTGGCAATGCATTTTGGAATACGATCGGATGGACGGAACGTCTGGATTTGAATTATTATGATTTTGTGCTGAATAAAGAGAATATTACGGCATTTAACGAAGCGTCATAGCATAGTATTCCATTCGGGCATCCTGCATCTAAGGTATTTCGCGTCCAATAAAGTAGCTTGCCGGACAAAAAACAGTTGTCCGCCAGGGCAGAAATACTTGCCTACATCATCCCGCTTTCGCTTCGCAAAAAACGTAACAGACGCTAAACTCGAAAAAACTCGCCCCGCGCTGACGCTTTTTGAGAGGTTCTGATACGCAAGTATTTCTGTCCTGACTATTTTTCGCAAAAATGTGGTATATTTATTGGATGCTAAAACTCAGTAGTGCGGCTTTATAAGATGTATCTGTTCCATATAGAAACGTCCTGAGAATCATAGAAATTTGTTACTATTCATGGCCTGGAAGGCTGCTCATAGTAACGAAAATTCCGTGGTGGGAATACAAAAAAGATAATAGGAATTGAAAAAGTAAGACATTAGTATTATAATTGTATTACAAAAGGAGGCGTTTATTATGGCTAAAGAGGCAACTTTACAAGTAAGAATGGATGCGGAGTTAAAAGAGCAAGTAGAGCTATTGTATAAACAGCTTGGAACATCTTTTGCAGAAGCAGTAAGAATATTTGCAAAACAAAGTGTAGTAGACAGAGGAATGCCTTTTACCATGCACTTATCAACCACCGATACAAAACGGACATTGGGAATTGCAAATGGAAAGTATACTTTGTTGGACACGAAGTGTCCACTCGTGCGAAGCATATCAAATACGGGATGCCCGGATGGGTATAAGATTCCGGATGACATTGATGAAAGCAATGATGAGATAGCAGAAATGTTTGGGGTGAAATAGGAATGAAGATATTGCTGGATACTCATATTGCCCTATGGGCGATTGCCGATACGTCAAAGTTGTCGGATGAAGTAATAAAACTTACTGGCGCAAGCGAAGTATGAGAACTTGAAATTACTTACTCATGATTCACAATTCTCGTATTATGGAGAGAAATGCGTGATGGGTGTATAAATATAATTTGAAACAGAGGGCAAACAACCCGAGAGGATTGATGAGAACAAAGAAGAAGGAGGTTTTGCGGATGGAAGTGATCAAAGGCGGGGTAACCGCAGCGAAGGGATTCCGGGCCGCAGCGGCCGCAATGGGAATCAAATATGAGAACCGCACGGATATGGCAATGATTTATAGTGAGAAACCGTGCAAAGTGGCGGGAGTTTTTACTACAAATGTGGTAAAAGCGGCGCCGGTAAAATGGGACCGGGAAGTAGTGGAAAGCGGCGTAAAATCGCAGGTAGTGATTGTAAATTCCGGGATTGCCAACGCCTGTACCGGAGCAGAGGGAATGCAAAGCTGCAGGGAAACAGCCAAAAAGGCGGCAGAGGTTTTGGAGGTGGATCCGTCCGGCGTGCTGATCGGTTCTACGGGAGTGATCGGGATGCCCCTTCCCAATGAAAAGCTGAAAGCCGGTGTGGAAGTACTGGCAGGAAAATTGGGCGGAGCTTCGGAGCAGGGAACCCAGGCTGCGAAGGCGATTATGACGACCGACACCAGGGAAAAAGAAGTGGCGGTTTGTCTGGAAATCGGCGGAAAAAAAGTGACTATCGGCGGCATGGCAAAGGGTTCGGGAATGATTCATCCTAACATGTGTACGATGCTTGCCTTTGTGACGACGGATGCGGCGATTTCCAGAAAAGCGTTAAGAAAAGCATTGCAAAAGGACGTACAGGACACGTTCAATATGATTTCTGTGGATGGAGACACCTCCACCAATGATACGCTATTGCTTTTGGCCAACGGGATGGCAAAGAATGAGAAGATCCGGTGCAACACGGCAGAATATAAGAAGTTTGTGGAAGCGCTGCATTATGTAAATGAGACGCTGGCGAAAAAAATGGCCGGCGACGGGGAAGGAGCCACTGCATTATTTGAGGCAAAGATTGTAGGTGCAAAGACAAAAGAACAGGCAAAGGTACTGGCAAAGTCCATTGTATGTTCCAATCTGACCAAAGCAGCTATTGCCGGGCACGATGCCAACTGGGGAAGAATCCTCTGCGCTATGGGATATTCCGGCGCTGTGTTCGATCCGGAAAAGGTGGATCTGTATTTCGAAAGCGCGGCGGGAAAACTGCAGATCATTCAAGATGGCGTGGCTCTGGATTTTTCGGAGGAGAGGGCGACGGGGATCCTTTCCTGTCCGGAAGTGACGGTGACGGCGGACATCAAGGAAGGGACCGCCCAGGCCGCTGCATGGGGGTGCGATCTGACACATAAATATATCGAAATCAATGCGGACTACCGGAGTTAGTACATCATTGCATACCCATCCGGGCATTCCGTATTTGATGTGCTTCGCACGAGTGGACGGCTAGCGCCGTCCAATAAGGTATGAATAACCGAGTAAATATCGTTTGTTGTTTACTTCGGAATTCATGCAATGACGTGTCAGGGTGCACCGATTTTGAATGTATTTTGCGCGGGCGGACGCTTCGTGTTCAATCAGATTGAATGGAGGAAAGAATCATGAATCAAAATATGCAGCAATATCTGGATAAGGCACAGGTACTGATTGAAGCGCTTCCTTATATTCAGCGTTTTAATCGAAAAATCATTGTCGTGAAGTATGGCGGCAGCGCCATGGTGGACGAGGAATTGAAGAAACAGGTGATCGAAGATGTGACATTGCTGAAACTGGTCGGTTTCAAACCGATTATCGTACATGGAGGCGGAAAGGAGATCAGCCGCTGGGTGGGAAAAGTCGGAATGGAGCCTAAGTTCATCAACGGTTTGCGTGTGACAGACGAAGACACCATGGAAGTGGCGGAGATGGTGCTTGGAAAAGTAAATAAAAGTCTGGTGCAGCTTGTGGAAAGTCTTGGAGTGCGCGCCATCGGGATCAGTGGAAAGGACGGAGCGCTACTGCAGGTGGAGAAAAAATATTCCGAAGGGCAGGACATCGGATTTGTAGGCGAGGTCAAAAAGGTTAATGCTTCTATTTTATTTGATCTCCTGGAAAAAGATTTTCTTCCGGTGGTATGTCCGGTCGGTATGGATGAGGAATATCATACTTATAATATTAATGCGGACGATGCGGCCTGCGCCATTGCGCGCGCGGTGAAGGCGGAGAAGCTGGCATTTCTGACAGATATTGAAGGCGTATACAAAGATCCGGCAGATTCGAAAACATTAATTTCGGAGCTTTGGGTGGAAGAGGCGCAGAAACTAATGAAGGAAGGGTATATCGGAGGCGGTATGCTTCCTAAACTGGCCAATTGTATTGATGCCATTGAGAACGGTGTTTCCCGCGTACATATTCTGGACGGCAGAATTCCGCATTGTCTGTTGCTGGAGATTTTTACGAATAAAGGAATTGGAACCGCTATATTAAATAAAAAAGAAAGCAGGTATTATCATGGTGAATCATAAAATTCAGGAGGCAGAGCAAAACCTTCTGCATATTTATAATCGGTTTCCCGTGACATTGGATCATGGCGAAGGAATGTATCTGTATGATACGGACGGAAAGCAGTATCTGGACTTTGCGGCGGGAATCGGTGTAACAGGGCTGGGTTACGGAAATGTGGAACTGAATGAGGCGTTGAAGGCACAGATTGATAAATTGTGTCATACGTCCAACTTGTATTATCATGAAAACTGCGGCAAGGCCGCAAAAGCGCTGGCGTCCGCCTGTGGAATGGATAAGGTGTTTTTTACGAACAGCGGGGCGGAGGCCGTGGAAGGAGCGCTGAAAGCGGCGCGGAAATATGCATGGACAAAGCAATCCGGACGGTACGAGATCATTGCCATGGAACATGCCTTTCATGGAAGGACCGTTGGGGCTGTGTCCGTGACCGGGCACGCAGAGTACCGGGAACCGTTTGAACCGCTGTTCCCCGGTGTGCGTTTTGCCGTCTATAATGATCTGGACAGTGTGAAAGCGTTGGTCAATGAGAAGACCTGCGCCATCATTCTGGAACCGGTGCAGGGGGAAGGAGGGATTCGTCCCGCCTCCCGGGAATTCATGGAGGGAATTCGAAATCTTTGTGACGCCCAGGATATTCTGATGATCTGTGATGAAATACAATGTGGCTGCGGACGTACCGGAACCATGTTTGCATGGCAGGGTTACGGTGTAAAACCGGATATTTTGACGATGGCAAAGGCCATCGGAAACGGAATCCCGGTGGGCGCTTTCGCGGTGACGGAAAAAGTGGCGGAAAGTTCCCTGAAACCGGGAGATCACGGAACCACTTACGGGGGGAATCCACTGGCCTGTATGGCAGTCGGCAAGGTGATGGAAATTTTTGAAAAAGAGCAGATTGTAGAGCATGTGAAGCAAGTCAGTCCCTATTTGATTCAGCGGTTGGACGAACTGGTGAAAAGACTGGACTGTGTGGTGGAGCGCAGAGGAAAAGGGCTGATGCAGGGGTTGGTGGTCACGAGACCATTTGCAGAAATTCATCAAAAAGCTTTGGAAGAGGGACTGCTGGTGATTTCAGCGGAGGGAAATGTGGTACGCCTTCTTCCGCCCTTGATTGTGGAAGAGAAGCATATCGACGAGATGATCGAAAAACTGGAAAAAGCATTGACGTTTTGAATATCATGCTTTGTTGGACATTAGTAGTTTAATAAGCACAGTATGCGGAAAAGTTGCCAGTGTCGGATTTCCCGTACGTATGCAAGAATTTTATTGGTGTGCTTTCGAACTGTAAAGAATAAAAAACCAGTCGGTTGTACATATTATCCATGTAGAGGAGGTATGGAATATGGCTGGTTTTTTGATTGCACTTTTATCCGGTGCATTAATGAGTGTGCAGGGTGTTTTTAATACACAGGTCACGAAAACAACGGGAATGTGGGTATCCAACGCATGGGTGCAGCTCAGTGCATTTGCGGTATGTGCGGTGATGTGGGTGGTCATGGGACGGGATGATCTGTCCTCCATTGCCAGGGTGGAACCCCGGTATATGTTGCTGGGCGGGGTAATCGGCGCAGGGATTACATGGACGGTGATTCAGAGTATGTCCGTACTGGGACCGGCCCGAGCGGCATTGCTGATTGTAATTGCTCAATTGACTGTGGCATATGTGATCGAACTGTTCGGTATGTTCGGAACCGAGAAAGTTCCGTGGGATTGGGTGAAAGCAGGCGGTTTGGCATTGGCGCTTGTGGGGATTGCGATTTTTCAGTGGAGGCGGTAGCGTCAGGATCAGAATTTCACAGTCTCGTTTATTCCGTAACAAATTTGTAAATATCTATTGTAATTTTGACATGAATTCGTTACAATAAGAATGTCTGACCAAAGGGGCTTGCAGCGATTTCGCTGTGAGGAAAGAGAATGATTGTCAGAAAAAGAAAAGCGGCAGCCTGTCTGCTGGTTTTTTGTATGATATTTTCCGGCTGTAAAAGGGAAGAAGCCGACGGGCTGGAGACATATATTCCGGAACAGGCGGAGACTGTACCAGATTCGGAAGATACAGAACAGAGCGAGAAACACTTATCAGAAGAGAAGATCTCCCGGGAGAGGGAAGCGGACGGTACAGGGGAGAGGGAAGTGCCGGAGAATCCGGGGGAAGAGAAAACGGAAGAGAATCCCATATTCGTAGATGTATGCGGGGCCGTACAGAGGCCGGGTGTGTATGAGCTGGAAGCAGGAGGACGGGTATATCAGGCGCTTGCCTGCGCCGGAGGCGTAACGGAAGAAGCGGCGGAGGAATATGTGAATCAGGCGCGTCCCGCGGTGGATGGAGAACAGATCTATGTGCCGACAGAAGAAGAGGTAAGTCAGGATCCGGCTGCATTTTTGGACGGAAGAATCTCTCCGGTTCTGCCGGAAGAAGGAACAGGTACGGATGCGGGCAGCGCAGCAAAGAGTCCGTCTGTGGAGAGAAAAGTGAATCTCAATACTGCTTCAAAGGAAGAGTTGAAAACATTAAGCGGAATCGGTGATACCAGAGCGGAGAGTATCATTTCTTATCGGGAAACAAACGGACCGTTTACCAGTATTGAAGATTTGAAGAAGGTGGATGGGATCAAAGACGGAGTGTTTCAAAAGATTAAGGACGGGATTACAGTAAATGCAGGGGGCTAAAAGGTAGATTAATATGGACAGGAAAAAGATCTTGGTAGTAGATGATGAAAAATTAATCGTGAAAGGGATCCGTTTCAGTCTGGAGCAGGATAATATGCAGGTGGATTGCGCGTATGACGGGGAAGAAGCGCTTGCCTATGCGAAAAAATGCGAGTATGATCTGGTGCTTCTTGACGTAATGCTGCCGAAGCTGGATGGATTCGAAGTTTGCCAGCAGATCCGGGAGTTTTCCGATATGCCGGTGGTGATGCTGACGGCAAAGAGTGAAGATATGGATAAGATTCTGGGGCTGGAGTATGGGGCAGATGATTATATTACCAAGCCGTTCAATATTCTGGAAGTAAAAGCAAGGATCAAGGCGATCATGCGCAGAACCGCGCGGAAGGAAGAGATCCCGCAGAGTACGATTCTTGTAAAAGGTACAATGAAGATTGACTGCGAGGGACGCAGAGTATTTATCGGAGAGCGGGAGATCAATCTGACGGCAAAGGAATTTGACGTACTGGAACTCCTTGCGACAAATCCCAATAAGGTGTACAGCAGGGAGAATCTGCTGAATCTTGTCTGGGGAAACGACTATCCGGGAGATGCAAGAACGGTAGATGTACATATCAGAAGATTGCGGGAGAAAGTGGAACTGAATCCGAGTGAACCCCGGTATGTGCATACGAAGTGGGGAGTGGGTTATTATTTCAAAGGTTAAGATTTTTTTTCATGTCAAAGAGAAAGTCATAAAAAGTCTGTGGTTCTGTATTATATTGGTTATTTTGTGCACGGGGATACTGTCGGGAGCAGCGGCTTATGTCAGCATTCTGAAAGCATATGAGTCCAGAGCGGTATCTCTGCGCACAGCGGATATACAGAGTCAGTGTACAATTCTATGTGATCAGATGAATAATTACAATTATCTGGAGGATAATTCATCCGAAGTTATCAATGCAAATCTAACACAATTGACCAATATTTACAATGGGCGTGTGATGATCGTCAATAAAGAGCTGACGGTGATCAAGGACACGTATTCTCTGGATGAGGGAAAAACGATTGTCTCCGAGAATGTCATACGATGTATGCAGGGAGTGAGTACCAATTATTATGATAAAAACAATCGATATATTGAAGTGACTTCGCCGATTACAAAGAACGGAACAGAACAGATAAATGGTGTGATGCTGGCAAGTGTTTCGACGGATACGATTGAAGATACACTGCAGAGTTTTTATGCGAAAGGCAGGATTGTTTTTTGTATCATTATTGTTTTGGTACTGGCCTTTTCGGTATTGGTTGCTTATCGAATTGTGCTTCCTCTGCGCAGGATTACGGAGCGGATCCGGAGCATTACGGAAGGATATGAGAATGAGGAACTGCACGTGGATACGTATCTGGAGACAAAGCAGATCTCCGAGGCGTTTAATAAAATGCGGGCCAGATTGAAGATGGTGGATGATTCCAGGGAAGAATTTGTTTCAAATGTTTCTCACGAGTTGAAGACGCCTCTGGCTTCCATGAAAGTATTGGCGGATTCCCTGCTGATTCAGGAGCAGGTTCCGGTGGAATTATATCAGGAATTTATGGAGGATATTGCCAAAGAGATCGACCGGGAGACGGATATTATCAATGATCTTCTCACACTGGTAAAAATGGATAAGACAGCCCAGAACCTGAATATCAAGCCGGGAAATATCAATGAACTGCTGGAATTGATTTTAAAGCGTCTGAAACCGATTGCAGAGAGAAAGAATGTGGAAGTTGTGCTGGAGAGCTTCCGGCCGGTGACGGCGGAGATCGATGAAGTAAAAATGACGCTGGCGATTTCCAATCTGGTGGAGAATGCAATCAAATATAATCATGAGAATGGATGGGTCCGTGTATCCTTGAATGCGGATCATAAATTCTTCTATGTAAAAGTGGCGGATTCCGGGATCGGTATTCCAAAAGAAGATCAGGATCATATTTTTGAACGTTTTTACCGGGTAGATAAATCCCATTCCCGGGAGATCGGAGGAACCGGTCTGGGACTTGCCATTGCAAGAAACGCGGTGATCGTGCACAGAGGTTCGATCAAAGTATACAGTAACTACGGAGAGGGGACGACCTTTACCATCCGGGTTCCGTTAATTTATGTGTCGGTGTGAGTGTTTGAGACTTGCGATATTTTGCGATATTGTCCTTTTGATTCCATCGGGAAGACTGTATTACGGGATGTCCGGGGACGGATAAGACAGTGGAAGTAAGGAATAAAAAAGGCAGGAAGCTGTACTGCAAACAGAAAGGAGCGTGAGCAGATGAAGAAAAGGGGAATGAAGATCTGTTTGGGGATTCTCGGGATCAGTCTGTGTCTGCTTTCGGCCTGTGCGAAAAAAGCAAAACCGGTTTCGGGTACAGAGTGCATTTATTGTCTGAACAGTGAAGGTACCGGATTGGTGGAGGTGGAATATGAAATAGTCCGAAACAGTCCGGAGGAAACAGTGAGTTCGATTTTGAACGGCCTTTCAAAGCCGGCGGAAGATCTTTCCTATATGCCGGCAATTCCAGAGGATGTAAAGGTGGATGCGTGGCGAATGGAGCATGCCATCGTCTATCTTGATTTTAATGCGGCATACCTGGAAATGCCTGCTCTAAAAGAAAAATTGACGCGCGCTGCCATAGTACGATCTTTGACGCGCCAGGAAGAGATTAGCGGAGTCTGTATTACGGTGGAACAGGAAATTTTAAGAAATGAGGCCGGAAAACCGTTGGGCGTGATGAATGAAGATGATTTTGTACAGAGCACCGGCGCTTCTCCCAGTTCTTATGAGAAAACCACATTAACACTATATTTTGCCAATGAGGACGGAAGTAAGCTGGTCAGTCAGCAGATGGATGTGAAGTATAACAGTAACATTTCCAAGGAAAAGCTGATTATGGAAAAATTGATGAGCGGACCGAAGAGCGGTGCATTTCCGACGGTGAATCCGGACGCGGCACTTCTGGGTGCGACGATGAAAGACGGAATCTGTTATGTGAATTTTGATGCGGAATTTTTAAACAGTGTATATGATATCCGCCCGGAAATTGCTATTTATTCCATTGTCAATTCGCTGGTGGAGGGAACCTCCGCGGGAAAAGTGCAGATCACGGTTAATGGAGAAAAAAGTGTAATGTATCAGGAAACCGTGGATCTTTCTCAGCCTTTGTCCAGAGATTTGAGCTGGGAGGAAGAGGAAGAGACAGAAGAGCCTTCCGATTGAGAAAAAAGGGAGTGGAAACATACAGAAAAGCAAAGGAAAGGAAACGGTGAGAAAAAGGAGAGGGAGAAGGACAAAAAATAGCGAGCCGAATGGAAAAACAGGGAAATAGGGAGAAGCAGAGAAATAGAGAGAAACAGGAAAATAGAAAGAGGCAAAGAAATAGAGAGAAGCAGGAAAATAGAAAGAAGAGAGAAATAGAGAGAAGCAGGAAAATAGAAAGAAACAGAGAAATAGAGAAGCAGTCAAGGGAATTTCAGAGAAATGAAAGGCGTTATATATGGTGAAAAGACCATGGTGCCTGGGGATGGTTTTGCTTTTGGGAGTCCAGATCGTTCTGACGGCAGGATTTCGAGGCGGGAAAGACGGGAAGTCTTCTGCGCTGGAACTTGCGGTGGAAAAGGGAACAAACATAGAACTTAAGGGGACGGTATCTCTCAGAGAGGAGAAAGCAAACGTTCAGGTATATTATCTGACAGACAATCAGGTCTGTCTAAACGATCAAATTCTAAAAGAGTCTAAAATTCTTGTATATGTCAAACAGGAAAAATCACAAACAAAAAAGCTACAAACAGAGAGAACGGAAACGAAGAAAACAAAAGCAGAGAAATTACAAACGGAAAGAACACAAACAAAAGAGATACAAACGGAAGGGGAACAAACAGAGGGAATAGAAACAGAAGGAGCGCAAAAGATTGAAATTGGGAATCAGATCTCTGTGAAGGGGAAGGTCGATTATTTTGAAAGCGCCAGGAATCCGGGAAATTTTGATCAGGAATTCTATTATCAGAGGCAGGGGATCCGTGCCTGTATCTGGGCAGATGAAGTGAAAATTGCAAAGAGACAAGTCCGGAGTTTTCGCGAGAACCTGTGTGTGGTGCGCAGCCGTTGGAGAGAACTTCTGATCGAATTTCTTGGGGAGGAAGCCGGAAACAGTATGAGCGCCATTTTGTTAGGAGAGAAAAACGGTTTGGATCCGGAGGTGAAAGAACTATACCAGAAAGGCGGAATCGGACATATCCTGGCCATTTCCGGACTGCATCTGTCTTTTATCGGGATTGGGATGTATCAGGTTTTGCGGAGGTTTACCGGTTCTTACTTTGCCGGCGGAATATTGGGGATCCTATTTTTGGTATTATATATTCTAATGATCGGATTTACGGTATCTGTGATCCGGGCGCTGGTGATGTTTCTGTTCCGGGTAGGAGCAGATATGGCCGGACGGCACTATGATGCGCCGACAGCGCTTTCTACGGCGGCGGTTGCGGTGTTGCTGTGGCAGCCGCTCAGCCTGTATGACGGAGGATTCTGGCTGTCCTTTGGAGCGGTGGCGGCAATTCTGGCAGTAGTGCCGGTGGTGCAGGAAGACATATCCATCCATACATTGCGCAGTAATGGACAGAAGCTGAAGACAAGGATGATCGTACAAGAAAAGATGTCCGTACATGCATCGCGCAGCACAAATGTTTCATATAGCAGTTTTGTGCGAATGTTGGGCAGCGGGAAGGCAGGGGTACAGAGTTCTTTGCGGCGGAACAGGAAAGAACATTCTCTGTTTATATATTTAAGGGAAGTGTGGGAACATGTTTGGAAAGGAATTTTCAAGGGATTGATGGCAAGTATGGGTATCAATCTGATCCTCTTTCCGATTCAGCTCTGTTATTTCTATGAATTTCCGCTGTATTCTTTTATTCTGAATCTCGTTGTCATCCCGTTAATGTCCGTATTATTATTTTTGGGGATGATTGGAAGTGTGTTTGCGCTTTGGCTTGTGCCTGTATCCGCTGTACTGTTTTGGATGTGCAGCAAAATTTTGTGGATTTATAAAATGAGCTGTGAGATAACGCTTGGTCTGCCGGGAGCGAGACTTGTGATCGGTAGACCTGATATGTGGCAGATTGCGGTATATTATGGGATTATGTTTTTAGGGCTGATTTTGTTGAGATATATGATCTTATCAATAAAGATGCAAGAGATGCAAAAAGAGCAGAGGGAAAAAGGTAATCATGCGGATTTGCGAAATCGGGGGAATCAAAGGGGACAAAAAGAGGCTCAATCTGGAAGTTTTAACGGTAATGTGGCGTCAATTGATCAGATTGAGTTTAGCAGGGATAGTAAAAACAGGAAAAAGAAACCAATTGCTGTGTTTTTTCTGTGGGCAGTGGGGATTATGATTTTAAGTATCCGTTTTGGAGAGGCAGGGAAACTTACAACGGCGGTCCTGGATGTGGGGCAGGGAGATGGAATCTTCATGAAAGGACCGAAGGGTAATACCTATCTGGTAGATGGCGGGAGCAGTGATGTGAAAAAGGTGGGGCAGTACAGGCTGGAACCATTCTTAAAGTCACAGGGAGTCGGCAAACTTGATTATGTGCTAATATCCCATGGCGACAGCGATCATATGAACGGTGTGGAAGAACTGATTGAGAGACAGGATGTCGGTGTGAGGATTGGGACATTGGTTCTGCCGGCGAAGGAGATGTGGGATGAGGCCTTAGAAGAATTGGCAGGAAAAGCAAGGAATCATGGAATCCGCGTAGTGGTGATAGAACCGGGACAGAGTATTAAAGAAGGGGAGATGGTGATCACATGTATACAGCCGGGGGATGTGGGAATAAGATCAGAGGATGCCGAATCATGGCAGGAGAATGCTGTGCCGGGAACAGGCAGTACAGGGCTGGAGTCAGGTAACGAGGCATCTATGGTATTGGCTGTGCAGTATGGAGAGTTCGACATGCTTTTAACTGGGGATGTAGAGGGGGAAGGAGAAATGCAGCTTACAAAGACATTAGAAGAACAGTATGAGGGCTGTGAGTGGGAAGTATTGAAAGTGGCGCATCATGGTTCGAAGAATTCGTCAACCGAAGAATTCCTTCATCAGGTACAGCCTGCTTATGCACTCATATCGGCGGGACAAGAGAATCGGTATGGGCATCCGCATCAGGAAACGATAAAGAGGCTTGCGGATGTTGGAAGTAAGATATATTCAACACAGGAAAATGGGGCGATTATAGTAGAAGTAGAAGGCGGAGAGTTATTAAGAATGGAGAAATGGCAAAGATAGATTACAAAAAGGGATGTCATGTATCCGGAGTTAGTGTATAATTCCTATCTCTGCCAATAATAATTATACACTAACGAATTACGAAACATTTTAATTATAATGCCTTGATAACAGGAACGTCTATGGCAGAAAACTTTAAGAAAACAGAGCTGGATAAAATTTTTGGCGTAAACTCTATTAAAGTTTGTTATGCTGGTGGAAGCTACAAAGAAGTAAATGATAATTTAAAGGTTGCGCTTACGTATAATTCTGATCTGAGACTTATAGTGAGAGGACTGGATACAGGGCGGTTTTTGGATAATGCGTATGTTATGAGGACGGATTTAGGCACATATCCAACATATTTGTATGATGAGAATCCATTTAATGATGTAAAATACCTTTTTAATAAGGACGTGATTTTTGGCAGGGCATATGCAATGGCGTGGTCAAATGATAGAGAGAACTTTGCTCCGGGGATTACCTCCTTTGATGAATATTCGAGATGGCAGTATAATAATTATACATTTGGTATAAAAACTCTTTCTCCAGATGGTATTGAGGTGAATCCTCCTGGCAAGCCAGTACACTTGACGGATGATTTAAGAGAAACAATAAAAGAAAATATCACGCGAAATGTTACGTCGCTTGCAGACGAATATCCAGAGGTTGAATTCTATTACTTCTTTACTCCGTATAGTGTAATCTGGTATCAATCTCTTGTTGATAATGGTAAGATATATCAGCAAGTAGAAGCGGAGCAGTATATTATAGAATTGATTCTTGAACATGAAAATATCAAACTATTCTCCTTCAATGGAATTGGCGACATTACTACGGATATTAACAATTATAAGGATTTACTACATTATGGAATATGGGTCAACAGCTATATGCTTGAATGTATGCGTGATAACAAATACAGACTGACAAAAGATAATTATCAACAGTATCTGGAGGAGGAGCTAGAGCTTTATTTAAATTTTGATTATGGAAGCCTGAACAGGCAGGTAGATTACGAAAATGATTTCTATGCTGCTACGTTAATGAATGAGGAGATACGGGAAGTGGAACCGATCGATTTGTTAGTTCATAAGAATTCGAAAGTGGAACTCTCAAATGCAGAATTCGTTGAAAAACAATATGATGGAAAAAAGGGAGTTCGCTGCGTTGGAAATTTACAAAGGGAATCAGGGAGTGAAATCAGTGTACCAGATTATATAAATACCACAGAATATATCGGCGCGAAAATAACGGTTGACTCTATTGGAAAACGTAATTATTTAGTTGTCTATGGTAAAAAGGTTTCCGATCATGGTCAATCTATGATATGTGTATTTAACGAGAATAATAAGAAAATAAATGAAGTTTCTATAAGTTATTCTGAAATAGACGATGAGTGGCATCAGTATGTACTGGATTTATCGGCTGTGGAAGGGAAGATAATAATTTACCTTAACAGTGATTATGCAGATAATATAGGCGGTCGTAATTCGGAGTATATTTTTAGTGACATCATGCTTTATTAGATATAGTAATTATTCATTTGGAATGGGAAAATTCAGGCAGATGACAAATTATCTATGGAGCAGAGAATGTTCGATATATCCTCCGGATATTCCGTATCCGAAGTGCTTTGTATCAACAGACGTTTTGCGCTCAATAGGGTATCCACGCAGGACGTTCCATGCGGGATGTCCGAAAAAGTATCATTTTCAGCCACACTGCCGGAGGTTTTGCCTCCGGCAGTGTGGCTTTATAACATTCCCTACCCGCGATAAGCCGCTTCAATTTCTTTTTTCGTGAGATATTTTTTCTCACTGTCCATTACGGCGTTGACCAGCCGTTCCAGAGCGTCTTTGTGATGGCCGATAATGGTCATTGCTTCCTGCAATTGTTCGGATAAAATCTGATTCACCAGATTCTTTGCCTTCTCATGACAGGCCAGTTCTTTTTCGGAAATGACGGCAAGTCCGATCTCTTCCTGGTACATGCCGTAATTGCACACCATATCTGACGCAAGTTCCGTCGCACATTTCAGATCGTTGGAGGCGCCGCACGTGAGACCGTATCCGCATACGATTTCCGCGGCCCGCCCTCCGAGCAGTTCCCGGATTCTCTCCAGCAGCGATTCTTTTGTAAAGTATTCATCGGGAGTGCTTTTTCTCCGCACATATCCCCCGAATTGGCTTCTTGCCACAACGCTCATATAATCCGGAATTTTTTTGTGAAACAGTTGAACCAAAGCGTGACCTGACTCGTGGTATGCGGTGCGTTTCATCACTTCCAACGAACCGGTTTCTCTTGCTTCTCCAAGATTACATTTTTCAAAAGTTTCATCTAACAAGGTATCGTCTACCGGTTTATCGGCACGGATGGCTTCCCGCAATGCCGTTTCGATGATGTTTTCCATCTGAGCAAAATTCATTCCGGCCGACCGGTCGGTAATACTGTCAATTTCTTTATCCGAAATTTGAAACATTGTACTGTGTATGCCAAGCAGCCGCTTCAGCATCCATTTTCGTCCCTTGTCGTTCGGAAGCCGGATCTCGAACGTCCTGTCAAAACGTCTCAGAAGCGCGGGATCGATCTGATGGACTAAGTTTGTCGCCGCCATGATGAAGATCGGTTTGTCGTCTACCCTTTTGAATCCGTCCATTTCTGTCAACAGTGTGTTCAGGGCAATATTGCCGACGGCCTGCTGCCGGTCCGCGCCAATGGCGTCCACCTCATCCAGAAACAGTACTGCCGGCGCATACTTCCTGGCAGTACGGAAGACACGGCGGACTTCGTCGGCCCCTCTGGTCCGCAGTGTGTCCGCACCGATTTCCAGGAAACTTACGTCCGATTCTGCGGCGACCACTTTTGCGAGCGAGGTTTTTCCGGTCCCGGCAGGCCCGTACATCAATACGCCTTTTGGAATCCGGACGCCTTTTTGGATATATTCTTTTGGATTTTTGAGAAAATCGATAAAGAATTCCAGTTCTTTCTTTACATCGTCCGATACGAAAATATCATCCCAGTGTTTATCCGGCCGCATATCTGCCGACAGCAAAAGGTCTTTATCTTCCGCTTCAACAGAAGATTCCAGTTTGAAATTGCAGAAAACGATTCTGCCGGATTTTTGCGTTTCATCCAGTTCATTTCTCAGGTCATAGGTAAGTCTCTGATGCCGCAGGGACAGGGTTTCCATGGTTTGCTGGCAGCAGAGATCCGTATAGGCTTTCAGAAGTTCGATCTGAATATTTTCCTGCTGGAGGAACCCTTGCGCGCCGCAGCGGCAGAGTTCATCTTTTTCTCTCTGGGAATAGGAATATCCATTATCTCCATATAAGAGATATACCGGAATGGTCTCTTCATATTCCTTTTTCAGATAGGAAAATATACGGCTGCCCTCAGTCAGGCTGTCTGTAATACTTAAGCCGCGCTCCTTTTCCTTCCGGCCATATTCATAATCCACTGCAGCCAGAATAACCGGTTCCTTTCGGATGATTTGTAAAAATTCTTCCGGATTCGTGGTAGCCTTTATCTGTACATTGTTTTTTGTGAATATTCCTGCATTGATTTTTTCAGTTTGTCCGAAGATTGCGATGACACAATCTTTTTCTCCAAAATAGAACTGCCGGATTTCGTCGGAGGCTCCGGAAAAATCGTGTTCCCATGTGATTTTTCGGATGCGGTTGCGCCAGTCCAGTCCCAGTTTTTCCTCAGTCAGAGTCAGGAATGCATGGAGTCCCCGGTCAATGAGTTTTCCGGCGAGTACGGTGGCGTTTCTGGCATCCGGATTCCCGCCCATAGAGTACAGCGCGGTGGCGGCCAGCGTTTCTTTTCCGTCTTCGATATCGTATCCATAGGTTTCTTTTGACAGTTTCAGTTGTTTGTCCAAATCTGCAGTTATAATTTTGAGAATGGCGTCCGCCCGCAGATGATTGAACATAAGAATGGTATGGGAAGACATTCTTGAAACAATCTCAGGCGGGAAGAAGGGCACGTCGGAATGAGGATTCGTGTCCTTTTTTAAGGCGTCCAGGATGACGGTATCCGGCAGCAGTGTCAGGTTTTCATTTCCGGCATCCTGATAGAGTTGTTTTCCCGCATTCGTGGTGAGGATAATCATGGTGTTTCCAAAATCGATATTTTCATCATGGAACCGGTCAAAACATTTGCCTTCATCCAGGATCTGGAGAAAGAGCAGAATGACGTCTCTGCATGCCTTTTCGATTTCGTCAAACAGCAGGATACATCGGGGATTTTCCCGCACAAAGTCTGTTAATACACCGGGTTTTGCCTTATTCCAGAAATTGGAAATACCAATCAGTTCCTCGGCGGAACTGGGATGGGAATAGGCGGACATATCAAAACGTTTGTAAGGAATGTTCAGCGTATGAGCCATAATTTCCGCAATAAAGGTTTTTCCCACACCCGGCGGGCCTGCGAACAGGTATACGCTTCTGGGCCCCTTCTTTTTCCTGCCGGCATTTGCTATTTTTTCCGTATGGAAATAGGACTCTTCCAATTTATCAATCACGTCATTTTGTCCGATGACTTTACTTTTTAATGCGATACCGACGGCGGAAGTCTGCATAATGAGATCCTGCATGGAGGCCGTTGTTTCTTCGGTCGTTTTTGAGGGAAGGTTTGTCTCCAAATCCGGATTTCGGAAAGGACCGGATATTTTTAAAAGCTCCTGCCGGTACACCGGATTTCTCACAAGTTCCCTATATAATCCCATAACCGTGTGCTGGCCCTGTTTGATAAACCGTTTCATGGCCAGGTAGGATTTGGAGGGTGTTCCAAGGACGACATCGGCCTGCCCGTCTGCTTTTGCTTTTGTCTGATTTCGACAGAGAACTTCCGGTAAATCAATGGCTTCCATTTTATAGCGGTCGAAACGTTTTTTTAACCGGGTATAATCTTCCGATTCGTGCCATATGTTCTGTATACAGTCGTCGTCTGTATCAAACCCCGGCACACGTCTTTGATAGGTATATAATAGTTTATCGTCATCCAATATCAGGTAGAGCAGCGCGGTATAAAGTGAAGTACAGGAATAGCGGCCGGTATATGTCTGTGAGTTTACAAAGGAGTCCTTATCTGCCACACATTTTAAAAGAGCTGCAACCCAGGGGGAATTCCCATAAGCATCCGGTTTCAGACGGGCCAGCTCCAGAATCTCTTGATGGGAGTCTGATGCCGCCTCCCTTTTTATGACCTCTTTTTCAATTGCATGGTAAGGATCCCTTTCCTGTTCCGATACTTCCGTGTCTGCATCTATATATGCTTCTGCCTGCTCCGGCGTTTCGGTGCCTGTCCCTGTATGTGCTTCCGCCTGTTCCGGTATTTCGGTACTTGTGCCTGCATGTGCTTCTTCCTGCTCCGGCGCTTCGGTACTTGTCTCTGCATGTACTTCTGTCTGCTCCGGCACTTTGGTATTTGTGCCTGTATGTGCTTCTTCCTGTTCCGGTATTTCCGGGATTGCGCCTAAGTATGCTTTTGCCTGTTTTAACGCATAGGCAAGGCTCATCTCCACCGTTTCGTCTTCGTGTTCCCGTTCTGTCATGTACGTAAAGCTGCGGTATTCCGCATGACTGAATCCCTTCACCTGTTGTTCCGTTTCTTTCCATACATAGTAAATGCCGGGAGTACGTCCTCTTCTCACGGCATATATTTTTTTCTTCATGTAGTGTCCCTTTCCTGGCCTTTTTGGTCATTTTCTTTGGAGTTTGGTGTATGTAATATCCTAATTTTTGCATAACGTATGAATTATGTCAAGCCAAAACGATGTGGTGGTAAGGGGAAGGTATCCGTCTTTGTTCCCACCGTTTTGGCATGCTCGATCACATGGTTTTTCCTGTGTTTCTTTCCTTGACGTGCAACACCTCCGATGATAGAATGATCTCATGTTTACCGGGCACGAAGAACGAGAAAGCACAATCGGAATTTGGAGGAAAGAACGAATGACAGAAAGAACGGATTTTTCATTTGTACCGACGGCGAAAGACGAAATATTGGACTGTCTGGAAGAAAAGTATAAAGACTATAAAACTCCGCCGGGAGAGAAAGAGATCTATGTGGAGCGGTATTATCAGTTTGAAGATAAAAGTGATATTCGGGTATACAAAGATAAAGAAGGGAAAAAAGTTACAATCTTTTTGCAGGGCCGGGAGAGGGATTACCAGGAGCTGCGTGAAAAAGATATGCGTCTCAACAGGGAGCCTGTGGAAGAATCAAAAGCAGATGCCCCGTCCATTGCGGAATTGAATTTTCATCATCAGACCATCGGGAGTGACGAGACCGGCAATGGGGAAACCTTTAAAAACCTGGTGGTCACGGCCGCATACGTTGGGGCGGAAAATGAAATAAGAAGATTTATCGGGATGGGAGTGGATGATTCCAAGCGGATTTCCAGGAAGATTCCTTCGATTGGAAAAGAGGTTACCGGTATCGACTGTTGGGAGGAAATCAAGGATAAGACGCTTTTATGTACGGATCGTTTTGTTACAAGAATTATTACAAATGAAGAATATAACAGAAGATGCTATGAAAACGGAGAAAATAAAAATGATGTGATAAAAGAGGCGCATCTGCAGGTATTAAGGGAAGTTTATAAGAGAAATCCCGGCAGTATGATTGTGGTGGACGATTTTTATGACGGAAAAGAACAGGAAATAGAAGATTTCAAAAGAGAACTGTCTTCCGGCGATTCTGCAATAGACCCAACCCATGTATTTATGACGGTCAAAGCGGACTTTAAGATTATGGCGGTTTCTCTGGCATCCGTAATCAGTGCTTATATCTGTAATCTGTACTGTGATTACGTGCAGGGAATTTTGAACAGGGAATACAAGAGAGATTCCGAAGAGCAGCTTGCGCTGCCGAAAAATCCGGGAGCGGACGAGTTGTCTGTGTTCCTTTTCAAGTTGAAGCCGGAGCGAAAAGAAGAATTTATGGCGAAATATGCGAAAAATTTTGGCAATGTACAGGATACAATGAAAAAGAAATTGTAGTTATTTTAATTACAGTTTACAATGTATCAGGCGCCGGAAAAATTTTTCCTTGTAATCTCAGGAAAATCTTGGTACAATAAATAGGCACAAAAATCGCGGTCAGGCGTTTGATTGTGCCAGGAACAGATCAAAGCCTCCCCGGGGTCCATCGAAAAAAGCAGGTTGACTTTTTGATTTGATGGCAGGAAAAGGAAAGGGAGGTTTTTTTGTTGTTTCTGTTATGTGGGAAGCATACGGCAGTTTTGATCAGGCATAATAAAAAGAAGATAAAAACCAGGAAGAGAGGAAAATACAAAGAAAATCAGACATGGAAGAGATACAGTTTAAGCGAGCAGAATTGGAAGATAAGGACATCATAACCCGGTATTTTAAACATCACACAAGCAGGAGCTGTGAACGGACCTTTGCCAATGTATATCTGTGGTCCCGGCAGTATCCGGTGAAATGGGCGATTGTAGAGAATGCGTTGTTATTTAAAAGCGAGGATGAGACACATTTGTCCTTTGCTTATCCGGCGGGGGAGGCTCTCGATGTACAAAGGGCAATCGAATGGCTGTTAAAATATTGTAAGGAGCGTGAGAAACCGTTTCGGATGTATAATCTGACGCCGGATAATTTTACACAGTTAGAGGAATGGTATCCGGGCAGATTCCAGATCGAGTACGACAGGGACAGCGCCGATTATATCTATGAGTCTGAGAAGCTGGCGACTTTGTCCGGGAAAAAGCTTCATGGAAAGCGAAACCACATCAACAAGTTCAAAGCGTTATATGAGGACCGCTGGTCCTACGAGGTGATGACAAGGGACAACGTGGAAGATTGCTTTCAGATGGCATTGCAGTGGAGAGACCAGAATGGCTGTGAGGAAGATCCGCACAAACGCAGTGAGATCTGTGTGACTATGAATGCGCTGCGTCTGTTCGAAGAGTTGGAACTAAGAGGGGGTGTACTCCGTGTGGACGGAAAAGTGGTGGCTTTCACGTTGGGGGAACCGGTTTGCTCCGATACCTTCGTGGTGCATATTGAAAAAGCGTTTGCGGAAGTAGAGGGAGCCTACTCCATGATCAATCAGCAGTTCGTGGAACATGAATGCCGGGACTTCCTTTATGTGAACCGGGAAGAGGATACGGGGGCGGAAGGTCTGCGTAAGGCAAAGCTGTCTTACCGGCCGGTGTTTCTGGTGGAAAAGGGAAACGTAAAAGAGGCGGAAACCGAGTAAAAGACAGAGATGGATGAGAAGAAGGAGCAAAGAACATGATAGCAGAGAAAATGAAGCAGATGGTAGCAAACAGTTCGGCAATCCGCGCCATGTTTGAGGAGGGCAACCGGATGGCGGAGATCTACGGAGCCGAGAATGTATATGATTTCAGCCTGGGCAACCCGAATGTGCCGGCTCCGGAAGCAGTGAAAGATGCCATTGTGGAATTGTTGGAAGAGAATGATCCGGTGGCGCTTCACGGTTACACAAACAGTAATTCCGGTTATGCGGATGTACGCGCGGCGGTAGCAGAGTCCTTGAATGCACGTTTTGGAACGCAGTTTGCAGGAAAGAATATCGTGATGACGGTGGGCGCGGCAGGCGGACTGAATGTGATTTTAAAGACGCTGCTGAATCCCGGCGATGAGGTGATTGTATTTGCTCCGTATTTTGGGGAATACCGTTCTTATACGAGTAATTATGACGGCGTTCTGGTGGAGATCTCACCGAATACGGTGGATTTCCAGCCGAAACTGGATGAATTTGAACGGAAAATTACGTCAAAGACGAAAGCGGTGATTGTGAATACGCCCAATAATCCAACGGGAGTCGTGTATTCAGAGGAGACGATTCAAAAGCTGGCGGCCATCCTGGAAGCGAAGCAGCAGGAATATGGAACGCAGATTTATTTGATTTCAGATGAACCTTACCGGGAATTGGTTTACGACGGTGCGAAGGTGCCCTATCTGACAAAATACTATGCCAACACCATTGTAGGGTATTCTTACAGCAAATCGTTGTCTTTGCCGGGAGAACGGATTGGATACCTGGTTATTCCGGATGAAGTGTGCGAAAGTGAGGAAGTGCAGGCAGCCGCCAATGTGGCGACACGAATTCTGGGATTTGTGAATGCCCCTACGCTGCAGCAGAAGGTCGTTGCCAAATGTATCAACGAGAAGACAGATATTTCTTTTTATGACAGAAACAGAGAAGCATTATATCAGGGGTTGAAAGAGTGCGGGTTTACATGCATCAAACCGCAGGGGGCGTTTTATCTTTTTGTGAAGTCTCCGGTGGAAGATGAGAAAGCATTCTGTGCGGAGGCGAAGAAGTACCATCTCCTGCTTGTGCCGGGAAGTTCTTTTGGCTGCCCGGGATATGTAAGACTTGCTTACTGTGTGGCGTATGAGACAATCGTAAATTCCCTGCCAAAGTTCAAAGAACTGGCGAAAGAGTATGCCTTATCGGACAGTGTTAGCTGACCGCCCGCCCGAAGGGCATGCAATGGGGACTGTCTTGTGGGTATGCTTCATTGGACACGAAGTGTCCACTCGTGCGAAGCACATCAAATACGGGATACCCCGATGATATGCCTTATCGGACGCAGTGTTTCCGTTCGTGTCCAATACACTAGACGCGGGGTGTACGAACCAACAGGGATGGAAGAAGAGAATTCGCAGAAGAGAAAAGAGGACGAGAATGAAAGCATTTGAAAAAAATATCCGTAAAGTGGTGCCCTACGTGCCGGGGGAACAGCCTCAGAATAAAGTAGTCAAGCTGAATACCAATGAAAATCCATATCCGCCGTCCCCGAAGGTGAGGGAGGCATTGCAAAAGATAGATACAGAACGGTTCCGTCTGTATCCGGATCCCACGTCAGGGGGGTTGGTGGAGGCATTGGCGGAATATTACCACGTAGAGCCGGAGCAGGTGTTTGTGGGAGTGGGATCGGACGACGTACTGTCCATGTGTTTCCTGACATTTTTCAATTCGGAAAAACCCGTTCTCTTCCCGGATGTAACCTATTCCTTTTATAAGGTCTGGGCGGAACTTTATCGGATTCCTTATGAGTGTCCGAAGCTGGATGCAGAGTTTCGGATTGTGAAGGACGATTATAAGAGGGAAAACGGCGGGATTATTTTTCCGAATCCCAATGCGCCGACGGCGATTTATGAAGAATTGGACGTGGTGGAAGAAATCATCCGGGAAAATCAGGACGTCATTGTGATTGTGGATGAAGCCTATGTGGATTTCGCGGGAAGATCGGCAATGGAATTGATTGCAAAATATGAAAACCTGATCGTGGTTCAGACCTTCTCCAAAGCCCGTTCTATGGCGGGCATGCGGATCGGATATGCCATTAGCAATCCCAGGTTGATTCGCTATCTGAACGATGTAAAATATTCCTTTAATTCCTATACCATGGATCAGACTGCGCTTGTCTGCGGGGTGGAGGCGGTAAAAGATCAGGAGTATTTCGTCCGTACCACGAAAACCATTCTGGAGACAAGGGAATGGGCAAAGAAGGAACTTGCCGGATTGGGATTTGTGTTTCCGGATCCCAGAGCGAATTTTATTTTTGCGAGACATCCGGCCTATACAGGCAGGGAGCTGTTCGAGATGTTGAAACAAAAAAACATCTATGTGCGCCATTGGGATACGGAGCGGATTGCGGATTATCTGCGGATCACCATAGGGACAAAAGAGGAGATGCAGCAGTTGTTTGACTGTCTGAGGGATTATATGGAAGAGGAGTCGCATTTAATATTATGAAAGAAGCATTAATTGGCTGGTTTGTGGAAAATTTAAGTGGGAAAGTGGGAAAAGAAATGATTGTATTTCTGGTTTCCATGGTGCCGATTCTGGAATTGCGGGGAGGACTGATTGCAGCCGGCCCCGCCGTGCTGGATATCCCGATGTGGGAAGCGCTGCCGATCTGTATCATAGGGAATTTGATCCCGATCCCGTTTATCCTGTTGTTGATCACGAAGATTTTTGATTGGATGAAAGGGACGAAAGTATTTCGGCCACTGGTAGAAAAGCTGGAAAAAAAGGCAATGAGCAAGAGTTCTAAAATTGAAAAATATGAATTTTGGGGCCTGGTATTGTTTGTGGGAATTCCGCTTCCGGGAACCGGCGCCTGGACGGGATCTTTGATTGCCGCTTTGCTGGGAATTCGATTTCGAAAGGCGTTCCCGGCGGTTGTGCTGGGAGTATTTCTGGCGGCCTTTTTGATGACGGTATTGTCTTACGGAGTGCTTGCAGGGATTTTTTCCTAACATGGAGGTTTTGCAACAGAATTTTGATGTTCCGTTTTGTATTTGAAAAGATTGTCAGCGGCAGCCCTTTTGAATGCCGCAGTATTTGAAACAGTGTCTGCCGGCAGTTTTTTGGAATCTTTAATAAGAATAGGAAAAATAGAAAAGAAAGCGGTTTTTCCGCTTTCTTTTCTATTATTGATAATACCATAAAAAGGGAAAAAATACAAGACTGGCGTCCGTATCGGGCTCATGTTATAATCATCCATGTTCCTTTGTGTCAGCATACCGGGAAGAAGAATGTATTTCTTCCATTTCAAGTGCTATACCCGTTCGGGCATCCCGTATCGGAGGTGCTTCGCACGAGTGGACGCTTTGCGTCCAACAAGGTATACCCATCCGGGCATCCCGTATTTGAGGTGCTTCGCACGAGTGGACGCTCGTGCAGAAATATGAGGGGGAGAACAAAGAGTTGTCGGATTATTTACTCGCTTTCCTGGAGGGAATCTTTGTCCGGTTGAAAATGGCGGTTCAAAATGACAGTATAAAGCGGGTTTTCTGCATTTTGGGGATAGAAAAATATTGACGGAGATTGTATAATAGAAGAAAAGGATGCATATTCTACTATTTGATGAAGCGGGTGCAAAAATGTATATCCGGACGATTAATGTCCAATTAGGTATACCCATTCGGGTATCCTGTATTTGATGTGCTTCGTACGATTGGACGGCTAACGCCGTTCAATCAGGTATGGTCCTGGGAGGATGTCAGGAGAAAACCAGAGAACATGCCGCCGCACCCTATAACATCTGCTTAGGAACAGGCAGCAGAAAGGAAGTCGTGATATGATTGCGGAAAAGGATGAGAAAAAAAGAAGTATGCTTTGGAGGACAGCAATCACCGTGTCGTCGGTTTTGATTGTCTGTATTGCTGCTTTTTTCGGATACCGGGTATTTACCGGGAATCCGTTGGAGGGGCGGTGGAGTTCACAGGACACAGATCTGATGATGACGATTAAGGGAAATGGAAGTGTGGTACTTGGATGGCCGGAAGAAGAAAAGGATCCGGAAGAGGTAGAGATGCAGTATCGCATAGAGAAAGACACCAAAACATTGACTTTGTATACAGATGCATCAAAAAGGGAGGCACAGGCGGACGAGGAGACGATGGAGACAGAAGGAGATTTTTCCGATGCCGGGATGCTGGAAGGTTCCTATGAGTATAGTTTGGAGAATGGAGAACTGACTTTGACGGAGCGGGAATATGGGGAACAGATCGTATTTTTGAAAGATTAAAGCCTGTTTGAAAATTGCTTTCTTGACAGATGACAGGAATGAATTTTTGAACACGCTCTGGAGCAGGAGAAAAGAGCAGATTGAGAGGAAAGAACAGATGAAAGTAATTGATTTTAAAGATGCGAAGTGCCGCCATTGCTACAAATGTGTACGGAATTGTATGGTAAAAGCGATTGCAGTGCAGGATGAGCAGGCTCGTATTTTGAAAGACCATTGTATCAACTGCGGGCGTTGTCTGGAGGTCTGCCCTCAGAATGCAAAGACGTTTGCCAGTGATATGGAGCGGGTGAAGCGGTTTTTACGCCAGGGAGAAAAGACGGTGGTATCCATTGCACCGTCCTATATTGGCGTGCTGGAATTCGACCATCCCGGACAGGTGGTGGATGCACTGCTGAAACTGGGATTTTTTGAAGTACGGGAAACGGCAGAAGGGGCCGCTATGGTGACGGAAGAATATAAGCGGCTGATCCGTGAAAATACCATGCCCAATATCATTACGACCTGCTGTCCCAGTGTGAACGATCTGATCGAGAAGTATTATCCGGATTGTGCGAAGCTTATGGCGCCCGTCGTTTCCCCAATGATTGCGCACGGACGCTATATCAAAAAGCTGTACGGGGAAGAGGCAAAAGTAGTATTTTTAGGGCCATGTATTGCGAAAAAACAGGAAGCCATCGGGGATGAGCGGGTGTCCGGAGCCATCGACGCCATACTGACATTTGAGGAACTGGCAATCTGGCTGGAGGAGGCAGGGATTGCAATCCGGGAGTGTACAGAGAAACCGATGGGAAATCCCGATCCGAAAATCAACCGTCTGTATCCCATCAGCGGCGGGGTGGTACAGTCCGTTATTGCGGAGGAAGAAGCCGATACTTACCATAAAGTATACGTGGACGGACTGGCCAATTGTATGGAGATGCTGGAATGTATGCAGAAAGGCGAGCTGGAACATTGCTTTATCGAGGCAAATATCTGTGAGGGCGGCTGTACGAAGGGCCCGGCGTCTGCAAGGTGGAATACCTCTTACATAAAAGCAAAGATTAAGATTGAAAAAGAAGTTTCCCATAAAGCGTTTCGCGAGCTGCCGGAGATGCGTACCGAGGAACTGGAGAAGACTTTTTCGGATCGCGGAGTGCGGGACGCTTACCCTACCGAGGAAGAGATCCGGCAGATCCTGCGGTCGGTCGGAAAGTATACTCCGGAAGATGAACTGAACTGCGGGGCCTGTGGTTATACAACCTGTCGGGAAAAGGCGGTCGCCGTATTTCAGAATAAGGCGGAACTTTCCATGTGTATGCCCTATGCGCTGACACAGGCAGAGTCGATGTCCAATGTAGTCATGGATGTGACGCCCAGTATGATTTTCATTGTGGACGGAGAACTGCGGATTCGGGAATGCAATAAAAAAGGGCAGGAGTTATTGGGAGTAGGGAAGGAAGAAGCGCTTACCCGTTACATATTTGAATTCATGGAAGCGGAGGATATTGAGGAGACACTGCGGACGAAAGAACCGGTGATGGGAAAGAAACTCCAGTTGGAGCATGGCCGGATGACGGTGAAAGAAACCATTGTCTATATCGAGAATTTAGAGTCTGTGCTGGTGACATTCCAGGATGTGACCAGGGAGGAGAAGCGCAAAGAGCAGCATTATAATCTGAAAGTGGAAACTATGGAGATGGCACAAAAAGTCATTGACAAGCAGATGACGGTGGCGCAGGAGATCGCGGGACTTCTGGGAGAGACAACGGCGGAGACGAAAGTGACGTTGACAAAGCTGCGGAACTCGATTCTGAATGAGGAGGAAGATTAGTACATTTTTGGAATGAATGCAGCGTTGTATTAGTACGTCGCTGTATTTCTTCCGAAGTAAATAGCGTCTGATGTTTACGACAGCGCAAGGCGGAGGCGATGCCGGGCAGCATCGTTGACTGGCTCCCACGCAGCGGTGGTGTAAACAGCGAGTGATATTTACTCAATTATTCATGCAATGTAGTGTACCGGAGAGAAACGAACTGAGAAGGAAACCGTTACCGGGCGCATGCGGAGGGGTTGAAAAGTGACGGAAGATCCTGGGAGTGGGTTCATGCCGGAGTGTACCTGTGGTGTGAATGGGATGTGGAACGGGAAGAATCGGAGAGGAAAATGAGTGTAAGTATCGATGTAGCTTGGAAAAGTTTGAATAAACATGAAGAAGAATTATGTGGAGATAAGGTGGAGATCGTCAAGACAGAAGATTCGGATATCGTAATTCTGGCAGACGGTATGGGAAGCGGAGTCAAGGCAAATATTCTGGCGACGCTGACTTCGAAGATTCTGGCAACGATGCTGTATGAGGGGGCGAGAATTGAATCCTGCGTGGAAACAATCGCAAAGACTTTGCCGATCTGCCAGGTAAGAAAGGTGGCCTATGCAACCTTTAGTATTCTGCAGATTTTTCATAATAAAGAGGCTTATCTGGTAGAATATGACAATCCGGGCTGTGTATTTGTCCGCAATGGAAAGATTGTGGACTATCCATATGAGACAAGAGAGATTGAGGGAAAGAAGATACACGAGTATCGTTTTCAGGTGCAGAAGAACGATTGCTTTGTACTGATGAGCGACGGGGTGATCTATGCGGGGGCGGGAGAGATTCTGGATCTGCAGGGATGGACCTGGGAAAATATGGCGGAATATACCGTAAAATGTACGAAAAAGACACTGTCGGCGTCCCGGCTGGCGGCCATGTTAAGCCAGGCGTGCGACGAATTGTATATCCAGAAACCGGGAGATGATACGACGGTGGCGGTGGCCAGGGTGATTGAACGCAGAGTGGTGAATCTGTTTACCGGGCCGCCGAAGAACAAAGAGGATGATGAGAAAGTAATGCATGATTTCATGCATATGGAAGGGAAAAAGGTGGTATCCGGCGGCACCAGCGCCAATATTGCCGCCCGTGTTCTTCGAAAGGACATTGTGACCAGGGTGGATCACAATGATCCGGATGTCCCGCCCATGGCAGTGATTGAGGGCTTGGATCTGGTGACGGAAGGCGTCCTGACGATGGGGAAAGCATTGAAATTGTTGAAACGGTATGAAAATGACGAATTTGATGCGGATTTCTTTGATGAGTTGGACGCCAACAATGGCGCTTCCAAATTGGCGAAACTGATTATAGAAGAGTGTACGGAACTGAATTTGTTTGTAGGGACAGCGATGAATGAGGCCCATCAGAATTCCGAATTGACGTTTGATCTGAGTGTACGGATGAATCTGGTAGAGCAGTTAAAAAATGTGGCGGAAAAGATGGGCAGGAATGTCCGGGTGAAATATTATTAAAACAGGAATTTTTTCGGATTTCCGTAAAGGAATACTCCAATATTGTGATCATTTTGTGAAGGGGTTAAGAAAAGTGTGTTTTTGCCGATATAAAAATATGAGGCATGTGGGGAAATGCCATGAAGGAGGCGGAAGGGAATGAACGTTATCAAGCCGGAGGACGGGTTTAATGCGGATTCACTTCAACGTTACATAAAGGCAATGGAATTGAATACCCAGTGGCTGCGTCAGCGGCAGGAGCGGGAAGGGATGCAGACCGCGATGGAAAAACCGCGGGAAGAGTGGGAGGATGATGTGTCCATCCAGCCTTCCTATATGTCTGTTCCGGATATAGGACGTCAGGAAGAGCCGCAAGTCGTGGAGATTTATCAGAAGATAGAAGAAGAATCTCCCGAAGAGTGTGCGGCAAAGCGCCGGATGGCGGTGGCCGGTTATATTAGTTTTGGGGAATCCATGAAAGCCCAGTCAGATGAGATGGAGCACTATCCCAATTCTTTGAATAAGAAAGGATGAGGGAAGGGATTCCTTTTCGGTATCACGAGATTTGAAAAAGGAGAAGTATCATACTCTGAAAGTACAGAGAGCGATACTTCTCCTTTTTTCATACCATGTGATTCCAAAGTATCTCCATTCGGGTTTCCTGCATCTGACGTGCTTTGTACGAGTGGACCATTCATGTCCGACAAAGTATCCCCATTCGGACATCCTGTAACGAATGCCTTTGATGAGGCGGCGGTCAGCTTATACTGTCTGACAAAGTATAATAATGTGATCCGGGAATTCCTTTCAGCATGATTTCAACGGAATAGGCGGCGTTGGTGTCCCGGCCCAGTAATCTGCCGGAAGGATATTGAATCCGCGTCAGAATTTCCGTGATTTCTTCCGGATCCGTGATCAGCCGTTCATTGGAATTCTCATAGACAGAAGAATAAGAAACATCTCCATAAATGGCGTCGTCTGCTTTTTGTGCGCTGCTTTCGGTTAAAAGCATAGAAACAACGTCTTCTGTCTGGATTTTTGTGCGCAGGGAATATCCATATTTTTCCAGTAAGGAAAGTGTGTTCCGATAATCACGATAGAGGTAAAAGCCGGGAATGGAATTCCGGTAACCGGAATGGGACGAGGCCGGAAGTCCCCCTTCCTCATATTCGGGAATCTCAATGACCAATTCTCCGACAGGCAGCGTGTTCTGCATATCCGGCAGATCTGCATTCAACAGATCCTTTTCATAAGCCTCCAAAAGAGCGGCTCGTTCTTCCAAAGACAGATCCAGTGTCAAAGGATCACTGTAAATGTCCATAAGGGAAATATTCAGAATATCTTCGGAACTCAACTGGAAAAACGGGAACAAACTTTTTCGGTATTCCTCGTCCTGGCAGAGCTCATCCAATGCTTCCAGGACGTGTGTTTTTTCCAGTGCATAAGTACGGAAAGCGGAAGAATGTTTTCCGGTTTGAAATTGCATGGTCGCAACAAGATAATTGTCGGAAACATCTTCTTTTCTGATCTGTTCCGGTGTGATGCCATTTTCCGCATTTTCAATCCCCTCTTTTGCAAGCCGGTACAAAGGGGCGTATTCTTTCGTCAGAGTGGAACGGTTCCAGGAAGTATCCAGGGCATGTATCCGGAGATAAGAAGCCGGAATATAGGAAAAATACTCCGAAAAATTATCTGTGAAAATTGCCATTTCTTTTACGGAGCCGGTCTGCGGAAGCCACTGGTCATAGCCAAACAGATCAAATTCCAGAATACACAGGATCCCCATAACACCAAAAATGGAAAGCATGGAAGAACGGTATCCGAAAAACAGTTTCCGTAGATCCAGGTAATAGATGAATTCAATAATTCCGCACAACAGTATGGCGGACAGAATACTGATGGGAATAATCCAGCGGGTATCACTGTTGTACTGGGAAATCATCAACGGTCCGATGTACAGGGCAGTAGGAATGGTGACTAAAATTTTAATAAACGGCGCAGTTCCTGGGTAAGCCAGTGCATTTTCGGCGGCTTCTGACGGGCGATGGCGGTACAGCCAGAGGGAAATTGAAGCCAGTACAATCAAAAACAGAAGTGCGCCCAGGAAAATCAAGAGAAGAGATCCACCCATGGAAACAGAGGACTGTGAAAACGTTCCGGAAGCGAAAGGAGTACTTACCCAGCCGGAGGCCGGGAAGATACCGGAGGCAGAGGAAACAGAGGCACTCCGCTCCAAAAGCAGCCTAAACAGGCCGAAAGGAGAAAGATAATCGCTTATGGCGTACAAGACCTGAAAGGAACTGGCAGAATAGGTATCAAAAAAGCTGGCGGCAAGCTGGCGAATCAGATGTTCGACCATATCCGCGTAGACAGAGATCGTCAATGCAGCCAGTACACCGGTGATCAGTTTCCCGGTCAGCATCATGGCCAGGATTGTGACATGATAAATTACCAGAAAACCCAGTATTCCACCCAGAATTGCCAGACAGCAGTCCGGTAAAATGGTGATGGAGAGCAGGTGTTTTGCGAATCCGAGCAACAGCGTACAAGAGGCAGTGACAAGATAAGGAACCAGAAAGAGCAGAAGACCGCTCATGTAAGAGATTCCAAACCAGGTACTTCTTGTGAGGGGAAGACTGTGGTAAAAGTCTACCTTTTCCGTGGAATCCAGATAGGAAAATCCGGTGACTGCGCAGAAAAGGGCCAGTAAGAAAATGACGGCGGCCAGCGGAAGAGCGCTTTTTCCATTGAGTACGCCGGGGAAAGACTGTAAAAGAGATTGTCCGTAACCGGGAAAAGAATTCGGATTCATATCAGAAAAACGAGATTCCCAGGTCAGCATCGTATAGACGGGGCCGGTCAAAAACAGCAGAATCCAGGAGACGGCCGCCAGCCATCCACGGTGTCGGATATTTTCTTTGAGGTGCTTATTGAATGAGGTCTTTGATGTCATAGCCGGTTACCTCCATTTCGCTGATAAAAATTTCTTCCAGTGACAAGGGTAGTACCTCTGCGAAGAGAGGATTTTTCTGATGAACGGCTTCCAGGATGTCTGTTCTGGAACCGCGGGCAGTCATGGTGAGAAGAGAACCTGTTTTTTCATATTGCAGGACGGACAGTTCCGATAAAAGCTGCTCTTCCGCGGCAGGATCGGGAATGACACACTGCATCTTACAAAGGCTGCATTTCATCGTGTCCAGATCCGAGGCAAATAAAAGCTTTCCACGGTGAAGAAGACCGACGCAGTCGCAGATATCTTCCAGTTCCCGCAGATTATGAGAAGCAATAATGGGGGTGAAGTCCCGCTTCAATAATTCGGCGGCAAACAGGCTTTTGACGGCCTGCCGTGCAACGGGATCCAATCCGTCAAAGGTTTCGTCGCAGAGTAGATATTTCGTCCCCGTACACAGACCGAGAAGAAGAGAAAACTGTTTTTTCCGGCCTTTGGAGAAAGTCTGCAGCTTTTGATTTTCCGCAATGCCGAATTTTTTCAGAAGACGATGGAATGTATTCTGGCAAAAAGAGGGATATAGGAGTGCATAATACCGCCCCATGGAGGCAGGAGTAGCATTCGGAAAATAAGTGACGGTGTCCGATAAAAAACAGAACTGCTCTTTAACGGGAGGATTTTCAAAGATGGGAGATCCGTCCAGCGTGATGGTTCCGCAGTCCGGCTTCAGAACTCCGCTGACAAGACGCAGAAGCGTACTTTTTCCGGCGCCGTTGCTGCCCAGAAGACCAAAGATCAGCCCCTCCTGTATGGACGCGGTGATCTGTTCCAGGGCCGGAATATTTTGAAAAGATTTTGTGACTTGTTTTAATTCGATCATAGGGCAACCTCCTGGTGATAAATGCGGGTGAGCAGCGCCGTACAGTCGGCTTTCGGTACGCCGATTTCCCTTGCATGGCGCAGCAGAGCCTCCAGCTTTAACAGACAGTTTTCCCGTTTCTGTATAATCAGACGATCGTTTTCCGCGACAAAACTGCCCTTCCCTTTTATCGGGAAAATATAACCCTGCTGTTCCAGAAGTGCGAAAGCTTTCTGAATGGTGTTCGGATTGATGGAAAGTTCCAGGGCCAGCGAGCGGACGGAAGGCATCTGACTGCCGGGCGGCAGCGCGCCTGTCAGGATCAGCATCTGAAATTTTTCCACGATCTGCTCGTAAAGCGGAGCACGGCTTTGATAATCAATTGTGATCAATGGGGGACCTCCTTGTGATGATGCGGGATTTTTGTATGTGAAGTGCGAGAAAAAGCCGCCGCGTTCGTCTTTTCGCATGCCACAGTATACAGAAAAACTGTCGGCGTCCGGTTTTTTGTATGGTACAATGAAAGAATATATAGTGTATTATCAGTAATAGTACAGTTAATATACCATGCGCGGAACAGAAAGTCAAGAAAAAATATCTTGTAGGAACGGGGAAGAAGTGATATGATGTTACTGTTCACACCGCATCAGGCACTGTGCTGCCTGGTGACGGAGGATATATGTTCCGTCGGGATAGCCGCCAGCCCCTTGACAAAAGCAACTTCAAATGGGCTGGCGGCCATTACTGTACGTGCCCGTAGGGTGTGAACAGGAATGATATGATGTTACTGTTCATTTTCGAGGGAAAGAAACAAAAAGAGAGAAAAGACAGAAGGGAACGAAAGAGACGTGACCTATAAAGAAGCAAGGGTATATTTGGACGAGATGTCGAAATACGGAAGTGTACTTGGCTTGGATGTGGTTCGGGAACTGCTGGCAGAATTGGGGGATCCACAGGAGAAACTCCGGTTCATCCACATTGCAGGAACGAACGGGAAAGGATCGGTGCTTGCGCTTGTCTCATCGGTTTTGAGCGAGGCAGGTTTTAAAACGGGGAGATATACTTCTCCGGCTGTATTTTCCGATCTGGAGAGAATGCAGATTGATGGAGTGTGGATTTCGAAAACGGAATTTGCAGAACTGATTGAGGAAGTTCAGAAAGCTATTGTGCGTATGGAGACAAGAGGAATATCCAGTCCGACTGTTTTTGAGATAGAGACCGCAGTAGCTTTTTTGTATTTCTGTAAAAAGAAATGTGATTATGTCGTATTGGAGACCGGACTGGGCGGGGATCTGGATGCGACGAACGTGGTGGCGAATACGGAAATTGCCGTGTTTACAACGATCAGCCGTGATCATATGGGATTTTTGGGGGATTCGCTGGAAGAGATCGCGCAGAAAAAAGCCGGAATCATCAAGCCGGGGTGCGTGGTCGTCTCGGCGGCGCAGCAGCCGGAAGTATGCCGGGTATTAAAAGAGCAGGCAGAACATAAGGAGTGTGCTCTGGTATTTGCCCGGCCGGAGCAGGCGGTACTTTTGGAAGAGAATTACAGAGAGCTTTTGTTTTCCTACCCCTTTTCGAACAGGAATCCGGGAAAGGAAGCAAAAGACGACGAAGAAAGCGGCAGGATGCAGTTCCGAATGGGGATGACAGGCTGTTATCAGGTGGACAATGCGGTGACGGCGCTGGAGGCGGTCCGCCGTCTTCCGGTTTCATCCGCGGCAGTACGGGACGGTTTCGCAAGGGCAGAATGGCCCGGCAGGTTTACCGGTATTGTGCAGAAACCAGCATTTTTGATTGACGGAGCGCATAATGTAGATGCGGTAAAGCGTCTGCGGGAATCTGTGGAGCGGTATTTTCCGGGACGGCAGTTGTTTCTGATTATGGGCGTGTTCCGGGATAAGGAATACAGACGGATGGCGGAGATCCTGGCGCCGCTGGCAAAGCAGATCTATACGGTGAATCTGCCGGATCAAAAGCGGGGACTTCCGGCGGAAGAGCTGAAGGAGGCGTTCCTTCCGTTTTGTGTGGGAGAAGTTCAGGCGGCGGGGAACATATCCGCTGCCGTTTCGCTTGCATTACAAGAGGCGCGGGAAGAGGATGTGATACTGGCATGCGGTTCTCTGTCGTATTTGGGAAAGGTGAAAGCGGAAGTGAAGCGAATGACAGACGGGTAGGGGGGTGCCCTATCTTTGCCGGACAGCGGATTACGCAGTCGGCGGGATGAGAAGGATGCAAGGGAACAGAGAAAGAGCGGGTAGAGAGTTGTTGTTTCAGCCGGCAGGAAGGGAAGAGTGACATGGTAGATCAGGAGAAAATAGAGCGGGCGGTCCGTCTTTTGCTGGAAGGAATCGGGGAGGACCCGGACCGGGAGGGACTGCAGGAGACGCCAAAGAGAGTTGCGCGGATGTATGAGGAGATCTATGGAGGAATGGAAGAAGACGCAGGAGTACATCTGCGAAAAACATTTCCGGTAGATTCCTGCGAGATTGTGGTGGAAAAAGAGATTCCACTGTATTCCACCTGTGAGCATCATCTGCTTCCTTTTTACGGAAAAGTGCAGATTGCGTATCTTCCCGACGGAAAGGTGGCAGGTTTGAGCAAATTGGCGAGAACGGTTGAGGTTTATGCCAGAAGACCGCAGATTCAGGAACGGCTGACCGCCCAGATTGCGGATGCGCTGATGGAACACCTGCATCCTAAGGGAGTGATGGTGCTGGTGGAAGCGGAACATATGTGTATGACCATGCGCGGAATCAAAAAGCCGGGTACCCGGACCGTAACGACGGCAAGACGGGGATTGTTCCAGGAAGATTCCAAATGGGTACAGACATTCTATCAAATGATTCGAGACTGACAGATGGTTTTTTGAAAAGCAGCAAAGGAGGATTCCGGAGAAACATGGGAAAAGAAGTGGAAATGATCCGAAAGCATCCATTGTATGTTGCATATTATGAGAAGTTAAAGCAGGCGGAGCATGGACGAAAGTTTTGCTGTCATCAGATGGAACATTTGCTGGCGGTGGCCCGGATTGCATACATTCTCAATCTGGAGAGGAATCTGGGGATTCGAAAGGAAGTAATCTATGCGGCGGCATTGCTGCATGATATTGGGAAGTACGAGCAGTATACGGACGGGGTTCCTCATGAAGAGGCATCTGCCCGAATTGCGGAACAGATTTTTGCAGAGCTGCCCGGGGAAGCATTCTCCGGGGAAGAGAAACGTCAGATGATACGGGCAATCCGGGGACATCGCAGAGAGCGGGAAGGGATGGAGCCATTGGAGGAACTTCTCTATGTCAGTGATAAACGTTCCCGGAATTGTTTTGCCTGTGAGAGTGAAGCGGCATGTAACTGGAGTCCGGAAAAAAAGAACTGTTCCATTGTGTTATGAAGCATGTCACTTTTTTCATAACGGAGTAAAAATTGTGGACGGGAGCAAAGAAGAGGAGAAGCAGGAGGAAAGTGTATGCAGATTGGGGAAAAGACATTTGACACAGAACACCATACTTATATTATGGGGATTCTGAACGTGACGCCGGATTCTTTTTCAGATGGCGGCCGTTTTTATCAATTGGACGAGGCGTATTACCATGCAGAGGAGATGCTCCGGGAAGGAGCCGCGATTCTGGATGTGGGAGGAGAGTCCACCCGACCGGGACACGTTCCGATTTCGGCTGAGGAAGAGGCATTGCGGGTAGCGCCGGTGATTGAAGGACTGAAAGCGCGTTTTGATGCGCCGGTTTCGGTGGATACCTATAAAAGTAAAGTCGCCCGGATTGCACTGGAGGCGGGGGCGGATCTGGTCAACGATATCTGGGGGCTGAAATATGAGGACGAGATGGCAGCAGTGATTGCAAAGTCCGGCGCGGCATGTTGTCTGATGCACAATCGGAATCGGACAGAATATACGGATTTTCTGGCAGAAGTGCAGGCGGATCTGCGGCAAAGTGTGGATTTGGCTCGGAGGGCCGGAATTTCCGGCGAAAAAATTTTGCTGGATCCGGGGATTGGATTTGGGAAAACGTATGAGCAAAATCTGGCGATGCTGCGCGGGTTGGATGCGCTGCGCGGTCTGGGTTTTCCACTGCTTCTGGGCGCTTCCAGAAAATCCGTGATCGGCCGGACGCTGGATCTTCCTGTGAACCAGAGGGAAGAGGGAACACTGGTCACTACGGTGCTGGCCGTATTAAGCAGATATGCGTTTGTGCGGGTACATGATGTGAAAGCGAATATCCGGGCAATCCGGATGGCGGAGGCGGTGTTGTACACCTTGTCGGACACGGAGTGTCCGCCTGTGCGAAATACATGAAATAAGGGATGCCTTTGGGCGAGTGGCCAGCTAACGCTATCCATCAAAGTATACTTTAACAGATGGCAGCAGCTGTCCGCCCGTGGGAAGCACTTATATACGGAATGCCACAGGGATATGGATTAATAGGAAGAGAGCAGGTGAAGAATTGGACAAAATTATAATTAAAAATCTGGAAATTTTTGCGAAACATGGTGTTTTTCCAGAGGAAAATATACTGGGACAAAAATTTCTGGTGTCGGCGGTATTATATACGGATACGAGGAAAGCGGGAAAAACGGACGATTTGACTGCGTCCATTCATTATGGGGAGGTTTGCCAGTCCATCGACGCGTATATGAGAATACATACCTGTCAGCTTCTGGAACGTGCGGCAGAAAGTCTGGCGGAAGAATTACTGCTTTCGATCCCTCGTCTGGAGAAAATAGAGCTGGAAATAAAAAAACCATGGGCTCCCATCGGGCTTCCTCTGGAAACGGTTTCCGTGGAGATTTTACGGCAGTGGCATACTGCCTATATCGCGCTCGGCTCCAATCTGGGCGAAAAGAAACGGTATCTGGAAGATGCGGTAGCTTCTTTGAATCAACTTCCTCTGGCACGGGTGGAAAAAGTGTCCAACTATTATATGACGCCGCCGTATGGTGTGAAAGAACAGGATGATTTTTTGAATGCCTGTCTGGAATTGCGTACGCTTCTGACACCGGAGGAACTGCTGGAGGCATTGCAGGCGCTGGAACAGGCCGCGGGCAGAGAAAGAACAATCCATTGGGGCCCGCGGACACTGGATCTGGATGTGCTTTTTTATGATGATCTGGTTTTGGAGTCCGAAAAACTTTGTATTCCACATGTGGAGATGCAGAAGAGGAAGTTTGTGTTGGAACCGCTTCATGATATCGCGCCCTATAAGCGGCATCCGGTATATGGAAAAACGGTTCGGGAGATGCTGGAAGAATTGGAATAATGCCCGGATGGATATACTAATATGAAACAGATTGTATGGAGGAGTGGAAGTGAACAAGAGAGTGTATGAATACCAAGCTTTGATCTATGAAGCCGGGAAAAAGGGCGGCGCTTATGTTGTTTTCCCCTATGATATCAGGAAAGAATTTGGATGTGGCCGGGTAAAAGTACATGTTACATTTGACGGGGAGAAGTATGACGGCAGTATTGTGAACATGGGCGTAAAGAATGAGGATGGGAGCGTCTGCTATATTATAGGGATACGGAAAGACATTCGTTCAAAGATAGGGAAACAACCGGGGGATCGGGTTCTGGTAACTGTTAGGGAGTGGGGATAAAACGGGAAGAGAGGACAACAAAAACTCCCGGCCTTCTCAAGGAGAGGCAGGGAGCGAAGATACCAAAGGCACTCTTTACAGTAATTCTTCAAATGTGTCATAAAAAGCGGGATAGGAGACATCCACGCAGTGGCTGTTTAAGATCTTCGTAGTTCCGTCGGCCACCAGCGCCGCAATGCTGAACGCCATGGCAATCCGGTGATCGAGAAGCGTGTGAATGGTGGCGCCATGAAGTTTTTCCTTTCCCTGAATGATCATGCCGTCTTCTGTGGGGGTGACGGAACACCCCATAGCCCGTAAGTTATCGGTAATGGTCTCGATGCGGTCCGTTTCCTTGACTTTTAATTCTGCGGCATTCCGGATGATGGTGGTCCCCTCTGCCATAGCGGCCATGATAGCAATGATCGGAATCTCGTCGATTAATGTAGGAATGATTTCGCCTTCAATGGTGGTTCCGTGCAGTCGGCTCGTAGAGACCAGAAGATCGGCGGTTGGTTCCCCGCCCTGTGTTCGTTCATTTAGAACGGTCAGATTTCCGCCCATTGCGTTGCAGACGTTCAGGATGCCGGCGCGGGTAGGGTTGATTCCTACATTTTTGATCAAAATTTCCGAGTCCGGAACCAGCAGTCCGGCCGCCAGAAAATAAGCCGCCGAGGAAATATCTCCAGGCACAGTAATTTTCTGACCGTAAAGTTCTGTGCAGGGACGAATTGCAGCGGTGGCCTTTGAACTTCCCGGCAGGAGTGTGGATTGTAAATCGGCTCCAAATTCCCGAAGCATCAGTTCGGTATGGTTTCGTGACAGACTGGGTTCCGTTACGGAAGTTTCTCCGTCCGCGTACAATCCGGCCAGTAAAACACAGGATTTTACCTGTGCGGAAGCTACGGGAGAAGTATAGTGGATCCCATGCAGATGTCCCGGCGTGATATAGAGCGGTGCGCAGTCGTTTCGAAGAATACTGGAAATATTGGCGCCCATTTGGGTAAGCGGTTCGATAATCCGCTTCATGGGGCGGGAATTGAGGGATTCATCTCCGGATAATTTGGAATCAAAAGGCTGCCCGGACAGAATACCGGATAGAAGCCGGGTGGTAGTGCCGCTGTTGCCTACATTTAAAAGTTCTGTGGGAGCGTGTAATCCGTGCAGTCCTCTTCCGTGGATTACAAGAGAAGTCTGTCTGTGTTCCACTTCAATTCCCATCCGGCGAAAACAGTCGATGGTGGCAAGGCAGTCTGCCCCCTGTAAAAAATGAGAGACTTCTGTGATGCCCTGTGCAATGGCGCCAAGCATGACGCTGCGGTGAGAGATGGATTTGTCTCCCGGCACTCGGACTTCTCCGCGCAATCCTGTAATATTTGTCAATTCTATGGTATCCATACTATGATTCCGTCCTTTCCTGGAACAAAAGTTTTCGTTTTTTCAAGTAAATATCTGCCTCTGGCGAAGCGTAATGTAACAGGGGAGCCGAAGGCTGGACTGTTACAGCCAAATGTTTCAATGTCTTTTAAATTTCATAGACAATATACCGGTATTTTTTCAGAAGTGCGGCGGCCCTCACAGAAGCCTCTTCTTCATAAAATTCAATTCGCAGAACTCCTTCCTCGAATTCCCGGTTGTGAATAATGCCGATGTTTTTGATATTGATCAGATTACTTGCCAGAATGGTGGCGATGGTGGCGATTCCTCCGGCCTCGTCAATGATATCACAGTATACGGCATATTGTTTTTTGATGGGACCGCAGGAGCTGTTGGGCATGGAATTCCGATAATCGCGGGAAGTCTCGAACATGGAATAAAGAGCGGTTTCTTCTCCGGTATCCACCCATTCTTTTGTCTGCTGCAATGTCCGGATATATGCTCCAAGAATGTGTGAGAGATGTTCTTTATTTTTTAAGCAGATCTGCTGCCACATAATCGGAGAGGAAGAGGCAATGCGTGTAATATCTTTAAAACCGCCTGCGGCAAGATGTTTCATCAATTCCTCCTTGGTATCTGTGTTCCGAACGAAATTGACCAGGCTGGCCGCAAGAATGTGTGGTAAATGACTGATCGTGCCTGTGACGTAGTCGTGCTCCCGATAGTCCAGTATGATGGGAAGGGCTTTCAGCGATTCCACGAAAGTACGATATGCGGATAACTTTTCTTCGGAAACCATGGCAGACGGTGTCAGAATGTAATATGCGTTTTCGATCAGATGCGCTTTTGCATTGATAAATCCGCTTTTTTCGGAACCTGCCATAGGATGGCCGCCGATAAAATACTCTTCTAATCCCAATGCGGTCACTTCTTCATGGATGGATGTTTTCACGCTGCCTACATCTGTCAGGATACAGTCCGGCCCCAGATACTCTTTGAGCTGACTTAAATAAGCGGTATTATAGGAAATAGGGGCACACAGAAAAATGTAGGCACAGTCCCGGAAATGTTCGTCAATAGAAGAACAGGAGGTATGAATAGTTCCTTCCTGTACGGCCAGCGCCAGCGTTTCTTTATTTTTATCAAAGGCCAGGATCTTCCAGGCAGGATAATATTGCCGGATTGCTTTTGCGATGGAGCCGCCGATCAGTCCCAGTCCTATGAATCCGATTTTCTTTTCAGACATAGTTCAAAATCCTTTCTGCTTTTGCAATACAGACATTTTAGCATTTTAAACGGTCTGCTGCAAGTGGAAACCTGTGTCGGGTTCCCTCTGTAAGAGACAGATAATACTTTTCACGGCTCAGGAATGCGCAGTCTGGCGTATTTCGTGAGGACATGATTCAACAGAGACAAATACCATAGAATGATCGCAGAAAAGTTGTGAAATATTTATAAAAGAGTTGTAATAAATGTAGAAATTTAGTACAATATGAACATGGTGTGTACTGCGAGGTCAGAATCCTAAAGTGCACGTAAAAAATGACGCAAGGAGGCAGCAGCATGAAGGTTTACAGAACAGATGAGATTAGAAATGTAGTATTGCTTGGACACGGAGGCAGTGGGAAGACAAGTCTTGTGGAAGCAATGTTATATGTATCTGGAGCATCAAACCGTATGGGCAAAGTTGCAGAGTCCAATACGACAAGTGATTTTGATAAGGAAGAACAGAAGCGTGGATTTTCGATCAGCACAAGCATTGTACCGATCGAATGGGAAAAGGCGAAGATTAATATACTGGATACACCGGGATATTTTGATTTTGTCGGGGAAGTGGAAGAGGCAGTCAGCGCTGCCGATGCCGCCGTCATCGTGGTGTCCGGAAAAGCCGGAGTCCAGGTGGGAACAGAAAAGGCGTGGGAGCTGTGCGACAAGTATAATCTGCCGCGTATGATCTACGTGACGGAGATGGATGTGGACGATGCCAGTTTCCGTCAGGTAGTGGAAGATTTGACGGAAAAGTACGGCAAGAAGATTGCACCTCATTTTCAGCCGATCCGGGAGAATGAAAAGCTGGTAGGATATATTAATATTATCAAGAATGCGGGAAGAAGATATACCGGCATCGGACAGAGAGAAGAATGTGAGATCCCGGAATATTGTATGGCGAATCTGGAGACGCTGCGGGATTCTCTGATGGAAGCGGTGGCAGAAACCAGCGAAGAGTTCATGGAGCGGTATTTCGGCGGCGAGGAATTTTCTGTGGAAGAGATCCGTGCGGCAATGCGTACGGAAGTGATGGACGGTTCCATCGTTCCCGTGGCCATGGGATCCAATGTGCAGGCGCAGGGCGCGGCGAATCTGCTTTCGGATATTGTACGTTTCTTCCCCAGTCCGGATAAGAGAAGCTGTGCGGGAATCAATCGGACGACGAACGATATTTTTGAAGCGAATTATGATTTTTCCAAGGCAAAGACAGCATACGTGTTTAAGACGATGGTGGATCCGTTCATCGGGAAATATTCGTTCATTAAAGTATGTTCCGGCGTGCTCAAAGGAGAGGATGTCCTGTATAATGCGGGAAGTGAATCCGAAGAAAAGCCGGGCAAGCTGTATGTAATGTGCGGGAATAAACCGACGGAAGTCAGTGAACTGTTTGCCGGAGATATCGGAGCGATTGCGAAGCTGACCAGTACGAAGACCGGAGATACACTTTCCACCAAGGCTACGCAGGTTCTCTATACGAAGACGGAATATTCCGTTCCCTATACATATATGCGGTACCGCGTAAAGAATAAAGGGGAGGAAGATAAGGTGGCACAGGCGCTGGCACGGATGATGGCGGAGGATGTGACTTTGAAAGCCGTAGTGGACAGCGAGAACCGGCAGTCGCTGCTGTATGGTATGGGAGACCAGCATCTGGAGATCACAGCCAGCAAACTGGCAGCAAGGTATAAGGTGGAAATCCTTCTGGAGACACCAAAAGTAGCGTTTCGGGAGACCATCCGCAAGAATTCGGACGTGGACACCAAGTATAAGAAGCAGTCCGGTGGACATGGACAGTATGGGCACGTAAAGATGCGGTTTGAACCGTCCGGAGATCTGGAAGTACCCTATGTATTTGAGGAAGTAGTGGTTGGAGGCGCCGTACCGAAGAATTATTTCCCGGCGGTGGAAAAAGGGCTGCAGGATTCCGTTCTGAAAGGACCTCTTGCAGGTTATCCGGTTGTGGGTGTGAAGGCGACGCTGTATGACGGTTCCTATCATCCGGTAGATTCCTCGGAGATGGCATTTAAGACGGCCACCATTCAGGCATTTAAGAAGGGCTTCATGGAAGCGCATCCGGTACTTCTAGAACCCATTGTTTCTCTGAAAGTAACGGTTCCGGACAGTTATACCGGAGATGTAATGGGTGATCTGAACAAAAGACGTGGCCGGGTACTTGGCATGAATCCGATTGCCGGAGGAAAGCAGGTTATTGAAGCGGATATTCCGATGACGGGGTTGTTTGGATATTGCACCATTCTTCGTTCCATGACAGGTGGAAGAGGAACCTACGCTTATACCTTTGCAAGATATGAGCAGGCGCCGTCCGATGTACAGGAAAAAGAGATTGCAGCCAGAGCTGCAGCAGAATAGAAGAGAAAAACCGGAAAGTCTGCCTTTGGGCAGGCTTTCTTTTTTTATCACATCGTATGCGGACAAACTGCCGGTGGCGGGGGATTTGCATAGACTTTCTGATTTTGTTATTTCGGTGATTGGCAAACAGAGAAAAATCCGTTATAATGAAAAAAGCTGAGTATGGAAGCATGAATTTGAGGGAATATTTCATGCGTCTAAGCCCATACGATAAAAAATAGTAAAGTGAGGGTTTTTCATTGGAGGAAAATGTTTTTTTGAGGGACAGAAAGGAGTATCGGCTTGCAGATTATATGCAGATACAGGAAAAAGGAAGGGAAAATCTGGGGGCAGAACTTCCGGTTGCTGTGTACAGACTTTTGGAGTATTCGCTTCGTGAGGAATTGACAGAACGGTTCGGAAAAGAGGAACAGATCCGTATTTTTCGAGATGCAGGGTACCGGGCGGGCGTATATTTTGCACAGAAATATCTGGATTCGTCTCTGGAATTGTCAGAGTTTATGGCGTTACTTCAGAAACGTTTGGAAGAGTTTAAAATAGGTGTGCTTCGGATAGAGAAGTTTGAGGAGGACACAGGGGAAGCCATCCTTACGATGTCTGAGGATGCCGATTGTTCCGGACTTCCCCTCCTGGGAGAGACAGTTTGTAATTATGATGAGGGATTTTTGTCCGGGATTCTCACTTCCTATACAGGAAAAAGTTATACCGCGACAGAGGTAAACTGCTGGGCTACCGGTGACAGAGTATGCCGGTTCCGGGCAGACAGAAAGGAATAAGTAAGGGGGACGGACACGTAAAATGGAGACGAATAAGAATTGTGAACTGTTATTTGAATACTTAAGAGGGATTCTTTATGATTCCTGGATTGAGCATTTTGAAGTAGATGCGTTGAGCGAACCATATAAGGATCTGGGACGCGGACTTCAGTATCTGGAGACGGCAGTGAGGGAATTGGTCTCCTATTCGGCAGAACTTTCAAAAGGAAATCTTTCTGTGGAGTTTCCGGAGGAATATAATTTTCTCTGCGAAAATTTGAAAAATCTTCATGCAAATCTGAATCATCTTACCTGGCAGGCGCAGCAGGTGGCAAAGGGGGACTATTCCCAGCATGTAGCTTATCTGGGGGAATTTTCTGTTGCATTTAATGAAATGACGAGACAGTTAAAGGAAAGAGAAGCAAAATTGCAGGAAGAAGCGGTAAAAGCAGAACGTCGTGCAGAGATGATTGAAGGCTACAATGAGCTTTTGGTAGAGATGCTGAGTAAGCGAAAGGAATGGCTTCTTGTTGTAGATAAAGACAGCAGGGAAATTATATACTGTAATAAGAAAAAGCAGGTAGGAATTATGGATAAATCTTTTTGCGAAACCTGCAAACGGCGCCTCTCTTTTCAGACCGAACTTTTAAAATGGGACAGCAATGAACAGTATAAGGTATGGGAGATGGAAGGTGAGCTTGATACCGCGTACCGTGTCACTTCTTTCCAGATGGAGTGGAAAGAACATTCCTCTTATGTGCATGTGGTGGTTGATATTACGGACGAGAAGCGGAATGTTCGAAATCTTACCAGCAAGGAAAACCGGGATCCGCTGACAGGCATTAAGAATCGTTCCTTCTTTGAAGAATATATGGAGATTGTTTTGTGTGAAGAGCTGGAGGCAACGCTTTGTTACCTGAAACTGGATGGTCTGGAAGAGGTGAATGAAGTGTTGGGGCATCAGGCAGGGGACGACTATATTCAGAATGTTGTAGAAATTGTCCGGAAAAATTTCCGAGGTGGAGACACGTTTGCACGGATTGGCGGAGATGAATTCTGTGTTGTCCTTACCGGTAATATGGCAGAACTGATGAACAGGAAACTGGCCGAAATCTTACGGGAGTTTGAAGAAGAATTCTATGGAAAATATCAATGCAGTTTCAGTTATGGAATTGTAGAGATAAATGAAAGGTACAATGAAATATCCCTGGATGAGATTTTAAAAGATGCAAAGGAAGTTCTGAATGCATACAGGGATCGAAAAGTAGAAAAGCATTCTATATCTGAGAAGAGATAAAAAGAGGAGAGAACGGAGGGAACAGTATATGCAAAAACGTATTTTAGTGGTAGATGATGATGCAATGAATTTAAGGAGAACCAAGATTATACTGGAGAAGCAGTATGATGTGATCCTTGCGGAATCGGGAGAAAAGGCACTTCAAAAGCTGGAGAATGAGTCCATAGATTTGGTTCTTCTGGATATTGAGATGCCTGGAATGAATGGAATCGAGACCTTTGAACAGATGAAAGGAAAATACGATGAGATTCCTGTAATATTCCTGACCGCATCAGGATATGAGGATGACGTGATGAGTGCAATCAGGCTGGGAGCAGTCAATTATCTGAAAAAGCCATTTCTCCCACAGGATTTGCTGGAGCGGATTGAAAAGGAGTTTGAGAAGAAATGAGAGAACATGAGCAGACAAGTATATATCTGCTTTTGGCAGTTGTTGCCAGTACGTTCAGTGCGATGCTGATCCTGGTTACGGCGGCCCTGTCATGGGAGCTGTGGATTGTCCCGTTGATTGTCATCGGATGCATGATTCTCTGGTGGGTTCACATCAGAGTCGAGGGAGTTGGCTTACTGTATGAAAATCTGTGTGCAGGATTGGTACTGATTGAATTTTTTTTCTTTGGAGTGCATAGGGAGGTACTTTTTGAGATACCTGTTCTGGCATGTATCCTGCTTCTTATTTTTTCTTTGCGGGATAGGAAAAGGTTGCTGTATATAACAGTCGGTCTGTACATTCTGGCACTTTTTTATCATTTTTTGGTTCTTCATACGATTACTTCCGGAATGGGTGTCCGGGAATTGGTACGTTTGGTACTGGGTGCGGCAGTGACGGTGGGAGCATTTTTGATTGCAAGATATCGGCTTGACAGGAGAAAGGCGGCAAGGAGACGGCACGAAAATACACTTTCAGAGTTGGAGGAAGCAGGGCGACAGAATGCCGAGTTTTTGTCCAATGTTTCCCATGAACTTCGGACTCCGATCAACATGGTAATTGGGATCAGTGAGGTGGCGCTTGGAAAAGAGCTTTCTCCGGAGATCAGGGAAGACATGCAGTCGATACAGATGGCAGGGAAGCGCCTGTCAAGCCAGATTAATAATATGCTGGATTATACGGAGATTGTAGAAGGTACCTTGACTGCGATAAAGGAAGAATATATGTTGACCTCGGTGGTCAATGATGTGATTACCATGACTGCAATGCAGAGCAGCAGAGGGGAACTGGAGATAGTGTTTGATGTGGAACCGCAGGTACCGGCAGTGCTGATAGGCGATGCAGAAAAAATCTCCCATGTACTTAAAATTCTTTTGGAAAATTCCCTTAAGTTTACAGAAGAGGGGGGAATCTATGTCCATGTCGGATTTCGGAAGGAAGAGTATGGGATCAATCTACTCATCGATATCTATGATACGGGGATCGGTATGACAACTTCTCAGCTTACACAGATGTATGATGAATTTTATCAGGCAGATTCCGGAAGCAGCCGCTTTGCAGGGGGACTGGGTCTGGGGATTCCCATTGCCAGGGGCCTTCTTCATGCCATGGGAGGTTTTGTTCATTTTGAAAGTGAAGGGCAGCATGGGTTGGAGGCACACATTACGATTCCGCAGGAAGTGAAAGATCCGGCACCGGGGATCCAAATTGTAGATGTGGAGAAGGTCTGCATCGCGTGTTATTTCAGACCGGAGAAATACACTTGTGATGAAATAAGAATGTATTATGACAATATGATCCTTCATATGGTGGAAGGGCTTGGTATTGAGGGATATCAGGCTCATAATTTTGAAGGGCTTTTGAAGTTGCTCAAAGAGCATAAGATGACACATGTATTTATTGCACAGACGGAATATGAGGAGAACAGTTCCTATTATAAAGAATTGGCAGAGAGTATGCCGGTGGTAGTCATTGCAGATAAAAAGTTTGTTGTGGATAAAGAGAGCAAACTTCTTGTGCTGCGAAAACCGTTTTTTGCTCTTTCTGTTGTAAATCTATTAAGGGGTGTGGCACAGGGGGATGGATTTGAAGAGGTTCAGGATTCCGGCCACAGGCCGTTTTACTGTAACGGAGTACGGGTACTTGTTGTTGATGATGAAGAGATGAATCTTGTAGTGGCAAAAGGTGTTCTGGGCAGTTATGGGATACAGGTGGATACTTGTTTAAGTGGAAGAGCGGCCGTACAATGGTGTAGAAATACCGTCTATGATATTGTGTTTCTGGATCATATGATGCCTGGATTTGATGGTGTGGAGACATTACGCTGTATACGTGAGATTGAAAATGGAATTTATCAGGAGATTCCGATTGTTGCGTTGACGGCAAATACAATCAGCGGTGCCAGAGAGATGTTCAAAAATGAAGGGTTTACAGAATTTATCCCGAAGCCGATCGAACGTTCTGTTCTGGAGAGAGCTTTACGCCGTATGCTGCCGAAACAGTGCATACAGAATCATGCGGAAGTTTCGACTGGCGAGGCAAAAGCAGAGTCTGAAGATGTACCTATAAAAACAGAATGTGGAGATGTACCTGTAAAAGAGGAACCTGACGATCTGTTTGCAAAAGCAGGTATTAATAGAGAGATGGGACTGGCTTATTGCAGTGGGGAAGAGGAATTTTATCTGGAGATGCTGCAGATGTTTTGTGATCAGAGCGAAGAAAAGAAAAAGGAGATCATCGCTCTTTACGAGGCGGGCAACTGGACGGATTATGCAGTCAAGGTTCACGCATTAAAAAGTACATCGCTGACAATTGGTGCAGAACGGCTCTCAGAGTATGCAAAAACACTGGAGATGGCGGGAAAGAGGGGAGACGTGGATTTTATCAGAGAGCATCATCCGACGTTACTTCGTATGTATGAAGAAGTGTGCGAAAGCATTGCTGGTTTCTAGTATATCAAAAAGGGATTCAGCAAGATTGCGTTGGCGGCATCCATGTTATTAGGAGGTAAATGAAGGGTGTTAAAAAAATGGTTTGATAAAGCATTCGACCACAGGCTTAGTCTGCGGGAACGCATGTTTCGTCTGGTCACAGGCATCAGCATGATTGCGTTGATTTTCATACTGCTTATGAGCAGGTATGCATTTAATTTGTATGTATTGCTGTTCAGTCTTATCTATATGGTGGTTGTACTGAAAGTAAGTATAAAAAAGGATCGCATCAATGCGGGAGCGACAGCGATTGTGATACTTCTTCTCCTGCTTTTTCCGATCAGTTTTTTTTCGGCGGGTGGAGCATACGGGGGCGCGCCCGAGTGGTTTGTACTTTGTTTTATTTATATAAGTATTGCGCTGGAAGGAAAACGGAAAGGCATATTTTTTCTGTTTTGCATGGTGGAGACAATCGCCTGCTATTATATTGCTTATTATTATCCGGCACTTGTCGTGCAGAATACCGCGGCGCAGGCTCATTTTGACTCTGTGCGCTGTGTGATTCTGACAGGAGTATTGACCAGTGTGTTACTGCTTTTTCAGAACAGTTTGTATGAGGAGGAGAATGAACTTTCCATACAGCAGAAAAAAGAAATAGAAGAGCTGAATCAGGCGGAAAATTATTTTTTTACCAGTATGAGCCATGAGATTCGCACGCCGATTAATACGATCATCGGATTGAATGAGATTACTCTGCGGGGGAATATCTCGGAGGAAGTTGCCGAAAATGCGAGGAACATTCAGGGCGCCAGTAAGATGCTGCTTACGTTGATCAATGATATTCTCGATCTGTCCAAAATCAAATCCGGAAAGATGGAGATTATCAATGTATCTTATGAGACAGGGAAGCTTTTTTCCGAGATTGTCAATATGATATGGATTAAGGCGAAGGAGAAAGGAATCGAGTTTCGGCTGCAAGTGGATTCCTCCATTCCAAGTATGCTCTGCGGCGATGAGGTGCGCATCAAGCAGGTTTTGATCAATCTTCTGAATAATGCCGTAAAATATACGGATAAGGGGTCGGTTACCCTTTCCGCACGATGTGAACGGCTGGGGCTAAACAGGGTGCGTGTCTGGTATTCTGTGGAGGATACAGGACAGGGGGTAAAAAAGGAAAATATTCCGTACCTTTTTAATGCGTTTCGCAGGGTAGATGAAGAAAGAAATCGTCATATTGAAGGTACAGGACTGGGACTGAGTATTGTCCGTCAGCTTGTAGAGCTGATGGGCGGGGAAATCAGTGTCAACAGTGTTTATACGAAGGGATCTAAGTTTATTGTTACACTGGAACAGGACATTGTAGATGAAAGAGAGCTGGGAACATTTACATTGGATTCCCGGGTGAAGAATCATGATGAGAAGCAGTACAGGCAGAGTTTTGAGGCACCGGAAGCGCATTTGCTTGTGGTGGATGACAACGAAATGAACCTGATGGTTACACGGAAACTTCTTGCGGATACAAAAATTCAGATCGAGACTGTTTTAAGCGGGAGCGATTGTCTGAAACTGACACAGGTTCAACATTATGATGGAATTCTGATGGATCATTTGATGCCGGAGATGGACGGAATAGAGTGTCTCCATGCGCTTCGTACGCAGCCGGGCGGTTTGTGTCAGGATGTGCCGGTGATTGCATTGACTGCCAATGCGGGGAGTGATAACCAGCTTCTTTATCGGAAAGAAGGCTTTAGCGGCTATCTGGCAAAGCCGGTAAGTGGAGCGCTTCTGGAAGCAACCGTCCTGAGTATTCTTCCCAAGGAGCTGGTAAAGCTGAGCGAGGAAGCCAGACAGTCTGAGATTGGAAAAGAGGTTCTGATTTTTGAACAGACACAGAGACAGTTGGTTCTGGTTACAACGGATAGTGTATGCGATCTTCCGGAGTCTTTAAAGAAGGAATTTGGAATCTCCGTATGTCCCTATTACGTCTGCACAGATCAGGGACGCTTTTTGGATGAAGTGGAGTTGAAAGCAGATGAGCTTTTATTCTACATAGCGGAAGGGAAAAGCGGTGAATCCCAGCCCCCGGATGTGGAAGATTACGAAAGATTTTTTGCGGATAGGCTGACGGAAGCACAGAATGTGATACATATTACCATGGCAAAGAATGTAAGCCAGGGATATCATCATGCGGTGGAGGCGGCAAAATCTTTTGAGAATGTGACGGTGATTGATTCGGGACATCTGTCAAGCAGTATGGGACTTTCTGTCCTGTATGCCGCCTATATGGCAGAACATCATGCGACAAAAGCGGAAATTGTGGAAGCGCTGGGACAGTTGAGGCGTTACATTTCGTCGGCTTTTATCATCAACAGCACCAATATGATGTGTCGTGCGGGAAGAATACCGAAACGGATACAGGTTCTCTGTGACTCCCTTCTTCTGCATCCGGTTCTTGTGCTTCGAAAAAGCAAAATGGTAGTCGGCGGTGCGGAGATCGGTGATTTTGCGCATGTGATAAAGAGTTATGTGAGAAAGGCACTTTTGGATGCGAAAAATATTGACCGGCGTATTCTGTTTATTACTTATTGTGGGATGGATGAGAAAAGCCTTCTTTATATACAGAAGCTGGTGAAGCAATACTGTCCTTTTGAGAGGGTTTATTTACAAAAAGCATCCTCTGCAATTTCAAGTAACTGCGGTCCGGGTTCCTTTGGGCTGCTGTTCATGAAAAAGAATGAGGCGGTTATTTCTTATTCCCGGGCATCAAGGATGGAAACAGGAGTATTTCAGGAATAAAGGATAAAATAGAAAAGAACAAAAAATGATATGCTTTCGGTCAAACAGGCAGGTAAAATGTTTAAAATTTAATGCAGGCGATGCCTACATTTCAATTTGAAGTGTAGGCATTTTCTGCGGTGTTTTGCAGTAAAATCGGAAGAAGCCGATTGTTCCAGGAATAGGCGTTGTACTTTTTGGATAAAAGTGCTATAATTGCTCTGCTATATAGAAAACAGCCTAAAAGAAAAATTGCTCTTTTGTTTCGGTATTATCCGAATAGAGAATTTGGGGAAGAAGAGGTTTTATGACATGAAAATCGTGATCATCGGGGACGGAAAGGTAGGCTATAAGCTGGCGAAACAACTTTCCGCGGAAGAATATGATGTGGTAATGATTGACAGTAATGAAGGAAAACTTCGGGATGCAATGAATCACATGGACATTTTTTGCGTGCATGGAGACGGGGGAAGTGTGGAGGTACAGAAAAGTGCAGGCGTACAGGATGCGGAACTGTTGATCGCATGTACGTCCACGGATGAATGTAATATGTTAAGTTGTCTGATTGCCAGACGGATCGGTGCGCGGCATACCATTGCCAGGGTACGGAACCCGATTTACTATCAGCAGATTGATTTTTTGAAAGAGGACATGCACCTGAGTATGGCAGTGAACCCGGAACTGACGATGGGGCAGGAGATTGCCCGTCAGATGCTGTTTCCGGATGCAAGTAAGATTGAAACATTTGTAAAGGGCCGGGTGGAACTCATTGAGTTCTGGATTACGGAGCAGAGTGGTTTAAAGGAAATGTCTCTTGCCGAGATGTATAATCGGTTTCAGGTGAAGATGCTGGTCTGCGCGGTGGAGCGCGGGGAGGATGTGGTGATTCCGGATGGAGAATTTGTAATGAAAGCGGGCGACAGACTGCACATTGCCGCATCCCACAAAGAAATCCGCAGTTTTTTTAAGCAGTTTGGGTATCGAAAGTCAAAGATTAAAAGGGTGCTGATCTGTGGCGGCGGCCGGGTGAGCTATTATCTGGGAATGCAGTTGTCCAATTTAGGGATGCAGATTAAAATTATCGAAATCAACCGGGAAAAGTGTGAGGGATTGTGTGAGAATCTTCCGAAAGCGACCATTATTCACGGGGATGCGTCAAACCATGATCTGCTGCTGGAGGAAGGCTTGCAGGAAGCAGATGCATTTGTCTCTTTGACCGGGATGGACGAGGAAAATATTATTATGTCTCTGTTTGCGAAAAAGCAGGGGGTATCCAAGATTATTTTGAAAGTCAATGAAGACCGCAGAGCAAAGATGATTGAGGAACTCGGGCTGGACAGTGTCGTATCCGCGAAAACGGTTACTGCAGATGCAATTCTCAGCTATGTACGTGCGAGGCGGAATTCCCAGGGCAGTGTGAATGTAGAGACGATGTATCAGTTGATTGACGGAAAAGTGGAAGCGTTGGAGTTCATTGTAAATGCGCCGACAGCGTATACGGATATTCCGCTGAAGAAATTGTCATTGAAATCAAACAACCTGATTGCATGTATTGCAAGAGGACGCAGGATTATCATACCCAACGGGGATGACAGCATTCAGGTCGGGGATAATGTGATCGTTGTGACGATGGAGAGGCAGATTCAGGATATCGAGGATATTTTGATATAGGGCAGAGGCGTAGAATATGAATACAAGAATGACAATCTATATCATAGGGAAAATGCTGGGTGTGGAAGGACTTCTCCTTTTGGTGCCGGCATTTGTGGCGTTGCTCTACGGGGAACAGAGCGGATGGTATTTTCTGCCGGTAAGCGCGGTGTTGATCGGGATTTATATACTGGCGGGAAGAAAAAAACCGAAGGATCAGATGATCTATGCAAAAGAGGGAATGATTATTGTAGGTTCCGCGTGGATTTTGTGGTCGCTGTTCGGCGCACTTCCTTTTTTCTGGTCAGGGAGCATTCCCAGTTATCTGGACGCCTTTTTTGAGACGGTGTCCGGATTTACTACCACAGGTTCTACCATTTTAACAGAGATTGAGGCGCTGCCGAAGGGGATTTCTTTCTGGCGGAGCTTTACACATTGGATCGGCGGCATGGGTGTGCTGATGTTTGTCATGATGCTGACGTCTCTGGATGACGAGAATTCCATGCATCTGATGCGGGCGGAGGTACCGGGACCGGAGGCGGATAAACTGGTGCCCCGTGCGAGAAGTACGGCCCGGATTTTATATTTGATGTATTTTGTCCTAACGGTGGTGGAAGTGATTCTGTTGTTGCTAGGGGGGATGAACTTTTACGATGCTCTGCTGCATGCATTCAGTACAGCCGGAACAGGGGGATTTTCGAACCGGAATGCAAGTGTGGCGTATTATGACAGCGCCTACATTGACGGTGTGATTACGGTATTTATGATTCTGTTCGGAGTGAATTTTAATCTGTACTTCTTACTTCGCTTAAAGAATTGGCGGGATACTTTGAAGAACGAGGAACTTCGGGTTTATCTGGGAATTATTATCGGAGCAGCGGTGTTGATCAGTGTGGACATCCTGCATCTTTATGGAAATATTTTGCATGCATTTCGCTATGCTTCCTTCCAGGTGGCGGCAATTATTACAACGACCGGATTCTGTACGGCCAATTACGATCTATGGCCGGAACTTAGTAAGATGATTTTGCTAACGTTGATGGTGATTGGCGCCTGTGCCGGTTCGACCGGGGGTGGAATGAAAGTTTCCAGATTGTTGATTTTATTGAAAAGTATTCGTCAGGAAGTGATGCGGATGCTGCACCCGAAAGCGGTGACGCTTGTAAAGGTGAATGGAAAAAAAGTAGGGGCAGACACGATGCATGGCGTATATATTTATTTTATTTGTTACATTTTAGTATTAATCGGATCCATTCTGGTGGTGTCGTTGAACAATTTTGATTTTGCGACGAATTTCAGCGCGGTGCTGACAACATTAAATAATGTGGGGCCCGGTATTTCTCAGGTAGGCCCGGTAAATAATTTCGCGCAGTTTTCCGTGCTGTCCAAAGTCGTATTCTGCATGGATATGTTAGTAGGACGTCTGGAGATTATGCCATATCTGCTTCTGGTATCACCGGAATTGTGGAGAAGAAAATTTTAAGGTTCTATGCTTATGGAACATTCGCAGTTCGATAAGCGCAGTATGCGGAAAAGCTGCCAATAGCGGGTTTCTGGCCGCGAAAGAAAAGGGCTCAGGAGACGAAGGCAGCGAAGGCAGGCGGCGGCAGAAAGATTTGATGAAAAGTCCCTTACAAAAGGGGACGGAAGAAAGGATGAAGTATGAAAAAAAGAAAATGGAAAGGAATTGCGATTCTTGCGGTACTGGTTCTTGCAGCGGTTTATTATTATGTTGCGCTGCCTGCACTAAATCTGCATTCCTCGGACTTGTGGATGTTTTTGATTCTGGTGGTCATTCTGGCGGCACTTTTTTATCTGAAAAAGAAAAAGCCTGCCCGTCATGAATGGAAGGAACTGAAAGGATTTAAATTGATCGGGGGAGTACTGGTACTGTTGGTGGGAAGTTACCTGATTGGTTCCCTTCTTTCCTCTCCCATCGTAAATGCCAGGAAGTATCAGCAGCTTCTGGAAGTGAAGGAGGGAGAATTTACCAAGGATATCGAAGAACTTTCTTTCGATCAGATTCCGCTTTTGGATCGTGATTCGGCCCAGATTCTGGGAAATCGGAAAATGGGCAGTATGGTGGACATGGTTTCTCAGTTTGAGGTGGATGATCTGTATAGCCAGATTAATTATCAGGATCAGCCGGTACGGGTATCTCCGCTGCGGTATGCCAGTCTGATCAAGTGGTTTACCAATCAAAGCGACGGGATTCCGGCGTATGTCCGCATTGACATGGCAACACAGAATACAGAACTTGTCAAACTGAGTGAGGGAATGAAGTATACCACAAGTGATCATTTTAACCGGAATATATACCGGCATTTACGCTTTCGGTATCCCACTTATATTTTTAATGAACTGAGTTTTGAGATTGATGAGGAAGGGGTTCCTTACTGGATCTGCCCGGTGCGCAAATATAATATTGGTCTGTTCGGCGGTGTGACCGTGGGACGGGTTGTTTTGTGTAACGCGGTGACAGGGGAGACACAGGATTATGCGATTGAGGACGTGCCGCAATGGATTGACAGGGCCTATTCGGCGGATCTGCTGGTGGAATTGTATGATTATTATGGAACGTTGAAGCACGGATATTTCAACAGTGTTCTGGGGCAGAAAGACTGTCTGATTACGACCAACGGATATAATTATCTGGCAGTGGATGACGATGTATGGGTGTATACAGGTGTAACTTCCGTCAGCGGGGATCAGTCTAACGTGGGATTTGTACTGATGAATCAGAGGACGATGGAAACAAAATTTTATGCAATTGAGGGCGCAACGGAAACTTCGGCGATGTCTTCTGCCGAGGGCCAGGTACAGAATTTGAAATATGTGGCGACCTTCCCTCTGCTGCTGAATATTTCCGGGGAGCCGACGTATTTCATTGCGCTAAAAGATGATGCCGGACTGGTAAAAAAGTATGCCATGGTGAATGTACAGAAGTATCAGATTGTTGCCATCGGGGATACGGTGAGTTCCTGTGAGGAGTCCTATACCAGTCTGATGTATGAAAATGGCATTAAAGTCGTGGATGCGGATACCCGCCAGGTGGAAAAAATAACCGCTCCGATTCGTAAAATTGCGCAGGGAGTTGTGGATGGAAATTCCCACTATTTTATCATGCTGGAAGGGACGGATGCGATTTTTGATATTCCGGTAACAGATTATATTGGGATTATCCGCTATGAGATCGGGGATGAAGTGACCATAGAGTACAAAGTGGGAGAGGAAACGAATACGGTACTTTCTCTGAATGGAAAAACGAAAACGTCTCCTGTTGAGAGGGAGGATGAGGATACGGAGGAAGAGAGTACAGAAGAAGAAAGTACAGAAGGGATGGAAGAAGATTCCTGAGAAATATCGGAAAACGAAGGAGCCGTTGCAAGATAGAGGGTGAGAACTCTATGGAGCAACGGCTTCTTCATTTTAGCAGATTACTTTATAATCCGGATTTTCAATATCCGGAATTTTTTCTTTTTCTGCGCTGACGCTGATGTAAAATTCGATGTTATTTTCCTTGGAAATCTTATTGATCTTCTGCATAAATACAGAAATATTGTCAAGGGTAATATCAGCCTGTTTTAAAACACCATCAATAAAGATTGTCTCAATATCATGGTTTCCGGCTACCATACCGTATAAAAATCCGATCAGTTCTTCTAATGTTGTGATATCGCAGTAGTCGGCCATGCAGATGGCACGGATATTAAAATTGACACTGTATGTATCCCGGCGGCTTTTTTTGATCAGGACAACGTTGCCGTTGGAGGTCTTAACCTTTTCGTTTGCAAGTTCAATCATCTGTTGTGTCTTTCCGCTCCCTCTGGGGCCTGTTATTAAATTTACCATGGCGAATCTCTCCTTTATGTAAAAATTTTTGAGTATCATGGCTCAAATTCTCTTGTATCTATTATACACGAAAGCAATGCCATGGACAACTAAAAAAAGGATAAAAATACAGAAATATAGGAAAAATTAGATTACTGTTCACACCGCACCAGGCACTGCGCTGCCTGGTGATGGGAGATCTACGTTCTGCCCGGATAATCGTCGGTCACCCGCCAAAGCAACTTTAGCGAAAGGAACCACTCGCAAACCAGGGATTTCTGCATATGATAACGTGAACAGCAAATTTTAAGAGGAATGGAGAAAGAAAGATGGACTGGAATGTTTTGATCGGCATACTGATCCCATTTGCGGGGACGACACTGGGTGCCGCTATGGTATTTTTTCTTCGGAATGAGATGAATGAACGGCTGCAAAAAGCACTGCTTGGTTTTGCTTCCGGGGTAATGATCGCAGCGTCAATCTGGTCGCTTTTGATCCCGGCAATCGAGATGTCGGGAGAACAGGATTGTGTTGCCTGGTTCCCAGCAACGGTTGGATTTCTGGCCGGGATGGGGTTTCTGTTGATATTGGATATGCTGACACCACATATGTACTGGATCAATGAAGAATTAGGCGGGATGAAAGATGGTTTCAAAAAAACGACGATGCTGGTGCTTGCGGTCACGCTGCATAATGTTCCGGAAGGGATGGCAGTGGGAGTTACTTTTGCCGGTGTGATGAGCGGAAGTGCATTGATGTCTATGGCCGGCGCGTTTGTACTGGCAATCGGGATTGCGGTACAGAATTTTCCGGAGGGGGCAATCATATCTCTGCCGCTCCGGGGAGACGGTGTTTCCAGAAAAAAAGCATTTTTATATGGGATGGCGTCAGGAATTGTGGAACCCATCGCCGCGTTGATTACGATTGCGCTTACCCAACTGATTGTGCCAATTTTGCCTTATCTGTTAGCTTTTGCGGCCGGTGCGATGATTTATGTAGTGGTGGAGGAACTGGTGCCGGAAGCGCAGTGCGGAAAGCATACCAATCTTGCAACCATCGGAGTGGCTCTTGGGTTTATTCTAATGATGATTCTGGACGTGGCACTGGGATAGCTGGATCACGGTTACTGATACCGATTGCTTCACAGAATTTCAAAAAAAAACTATGCAATTGAAGAAAAGTGTGATATATTAAAACGTAGTAATAAAAACTATGTGAAATAGAAATTTATTACACACGTAAAAGTTCTGATATTGTTTGTGTGAGTCGGGAGGATGTAAGGATGAGTTATAAAGTAATTGTGGACAGTTGCGGAGAGCTTACCGGGGAGATGAAACAGAGCGGTTATTTTGAGACGGCATCTCTGAGTATGGAGGTCGGAGGTGTCAGGATCATAGATGATGCGTCTTTTGATCAGGCAGACTTTCTTCGAAGAGTGGCGGAATGTGCGGAATGTCCGAAATCTTCCTGCCCGTCTCCGGAAGAATATATGGGGAGATATCACTGTGAAGCCGAAAGAATCTATGTCGTTACGCTTTCGGCGGAACTGAGCGGTTCTTATAACAGCGCGGTACTTGGGAAGAATCTTTATATAGAAGAATATGGAGAGAAGGAGATTTATATCTTCAATTCCCGCTCGGCCTCCATCGGGGAGACATTGATTGCATTGAAGATTCAGGAATGTGAAGAAGCAGGGATGCCTTTTGAGCAGGTAGTGGAGACAGTGGAAAAGTACATTGCCGGACAAAATACGTATTTTGTGCTGGAGAATCTGGATACACTGCGCAAGAACGGAAGGCTGACCGGAATCAAGTCTCTGGTTGCGGGTGCACTGAATATCAAACCGGTAATGGGCGCAACACCGGAAGGGACGATCTGTCAATTGGGGCAGGCGAGAGGGATAAAAAAGGCATTGGCGAAATTGACAGAACATGTGGCGGCGGGGATCGAAAGACCAGAGGAAAAGATTCTTGCCATCTCACATTGTAATTGCAAAGAACGTGCGTTGGCTGTGCAGAAGGCTTTATTGGAGAAGATTGCGGTGAAATCCAGCTTTATTATTGATACAGCCGGAATCAGCAGTATGTATGCAAATGATGGTGGAATTATTGTTGTGGTTTAGAGAAAGATGTGGTATACTAAGATTCGTATGAGATGATCGGTCTGTGAATGGTACGGTGGGAGTACAGAGGATACCGAAGCAGAGAAGATACTTGTATCAGGATGAAAAAGTGAGATTAGAAGGAGCTTTGTGATATGAGTCAGGAAAAAGTAGACCGCTATAAGCAGGAAAAGGTAAATAGAAAGAAGAATATGAGAAAGCAGCGTATGATGAACATTGTGAGAAAGTCTGCGCTTACATTGGCCGGGCTTGCATTAATCGGCTGGCTGGGGTATTCTGCGTACGACACATACACGGCGAATCAGGAGCGGGCAGTTGCCTCTGTGAATTATGATGCTGTGAACACATATCTGAATGGACTCACGACTGCGGAATAAGTCAATATGGGAAAAGGACCGAAGCGGAAGCGGAGGTCCTTTTTTTATACCTATGCCGCGAAATGTGTTCATGAATGCAATGTCATGGTTCAAAAATGCGATAACTACGGGATATGATCAAAAAACAAAAAAAGGGTTGAAAAAGACTGGAATGTGGAGTACAATGGAGGCAAGTGGTAAGTATATGAAGCAAAGTGGTAGAAAATGGGGGATAAGTACAGAACCCACATTATGGTAAAAGGAGTTCTGGATGTTACTGGGGGAGTTTAATCACAGTATAGACGAAAAGGGCCGGCTGATCATCCCGGCAAGACTGCGGGATGATCTGGGGGAGAAGTTCGTGATCTGTAACGGGCTGGAAGGCTGTCTGTTTGTGTATTCCCAGGAAGAGTGGAGTAAGTTTGTCGCGGAGCTGGAGACATTACCACGAATGAATAAGGATGCCAGAATATTCAAACGCTATTTTTTCGGAAGTGCTTCGGAAGGAAGTTTTGACAAGCAGGGGAGAGTGCTTGTACCGCCGAGTCTTAGAAAAGCTGCAAATCTTGAAAAGGACGTAGTCCTTGTGGGAGTTCAGGATCGTGTGGAAATCTGGGATAAGGAACTTTGGGAAGAAAGAAGTGCTGTCAGTGAGGAAGACCTGGATGCCATCGCAGAGCGGATGGAAGCCATTGGAATCCGCATCTGATACGGGAGAAAAAAGAAGACGGATACCGGAGGTTTTCCGGCAGACAAAAAGGGAGGATAGAATGGCATTTCAGCACACTTCGGTGTTATTGAAAGAAACAGTGGACAATCTAAGGATAAAACCGGACGGTGTCTACGTGGATGCCACACTGGGAGGAGGAGGACATGCCTTTGCAGTGTGTGAGCATCTGAATGATCAGGGGAGATTTATTGGAATAGACCAGGACGCGGCTGCGATTGCGGCAGCCGGAGAACGTCTGCGCGGTTTCGGGGAGAAGGTCACAATGATTCGGAGTAATTATTGTGAGATGAAACTGCGTCTGGAAGAGATTGGAATTGAGAGAGTGGATGGGATTGTACTTGATCTTGGCGTGTCTTCCTATCAATTGGATACGCCGGAACGGGGATTTTCCTACCGGCTGAATGCGCCGTTGGACATGCGTATGGATCAGAGAGGGCATAAGACGGCAAAAGATATTGTCAATTCCTACAGTGAAGCGGATTTATATCGTGTGATTCGGGATTATGGAGAGGACAGATTTGCGAAGAATATTGCGAAGTATATCGTAATGGAACGAGAGCAGACGCCGATCGAGACGACAGAACAGTTGAACGAGGTGATTCGGCATGCGATTCCGATGAAGATCAGGAAAGCATCCGGGCACCCGTCCAAGCGGACGTTTCAGGCGCTTCGGATTGAGTTAAATCGAGAGCTTGAAGTGTTACAGGGAACGTTGGAGACAATGATTGATCTGTTGAATCCTGGCGGAAGAATCTGTATCATTACCTTTCATTCACTAGAGGACCGGATTGTGAAAAGCACGTTTCGGAAACTGGAAAATCCGTGTATTTGTCCAAGCCATTTTCCTGTATGTGTCTGCGGGAAGATCTCAAAGGGGAAAGTGGTGACAAAAAAGCCGGTTCTTCCTGGGGAGGAGGAATTGGAGAAGAACCGTCGTTCAAAAAGTGCCAGGCTGCGGGTGTTTGAACGGTGTGAGGTTCGCAGCGGAGGAAAGGTGTAAGGGGCCTTTTCTAAAACAGTCGGAGTATATAAAATAGATTTACCGGAGTGGGAGCAACCGGTAAAAAGAAAGGGGCATAGGGCCTATGGCAGCATATGCAGGTTACGGAAGAAGAACGTATCATAGATACCAAAGCAGTAGGGAAGAACAGGCGTATGTATATGGGAATATCGTAAGACAGCCGGAAGTTCTGCCCAGATATGTGCCGGAAGGGGAAACGGTACATGAAAAAACGACAAGCCGTCAGGTTCAGAAGAACCGAAAAAAAGCTTTGCACATCAATACGGCGTATGCAGTATTTCTGGCCGGTGCGGCGATCTGCGCCGTGGTATTGTGTTTTCTGTATTTGAGGCTGCAGTCGGAGACTGTCAGCAGATCGGAGAATATTACGACGCTGCAAAGGGAGCTTGCGGAGCTGACGGAAGAAAACAATGCGGCTTATCAGGCCGCAGAAGATTCCGTGAATCTGGATACTGTCAGAGACAGAGCGGTCAACGAACTGGGGATGGTCTATGCGGCGCAGGGGAGCGTGGTGTCTTATGAAAGCCCCGTCGGCGACAGTGTGAAGCAGTATAACAGGATTCCGGAGAATGGTGTTCTGGCGAAGTCAGGAAATCCGGCAGAGTAAGGACGGACAGATGGCAGTTAGAAAACGTAGAAATAGATTTGAATTTTTAACGAAAAAATTTCCAAAGAGAATGCAGGAGAAGCTGGTATTGGTCTTTATGGTGGTCATACTGGCTTTTATTGCTTTGGTCGGAAAGATTACTTATATCAATGCGTCAAAGGGAAGCGGATATACGAAGATTGTTCTGGCGCAGCAGCAGTACGACAGCCGGGTGATCCCATATAAGCGCGGGGATATTGTGGATTGCAACGGAACCAAGATGGCGACAAGCGAACGTGTATATAATGTGATCCTGGATGTTCTGGTGATGCAGTCAGAAGAAAAAAAATATGAAGAAGATACCATAAGGATTCTAACGGAATGTTTTGGAATTGCGGAAGAGACAATCCGGCAGGTGATACAGGAACGGCCCGAAAGCCAGTATGAAATTCTCGCGAAAGAGATCAGTTATGAAAAAGCGCAGGAATTCAAAGCGTTGAAGGAGGATACAAAACGTTATCCGCATGTGAAAGGCGTCTGGCTGGAGGAAGATTACAGACGGAATTATCCTTACCGTACACTGGCAAGTAATGTGGTAGGCTTTTCGGTAAACGGAAATGAGGGCATCATCGGAATTGAAAGCGCCTATGACGAGATATTAAACGGAACGGACGGGCGGGAGTACGGGTATTTTAACGAGGACGCGTCCCTGGAACGAACCGTAAAAGCGGCAAAGAATGGAAATACGGTGGTGTCTACGATCGATGTTACTTTGCAGAGTATGGTGGAACAATGCATTCTGGAATTTAATCAGGCACATGCAGGCGAGGTGCGTCCGGGAGAACAGGGAAGCGATCATACGGCGGTTATCATGATGAATCCCAATACGGGGGAGATTCTGGCGGAAGCATCCTATCCCAATTTTGACCTGAACAATCCAAGAGATTTGTCTTTTTTGTATTCGGAAGAGACATGGAGCGGGATGACGGAGGAGCAGAAGCTGGATGCCATGAATCAGGTATGGAGAAATTTCTGTGTCAGCGATGCTTATGAACCCGGTTCCACGATGAAGCCCTTTACGGTGGCGGCCGGCCTGGAGACAGGAACACTCTCCGGAGAAGAGGGATATATGTGCGGCGGGATGCTGCATGTGGGAGACTATGATATTTATTGTCATTTAAAGACCGGACACGGCCCGGTGAGTGTGCAGGATTGTGTTGCCTATTCCTGTAATGTGGGATTGATGCACATGGCAGAGAGTATCGGAGTGGAAAATTTTATCCGGTATCAGCATGTGTTTGGATTTGGAGAATATACCGGGATAGATCTTCCGGGGGAAGCTTATACCAGAGAACTACTGTATACAGCAGAGAATATGAAGGATGTGGATCTGGCGACCTGCTCGTTTGGTCAGAGCTTTAATGTGACGATGACACAGATGGCGGCGGCTTTCTGCTCTCTGGTAAATGGAGGGTATTATTATGAACCGCATGTGGTAAAACAGATTCAGGATGAGGATGGGAAAGTCATTGAGACGAAAGATCCGGTTATGCTGCGCAAGACAGTTTCCGCGGAAACTTCCGAAAAATTGAAACCATATCTGCGCGCCGTCATGGAATATGGAACCGGAAAACCGGCGGCCGTACCGGGGTATGATATCGGTGCGAAGACCGGAACGGCGGAAAAACTTCCCCGGGGTAATGAACAGTATCTGCTGTCCTTTATCGGCTGCGCACCGTTGGAGAATCCGGAAGTGGTACTCTATGTGGTCATTGACCGGCCCAATGTGGCAGACCAGTCCTTAAGTCAGTATGTATTGGAATTGTCCCGGAAGATCATGGAACAGACGTTTCCTTATCTGAGTATTTCGATGACGGAGGCGGCAGATCCCGGCGGTGCGCAGGCAGAACCAGAGGTGGCGGAACCAATCTCCGAAGAATATGTGGATTATGGGATGGATTACGCGGATCCCTATGCTTATGAAGACGGGCCGTATTTGGACGAGGAGTATACGCCGGATCTGGATAGCTGGGCCACAGGAATCCCGGCGGAGTGAACTATGCATTCCGGAAGGAACAGGCATAACCTTACAGGACAGATAATATGTTATAAAAATGTCTTTTGTAAGGTTTTTCTATGAAGAATAAGACATATAATAAGAAAAAAATACTGGTAGTATTCGGTGTGGCTTTTATTACGATTCTCGGCCTGATTGGAAGACTGACTTATCTGATGATTTTTGATGCAGCATATTATCAGAAAAAGGCAGAGGCGCTTCACGAAAGAGAACGGGAGATTAAAGCGGCCCGTGGGGAAATTGTGGACAGAAACGGTGTGGTACTGGCGACCAATAAGACGGTTTGTACGATTTCCGTCATCCATAGCCAGATCCAGGAACCACAGCAGGTGATCGCCGTGTTGTCAAAAGAGCTGGAACTGGACGAGGAGACAGTACGAAGAAGAGTGGAAAAAGTATCCTCCATGGAAAAAGTAAAGACCAATGTGGAAAAGGAAGTGGGGGACCGCATCCGGGATTATAATCTGGCAGGAGTCAAAGTGGACGAAGATTTCAGACGTTTCTATCCTTATGGCGAGGTGGCGTCAAAGGTCCTTGGTTTTACAGGTGGAGATAACCAGGGGATTATCGGGTTAGAGGTAAAGTATGAGGATGAACTGAAAGGGCAGAACGGAACCATTCTGACGGTGACGGACGCCAGAGGAATTGAACTGGAAGGCGTGGCGGAGGACCGTGTGGAACCGGTGAGAGGGGACACGCTGCAGATCAGCCTGGATTATAATATGCAGGCATTCTGCCAGCAGGCGGCGGAAAAAGCGCTGGAAGAAAAGCAGGCGGACCGCGTCTCGGTCATTCTGATGAATCCGCAGAACGGAGAAATCCTTGCCATGGTCAATGTGCCGGAATTTGATCTGAACGATCCTTTTACACTGCAAGAGGAAGTGGGAAATGTGACGGAGGAAGAAAAGCAGGACCTGTTGAATCAGATGTGGAGAAACGGGTGTATCAATGATACGTATGAGCCGGGGTCCACATTTAAGATCATTACCTCCTCCGCCTGTCTGGAAGAGGGCGTGGTCAGTCTTACCGATACATTTTCCTGTCCCGGATACCGGATGGTGGAGGATCGGAAAATCCGGTGCCATAAAGTGGGCGGCCACGGGGCGGAAACCTTTGTACAGGGGATACAGAATTCCTGTAATCCTGTATTTATTGATATCGGACTGCGGCTGGGTTCCGATCGGTTCTATGAATATTTTCAGCAGTTCGGGCTGTTAAGCCTGACAAATGTAGATCTTCCCGGGGAAGCGGGAACGATCATGCATCGGAAGGAAGATATTGGTACGGTGGAACTTGCGACCATGACGTTTGGACAGTCCTTTCAAATCACGCCAATTCAGATGCTGACAACGGTCAGCTCCCTGGTCAATGGAGGAAGACGGATCACCCCTCATCTGGGCATGGCAGTTCTGAATACGGACGGAACGGAAAAAAAACAGTTTTCCTATAAAGAGAAAAGCGGGATTGTATCGGAGAAAACTTCCGCTACGATGCGAATGCTTTTGGAGAGTGTAGTTGCGGAAGGCTCCGGGAAGAATGCTTATATTGAAGGATACCGGATCGGTGGAAAGACAGCCACATCCCAGACGCTGCCCCGCAGCGCCAATAAATATATTTCTTCTTTTATCGGATTTGCTCCGGCGGACGATCCGCAGATCATCGGGATGGTCGTAATTCATAATCCACAGGGAATCTATTACGGAGGGACCATTGCGGCGCCGGTTCTGCGCAGTATTTATGACAATGTATTACCGTATCTGGGGATGGAACGGACGGCAGTAGGAGAAAAGACGGAACAGTAATAATATCTTTGAATGGCCGCCGCGGAAATGGTTCATATTGAAAAATCAATGAGGATGCGGTATACTGTAACAGATGAAACAAAAGAGATGTGAGGTGTATATATGGAGAATCAGGTAGTAATACCGGTATTGATTTCCTTTGTATTGAGTTTGATCATGGGACCGGTAGTGATTCCTTTTCTTAGAAAACTAAAGGTAGGACAGACAGAACGTGTGGAAGGGGTACAGTCCCATTTAAAGAAAGCAGGTACACCGACCATGGGCGGTGTGATCATTCTGGGAAGTGTGGTCATCACGTCTTTGCTGTATGTAAAAGAATATCCAAAGATTATTCCCGTGCTGTTTTTGACCGCGGGGTTTGGACTGATCGGATTTCTGGACGACTATCTGAAAGTGGTGATGAAACGTTCCGACGGATTATTTCCGGGACAGAAGATGGCGCTGCAGATCATTGTGACGGCGGTTTTTGCATTCTACCTTGTACGGATTGCAAAGATTCCGTTGACGCTTCTGGTCCCCTTTTCCGGGGGAATGTACTGGGATATTGGCTGGGCGGCGGTTCCGCTTTTGTTTGTGGCTGTGATCGGGACCGTGAACGGAACCAATTTTACCGACGGACTGGACGGACTGGCATCCAGCGTGACGGTGCTTGTGGCTACTTTTTTTACCGTGGTGGCCATCGGAAGCAAAAGCGGCATTGAACCGATTACCTGTGCCGTGGTGGGCGCACTGATGGGATTCCTTCTGTTTAATGTGTATCCGGCCAGTGTGTTTATGGGAGATACCGGCTCTCTGGCGCTGGGTGGTTTTGTGGCAGGGACGGCCTACATGATGCAGATGCCGCTGTTTATTGTGATCGTCGGTTTGATTTATGTGGCAGAGGTGGTTTCGGTGATCATACAGGTAACATATTTTAAGAAGACGGGCGGAAAACGTTTTTTCAAGATGGCGCCGATCCATCATCATTTTGAGTTGAGTGGATGGTCAGAGACGCGGGTGGTTGCAGTGTTTTCCATTACAACGGCCGTTTTGTGCCTGATTGCATTGATGGGGGTATGAGTATGGAAGTCAGCGGAAAGCAGGTATTGGTGTTTGGATCGGGAATCAGCGGAGTGGGTGCAGGCAGGATGCTGCTTGGAGAAGGCGCAGAGGTGATTCTCTATGACCAGAATGAGGCGTTGGATACGGCAATTCTGAAAGCAGAGATGTTGGAAAGCGTCGGGGCAGAGAGTTCGGACGTATCAGAGGATTCTTCCGGGGAAAAACCGGGACGGGTTCAGGTGGTGCTGGGCGCATTTCCGGAAGAGGTACTGGATACGCTGGAGCTGGTGGTGATCAGCCCGGGAGTGCCGACGGATCTTCCCATTGTGAAAAAAATGGAAGAGATGCAGATTCCAATCTGGGGGGAAGTGGAGCTTGCCTATGTATATGGACAGGGAGATGTGCTGGCCATTACCGGGACCAACGGAAAGACCACGACTACCACGCTGCTGGGTGAAATTATGAAACAATACAAGGATTCGGTATATGTGGTAGGGAATATTGGAAATCCTTATACCCAGGCGGCGCCGGAGACCGTACCGGAATCGGTGGTTGTGGCGGAGATGAGCAGCTTTCAGCTGGAGACCATACATACGTTTCGTCCGAAAGTAAGTGCGATTTTGAACATTACGCCGGACCATTTGAACCGCCATCATACGATGGAGGCTTATATTGCCGCAAAAGAAAATATTTCGAAGAACCAGACGGAGGAAGATACCTGTGTGCTCAATTATGAGGATGAGGTGACAAGAAAGTTTGGAGAAAATTTAAAAACGAAGGTTCTATATTTCAGCAGCAGGCGTAAACTGGAAAGAGGGATCTATCTGGAAGACGGAAAGATCATTTATCGGGATGTCCGGCCCGAAGTGATCTGCCGCCTGGAAGAGTTACAGCTTTTGGGAACGCATAATTATGAGAATGTGATGGCTGCCGTGGCTATGGCTGCGGCTTATGGGGTTCCGCTTTCGATTATACGGAAGGTGATTCGGGAGTTTCAAGGTGTCGAACATCGGATTGAATTTGTGAAAGAAATCGATGGCGTGGCATATTACAACGACTCGAAAGGAACCAATCCGGACGCGGCGATCCGGGGAATTCAGGCAATGAATCGCCCCACACTTCTGATTGGCGGCGGGTATGACAAAGGTTCCTCTTATGAAGAATGGATCCGGGCGTTTGACGGAAAGGTGAAAAAGCTGGTATTGGTCGGTGCGACCAGGGAAAAGATTGCTGCGACAGCGCAGCGCCTTGGCTTTGAAGAAACCATTCTGGTGGATTCTTTTGAGGAAGCAGTGAAAGTTTGCGTGAAGTTTGCAAAGCCGGGAGATGCGGTGCTGCTGTCTCCGGCCTGCGCAAGCTGGGGGATGTTTAAGAATTATGAAGAACGGGGAGAGAAATTCAAAGAACTTGTATTACGGTTTGCTCAGAGCGGACAGGGATGAGAAGAATGAAACCAGGATATAAGGAGTGAATTTGTATGCCAAAGTATGCGGGAGCATACCGTGTGTCAGGAAGCCGGGGACGGTCTCGCGAAGGAGCGGACACTCCGGCGGAACAGGAAAAAAAGAAATATGATTATACCATGCTGACGGTGATTCTTCTTTTGGTGGGAATCGGATTGATTTTGTTATACAGTACCAGTGCATACAATGGAGAAGTGAAATTTCATGATTCGTTCTATTATTTGAAAAAGCAGGGGTTTGCGACGGCTCTTGGGCTGGCCGGAATGTTTTTGGTGGCCGGGATTGATTATCACAAGTGGATGCCGCTGGCAAATTTGGGATATCTGGCGGCGGTTGCGCTGTCGGTTGCGGTGATGTTGATAGGAGATGAGTATAATGGGTCCAAAAGATGGTTGTCTTTGGGCCCTGTTTCGTTTCAACCGTCAGAATTTGCGAAAGTAGCCCTGATTTTCTTTCTGGCCTGCCTGGTATCCGGAAATGTAAAAACAATGGGAAAAATACGTACTTTGTTGAAAGTAATGATTCCGGTGCTGCCGATTGTCGCTTTGGTGGGCGCCAGTAATCTAAGTACGGCAATTATTATTCTGGGAATTGCGGCGGTTTTGATTTTTGTGGCAAGCCCAAAGTATGCGCAGTTTATTTTTATGGGTGTGGCGGCGGTCGGATTTATGGGTGTGTTTTTGGCCCTGGAAAGCTACAGGCTGGAACGGCTGGCAATTTGGAGACATCCGGAGCAGTATGAAAAGGGATATCAGACACTGCAGGGTCTGTATGCCATCGGTTCCGGAGGACTGTTCGGGAGAGGTCTGGGGGAAAGTGTGCAGAAGCTGGGATTTTTGCCGGAAGCGCAGAATGACATGATCTTTTCCATCATTTGTGAAGAGCTGGGATTGGTGGGCGCAAGCTTTATTGTGTTGCTTTTTTTGATTCTGATCTGGCGCTTATTTGTAATTGCGACTCATGCGAAAGACCTGTTGGGAGCATTGATTGCTTCCGGCGCTATGGCACATATGATGATTCAGGTGATTTTAAATATTGCGGTTGTCACAAATACCATTCCGAATACAGGAATTACGTTGCCGTTTATCAGTTACGGGGGAACCTCGGTGCTGTTTTTGCTGCTGGAAATGGGGCTTGTACTAAGTGTGTCAAATCTGGTAAAATAAAAAGAACAGATTCCGGGAACAGAGGAAACAATTAGGAGGAACGTCCATGGCAGGAAAGGAACGTCCGGTGCATCCGCAGAACCTTGCAGGCTCCGATGGCAGAAATCCGGGACGGAAAGCGGAAGGAAAAGTCAGGCACGGTGCGGAGGACAGAAAAGTTCATGTGGAACAGAGCAATATGTACCGACGTGCAGGTACCGGCCGGCAGGGCAGGGAAGAGTTAAGAACGAATGCATACCGGCAGGGCAGGGAAGAGCAGAGAACGAATGCCCACCGGCAGGACAGGATGAAGAAAAGAGGCAATGCGAACCGGCGCGGTGCAGAGAACCACGGAAATGTCAGGGAGGATCGAAGCAGCAGGAGATATACGGAGCAGAATGGCCGGGGAGGACGAATCCCGGATCGTTTTTCGCAGGAGGGGATGCAGAGACACTCGATGGATTCGGACAGGAAGAGGGAAAAAAAGAAGCACGGGAAATCTGTATGGAGATATGTGACAAGGTTCTTTTTCGGAATTTTGGGAATCGGCGCGATAGGAAGCCTGCTGCTTTTTCTGTTTGAGACACGGCAAATCGTTGTTTCGGGAAATCAGTATTGTACGGAGCAGGAAGTGACGCAGTGGCTGCGGCAGGATCCTTATTCCAGAAATTCCCTTTATGTACTCTGGCGGTACAATCAAAAGGAAGCGGAGCTGCCTCCGGCCGTGGAGCAGGTAAAAGTGGTGTTGAGATCTCCTCGGAAAGTGGAGGTACAGGTAAAAGAAAAAGTATTTGCAGGAAGGATCGAGTATCGGGAGCAGTCTTTATATTTTGACCGGAAGGGCGTGGCTTCTCTGGTGGCGCCGGATGTGATAGAAGGGGTACCTTATGTGGAAGGGCTGGAGATAGAAACAGAGAAACTACGTCTTGGAGAAGTGCTTCCGATTACGGATAAGGAAGTGTTCTCCGGGATCGGGATGTTGACAGAGTTGTTGGGAAAAAGGGAACTGGTTCCGGATAAGATTACCTGCACGGGGACGGAAATTACACTCCATTTCAACGGGATACGGGCACAGATTGGGAGCGGCGGATTTCCGGAAAAGCTGGCGCAGATTCCTCCGATCCTGGAAAAAATGAATGGATTATATGCAGGGCAGACGGGGGTTCTCCATCTGGAGAATTACAGTGTTTCAGACGGTTCCATTCGATTTGTACCGGACACGGCTGCAGGAGGATGAGAAAGGAAAGTATACAGGAAAAAATGTAAGAAAAAAACAGAAAATACATAAAAAAGCTATTGATTATTTGCGGAAAAGACCTTATTATATACATATTGGATTATATCGTTCAATAGGAAGAAAATGCAGATTGCATTGATGAGATGATAAAGGAGGAAGTACTCTTGTTAGAAATTAAAACCAACGAATCAGAAGCCGCCGCACGAATTATTGTAGTCGGTGTGGGCGGAGGCGGCAACAATGCCGTGAACCGTATGATCGATGAACAGATTGCAGGTGTGGAATTCATCGCAATCAATACAGATAAACAGGCACTGCAGCTTTGTAAAGCTCCCACTCTGATGCAGATTGGGGAAAAGCTGACCAAGGGACTGGGCGCGGGGGCACAGCCGGAAGTAGGGGAAAAAGCGGCAGAGGAAAGCTCCGAAGAGGTTTCCGCAGCGTTGAAAGGTGCGGATATGGTCTTTGTAACCTGTGGGATGGGCGGCGGAACGGGAACCGGCGCTACTCCCGTCGTTGCACGGATTGCCAAAGAGCAGGGCGCGCTGACGGTAGGTGTGGTGACAAAGCCTTTCCGGTTTGAGTCCAGAACCCGTATGGCGAATGCGTTGGCCGGGATCGATAAACTGAAAGAGAATGTGGACACGCTGATCGTGATTCCCAATGATAAGTTACTGGAAGTGGTGGACAGAAGAACTACGATGCCGGAAGCTTTGAAGAAAGCGGATGAAGTGCTGCAGCAGGGGATTCAGGGCATTACCGATCTGATCAATGTACCTTCTCTGATTAATCTGGACTTTGCAGATGTGCAGACGGTTATGAAAGATAAGGGAATCGCTCATATTGGGATTGGCGCGGGACGCGGAGATGATAAGGCGCTGGAGGCAGTGAAGCAGGCCGTAGCGAGTCCGCTGCTTGAGACCACCATTCAGGGGGCTTCCCATGTGATCATCAATGTATCCGGAGATATTACATTGATGGATGCTTCCGATGCGGCGGAGTTTGTGCAGGAACTGGCAGGGGAGAACGCCAATATTATTTTTGGCGCCACATATGATGATACAAAGTCGGATGAAGCAAAGATCACAGTGATTGCCACCGGACTGCATAATGTGGGCGGCAGTTCTTCCAAGCTGAAAGCAAGACTGGAAGGACAGCAGAAGATGGGATCCATTCTTCCGTCAGGGGATATGGTGAGCAGAATGCCTATGGACGGTGAGATTCGTCCGATTCGTACGGCGGGAACAAGGCCGCAGGGCAGCGTGCGTCCGGCAGGCGGGGCAGTACCGCCGACACAGCCGAGGATGTCCCCCAGCAGCGGTGTGAGAGAACAGTCCATTAAGATACCGGACTTCTTTAAGAAATAATGAGAAAGAAGGGGGCCCCCTTCCACAGATGATTTTTTGTCTGTGGAAGGGGGCTTCTTTTTTTGTCGAAACATATTGTAAAAGTTTCGCCATCATCTGACAAAGATTTGAGAGAAATCTGCCTATAATACTTTTTGTACGTGGAGAAAGGAGCGGAAGAAATCCTGAGACGAAAGATATCAAAAAAGTCAGGGCTGCCATCCTGCAGGGGACATGCGGGAAGCAGAAAAGGAAGGGATAGTACATGTATTATGAACTGTACATAGATGTCTTATTTTTCATGAATTTTATGATGGACTCCCTGTTACTGCTGTCCGTAAAAAGGATACGGAAATATCCGGTGAAAAACGGAAGAGTCTTTTTGGGAGGCGCTGTGGGAGCGGGATTGACCTGCCTGATTGTGGCGATTCCGCTGCCGGGAGCAGTAAAACTGTTGTTGTATCATGGCGTGGTGAATACGGTGATGATTCTGGCTGGGCTGGGTGTGCAAAAGAAAAAAGAATTCTGTCGGGCATTCCTGTTTTTATATGTAGCTGCTTTTTTGATGGGAGGAATTTTGCAGGCAATGCGTCCCTGGATTCGCACAGGGAGCCTTTTTTTTGCGGCAGCCGTGGCAGTATACTATCTTTCCTGTGGAATTTGGAGGGGGCTGATGCGTTTTCAGGAAAGACGGAGGCAGATCTGTGAAGTGTCCCTGCATATGCAGACAGGGGTATTTCGGCTGGAGGGATTGATTGATACAGGAAACGGACTGACGGATCCTGTATCGGGGGAGCCGGTCCATGTTGTGGATTCTGGATTTGCCAGAGAGATGTTGAAAAAAGGGGAGGAGAAAGAAGCGTTATCGAAAGGGGAGTGGGAGAAAATCGGGCTTCGGTATATTCCGTATCGTACGGTCAAAGGCGAGGGAATCATGCCGGTCTTTCGGGCCAGAGAAATGGAACTTGGCTTACCGGGAGAGGAAAAAAGAATCCGTGTCATGCGCCCGGTCATCGGAATCGGTGAAGGCGCGATTTCAGACGGGGAAGAGTATCAGATGATTCTAAATCCAGACAGCCTGATGCGGCAGTAGAAGAGAAAGGACGGGAGGATGTAAGAATGGTAGTGAAAGTAGCAGTACCGCAGCAGTTTAAATTAAAAATCATACCGGATTTACGAAGTATTTTCTTTTCCGGTCAGAAGGAGATTCATTATATCGGAGGAACAGAAGTGCTTCCGGCCCCTTTGGAAACGGAGGAAGAATATGAGGTGATTGCGGGACTGGGAACGGAAAGGGATGAACAGGCGAAAAAACAGTTGATTGAACATAATCTGCGTCTGGTTGTATACATAGCAAAAAAATTCGACAATACAGGAGTCGGCGTGGAGGATTTGATTTCAATTGGAACGATTGGACTGATCAAGGCGATCAATACGTTTAATCCGTCCAAGAAGATCAAATTGGCCACCTATGCGTCCCGGTGTATTGAAAATGAGATTTTGATGTATCTGCGCCGAAATAATAAAACAAAGATGGAAGTGTCGATTGACGAACCGTTAAATGTCGATTGGGACGGAAATGAATTGCTGCTGTCAGATATTTTGGGGACGGAGGAAGATACCATCTACAAGGATCTGGAAACGGAGGCGGAACGTCGGCTTCTTGTGAAAGCGATCAATAAGCTGTCCAGCCGTGAAAAACTGATTGTCCGCATGCGTTTTGGCCTGGACGATCCGGAAGGAGAAGAAAAAACGCAGAAAGAGGTGGCAGATTTTCTGGGAATTTCACAGTCATATATTTCCCGTCTTGAAAAAAAGATCATGCAGCGTCTGAAACGGGAAATGGTCCGGTATGAGTAACAGTTCTGCCAAAGGCTGAACGGTTACCGATATGAGGAATGAAACTGAAATATTCCTTTACGGCCTTTGCCGGGAATGGTATACTATTTGTAAGAAATTACATCCATGTCCGGAAGATGTCAAAATGGATGCAGGATACAAAAGAGGCATAGAAAAGTACAGAAACGGGGCAGAAGCCCTCGAGAAAGCAAGGTGAAGATTATGAAGCTTACGTTTATCGGAGCGGCGCACGAAGTGACCGGAAGCTGTCATTGGCTTCAGGCGGCAGGGAAGAATATTCTGGTGGATTGCGGGATGGAGCAGGGACCGGATCTCTATGAGAATCCCGGATTACCGATTCCGCAGAATGAAGTAGATTATGTGCTTTTGACACATGCACATATCGATCATTCAGGGATGCTTCCCAAGCTGGTAAAGGACGGATTCAAAGGGGAAGTAATTACCACGTTTGCGACAGCGGATTTGTGTAACATTATGCTGCGTGACAGTGCGCATATTCAGGAGTTTGAGGCGGAATGGCGGAATCGGAAAGGGAAGCGTGCCGGCTATGAGACTTATGAGCCGGTTTATGAGATGCAGGACGCGCTGGATGCGTTGGAATTGTTCCGGCCCTGTGAATATGGGGCGAAGATACAGCTATGTGAGGGCATAGAAGTACGTTTTACGGATGTGGGGCATCTTCTGGGATCCGCCAGTATTGAAATCTGGGTGACGGAGGGAGAAGAGAGCAGGAAAATTGTATTTTCCGGTGATGTGGGAAATCTCCGTCAGCCCATCATCAAGGAACCTTCTTTCACGGAATCAGCGGATTACGTTGTGATCGAATCCACGTATGGAAACCGGCTGCATGCGACGGGTGAGATTGATTATGTAGGCGCGTTTACCAAAGTCCTCAAAGAGACGTTTGATGTGGGAGGAAATGTGGTGATTCCCTCTTTTGCCGTGGGACGGACACAGGAGCTGCTCTATTTTATCCGGGAGATCAAAGAGAAAAATCTGCTGCCGGAGTACACGGGGTTTGAGGTATATCTGGACAGTCCTCTGGCCATTGAGGCAACCAAATCTTTTACAAAAAATATGCGGGAATGTTTTGCAGAGGAGGCGCTGCGCCTGGTCAATGCAGGAATTAACCCGCTGGTGTTCCCTGGTCTGAAGATTTCCACAAGCAGTGACGATTCCCGTATGATTAATACGATTGAAAAGCCAAAAGTGATCATTTCGGCTTCCGGTATGTGCGATGCGGGACGAATCCGTCACCATCTGAAGCATAATCTGTGGCGTGAAGAATGTACGATTCTGTTCGTAGGGTATCAGGCGGTAGGCACATTGGGGCGGAGCCTGATTGACGGCGTGAAGAATGTACGTCTGTTTGGGGAGCCCATCGAAGTGCGTGCCCGGATCGAATCTTTAAAAGGGATCAGCGGTCATGCAGACAAAAATGGATTATTGCGATGGCTTGACGGATTTCAGGCGCCTCCGCAGCGTGTATTTGTCGTGCACGGGGAGGATCAGGTGACGGAAGAATTTGCGCAGGTGGTGGAGGAACGTTTCGGATGTCAGACGTTCGCACCGTTTCCGGGTGGAGAAGCCGATCTGTTGACGAATGAGATTATCTCGGAGGGTGTCCGGATTCCGGTGAAGCCAAAGAAAGCTGTCCAGAGAAAGGCAGACGCGGCATTCGAACGTCTCCTGGCGGCTGCAAGGCGGCTGCTTGACGTGGTGGGCCGCTGCAGCGGATTGGCAAATAAAGATAAAGCAAAATTCGAAGCACAGATATTACACCTTGCAGATAAATGGGATACGTGGTAAAATACAACGAGGTGGCCGCGCGTACTTTACAATAGTACAGTGCTGAAATATCAGTGTGATGATGTATTTATTGTATCGGTGGTATGTGTAATTCCCCGCTCGACACTGTGTCGAACGGGGAATTACTGAGAAATAGACTGCGACCATCAATGAAGAAAAAGCGAGGAAAGAGAAATGGACGGTAGAACGTGGGGCATCTTTTTGATCATTGTCGCCTATCTGGTGGGAATGGTCGCAGTAGGCTTCTATTTTATGAAACAGAACAGATCAACGGGGGATTATTATCTTGGCGGACGAAAGCTGGGGCCGCTGGTAACGGCCATGAGCGCGGAAGCTTCGGATATGAGCAGCTGGCTTTTGATGGGGCTGCCGGGGGTTGCTTATCTCACCGGAGTGGCAGATGCAGCCTGGACGGCCATTGGATTGGCAGTGGGTACATATTTTAACTGGCTGATAGTTGCGAAGCGCCTGAGACGGTATTCCGTGATCGCGGGCAATGCGATCACCATTCCGGATTTTTTTGCCAACAGGTATCGGGATAAGAGCAATATTCTGATTGCGGTTTCCGCCGTTTTTATTGTGATTTTCTTTATCCCCTATACGGCTTCCGGATTTGCGGCATGCGGGAAGTTATTTTCCACCCTGTTTCAGATCCCTTATTTTTATGCCATGCTGATCAGTGCGGTGGTGATCGTTGCCTATACGGCGCTGGGTGGTTTTTCAGCGGCCAGTACGACGGACTTGATTCAGAGTATTGTAATGTCGGTGGCGTTGATCTGTGTGGTTCTCTTCGGTGTGCGCGCAGCGGGCGGCGTGGACCTGGTTGTGGGACAGGCGGGCGAGCTGCCGGGATATTTGTCGCTGACCAGTATTTACAGTGACGGGGCGGCACAGGAGTACGGAGCCATAAAAATTGCGTCCACGTTTGCATGGGGGCTGGGATATTTCGGAATGCCGCATATTCTGCTGCGGTTTATGGCCATTGAAGATGAAAATAAAATCCCGCTTTCCAGACGGATTGCCGCGATCTGGGTGGTGATCTCTATGGGTGTGGCTATTTTTATCGGAATTGTCGGATACAGCCTGAGTAAAGGCGGCGTCATTGAGACATTGGAAGGCGCGGATTCCGAAAAATTGATTATTGTGGTCGGAACACTCATGAGTAAAAGCGGGATTCTGGGGATTTTGATTGCCGGGCTGATTATGTCCGGGATCCTTGCCTGCACCATGTCCACGGCAGATTCGCAGCTTCTGGCGGCATCCTCCAGCATTTCCGAGAATCTCCTGAAAGGAGTCTTTCATTTAAACATCCGGGAGAAATCTTCTTTGCTGGCGGCTCGTTTGACCGTACTTTTTATTGCGGTTCTGGGAGTGATTCTGGCAATCGATCCGAATAGTTCTGTGTTCGGGATCGTATCCTTTGCATGGGCAGGGTTTGGCGCAGTGTTCGGGCCGGTGATGCTATTGGCATTGTTCTGGAAACGCTCCAACAAATACGGGGCCATCGTGAGTATGATCTCCGGCGGAACGATGGTGTTCGTCTGGAAGTATCTGGTGCGGCCGATGGGCGGCGCATGGGATATTTATGAGCTGCTTCCGGCATTTTTGGTGGCGGCGGCGCTGCATGTGATCGTGAGTCTGGCGACGCCGGCTCCCGAGGAAGTGATCGTGAAAGAGTTTGAACGTGCCAGCGGGAGATAAAGGCGGACAAAGTGTCATATTCTGAGCAGATATAGTACCGGATACTTCGTTTGTCAAGGGCTAAAAGTTTTTTAAATTTTCGGTTCCATGGAATAACAATTTGGCAGAGTGAGAAGAATTCTACTAGATTATTTTTTATTATCTGGCAGGAGGATTCGAACGATGGCTCTGAATAAAGTAGAAATATGTGGTGTGAATACGGCAAAGCTTCCTCTCTTGAAAGAAGAAGAGAAGGAGGCTTTGTTTGTGCGTATCAAAGAGGGGGATGAAGCGGCAAGGGAGGAATATATCAAAGGAAACCTGCGTCTGGTCTTAAGTGTCATTAAACGGTTTGCCGGAAGCAGTGAAAATGTAGACGACCTGTTCCAGATCGGCTGTGTGGGGCTGATGAAAGCGGTGGACAATTTTGATCCGGGAAGGGAAGTCAAGTTTTCCACCTACGCGGTTCCCATGATTATCGGGGAGATCCGCAGATATCTGCGGGACAATAATTCCATTCGGGTGAGCCGGTCCCTGCGGGACACGGCATACAAAGCGATCTATGCGAAAGAGGGATATATGCGGAAGCATATGAAAGAACCGACCGTGCAGGAGATTGCAGAGGAAATCGGGATTGCGAAAGAAGATATTGTGTTTGCGCTGGATGCAATCCAGGCTCCCATGAGTCTGTACGAACCGGTGTACAGCGATGGAGGAGATACCCTGTATGTGATGGACCAGGTCAGCGATAAGAAAAGCAGGGAGGAAAACTGGATCGAAGAGTTATCGCTGGAGGCGGCTATGGAACGGTTGAATGAGCGGGAGAGATATATTATCCGGCTTCGTTTTTTTGAGGGAAAAACGCAGATGGAAGTAGCAGAACAGATCCAGATTTCTCAGGCACAGGTAAGCCGGCTTGAAAAAAATGCATTGAAAGCCATGCGGCATTACCTGCTTGGAAAATAAAATACAAAAAACAGAAATTTATAGTTGAAATTTCCATGGCTTCATACTATGATATTTTTAGATAAAAAAGAAGGGTATGAAGAAGTCATGTACAAATTATGTATCTTTGATTTGGATGGAACATTGACGGATACGCTGGAATCTCTTACCTTTTCAGTAAATGAGACTTTGCGTGCAATGGGGCTTTCGAGAATTTCCCAGGAGCGCTGCCGGGAATTTGTTGGCAACGGTGCCCGTGTATTGATAGAAAAGTCGCTTTTGGAGGCCGGTGAGACAGATTTAAGCCGGATCGAAGAGGCGATGCAGATATATGGGCGCATATTTGATGAGAACTGCACATATCATGTAGTACCTTATGAAGGAATTCCCGGAATGCTGGAGGCGATGAAGCGGCGGGGGCTTCGGCTGGCCGTGCTGTCGAACAAGCCGCATTGTCAGGCAGTTCATGTGGTAGAGACGATTTTTGGGAAAGACATGTTTTGCCATATACAGGGCCAGCAGTCAGGCATACCCAGGAAGCCGGATCCTGAAGCGGCGCTGCAGATTGCAGACAAGTGCGGGAGTCTTCCGGAAGAGACGATTTATATCGGGGACTCTGAAGTGGACATTGCAACGGGAATGGCTGCACATATGCGGACCATTGGCGTGACGTGGGGATTCCGAAGTCGTGCGGTTCTTGAGGAAGCCGGGGCAAGAGATCTTGCCGGTTCTCCTGAAGAGGTCATGAAGCTGATTAAGGAATAGGGAGGTTAAAGAGCATGAACGAGTATAGCGAAGAATGTCTGTTGACTTTCTTAAAGAACCAGTCTCAATTATTTGATGAGCCGGTGGCAGAGACAATGGAAGAGGCAGAGGCGTTTTTGGAGGACTGTATGGCAGTCGTCGTGGATTCTCTGGACGAAGTCCGGGACTATTTTCATGAAAACGGAATTGATGTGGACGGTATGAACCGGGATGAGCTGGAAGAAGCATCAGAGGTATTCCCGCTTCCCAACGGGCAGTATCTGATTGTAGATGGCTGATTGTCGTTGTATGTGGGGATAGTATGGCAAGAAGAGCCGCAGCCTAATCGACTGCGGCTTTTTCGACTGTTTGTGTAATTGCTTCCAAAATCACCTGAGATGTATAGGGTGTTTTGTCGGAAAGTGTGATATTTTCCAGGGACTGCGTGTCGTAGATCTGTTCCGCGATCTCTTCGATGGCGGGCTGAATCAGAGGGAACATCGTGGCGACACTTTCATCCAGATTCGAAAAGCGGATCGAATTGATGTGTGATTCGTCGACCGATACCTCCACTTCCAGGTTTGTATTATTAAGTGTCAGGGTAGAAGTGTAGATACCAGGAGTATATTTTTGGGTATCGGTGTTGGTCGATGTTTTTTTCCCGTCCGGGCGGAACATGACAAGCAGCAGAATGATCAGCAGAATGCCGAGAGCAGCAAAGACGGCAGTATAGATGATTTCTTTCATATGAAGAACAATGATTTTTGTTTTGGATCCCATAAAACCTCCAGAGTGTCTTTTTCATTTTTATAAATGTATGAAGGAACGCGGAAAAATATGCGGGTATCATAGAACGTCTCCAATTGGAGTGTGAATATTGCAGGAAAAGAGGGCAAAGAAATGTTTCTTGTTGTAGGACTGGGGAATCCTTCCCGAAAATATGAAGGGACCAGGCATAATGTGGGATTTGAGGTTATAGACAGGATTGCGGAGAAATATAATATTTCTGTGCAGACCAGGGCGCACCGGGCGCTGGTTGGAAAAGGGATTCTGGGAGGACAGAATGTACTGCTGGCAAAACCTCAGACATATATGAATTTGAGTGGAGAAAGTGTGAGAAGTCTGGTGGATTACTATAAGATTGACATACAAAAAGATCTGCTGGTGATCTACGATGATATCAATCTGGAAATAGGACAGCTTCGGATCCGTGCAAAAGGAAGCGCCGGAGGACACAACGGTATGAAAAATATCATTGCGCATCTGGGCGGACAGGAATTTGCACGGCTGCGGATTGGCGTGGGAGAAAAGCCGGAGAAGATGGATCTGGCAGACTATGTGACCGGACATTTTTCGAAAGGGGAACAAGGTCTGATGGAGGAAGGATATCTTGCGGCAGTCTGTGCGTCGGAACGAATCGTATCGGGAAATATTGGAACTGCGATGAATGAATATAATCAGAAAAAGAAAGAAGAGTAGAGCCTGTGAAAGCATTGGTGGCGCCGCTGCGGGAACTGGCGGACTATGAGGAAATAATACAAAAGAGGACAAAAGGCCGGGGAATTCTGCAGATTACAGGGTGTGTGAATTCTCAAAAAACACATTTGATGTATGAATTGGGCGATGGGTGCAGATTTCGGCTCATCGTTTTTTCCAGTGAGGAAAAAGCGAAAAAAGCCTGGGAAGAATACCGTTTTCTGGATGAGAATGTGTTTTACTATCCGGCAAAGGATCTGTTGTTTTATCATGCAGATATCAAAGGGAAATATTTGCTGAGCCAGCGGATGGAAGTGATACGGGCGCTGCTGGAATGTGATGTCCGGGTTCGTCAGATGCCGTATCAGGATTTGTATCAGGAGGGGAAGGAAGAAAGTGCTTCGGGGTTGACGGTCATTACGACCATGGATGCACTTTTGGACGGACTTCCGCCCAGAACGGAGGTGGCGGCCCGTCAAATTCATTTGCAGACAGGGGAAGCACTGGATTTTTCAGAATTGCAAAAGAAACTGGCCGATATGGGATATGAACGGGAAACAGAGATTGAAAGTCCGGGACAGTTTGCCGTCCGGGGAGGAATTCTGGATCTGTATTCGTTGACGGAAGAACTTCCGGTGCGTCTGGAATTGTGGGGGGATGAAATTGATTCATTGCGGACGTTTGATGTGGAGAGTCAGCGTTCTATCGAGAACCTGGACGAGATTGTGATTTATCCTGCTGCGGAACTGGCGGATGCTTCCTGGGAAAAATCGTCGTTTCTGGATTATTTTCCGGCGGGAGATACCCTGCTTCTTCTGGACGAACCGGTGCGTCTTGTGGAGCAGTCCAAGAAGACGGAACAGGAATACCGGGAGAGTTGTAAAGGGCGGGAAGAGGCAGGAATGGAGTCCGAAGAAGGAGAGAGGCTGGTCTTTTCGACAAAAGAAATCGTGGAAAAGATGAATGGCCTCTCCGGAATCGGCTTTACCACACTGGAGTCCAAGTGCGGCCAATTTCTGCTTCGTGAAACCTACCGGATGCAGACAAAGGGCGTCAATCCTTATAACAATAGTTTTGAGATGCTGACAAAGGATCTGAAGCGTTTGAAACGAAACGGATACCGGGTGCTTCTGCTGTCAGGTTCCCGTACCAGAGCAAAACGGCTGGCAGAAGATTTGCGGGATTATGATTTGAGCAGCTTTTATAGTGAGAATCTGGAACGTGAGATTTTGCCCGGGGAAATTCTGGTTACGTACGGATATGTGGCGGAAGGGTATGAGTATCCCCTTCTAAAATTCATGGTGATTTCCGAGACGGATATTTTCGGCCGGCAGAAAAAAAAGAGACGACGCAGGAGTTATGAAGGGCAGAAGATTCAGGATTTCACGGAACTGAGGCCAGGAGATTATGTGGTGCATGAAAACCATGGGCTGGGCATTTATCAGGGAATTGAGAAAATGCAGGTGGATCGGATTACAAAGGATTATATGAAGATTACCTATGCCGGGGGAGGCGTGCTCTATATTCCGGCAACCCAATTGGACCTGATTCAGAAGTTTGCCGGCGGGGAGGCGAAAAAACCAAAGCTAAACACCCTGGGGACCAGCCAGTGGGGAAGAACGAAAAAGCAGGTACGTTCCGCGGTACAGGAGATTGCCAGAGATCTGGTACAGCTTTATGCGGCAAGACAGCAGGCAGACGGATATGTATATGGAACGGATACTGTCTGGCAAAAGGAATTTGAAGAAATGTTTCCTTTTGAAGAGACGGAAGACCAGAGACAGGCCATTGAGGATACCAAACGGGACATGGAGAGCCCAAAGATTATGGACCGGCTGATCTGCGGAGATGTGGGGTATGGCAAGACAGAGATTGCCATTCGTGCGGCGTTTAAGGCGGTACAGGAGAGCAGACAGGTGGTGTATCTCGTTCCCACCACCATTCTGGCACAGCAGCACTATAATACGTTTGTACAGCGGATGAAGAATTTCCCTGTGCGAATTGATCTGTTATGCAGGTTCCGCACACCGACGGAACAGAAAAAGACACTGGAAGATCTGAAAAGCGGGCTGGTGGATATCGTCATTGGGACACATCGTGTCCTGTCCAAAGATGTGGGATATAAAGATCTGGGACTTCTGGTGATTGATGAGGAACAGCGCTTTGGAGTGACGCATAAGGAAAAAATCAAGAAGCTCAGAGAGAATGTGGACGTGCTGACGTTGACGGCAACACCGATTCCCCGGACACTTCATATGAGCCTCATCGGAATCCGGGATATGAGTGTCCTGGAGGAAGCGCCTATGGATCGGATGCCCATTCAGACCTATGTGATGGAATACAATGAAGAGATGGTGCGTGAAGCCATAGAGCGGGAACTTTCCCGGGCCGGACAGGTCTATTATGTTTATAACCGGGTGCAGGATATCGCGGATGTGGCCGGCCGGGTGCAGAAGCTGGTGCCTGAGGCGTCGGTGGCATTTGCACATGGACAGATGCAGGAACGGCAGTTGGAAAATATCATGTATGATTTTATCAACGGGGATATTGACGTGTTGGTTTCTACAACGATTATTGAGACCGGGCTGGATATTTCCAATGCCAATACGATGATCATTCATGATGCGGACCGGCTGGGCCTTTCCCAACTGTATCAACTTCGGGGGCGAGTCGGGCGTTCCAACCGAATGGCATACGCATTTCTTTTGTATCGAAGAGATAAATTGCTCCAGGAAGTGGCGGAGAAACGGCTGGCAGCGATTCGGGAATTTACGGATCTGGGTTCCGGATTTAAGATCGCCATGCGGGATCTGGAAATCCGCGGCGCCGGGAACCTGCTGGGAGCGGAACAGCACGGCCATATGGAGGCCGTAGGGTATGACTTGTACTGCAAGATGTTGAATGAAGCGGTGAAGAGGGAGAAGGGGGAACTGGAAGAAGAGGAATTCCCCACTTCTCTGGATCTGAATGTGGATGCCTATATTCCGGAAAGTTATATTTCCAATGAATATCAGAAGCTGGATATTTATAAACGAATTGCGGCCGTGTCCAGTGAGGAGGAGATGGATGATATGGTGGAAGAGTTGATTGACCGGTTTGGGGATATTCCCAAAAAAGTCCATCAGCTTTTGCAGATTGCATTATTGAAGTCATTGGCGCATTCTGTTTATGTGACCAGTGTGGAGGCAAAGCAGGGAGAGTTGAAAATTGTCATGTATGAGAAAGCGAAGGTGGATCCGCAGAAAATTCCCCTCCTGCTGGCGGCATGGAACAGGGAATTACAATTTAAGACAGAAACTCCGCCTTATTTTCTCTATCGAAAGAGAAACCAGGCCAGGAAAGAAAGAGATGCAGACGTGCTGGAACTTGTGAAAAACCTGTTAAATGGGATAAAAGGCTTGTTACTTTAGGAAAAACAGATTATAATAAGCAGATGGGCGGAAAATAACGGCTTACTTAAGGAAAAGGAGATTTAGGAGGATAGATACTATGGGGCAGTGGAAGAAAAAAGGGATCGTATGGGCTATGGCAGGGATGCTGGCTGCCGTATCGCTTGCAGGGTGTGGCTCGAAGGTGAATCAGGACGAGATTGTGGCAACCGTGGGAGGAGAAGAGATTCCTTATGGAGTTGCGAACTTTTATGCCAGGATGAGCCAGGCGCAGTATGAGGAGTTTTATAAAAGTATGATGGGGATGTCCGGCGGAGAGATTTGGTCCCAGGAGATCGAGGAAGGAAAAACCCAGGAAGAAAGTGTGAAGGAACAGATAATGGAGGACTTGGAGAATCTGTATCTGCTCCGGCAGCACGCGGAAGATTATGAAATTGAGTTGACGGAAGAGGAGCACAAAGCCATAGAAGAGGCTGTGGCAAAGTTCGATGAGGACAATGCGCTGGAAGAGAAGGAGACGGTTTCCGGATATAAAAAGTATGTGGAGGAATATCTGGAGCTGGCCACCATCCGGCAGAAGATGGATGCGCCTATGAAAGAAGGAGTGGACGAAGAGGTATCGGATGAAGAGGCGGCACAGAAAAGTATGAAGTATGTGTATTTCCGCTATACAAAGACAAAAGACGACGGTACGACGGAGGATATGACCGACGAAGAGAAAGAGGAACTAAAGAAGACGGCAAAAGCCTTTGCCAAAGACCTGCAGGACAGTGAGGAAAAAGACATTGATACCGCCGCGGCGGACGCGGGAGTGGAGGTGCAGACCGCCGCTTTTGATGCAGAATCTACGTCCCCCGATGCAAAACTGGTGGAAGCGGCAGATAAATTGGAGGAAGGGGAAGTCACGGATGTGGTGGAGTCCGACTATGGTTTGTATGTGGGAAAGGTAACCAGTCTTCTGGATCGGGAGGCCACTGATGCGGAAAAAGAAACCATCGTGAATAACCGAAAGCAGGAACAATATGATTCCATCATGGAAAAATGGAGGGAAGAGACAGAGATTTTTGTGAATGACACCGTCTGGAAAAAAGTAAAATTCCAGGATCAGGGCGTCAGCATATTGGAGAGCGAAGCAGAATACGATGGCGCAGGAGCAGGCGCTGCAGAAGAATAGAAAGACGGAATCACGGTGAAAAAATGTGGTCGGAAGATTTCTCGAAGATGCAGAGGATATATGGATAGAAAAAGACACTGTACCGTAAGGTTCAAAGAACCACGGTCAGTGTCTTTTTCTATATACCATTGTATGCGAAAAACCCGCCGGTGACAGGTTTTCTGTGTGCTATATCTTACGGAATATTTGTAGTTCGATAAGTATGCTTTATTGGACAAATAGCAATCGTCCGCCAGGACAGAAATACTTGTCCACATCACCCCGCTTTCGCTTCGCAAAAAACGTAACAGACGCTAAACTCGAAAAAACCTCGTTAAGCGCTGACGTTTTTTGAGAGGTTCTGATACACAAGTATTTCTGCCCTGACTATTTTTCTTCAAAAATGTAAGGTGTGTTCTGATGGGTATACTCATCCGGGCATCCCGTAATACATGCCCCATCCGGTGTAGGCGGACAGCTTACACTGTCCAACAAACTATACTAATTGGATTACTAATGTCAATTAGGTATGGTATATGGAAAAGCTGTCAACAACAGGCTTTGTACTTAGATATATTCCAGCTTTTCAAAATAATGCATAAGAATACCGGCACAATTCTCCATTCCCAGATCGGATGTGTTGAGAATCATATGATAATCGTTGACGTCCCCCCAGGTTCTTCCGGTATGTTCATGATAATAAGCAGCGCGCTGTGTATCTGTACGCTCTACTTTTTCAGCGGCTTCTTCATAGGAAAGGGATTCCAGCTTCATGATACGATGAATCCGATCTTCCTTGTCGGCACAGACATAGATATTTAAAACGTTCATGCGGTCCTTTAAAATATGAGAAGCGCAGCGGCCAAGGATGATACAGGGGTTGCCTGCCAGCTTGCGGATGGCTTCTGCCTCGTTCTCATATTCATGTGCTTCCAGTGTCTGCTCAATGTATGTCTTATCGTATACAGGGATACCAAGTTTTACGGAGAGCTCATTGGCAATGATACTGGCACCTGTACCGGAACGACGACTCATCGTAATAACTAGTTTCATGACGAATTCCTCCTTTGTGAACCTTACCGGTGTGAAAACCATATAATACTCTTCCCATTATAGCACCAAATGCTGCCGGGGGGAAGTGGTTTTCTATGGGAAGAATCAGGAATGGTAACTATGAAGCCGCAGGCTGAATAGTTATCAGGACCGTATCGAATCGGAAATTTTCCGGCAAATAGCATGAAGTTCTTCCATCTGCGTCTCCTGCAGAGTAGATTTTATGGAAAAGTCTTCCGTAAGAAGTGTCATATGTTTCATACTTTGCAGCTTTTCCGTAATCTGTTTCGTTGAGGTGGGCGCCCATGTTCCATTTCCCAGTACAGCAACGGTACGATTCTGTACATTCAAAGCTTTCATATCTTCCAGATAGCTTGCCATAGCCGGATAAATCCCTCCATTGTAAGTGGGGGAGGCAAGAACGATATGGCTGTATCGGAAAGCGTCTGCGATGAGTTCCGATACATGGGAAGTGGAAACATCATGCATGGCAATGTGTGTGACTCCGGATTCTGCCAGCAGGGAGGCCAGAACATTGGCCAGATTTTCTGTATTGCCGTACATGGAACCATAGACGATCAGAACACCGGATGTTTCTGGCTCGTATTTACTCCAGATATCGTATTTTTCCAGGATATATTGTAGATTATTTCTCCAGATTGGACCGTGCAGCGGGCAGAGCATCCGGATATCCAGAGCGGCGGCCTTTTTCAGGACATTTTGAACCTGTACCCCGTATTTTCCGACGATGTTGGTATAATACCGGCGGGCGTCTTCCAGATAGTCACGGTCAAAGTCCATTTCATCGTTAAAGATTCTCCCATTCAGGGCGCCGAATGTTCCGAAAGCATCTGCGGAGAACAATCGTTTTTCTGTAAGATCGTAAGTCATCATGACTTCGGGCCAGTGTACCATGGGTGCCATGAGGAAGGAAAGAGTATGTCTGCCACAGGAAAAGGTATCTCCTTCTTTTACGGTGACGGTGCGGTTCTTCAGATCCAGGCTGCCATGGAACTGTTGGAGCATGGGAAATGTTTTGGCGCTTCCGATCAGTTTGAGATCGGGATAACGCAGGAGCAAGTCACTGATCAAAGCACAGTGATCCGGTTCCATGTGATGAATGACAAGGTAATCCAGAGAACGTCCGTTAAGTACAGCCTGGATATTCTCCAGAAATTGTCTGCCGACAGCCGCATCAACCGTGTCGAACAAAACAGTTTTTTCATCCAGCAACAGATAAGAATTGTAGGACACGCCTTTTGGAATGGGAAAAAGATTTTCGAAAAGCGCCAGCCGACGGTCGTTTGCGCCTACCCAGTAGAAATCCTCTGTGATTTTTCTAATACAATGCATAATAAATTCCTCCTTTTATGTGCAAAATCACCCGGAATCATGCCCGTTCCGGTATGGGTATACCTTATTGGACAGTATTAGCTGTCTGTCCGTCAGAGGGGCATGAGATACGGGATGCCCGGATGGGTATACAGGATTGTATGGGACGAAAATAAATTTCGCCCTAAAAGTAAAATATAACACAAAAAAGAAAAATTGCAAGGTGAAAAGAAGATTTTTCGTAACTGATTCAGTCCAGGACTTTGCGCCTGTTGCAAAGTCCGTGAGAATGTGTAAATCCAGTGAAAGAATCCAGCCCTTTGCTGAAAGCAAACTTTCAATGGGCCAGATTTACATAACAGTGAGGTCGAAGGCTGAATAGTTAATTTTTCATAACAGTTCAGGCCAGGACTTTGCGCCTGCTGCAAAGTCCGTGAGAATGTGTAAATCCAGTGAAAGAATCCAGCCCTTTGCTGAAAGCAAACTTTCAATGGGCTGGATTCCATAACAGTGAGGCCGAAGGCTGAACTGTTATGATTTTTCGGAAGAGCAGTAGATACAATATTGACATTTCCTGAAAAAGTCTGCACAATAGAAAGGGAAAAGTAAGAAATAAATAAAAAGAAAGCGGGTGACAAAAGTGTTATTGGTATGGTATCCAAAGTGTTCGACCTGTCAGAAGGCAAAAAAATGGCTGACGGAAAGAGCATTTTCTTTTACAGAGCGAGATATTCGTCTGGAAAATCCCTCAAAAGAGGAATTGGCAGAGTGGCATCAAAAGAGCGGGCTTCCTTTGAAGCGCTTTTTTAATACCAGTGGAATTCTATACAAAGAAAAGAAGTTAAAGGATCGTCTGCCGGAGTTGAGTGAAGAAGAACAGTTGGAACTTTTAGCGACAGATGGGATGCTGGTAAAACGACCGATTTTAGTGACAGAGGATAAAGTGCTGGTAGGATTTCGGGAGAAAGAGTGGGAGACGATCTGAGCCGGTGGATTTATCCGGTTTTCATCAAAGTGTTTGAGAAGCGTTGTTTCCGGAAGGGAATCCCGTGGGAATTATTCCGACGGGATTCCGTATTTTTTGTGTAGAAGTTCAGCGAAACGGAGTGCAGACCAAATCCCCCGCAGTTTGCTGCGCGTAACATATTTCATGCCCCGTAGCCTGCTATGGGGTATTTGACTTGAACTCCTGAGAAAGTGTAATGTTTCCGTCCTCGGCATGAATGGAAAGTTTTTTTCCGGAGCTTCCTTCGAGCTGATAGGTTTCTTCCATATCGGAGGAAGTAAGACGGCCCTGTGAGGTCTGTTCTGGAAGATGAATCTGCCCGTAGTCTGTATGAGCGTCAATTGTATAGGAAGCCAAATCTTCCGGAAGCCGGATGTTGGTATTTCCATATGTGTTTGTGCAGGTTAATTGTTCCAGTTCTTTTGCATCCAGATGGAGATTGCCGCTTTCCAGGGAAAGATCTGCATTTTTTCCCTGAAAATGATGCAAAGTGGCGTTACCGTAGTCACAGGAAAGCAGAAGTTGATCGGCTGTCAGAGATTCTGCTTCCAAATTTCCGGATTCTATATGCAGGGAAAACTGCTTTGCCTGCAGGGTTTGCAGGTTTACATTTCCATATTCGGAGGTGAGTTCTGCCTGCTCCACATTCAGATCCGACAGAGAGATATTTCCCATACTGCTGAAAAGGTGTAGATTTTTTATTTTCTGCTCTTCCGGAACATAAAGAGTGACGTAGGGGGTACTTTCCTTAGAAGGAGCGGGGAGACTTAGATTGAAAAAATAGGTCTGCCCCCGGCGCGATTCCTTTTGTGAAAAGTGAAGGGTATGATCTTTTACTTCATATGTCGGTTCGGGATAACAACCGTCCAGTTTGTATTCCAGATAAAAGTCAGAATCCCGGGATGAAAGAATCTGTATATTGGCATAGGAGTCTATCACAAATTCTATATTGGAACAATGCTCCAGTTTTGTTTTTTTCAGAAGATAGGGAGTTTTCTGATTTTCTCTGTATGGGGAATACAGCCCTTCCCCGGAAAGAGTGACACCCGGGTATCCGCCAAAAAATAGTCCAAGCCCTGTGAGGATACCTCCTGCAACCATCATGCACAGGGAGAGCAGGAGAAGTTTTTTCCTGTTATGCTTCATGTCTGCGTCCTCCTTTTGTAATTCTACCTAATATAGCAGTGATTTTTTTTAGAATCCATCGGTCCAGATAGAACATTCCATACGTGCAAAGAATGCCGAACCCCAGTAGGAAAAGACCCAATCCAAGGGTTGCAATTCCGTCTGCCAGAGTCTGAAACAGGAGGAAAAATCCACCGATGATTCCTACAATTCCACCTGCTACGATACAGAATGCGCCAAGGAGCAAGGTGAGGATCATCAGTACGCATGTAAACAAAAGACAGAGAATCACAAGCGCCACAGGGATCGCGATGGGAGCGGCACAGATTCCTAAAATACCGATCCATGCGGTGTGAATTCCGCGCTTTATCGTCTTAGGTGGTTCCGTTACATTTCGCTCTGCCAGATTCATAATCAGTTCTTTGGCGGCCTCCTCCAGACTGCCGAGATCTTCAATGGCATTCTGTTCCTGCTGTGGTCCTGCATCGTCAAAATATTCTTCAAAATATTCGATTGCCCGGTTATAATCTTCTCTTGGCAGACGCCGCAGATGATGGGCAAGGATGGTCATATAGTCTGATCTGGTCATTTGCTGTTCCCTCCATTCACAATCTGATCAATGATCGCTTTATATCGTTCCCATTCTCCGGACAGTGTTTCCAGATAGTTGCGTCCGGTGTCAGTGATCATGTAATATTTTCGGTTTCGCCCTTGATATTGCTGGTCATAGGTCTGCAGAAACTGCTGTTCCTGAAGCCGGCGAAGAATGGGATAGAGCGCGGAATCCTTCGTGTTGGCAACCAGCTTGACGATTTGACTGATCTGATAGCCATAGGAATCCGACTTGGCAATGACGGACAGAACAAGCAGGTCAAACAGAGGCGGAGTCAATGGAAATGTCATAGGAATCCCCCTTTCAATTCGTATAATAGAAAACTGTATATATAAATATATAGTATATAATTAATATATTTATATTATATACCATATAATATATTTGTCAATAAAAAAATTAGAAGAAGGAGAGAAAAAAAGAAAGAATAGAAATATGCAAATTGATATGATAAAATAAAATACAAAAATGAATTGCAATTAGGGAACGGATGTTCTATACTGTAAAAGTAGAGATTAGGAAGAGGAGTGAGTAAGTGTTTGCACAATTAATCCGAAAAATAAAAGAAGTATCTCTTAATGCTGGAGAATTTAAAATTGCAACAGGGGAACTTCGCACTTATATTGATTGTTTATCGGAAGATGTGTTTAAAAGTATTGTAAAAGAAATTGGGATAATCCCGGAGAATATTGAACATGATTCGACAGAAGAAAAGTTATATTCAAAGGCTTCTGATATTGTGCTGGCAAGATGTTTTAGATTGTTAGGACTAGCTTCAAGAGCATTGGATGAAAGGGCAGATAGTGCAGATATATTGGCAGAGAGTCAATCAGGTTATAATTATAGTCTGGTAGCTGATGCGAAATGTTTTAGGCTGAGCAGAACGGCGAAAAATCAGAAAGATTTTAAAGTTAGTAATTTAAGTGATTGGAGAGGTTCTGAGAATGAATATGCTGTGCTGGTTGCTCCATATTTTCAATATCCTCAATCTACGAGTCAAATATATTCAAAAGCCTTGGAAAATAATGTCTGTTTACTTGCATGGGAACATATATCAATTATGTTAGAACAAAATATAAAAGAAACAGAATTTTTATCACTTGAGGCGTTATGGAATGCATCTCAAATGATCGCAAGAGACAAGTCACTTGCTTTTTCAAGTGCAAAACATTGTTTTTTACCTAAGATGGATTCCTATGTTGCCAAAAAGCTGGGATTATCAAAAAATGAATATAGTAATATTTTAAATAGTTATAAACATTTGATTATATATAGAGCTAAAACCGAAATTATGTATTGGAATCAATGTATCGAGGAAATACAAAAATATACACGTGAAAAGGCGATCGAAGAATTAATAAAAGCAAAAAAGCTGCATGAAAAGATAAATGCGATAAACTCATATATTAATAAATTATGTAAGTAGGTGAGTAGAGTATGAGCAGAATAGAATTGGGTGATTCCATACAATTAATAAAAAATATTGAAACGGAATCTGTTCATTTAATATTGTCTGATATACCATATGGAATCAGTTATGATGAATGGGACGTATTACATAATAATACGAATAGTGCATTATTAGGAAAAAGTCCGTCACAGGAAAAAGCAGGAAGTGTATTTAAGACCAGGGGAAAGCCGTTAAATGGTTGGTCGCAGGCAGATAAAAATATGCCGAAGGAATATTATAATTGGTGTTCGTTATGGGCAAAAGATTGGCTTCGAGTGTTAAAGCCGGGTGCCAGTTGCTTTATCTTTGCTGGAAGAAGAATGGCTCATAGATGTATTTGCGCGATGGAAGATGCAGGATTTATTTTTAAAGATATGATTGCATGGGAAAAAGATACGGCCGCTTACAGAGCACAAAGAGTAAGTTGTGTATTTGACAGAAGGAATGATATCGAAAATAGTAAAGTGTGGGAAGGATGGAAAATAGGAAACCTCAGACCTTTGTTTGAACCAATTTTGTGGTTTATGAAGCCCTATCCTCAGGGGAGTACGCTGACGGATAATATTTTGGAGTATGAAGTCGGTGCATTTAATGAAAGAATATTAAAAGAGCAGGTGACATTAAATGTAGGATTGGAGGTTTGTTCTAATATATTGAAAGTACAACCCCAAAAGTCTGATCGAGGATTGCATCCGACTCAAAAGGCCGTGAAACTTATGGAGATATTAATCTCATTAGCAACCTTAGAAGGACAAGTGGTGCTGGATCCGTTTTGTGGATGTGGGACAACATTGGTTGCCGCTAAAAATTTAAACAGGGAGTATATTGGATTTGAAATTAATAAAAAGTATTATGATAATATTTTAAAAAGAATGAAAGAGGAGTGAGAGACCCCAAGAGGAAAGTCTGAAAAAAGGGACTGCTGCAAACTAACGGATATGCACAATATATAGTTTGATTATAAGGAATTTTACAACTATATATTGTTTGTTCTTTGTGTTTTGCAACAGCCCCAGGTAGAGATGTCCTTATTGAATATGCTTTTTAATTGCTTCGAAACTTTCGGCGCTGATTACATGTTCAATCCGACAGGCGTCTGCGACGGCTACTTTTGGATCCACGCCTAAGCGCTCCAGCCAGGAGGAGAGTAGTTTATGCCGTTCATAGATTCTGTCTGCGATCTCTTTTCCGCTTTCGGTCAGGTAGATAAAACCTTCCGGTGTCACGGTAATGTGATGACTTTCCCGCAGTTTTTTCATAGCAACGCTGACACTGGATTTTTTAAAATCAAGCTCTGCCGCGATGTCTACGGCACGTACGACAGGGCGGGATTCACTTAAAATCAGTATAGTTTCCAAATAGTTTTCTGCCGATTCATTTATATGCATCAATTGATCACCTCGATGATAGAAATAGGGGGTTGTTCTGCTGCCGATTGGATGGCCAATGCATGGCACGTCATTTCAAAATATCCTGATATTCCGGGTGTTTTTCGAACCATTTTACTGCATAGGAACAGGAAAGCACAGCTTTTTTTTCTTGTCTGCGCAGTTCCTGTGCAGCGGCCGTCATTAATTTCCCGGCAATGCCCTGCCCGCGCAGAGAATCATCTACAAAAGTGTGGTTGATCTCGACGGTATCGGAATCCGTGGATGGGAAAGTGACTTCTGCGAGCATCTTTTCCGGTTTTTCGTTATCGTAAAGCGCAATCCGATTTTTCTGATAAATAAAATCCATAAAAAATTCTCCTTCTTATTTTTCAATGAAGCATTTCTGCCTGCCTATACCTTATTCCGTCTGCCGCGCAGAGATATGAGTTGCGGGATGTCCGGATGGGTATACCCATCCAGGCATCCCGTATTTGATTTGCTCCGCACGAGTGGACGGCTAACGCCGTCCAACTAGGTACCCATCCGGGCATCCCGTAATTCATGCCCTTCGGGCGGACGGACAGCTACAGCTGTCCGATAAGGTATACTAATTGGACTACTAATGTCCAATAAGGTATATTTTAGTATAACATTTTGCAGAAAAGAGGGCAAGAGAGAAAAAAGGTACTTGACAACAAACAAACGTTAGCATATACTAACTATGTAAAAAATTCCTTGCTGGGAAGAAGGTGAGTGATGATGCCGTTATCATTGGTAAAAGAAGGGGAACCTGGGATTATCCGTAAGGTTGGAGGCCGCGGAGAGACAAAGCGTTTTCTGGAAAACCTTGGGTTTGTGACCGGAGGAGAGGTAACGGTCATATCTGTGAGCAATGGGAATATGATTGTGAATGTGAAAGATTCCCGTGTTGCAATCGGAAAAGATATGGCAAATAAAATCATGATTGGATGAGAGGAGGGAGAAGGAATGAAGACCTTAAAAGAGATTCCATGTGGAGCAACTGCGAAAGTGATAAGATTAACCGGGGAAGGACCGGTGAGAAGGCGGATCATGGATATGGGAATTACAAAAGGGGTTGAAATTTTTGTGAGAAAAGTCGCGCCTCTTGGGGATCCTGTGGAAGTGACGGTAAGAGGGTATGAATTATCTGTGCGGAAAGCGGATGCAGAAATGATTCTGGTAGAATAATATTTTTTTGCACAGAAATTAGTTAAAACTAATAGTAAATAGTAAAAACTATCTCGTCTGAGAAGGCGCAAAAATGTTTGAAAGAGAATGAGAAAAGGAGAAATGCAAAAAATGGCGGTTAAAATTGCATTGGCAGGAAATCCGAACAGTGGAAAAACTACATTGTTTAACGCTTTGACGGGTTCGAACCAATTTGTCGGGAATTGGCCGGGTGTTACGGTGGAGAAAAAAGAGGGAAAGCTGAAGGGGAAAAAGGATGTTATGATTATGGACCTTCCGGGAATTTATTCTCTCTCTCCCTACACCTTGGAGGAAGTAGTGGCAAGAAATTATCTGATTCAGGAGCGTCCCGACGCTATTCTGAATATTGTGGACGGGACAAATATGGAGCGGAATCTGTATCTGACTACGCAGTTGATGGAGCTTGGAATTCCGGTTGTTATGGCGGTGAATATGATGGACCTTGTAGAGAAAAACGGGGATCAGATTCATATGCAGAAGCTGACGGAAAAAATGGGATGTGAGGTAGTGAAAATTTCGGCCCTGAAGGGAACCGGAGTGCTGGAAGCGGCGGATCGCGCCGTCGAGGCGGCGGGGAGGAAGAGCGCCGTGCCGGTACATACCCTGTCGGAAAATGTGGAGGCGGTACTGAAATCTGTGGAGGAAAAGCTTGGAAAAAGTGTTCCAGAAGAGCAGAAACGGTTCTTTGCAATTAAGCTTCTGGAACAGGACGATAAGATTCAGGAACAGATGCAGATCGTGCCGGATGTGTCTGCGGAAATTGCACAGATTGAGGAGGAGATGGGCGACGATACAGAAAGCATCATTACCAATGAACGTTATGTGTATATCTCCTCGATTATCGGAGAATGCTGTACAAAGAAAGCCGGAAAAGGGCAGCAAAGTCTTTCGGACCGGATTGACCGGATTGTAACAAACCGGATTCTGGCGCTGCCAATCTTTGCGATTATAATGTGGCTGGTATACTATGTATCTGTTACCACCGTGGGAAGTTTTGTAACGGACTGGACTAACGATGTTCTGTTTGGAGAGATTATTCCGCCGGCGGTGGAGAATATACTGGTGGCATTGCATTGTGCAGACTGGCTGCAGGGATTGATTCTGGATGGAATTGTGGCCGGCGTCGGCGCTGTATTGGGATTTGTGCCGCAGATGCTGGTGCTGTTTTTGTTCCTTGCGTTTCTGGAAAGCTGCGGATATATGGCAAGAGTGGCCTTTATTATGGATCGTGTTTTCCGCAAATTCGGCCTTTCCGGGAAATCTTTTATTCCTATGTTGATCGGTATGGGCTGCGGAGTACCCGGTGTGATGGCTTCCCGTACCATTGAAAATGACCGGGATCGGAAGATGACGATTATGACGACCACATTTATTCCATGCGGTGCAAAGATGCCGATTGTCGGCCTGATTGCGGGCGCGTTGTTCGGCGGCGCTTCCTGGGTAGCGCCAAGCGCGTATTTTGTAGGAATTGCGGCAGTCATCTGTTCCGGTATTATTTTAAAAAAGACAAAGATGTTCGCAGGGGATCCGGCGCCGTTTGTGATGGAGCTTCCGATTTATCATATGCCCACAGTGGGGAATGTGCTGCGGAGCATGTGGGAGCGCGGCTGGTCCTTTATTAAGAAGGCGGGAACCATTATTCTTCTTTCCACCATTTTGGTGTGGTTTACCTCTTATTTTGGATGGGTGGATGGAGAATTCCGGATGCTGGAGGATATGGAACTGGGAAACAGCATTCTGGCGGCCATCGGAAATACGTTTGCATGGATTTTTACCCCTCTCGGATGGGGAGACTGGAAAGCAGCCGTTGCGGCAATTACCGGTCTGGTAGCAAAAGAGAATGTAGTCGGTACATTTGGCATTTTATACGGAATGGAAGAAGTGGCGGAAGATGGCGCGGAGATCTGGGGATCTCTGGCGGGAAGCATGAGTGCGCTGGCAGCATATTCCTTCCTTGTATTTAATCTGTTGTGCGCTCCCTGTTTTGCAGCCATGGGCGCAATAAAGCGGGAAATGAATCATGCAAAGTGGTTCTGGTTTGCCATTGGATATCAGACATTGCTGGCCTATGTGGTTGCCTTATGTGTATACCAGATTGGGACGCTGGTAACAGGCGGCGGATTCGGAATCTTTACGATGATTGCATTTTTGCTGGTCGTGGGATTTGTGTATCTGCTGATACGTCCTTATAAAGAAAGTACGACACTGCGTTTTCAGGCAGGGAAGATAGCAGGTGCAAAATAAGGCGCACGGCGGTTTAAGATTTCATGGAAGATAAATGGAGGAAATAAAAAATGGGAACAGCTTTGGTAAGTATTGTTCTTCTTGCAATTGTGGCGGGGATTATCCGGGGAATGATCCGGGATCGGAAAAATGGAAAGTCCATTCAATGTGGGGGGAACTGTAAATACTGCGGGGGACATTGTGAACGCAGAGAATAGAGAAGTGCCATACCGGCGGCGAAACTGCGCCGGAGGAAATTCTGTCAGCGGAGCGGGTTTCATAAAAAAGAGAGTTTCCTGTGATTTTTTCTATCGCAGGAGACTCTCGTATTTGTTATATATTGTTTGAAACGGGTTTACAATTTCAGATTTTTAAGCAGACCGCCCAGGCTGGTTCCGATGTTCTCGGATTTTGGAAGAACTACTTTTTCCGGAACTTCTTCTTCTGCCGGTTTTTCCAGTGCTTTCATGCTCAGACTGATCTTTCCGTCTTTGATTCCAATGACTTTGACGGTAACTGCATCACCGACCTGCAAAACATCGGAAGGCAGTTTGACACGCTTCTGGGAAATCTGGGAAACATGTACCAGACCGGAGAGCTGGTTCTCCAGTTTGATAAATGCGCCGTAATTCTGCAAGGTTTCCACAACACCTTCCATGACAGTACCTACTTTCACGTTCGCGATCTGATCCTGACGGGCCTTTTTCTCCTTTGCCCGCAAAATATCTCTTGCAGACAGAACAAGACGATTGTTGGCCTGGTCTACATCAATCACCTGAACTTCAATCTCCTTAAGCAGGAAGGTTTCCAGATCTTCCACATAGGATAAAGAGAGCTTGGATGCCGGAATGAATCCGCGGAGCCCCTCGACCATGGCAATGACACCGCCATTTACAACGCCTTCTACTTTTACGGAAAGTATGGTTTTTTCTGCCATATATTCCTGTACACGGTTCCATGGATTGGCATCGTCAAAATGCTCCTCATAGTCGGCCATGGTTTCCGCTTTGGCCTGTGTCTCTGCCGACTGTTCTGTTACCTGTACTGTGTCTTCCACGGTCTGGCTATTTTCCGTGGTCATCTCTTCTGTTCTTAATTCTTCACTCATTTCCTACACCTCAATGTCTTCTCTATATTTGATATACCCACGGAGTATCCGCCTGTGTGAAACATCTGAAATACGAGATACACACCGGGCATATTACATGATACCAGTATACCATATGTTTTAGGAAAAAAACAACTAATCTTGCAAATTGGGGTGACGAATTTCAAAAAAAATGGTAAGCTGATTGTGAAAAGGGAAAGAAAAAGTTAGAAAATCGGGAGGAAAGAGATGGATCGCGGTGTAATTAATAATAAAATTTATGTGGTGGGACATAAGAATCCGGATACGGATTCCATCTGTTCCGCCCTTGCATATGCGGAATTGCGTACAAAACTCACGGGAGAACGGCATAATGCGAGACGGGCGGGCCAGTTGAATGAGGAGACGCAGTACGTGCTGGATTATTTTGATGTGAAACCGCCCGCGTTGCTTACGGACTTGCGTGTGCAGGTGAAGGATGTGGCATTGCGGGAAGTGGAAGGACTGGATGGTTCGGTGTCCATCAAAACAGCCTGGGCGAAGATGAAGAAGGAGAATGTAAAGACGCTTCCGATTACGCGCAGGGGAAAACTGGAGGGAGTGATTACCATCGGAGATATTGCGACTTCTTATATGGATGTGTATGACAGTACCATTCTTGCAGATTCGCAGACACAGTACCGGAATGTGGCCTCTACGATTGAGGGGACCATTATTACAGGAAACCCGCACAGTTACATGCCCAAAGGGAAGGTGGGGATTGTGGCTTCCAGCCGGGAACTGATGTCTGAATTTATTGAACAGGACGACATGGTGATTCTGGGAAATCGCCGGGAGGCACAGCAGCTTGCCATTGATCTGAATGTGAGCTGTATGATTATCTGTGTGGATACCGGGGTGGACGCGGATATTCTGGCGCAGGCAGAGCAGAGAGAGATTGTAATTATCACCACGCCTCATGATACGTTTACGGTGGCAAGACTGATCAATCAGAGTATTCCGATCCGCTATTTCATGAGCAAAAAAGAGGGGCTTGTGACGTTTCGGATGCGGGATTATGTGGACGATGTGAAGGAAGTGATGATGCGCAATCGTTACCGTGATTTTCCGGTGGTGGATAACAAGGGGAATTTCCTGGGATTTATTTCCAGGCGCCGGCTTTTAAATTGTCGGAAGAAGCAGGTGATTCTGGTAGATCATAACGAGAAAAATCAGGCCGTGGACGGGGTGGAACAGGCGGATGTGCTGGAAATTTTAGACCACCACAGATTGAGCAGTATCGAGACGATGGGGCCGGTGTTTTTCCGGAATCAGCCTGTGGGCTGTACGGCAACCATTGTGTATCAGATGTATCAGGAGAATCAAATTCCGGTATCGCCCACCATAGCGGGACTTTTATGTGCGGCGATCATTTCGGATACCCTGATGTTCCGTTCTCCCACCTGTACATCGCTGGATGAACTCTCGGCACGAAAGTTGGCGGAGATTGCCGAAGTAGATGTGGAAATGCTGGCGCAGGCAATGTTTCGCGCCGGAAGCAATCTGAAAGGAAAGACAGCGGAGGAGATTTGCTTTTTGGATTTCAAACAGTTTACGGTAAATGACACCGTATTCGGAGTAGGACAGGTGAATTCCATGAGTGCGGATGAATTGAAACATATAAAAGAGAAAGTATTACCGCATTTGGAAAAGGCAAGAAAGAACCATAGCCTGCATATGATTTTCTTTATGCTGACGAATATCCTTACGGAGACGTCGGAGATGTTGTGCGTGGGGCCGGAAGCGAGAGAGAAGCTGATCAGTGCGTTTGACCTGCGTGCGGAAATGGACGAACTGCACCTCAAAGGAGTGGTTTCCCGGAAAAAGCAGTTGGTGCCTGCCCTTGTGGAAGCTATGCAGCAGTAAGGAGAATGTCTGGTTCAGAGGAAGTCCGCGAACATAGTGGAGACAGAATGTGCTGTCAGAAAAGGATTTGTGTACAGGGAGGCCGAAGGCGGAACTGTTGCGGAAAATGTGGAAGGGGAGAATTTTATGGGAAAACAGATATGGAAAGCAGGGAATATGATTTATCCGCTGCCAGCCGTGCTGGTAAGTACCGGAGATACAAAAGGGAACACCAACATTCTGACAGTGGCCTGGACCGGAACGATCTGTACGAATCCGGCTATGGCGTATATTTCTGTAAGACCGCAGCGCTATTCCTACCGGATGCTGCAGGAGTCCGGGGAGTTTGTTCTGAATCTGACAACGGAAAAGCTGGCGTGGGCTACGGATTATTGTGGGGTAAAATCGGGGAGAGATGTGGATAAGTGGGCAGAGACCGGCCTGCACAGAGGAAAAGCACAGACACTTCATTATGCGCCGCTTGTGGAAGAGGCACCGGTGAACATGGAATGCAGAGTAACGGAAGTAAAGGAACTGGGCAGCCATCACATGTTTCTGGCAGAAGTGACGGCTGTGCAGGTGGATGAAACGTACCTGAATACCAGGAATACACTGGAATTAAATAAGGCGGGACTTCTCGCTTATTCTCACGGCGGATACTTCAGGCTGGGTAAGAAATTGGGAACGTTCGGATACAGTGTTCGGAAGAAGACGGCAGGCGGAAAGGAAAGAAAGGGCAGAAAAAGAGAGGGTAAGAAAAGCGGATTGAGATAAGCCGTCAGGGAAAAATATCCGGAATGTCTTTTGGGTGTAGTTTGTTGGACAAAAAGCGATCATCCGTCATGGCAGAAATACTTGTCCACATCACCCCGCTTTCGCTTCGCAAAAAATGTAACAGGCGCTAAACTCGAAAAAACCTCGTTAAGCGCTGACGTTTTTTGAGAGGTTCTGATACACAAGTATTTCTGCCATGACTATTTTTCTGCAAAAATGTAAGGTGTGTTCTGATGGGGATACCCATCCGGGCATCCCGTAATACATGCCCCATCCGGGGGAGGCGGACAGCTTACACTGGCCAACAAACTATACTTTATCAGATATCAAAGCGCAGCAATAAAACGGCGGAAAGCTTCCAGCCCTTCGGGTGTATATTTGTATACACCGGCATCTTCCAGGACTTTGCAGAATACGTTTCCGACTTCCTGCTGAAGAATATGTTCGATATTATCTGCATGGATGTCTTTATATGCGGGCAGGAAATGTTCTACCCAGTCTGCATGTTTTTCAATGACTTCGTTGGAACGAATGTCTTTCTTTTCCAGAATATATTCCTTTAAAAGTTCTAACTCCCCTTTCAGACGCGCCGGAAGGACAGCCAGTCCCATAACTTCGATCAGTCCGATATTTTCTTTTTTAATATGATGCAGTTCTGCGTGAGGATGGTAAACACCCAGTGGATGTTCCTCTGTGGTAATGTTGTTGCGCAAGGTCAGATCTAACTCATAGAGATCTCCTCGTTTCCGCGCAATGGGCGTGATGGTATTGTGCGGCTGTCCGTCGGTTTCGGCAAAGATGAAAGCGGTTTCGTCCGTATAACTTCTCCACACCTTTAAAATATGTTCTGCCAGATCTATGATCTGCATTTCATCGGCACACTGCAGACGAATCACGGAGAGAGGCCATTTTACGATACCGGCTGTGACACCTTCGTATCCTTTTACCGTAAAGTGTTCTGTGAATGGAGCCTTTGCCATAGCAAACGTATAGTGGCCGCCCTGGAAATGATCATGACTTAAGATAGAGCCGCCGACGATGGGGAGATCCGCATTAGAGCCAAGAAAATAATGAGGAAACAGCTTCACAAAATCGAACAGTTTCAAAAAAGCAGCACGGTCGATCTTCATTGGAGTATGTTCCCCGTTGAATACGATACAGTGTTCATTATAGTAGACATAGGGGGAATACTGAAAACCCCAGTCAGAATGATTGATTGTGAGGGGAATGATCCGATGGTTTTCCCGGGCCGGATGGTTTGTGCGTCCGGCATACCCCTCATTTTCCATACAGAGCAGACATTTTGGATAAGAGGAACTTTTGGCACTTCCGGCAGCGGCAATGGCTTTCGGATCTTTTTCCGGTTTGGAAAGGTTGATCGTAATATCCAGGGTACCGTACGCAGTGTCCACCGTCCATTTCTGATCTTTTGCAATGCGGTAACGGCGGATATAATCACTGTTCTGACTGAATTGATAATAATTGGCAGTGGCCTGTTTTGGAGAGACGGCATAGTTCTCCCAGAATTTTTTCTGCACCTGTGCAGGGCGCGGCAGCAGACAGTTCATGATCTTTGTGTCGAACAGGTCCCGGGCCACAATATTGTCCTCGATGAGATTCCGGCTGCAGGCTTCGTCCAGAAGATTTTTCAAAATTTCTTCCAGGACGGAATCGGACAGATCGCAGGGGAGATCCTCGTATTCGGATTCCTGAAACAAGTCCAGCAGCAGATTGGTTGTATAATTTCGTTCACATACCGGGGTAAGGCCGGTGTCGATTCCATATTGAACCAGTTTTTTTATGTTTTCATACAATCTCATGATAAAGAAAGCTCCTTTCTGTGTTTGTACGGTAATTTACATTTTCCGTGCCCCGTCTCCGATCTCTACGGTGTAAAAGTCTGCTTTATGTCCCACTTTTTTCTGATAGGCTTCTCCTATGGTGGAGATGAAATTCTCTACCGCTTCATTTTTTACAATACTGACGGTACAACCACCGAAGCCGCCTCCGGTGATGCGGGAACCGACGACGCCGGGGGTATTCCAGGCCAGATCTACCAGAATATCGATCTCTTCGCAGGAGACTTCATAATCGTCGCGTAAGGACAGATGGGACTGGTTCATCAGTTCTCCAAAACGGACGATGTCATTGGCTTTCAGTGCGGCCACCGCCTCGATGGTCCGCTGATTTTCCGCTACGGCGTGCTTTGCACGCTTTTTCAGAACGGGATCGGAAAGGACATGTTGACAGGCTTCAAATGCTTCTATTGACAGATCGCCCAGTGTTTGAATATCCGTTACCGTCTTCAACAGAGAAAGTGCATCCGTACATTCCTGCCGCCGGTCATTATAGGCAGAATCCACCAGACTGTGCTTCACTTTACTGTTGGTGATGACGATTTTGGAATCACTTAATACGACGGGAGCGTATTCATAGTGCAATGTGGCGGTATCCAAAAAAATGGCATGATCTTTTTTTCCATTGGCAACGGCAAATTGATCCATAATTCCACAGTTACAGCCGTTGAATTGATTTTCCGAATATTGTCCGATCAGAGCCAGGTCGATACTGCTCAAGTCAGAGAACTGGTAGAGATCGCACAGAATGACACCGGTGAGCACTTCCAGAGACGCGGAGGAAGACAAACCGCTGCCGTTGGGGATATTGCCCCAGATGACCAGATCGAAACCGGTATCCAGAGTATGATCTTTTTGTGCAAAAGCCCATACAACGCCCAGTGGATAATTGGCCCAACCGTAAGCCGCCTGATTGGTCAGATCATCCAATGAGGCCTCTACTACACCAAAATTTTCCAGATTCATCGAATAGAAGTGCACAAGACGGTCGGAACGCTTTCGAGCTGCTCCGTAAGTGCCGATTGTCAGGGCACAGGGAAACACATGTCCTCCATTATAATCTGTATGTTCTCCGATCAGATTGACTCTTCCCGGAGAAAAGTAGAATCCGGTGTTTTCGGCGTCCCCGAAAAGTTCTGCAAATTTTGTGAATAACTTTTCTTTCATCTGTTTTTTGTTCCTCACTTTCTTTCAGTTTCTATACCTGTGCGGCAAGCCGCATGACTATGTACAGACGACGCAGGGAACAAGAACCGAAAAACGTCGTCTGGAAGGGAGTATCGCATCTTGAGAAAAAAGATTTTTTCACTCCTTGTACTGTGATATATTATAGAATATTTTCGGAAGGAAGTATATAAAAAATCCGTGCAAATATATGTAATTATGTTGCAAAGTTGGAGAAAAGAGGCGTATACTTTGTGATAGAAAAACAAGGGAAAATCCTCAAGGGTATCTGTGGGGCAATCCGGATAAAGGAAGAATATTCCGGATAAAAAGTGTGTTTTGGGAAGAACGCAAAAAGAAACCGGGAGAGCGGGAAAGAAAGCGAGGGCGGAAGATGGAAGGAACCTATAAATATTCTTATAAAGTGGGCGGAGAACGGCCCAATTCTCTGTCGGTGTATAATGTGGGAAATCAAAAATGTGAGCCCGGATACCAGTGGGGGCCGGGAGTACGGAATCATTATTGTATTCATTATGTGATTTCGGGGACAGGATATTATGAAGTAAACGGAAAGACATTTTCTCTCTCCGCAGGGGATACGTTTATCCTTTATCCTGATCGTGAGGTAAGATATTATGCAGATATGAAAGAACCGTGGGAATATGCGTGGGTGGGATTTATGGGAACAGACGCGGCCTCTCTGGTTCGCGCCACGGATTTTTCCAGGGAACGGCCGTTGATTTTGAAAGGACAGCTACCCAGGAGATTGATTCAGAAACAGTTGAAACAGATTTATGAAGTAAAAGGCAGTACCTATGAAGCGGCGGTTGCGATGACGGGGGCGCTCTATCTTTTGCTTTCCACGTTTATGCACTATGCAGATCATACCAGACAGTTACAGAATCATCGCCTGGTCTATGTGGAGAAGGCAAAAGAATACATCGCCAACAATTATTCCTACCCGGTTACCATAGAGGAGGTTGCAGCATATGCAGGGGTGAGCCGCAGTCATTTATTCCGCTCCTTTCAGACTTGTCTGGGGCAGTCTCCGAAAGAATATCTGACGGATTTCCGGATCAAAAAAGCCCGTCAGCTTTTGAGGGAGACGGACCTTTCTGTGGCAGCCATTGCATATTCGGTTGGTTTTGAGAATAATCTGTATTTTTCCAAGGCGTTCCACCGCAGAATGGGAAAAAGTCCGTCCGGGTACCGGGAGGAAAAAGCAGGCGCTTCCAGACAGAACAGCACGGTTATCGGATAAAGAAAACAGATGTTACGATTCTGCTTCCGACTGCAGAGGATCAATTTTTAACCGTTTGATTCTTCGAAACAGCAGGGTGGAAAGAGTGACGGAGGCCAGCTCCGCAATCGGGATGGACCACCACACCATGGACAAACCGAAAAGTCTGGCAAAGAGATATGCCACCGGAAGGATGACCAGGAGCTGACGTGCCGCGGATACAGTCAGGCTGTATACTCCATTGCCAAGAGACTGGAATACGGAACCGATGATGATGCAGTATCCCGCAAAAATAAAACTCAGACTGATGATGCGCAGCGCCGGGATTCCAATTTCCAGCATCTGTTCGGACGCGTCAAAAAAGCCCAGAAACTGTGCGGGAAACAATTGGAATAGAAGGAATCCGACGGCCATGATGCCAACGGCCAGAGCAATACTTAAGCGCATGGTGGCCAGAATCCGCTTCTTATTTTGTGCGCCATAGTTATAGGCAATGATGGGAATCATTCCGTTATTTAATCCGAAAATCGGCATAAAGATAAAACTCTGCAGCTTAAAGTAAACACCAAAGACAGCGGCGGCGGTGGAAGAAAACATAAGCAGAATTTTGTTCATACCGAATACCATCACAGAGCCGATGGACTGCATAATAATAGAAGGAATACCGACCTGATAAATGGTGGCAATGATTTTCCCGTTTGGGCGGAATTCTTTCATATCCAGATTTAACTCTTTATTTTTGGTACAATTAAAATAGACGGAGAGACAGACGGCAACGGTCTGTCCGGCTACCGTTGCAATTGCGGCGCCTGCCACTTCCAGCCGGGGAAATCCAAACAGACCAAAGATCAGGATGGGATCCATGATAATATTGATGATGGCACCGATTCCCTGTGTGATCATGGTGTAAAGGGTTTTTCCGGTGGACTGTAAAAGACGTTCCAGCGTCATCTGCATGAAAATACCGATGGAAAGGAGGCAGACGATGGTCAGGTATTGTGTTCCGTAGGCAACAATCTGTTCTGCCGATGTCTGCAGCAGAAAAAAGGCCCGGGAACCAAATACGCCGATCAAAGCCATAAGGATAAAGTTCAAAAGGGCAAGAAAAAGCCCGTTTTTAGCGGCCGCATTGGCGCCTTCGAAATTCTTTTCCCCCAGGTTTCTTGAAAGCAATGCATTGATCCCGACACCGGTTCCGGCGGAGATGGCAATCATAAGACTTTGAATCGGAAAAGCGAGAGATACGGCTGTCAGTGCGTTTTCGTTGATTTGTGCCACGAAAATACTGTCCACAATGTTGTATAATGCCTGTACCAGCATGGACAGCATCATGGGAAGGGACATGGAAATCAACAGTCTGGGAACCGGCATCACTCCCATTTTATTTTCTTTTGTGCTTGAAAGCTCCATTCCAGATAACCTCCTGTAAAAAAGTTATGAACAAAGTTGCTGCCGCTCCGTGTAAGAGTCAGGGCGAACTGTGATATTATAACACTATTAAAAAAGAAGTACAATGCATATATTAAAAAGAAGTGAGAAACGGGTAACAGTTCAGCCTGCAACTGCTGAATGGTTACGGAGACAGGAACCGGGGAAAGGGTTGATGAAATATGAAAAGATGGATGCAGGGGTTAGGCCTGGTATATGTACTTCTTCTGTTTGGCATATTTGTGCCCGGAGTGGCAAAAGGGAATTCGGTAAATGATATCGGGGAAGTGTCGTTTCTTCCGAAAAAGGAAATGGAAGAAAAGGAGGATATAAAAGAGCGGGGGGTCACATACATAGAAGATGTGAGTGAGAGTTCCGGGATGCAGGCGGTAAAAGGGGAAGCGCCAAAGATTGCGCTGACGTTTGACGACGGCCCCCATGCACAGTATACACCGGTTTTGCTGGACGGATTAAAGGAGCGGGACGTGAAGGCGACATTTTTTCTGATTGGGGAAAACATAGAGAAGAGCGGAAACGGAGAAATTGTGAAAAGAGAGGGAGAGGAAGGGCATCTGATCGGAAACCATACCTATCATCATGTGGAGATTACCAGAATAAGTGATGAGGCGGCTTATGAGGAGATTGTAAATACCAATGAATTGATCACGTCTCTTACCGGAAAACCGGTGGAATATATGCGGCCGCCGTTTGGATTATGGCAGAAAAAGCTGGAAGAGAGGATCCATGTTCTGCCGGTGATGTGGACCATTGATCCGCTGGATTGGGCGACGGAGAACGTGGATGAAATTGTGAATAAGGTAGTGACGAATGCAAAGGAAAATGATATTATCTTATTACATGACTGTTACAGCAGTTCTGTAAAAGCAGCGCTGCGGATTGTAGATCTTTTACAGGATAAAGGATTTCGGTTTGTGACAGTGGATGAATTGATTGTAGAGTGACCGTTTTTTGAGGGATGATACAAAGAACGAGAGTCCGGCGGTGAAGGAAAAAAGCGGCGGGGGAAGAAAAAGGTTCACTGAGAAAGAACGATTTGGAAAAGGAAGGAAGCGTATGGCGCACGAGTTTTCGAGAACAGAACTTTTGCTGGGAGCAGAGGCAATGCAGAGATTAAAACAGGCTTCTGTGATGGTATTTGGCGTGGGAGGTGTGGGTTCCCATTGCATAGAGGCACTGGCAAGGGGCGGGATTGGAAAATTGTTTCTGATCGATCATGATACCGTGTCTTTGACGAACATCAACCGGCAGTGTATCGCGGATCATACCACTCTGGGACGTTATAAAACCGAAGTGATGCAGGAACGGATTGCGAAAATCTGTCCGGACATCGAAGTGGAAACAGAGGAACGGTTTGTGCTGGAAGAGAACCTTTCGGATTTGTTGGAGCAGAAGCCGGATTATATTGTGGACGCCATCGATACGGTAACGGCGAAACTGGCTCTGGCAGAGGAAGCAACTCGCCGGGGGATTCCGCTGATCAGCAGTATGGGAACCGGGAATAAGCTGCATCCGGAACAATTTGAATTGGCGGATATTTTCGAGACCAGCGTCTGTCCCCTCTGCAAGGTGATGCGGAAAGAGCTGAGGGCAAGAGGAATTTCCCGTCTGCGGGTATTGTACTCGAAGGAAAAACCGGTGGATGTCTCCGGCCGTTTTTCCGGGGAGGAGCAGGGACAATGTCGCCGGGTTCCCGGCAGTATTTCCTTTGTGCCGCCAGTGGCGGGACTTTTGATTGCGGGAGAGGTGATCCGCAGGCTTGCCGGGGCAGAGGAATGAGAAAGGAAGAGAACAGCGTATGGATTTGTTTGAATATATGAGAGAGACAGAGAAGAAAAAGGAGTCTCCGCTGGCATCCAGGATGCGCCCGACCACGTTGGACGAGGTGGTGGGACAGCAGCATATCATCGGGAAGGACAAGCTGCTGTATCGTGCGATTCGTGCGGACAAGCTGGGTTCCATTATTTTATATGGGCCGCCCGGTACGGGGAAGACGACGCTGGCAAAGGTGATCGCCCATACGACCAGCGCAGCTTTTCAGCAGATCAATGCCACAATTGCCGGGAAAAAGGATATGGAGGCGGTGATCAAAGAGGCGCAGGATCTGTTGGGAATGTACCGGAAAAAGACCATTTTGTTTATCGATGAGATTCACCGTTTTCACAAAGGGCAGCAGGATTATCTTCTCCCATATGTGGAGGACGGCACCATCACATTGATTGGCGCGACGACAGAAAATCCTTATTTTGAAGTAAACGGGGCTCTGCTATCCCGTTCCAGTGTGTTTGAACTTCATGTATTGGAAAAGGAGGAGATCCGCACACTTCTTCTGCGCGCGGTCCAGGATAAAGAAAAGGGAATGGGAACGTTCCATGCGCAGATCGAGGAGGATGCGCTGGATTTTCTGGCGGAACTTTCCGGAGGGGATGCGAGAAATGCATTGAATGCGCTGGAACTTGGCATTTTGACGACGCAGCGGAGCAGCGATGGAATCATTCATATTACCCTGGATGTGGCGTCTGAATGTATTCAAAAACGGGTGATGCGCTACGATAAGACGGGGGACAATCATTATGATACGATTTCCGCATTTATCAAGAGTATGCGGGGATCCGATCCGGATGCGGCGGTGTATTATCTGGCAAAAATGCTTGCCGCCGGGGAAGATATCAAGTTCATTGCCCGGCGGATTATGATCTGTGCTTCGGAAGACGTGGGAAATGCGGATCCACAGGCGCTGTCGGTGGCGGTGTCTGCGGCGCAGGCAGTGGAACGCATCGGAATGCCGGAAGCGGAGATCATTCTCTCACAGGCCGTACTTTATGTTGCCTGCGCACCAAAGAGCAATTCTGCGGTAATGGCAATTGCAGCCGCAAAAGAATGTGTACGCCGGATTCAGACGCGAGTTCCGGTTCATCTTCAGGATGCACATTATAAAGGCGCGAAAGATCTTGGCCGTGGAACCGGGTATCGGTATGCCCATGATTATCCGGAGCACTATGTCCGGCAGCAGTATCTTCCCGACGAAATTCAGAACGAAACTTTTTATACGCCGGGAGATCTAGGGTATGAAAAGCAGATCAAAGACCGTCTTCAAAGATTAAAAGAAATGGAATCCGCATATTCAGAGTAATTTTCCCAGCAGGTCCGCATAGATCTCCTGGCAGCGTGTGTTCCAGTTGGCGGAGATTGCCTCCGCCTCTTTTTCTGTGGGGACGGTCAATTTCAACTCCAGAAGACGGGACTGATTTTCCAGAATCTGACAGTGCACCTCATATTCATGGGCGGTATTGCGGTAATAATTTGCTTTCACGGACACTTCTTCTTTCAGATCATAAGCCCTGTCTTTCAGGAAATCATTGATTTCCTGCTGAATTTCCGGGGAAATTTTATTACGGAAAAACCGGATGGTTTCGGTTCCGTTTTCCGTAATGTGATACAGGGTACGATTATGTGTGTTTTCCACTTGCACCAGATCGGAGTCTATCATCTGGGACAACGCTTCCTGCAATTTAAAATAGGTGGTATACCCCTGTTCCAGTATAAAATCGGAAATCTGCGCGGTGGTCAGAGGAAAATCCACTTTGTGCAGCATATATAACACGATGAGTTTATATAGAGTCAATGTTTCCGTCATGATAGTCCTTTCCCTGCCAGATATCTTTTTGTTTCAGATATTGATGCAGCGTATTCAAAATGGTCCGCTTGTTCCGACTCCAGAGAGGAGCAATCAGAAGGTCGGCCGGTCCGTCTCCGGTCAGCCGATGGATTGTGAGATTTCCTCGAAGGCGGGCAATGCACTGTGCAATCGTCCGGATATATTCCTCCATGGAGGGGAGTGCAAACGGATGGTACAGATAATATTCAGCCAGATCCGTTCCTTTCAAAATATGAAGAAGCTGCAGTTTGACGCCCTGTATATCCTGTTGATTCAGATAATCCAGGGTAGACAGCATCTGTGTTTTTGTCTCTCCGGGAAGATACAGGATCGTGTGTACGATGACCTGGATTCCCCTTTTACGAAGTGCGTGTACCGCCTGTTCAAAGACCGGGAGATCGTATCCGCGCCGGATGAGGGCGGCAGTCTTTTGGTGGATCGTCTGCAGACCGAGTTCTATCCACACAGGTTTTTGTGTATTTAATCGTTCCAGGAGTTCCAGAACATCTTCTCCCAGGCAGTCCGGACGGGTTGCGATGGAAAGAATTTTTACTTCCGGATCCCGGATGGCTTCCTCGAAAATGTGTGTCAGATGAGGGAGAGGGGCGTAAGTATTGGTAAAGGCCTGAAAGTAAGCGATGTAAGCATGAACGGGACGTTTTGCCGACAAGGCGGCCTTCCCGCGCCGCAATTGTTCGGAAATGGAAAACGCGGCGGAACCGGCAAAATCGCCGGAACCGGCGGGGCTGCAGAAAATACAGCCCCGTCTTCCGATGGTACCGTCCCGGTTGGGACAGGTCATACCGCCGTTTAAGACAATTTTATACACTTTTTCCTGGTATTCCCGTTTCAGGTCATAATCCATGGAATGATAGCGCTTTTCCCCCCAGCGCTGTCTGTTCTGTGTCAGATCCATTCTTTTATGGCGGCGCTTACGGCTTCAGCGACACGGGGATCGAAAGCTTCCGGCAGAATATGGTTTTCGTCCAGCGTATCTTCCGTTACCAGGCCTGCAATGGCTTTTGCGGCCGCCAGTTTCATATCTTCCGTGATTTGAGATGCGCGTCCTTCCAGTGCGCCCTTAAAGATGCCGGGGAAAGCAACCACGTTGTTTACCTGATTGGGGAAGTCGGAGCGTCCGGTTCCTACGACTTTTGCACCGGCCTCTTTGGCCAGATCCGGCATAATCTCCGGTACGGGATTGGCCATGGCAAACAGGATGGCATCCGGATTCATGGAAGCGACCATTTCTTTTGTTACGATATGCGGAGCGGAGACGCCGACGAAGATATCTGCGCCGCAGAGTGCATCCGCGAGGGAACCGGTCCGGTTTTCCAGGTTCGTCACTTCCGTCATACTTTTTTGCATCCAGTTCAGGTTGGAAGAAGATTTCCCCAGAATTCCATGGATATCACACAGCGTAATATGCGGGAACCCATAGGTGAGCAGCAGTTTTGTGATGGCGATTCCGGCGGAACCGGCGCCGTTGACTACCACACGGCATTGTTCCTTTGCTTTTTTGGTGACTTTCAGTGCATTGATGATACCGGCAAGGACCACGATGGCGGTTCCATGCTGGTCATCGTGGAATACGGGAATATCCAGTAGTTTTTTTAATCGTTCCTCAATTTCAAAACAGCGTGGAGCGGAGATATCTTCCAGATTGATGCCGCCGAAAACCGGTGCAATATGAACCACGGTTTTGATGATCTCTTCGGTATCCTGTGTGTCCAGACAGATGGGAACGGCGTTGATGCCGCCGAACTCTTTAAAAAGGACTGCTTTTCCTTCCATCACGGGCATAGCGGCTTTGGCGCCGATATTCCCAAGACCGAGCACAGCGCTGCCGTCGGAGACAACAGCGATGGTGTTGGACTTCATCGTATACGTATAGGCAGCCTCCGGATTTTCTGCAATGACTTTGCAGGGTTCGGCTACACCGGGCGTGTAGGCGATGGCCAGATCTTCCCTGGAATGAACATGGGATTTTGCAGTGGTTTCAATTTTTCCGTTCCATTGTGCATGCATCTGTAATGCTTTTTCATTCGTTGTCATAATTCCTACCTGATCTTTCCAATGCAGGGAATCGAGCATGGAAAGAGCAAACCAGAAGGTAAAAGAGGCGTTTGCGTATTTTCCTTTCCTTTCAAAATTCTTTCACCCATAGAAATTATCATATCACGCCGGAAGAATCTGCGCAAGTGAAGAAACTTAAGTGAAAAATCGCTTGCTTTTTTTGACAGTTTGTGTATAATGCAATTAGGTTCTAATTCAATTGTGTCGATTCAGACTAACATTCCCAATGAAGATATGACAGGATGAGAAGGAAGATAACAGGTAGAGAAGGAAAACAAAGTTCCGGATACGTCTCTATGGCGGATCTGGTTTTGTGACGATTCATGAAGGAAGGTATAGTGTGAAAAAGGAACATTTCATTATGATTTGTGCCGCTGACCTGGCGGCGGAACGGAGATTTTTATGAACAGAGAAAGATATGAGTCCCTCCCCCTTGCTACGTTGAGAGATCTGGCAAAAGCAAGAAAGATGAAAGGAATTTCCGCGATGAAAAAAGGCGATCTGATTGATGCCATGCTTGCATTGGACGAGAAAGAGAGTCAGGAAGCAGCACAGGAGGAAGCGAAGGAAGAAGTAAGAGAAGAGATGAAGGAAAAAAAGGATGCGACGGATATTGAGCAATTAGACAGCGGCAGAACGGTGGGAGGTATCCTGGAGGTTTTGCCAGACGGGTTCGGTTTTATCCGGAGCGCCAATTATCTGCCGGGCGAGAACGACGTCTATGTTTCCCCCTCTCAGATTCGCCGGTTTGGTTTGAAAACAGGGGATATTTTAAGAGGAAATACCCGGGTGAAGACACAGGGGGAAAAATTCAGCGCCCTGCTTTATGTTTCTTCCATTAACGGGATGCGTCCGTCGGAGGCGTTAAAACGAAGAAACTTCGAGGAACTGACGCCCATTTTTCCCGATGAACGCCTGCGGATGGAGACAGCCGGATGCAGTATGGCCATGCGGATTGTGGATCTGCTGTCTCCCATAGGGAAAGGACAGAGAGGGATGATTGTATCCCCGCCGAAAGCCGGTAAGACTACTTTATTAAAGGAAGTGGCTCTTTCCGTACAGAAGAGAGATCCCAATATGCATCTGCTGATTCTGCTTATTGATGAGCGCCCGGAGGAAGTGACCGATATCAGGGAGGCCATTGCAGGCCCCAATGTGGAGGTGGTATATTCTACATTTGATGAACTTCCCGAGCATCATAAGCGGGTGGCGGAGATGGTGATTGAGCGGGCGAAGCGTCTTGTGGAACATGGAAAGGACGTGACCATTCTTCTGGACAGTATTACGCGTCTGGCGCGTGCCTACAATGTACTTGTACCTCCCTCCGGAAGAACGTTGTCAGGCGGTTTGGATCCCACGGCTTTGCATATGCCGAAGCGGTTTTTCGGTGCGGCAAGAAATATGCGGGAGGGAGGAAGCCTGACGATTCTGGCCACGGCTTTGGTGGATACCGGAAGTAAAATGGACGATGTGGTTTATGAGGAATTCAAGGGAACCGGCAATATGGAACTGGTACTGGACCGTAAGCTTCAGGAGAGACGGGTGTTTCCGGCCATTGATATTCCAAAATCCGGGACAAGGCGGGAAGATTTGTTATTGACAAAAGAAGAGCAGGACGCCGTCTTTATTATCCGAAAAGCGTTGAACGGGATGAAATCAGACGACGCCGTGGATAATCTGCTGAATATGTTTTCCCGTACCAAAACAAATGAGGAACTGACAAGGCAGATTATCCGTCAGAAATTTATCTGATAATTGTAGAGAAATCTCTTGCAAAACAGAAAGGGATATGTTACAATAATCGCGTTGTTCAAAGATGAAAATTGAAATTCATATTTTAAAATAGAGAGGTGAAAGTCATGAGAGAAGGAATCCATCCAGAGTACCATCAGGCGACGGTAACATGCAACTGCGGGAACACATTTGTAACAGGTTCTACGAATGAGAATATCCACGTGGAGATCTGTTCCAAGTGCCATCCGTTTTACACCGGACAGCAGAAGGCGGCGCAGGCCCGCGGCCGTGTGGATAAGTTCAATAAGAAGTATGGTATCAAATAAGAAGGAAAAGCAAGCACAGGCTGAGGTAGGTATCTCAGCCTGTTATTGTATCCTGTAAAAGCAGAGAGCAGGTGCGTATGAAGTCATCGAATATAGGAGGGCAGGCGGTCCTGGAAGGGATTATGATGAAAAGCGGGGATCGTTATGCCGTAGCAGTACGAAAGCCCAATCAGGAGATTGAGGTCAGCGTACAGGAGTATAAAAGTATAGTTCCGAAAGTGATTCGAAAGATTCCGTTTATCCGCGGAATTTTTAATTTTGTGGATTCCCTGATTCTGGGGATGCGGACACTGATGTTTTCCGCAGAATTTTTCGAGGAGGAAGAGGAAAAAGAGGAAGAACGGCAGCGGACACAGGAAGAGATTGCGAAGGCGGAAAAGAGAGAAAAGCGGATGATGAATTTAATCATGGCGTTTTCAGTCCTGCTGGCAATCGCCATTTTTATGGTGCTTCCTTATTTTCTGAGTGGGTTTTTAAAAAAGGCGGTCCATTCGAGAGGAGTGCTGACCGTGCTGGAAGGTTTGATCCGGGTACTTCTCTTTTTGGGGTATCTGCTGCTGGTCTCCCGCATGGAGGATATTCAGAGAACCTTTATGTATCATGGCGCGGAGCATAAATGTATCAATTGTATTGAACACGGTCTGGAGTTAAATGTGGAGAATGTAAGAAAAAGTTCCCGGCAGCATAAGCGGTGTGGAACCAGCTTTCTGTTTTTTGTTATGATCGTCAGTATTGTGTTTTGCTTTTTTATTACCGCAGAATCCCAGGTTATGCGGGTTCTGCTGCGTATCGCATTGATGCCGCTGATTGCCGGGGTATCCTATGAGATCATCCGTCTGGCGGGAAACAGTGACAATCCTCTGGTCAACCTTTTGAGCCGGCCGGGACTGTGGGTACAGAATATGACCACGAAAGAACCGGATGACGGTATGATTCAGGTGGCCATCTGTGCGGTGGAAGCGGTATTTGACTGGAAAGAGTATCTGCGGGAGAACTTTGCGGCTTCCTATGACGTGCAGGGAGAGCGGGCATGACACAAAGGGAGGCGTACCAGAAAGGGACAGAGCGGCTGAGACAAGCCGGGATTGCGGAGGCTAAGCTGGATGCGTGGTATCTGTTGGAGTATGTGACAGGGACCAGCCGGGCAACCTATTTTGCGGACAGTGAGAAACCATTGAATCCGGCGGAGGAAGAACAATATTTTGAATGGATCGGGCAGAGGGAGAAACGGATTCCTCTGCAGCATCTTACCGGAGTGCAGGAATTTATGGGACTGGATTTTCTGGTGAACGATCAGGTGCTGATTCCGCGGCAGGATACGGAGATTCTGGTGGAGACGGCGCTGGAACTGGTGCGGGATCCCCTGTGGAAGAAAAGAAAAGCGGAAGATGGGATTCATATATTGGATCTGTGTACAGGTTCCGGGTGTATTCTGCTCAGTGTATTGAGGTTTCTCCTTGAGGAGCGGGGAAGTTTTTCGGGACGGCGGCCGGATGAAGGTGCTTTGTATACATGTGCCGGAGAATCCTCAAAGCCAGGAGGGGGCAAAGTTACCGGTGTGGGAATTGACCTTTCCGGGAAAGCGCTGGAATTGGCCAGAAAAAACGGCGAAAGATTGCAGATACAGGCGGAATTTTATCAAAGTGATCTGTTTGAGCGGGTGGAAGGAACGTATGATCTGATTCTTTCCAATCCCCCCTATATTCCGACGGCAGAGATTTCCGGTCTGCAGGAGGAAGTGAGAGCTCACGATCCGGTGCTGGCATTGGATGGCGGGAGGGACGGGTTGTCTTTCTATCGCAGAATTTTAAAAGAGGTGCGCGGGTATCTGACTGTGGGCGGTTATCTGGCATTTGAGATCGGTGCGGATCAGGCGGCGGATGTGGGGGAAATGATGCGAAGCGCCGGATTTCGGCAGGTTACGGTCCGGCAGGATCTGGCAGAACTGGATCGGGTAGTATATGGGATCTTATAACAGGAAAGGATAGGAGAATCATGTTTGACAAGTTGGAAGATTTGCTGATTCGTTATGAGGAAGTGATGGGAGAACTGCAGGAACCGGATGTGGCCAGTGATCCGGAGCGTTTTCGCAGACTGATGAAGGAACAGAGTGATCTGTCTCCCATTGTGCAGGCTTACAGGGAATATAAAAAGTGTAAGCAGGATGCGGAGGACAGTCTGCTGCTTTTGGAGGAAGAATCGGATGAGGAGATGCGGGAACTGGCGAAGGAAGAATTGAATGTGTCCAGGGAGCGGATTACTGCCCTGGAGCAGGAACTGAAGATTCTTCTGCTCCCCAAAGATCCCAACGATGAGAAAAATGTAATTGTGGAGATTCGTGCCGGCGCCGGTGGGGATGAGGCGGCGTTATTTGCAGCAGAGATTTACCGGATGTATGTGCATTATGCGGAGACGCAGCGTTGGAGGGCGGAGATGATTTCTCTGAATGAAAACGGAATCGGCGGTTTCAAAGAGTGCGTGTTTATGATTTCCGGACAGGGGGCATATTCCCGATTGAAGTACGAAAGCGGCGTGCATCGGGTGCAGCGGGTGCCGGAGACGGAGAGCGGCGGCCGGATTCATACCTCTACGATCACGGTGGCGATCATGCCGGAAGCGGAAGAAGTGGATGTGGAACTGGATATGAATGATTGTAAGTTCGATGTGTTCCGGGCATCGGGAAACGGCGGCCAGTGTGTCAATACGACGGATTCCGCAGTACGTCTGACACATATTCCGACCGGAATCGTCATTTCCTGTCAGGATGAGAAGTCCCAGTTGAAAAATAAGGATAAAGCGTTGAAGGTGCTGCGTGCAAGACTTTATGAGCTGGAGCTGGCGAAACAGCATGACGCGGAGGCGGAAGCGAGAAAAAGCCAGGTGGGAACCGGAGACCGGTCCGAAAAGATTCGGACGTATAACTTTCCGCAGGGGCGGGTGACGGATCATCGAATAAAATTGACGCTGCACAAGCTGGACGGGATTTTGGGCGGCGACCTGGATGAGGTGATCGACAGCCTGATCGCCGCCGATCAGGCCCTTCGTTTAAGCGGAATGGAAGCGGAAAGATAATTGGAATTCTTAGCTTAACTCCAAGGCGCTGCGCACCACTTCATAGGAGAAGCCTTTCCGGGCCAGATATCCATACAACTTTTGCCGTTCTTCTCTGGAGATTTGGGAGGGATCAATCCGTTTTTTTCGGAGAAGATGGCGGATTGCTTCCTGTTCGGTCTCTTCCGGATAACAGGAAGAAAATGCCTGTTCGATGATCTCTGCGGATACGCCTTTTTGGCGGAGGGCGGCATAGAGTTCTTTTCGGCTTTTACTGGTCTTCCGGCTTTCAATGAAGTTCTGTGCATAACGGGTATCATCCAGATACCCGAAGGAACGCACATAGGCGAGCGTCTCTTCGATGATATCCTCCGGATATAGATTGTGCCGCAGTTTCTCGCGGAGTCCCTTTTCTGTTCGGGCCATATCGGTGAGCAGGTGCATGGCGCGCAGTTTTGCACGCTTTAACAGGACTTTTTCCTTAATCTGCGTATAGAGTTCTTCTGACAGTTCCGTCTGTTCTTTCATACCAAAGCGGGAGACTTCCCCCTTGTATAGTACAAAGGCGAAGTCTCCGTCCAGTTCAATCTTATATTTTGTCTTTGTGAGCGGTTCTATTTTGGTGATCAGCATTTGGTCCTCTTTATTCTTCTGCGGTTTTTGGCTCTTCGGATTGCGTACTTTCTACCGCATCATTTTCCACTTTTTTTGTTTTTGTCTTTTCGGACTTTTCAGTTTTTTCTGCTCCGTTCTTCTGGGGTGTCAATTTCAGATCGGAAGAATCGTCCTCCTTTTTTGTATCGGAAAGGGCATAATGCTCCCGGACCTTTTTCTCCACCTCTTCCATAATCTCCGGGTTGGATTCGAGATAGGATTTGGCGTTCTCCCGTCCCTGGCCGATCTTGGTACCTTCATAGGCATACCAGGATCCACTTTTTTTGATGACGTCGATTTCGGTGGCCAGATCCAGAATGTCGCCGGATTTTGAAATCCCTTTTCCAAACATAATATCAAATTCCGCTTCCTTGAACGGAGGTGCGATCTTATTCTTCACAATCTTAATCCGGGTACGGTTTCCTACCATCTCACCGCTTTGTTTTAAAGTTTCAATCCGTCTTACATCCATCCGGACGGACGCATAGAACTTCAAAGCACGTCCTCCGGTGGTGGTCTCCGGATTCCCGAACATGACGCCCACTTTTTCCCGAAGCTGGTTGATAAAGATTACCACACAGTTGGATTTACTAATGACCGGTGTGAGCTTCCGGAGTGCCTGGGACATCAGACGGGCCTGCAGACCGACATGACTGTCTCCCATATCTCCTTCGATCTCCTGTTTTGGTACAAGAGCAGCGACGGAGTCGATGACAATGATATCTATGGCACCGGAACGTACCATAGTCTCTGCAATCTCCAGCGCCTGGTCCCCGCTGTCCGGCTGTGAGATATAGAGTTCATCAATATCTACGCCAATATTCTTTGCATAAACCGGATCCAGTGCATGCTCGGCATCCACAAATCCTGCGATCCCGCCCCGCTTTTGTGCTTCTGCAATCATATGTAGCGCCACGGTGGTCTTTCCGCTGGATTCCGGGCCGTAGACCTCGATGACACGTCCTTTTGGTACGCCGCCCAGTCCCAGCGCCAGATCCAGGCTCAGGCAGCCGGTGGGAACCGTCTCTACATTCACGTGCGCACGGGAATCTCCCAGTTTCATCACTGCGCCTTTTCCGAAATCTTTTTCCAATTTCGCGATGGCGGCATCCAATGCTTTTTTCTTATCTTCGATTGTATTTCCTTTTGGTTCGATCTTACTTTTTTTGCTTTCGCTTTTTGTTCCTGCCATACAATTTTTCTCCTTTTGTCGAACAATTGTTCGTTCTTCTTTTATACTAGTATACTTGCCGCAAATTGTCAATATCTTTTTTTGTTTTTTCTGGGTGGTGTTGTAACAGTTCAGTCCAGGAATTTGCACTTGCTGCAAAGTCCGTAAGAATATGTAAATCCAGTCAAAGAATCCAGCCCTTTGCTGAAAGCAAACTTTAAATGGGCCGGATGCCGTAACAGTGAGGCCGAAGGCTGAACTATTACGTGGTGTCTTTTACAGGAAAATAGAACGGCCGGAAGGATACCGTCTTACAGATGTGTCGTACAGAAGCGAGCGCCGTCATCATAAGATGGTATTTATCTTATCATATTTTTGGGAGATCGACAAGAAGATTTTTTCTTCTCTGAATCGTTCGTAACAGTGAGGCCGAAGGCTGAATTGTTACAATAGTTACGATTGAAGGGCATATTTTCTGGTCTGTCTCATATATTGTTTAGAGAGGTGGACAAGATGGAAAGGAAGCAGCAACAGATTTTTGGGATTCTGGCAAAGTCAGTTCGGCAGCTCCTGGAACAGGAAGGGCTGGATATGGGACAACTTCAGGAGATTCGGATGCGGATTGGTAAGCCTTTGCTCCTGATTTATCAAAATGAGGAAAGATTTCTGCCGTTTACAAAGGGAAAACATCAAAGACACATTGTAACCAGAGAAGAAATCCGGGAAACGCTGGACTATGTAAGCCATTATTCTCTGTATGCATATGAACGGGATATCCGGCAGGGATTTCTTACGGTAGAAGGGGGGCATCGCATCGGGGTGATGGGAAAAGTGATTATGGAACAGAACACCATAAAAAATCTGCAGTATATTTCTTCGGTGAATGTGCGGGTATCCCATGAGATTCGCGGTTGTGCCGACCATATTTTACCGTACATAACAAAAGAGGGGGAAATCTGTCATACCTTGATTATCTCCCCGCCCCGATGTGGAAAAACCACGCTGCTCCGGGATTTGATCCGGCAGATCTCGGACGGGAATATGGAGATACCGGGACACTCGGTGGGAGTGGTGGACGAGCGGTCGGAACTGGGCGGATGTTACCATGGTGTGGCCCAGAACGATCTGGGAATCCGTACCGATATTCTGGACGGATGTCCGAAAGCGGAAGGGATGCTTCTGCTGATTCGTTCTATGGCACCGCAGGTCATTGCGGTGGATGAAATCGGGGCCAAAGAGGATATTCATGCATTAGAGTACGCTATGCAGTGCGGCTGCCGGATGATTGCCACCGTGCACGGAAAGGACATGAAGGAAGCCGCGGAAAAACCGGTGTTGGGGGAGCTGATACAAAAGCGAAGGTTCCAGCGGTATATCGTATTGGGAAACCGACAGAGACCGGGAGAAATCCGGGCAGTTTATGACGAACGGGGGAGTGTGCTATGCTGCGGTTTGTAGGGAGTATTCTGATTATTACGGCGACAACCGGCGGAGGAATTCTGTATGGGATGGAATTGCAGCATTATCTGGAACAGCTTTTGTATATCCGGCATATCGTTTATATGCTGCGGGGAGAACTCACATATTCTGCTGCGCCTTTGGGAGAACTCTGCGGCAGAGTGGCAGGTCGTGTAAAGGAACCTTACCGCAGTTGGCTGCGTGCTGTGGAACAGCAGGTGGAGAACAGGGAGAGCGACGCATTTCTTAAGATCTGGATGCGTACAATTGACCGGTATCTGAAAGAACTGCATTTAAAAACGATGCATTCCATACAGTTAAAAGAGTTGGGGAGCTGTCTTGGACAGATGGACGGGGAGATGCAGAGTCAAAGCCTGAAGCTGTATCTGGATCGTCTGGAACTGGAGATTGAAAAAGTACGGGAAGGGATGGGTTCCAAAAAACGAATCGGGAACTGTCTGGGAGTTATGAGCGGAGTATTTCTGGTGGTACTACTGCTCTGATAAGGAGGAACCATGACGATCAATCTGATTTTTAAAATTGCAGCGGTGGGGATACTGGTGTCAATCCTTGGCCAGGTACTGAAACATAGTGGAAGGGATGAGCAGGCATTTCTTGTGAGTCTGGCGGGATTGATTCTTGTTTTGTCCTGGGTACTGCCATATATTTATGATTTGTTTCTGTCGATAAAACAATTGTTTTCCTTATGACAGGAGGGAAGAAAACATGACGGTACTGCAGATTGGAATTGTGGGAGTATTGGGGACACTGCTGGCGGTCCAGTTTAAAAGCGGAAAAGCGGAGTATGGGATTTATATGAGTGTGGCAGTCAGTATCCTGCTGTTTACCTGTATGATAGACCGTCTGCGGTTTTTTGTGGATACGGTGGGGCAGATCAGCCGGTATATCCGCGTGGACACAGGATATATTGCCGCTATGCTGAAAATGGTGGGAGTAACCTATATTGCGGAATTTTGTTCCGGAATCTGTAAGGATGCGGGATACCAGACCATTGCCACCCAGGTGGAGATTTTCAGTAAACTAACTATTCTGGCGCTGGGCATGCCGATTCTTCTGGCGCTTCTGGAAACGATCCAGGTGTTTTTATCATGAGGCGGCTTTTTCTTTTTATGGGAGTTTTTCTGCTCTGTTTTTTGTGTGTCAAAGTGGTACAGGCAGAGGAACCGGGGGAGACGGATGGGTTGGGGGAAGAGGAATTAAAAGAAATGCAGCGGCAGACGGAGAACAATATTCTGAAAGAATTTGATTTTTCCGAGGTGGATGAAAATCTGCGGAAACTGTTTCCGGAGCAGAAAATACAGTTTTCAGATGTGCTTGGGGCCATGACAGACGGAGATCTGGAAGAGGCGGGGACACTTTTTGGCTCTTATCTCAGGGATCAGTTTGACTATGAATTCCGTGCAAATCGAAAGAATTTGATCTACATGCTTTTGATTGCGGTAATTGCGGCTGTGTTTACCAATTTTTCCAGTGCGTTTCAGAATAAACAGGTATCCGAAATCAGTTTTTATGTATTGTACATGCTTTTGATTACCATGTGTCTGACCTCCTTTCGGATCGCAATGGAAGGATTGGAGGGGCGGCTGGAACAATTACTGGAATTGATGCAGGTGCTGTGTCCGGGATATTTTCTGGCTGTGACGATTGCTTCGGGGAGCAGCAGTTCTTTTGCATTTTATAATCTGGTACTCTTTTTCATCTATCTGGTGGAGGTGCTGGTATTGAAATTTCTGCTCCCGTTGATCAATGTATACATTATGATCCAGGTCATGAATTATCTGGCGGGGGAAGATCTCCTGAGTGAACTGGCAGACCTAATTCGCAAAGGGGTTCTCTGGATTTTGAAAATGCTGCTGGGCTGTGTGATCGGACTCAATGTGATTCAGGGGATGCTTTCTCCGGCAATCGATACACTGAAGCGCAGTACAATTACGAAAACAGTGGAGGCGATTCCGGCTCTGGGCAATATGTTTGGAAGTGTAACGGATGTGGTGCTTGGAACGGCTGTTCTGATTAAAAACGGAATCGGAATGGCCGGTGCAATTCTTCTGCTTTTGGCCAGTATGATTCCCGTGGTACAGATGATGGTTCTGGCGTTATTTTATAAGCTGGCGGCGGCGCTGGTGCAGCCGGTTTCGGACAAACGAATTACGGGATGTATCCGGAGTGTGAGCGAAGGATATGCATTGATGCTGCGGGTACTTTCTACAACGGTGATTTTATTTTTAATCACCATTGCGGTGATTGCCGCGTCCACTTCGTAAGAGGAGGAGATGGAACAGGCGGGGAACAGGGGGAGACGTCAGAGGGAAAAACGGAAAGGAGCCGGAGAAAAAATGATCGAGATGCTTTATGGCTGGCTGCAGGACATGGTGTTTTATCTGCTGATTATTACTGCGGTACTGGAAGTTTTACCGGGTGGAAACTATCAGAAATACATTCGGTTTTTTACGGGGATGGTTCTGCTCCTTCTGCTATTAACACCGGTTCTGGCACTTACGGATACCGGAGAGATATTTCGCGGTTTTTACCAGGATTACAACAGAGAATGGGAGAGACAGGAGAGAACAATGCGAAAAGAGGATGCCCGGGAGTGGCAGTTATTTGAATTCCTTCCGGAAGAATATCGAGAAAAGGAAGGAGAAGAAACAGATTTTTCCGGGGAAGCGCAAGAAACAAGCGGGGAAGAAATCCGAGTGGAAACCATAGAAGTGGAGGAGATTGACAGTGGGAAAAAAGTGGAATGAATATATAGAACGGATCCGGTCTCATCAAAAGATTCCGGGGAAAAACCAACTGCTCCTTTTATTTTTATGTGGTCTGCTGCTTTTGGTGATTGTGTGGCCTTCCTCCAATACAGAAAAACATACGCTGCCGGAAACGCTGGGAATGCAGACGGAGAAAGACAGTGCGGGGGCGGGCGGGGACGCCGAACAAGAAGGTGGTACGACTCTCTGGCAGGGAACGCCGGAAGAGTATGGAGAATATATGGAGCAGCGGCTGGCGGATGCGCTGCAGTATATGGAAGGAGTGGGACGTGCAGAAGTTGTGATTACATTCAAATCATCGGGACAAAAGGTGGTGGAAAAGGATCAGAATTCCAGCAGTCAGAGTTCTTCGGAAAAAGATCAGAATGGGGGGACCAGGGAAACAACCGATCGTTCCAGCAGTAAAGAGAGCGTGTATACGCAGGATACACAGGGGGCGCAGATCCCTTATGTGAGTAAAGAACTGATGCCGGAGATCGAAGGGGTACTGGTGATTGCGGACGGAGGAGATCATGCGGTGGTGGTACAAAATATCACGGAGGCGATTCAGGCATTATTTGGAATCGAAGCGCATAAAATAAAAATAATGAAAAGGACAGATACATAAAAGGAGGATTCCAAGTGAAACGTTTATTTAAGAAAAATCAGATTATCATTACAACACTGGCGGTTATGATTGCGATTGCCGGGTATCTGAACTATTCGGGAAAATTGTTTTCCGATACGGACAAAGGAACGGCGGAGGCGAACGCGGAATTAGTCAACCAGGAACTTTTGGACATTTCCGAGGAGGACTTAGAAACAGGTTCGAAAGAAATCGCCAGCACAGATTCCGAGGTGGAGGGAACACCGGGCGAGGCAGTATTGACAAACAGTGAGGCCGATACAACCGTGGCACAGGCAAAATTGTCCAGAGAACAGGTGCGGGCACAGAACAAAGAAACCTTGCAGGCAATCATCGATAACACAAACTTAAGTGAGGAAGAAAAGCAGGATGCCATTGCCCAGATGGTGCGTATGACCGAACTGGCAGAACAGGAAATGGCCATTGAGACGTTATTGTCTTCCAAAGGATTTTCGGAAGCTGTGGTCAGTCTGACCAATGATTCCGTAGATGTCGTCGTGGACGCCGCAGAACTGACAGATGCAAATCGTGCGCAAATCGAAGATATCGTAACAAGAAAAACCAGTATTTCACCGGAAAATATTGTGATCACACCGATCCACAGTGAGCAGTAACGCAAAGAAGCAGGCGCTCCTCTTTTTGAAAAAAGAGGAGTGTTTTTTTCGGAAACCGTTGCGACGGCAGGATTCTTATGTTACACTTAATGAACGCATTTTGAAACATGCGTATTCTGAAAAGAAGGATCGGGAGTAACAGTTTGGCCGAAGGCTGAACGGTTATGATCGGCAAAGATAACAGGAGAGAAGGAATCATGTCGGAAATCAGAAAGGAAATAGAAAAGCGCCGGACGTTTGCCATTATATCCCATCCGGATGCGGGAAAAACTACGCTGACGGAGAAGTTTCTGCTCTATGGGGGCGCCATCAATCAGGCGGGATCTGTCAAAGGAAAAGCAACGGCAAAGCATGCCGTGTCAGATTGGATGGAAATTGAGAAAGAGCGTGGAATTTCTGTAACGTCTTCGGTTCTGCAGTTCCAGTACGGTGGATTTTGTATCAATATTCTGGACACGCCGGGCCACCAGGATTTTTCGGAGGATACTTACCGGACACTGATGGCGGCGGATTCTGCCGTCATGGTCATTGACGCGTCCAAAGGGGTGGAAGCGCAGACACGAAAGTTGTTTAAAGTATGTGTGATGCGTCACATCCCGATTTTTACGTTTATCAATAAAATGGATCGGGATGCCATGGATACGTTTGAATTGCTGGATGATATCGAAAAGGAACTGGGGATTGCAACCTGTCCTGTGAACTGGCCCATCGGTTCCGGAAAGGCGTTCAAAGGAGTGTACGACCGGGAACAAAAAGAAGTGGAACTGTTTTCGGATACCCGAAAGGGAACCCGTATGGGGGAGGTCAGAAAGATTTCTCTCGGAGACGGCGAACTGGACGGGATCCTGGGAGAAGAGGCAAGAGGAAAGCTGGAGGAGGAGATTGAGCTGCTGGACGGGGCGGCGGCAGAGTTTGACCAGGAGCTGGTATCCAAAGGAGAACTCTCCCCGGTGTTCTTTGGTTCCGCATTGACCAATTTTGGGGTGGAAACGTTTCTGCAGCATTTTCTGAAAATGACCTCGTCTCCGCTGCCGCGGATGTCGGATCATGGAGAGATTGATCCGATGACAGAGCAGGACTTTTCGGCGTTTGTATTTAAAATTCAGGCCAATATGAACAAAGCCCACCGGGATCGGATTGCGTTCATGCGGATCTGTTCCGGTGCGTTTGAGGCAGGGATGTCCGTCTATCATGTGCAGGGAGGAAAAGAGGTGCGTCTCTCCCAGCCGCAGCAGATGATGGCCAGTGAACGCAGAATGATTGAACAGGCATATGGCGGAGATATCATCGGGATCTTTGATCCGGGGATTTTTTCCATCGGAGATACGTTGACCAACTCCAAAGAAAAGTACGCCTACGAAGGAATTCCCACATTTGCGCCGGAACATTTCGCAAGAGTGCGGCAGATGGATACGATGAAGCGGAAGCAATTTGTGAAAGGAATCAATCAGATTGCACAGGAAGGCGCGATACAGATTTTCCAGGAATATAACACCGGGATGGAGGAAATCATCGTGGGTGTGGTAGGGGTGCTGCAGTTTGATGTTTTAAAGTACCGGTTGGAGAATGAATACAATGTGGAGATCCGTCTGGAGACACTTCCCTATGAACACATCCGCTGGATTGAGAACGAGGAGATTGATATGACTCGTCTGACGGGCACTTCCGATATGAAAAAGATCAAAGATCTGAAAGACCGCCCGCTTCTTTTGTTCGTACATGAGTGGAGTATCCGTATGACATTGGAACGAAATGAAGGGCTGCGGCTTTCGGAATTTGGAAAGTCATAAGGTTTTATTTGCAAATAGTGTGTTTTTTGATATAATACAAGAAGAAAGCGGACCAGACAGGAGGTTTTAAAAAGATGGCGAAGGACGAAGGAACGATTTACAGTATACAGAACGAGGCGAATCTTGGGGATGTAAAGATTGCGGATGAAGTTGTGGCAATCATCGCGGCGCTTGCGGCCACGGAGACAGACGGCGTGTCTTCCATGGCAGGGAATATCACCAATGAGCTGATCAGTAAACTGGGAAAGAAGAAGCTGTCCAAAGGGGTGAAGGTGGACGTGCTGGAAGGTGTAGTGACCGTCTCCCTGGCATTGAATCTGAAATATAATTACAGTATTGTGGACGTGACGGCAAAGGTACAGGAGCGGGTGAAGAGCGCTATTGAGAACATGACCGGGCTGGAAGTGGCGGATATCAATATCCGCGTGGCCGGTGTGGAGATGGAGCAGGCGTGAAAAGTAAGGGTTTTCATTGCAATCCGGGGAGTGGATGTAGTATAATAAGGGATGTCGAAAGACATCCCTTATTATATACACCGGTCAGTCCGGAGGGGATATTTGCCCTGTAAAACGGGAATTACGGGAGATTGGCGTTCAATAGAATTACGAAATTTGCCGGCAGAAAGGAGCCGTTATGATAAGATCAGAACTGCGGGAACATATTTTTAAGATGTTGTTCCAAATTGAGTTTCATGAACCGGAGGATATGCCGGAGCATCTTCTGCTTTATCTGGAAAGTCTGGATAAAGCCACGGAGCAGGACAGAGAATATATAAGGAATAAGTATGAGCGGATTGTGGAAAAAGTGCCGGAGATTGACCGAATGATTGACCAAAAAACGACCGGCTGGAAAACAAAGCGGATGAATCGGGTGGATCTGACGATTTTACGCCTGGCGGTCTATGAGATGAAGTGGGATGAGGATGTGCCCCTTGGCGTGGCCATCAATGAGGCTGTAGAATTGGCGAAACGCTTCAGTGCGCAGGAAGGTCCTTCTTTTGTAAATGGGGTGCTGGCAAAGCTGATTGAGGAAAAGAAATGAATTCTAAGTCATTTGGCCGCGGCCTATGGGGAGAAAAGCGGAAGCAGGAGGCAGAAAAGATGCATCGTAATGTGTATACGGTGAAGCAGGTGAATGATTATATAGAGAATATGTTCACACAGGATTTTATGCTGAACCGCATTTATGTGAAAGGAGAGGTGTCGAACTGTAAGTATCACACTTCCGGACATATTTATTTTTCTTTGAAAGACGAGTCCGGCACGATTGCCTGCGTGATGTTTGCAGGTGCGAGGGCCGGGCTTTCTTTTCGGTTGGAAAGCGGACAGAACGTGATTGTTCTGGGGCGAATCAGTGTTTATAAACGGGACGGAAGATACCAGCTTTATGCGAAAGAGATTTTGCTGGAAGGAGCCGGGCTTTTGTATGAGCGGTATGAGGCGTTAAAGCGGAAGCTGGATGAGATGGGCATGTTTGCCGCTCAGTATAAAAAGAAGCTTCCGGCTTATGTACGAAAAGTCGGAATCGTGACGGCGCCTACGGGTGCGGCAATCCAGGATATGATTCGGGTTTCCAGACAGCGGAACCCTTATGTGCAGTTGATTCTGTATCCGGCCCTGGTGCAGGGGGAAGGCGCGGTTCCCAGCATTGTGCGGGGGATTCGGATGCTGGAAAAGCAGCGGGTGGATGTGATTATCGTGGGCCGGGGAGGAGGCTCCATAGAGGAACTGTGGGCATTCAACGAGGAAGAGGTTGCAAGAGCAATCTTTGACTGTACGGTTCCGGTGGTGTCTGCCGTAGGACATGAGACAGATCATCTGATCTCCGATGAAGTGGCGGATTTGCGGGCCGGCACGCCGTCCATCGCGGCGCAACAGGTGGTGTACGAGTATACAGTCTGCAAAGCAAAACAGGAGGAATATGCGCTGCGCCTCAGACGGCAGATGCGGCAGCAAATCCAGCAGGAACGACAGAGACTGGAACAGCTTTCTCTGAAAGTACATTACGGGCATCCGCAGCAAAAACTAAATGAGCGCCGGCAGTATGCAGAGGATCTGAAAATGCGGCTTTGCAGGCAGATGGAACAAAGAATCAAGGCATGCCGGCATGAGCTGGCAATTTATATTGAAAAAATGAACGGGCTGTCCCCGTTAAAAAAATTAAATCAGGGATATGCTTATGTGGAGAATAAAGAAAAGCAGACGATCCGTTCCGTTTCCCAGGTTTCCATGGGAGAGCAGATTCGGATTTATGTATCGGACGGCATTCTGGACGCAGAGGTGAAGGGACGGCAGGATGTGCCGCATCCGGAGCCAAAGCATGGAACCTCGGTGGACAGGCCGTGATCGCAGAAAGAGAAGAGTACAGAAAGTGAGGATGTGTATATGGAAGAAGAAAAAAAACAATCTGCCATGGAAGAAGAAAAACAATCTGCTTTGGAAGAGGAAACACCGTTGGAAACCTTGTTTCAGAATCTGGAAGAAGTGATTGGACGTATGGAAGGAGAGCAGGTGAATCTGGAGGAATCTTTCCGGTTATATCAGAAGGGAATGGCGCTTTTGCAGCAGTGTAATACGACCATTGACGCAGTGGAAAAAAAAGTGCTGCTGTTGGATGAAAAGGGCAATCTGCAGGAATTTTAAGAAAGAGAATGACAGGATGGAAGGAAGGACATGAATCATACGGAAAGCAGAGAAAAATTTCAGAAAAGGCAGAAAGAAAAGGTGGAGCAGATTGAAGAGATCCTCCGGGAATATCTGCCGGAAAAATCCGGATATCAGCAGGTGATCATGGAAGCTATGGAATATAGTCTTCTGGCAGGCGGGAAGCGTCTCCGTCCGATGCTTTTAATGGAGTCTTACCGGTTGTGCGGCGGAAAAGGGAAGGAAGTGGAGCCGTTTATGGCGGCTTTGGAAATGATTCATACTTATTCTCTGGTGCACGATGATCTTCCGGCCATGGACAATGATGCCTGGAGGCGGGGAAGACAGACTACCCATGTGGTATATGGCGAAGATATGGGGATTCTGGCGGGCGATGCGCTTTTGAACTATGCATTTGAAACGGCGTGCAGCGCTTTTTCAATGGAAGGGGCGGATGCCGGAAGAATTGGGAAAGCTTTGGAGATTCTGGCATGTAAGGCGGGGATTTATGGCATGATCGGCGGTCAGGTAGTGGATGTGCAGTCCAGCGGGACAAAAGTCTCCGGAGAAAAACTGCAGTTTATTTACCGCCTGAAAACCGGGGCACTGATTGAGGCGGCGATGATGATCGGAGCAGTGCTTGCCGGCGCTGCAAAAGAACGGATCTCCGTACTGGAGTCGATCGCCGGGGATGTAGGATTGGCGTTCCAGATTCAGGACGATATCCTGGATGTAACGGGAACCGAAGAGACATTGGGGAAGCCGGTGCACAGCGATGAAAAGAATGAAAAGACTACCTATGTAACCTGGAAGGGGCTAAAAGCCGCCAGGGAAGAAGTAGAATTGCTTTCCCAAAAGGCGGTGAAGGAACTGCAGACGTTAGAGCCTCAGGATGATTATCTGGAGATGCTGCTTATATGGCTCATTCATCGGGAAAAATAGGCGTTTCCGGTTCTTGCGGGAAGAAGGGGAAAGAATATGGCACTGGAGAAAATTCAGAAAGAGAATGATATACAAAAGCTGCGGCCGGAGGAACTGGGGGAGTTATCCCAGGAGATCCGGGAATTTCTGATTGAAAAAATCAGTATGACAGGCGGACATCTGGCCTCCAATCTGGGAGTGGTGGAACTGACCATGGCGCTGCATCTTGCGTTTCATCTTCCGGAGGATAAATTGATCTGGGACGTAGGACATCAGTCCTATACTCATAAGCTGCTGACGGGGCGCAGAAGCGGGTTTGATGATCTGAGAAAATATGGAGGGATGAGCGGATTCCCCAAGCGGAAAGAAAGCCCCTGCGATGCATTCGATACAGGGCACAGTTCGACTTCGCTCTCTGCCGGGCTGGGGTATGTGGCGTCCAGAGATCTGTTGGGAGAACGGCATTTTGTGGTATCCGTCATCGGGGATGGTTCCATGACCGGGGGGATGGCCTACGAGGCGCTGAATAATGCGGCGCGCCTGAAAAGTAATTTTATCATTGTGCTCAATGACAATCATATGTCCATTTCGGAAAATGTAGGCGGTATGTCCAATTATCTGAACGGCCTGCGCACGGCAAAATTTTATAACGGCCTGAAAAAAGGAATTGAGGACACACTGAAAAGCATTCCGGGACAGGGCGAGAAAATCGTATATCAGATTCGGAAGACGAAAAGCGGAATTAAGCAGCTGATTGTGCCCGGGATGCTATTTGAAAACATGGGAGTTACGTATCTGGGCCCGGTGGACGGACATGATGTGCAAAAACTTTATAAGACGTTTCGGGAGGCAAAAAGGCTGAACCATGCGGTGATTGTCCACGTACTTACCAAGAAGGGAAAAGGATATGCGCCGGCAGAACGCAATCCGGCAAAATTTCACGGAACGGGGCCTTTTGACGTGGAGACAGGGGAGCCAAAAGAGAAAAAAGCGGCGGATTCCTATACGGACATATTTTCCAAAGTGATCTGCGACATCGGGGCCAGGGATGCACGGGTAACGGCCATCACGGCGGCTATGGCGGACGGGACCGGTTTATGCCGTTTTGCCAGACAGTTCCCCCGGCGCTTTTTTGATGTGGGGATTGCCGAGGAGCACGCATTGACTTTTGCCGCCGGATTGGCGGCCGGTGGGATGAAACCGGTGGTTGCATTGTACTCCTCATTCTTACAACGTGCGTATGACCAGGCAATCCATGATATCTGCCTGCAAAATCTTCCGGTAACGCTGGCGGTGGACCGTGCCGGACTGGTGGGCAGCGACGGGGAGACGCATCAGGGTCTGTTCGACCTTTCTTTTCTGAGCAGCATTCCGAATATGACGATTTTGTCCCCGAAGAATCGTTGGGAGATGGCGGACATGATTCGATTTGCAGTGGATTTTCAGGGGCCTGCGGCAGTCCGGTATCCCAGAGGAACCGCTTATGAGGGATTGCGGGAATTCCGGGCGCCCATCGTGTATGGAAAGGGAGAATGGCTCTATGAGGAGGAAGAGATTGCACTGCTGTTTGTGGGACACATGGCGCCTTTGGCTGAGGAAGTAAGAGGTGCCCTGAAGGAGAGAGGGTATCGATGCAGTCTGGTGAACGCCCGGTTTGTGAAGCCTCTGGATACGGAGATGATAGATCGAATTGCCGAGAGGCATGGCCTGCTGGTTACGATAGAAGAGAATGTACTTTGCGGTGGGTTTGGCTCCGGGGTACAGAGTTATGTGTCCCAAAGCGGGCTGGGAATCAAAGTGTGCTGCATCGGGATTCCGGACGAATATGTGGAACATGGAAATGTGGAGGTACTCCGCAGGGAGGCCGGATTGGAGAAGGATGCGATCGTAAGTCGGATTCTGCGTTGCAATCCGAAGAAATACTCCATCAGAGAAGCGGAGATTCCGGCAGGTACGGCAAAGGTCCGCGGCCGGAAACATCATCCGCAGGAATGAAGGAACTGTGATGAAAAAGGAACGTTTGGATGTACTGCTCGTAAAACGGAATCTGGCGTCCTCCAGAGAAAAGGCAAAAGCCGTGATTATGTCGGGAAATGTATTTGTGGACGGACAGCGGGAAGATAAGGCGGGAACCGCTTTTTCAGAGGATGTGCAGATTGAGCTGAAAGGGCATGCGATGCCTTATGTCAGCAGAGGCGGACTGAAACTGGAAAAGGCAATGAAAGAGTTTGATGTGAACGTGGAGGGAAAGGTCTGTACGGATGTAGGTTCGTCCACCGGCGGATTTACAGACTGCATGCTGCAAAACGGTGCCAGAAAAGTCTTTGCCATCGATGTGGGACGCGGACAGCTTGACTGGAAGCTTCGGCAGGATGAGCGGGTGGTGTGTATGGAGAAAACCAATATCCGTTATGTGACGCCGGAAGATCTGGGTGAGCCGATAGAATTTTCCACCATTGACGTGTCGTTTATCTCCCTGACCAAAGTGCTCCCTCCGATTCGGGATTATCTGGTACCGGACGGAGAAATCGTGGCGCTGATCAAGCCCCAGTTTGAGGCGGGCAGGGAAAAGGTTGGAAAAAAAGGAGTTGTACGGGAGAAGACCACGCACCATGAGGTGATCGAAAAGATTCGATTCTATGTACAAATGATTGGATTTGAGATTCGAAACCTGACCTATTCCCCCATCAAAGGGCCGGAGGGAAATATTGAGTATTTGATTCATCTGCGCAAACGGGAGGAAGGCCCGGCGGCGGAAGGTGTGATAGATCCGGATTCTGTGGTGGAGCGGGCATTTGCAGAGCTGATGTAACGAAGTTTCGCGGCGGTGTTGGATAAGAGCAATTTTTGTGAATCCGGCGCGGGGACCGGGAAAAGGAAAGAAGAGTCTGGAGCGGGAAGATGGATAATTTTTATATTATAACGAATCGATTAAAAGATCAGGATTTCCGGATTACACGGGAAATCCAGGCATATATTGAGTCTCATCAGAAGCATTGTGTGATTTCCAGAAAAGATGCGGAAGGACATATCATTCCCGGCAGCGTCCCGGAAGGGATGGACTGCGCTCTTGTACTGGGCGGAGACGGAACGCTGATCCGGGCGGCCAGGGAACTGGGAGGATATAATATCCCCCTTCTGGGGATCAATATGGGGACTTTGGGGTATCTGACAGAGGTAGAACTGCCGTATTTCCGCAGTGCACTGGACAAGCTGTTTTCCGGCGAACCAGACGTGGAAGAACGGATGATGATGCGGGGGACCGTGGCAGGAAAAATCGAAAATGTGGCGATGAATGATATTGTGGTGACGAGGGAAGGGAATCTGCGGGTGGTTCATTTTGGCATATATGTAAACGGAAGCCTTCTGAACAGTTATCTGGCGGACGGGGTGATCATTTCCACGCCGACCGGTTCCACCGGTTACAATTTATCGGCCGGAGGGCCGGTGGTGGATCCTACCGCGTCTATGTTTGTGATTACGCCGATCTGTTCTCATGCGCTGAATACCAGCAGTATCGTGCTTCCGGCGGAGGACATCATTGAGGTGGAGATCTGCGAGGGACGATACGGGCGGACGGAACAGGCGCTGGTGTACTTTGACGGGGCCGATATGGTATCCGTGTCCACCGGGGATCGTGTCGTGATTCAGAAGGCGGAAGAGACGACACGATTAATCAAGCTGAGCAAAGAAAGTTTTATGAAAGTCATGCGAGAAAAAATGAAAGGAAATTAAAGAATTATGAAGGTCAGCCGTCATGCAAAGATCATAGAATTGATCGCACAGTATGATATTGAGACACAGGAGGAACTGGCAGAACGTCTGCACGACGCCGGATTTAAGGTGACGCAGGCCACCGTATCCAGAGACATCCGAAATTTAAAATTGACAAAGATGTCCGTGGACGGAGGCAGGCAGAAATATGTGGTGCTGAAACCCGACGAGGGAATCAGCGAAAAATATATCCGGGTGTTACAGAACGGGTATGCCTCCATGGATATGGCGCAGAATATCCTGGTGATTAAGACGGTGTCCGGTATGGCGATGGCGGTTGCCGCGGCCATTGACGCAATGAAATGGAAAGAAGTGGTGGGATGTATTGCCGGCGATGATACAATCATGTGTGCCATTCGCAGCGTGGAAGATACGATGACTGTAATGGGAAAGATCAGAAAAATTGTGTTGAAAGAGGAGTAGGAAAGTACGATGTTAGAAAATCTGCATGTGAAAAATCTGGCGTTGATTGACGAGATTGAGATGGATTTCCGGCCCGGACTGAATATCCTGACAGGCGAGACAGGCGCCGGTAAGTCGATTCTGCTTGGTTCCGTAGGTCTGGCATTGGGGGGAAAATACAGTGCGGATATGCTGCGCAGCGGCGCGGGATTCGGGCTGGTGGAATTGACCTTTTCTGTGGAAAATCCCATGCTGGAACAACAGTTGGCCGACATGGATATTTTTCCGGAGGACGGCCGGATTGTGCTCAGCAGAAAGTTAATGGAAGGGCGCAGTGTCAGCAAGATCAATGGAGAGACGGTGAATAAGGCCGTTCTGAAAGATGTAGCCAGCATGTTGATTGATATTCACGGGCAGCATGAACATCAGTCTTTGCTGCATAAGAAGAATCATCTGGCCTTTCTGGATCTTTATGCAAAGGAAAAGATAGAGAAGCTAAAGACAGAGACGGCAAAAGCGTACAAATCCTGGCAGACCTGCCGGAAAAAGCTGGAGGAATCCAGCCTGGATGAGCGGGAACGCCAAAAGGAGATCTCGCTGGCAGAGTTTGAGGTACAGGAGATCGAAGAGGCTTCCCTTCGGGAAGGGGAAGATGAGGAACTGGAGGCATTGTACCGCCGCATGTGCGAAGGAAAAAAAGTGGCGGAGGGAATCGCGGAAGCGTATCATTATACCAGCGAGGATATGTCGGGCAATGCCAGTGAATTTTTAAGCCGTGCCATTCGTGCTCTTTCTGATTTGGAGTCGGTGGACGAACAGGGAGCGGAATTATACGAACAGTTGATTGAAATTGACAGTCTTTTGAATGATTTTAACCGGGAACTGGCAGAATATGCGAAGAGCCTGGAATTCTCGGAAGAGGAGTTCTATGAGACGGAGAACCGGCTCAATGAATGGAATCATTTGAAGTCAAAATATGGAAATTCCGGAAAAGAAATCCTGGAATATTGTGAAGAAAGAAAGCAAAGACTAAAGGAACTGGAAGATTACGAACAATATATGGCGGAATTGGAAAAACAGCGGGAGCAGGCAGAAGCGCAGTACAAAAAAGCAGCTTCCAGGCTAAGCGCTGCGAGACAAAAAGCATCGGTTTTGTTTGTAAAAGAAATCCGGGAAGGATTGCAGGATCTGCATTTTCTGGATGTAAAATTTGAGATGCGTTTTTCCGAGCTGCCGCATTTTGCACCGGGCGGAATGGATGAAGCGGAATTTTATATTTCCACGAATCCGGGAGAGGCACTGCGTCCTCTGGGAGATGTGGCTTCCGGCGGAGAACTTTCCAGAATTATGCTGGCCATCAAAACCGTGCTGGCGGACAGGGAAGATACGCCCACATTGATTTTTGATGAAATTGATACTGGAATCAGTGGAATTACGGCAGGAAAAGTGGCGGAGAAGATGCATCGGATCGGGGAAACCAGACAGGTTTTATGTATTACACATCTGGCACAGATCGCTGCCCAGGCAGACGCGCACTATCTGATTTGTAAACAGTCAGGAAAACAGGGAACCCGGACAGAAATTTCATTTTTGGACGAAGAGGCATCCATACAGGAACTGGCCCGGATGCTGGGAGGCGCCAGGATAACGGCAAATATTCTGGAAAGTGCGAGGGAAATGAAACGGATATAGCCGCCTGCACCTTGCCAAAAGCAACTTTGAATGGACTGGCGGCCGTTACTGTGCGCGCCCGCAGGGTGTGAACAGTAACCATACAGGATTTGGAAATGTATGGAACAGAATACCAGTGTGAAATACACAGAACTCTCATATAATAGAAAAGAGGAATCGGAAAAACGGATGCCATGAATAAAACGGTATTCGTTTTTTGATGTGATAGTATTCGGAAAACCGGATCTTTACGCAGGAGAAAATGAAAGCAGAGAGGATGTGTGTGGAAATGAATGGATGGAAAAGAGCACTGGCGGCAGTGGTATTTTCTGCCGGTACATTTGCTTCCGGCTGTCTGGGCTGGGCGGCCGCCGGATATATTCCGCAGGAGGAAGAGACCGCCTCGGCGCCGATTGGGGAAAATGCGGTGCTGGTGGGCGGAATGCCGGTAGGAATCTATATGGAAACAGATGGAGTATTGGTTTTGGATACACAGAGTATTGAAGGGATTGACGGACTTCCGCATGAACCGGCGCAGAATCTGGTAAAGGAAGGGGATTATATTGTAGGAATCAATCAGAAACAGGTGAGCCGAAAAGAAGATTTGACGGAGGCGCTGCAGCATCTGGAAGATACACAGGTGATTCTGACTTTGCGCCGGGAAACACAGACACTGGACGTCCGGCTTGATGCGGTGGAAGCGCAGCCGGCAGATTATAAGCTGGGAATTTGGGTGAGAGATAACATTCAGGGACTGGGGACCGTGACGTTTCTGGATCAGAACAGTCATTTCGGTGCGCTCGGTCATGGAATCCATGATGCGGATACCAGTGTTTTGATGCAGATCAGGGAAGGAAGTCTTTATAAGACGAGCATCCGATCCATTTTAAAGGGAGAAAATGGAATTCCGGGCAGTATGGAAGGAATGATTGTATATAATACGTACAACCGGCTGGGAACCATTGATAAAAATACGGAAGCAGGGATCTATGGAAGCGTGGAAGAGCTGGATACATTGTTTCCGGAGCAGATTCCGGTGGAGGTGGCAACGAAGGAGGAAATTGAAATCGGTGATGCAACAATTCGATGCTTTCTGGAGGACTCCGTCCAGGAATATACGGTCAAAATTACCGGTGTGGATTATGAGGCGGAGGAGATCAATAAGGGACTGATCCTCCAGGTGACGGATCCTCTTCTTCTGGAAAAAACAGGCGGAATTGTCCAGGGAATGAGCGGCTCCCCGATCTTACAGAATGGAAGGTTAATTGGAGCGGTGACGCATGTTTTTGTCAATGATCCGACAAAAGGATACGGGATCTTTGCGGAGACAATGATGGCGCAGCTTCAGGAGTAGAAGTTTGGGGAAGGAAGAGACATTTTCGCACAGAGTTTCGACAGAGGGAGGGGAACCTCGACAGGGGGTGTCGAATCAAGGCGTTAAAATTTCCTTGCTTATGTAATGTTGTGTAGATATAATGAATTGAGTGGCACTTTCACTTGGAGTCAGATGCCTGTTATAAAAGGAGAGAGGATTATGGAGCATTTGAATGTGGCTATCGCTGATGATAATCAAAAGATGCTGGATATGCTGGAAGAGATCATCAACACGGACAAAGAGCTGCACGTTGTGGGAAAAGCCAGAGACGGAGAAGAAATGTGTCAGATCATCAGGGATAAGCGACCCGATGTTGTACTTCTCGACTTGATCATGCCGAAAATGGACGGACTTACTGTGATGGAACATGTCAGTCAGGACAGAGGCATGACGAAACAACCTTGTTTTATTATTGTCACAGCGGTTGGACAGGAGAGGATTACGGAAGATGCCTTTAATAAAGGCGCAAATTACTATGTAATGAAACCGTTCAACAACAAGAATCTCTTGGATCGGATAAAAACTGTCAGAAAAGTGTTTCATAATCACGAAAGAAAAATAGAGGAAATCGTTGAAAATACGCAGATGAAAGGAGATGATCTGGAAACCAGGGTTACGGACATGTTACATGAGATCGGAATCCCCGCTCATATCAAAGGGTATCACTATTTGCGGGATGCGATTATGATGGCCGTAGAGGATATGGATGTACTGAATGCCATTACCAAGGTACTCTATCCGACTGTGGCGAAGAAATACCAAACGACTTCAAGTAGAGTGGAGCGAGCGATACGACATGCCATCGAGGTGGCGTGGAGCAGAGGAAAGTTGGATACGCTGGATGAGTTGTTCGGATATACAGTCAGTAACGGAAAAGGAAAACCGACAAATTCAGAGTTCATAGCATTAATAGCGGATACAATTCAACTGGAATACAAACATCGATAAACATCTACACTTTAAGTACAAGTCTGACGAGTCATAAAAAATATTCTGAAAAAAATCCGATTTTACAAAATAGATAATAGTTCCGAATTTTTGTGGTAACAGGGAAAAATCTATCCGAAAAATCTACGATTGATAGTTTTTCAGTATAAGAATATATACAAAATTGCTTTCGACAGAGATTTTTTTGGTATTATAGTACATTTATAGTTGGTATAATAAATGGGTGCGCCTGTCTGGATTGTTACCAAAATATAGCGAAAGATGCGGCTTTTCCGTAGATAAATCTTTTCAATATCCGAAAAATGAGGTATAATAGACAAAAATAGCAATATTTGAAAAGCTGCTAAGAAAAAAGTGGAGGGTTAATCATGAAAAATATTTTATTCGCATCCTCGGAATGTGTTCCGTTTATCAAAACGGGGGGGCTTGCCGATGTGGCGGGATCTTTGCCGAAATATTTTGATAAGGAAAGATATGATGTGCGCGTCGTATTGCCAAAGTATAACTGTATGTATCAGAAGTGGAAGGATATGCTGGAATACGTGGATCATTTTTATATGAATCTTGCAGGGGAAGATCGTTACGTGGGGATTCTGAAATGTGAATACGAAGGCGTAAAGTTCTACTTTATTGATAATGAATATTATTTCAGTGGGTTTGCGCCCTATGACGGGGATCCGAAATGGAATATCGAAAAATTTGCCTTTTTTTCAAAAGCGGCGCTCAGTATTCTGCCGGTGATTGGTTTCCGCCCGGATCTGATTCACTGTCATGACTGGCAGACAGGGCTGATACCGATTTATCTGGATAATTTCCGTTATGCCGGAGAATATTACCGGGGGATTAAATCGGTGATGACAATACATAATCTGAAATTTCAGGGCGTATGGGATACCAAAACCGTGCAGCGGATCACCGGGCTTCCGGATTATTATTTTGTGCCGGACAAGCTGGAAGCATATAAAGATGCGAATTTGCTCAAAGGCGGTATCGTGTATGCGGATAAGGTGACAACGGTAAGCAGGACTTATGCGGAGGAGATCAAGACGCCGTTTTACGGAGAAGCGCTGGACGGACTTATGAATGCCCGTTCCAATGATCTGAGCGGAATTGTAAACGGACTGGATTATACGGACTGGGATCCGGCATCCGACTCCAGGATTGCAAAGAATTTTACGGTGGAGAATTTCAGAAAATTAAAACCATTGAATAAAGTGGCGCTGCAGGAAGAGCTGGGACTGGACAAGGACGCGCACATGATGATGATCGGGGTGGTATCCCGTCTGACAGATCAGAAAGGATTCGATCTGATTGATTATGTGATGGATGAACTTTGTCAGGATGCGGTACAGATTGTAGTTCTGGGAACCGGCGACGCAAAGTACGAGAATATGTTCCGTCATTTTGCATGGAAGTATCCGGGAAAGGTTTCTGCCAATATTTATTATTCCGATGAACTTTCCCATAAGATTTATGCGTCAGTGGATGCGTTCCTGATGCCGTCTCTGTTTGAACCATGCGGGCTGAGCCAGTTGATGAGCCTGCGCTATGGTACACTGCCGATCGTGCGGGAGACAGGCGGTTTGAAGGATACGGTGGAACCGTACAACGAATATGAAAAGACGGGAACCGGCTTTAGCTTTACCAATTACAATGCGCATGAGATGCTCAATACAATCCGTTATGCGCAGCAGATCTATTATGACAAGAAAAGAGACTGGAATAAGATGGTGGAGCGGGCGATGAAGGAAGATTTTTCCTGGAACCATTCTACCAGACAATACGAGGGGCTCTACCAGAGCCTGCTGGGCGAATAGAATTGCTTTTAGAGAGACGGAACAACGTTGCCCCCGTGAGGGGAATGTATGAGCGGGAATTCTGTGAAATACGGACAGGAGATGAAAAAAGAGTATGAAGATCATAGACAGGCTGAACGAAGACAGAATACATATTTCATTTGAAGTGTTTCCACCGAAGACAGATGCCGGATTTGACAAAGTGCTGGAAGCGACGGACCGGATTGCAGAACTTCATCCTGCCTATATCAGCGTTACTTACGGGGCGGGGGGCGGAACCAGTAAAAATACGGCGAAAATTGCCTCCCATATCCGGGAGGACCTGGGAGTGGAAAGCCTGGCGCATCTGACCTGTGCCTCTTCTACCATAGAAGAAGTGCGGGAGGTGATCTCGAATCTGAAATGCCTGGGGATTGAGAATATTCTGGCGCTCCGGGGTGATATTCCGGAAGGCATGGTTTTTCCGGCGAAGGAACGGTTCCATTACGCATGGGAGCTGGTGCGGGAGATCCGGGCGCAGGGGGACTTTTGTATCGGGGCCGCGTGTTATCCGGAAGGCCACGTGGAGAATGAACATAAAGAAGATGATATTCGTTACCTGAAACAGAAAGTAGACAGCGGAGTGGATTTTCTGACTACACAGATGTTTTTCGATAATGATATTCATTATAATTTTTTATATCGAATCCGGGAGGCCGGTATTACGGTTCCTGTGCTGCCGGGGATTATGCCGATTACCAGCGCCTCTCAGATGAAGCGAAGTCAGGAATTGTCCGGAACGGTATTTCCAAGACGGTTTCTGGCATTGCTTGACCGTTTTGGAAGTCATCCGGAGGCAATGAAGCAGGCCGGGATTGCATATGCCACCGACCAGATTATTGATTTGCTGGCGAACGGAGTAAAGAACATTCATATTTATTCTATGAATAAGCCGGATGTGGCGGCAAAGATTATGGAGAATCTTTCAGAGATTGTAAAGGCGCCCGTTTTTGGCCGTACAGAAAAGGATTGAGAGGCAGAGCGATGGATCAGTTGACAAAAGAAGCGATCCGTTATCTGGGCTATGGAAGACATGCGGTAGATGATCAGACGCTGAAACTGGTTGCAGATTCCTTTTGGAATCTTCAGACCGTAATCAGCAGAAAATCTGTCTATCGCATCTTTGCTTTGGAGAGGGCGGATGAAGAACAGGTTCAGTTTGAGAATGTGGAGATACACAGCCGGAATCTGGGGAAAAATCTGGCGGGATGCGAGAAAATTGTCTTGTTTGGCGCGACGCTGGGCATCGAAACCGACCGGCTGATTTCCCGGATTTCCAAAATGGATATGGCGAAAGCAGTGGTATTGCAGGCATGCGCGGCGGCATTGCTGGAAGAATACTGTGACGCATGTCAACGGCAGATTGCAGAAGAGCTGAGAGAGGAAGGCTATTTTTTGCGTCCGCGTTTCAGTCCGGGATACGGAGATTTTTCCATTCAATATCAGCAGATGATGGTACAGATGCTGGATACGGCCAAAAAGATTGGTCTGACATTGACGGAAGGCTGCATGATGGCACCGTCAAAGTCTGTGACGGCCGTGATCGGAGCGGGCAAATCTCATCTGGCATGCCACCGGCAGGGTTGTGAAGCCTGTTCCAAAAAAGATTGTATATATAGAAGGGATACGTTATGATCAGAGAAGACTTGGGAAAAAAGCTACTGTTTTTTGACGGGGGTATGGGAACACTTCTGCAGGCAAAGGGACTGAAGCCGGGGGAATTGCCGGAGACCTGGAATGTGGACCATGCCGGGGACATCATCGGGATTCATCAGGCGTATATAGAGGCCGGAAGTGATCTGGTTCTGACCAACACATTTGGGGCAAATGCACTGAAATTTTGCAGGGACGATTATCCGCTGGAGAAGGTGGTCCAAAGTGCGGTCAGCCATGTGAAAGAAGCGGCGAGACGGGCGGGAAGAGAGCGGGAAGTCTATACGGCGTTGGATGTAGGGCCCACCGGGAAATTATTAAAGCCCATGGGGGATCTGGAATTTGAGGCTGCATATGAGGCATTTAGGCAGGTAATGATCTATGGGGAACGTGCGGGAGCAGATCTGATCCATATTGAGACAATGAGCGATACCTATGAGATCAAGGCGGCGGTACTGGCTGCAAAAGAGAATACCAGGCTGCCAGTTTTTGTGACCGCTATTTTTGACGAGCGGAAGAAGTTACTGACCGGCGCGGATGTTCCGGCGGTGGTAAGCCTCCTGGAAGGTCTGCGTGTGGATGCATTAGGAATTAACTGCGGGCTGGGACCGGCGCAGATGCTGCCTATTCTGGAAGAACTGAGAACTTATGCGTCCATTCCTCTGATTGTAAAACCCAATGCGGGACTTCCAAGACAAAAGGGAAAAGAAACATTTTATGATGTACTGCCCCAGGATTTTGCACAGACGATGCAGACCGTTGTGGAGAAGGGAGCGGCAGTGATCGGCGGTTGCTGCGGCACCACGCCGGAGCATATCCGTTCTATGATTCAGGTCTGCAAAGGAATGCAGGTGAAGCCGACGGAAAAGAAAGCATTCACGATGGTTTCTTCCTATGGACAGGCGGTGGTGTTCGGGAAAGATTCCAAGATTATCGGAGAACGGATCAATCCCACCGGAAAGAAGAAATTAAAGCAGGCATTGAAAGAGCATAATCTGGATTATATTCTGAAGGAGGGAATTCTTCAGGAGGAAAAGGGAGCGCATATTCTGGATGTAAATGTGGGGTTGCCGGATATTGATGAGACGAAGATGATGGTGGAAGCAGTACAGGGACTGCAAAGTGTGACCAGCCTTCCCCTGCAGATTGATACCGTGGATATCCGGGCTATGGAAGCGGCGCTGCGAATTTATAACGGAAAGCCTATGGTAAATTCCGTCAGCGGAAAACAGGAATCCATGGATGCCGTGTTTCCGTTGGTTGCAAAGTATGGCGGCGTTGTCATCGGCCTGACACTGGATGAGGCAGGGATTCCACAGACGGCGGACGGCAGAGTGGAGATCGCAGAGAAGATCATCCGGGAAGCAGAGAAATATGGGATTGAAAAAAAAGATCTGGTGATGGATGTACTGTCCATGACGATTAGTTCCGAACCCCAGGGTGCGATTGTGGCGCTGGAAGCGCTGCGGCGTGTGCGGAAGGAACTGGGGGTACATACGGTGCTGGGTGTTTCCAATATCTCGTTTGGTCTTCCCTGCCGGCCGGTGATCAACTCTCATTTTTATACGATGGCAATGTATAGCGGGTTAAGCGCCGGAATTGTGAATCCTTGTTCCGAGGATATGATGAAAGCCTACGATGCGTATCATGCCCTGCTGTGTCTGGACGAAAACTGCAGTCGTTATGTGGAGAAGTACGGAGCGCTCAAAGTGGTTTCCGGGCTTGGAAGCGCGGCGGATACAGGGGGGGATGCAGCCGGGAGCGCCGGGCCGGGAGGGAGCGTCTCCAATTTCGGAAAGTCCGGCAGCCAGCCCATGAGTCTGCAGACCGTGATTGAGAAAGGGTTAAAGGAAGAAGCAGGCAGTATTACGGCCTCCCTGATCGGGAAAGAAAAACCGCTGGATATCATCAATCGCTGGCTCATTCCGGCGCTGGATCAGGTGGGAAAAGGATTTGAACAGGGTACCGTATTTTTGCCCCAGCTTTTGATGAGCGCGGAGGCGGCGAAATCTGCATTTGCCCTGTTAAAGCAGGAGATTGAAAAAAGCGGCGCTTCAGAGGAAAAAAAAGAGAAGGTGGCTCTGGCAACTGTGAAAGGAGATATCCACGATATCGGGAAGAATATTGTAAAAGTGCTGTTGGAAAATTATGGTTTTGCCGTGATTGACCTGGGGAAAGATGTTCCGCCCAAGACCATCTTAAAGGTAGTGAAAGAGGAGGGCATCCGTCTTGTGGGCTTGAGCGCTTTGATGACGACTACGGTGGTCAGTATGGAGGAAACCATAAGTCTGCTCCGAAGAGAAGCGCCGGAGTGCAGAATCATGGTAGGCGGCGCCGTGCTGAATCAGGAATATGCGGATCAGATCGGTGCGGATTTTTATGGAAAGGACGCCATGCAGTCGGTGTATTACGCACAGGAACTTTTTTCGCATGAAAAGCAGTAACAGTCCGGACATCTGCTTTCCTGTTACCAGGCAATGCGTCGTCTGGTGCGGTGTGAACGGCGGCCGGGAATAATGAATCATCTGCCGCTGTTTTTTCTGTTGACAAGGCAGGCAGAAAAGCATATATTATGATATTAGAGTCCGCAGGATGCGTGCAGGAATCTGGCAGGGGTGTTCCACTTTGCTATCTTGCAGACTGCGTGGAAAATAGGAGGATAAAACGAGATGCACCAATATGGAGTGAACCAGTTGCGAAAGATGTTTTTGGAATTTTTTGAAAGCAAGGAACACCTTGCCATGAAGAGTTTTTCGCTGGTACCGCATAATGATAAGAGCCTGCTGCTGATTAATTCCGGTATGGCGCCCTTGAAGCCGTATTTTACAGGACAGGAGATCCCACCCAGACGGAGGGTGACAACCTGCCAGAAGTGTATCCGTACAGGGGATATTGAGAATGTGGGAAAAACGGCGCGGCATGGAACATTTTTTGAGATGTTGGGGAATTTCTCCTTTGGAGATTACTTTAAAAAGGAGGCCATTGCATGGTCCTGGGAATTCCTGACGGAAGTAGTGGGACTGGATGCGTCCCGGCTGTATCCTTCCGTTTATGAGGAGGATGAGGAAGCGTTTGAGATCTGGAACAAGCAGATGCACATTCCGGCGGAACGGATTTTCCGTTTTGGAAAGGAAGATAATTTCTGGGAGCATGGTTCCGGTCCGTGCGGCCCCTGTTCCGAGATCTATTATGACCGGGGAGAAAAGTATGGCTGCGGGAAACCGGGCTGTACGGTAGGATGTGACTGCGACCGTTATATGGAGATCTGGAACAATGTATTTACGCAGTTTGACAATGACGGAAACGGACATTACAGCGAGCTGGAACAGAAAAATATTGATACCGGGATGGGATTGGAGAGACTGGCGTCCGTGGTACAGGATGTGGATTCCATTTTCGATGTAGATACCATCAAGGCACTGCGCGATCACGTATGCCGGTTAGCGGGGAAAGAATATGGAAAAGAATATCAGGATGATGTTTCCATTCGTGTGATCACGGACCATGTCCGCTCCGTGACATTTATGATTTCCGACGGAATTATGCCTTCCAATGAGGGACGGGGGTATGTGCTGCGCCGTCTTCTGCGCCGTGCCTGCCGTCATGGAAGACTGCTGGGGATCAGGGGCGATTTTCTCTCCGGACTGGCAGAGACCGTCATTGCCGGTTCCAAAGACGGATATCCGGAGCTGGAGGAAAAGAAAGATTTTATTCTGAAGGTGATTACAAAAGAAGAGGAGCAGTTCAATAAAACCATCGACCAGGGGCTTGGCATTTTGTCGGAGCTGATTGTGCAGATGGAGAAAAAACAGGAAAAGACTCTGGCGGGGGATGCGGCGTTTAAGTTGTATGATACCTATGGATTTCCGCTGGATCTGACCATGGAGATTCTGGAGGAGAAAGGAATGTCCGTGGATGAGACGGGCTTTCACGCGGCCATGGAGATACAGAGAAAGACCGCAAGGGACGCACGGGAAGTGACCAATTATATGGGTGCGGACGTGACCGTATATGAATCCATTGACCCGGAGATTACCAGTACCTTTGTGGGTTATGAAACGTTAGACACAGAATCGGAGATTACCGTGCTAACCTCAGAGACCGCGGTGGCAGATGCCCTTTCCGAGGGGGAGAAGGGAACTGTTTTTGTGAAGGAAACGCCCTTCTATGCGACCAGCGGCGGTCAGGAAGCGGATACCGGTGTGATTCGTACGGCAGAAGGAGAATTCCGCGTGGAAGATACCGTGAAGCTGTTGGGAGGAAAGATCGGACATATCGGACAGGTTGTAAAAGGTATGATCAAGACAGGGGATCAGGCGGCCCTGTCTGTGGATGAAGAGAAACGTGCGCTGAGCGCAAGGAACCACAGCGCCACACATCTGCTGCAAAAGGCATTGCGTACCGTGCTTGGCACCCATGTGGAGCAGGCAGGTTCCAGTGTCAACGAAGAGCGTCTTCGGTTTGACTTTACCCATTTTTCGGCTTTGACAGAGGAAGAACTGCGGGAGGTAGAACGTCTGGTAAATGAGAGCATTGCGAAAGCGCTGCCGGTGGATATCCGGAATATGCCCATTGAAGAAGCGAAGAAAACAGGGGCGCAGGCGCTGTTCGGTGAGAAGTACGGTTCAGTGGTCCGGGTAGTCAATATGGGGGATTATTCCATCGAATTCTGCGGCGGAACTCATGTGAAGAATACATCGGAGATTATGGCTTTTAAAGTGGTATCGGAAACCGGAGTGGCCGCAGGTGTGCGCAGAATCGAAGCGTTGACTTCCAGAGGACTTCTGGATTATTACGATGCGCTGGAAAAGAAATTCCGAAAGGCGGCGGGACTGTTAAAGGCAACGCCGGACAATCTGTCTGACAAGATCGCTCATATGCTTTCGGAAAATAAGACACTGCACGGGGAAGTAGAGAGCCTGAAAAGTAAGATGGCCAAGGACGCTGCGGGAGATCTTTTACAGCAGGTAAAAGAAGTGGCCGGGATGAAGCTGCTTGCCGCTTCCCTGGAGGAAGTGGATATGAATGGCCTGCGGGAGCTGGGCGATCAGTTGAAAGAAAAGCTGGGAGAGGGCGTCGTGGTTCTTGCGGCGGCAAACGGCGGAAAAGTCAATCTGATGGCGACGGCTACGGACGACGCAGTGAAAAAAGGCGCTCATGCAGGCAATTTGATTAAAGCCATCGCAGGCTGCGTCGGAGGAGGAGGCGGCGGACGTCCCAATATGGCGCAGGCCGGCGGTAAAAATCCGGCGGGGATTGCATCGGCGCTGGAAAAAGCGGCGGAAGTTCTTTCAGAACAGCTGACAAAATAAAAAAAGAGGAATATTTCTGAATATTTTGTGAAGAAATAGTTGACGGAAAGAAAAAATATGATATAATCTTTTGTAGTGCAGTAAATATACCCGAACAGTCGTATGATGCACAATACAAGGCTGGAGGGGAGGTTAGGTGTGAGTCTATGTCAAATGTAATCGTGAAAGAAAACGAGACGTTGGATAGTGCTTTGCGCAGATTCAAAAGAAACTGTGCCAAGGCTGGCATTCAGCAGGAAATTCGTAAAAGAGAGCATTACGAGAAGCCAAGCGTAAGACGGAAAAAGAAGTCTGAGGCTGCTAGAAAACGGAAATATAACTGAATTGTGCAGATTAACGGGGTGTTGGTTGACAACACCCCGTTTCTATCCTGTAATATATGGAAAATCACCGGCGGATTGTTTTTGTATAGCATAGTATGCGGAAAAATCACCGGCGGATTGTTTTTTGTATGTCCTGATATGCAGAAAAGCTGTCGGCGGCAGGGTTTGTGTATATAGTATCCGCACTTTTCTGTAATAAAGTGGTAAAACTGTGAAATGCCGAAAATTTTTTATTGACAATGTTCTATTTAACTTATAAAATAGACGGGTAGGCAAAATGTCACAGTATGGCAGGAAGAAGGTGTTATAAGCACCGGCAGTTTTGTTCTGTCATATGGAACCGCCGGAATACATTTTGTGTCCGGCTTATTTATTTTAGGAGGTAATTTGAGGTATGTCATACGTTGATGAAGTCATTGAGTTGGTTGTGAAAAAGAATCCTGCTGAGCCGGAATTTCATCAGGCTGTAAAGGAAGTTCTGGAATCTCTCCGTGTCGTAGTGGAGGCGAACGAAGAGAGATACAGAAAAGACGCCCTCCTGGAAAGATTGGTTGAACCGGAAAGACAGTTAAAGTTTCGTGTGCCATGGGTAGATGACAACGGACAGGTACAGGTCAACACGGGATACCGTGTCCAGTTCAACAGCGCGATCGGACCATATAAAGGGGGCCTTCGTCTTCATCCGTCTGTAAACCTTGGAATTATTAAGTTCCTTGGTTTTGAACAGATCTTCAAGAACTCCTTAACAGGACTTCCGATCGGAGGCGGAAAGGGAGGATCCGATTTCGATCCGAAAGGAAAATCCGACAGGGAAGTGATGGCATTCTGTCAGAGCTTTATGACAGAGCTCTGTAAATACATTGGGGCTGACACGGATGTTCCGGCCGGGGATATCGGAACAGGTGCCAGGGAAATCGGATACATGTACGGGCAGTACAAAAGGATCCGCGGGCTATTCGAAGGCGTGCTGACAGGAAAAGGGCTGACATACGGAGGTTCTCTGGCACGTACGGAGGCAACAGGTTATGGTCTTCTTTATCTGACTGCAGAGATGATGAAGATTAACGGGATTGAGATTGCAGGGAAGACGATCGCAGTATCCGGTTCCGGGAACGTTGCGATTTACGCCATTGAAAAGGCACACGAGATGGGGGCAAAGTGTGTAACGGCCAGTGACTCTACCGGTTGGATTTATGATTCGGAAGGGATTGACGTTGCAGCGCTCAAAGAGATTAAGGAAGTGAGACGCGCAAGGCTGACGGAGTATCAGAGTTATCGTCCGAATTCGGAGTATCATGAGGGAAGAGGCGTGTGGTCTGTGAAGGTGGATGTGGCGCTTCCATGTGCGACACAGAACGAGCTGCATCTGGAAGATGCGAAGACACTGACTGCCAACGGATGTGTTGCCGTGGCGGAGGGAGCCAATATGCCGACCACACTGGAAGCGACGGAGTATCTGCAAAGCAACGGTGTATTATTTGCACCGGGAAAAGCGGCGAATGCAGGCGGAGTGGCAACTTCCGCACTGGAGATGTCTCAGAACAGCGAACGTCTGAGCTGGACATTCGAGGAAGTAGATGCCAGACTGCAGAGAATCATGGTAAATATCTGTCATGATATGGCAGATTCTGCCGAAAGATACGGCTGTAAGGGAAATTATGTGATTGGCGCCAATATTGCCGGATTTGAGAAGGTGGTAGCAGCGATGGAAGCACAGGGAATCGTATAAACCGGTAAGGCTTCCTTCCTGCATGAGAAGGATATCCGGAAAAAGTGCCGATGGCGGGGTTTCCGGATGTGAGGTGTATTGGAAAAGTAAAAAATCTCCGGAAGCGGTATGACAATACGGTTTTCGGAGGTTTTTTGCAATTATGATAAAAGAGATCTCAGGGGCTGTCCGCTTTCGGAGGAGTTCCGACAACATGCAGTTGATAATCTTTTGTGATAAAAACCGCACGGACGTCTTCCAATGATGTGATCAAATCGCTGCCCTTTTCCAGTCCCAGCGCAAAACAACAGGTGCTTAAGGCATCGCCGTCTGCGGAGGATTCGGACAGGATGGTGACCTGCAGCAGATCATTTTCATACGGATATCCGGTCATTGGATTTAAAATATGGTGGTAAATTTTTCCCTGCGCTTCAAAATAGCGTTGATCAATGCCGGAAGTGACGACGGAACAATCGTCTATTTCCAGGGTATCAATGGGCGTATTCTTTTTGTCGAAAGGCTTTCGGATGCCGATACGAAACGGGCGCTCATCGTATGTCTGCCCAAGGGCGAGAACATTTCCCCCCAGGTTGATTAAAGCGTGCTCTACGCCTTCTCCTTTCAGATATACTTTCAACCGGTCGGCAATATATCCCTTTGCAATGCCGCCCAGGTCAAGCCTGGCGTGTGGATCCAACAGTGTAACCGTGCCGGATTTGCGGTCAACGGATACCTTTTTATAATCCACGTGGGAACAGGCTTCCTCCATGGAAGCCGGGTCGGGAATGGTCTTTTTCTCCGGATCTTTGAAGTCCCACAAATCGCTTAACGGAGCAATCGTGATATCGAATTTCCCGCCGGAGAGTTGGCTGTAATAGAGTCCTTTGGAGATCAGATCCAGGGTATCCTTAGAAACAGGTACCGGAGCGCCTGCAGCGGCGTTGATTTTTGAAATTTCACTGCCGGGAATTTTGTTGCTGAACCGGTTCTCATAATCCGCACAGATCTCGAGGCAGTGTTCCAGTACGGTCTCTGTGGTTCCCCAGGCTTCAATCTGGATTACCGTGTCGAAATAAAGACCTGTGACGGTGCGCTTTTCATTCTCCCGGGGAGAAGCACAGGAAGAAAGTATACCGGCCAGAATGCAGAGAATACACGAGAAAAGAACGAAAAATTTTTGCTTCATAAGGAATCCTTTCTGACGAGATAATGGGAACAATCATAAAAACAGGTTTTTTGTATTGTTCGCTTTACTATTATAAAGGGAAAGAGGAACAAAGACAAGCAATTCAGGAGGAAAAAGTACGCAGTTGGCAACAGTTCAGCCTGCAACTGCGCATTGACTGCGCAGTTGGCAGCCAGTAGTGCTGCGTAGCCGTAAATCCGCCCCTTTGCCGTAGGCAAACTTTTCATGGGGGATTTGCGTAACAGTGAGGCCGGAGGCTGAACTGTTACCGTAGTTGCAGACGGAACTGTCACTATAAAACGAACAAATATTCGAACAACGGTTGCATTCGAAAAAAGTCTGTGCTATACTTTGTGAAGTGAATACGTGTTACTGTGCACACCCTGCGGATGTGCACAGTAACGAATATGTTTCAATAAAATTTGTTTTTTGGACAACACTTGGAGTATAGAGAAATATGAGGAAGAATGACTGGGTTCTGATTATAGCGGTACTTCTGATTTGCGCTGCGGCTTTTGGAATTCATTTTCTGCGTCCCCGGCAGGCAGGAATGGTGGAAGTAAAAGTGGACGGAGAAGAGTTTGGTACCTGGCCGCTTTACGAGGATGCAGAGGTTGCCATTGGAGAGACAAATCGTCTGTGTATCGAAGACGGTTATGCGGACATGATCTGGGCGGACTGCCCCGATAAGCTGTGTGTGCATCAGAGGGCAATTTCCAGAGACGGGGAGAGTATTATCTGTCTTCCCAATAAAGTAGTAGTATCTGTCATCGGCGGGGAAGAGCGAAAAACAGACGCCGTAAGTCAGTAGGGTGTCTTACCGTGGGGCTGCAGATGCAAAAGATTTATGAAGGGACAGAGAGGAAAAACAGAGAAAGCAGAACAGAGGGAAAGACAGCGAAAACAGGACAGGGAAAAGAAAACCGGCAGGAGAGAAAAAGAGCGGAAAGGAGCGGAATGCGTGGAAAGAGCGGCAAGGATGGGGCGTTGAAAAACAGGGCGGCATATTTCGGGGTATTTACGGCATTGGCTTTGATTTTCAGTTATATTGAAACCTTGATTCCATTTTCGTTCCGGGTTCCAGGCATCAAACTGGGAATCACGAATCTGCTGATTGTGATTTTTCTCTATAAAAGAAATGCAGGGGAAGCATTGCTGTTATCGGTTGTTCGGATAATTCTGTCCGGATTTCTGTTTGGAAATTTATTCAGTATCCTTTATAGTCTGGCAGGAGGTGTGCTTAGCCTGTTCGTTATGGCGCTGTTAAAGCGGACCGGGACATTTAGTGTGGTGGGAGTAAGCGTTGCAGGTGGAATTTCACATAATACAGGTCAGCTTCTTGTGGCAATGGCAGTATTGAAAACCTGGCGGACGGGGTATTACTTTCCGGTGCTTTTAGTGGCCGGAACGGCGACCGGACTGCTGATTGGAATTGTGGCGCGGGAAGTGCTAAAGCGGCTTGGGAAGGTTGAGATAGGATAAAGGAGAGGTTTGCAGATGATTTCATATGTCAGAGGGGAACTGGTCTCCCTGGAAAAGGATAAGGCGATCGTGGATGTGCAGGGGGTAGGCTATGGTATTTTTATGCCGGAGCGTTCTATGGGGATGCTGCCGGGGGTGGGAAGCGAAGTGAAGATTCATACCTATCTGCATGTACGGGAAGAAGCCATGCAGTTATTTGGTTTTCTGACAAGAGATGATCTGGAAGTATTCCGGCTGTTAATCGGTGTCAGCGGAATCGGGCCGAAAGGAGGACTGGGGATTCTCTCGCAGCTTTCGGCAGACGACTTGCGGTTTGCTGTGCTGGCAGGAGATGTAAAAGCGATTTCTGCTGCGCCCGGTATTGGGAAGAAGACAGCGGAAAAGTTGATTATCGAGTTGAAAGACAAGTTAAATCTGCATGAGGTTTTAAATCGTACGGTTGAAGAGGCAGAGGCGGTTCCTGCGGATGCGTCTTATAGCGGGGCGCAGACGGAGGCGGTGCAGGCGCTGGTAGCGTTGGGATACGGGAGTACGGAGAGCTTACGGGCAGTGAAAAAAGTGAAGCAAGAAGACGCCACTACGGAGGAACTTCTGAAAGAAGCGCTGAAATACCTGTTATAGAAACAATCCGGGAAAGAATGCCGGTTCGGGAATCCCACCCAAAAGTTATCCGGGATGAATGGACAATTGTGCAATCAGAGATCGAGCAAGGAGTAATATGGAGAAGCGGATTATTACAACGGAAAATCTGGAAGAGGATGTAAAAATAGAGAATCATCTGCGGCCGCAGCTTTTAAAGGATTATATCGGTCAGGAGAAAGCGAAGCAGACGCTGGAGATCTATATCCGCGCGGCGAAGGAACGTGGAGACGCACTGGATCATGTTCTGTTTTATGGTCCGCCGGGCCTGGGGAAAACGACGCTGGCTGGAATTATTGCCAATGAGATGGAAGTAAATATTAAGATTACTTCCGGTCCGGCTATTGAAAAACCGGGGGAGATGGCGGCAATCCTGAATAATCTGCAGGAAAATGACGTCCTGTTTGTGGATGAGATCCACAGGCTGAACCGTCAGGTGGAGGAAGTATTATATCCTGCCATGGAAGATTATGCCATTGATATTCTGATCGGAAAAGGTGCCACGGCGCGATCCATCCGTCTGGATCTGCCGAAGTTTACCCTGATCGGTGCGACCACCCGTGCAGGCATGTTGACGGCGCCGCTTCGGGACCGGTTTGGAGTGATTCATCATCTGGAATTTTATACGGTGGAGGAACTGACCACAATTATTTTGCGTTCCGCCCGTGTGTTGGAAGTGGAGATTGAAGAAAAGGGAGCCAGGGAGCTGGCAAAGCGCTCCCGCGGGACCCCCCGTCTGGCAAATCGTCTGCTGAAGCGGGTGCGGGATTTCGCGCAGGTGAAGTATGAAGGTGTGATTACGGAATCAGTGGCCAACGATGCGCTGGATCTTCTGGATGTAGATAAGCATGGGCTGGATCATATTGACCGGAATATTTTACGGACCATGATTGAACGCTTCCAGGGAGGGCCGGTAGGGCTGGATACACTGGCGGCGTCCATTTCCGAAGATGCCGGGACATTGGAGGACGTCTATGAGCCGTACCTCTTAAAGAATGGATTTATCCAGCGGACACCGCGGGGACGGGTTGTGACGGAACAGGCGTATGCACATCTTGGCCTTCCCCGTGAGGGATAAGATCTGCGTCTGCTTTCAACAGGCCGGATTCGGTGCGGGCCGCTGTTTTGCGCAGCAAAACTTTAAATATCACCCCGAGCCGTTACTATGAGCGGCCTTTCAGGCCGCGAATAGTAGTTTTTATTGTAATTTACTGGAAAATTCGTCGAAAAAGAGGTTGGTTTTTGTGATAGGATAGTTTATAATAACAGGTAAGAAACGCAAGGAGAAAAGAGCTATGAGTTCAGCAAAACATTTTACGGAAGTATTGATTGGCGGAAAAGTATATACTTTGAGCGGATTTGAAGGGGAAGAGTATCTGCAGAAAGTGTCTTCCTATCTGAACCATAAGATTACGGAATGTACGAACAGTGAAGGGTATCGCAAGCAGAGTGCGGATACCCGTAATGTGCTCCTTGCCCTGAATATTGCAGATGATTATTTTAAGGCCAAGAAGCAGGGAGATTCTCTGGAAAGTGATATTGAACTGAAAGATAAAGAGATGTATGATCTGAAGCATGAGTTGATTTCGGCCCAGATCAAGCTGGAGAATGTAGAAAAAGAATTGGCAAAGATGAAGGAAGAGAACAACGATCTGCAGATGCAGATTGTGAAATTGGAGACGGAGATGAAAAATCGCAGAAAATGATCTGCCGTAATGTATATTCTGTGCGGGGAATATAGGGGGATTTTTTCTATCATAGACGGGAATATCTATTATGAGGGCTGTCGATAAAGACAGCTTCAATTATATGCGGAAAAGCTGCCGGCGGCAGGTTTTTTGTGTTTTTGGGAAGAATTTTTCTGAAAAAGGAAAGAGCCGGGACGATTCCGGATTTTTAAAAGGAGTGAGTATGGGCTTTCAACGCAACAGTACGGAACATGTAAAATATACGCAGAGACCGGCGCCGGAGATTTTAGCGCCGGCAGGATCTTATGACAGCTTTCGGGCGGCGCTCTTGGCAGGAGCAGATGCGGTATATGCCGGGGGACCGCAATTCGGGGCGCGGGCATATGCAAAGAATTTTACAGAAGAACAATTGGCGGACGCCATTGACGAGGCGCACTTACATGGAAGGCGTTTCTATCTGACGGTCAACACGTTGGTAAAGGACAAAGAACTGCCGGAACTTCTGCGTTTTCTCTTTCCGCTTTATGAAAAAGGGCTGGATGCAGTGATTGTGCAGGATGCCGGTGTTTTTGAACTGGTGCGTACCTGCTTTCCGGAGATGGAGATTCATGCCAGTACACAGATGACGGTTGCCGGCGCCGGGGGAGCACGTTTTTTAAAAGAATGCGGTGCAGTGCGTGTGGTGCCGGCCAGGGAGCTTTCCCTGGAGGAAATCCGGCATTTGAAGCGGGAGACAGGGATGGAAGTGGAATGCTTCGTGCATGGCGCATTGTGTTACTGTTATTCCGGGCAGTGCCTGATGAGCAGCCTGATCGGGGGGAGAAGCGGCAACAGAGGACAGTGCGCCCAGCCCTGCCGGCTCCCTTATTCGGCCGGAGCGGAGAAAGGGTTTCTTTTGAGTCTGAAAGATATCTGTACGTTGGAGATCCTTCCGGATCTGATTGAGGCCGGAATTGACTCTTTTAAAATTGAAGGCAGGATGAAACGGCCGGAGTATGTGGCCGGCGTAACTTCCATGTACCGAAAATATGTAGATCAGTATATGGAAAAGGGAAGAAAAGGGTTCCATGTGGAAGCAAGAGATCTGGAGATGCTGCAGGATCTCTATAATCGGGGCGGTTTTCACACCGGATATTACGGGCAGAAAAATGGCCGGGAGATGCTGTCGACGGAAAAGCCGAATCATACGGGAACAGTGGTCGGAAAAGTAAAGAAGCAGAATGGAAGAACGTTGGAGGCTGTGGTACAGACGGAAATCCAAAAAGGGGATGTCATTGAGCTGGCACAGGAAGGAGCCAAACGAAATTATACCTTCGGGAGCGGGGCAAAGAAAGGGGATGTCGTTCGGATTTTGCTTCCCGGGGGAGTCCGCTTTGCGCCCGGGGCGCCATTGTATCGGATCCGAAGCGAAGAGCGGCTGACGCAATGGAGAGAGTTTTGGCAATCCGGAAAAATACAAGAAAAAATTTATGGTTTCTTAAGCCTTATTTCAGAAAAACCTGCTACACTGGTAGTGTGCTGCGGAAGAGTCTGCGTGGAAGTGCATTCTGATCTGCCGGTGGAAGCGGCATCCAGAAGTCCGCTGGACGAGACGCGTCTGCGCAGACAGATCCAAAAGACAGGGAACACCGCATTTCAGTTCGCACAATTGGATATCGAGATGGAGCCGGATGTGTTTCTTCCGATGCAGCAGATCAATCTGCTGCGCAGGAGAGCGTTGGAACGTTTGTCCCATGAGATATGCGGACAATCTCATAGAAGCCGGGAACAGAAAGATGGGGAGGAAGCGGTTCTGGCATTGAAAAAGAACTCCATGCCGGAAAAGAAAGATCTTGTAAAGAAGACATTCCCGCTTTGTGTCCTGGTGACGCGAATGGAGCAGTTGGAGGCAGTCTGTGAGTGCGGCGGGGTTTTCCGGGTATATGTGGAGAGTAGTCTGTGGGAAGAGGAAACAGAAGATTTTTCACGGGATAAATCTTCTGCGCACGGTTTTCCCCGTGGAATTTCAGAGAGAAAGATCGGAGAACTTTTGCAGGGATTGAAAAAGAACGGTGTGGAAGTATATCTTGCAATGCCGCATATTTTCCGGGAGAAAACGCGGCGGCAATGGGAGGAAAATGCGGGCAGGCAGAGCGCGGATTGTTTCGACGGTATTTTAGTGAGAAATTATGAAAGTGTGTCTTACTGGCAGTCGATTCCGGGAAGAGGACAGAACAGATTTGACAAACCTTTGATTTTGGACCATAATTTATATGTGATGAACCAGTCCGCAAAAGCATTCTGGAAGCATAGGGGAATTCATGAATTTACCGTGCCGGTGGAGCTGAATCGGCAGGAAATCAGAGAATTGGGTGTGGAAGAAATGGAACTGCAGGTTTATGGTTATCTTCCGGTTATGATTTCCGCACAATGTATCGGACAGAACGTAGCGGGCTGCAAAGGCTCCGGAGAGCCGTCTGTGCTGACAGATCGGTATCAGAATCTTTTTCCGGTGGAAAAGCGGTGCAGGGAATGTTATAATGTGATTTACAACTCGGTTCCGCTGTGCCTGTTTGATGAGAAAAAAACGCTGGAAATCATTGCTCCCGGAAGATTGCGCCTGCAGTTTTCCGTGGAGGACGGACCAAAAACCAGACAGATACTGGAAGAGTATCGGCAGGTATTCGAACATCACGGCGGGGGATGCCGACCATTTGAGCCATTTACACATGGACATTTCCGAAGAGGGGTGATCTGAAAACGTGGTAAATATTATCGTAGAATTATCAAAATATGCGATCATTATATTAATGAGTATTTATACATTTTCCTGTTTTTCTATTTTTGCACAGAATTATGAGGAAAGTGAGAATCGTGTCTATATTCGTCAGAATGTATTGATGTTTTTTATTTTATTTCTGGCTTATGCCGTGATGTACCTGAAAACAGACGAAAAAAAATATGTATTCTTCTTCGGCGTGCAGGCGGTACTTTTTCTGGCGGTGATTCTTTTGTATTCTCTGCTCTATCCCAATGTATCCCGGCTGATTGTAAATAATATGTGCATGCTGCTTGGCGCAGGTCTGATTATGATTACGCGTCTCACATTTGGAAACGGAGTAAAGCAGTTTATCTTTGTGACTCTTGGCGCGGGGTTTGGATTGATTGTACCGGTGTTAATACGGAAGATGAAGTTTTTGGAAGGCTGGACCTGGATTTATGCGGGAGTCGGATTTGCGGCGCTTTTGCTGGTCGCTTTGTTTGCCGTTACGTCAGGCGGAGCAAAGCTGGGATTTACCATTGCCGGATTTGGAATCCAGCCGTCGGAGTTTGTAAAGATCTTATTTGTATTTTATGTGGCGTCCAGTCTGAAAAAGTCCACAGAATTTAAAAATGTGGTGATTACAACAATCATTGCGGCGGCCCATGTGCTGATTCTGGTATTATCTACGGATTTGGGGGCGGCATTGATTCTGTTCGTAGTGTATCTTGTGATGCTGTATGTGGCAACCAGACAGCCGCTGTACGCAGCGGCCGGAATCGGCGCCGGAAGTGCGGCGGCAGTGGCGGGATATCATTTGTTTTCCCATATCAAGGTCCGTGTGGCGGTCTGGAAGGATCCGTTCGCTTCTTATAGTAACGGTGGATATCAGGTGGCGCAGTCTTTATTCGCCATCGGAACCGGAAGCTGGTTTGGAATGGGGCTTTTCCAGGGAAGTCCGGATATGATTCCCGTGGCGGAGACCGATTTTATCTTTTCCGCGATTGCGGAAGAACTGGGTGTGATTTTTGCACTTTGTCTGGTTTTGATCTGTGTAAGCTGCTATGTGATGTTTTTGAATATTGCGATGGAAATTCGCGATCGATTTTATAAACTGGTGGCGCTGGGGCTTGGAACCTGTTATATTTTTCAGGTGTTTTTGACGATCGGCGGGGTGACAAAGTTCATTCCCTCCACGGGAGTTACTTTGCCGCTGGTAAGCTATGGCGGAAGTTCCCTTTTAAGTACGATGATTATGTTCGGCATCATCCAGGGGCTGTATATTTTGCGGGAGGATGAGGAAGAACTGCGGGAGAGAAAGCGAAAGCGGGCGTTTCTGGAAGAGCAGGGGCGTATGCGCAGGCAGGAGGAACCGGGGCGAAGACCGGGCGGAAGAGAGGAAGCGCAAAGAAGAAACGGCAGTTTTGAAGAACCGGAAAGGAGACGGACCGGGCGGGAAGAGCAGAAGAGGGGAAGGAAAAATCAGGAAGGGTTCAGAAAAGAGAGAGCAGGAAATGAGGAACAACAAAGACCGACACGGAGAAAGACAACCAGAAAGAGCACAAAATTCGAAGAGGTCCCAAAACAAAGAATTCGCTAGAGTGACCTATTTTTTTGTGCTGCTGTTTCTTGCATTGATGGGATATATCGTCTACTTTAATGTGGTTCGCGCGAAGCAGATCGTCAATAGCCCTTATAACGCAAGACAGGATAACTTTGCGGAACAGGTAATCCGCGGGAATATTACCGACAGGAACGGCAATGTCCTTGCACAGACTGAAGTGGCGGAGGATGGCAGTGAGAACCGGCAATATCCGTATGGGGAGATCTTTGCGCATGTGGTCGGATACAGTCATGAGGATGCGGGGAAGACCGGCCTGGAATCTACGGAGAATTTTGAACTTCTGACTTCCAATGCTTTTTTCCTGGAAAAGTTAAAAAATGAGTTTCAGGGGCAGAAAAAGCAGGGAGATACGGTGGTAACGACACTGGACGCCAATTTGCAGCAGACGGCATATCAGGCGCTGGGAGAGAATAAAGGGGCTGTTGTGGTGATGGAGGCCTCCACCGGAAAGATACTGGTGCTGCTGTCCAAACCTTCCTATGATCCCAACCAGATCGGGGAAGTATGGCAGCTTTTGAATGCGGATGAGGAAAACAGCCCGATGCTGAACAGGGTGACACAGGGGGCTTATGCGCCGGGTTCCACCTTTAAAGTGGTGACGGCGTTGGAATATATGCGGGAACATGCGGACTATGCCAATTATACGTATGACTGCGCAGGGGAGATTACGTTGTATGATACGACGATCCACTGCTTTGACAGTACGGTGCATGGATTTGAGGATTTACGCAGTTCTCTGGCGAATTCCTGTAATGCGTCCTTTGCGAACATTGGTCTCTCCCTGAATCGGGCGTCTTACCGTCAGACAGCGGAAGATCTGCTTTTTAATAAAAAGCTTCCCTGTATGCTGGAGTATTCCAGAAGTTCTTTTGCAGTGAATGAGACGACCGGAGACGCCGAGATGATGATGACGGCAATGGGGCAGGGAAATACATTGGTCAGTCCCTATCATATGGCATTGATTACGGCAGCGGTGGCAAACGGCGGGATATTGATGGAACCTTATCTGGTGGAAAAAGTGACGAGCCATGCCGGAACGGAAATTCGGAAGAATGTGCCGAAAAGTTACCGAAAACTGATGTCCTCGGAGGAAGCGGCGCAGTTAAAAGAATATATGCGTGCCGTGGTGGAGGAAGGGACCGGTATGTTGTTTGCCGGTCAGCCTTATACATCCGCCGGGAAGACGGGAACGGCAGAGTACAGTATGGTTGACGGGGAAAAAACACATTCCTGGTACATGGGCTTTACCAATGTGGAGAACCCGGAACTGGTTATCAGTGTGATTGTAGAAGGATATGACGGGAATGACGGGGCCAAAGCGGTGCCGATTGCAAAACAGGTTTTGGACGCGTATTATAACTGATCGGGAGAAAGGACAGTGGGGATGGAGATCAGATGTTATTGCGATTTGTATGTGAGCAGCGGATTGCAGAAAAAGAAAAATAAGGTGCTCAAAAAGCTGATGGAGCGGGTATGGCAGCCGTCGCTGTATCTGGTTACATTTGCCCAGGGGAAACAGAATCACCTGGAATTTTTTCCGGCACTTTTGTTAAAACAGCCTGCGTATGAGAACAAAACGGTGTTTGTTGTGGGGATTGCGGACGGATATGACGCGGCAATGTGTCTGGTGGAGGATATTGTGCAGGAAGTGGTAGAGCAAAGCGGCGGAACGGATATCCGTGGATTTTTGGAGGTGCGCCAGAAACGTTTTGAAGAAAGGCGGTCTTAAGAATGTTGCATATAATTTTATTTATATTAAAGTTGGTGGGATGGATTCTGCTTGCTGTGCTGGGACTGCTGGTTCTCCTGTTTTGCGCCGTACTTTTTACTCCGCTTCGTTATCAGGTGGAAAGCGGCTGCCGGGGAGAAATTTCCACATGGGAGGCATGTGTAAAATTTCAGATATTTTTCCGTATGGTCAGCGGAATGGTACGATATCAAAAGGGAGAATTGTCCTGGAGCGTCCGGGCTGCGTGGAAGAAATTCGGAAATCAGACAGAACCGGAAGAGGTAGCCGAAAAAGCAGCGAAGCAGATTGAAACAACCGCGGAAAAGATTGAACAGGAAGCAAAGCGGATGGAAGCAGCGGAAGAAGGAGTAGAACCGGAAGCAAAGAGGACGGAAGCAGCAAAAGAAGGAGTAGAACCGGAAGCAAAGCGGACGGAAGCAGCAGAAGGAGGAGTAGAACCGGAAGCAAAGCAGACGGAAGCAGTAAGAGAAGAGGAAAGATCGGAGGCAAAACAGGCAGAGACAACAGAGCCGGAAGAAAAACCGGAGGAACTGCCGCAAAAAGAAACGGAACAGAAGGAAAAGCCGTCGCAAACAGAACAAAAACAGAAAAAGCGAAAACAAGGAAGAAAAAAGCGGGAGGAAAAGGAACCGGCAGAGTCAAAGAAGAAAGGAGAGACAGACGGGGGAAAAGGAATTTTTGGGAAAATAGCGGCATTTTTTGAAAAGATCAAATATACATTTACACAGATCTGTGATAAAATAAAAGCATTATTAAGGAAGAAAGAGGTTCTGACGGCATTTTTAACAGATGAGGTGCATCAGAGAGCATTTGAAAAAGGGGTTCGTGAACTGAAAAAACTGTTGTTCCGTATGCGGCCGAAGAAGATTTTCGGAGAATTACGGTTTGGTTTCGCAGATCCATCCTATACAGGGAGAGCGCTGGCAGGGCTTTGTATGCTCTCTGCAATATGGGAGGATCCGATTGTGTTTCATCCGGATTTTGAACAGAAGATTCTGGACGGGAATCTTACAGTCAGGGGTGCCATCCGTATGCTTCCGACAATGGTTCTTGCGTGGAACATGCTTTGGAACCGGGATGTAAGAAAGACGATTCGGGATATCCGGCATTTCCGTTTTGAATAAAAAATAATAAGAATAAATCATACACAATATCAGAAAATTCCGTTTTGTATCATAAAAGGAGGAAGAAACAAATGTCAGAAACAAATAATTTTAAAACGACGATGGAGTCTTTATGGGAGGGGATGGATGCACTTGTATCCTCCAAGACAGTGGTAGGGGATGCCATTCATGTGGATGGGATTACGATTCTTCCTCTGATTGACGTATCATTTGGGATGGGCGCCGGTTCCAATCTGGGAGAAAAGAAGGATAAAGGAATGGGCGGACTTGGCGGGAAGATGATGCCAAGTGCGGTCCTGGTAATCAAGGATGGGACAACCCGTCTGGTCAATATTAAAAATCAGGATACCATTACCAAACTGTTGGATCTGGTCCCCAATGTGCTGGATAAGATTACAACAAGGAAAGAGGATAAAGTGACGGAGGAGGATGTGGAAGAAATTCTGGAGGAAGCGGCAGAGGCGGAGGCCGAAGCAGAAGCGTAGCAGAAAGAGACTGCAGACATATGTGGACGCAGGGAAGCATATACTGGAATAAGTGTAAAAACAGGCAGGATAGCTTTTATGAAGCGGATAATTGGTTTTGCACTCCTGTGTGCAGCGATGGGAATGCTTTTGATTTTATTGATTCCGTCCACGTCTATTTTGCGGGTGATTTTATTTTGTGCCTGTCTGGCGGGAGGATATCTGCTGTTTTGTAAATAGGATACAGAATAAAATAGAATGGAAAAAGACTGTTACAAAACCACTTTTTTGGTTTTTGTAACAGTCTTTTATGTCTTTCATCCAAAAACTGCCGCGAACATATTTTTGGAACCGGGGCACTTAGAACAATTCCTGTATTAAGCGCGTTCTACACGTCCGGACTTCAGACAGGATGTACATACATACATTTTTCTGGATCCGCCTTCTGTTTTTACACGAACAGATTTTACGTTTGACTTCCACATTTTTGGTGTTTTTCTATGAGAGTGGCTGACATTATTACCGAAATGAGCACCCTTTTCACAAATAGCACATTTAGCCATCACTGCACCTCCTAACAATCTGAAAATAGCCCTTGCACGGACTCACAACACTAGTATTCTAGCAGATACAGGGAGGGAATGCAAGCGTTTTTTGAAAATATGTAGGAACGATGTAACAGTTCAGTCTGCGGCTGCGGATTTGCATAGCAGTGAGGCGAAGGCTGAACAAGAACTAGGAATCTATTTTTACAGGATTTTTAGAGGATAAAAAAGTTCAGTATTGTAAAGTTCTTATAAAAAGAGTATAATATGAATACTTTCTGGGCGAATTAAAAAATACCATTTAAAGTGGGAGGTAGTTATAGAATGAAAGGCAGTATGAGTACAGAATTAGGAATCATTACGGTCAATCCGGATGTCATCGCCAAGTATGCAGGGTCTGTTGCGGTGGAATGTTTCGGGATTGTCGGGATGGCCGCCGTGAATATGAAGGATGGTCTGGTAAGGTTGTTGAAAAAGGAAAGTCTCACCCATGGAATTCAGATTTCCATTTCCGAGGAGAACAGTCTTACTTTGAATTTTCATGTGATCGTGTCGTATGGCGTGAATATTCTGTCAGTTTCTGATAACCTGATGAATAATGTGAAATACAAGGTGGAAGAATTTACCGGTATGACGGTCGAAAAAATCAACATCTTCGTCGAAGGTGTCAGAGTGATTGATTAAGGAGGATACTTGTCGTGGCGACGAAAACGATAAATGCAGAACTGTTTACAAAGATGTTTCTTGCGGGAGCAGCGAATCTGGAAGCAAAAAAAGAAGTGATCAATGAACTGAATGTATTTCCGGTACCGGATGGGGATACCGGAACCAACATGACGCTGACAATTATGTCGGCGGCAAAAGAGGTGCGCGCCCTGGAGCATGCAGATATGAAGTCCGTTTCCAAAGCCATTTCTTCCGGCTCTCTGCGCGGTGCAAGAGGGAATTCCGGCGTCATTCTGTCTCAGCTTCTGCGTGGATTTACAAAAGAGATTCGGGAATATACGGAGATTGATGTGCAGGTTCTTGCGGCGGCAGCCGAGCGTGCGACGGCAACCGCTTATAAAGCGGTCATGAAGCCGAAAGAAGGGACCATTCTTACCGTTGCAAAGGGCGCGTCGGAAAAGGCCAGAGAACTTGCGGAGACGACCGATGATCTGGAAGTATTTCTTCCGGGGGTCATCGCCTATGCGGAGGAAGTATTGGAGAAGACGCCGGAGATGCTGCCGGTTCTGAAAGAAGCCGGTGTGGTGGATTCCGGCGGACAGGGTCTTTTGGAAGTTCTTCATGGCGCCTGTGACGCATTCCAGGGAAAAGAGATTGATTATAGTGCGATTGAGGCGGAAGCGGCATCCGGCGGCGGGATCAAAAAGGCGGATGTACAGCCGGAGACAGAGATTCGATTTGGATATTGTACGGAATTTATCATTCTGACGGAAAAAGAATTTACGGAGGGACAGGAGCAGGAGTTTAAGGGATATCTGGAGTCCATTGGGGATTCCATCGTCTGTGTGGCGGATGAGGATGTGGTGAAGGTGCATGTGCATACCAATGATCCGGGACTGGCCATTCAGAAAGCGTTGACCTATGGACAGCTCTCCCGTATGAAGATCGACAACATGCGTGAGGAGCACCAGGAAAAGCTGATTCGGGACGCGCAGAAGGTGGCGGCGCAGCAGGCGGAGAAAGCAAAACAGGTGAAAAAGAAGCCGCGCAAGCCGGTGGGATTTATCGCGGTGTCGATCGGGAAAGGCATGAACGAGATTTTTAAAGAACTGGGCGTGGATTATATTATCGAAGGCGGACAGACCATGAATCCCAGCACGGAGGATATGCTGACGGCCATTGACCAGGTGCATGCGGATCATATTTTCATATTGCCGAATAATAAGAACATTGTTCTGGCTGCAAAGCAGGCGCAGTCTCTGACAAAAGACAAGGATATTCTTGTGATTCCGACGAAAACGGTTCCTCAGGGGATTACGGCGGTCATCAATTATATGCCGGACGCGGACATTGATACGAACGAGGAAACCATGCTGGATGAAATTCATCATGTGAAGACCGGACAGGTGACTTATGCGGTGCGGGACACTCACATTGAAGACAAAGAGATCCATGAAGGGGATATTATGGGAATCGGAGACGAGGGGATTCTCTCCGTGGGACGTTCTCTGGAGGCAACAACGAAAGAGATGCTGGCACAGATGACGGACGAAGAGACGGAATTGATCAGTCTGTATTATGGAGAGGATGTCCGGGAAGAGGATGCGCAGAAGTTTGCGCAGGAGATTGCAGAACTTTATCCGGATGCGGACGTGGATATGCACAGCGGCGGACAGCCAATTTATTATTATATTATTTCTGTGGAATAAAACAGCAGCGAAATGGGGTTACTATGAAAGAAAGTTCCGGGATTCGGGAATTAAAAGGAATCGGGGAAAAGTCGGAGAAGATCTTCCAGAGGGCAGGAATCTGCACTGTAGGAGATCTTCTCCGCTATTATCCAAAGGGATATGATATCTATGAAGATCCGGTGACGGTTGCAGAACTTGAGGAAGGGCGGATCATGACGGTGTCCGGTGCGATCTACGGCAGGGTGCAGGTAGGGGGAAATCCACGGATGCAGATCACAACGCTCCATGTAAAAGACCTGACGGGAACCTTGAAGGTAATCTGGTACCGGATGCCGTTTTTGCAAAATACGCTGTCCGGCGGCGGTGTGATTACTCTGCGCGGACGAATCGCACAAAAGCGGGGGATGCTTGTCATGGAACAACCGGAGATTTTTTATCCCGCGGTAAAATACGAACAAAAAAGAAATTCCCTGCAGCCTGTTTATCCGCTGACGGCAGGGCTTACGAACCATGCCGTGCTAAAGGCGGTAAAGCAGGCGGTGGAGAAAACAGATTTTGCGGAGGATCTGCTGCCGGAAGAATTGCGGAAAAGTCAGGAACTGGCAGATTTTAAAGAGGCCGTTTCGGGTATTCATTTTCCGGAGAATAAGGACGTTGTTTTTGCGGCAAGGAAACGGTTGGTTTTTGAAGAATTTTTGTTGTTCATTCTGGCGCTCCGCGTAAGGAGAGGGCGGGAAGAGCAGGTACGAAATCCGTATTGTTTTCGGGAACACCCCCGGATTGCGCGTTTTCTGGAGCAGCTTCCCTATGAATTGACCGGGGCGCAGAAAGCCGTCTGGCAGGAGATCCGGCAGGATATGTGCGGGATTCATGTGATGTCCAGGCTGGTGCAGGGGGATGTGGGTTCCGGAAAGACGGTGGTGGCGCTTCTGGCCATGCTGTTCGCCGGATTGAACGGGTATCAGGCCGCTTTGATGGCGCCTACGGAAGTATTGGCAAGACAGCATTTTGACACCATATGCCGGATGTTTGCACAATATGGGATTTCGCTTCGGCCGGAATTGATGACCGGTTCTATGAAAGCGAAAGAAAAGCGGGAAGCCTGCAGCCGCATTGCAGCCGGAGAAGTGCAGTTGATTATCGGGACTCATGCATTGATTCAGGAGAACGTCATCTATCGGAACCTGGCGCTGGTGGTGACCGACGAGCAGCACCGGTTTGGGGTGAGACAGAGGGAAAAGCTCAGGCAAAAGGGGGAATGCCCTCATATTCTTGTGATGAGCGCGACTCCGATTCCACGCACGCTGGCGATGATTGTGTATGGGGATCTGGATATTTCCGTGATCAATGAGCTGCCGAAAAATCGACTTCCCATCAAAAATTGTGTGGTAGATACCGGATACCGGGATACGGCGTATCGGTTTATGAAAAAACAGATACAGATGGGAAGGCAGTGCTATATCATCTGTCCGATGGTGGAGGAGAGCGATACATTAGAGGTAGAAAATGTGGTCGATTATACCGAAAATCTATCCGAAATTTTGGGAAGCGGCTATGTGGTCCGCTGTCTGCACGGAAAGATGAAACAGTCGGAAAAGGATGAGATTATGGAAGCCTTCTCCCAAAATAAAATTCAAATCCTGGTGTCCACAACGGTCATTGAAGTGGGAATTGATGTGCCCAATGCGTCTGTAATGATGATCGAGAATGCGGAACGCTTTGGACTTGCGCAGCTTCACCAGCTTCGCGGCCGTGTGGGTCGGGGAAAGCACCAGTCTTATTGTATTTTTATGAGCGCATCCCGGTCGGAAGAGACGAAGGAGAGGCTGGAGATTTTGAATCATTCCAACGATGGCTTCTTTATTGCAGGAGAGGACTTGCGCCTGCGTGGTCCGGGAGATCTGTTCGGCATACGGCAGAGTGGGATTCTGGATTTCCGGCTGGGAGATGTATTTCAGGATGCCGGGCTTTTGCAGGCAGCCGGAAAGGCCGCGAACCGGATTCTGGAAGAAGATCCGGTTTTGGAAAAGCCGAAATATAAAAACATAAGAGAAGTGCTGCGTCGGAATTGGCAGCAGAATGCGTTTGAGGCGACATTATAAGATTTTCCAGAAACTTCCAGTGTAAAACAATAATTCCTCCACATACTATGGATGTAACACAAAGAGTTGTTACAGCAAAGCAGGAATGTAACACAAAGGATTGTTACAGCAAAGCAGAAATGTAACACAGAGAGTTGTTACACCAAAACATGAATGTAGCAAAGAAAGTTGTTACAGCAAAACAAAAAAGAAGAATGTAACGATAAAGTTACAAAAAGTTGCAAAAGGAGGAAACGAAAAATGGCAAGTCGTTCATCTAATCGAACAGCAGTACCTGAAGCAAAGGGTGCAATGGACAAATTTAAGTATGAGGTAGCAAACGAACTGGGAGTACCGCTGACAGAAGGTTATAACGGTGACCTGACCTCCAAGCAGAATGGTTCTGTGGGTGGTTATATGGTGAAGAAAATGATCGAGCAGCAGGAAAAGCAGATGGCTGGAAAATAACAAAAATGTTTGCAAAACCAGAGTTATTTTTGCAGTAAAACAGAAAAAACAGGAAAAAAGCACTTAGGATTTGACCTGAGTGCTTTTTTCTGCTAAAATTTTTTCTAGTTCATTTTCTGTTTTTCTCTCCGGCCGATTTATTTTTAACCGGAAGATGGAGAACGGCGGGAGAAAAAAGATGCGAAAGAGATCAAGTATCCACGTTTGTATTTTAGGAAGAGGTATGGTAGATGAGAGTAATTGCAGGCAGCGCAAAAAGATTGGAATTGAAGACTCTGGACGGTATGGATACGAGACCTACAACGGATCGGATCAAAGAAACGCTGTTCAATATGATCGCTCCCTATCTGTATGGCTGCATTTTTCTTGATTTGTTCAGCGGCAGCGGCGGGATTGGAATTGAAGCGCTGAGCCGGGGAGCGAAGGAGGCGGTATTTGTCGAAAAGAATCCCAAAGCGATGGCTTGTATTCGGGAAAATCTGACACACACCGGTCTGACAAAGCGGGCCGTTCTTATGAACCAGGATGTACGGATGGCGATGATGCAGCTGGAAGGAACAAAAACATTTGATTACATTTTTCTGGATCCGCCTTATCGGCAGGAACTGGAGAAGGAGGTTCTGGATTATCTGGCCGGTTCGTCCCTGGTATATGAAGATACGGTGATTATTGTGGAAGCCGCAAAGGATACCGATTTTTCCTATGTGGGAAAGCTTGGTTTTACGCTTCTGAAAGAGAAAGTTTATAAGACAAACAAGCACGTTTTTCTGGAAAAAACGGGAAAGGAAGAGATATGCTGAGAGCGATTTATCCGGGAAGTTTTGATCCGGTGACATACGGACATCTGGATATTATGAAAAGAACCAGCAAAATCGTAGATGAATTAGTTGTCGGAGTATTGAATAATAATGCGAAAATGCCGTTGTTTTCTGTGGAAGAACGTGTTAAAATGTTAAAGGAAGTCGCGAAAGACTTTACGAATGTCGTGATTGTACCTTTCGACGGATTGTTGGTGGATTTTGCCAAGAAGATGGAAGCAGGACTGATCATCCGGGGCCTGCGTGCGATCACGGACTTTGAATATGAATTGCAGATGTCCCAGACGAATCATAAATTGGAGCCGGATGTGGAAACGATGTTTCTGACCACAAGCATTGAATATTCTTACTTGAGCTCCACAACGGTGAAGGAGATTGCCGCTTTTGGCGGAGAGATCTCGCAGTTTGTACCGGAAGCAGTTGCCGGGATGCTGGTGGAGAAGATGAAAGCAAAAAGGAGAGTGTAATTATGAGCAGCCGTATCGAGCAGATTATCGAAGAGATCGAAGAGTATATTGACAGAGACTGTAAGTATCAGCCCTTATCGACGACAAAGATCATTGTAAATAAAGAACATCTGGATGAGCTTTTGCGGGAACTCCGTATGAAGACTCCGGATGAGATCAAGCGCTATCAGAAGATCATCTCCAACCGGGATGCCATTCTGGCGGATGCTCAGACAAAGGCGGATGCCATGATTGAGGAGGCGCAGGTACAGACCAATGAACTGGTAAGTGAACACGAGATTATGCAGCAGGCTTATGCCCAGGCCAATGAGATTGTCACACAGGCAACGGCCCAGGCACAGGAGATTATTGATAACGCCACGGAGGATGCCAATGCCATTCGGATTGGAGCCATTCAGTATACCGATGATTTGCTGGCCAATGCGGAGAGCATCATCGGTCATACGCTGGATAGCTATTCCACCAAGTACGACGGATTGATCAATTCGCTGCAGGAATGTTATGATGTGGTTCGTACCAATCGTGCGGAACTGTCCATTCCGGGACAGGAGGGATATGACCAACAGGGAGGAGCGCAGTAGGATCCCCCGGATTGCTCTGTATGCCTCGGCGAAAAAGCAGGAGCAAAGGCAGGAATATCCGGTTAGAGCAGGAACAGATACAAGATACCAAGTAGACTGGCGGTCAGTGCGGCTGCCAGTTTTTGCATGAGATAGGGAAGCAAGGGGAAGCCTGCTTTCTGCACCATACACTGGGTTTGCGCGGCGGCACAGAAACCACCGAAGGAGGTAAGCCCAAGTACAGCGGGATACAGGATGTGCAGGGGAAGCTGCATTTCCCGAAGCAGCATCAGTCCGTTTGTCACCTCCAGAAGGGGAAGTAGGGCGGAAAGTACAGGAAGAGAGAACGGAAGAGACTGGCACAGGGCAAGCAGAACGGAAAACAGAATGATATATCCGCCCACTTTTACAAGGGTTTCAAAGCTGTCCATGATACAGGCGTCGACCTCTGCAAGAGACCAGGCCGTTCGATGCTGTCGGCTTTTTTTTTCGTTGTGAAAAGGCGCCCTTTTCCGTGTGAACAGGCTGACGATGACAGGAGAGATCAATAAAATGAGCAGAGTCGGGAGCAGCAGCCGTTCCATGCCCAGTGTTTTCCATACGACAAAATTTAAAATAAACACCGGACTGGAATTATTGCAGAAGGAAAGCAGATATTGTCCTTCCTCTTTGGAGATGTAACCGGATACCGTCAGATCCGCAGCAACTTTGGCGCCCATAGGGTAACCGCACAGAAAGCCGGTGACGACAGCAAAACTGCCGTTTTGGGACACACGGAAAAAACGGGTAAGAAAAGTACCCAGCGCACGGTTGATCAGATGCATGTTTCCGGTAGTCAGAAGCAGATTCGAGACAAGTAAAAAGGGGAATAATGTAGGGAGAATGATCTGGAACCATAGTAACAGTCCCTCACTGGCGCCGGTAAAGACTGCCTTCGGAGAGACAAGCATGACAGTAAAAAGCAGAACGATTCCCAGTCCTTTCAGATTCTGCATCCGAACCACCTTTTTACGTTTCTTTTAGGAAAGATATATGAAATAAGTTGATTTTTTATGTGCACTGTGACAAAATGATAGAAAATGAAGGAGGAAGAAATCATGTCCGTTTTAGCACAAACCGAACCAAAAGAAGTGTTTTACTTCTTTGAAGAACTCAGCCGGATTCCAAGAGGAACCGGAAATACAAAAGCTGTCAGCGATTACTGTGTCAGATTTGCAAAAGACCGGGGGCTGGAAGTGATGCAGGATGCCTGGAATAATGTGATCATCAAAAAGCCCGGAACAAAAGGGTATGAGGAGAGTGAGCCGGTGATTCTGCAGGGCCATCTGGATATGGTATGCGAAAAGACGCCGGATTCGACGCATGACTTTTTGAAAGACCCGATTTCGCTTTTGATAGAGGATGGGTATGTGACAGCAAAGGATACTACCCTGGGAGCGGACAACGGCATTGCCATTGCGATGACGCTGGCCCTCCTGGACAGTGATTCCATCGAACACCCGCCGATTGAGGCGTTGTTCACGACGGACGAAGAAACCGGGATGGACGGAGCGGCGAATGTGGATCTTTCCGGACTGAAAGGAAAGATGCTGCTCAATCTGGATTCCGAGGAGGATGATACACTGATTGCCGGATGTGCAGGAGGATTCCGATTTGCCTGTACCCTGCCGGTGCAGAGAGTGGCCCGCCTGGGAACTGGACTTGCGGTGGAGATCTGCGGACTTCAGGGAGGACATTCCGGTGTGGAGATTCATAAGCAGCGGGGAAATGCCAATAAACTGGCCGGCCGGCTTTTGCATCATTTGTGCCGGCAGCAGAAGGTACTGCTGGCAGAGATGAACGGTGGAAGCAAGGATAATGTGATTACACCGGGAAACCGAAGTGTTCTGGTGGTACAGGAAAAGGAAACCGTGTTAAAAGAGATTGATGCCATGAAGGAGATCTGGCGGCAGGAATTTGGAAAAGAAGAACCGGGGCTGGATATCCGGGTGACGGAACTGGGAGAAAAAGAATATCAGGTTCTGGAGGAAGAGTCTGCCAAGCGGGTGATCTGCTTTTTGCTGCACTGTCCCAATGGGGTGGACGAATACAGTCGTTCTCTGGAAGGGCTGGTGGAGACTTCGGATAATCTTGGCGTGGTGGAGATGCAGAAAGAAAGTGTCCGGTTTGTCGTTCTGACCAGAAGCGGGAAGGCTTCCAAACTTGTGGAGTTTAAAGAGAAGCTGGCCGGTCTGGCTGAAATGCTGGGGGGAACCTGGCAGGAAGACAGCGCCTATCCGGCATGGGCGTTTCGGGAGGAATCCCGCATTCGCCCCATCGCATTACAGGCATTTGAGGAAGTGTTCGGAAAACGTCCGGTGGTGACAACGATTCATGCCGGTCTGGAATGCGGCCTGCTCAGTGGGAAAAAGCCGGAACTGGATTGTATCTCATTCGGCCCGAATATGCAGGATGTGCATTCTTTCCGGGAGCGATTGGAGATTGCATCTACCCAGAGGATCTGGGCGGTGCTGCAGAAAATATTGAAATTATGTAAATAGGCGAAAGATGTTTTTTGTATAGGAAGCATGTCCCCTTCATATAGTAGAAGAAATCGGATCACAGGGAGATTTTTTTGAAGAAAAACGACTGGATCACATCAATGTATTATCATAAAAGATACAAAGCTTTACAGAAGAAGCACACAGGAGAAGAAGCAAATTATTTTTCCGGGATGCCTTTCGTGGAGCGTCTGCGTGCAGCCGGGAGAAGGGGAGTGCGCTATTTGCTGTTTTGCTTTCTTCTCTGTCTGTTTCTGGTGCTGGGGACGCGCAGGCTTTTTGAGGAGAGCCGGGAGAGCAGACTAAAAACCACGGTGGTAAAGTCGGATTCTTTCCGAAAACAGTGGATGGATTCTCAAATGCTGGAACTGATCAAAACCACAGAGAAACCGGGAGAATTTCTGGGACTTTACTGGCTGGAGACAGCCTTTTCCCAGGAAGAATTTTTGAATCCTTATGATCTGCAGACTTTTCAGAAACTGAAAAAAGACTGGGAAGGCAGTCAGGATTGGGAAGCCTATCGGAAAGTATGCGAGGCGCTCTGGAACGATCTGACTTATTTTCCGGTACCGGAACCTTCCAATGGAGTAGAGGCCGGAGTATCCTTCGTGGATTCCTGGATGTTTGAGCGCAGTTACGGAGGAAAGCGGGGACACGAAGGAACCGATATTATGGCTGCGGTTGACGAACGCGGCCGGTATCCGGTTGTCAGTATGACGGACGGGGTGATCCGGCATAAGGGCTGGCTGGAAAAAGGGGGATATCGGTTGGGAATTGTTGCGCCGGGCGGCGCATATTTCTACTATGCGCATCTGGATTCCTATGCGGATCTGGAAGAAGGGGATTCTGTGAAGGCGGGAGATCTCCTGGGATTCATGGGGGATACCGGATACAGTAAGGTAGAGGGGACGACAGGAAATTTTCCGGTACATTTACATGTGGGGATTTATCTTGTGTTAGACGGAGAAGAGATCAGCTACAATCCTTATTATGCGCTTCGTTTTCTGGAGGACCGGAAAATTCGATGCGCCTATCCGACGGAATGAGACGGGGAGAAAGAACTGACAGAGTGCAAAGCAGGTTACTATTTACGGACTGGGAGGCCGCTTATAGTAACCAAAGCAGGACATTTATGGAGAAAAAACAGGAAAAAGGCAGGCAGGGAATGAAGTTACCGGCATTATTTGAAGAGAAGATGCAAAAACTTTTGCAGGAGGAATATACGGCATATCTGCAATGTTTTGAGGAACCGCGCTATTATGGACTGCGTGTGAATACAAAGAAAATATCCGCGGAGGAGTTCCAGAAGATCGCTCCCTGGCCGTTGACGCCGATACCGTGGATTCCAAACGGTTTTTATTATGACGGGGAAAAAGTACAGCCTGCAAAACATCCTTACTATTATGCGGGCTTATACTATCTGCAGGAACCAAGCGCCATGACGCCGGCCAGCCGCCTGGAGGTAGAACCTGGAGATTTTGTGCTGGATGTGTGTGCCGCGCCGGGAGGGAAAGCAACGGAACTGGGTGCGAAGCTTCTGGATAGAGGGCTTCTGGTGGCGAATGACATCAGTTATTCCAGAGCCAGAGGACTTTTGAAGAATCTGGAGTTGTCCGGAATCGGCAATGTGCTGGTCAGCAGTGAGGAACCGGGGAAGCTGGCGTCTTATTTTCCGGAATTTTTCGACAAGATCTTAATCGATGCGCCCTGTTCCGGAGAGGGGATGTTCCGGAAGGAGAGGAAGATGATTCGGGCCTGGGAGGAGCATGGGCCGGTCTTTTTTTCCAAACTCCAGAAAAGTATCGTGACGCAGGCGGCGGATATGCTGAAACCGGGCGGGCTGCTTTTGTATTCGACCTGTACGTTCGACACACAGGAAAACGAACAGATCATCGAATATCTGCTGAAAAACCGTCCGGAATTCGAAATCTGTGAGATGGAAGGGTACGAGGGCTTCTGTGAGGGCCGGCCGGAATTTACAGAGAGTAAAGACCCAAAGTACAGAAAAACCGTTCGGATCTTTCCGCATCGGATGCAGGGGGAGGGACATTTCCTTGCATTGCTGAGAAAGGAAGGACAGGCCGGTACAAACGGGAAACCACAGAAGAAGAGAACCGCAGGCGGGAGAAAACTGCCGGAAGAACTGACGCAATTTTTGCAGGATCTTTCCTGGAAGGTCGATAAAAGTCGATTGGAGATTCGAGAGGACCGGGTGTACTATATGCCTTCCGGTATTTCGGGGCTTACGGGGCTTCGTTTTCTGCGCTCCGGCTTGTTGCTTGGAGAACGGAAGAAGAATCGGTTTGAGCCGAGTCAGGCGCTGGCCATGTGCCTGAAAAAGGAAGAGTATGCCAGAACATTGAATTTTTCCGTGGAGGACCCGCGGATAATCCGGTACTTAAAAGGCGAGACGCTTTTGGTGGAGGATGTATGTTCTCCCGGAGAGAAAGGATGGTATCTGGTCTGTGTGGACGGTTATCCGCTGGGTTTTGGAAAGCTTGCGGGACAGAGTTTGAAAAACAAATATCTGCCGGGATGGCGGTGGATGGCCTGAATCGTTTTTGGCCCCCTTTTCAGAGCGGAGAACGGAAATGGAAATGGGAAACCATATCAGGCAGGAGAAGAGCGGCGAAGAGAAAGGGAGAAACGATGAAGCTGCGTCTGGATAAGTATCTGGCAGAGATGGGGATCGGTACCCGAAGTGAAGTAAAAAAAGGGATTCGTAAAAGACTTGCACAGGTAAACGGACAGATAGTCTGCCAGCCGGAATATAAAGTAGATACAGAGGAAGACCGGGTGTCCTATGCCGGGGCGGTGGTTTCTTACGTGAGGATGGAGTATTATATGCTGTATAAACCGTCCGGAATTATTTCGGCGTCGGAGGATGCCCGGGAACCCTGCGTGGTGGATTTGATTCAAAGCCGGCAGCGCCGGGATTTGTTTCCGGTGGGGCGGTTGGACCGGGATACGGAAGGTCTTCTTTTGATTACCAACGACGGGGCCCTGGCCCATCGTCTTCTGGCGCCAAACCGGCATGTGGACAAGGTTTATTATGCCAGAATCAGAGGAAGGGTCACGCAGGAGGATGTGGAGTTGTTTCACAGAGGCGTGGAGATCGGAGAAGAAAAGCCGACGCTTCCGGCAGAACTTTCCATTCTGCGCGCAGGGGAGGAATCGGAGATCTTGCTGACGATCCGGGAAGGAAAATTCCATCAGGTGAAACGGATGTTCCGGGCGGTGGGAAAAGAAGTGCTTTACCTGAAACGTCTGCGCATGGGGACGCTGTCATTGGATGATACATTAAAACCGGGAGAATACCGGGCGTTAAAGAAAAGTGAGTTGGATTTATTATGCTGAATGAGATCAGAGCAATTTTGTTTGATATGGATGGTTCGCTTGTGGATTCCATGTGGATCTGGACGGAAGTGGACAAAAAATATATGAGGAAATACCATCTGACGGAACCGGATACATTGCACAAAGACATTGAAGGAATGAGTTTCGTGGAGACGGCGCAGTATTTTCTGGATACGTTTCCTACCCTTACGTGTACTAGGGAAGAGGTCTGCAGGGAGTGGACCGAGATGACGATAGAACTTTACCAGACGCAGGTGCAGTTAAAACCGGGAGCGAGGGAATTCCTGCGTCGGATGCGGGAACAGGGGGTGCTGCTTGGGATTGCCACCAGTAATACGAAAGAACTGGCGCTGGCCGTCCTGGAAGCGCTGGGGGTTCGATCGTATTTTTCCGCGGTCTGTACGGCCAATGAAGTACCCCGCGGAAAACCGGAGCCGGACGTCTATCTGCTGGCTGCCCGGGAACTCCAGGTGGATCCGGGGAATTGCCTGGTGTTTGAAGATCTTCCCAACGGGATCCGGGCGGGAAAGAGCGCCGGAATGAAGGTCTGCGCGGTTCACGATCTGTTTTCCGTGCCGCAGGAAGCGGAAAAACGCCGGCTGGCAGATTATTATATCCGGGACTACGAGGAAATCTGGACCAATCGTTTTGATATTTGTGGAGAATAAGATGGAGCAGCAGTTTTTACCGATATGCAGGGCAGATATGGAAGCGCGCGGATGGGACCAGGTGGATTTCGTGTATGTGATCGGAGATGCTTATGTGGATCATCCTTCCTTCGGACATGCCATCATCAGCCGGCTTCTGGAAAGCAGGGGATTTCGCGTGGGAATTATCTCACAGCCAGACTGGAAGGATGAGACGAGCATTGCCGTCTATGGAGAGCCGCGTCTCGCCTTTCTGGTATCCGCCGGGAATATGGATTCCATGGTCAATCATTACGCGGTTTCCAAAAGACGGAGAAAAACGGATGCCTACACCCCCGGAGGGGTCATGGGGAAACGGCCGGATTATGCGGCGGTGGTATATGGGAATCTGATTCGCAGAACCTATAAGCATACCCCGATCATTTTGGGAGGCATTGAGGCCAGCCTGCGCCGTATGGCCCATTATGACTATTGGTCCGATAAATTAAAGCGGTCCATCCTGTTGGATTCCGGGGCGGATCTGGTGTCTTACGGTATGGGGGAACGTTCCATTGTGGAGATTGCGGAGGCGCTGGATGCAGGGATCGCGGTGCAGGATCTTACTTATATAGAAGGAACCGTGGGAAAAGTGATCGATCCGGGGGCGGTGTACGATCCGCTGTTTCTTCCGTCCTTTGAAGAACTGAAGAACGACAGGCGCAAGTATGCGGAGAGTTTTTATGTGCAGTACTGCAACACGGATCCGTATACAGGGAGACGACTGGTGGAGCCTTACGGAGCGCATCTCTATGTGGTGCAGAATCCTCCGGCAAAGCCCTTGAGCCGTCTGGAGATGGACGATATTTATGCGCTTCCTTTTATGCGGACCTTCCATCCCTCCTATCGGGAAGCAGGCGGGGTACCTGCCATTGCGGAAGTACAGTTCAGTCTGACCAGCAGCCGGGGATGCTTTGGAGGCTGCAATTTTTGTGCGCTGACGTTTCATCAGGGACGGATTGTGCAGAGCCGGAGCAAGGAATCACTGCTTTTGGAAGCGCGGAAAATGAGAGAGCAGGAAGGATTTAAAGGATATATTCATGATGTGGGGGGCCCCACCGCCAATTTCCGGCTGCCTTCCTGCGAGAAGCAGCGGACGAAGGGAGTCTGTCCGAAGCGGCAGTGCCTGTTTCCTGTACCATGTAAGAATCTGAAAGCGGACCATCGGGAATATGTGGAGATTCTGCAAAGTCTTCGAAAACTTCCGGGAGTGAAAAAAGTATTTATCCGTTCCGGCATTCGTTTTGATTATCTGCTTGCCGATCCGGATTCTGCCTTTCTAAAAGAGCTCTGTCTGCATCACGTGAGCGGACAGTTAAAGGTGGCACCGGAGCATGTATCGGATTCGGTTCTGGAGAAGATGGGGAAACCAAAAAACCAGGTCTATACGGCGTTCTGCCGCAAATTCCGGCAGATGAATGAACGGTTGGGGAAAAAGCAGTATCTGGTGCCGTATCTGATGTCTTCCCATCCGGGCTCCACGCTGAAGGAAGCCGTGGAGCTGGCGGAGTATTGCCGGGATCTGGGGTATATGCCGGAACAGGTGCAGGACTTTTATCCTACCCCGTCCACAATTTCCACCTGCATGTACTATACGGGATTGGATCCCCGGACGATGAGACCGGTTTATGTCCCCCAAAATCCTCACGAGAAGGCCATGCAGAGAGCGCTGATTCAGTACCGGAATCCGGCAAACTATGCATTGGTCAAAGAGGCGCTGGAAAAAGCGGGCAGGACGGATCTGATCGGTTTTGACAAAAAATGTCTGATTCCATCCCGGCAGTTTGCCGGACAAAAGAAGCAAAAGAAACAGGGCGAAAAAAGAACGGCCGGCAAAATTGCCGGGAAAGAAAAGCAGAAAGCACAGACGAAAAACAGAAAAGCAGGCGGAAGGAAACAGGGGACTTCCGAGAAAAGAAAGGGAAAATTTTCATGAAAATTGCCATTGTGACCGGAGCATCCTCCGGGATGGGAAAAGAATTTGTAAAACAGCTGGGGCATTGTTATCGTTCGCTGGATGAGATCTGGGTGATTGCCCGCCGGGAGAAGCAGCTCAAAGAACTGGAACGCATCTCCAAAGTTCCGGTCCGTATTCTGCCGGGAGATCTTCTTCACCGCCCCGTTTATGATAAACTAAGAGACATGCTGGAAAGAGAACGGCCGGATATCCGCATGGTGGTCAATGCCGCCGGATTCGGAAAGAGCGGCACCGTAGAGGAAATTCTGGAGGAGAGCCGGGGGACACAGTTGGAAATGATAGATCTGAACTGCGTGGCGCTTTCCAGAGTGACGTTCTGCTGTCTTCCCTATCTTTCCAGGGGGAGCCGGATTCTGTTTTTGGCCAGCGCGGCGGCCTTTTGCCCTCAGCCCGGGTTTGCCGTCTATGCGGCGACAAAATCCTATGTGCTCAGTTTTTCACGGAGTCTGGGAGCGGAACTAAGAAGTAAGGGAATCCTTGTCACCGCAGTCTGTCCGGGACCGGTGGACACCGCCTTTTTTGCGGTGTCGGGAATGCCGGGAAATCCGCTGAAAAGATTGACCATGGTGCAGGCGTCCAATGTGGTAAAAAGGGCGTTACTGGACAGCCGGGCGGGAAAAGAGGTGTCGGTATATGGTCTTCCAATGAAAGCAGTCCATGTTGTTACGAAGATTTTGCCGCGGTGCCTGTTCCTTTCATGGATGAGCCGGGCAGGAAAAAAGAACAAAGCGGCGGTTGAACAAAGCGAAACAGAAAAATAAGAGCGCGGCAGAGACAGGAAACCGGAATGATGGCAGGAACCTTGCGGCAGAGACAGGGAACGGACAAGATCTGCGGCAGGAAAAACAGGATGGAAAAGGAGAACAGTGGTTTATGAAAAAGTGTGTGAAAGGAAATCCGGGATATCTTCATGAAAAATTGAAAATGGAAATTTTGCGTACTCTCCTTTATTTTGCAATCGTGGCAGGAGTGTTCTTCCTGGGTTACAGCCAGACGCATACCAGGAAGAATTTGTTGACCGTGGTGGCCGTGGTAGGATGTCTTCCCGCCAGTAAAGCGTTGGTCGGTGTCCTTACCCGGATTCCCTATCATACGATCGACGGGGCGCTGGCGCAGGAAATCGCCGCAAAGACGCCGCATCTGACGGTGATATACGATTTGATTCTGACCAGTACGGAAAAAATTATGCCGATTGACTGCATGGTGATTTTTGGCAATACGGTCTTTGGCTATACTTCGGGGAAAAAAGTGAATCCGCAGTACGCGGCGTCCCATGTCCGGGAGATGTTGCGGCAGAGTGAGATGACCGGGATTTCGGTAAAAATATTCGACCAGTACCAGACCTTTCTTACCAGGGCGGAAGGACTGGAAAATATTGCCGCGGTGGAAAAGGAAAGTCCCACGGGATGCGAGCAGCGGATTGCGGAACTGATCTTAAATCTTTCGTTGTGACCGATCGCTTTTTGCTGATTCATGAGAGAAAAAAGTGTACCGTGAAAAAGAAAAGAGCGGTGTGCGTGTATACAATAAAAAGAATAAACAGGAGGACAGCGTGCAGGAAATTCGAATCACAGAACGGGAAGCAGGGCAGCGGCTGGATAAGCTGCTGGAAAAATATTTACAGAAAGCGCCGAAAGGGTTTCTCTATAAAATGCTTCGGAAGAAAAACATTACGCTGAACAAAAAGAAAGCTTCCGGGAAAGAAAAACTCCGGGAAGGCGACCGGGTGAGCCTGTTTTTTTCTGAGGAAACACTGGAAAAGTTTTCCGGGGAAGAACCGGTGGTCCGCGCGTATCAGGGTGAACCGCCGGAGATTCTTTATGAGGACGCGCATATTCTTCTGTGTAATAAACCGGTGGGAATGCTGTCCCAGAAGGCGAAGGATACAGATGTTTCGGCGGTGGAGTATCTGACCGGATATCTGCTGGAATCCGGCGGTCTGACCAGAGAAGATTTGAAAACCTTTCATCCGGCGGTCTGTAACCGGCTGGACCGGAACACCAGCGGAATATTGGCGGCGGGGAAAAGCATGGTCGGACTTCAGGAGCTGAGCCGTTTTTTTAAAGAACGTACTATAAAAAAATATTATTTGTGTCTTGTGGCGGGGCAGGTGAAAGAGACGGCGTCCGTCTGTGGTTATCTGCAAAAGGACGATCGTTCCAATCGTGTAAAAGTTTCCGACCGGGCACAACCCGACGGTGTAAAGATTGAAACAACATACCGGCCGTTGGCTTTTGGGAACGGCGTCACACTTCTGGAGGTCCATCTGATCACCGGGAAAACCCATCAGATTCGGGCACATCTGGCCTCCCGGGGGTATCCCATTGTGGGGGATTATAAATATGGGAACCGGAAGATCAATGACCGGTATAAACAACGTTACGGGCTGCAGTCTCAACTGCTTCATGCGTGGAAACTGTGTATGCCAGAGACAGAAGGAGCGTTGGGATATCTGTCAGGGAACCTGTTTACAGCCCCGCTTCCGGCGGTCTTTCAAAGGATTTGTGCGGAAGAAGGATTGGATTTTGAGGGACGCCTGCATAAAAGGGAATAAGAACAAAAAGATCCGGCAGGGCAGAATCGTAACAGTGAGGCCGCAGGCTGAACTGTTACGCGGAATCAGCCAGGTGAGGAAACAAGATACGAAGAGAGGAGTGTCTGTTACAGTATGGCGACATGGAATTCCCGTGGATTACGGGGATCTACACTGGAGGACTTGATCAATCGGACGAACGAACAGTATGCGCAGCGGAATCTGGCGTTAATTCAGAAGATTCCGACGCCGATCACACCGGTGCAGATCGACAAGGAACACCGACATATTACGCTGGCCTATTTTGATAAGATCAGTACCGTAGATTATATCGGGGCAGTGCAGGGGATTCCTGTCTGTTTTGACGCAAAGGAATGTTCCGTGGATACGTTTCCACTGCAAAATGTTCATGAACACCAGATCCATTTTATGGAACAGTTTGAAAAGCAGGGAGGGATTTCCTTTCTGATTCTGTATTACAGCACGAAGAATCTGCTGTATTATATGCGATACCGGGAAATTCGAAGATTCTGGGATCGCGCCCGGGAGGGAGGCCGAAAAAGTTTTCGATTTGAAGAACTGGACGAGGCATATGTTATGACACTGCAGAGGAACAGTTTTGTTCCCTATCTGGATTATATTCAGAAGGATTTGGATGACAGGGATTGACAGCAGTGGAGAAACTGCGTATAATAACTAGGGATTTTAGTGGAGTAATGAGATAAAGTGATTTTCCGTCCGTCGGGACAGAAATACCTGGTAACAGTTCAGCCTCCGGCCTCACTGTTACGTAAATCCGCCCCATTGAAAGTTTGCCCGCGGCAGGGGGGCGGCTGAAAACGTATTCTGATGAGGGATGCCTTATCCGGGGCAGTCGGACAGTTTACACTGTCCGACAAGGCATACCTTATTGGACATTAGTAGTCCAATAAGTATACCTAATTGGACATTAGTAGTCCAATTAGTATAAAATAACAGATACCGCAGCGGCGGCAGAATGGAGCAGTATTATGGAACAGAAATTACATACGCCGGAAGGAGTCCGGGATATTTATACGAAAGAATGCAGGAAAAAACTTGCCGTACAGGAGAAGCTCCATGATCTGCTGCATCTGTATGGTTATCAGGATATCCAGACTCCTACGTTTGAGTATTTTGACGTCTTTCGGAAGGAGATCGGAACGATTTCTTCGAAAGAACTTTATAAATTTTTTGACCGGGAGGGGAATACGCTGGTATTGCGCCCGGACATTACGCCGTCGATCGCCCGTGCGGCCGCTACGTTGTTTGAGGAAGAAGATTTTCCCATCCGCCTGTGTTATGTGGGAAATACCTTCATCAATCATTCCAGCTATCAGGGACGCTTAAAAGAAAATACCCAGTTGGGGGCGGAACTGATTGGGGCGGACACCGTGGAGGCGGACGCGGAGTTGTTGTCCATGGTGGTGGACGGATTGAAAAAAATCGGGTTTCCGGAGTTCCAGGTGATGGTCGGACATGTGGATTTTATCCGGGAATTGTTGGATGCAACCGGTTTGTGTGAGGAAGCAACGGAGGAGATTCGTTCTTTGATCACGAATCGAAATTACTTTGGTGTGGAAGAGATTCTGGAGGAGGAAGGAGCCGCCGAAGAGATAAAAGCAGCGTTTCGTATGCTTCCGGAACTGGTCGGCGGTGTGGAAGTGCTGGAAAAGGCGGCGGAGATTGCGCCCGGTATGCATGCAAAGACGGCAGTGGAACGTTTGCAGCGTATTTATCGGATTCTGCAGTATTACGGGGTGGACGGGCATGTATCTTTTGATCTGAGCATGTGCGGAAATTACATGTATTATACCGGAATCATTTTCCGGGCGTATACATATGGCACCGGGGATGCAGTGGTGCGGGGAGGACGTTACGATCACCTGCTGGAGAAGTTCGGGAAAAGTACCCCCTCCATTGGGTTTGCTATGATTGTGGATGACCTGACCAGCGCGCTGAGCCGGCAGAAGATTTCCGTGGAAACCAAACGGCAGCATCTGATTGTCTATACGGAGAAGACGTTAAAATGGGCCGTCTCTCTTGCGCGGGAATTCCGCGGGAAGAACCGCTGTGTGGAATTGATCAAAAAGGAGGACGGGGATTCCAGGGAGAGTGTTCTGGAATATGGAAAACGGATGCAGGCATATAGTATGCTTTGGCTGTATGAGGACGGAAGCCTGGAGATGACGAATTTAGAAACGGGAGTCCGGAAAGTGGTGCCGGCTCGTGAAAACAACTGAAAAGACGGGGAGGGGCCGATGAGATATTTGACATTTGCACTGACAAAAGGCAGGCTTGCCAGAAAAACACTGGAGATGCTGGAACAGCTTGGTATCACCTGTGAGGAAATGAAGGACAAAAATTCCCGAAAATTGATTTTTGTAAACGAAGAATTGAAACTGAAATTTTTTCTTGCCAAAGGACCGGACGTGCCCACTTATGTGGAGTACGGCGCCGCAGATATCGGGGTGGCCGGCAAGGATACGATTATAGAGGAAGGCCGGAAAGTGCATGAAGTTCTGGACCTGGGATTTGGAGAATGCCGGATGTGTGTCTGCGGTTATGAAAAAGCGGCGGAACTGTTGAAACATCGGGAGCTGATTCGTGTAGCCACCAAATATCCACGCATTGCCAAAGATTATTTTTACAACAAGAAGCATCAGACCGTGGAATTGATCAAGATGAATGGTTCCATTGAGCTGGCGCCCATTGTGGGGCTGTCCGAAGTGATTGTGGATATTGTGGAGACCGGTTCCACACTGAAGGAAAACGGTCTTGTAGTGCTGGAGGAAGTGTGTCGGCTGTCTGCAAGGATGATCGTAAATCCGGTCAGCATGCGGATGGAAAATGACAGGATTAAGGATTTGATTGTCCGGCTGCGTGCGTTGTGAACGAGGGAATCCGTTAGCTGTCCACTTGTGTAAAGCACATGTGATGCGGGATGCCCGGGAGGGTGTAAATATAGAAACAAAAACGACGGGTATCTGCTCGGCTGTCTGCCGGGATTCAGGAAGGAAAGGCCGTTATATTTCCGGAAATTGGAGGAAAAACATGCGAATCGAAACATTGGATGAAACTACGAAAAAGAATCTGTTGGAAGATTTGTTGAAACGCAGTCCCAACAGTTACGGACAATATGAAGAACGGGTGCAGGAGATTCTGCGGACGGTCCAAAAAGAACGGGATGCGGCAGTGTTTTCCTATACGGAACGGTTTGACGGGGCAAAAATTACGGCGGAGACGATTCGCGTCACGGAGGAGGAAATACAGGAGGCCTATGCGCAGGTTGACAAAGAACTGCTTCGGATCGTCCGCAGAGCGCTGCATAATATAGAAGTCTATCACCAAAAGCAGATGCAGTATAGTTGGTTTGACAGTAAGCCGAACGGCACTATGCTGGGACAAAAAGTGACGGCTTTGCAGAGAGTAGGGGTATATGTCCCCGGCGGAAAAGCAGCTTATCCTTCGTCCGTATTGATGAATATTGTGCCGGCCAAAGTGGCAGGTGTGGAAGAGATCGTGATGGTGACGCCTCCGGGAAAAGACGGAAAAGTGAACCCGACCACATTGGTTGCGGCAAAAGAAGCCGGGGCTGCCGCCATATACAAAGTAGGCGGAGCGCAGGCCGTCGGAGCACTTGCCTATGGAACGGAAAGTATCCCGAAGGTGGATAAGATTGTGGGCCCGGGGAATATCTATGTGGCGCTGGCAAAGAAGGCCGTGTACGGTCATGTCAGTATTGATTCCATTGCCGGCCCCAGTGAAATTCTGGTGTTGGCGGATGAGACGGCCAATCCGCGCTATGTGGCGGCAGATCTTCTCTCCCAGGCAGAGCACGATGAACTGGCGTCTGCCATTTTGGTCACGACCAGCAGGAAATTGGCCGAAAAGGTGTCTGCGGAGGCGGAAGCGTTTGCACAGGAACTTTCCCGCGGGGAGATCATTCGGAAATCTCTGGACAATTACGGACACATTTTTGTGGCGGATACACTGGAAGATGCCATCGATGCCGCCAATGAGATTGCATCGGAGCACCTGGAGATTATGACGGCAGATCCGTATCAGGTTATGACAAAGATCCGGAATGCCGGGGCGATTTTTATTGGGACATACAGCAGTGAACCGCTGGGAGACTATTTTGCAGGCCCCAATCATATCCTGCCCACCAACGGAACCGCCAGGTTCTTTTCTCCGTTGTCCGTAGAAGACTTTTTGAAGAAATCAAGTATCATTGCGTATTCCAGGGAAGCGCTTGCAGAGATTCATTCGGATATTGAACAGTTTGCCGAGGCGGAACATCTGACGGCGCATGCCAATTCCATTCGGGTACGTTTTGAGAAAGAGACTTGTGCGGATGGAACAAAGAGGGAACAGGAAGACAGGAGGAAGTCTCATGAGTGAACGGATGGGAAGTTGTGTACGAAAAACAAAGGAGACGGAGATTTCGTTATCGATTCGTCTGGATGGAAGCGGAAGAAATCAGATCGGGACCGGAATTCCGTTTTTTGATCATATGCTGAACGGGTTTGCAAGGCATGGACTGTTTGATCTGGAGGTTTCGGCCAAAGGAGACCTGGAAGTGGATTGTCACCATACCGTGGAAGATACCGGGATCGTGTTGGGCCAGGCCCTTGCGGAAGCGCTGGGGGAGAAAGCCGGAATCAAACGGTACGGAAGTTTTATTCTGCCGATGGATGAGACGCTGGCGCTTTGTGCCATTGATTTATCGGGACGGCCATATTTTCGGTATGATGCGGTCTTTACGGCGGAGCGTCTTGGCGGGCTGGATACGGAAATGATCCGGGAATTTTTCTATGCGGTTTCTTACAGCGCAGGAATGAATCTACATCTGAAGATTCTGGAACCGGGAAACAACCATCACATGGCGGAAGCGCTGTTCAAGGCCTTTGGAAAAGCGCTGGATGCGGCCACAATGAAAGAGCCCAGGATGTCGGAAGTATGGTCTACCAAGGGAAGTCTGTAAAGGAGAGAAAAGATGAGTTATAAACGATTAACACCCTGCATTTTAATTGACAAAGGAAAGGCTGTCCGTTGGTTTAATGATAAAACGGTGGTTGCGGACGACGTGGTCGCCCTGGCCAAGCATTACGGGGATCGTGGGGCGGATGAACTACTGGTCTTTGATTTATCTAACTCAGACGAGGAACACGAGACAGCCATTGATCTGATGAAGCGAATCAACCGGGTGATCAGTATTCCTATGATTGCCGGCGGCAATGTCCGGCGGCCGGAAGATGTGAAAAAGATCCTCTATGCCGGCGCCAAGTATGCCATGATCAATCTGTCAAAGCCGGATTCCGTGAAATTGATTGAGGAAGTATCCAAGCGTTTTGGAAAAGAACGAATCGCCGCTTCATTGAATGATTTTGATTCGTTGTTTAAGCAGCAGCATCTGATCGAGCAGTATTGCAAAGAAATTGTATTTATGCACAGGCTGGATTTGAATTCCGTGGTAAACGTCACCAAAGTTCCCTGTGTGGTTGTGACGGATACCATGGAGCAGGAAGAAATTCTCAAAATTCTGAAATCCAGCGGTGCGAAAGGGGTTTCCGGATTGTTTATCAATCAGGAAGGGATGGATTTTAACCGGTTTAAAAAAATCTGTACGAACGAAGGAATTAAAATGACCTCCTTCGAGAGTATTATGGATTTTGCAGAGTTTAAACTGAATCAGGACGGACTTCTTCCGGTGGTGGTGCAGGACTATAAAACAAACGAAGTATTGATGATGGCTTACATGAATGAGGAGGCTTTTGAACATACGATCAAAACCGGAAAAATGACGTATTACAGCAGAAGCCGGAAAACACTCTGGGTAAAAGGAGAGACATCCGGGCATTACCAGTTTGTAAAAATGCTGACCGTAGACTGCGACAAGGACACACTGCTGGCAAAGGTAGAGCAGATCGGCGCAGCCTGCCATACCGGGAATAAGACCTGTTTTTTCCAGACCATTGTGGGCAGTGATTATGATGCGAAGAATCCGCTTCAGGTTTTTGAGGCCGTGTATAAAACGATTGTGGACCGGAGGCAGAATCCCAAGGAAGGTTCCTATACCAATTATCTGTTCGAAAAAGGAATTGATAAGATATTAAAGAAAGTGGGTGAGGAGGCCACCGAGATTGTGATTGCCGCCAAAAATCCCAATACGGAAGAGATTAAATATGAGATCTCAGATTTTATGTACCACATCATGGTTCTGATGGTGGAGCGTGGGATTACATGGGAGGATATTACCAAAGAATTAGCCGACCGGTAGTGCCGGATCTGACGCAGAGGAATTCACTTGTGCCGTTTTTTTCAACAGTTTTCCCGGGGGTTAAATATTGTGGGAAAGGTTCTAAAAAGGAAAGAAAAAACATAGGGTATGGTAGAAGATGCCATACCCTATGTTTTATGCCAGCGGAAAAGGAGCAGTTAAAATGAATGATTCCGAAGCACGCCGCAGAGAACTTCTGCAAAGAACACGAAAACTTTATGACGACGGACGATCTGTGCCGGCTATTCATCCGAGATATGGAAATCTGTATCGGGAGCTATATGAGGAAGAGTCCCCCTATCCGGAAAATACTTTTTTTTACCGGCTTACATTGGGGATACTCTGTTTTATTTGTTTTGTATGGATGGAGTCCAGCGAAACAAAAATCGCGAATGTGAGCAGCACGCAGATCGTCACACAGATTGAAAAACAGATGACACTGGAAGAGGTACAGGAAGTCTGGAAAAATCTTTAAAATAACATTCATTTCTCCCGGCTGAGCTATATGACTTTGATTCGATCCTCTTCCGATGGTGTCTATTCATGTTCTGCCAGGGAGAATTCTTCTTTTCCCATCCCACAGACCGGACAGGTCCAGTCTTCCGGGAGATCTTCAAAAGCAGTGTGGGGAGCAATTCCGTTGTCCGGATCCCCAACCTCGGGATCATATACATATCCGCAAGGTTCACAGATATATTTTTTCATATTCTTCATCATCCTCCTCTATTCTAAAATATGCCCTTTGGGCATCTTGGAACTCATGCCTCTGACGAGGCGGGCGGACAGCTTTTGCTGTATAAAAATCAGAATTCCCAAAAACAGAAATGTTATACTTATTTCTGTAAATTTCAGGGAATACAGGAATGGTTGACGGAATTCTTTTCCATAGATATAATAGAGACAGGATTCGGTTCCCGCTGATATAGATCCCCGGATCAGAACAATATTCCGGAGATCATGCGGAAAATAGAATAAAAAACGGAGAAAGAGGAGAAGAACATGGAGTATGTAGAAATTCCTTATGTGGACAAAAAGATTTCACGGATTCTTTATGGAACAGCAATCTCCCCCTTTATGGAGGGCGGAGACGGGGATGACCTGCTGGATGCGGTATACGCAATGGGGATCAATACGTTTGACACGGCAAGGGTATATAACAAAGCAGAAAAATCCCTGGGAAACTGGATGGAAAAGAGAGGAAACCGAAAAGAGGTTGTGTTACTCTCCAAGTGTGCACACCCGGACGTGTTTGGAAGGAAACGTGTCAATGAAAAGGAGATACGGGAAGATTTTGCAAAATCGGCCGATTATTTGAAGACAGAATACATAGACATCTATCTGCTGCACCGGGATGATCCGGAGGTAGAAGCAGGCCGCATTGTGGAGTTGCTCAATGCCATGCATGAGGAAGGGAAGATTGGGGCGTTTGGCGGTTCCAACTGGACCCATCAGAGAATCGAGGAGGCCAATGCATATGCCCGAAAGCATCAGTTGATTCCGTTTGCGGTATCCAGTCCCAATTTTGGTCTGGCAGACCAGGTACAGGACCCGTGGGGAGGCGGTTGTGTAACCATTTCCGGTCCGTCCCATGCAGACGCAAGGGCATGGTATCAGGATACCCGGATGCCGGTGATCGCATATTCCAGTCTGGGGCATGGATTGTTTTCCGGACGGGTGAAGAGCAGCGAACCGGAGAAAGCAAAAGAGGTGATGGATGCTCCGGCTATGAAGGGATACGGCTGTCCGGAGAATTTTGAACGGCTGCGCCGGTGTGAGGAACTGGCGGCCGAGAAGCATTGTACCGTGCCGGAGATTGCCATGGCCTGGATTTACAATCAGAATCTGAATACGTTTGCGGTGGTCAGCAGTTCCAAAGCAGAACGAATGCAGCAGAATATTGATGCGATGTACCGAAAGTTAAGCGAGCAGGAAGTACAGTATCTGGATCTGCAAAGGGATACATTATAAGACACGTATCACTTGTCCCGGTCTGCTCCGTGATATTTTTGAATGCGGAGGCTGCGGCCGGTCTGCCGCCGGGAAAGACCCGGGTGGAAACGCTCTCAGCAATTCCGATAGCGTTCCCATACCTGCTGCGCGTCGCGGATGCCGCCGGTTGCTCCGATCTGTTCAATACAGATGGAAGCGCCGGCGTTTGCAAATTGTCCGCATTCTCTCAGGGACATCCCCAGGCTGTGAGCGTATAAAAAACAGGCGGTAAAAGTGTCCCCGGCGCCGGTGGTGTCCAGGCAGTGTGCGTTTGGGTAGGGTGGAATCCAATGCCGTTCGCCGGTTGTTTTAAGAAAACAGCCCTTTGCACCGGCTTTCAGCACCACACATCCCACATTGCAGGAGAGAAAAGCGTCGGCAATGTCATCATAGTCTGTCTGTTCGGTCAGAAGACGGGCTTCTTCATAATTGGGAAAAACAAAATCCAGAAGGGCGAGACTGCGTTTCATATCGGACAAAGTCTCGCCGTTTTTTCGTTTTGTCATATCGGCGCAGAGAATCAATCCCTGGGATTTTGCTTTTGCAAACAGTTTTGCCAGAGCAGTATCATCAAACGCCGGGAAGACAAAAATACTGGCAAAGCAAAGATACTGTCTGCCCGACAGGGCTTCCCCTGGGATATCCTGTGGATGAAGTTTCCGCAGACTGCCATGTTTTGAAGTAATGAAATGCCGTTCGCCGGAAGAATCCACCAATACCAGATTGATCCCGGTTTCCAGAGAACTTTCTATGCGTGCAAAGGAAGTATCGATTCCGTGATTACGGCAGTGTACCTGTATACAATTCCCGGCATAGTCGGTTCCCCATTTACTGATCAGCCGTACGTCAGCGCCCAGCGCAGACAGTACGGTGGCCTCGTTTAAAGCGTCTCCGCCGGTATGCATCCGGGAGTGCTCCGCACAAACCGAGCCGATCTGAAAGACGTCTGTGTCGACAGGCTGTGCCAGAATATCCAGAACAGAAGCACCGATAATAAGAAACGTCTCTTTTTTTTCCATAATATTTCTCCCATTCTACTACAATCTATTTATGGTTACGCTCTTTTTTCATTCTTCTTTGTAATTTCTTCCTTAATATATCGTCAAATCGTTCCTAAAATATAATGTATTCATTTTCCCGGTTGTCGGCAGACGGAGAAACGGCAGGAAAACAGCAGAGCTAAAAGCAGCTTCCAATGGACTGACAGCCGTTTCTGTGTATGCCCGCAGGTTGGGAAACGTAAGGAATTGTTTTGGAGAAGATATTACTAATTTCTAGCATATTGACATATTTTGGGCTTGTGTCTACAATAATAAGTCAGGAAAAGAGAGGATGAGAGGGCAATGAAAGGACCGGACAGAAGCACAAAGACAAAAGGAGAATGGTGGCTCATATGGTTGTGTTGTTGATCGGTGGTGGAAGTGTTCTGATGGACGAGATGATCGGCAAACTGACAAAGAACGGCCATCGCGTATACCTGTTGACGGGGCAGAAGAATCCTCGTTTTTCTTATAAGCGGGTATTTGAAAAATATAATTTTCCGTATGACAGTGGAAGTATCAAGGATATTTTTGAGAGTACCAGGCCGGACGTGGTTCTGTTTCTGGGGGCGTATGATACGAATTTTGACTGGGAGGGGGATGCCAGGCAGGAGTCGGTGCGTTATGTGTCGGGACTTGTAAATATCCTGTCGGCTTACAGTATCGTCAAAGGAGGAAAGTTTTTCTATCTTTCTTCCCAGGAAGTATTCGGGGATATTTATATTGATAATATTGCCGAGGAGGAACCGGTATCCCCCAGAGGGTTTAAGGCCATGGCTCTGGCGCAGGGGGAGGAGACCTGTGAGAATTTTAGAAGAACGCAGGGGGCGGATACGATTATCCTTCGGTTTGATCATTTGTATTGGATCCCAAGGAAGGAAAAGACAGAAGAACAGGAATGTGTCCGGATGTGTCTGGAAGCCTTGAAGACGGGCCGGATCTCAATCAATGAGAGAAGGGCATTCTCTCTGATTTATCTAAATGATGCTGTGGAACTGGCATACCGGGTGTTGTGTGCGAAGGAACAGAAGCATGCAATTTACCATGTCTCTTCCATGGAGACGGTGAATGAAAGGCAGCTTGCCGGGATAATCCGGGAAGAGTTGGGAGATAGTATCAGGATTGTTGACAATACGGTGGGAGCCAGCAGCCGGCAGGTTCTGGACAGCGGCAGATATCAGCAGGAATTTGCCTATGAGATTTTCCATAACTGTGAAAAGGGAGTCAGACAGGTTGTCCGTTACATGGTACGCCACAGTCATTCTTTCGTGTCGGAGGAGGATGAAGGAGGCGGGATGGCGCTGAAAATCTGGAATCTCGTCCGGAGGATTTTCAAAGCATTGTTTCCGTTTTTGGAATCGCTGGCAGTTTTTGCACTGGCTTTTTTCCTGAATGACAGGGCGGCGGACAGTGCGTTTCTGGCGAAACTGGACATTTATCTGCTGTATGTGCTGTTGTTTTCCGTTGTACACGGACAGCAGCAGGCCGTCTTTACAGCATTGCTTTCGGTGATCGGTTATTGTTACCGGCAGATGTCGGTACATTCTCTGTTCGAAGTATTGCTTGACTACAATACATACGTCTGGATGGCACAGCTATTTATTGTCGGCCTGGTTGTGGGATATATGAAGGATCAGTTGTGCTATATCCGGGAAGAGGGAAGATGCAGAGTCCAATATCTGAACGGACAGTTACAGGATATGGAAGAGATCAATGAGAGTAATGTCAAATTGAAACATAACTTTGAATCCCAGGTCGTAAATCACAGGGAAAGCCTGGGGAAAATCTACGAAGTATCTTCCACACTGGAACGATATGGGCCGGAAGAAGTGCTCTTTTATGCGGCGCAGGTGCTGTCCAATCTAATGAACTGCAGAGACGTGGCGGTATATAACGTGGCCAACAGAGATTATGCGCGGCTCTTTTCCGCCACCTCGCCGGAAGCACGCAGATTGGGAAATTCGATTCAATATACGGGGATGGGGGAATTATATGAAGAATTGAAAGAACATCGGGTATATATTAACCGGAATATGGTAGAAAATATGCCGATGATGGCGAGTGCAGTGTACTCGGAGGATTCCATGCAGCTCATCATCATGCTTTGGAGTGTTCCATGGGAACGTATGACGCTTGGGGAGGCAAACAGACTGACCATCGTAGGTTACCTGATCCAGAACGCGGTCGTTCGTGCCAACCGTTATCTGGATGCACTCAGAAACCAGCGTTATGTGGAAGGAACAAGCGTGTTGGAGGAAAGCGCCTTTACACATCTGGTAAAGGCATTCTTTGACGCAAAAGAGAAAGGGCTGACAGAATATATTCTGCTGGAAATTTTCACCAGTGAATGGAACTATGAGTATGTGGCAGGTACGTTGGGCAGCACTATACGGCAGTCGGATTATCTGGGATTCTTCAAAGAGGGGAAACTGTATGCATTGCTACCCAATACAAATAAGGAGAATGCAGGCAGTGTCATAGAACGCTTTCATGAATTGGGTGTGGAGTGCCGGATTGATGAGGAGGCAGTATTATGACCATGGGCAGAGAAGAGTTCTTTTTTTTGATTATTCTTGCCGTTAATTTTATGGTGTCACTTCTCTACCTGCTGGCCGGGATAATACTGATTGTTCCGGCTCGTGCGTCACTGGCGGACGAGGAAGAGACGGAAGTTTTCTATGATAACAGAAGAACGTATGTGATTCGATTCGTGGAAATGATTCTGTGCCCGGTTATCGTTCCGTTGTTCTTTCTGATGGGACATCTGTTCTATCTGTTTGTATTTTGGAGGGATGCAAATCTGGCGGATGTGGTTTTCAGCAAAGAACGCGTAAAGACCAATCAAAAAGCGGATGAGGAGTCAGAACGCAATATCATTCCTCTGGAAGAAGCGCTTCTGGTGAATGAGAAAAAGGATCTGCGTTCGGTGTTTGTGAACGTAATGCGCGAGGATATCCGGAATTCACTGGCATCTCTTGCGCTTGCGCTGGACAGTGAGGATTCGGAGACTTCCCACTATGCGGCGGCAGTTTTATCCGATGAACTGAACAAATTCCGTATCTTTGTACAAAAACAACTGATACAGATCCGGGGAAAAAAACATTCTGATACCGAAAGTGAGGAGATCCTTCTGGATTATATGGACAGTATTTTAAAGCAGCATGTTTTTTCGGAGCAGGAGCAGCACAAATATGTAAATGAAATGAAGGAGGTTGCCGCGCTGCTTTATGAAAAGGACGCCTCCAGAATTACCCTGGAAAGATATGAGGCGGTCTGTCTGCGGATCCTGGAGAGGAAAGATTTTGAAAGTGTCGAAAAATGGTGTCTGCGCATGGAAGAACATTATCCGGAAGAATTATCAACGTACACCTGTAAGCTGAAACTTTATTTTGCCAGGCAGGACAGGAAACGGTTCTTTGAGACGCTGGATGCCCTGAAAAGGTCAGACGTGGTGATTGATCGTGAGACGTTGGAACTGATTCGCATTTTCAGTACAAGGAGGCGATAAGGATGTCAATGGCACTACTTTCTGCTCTGCAGTTATGTGGAATCGCGGCAGCCTATGTTATCGTAGTATTGCTGCTTCCCTGGCTTTTTCTCCGCAGACAGCTTGCCGGTTTTGCCTGTGTGCCGGTAAGGTTTATGATCTATTTTCTGATTGGAAATTTTTATATCATCAACCTGGTATACCTGTTACAGTTGTTACATATATCCTGCCAGGTGACATTGTTCTTCGGAACGCTGGCGCCGTTTATGGTAAGGGCCGTTCGAAAACACCGGGGATCTTTTGCAGAGCACCTGGAAAAGAGACTGCGCCGGATTCTGCTTGTTCTGGGAGGGGAGACGGGAAGAAAGACATTGCTTCTTCGGATGCAAAAAAGGATGGGACGGTTTTTCATTGCCATAAGCAGGAAATGCAGGCAATCCGTAAAACAATTTGGATTGGAAATTGTATTTGTATCTGGTTTGATTGTGCTGTTGGTCTATATGTACGGAACAAATGCGCTCCATGTCTATGGATACTGCGCCTCGGATATGGTACTGCATAATTACTGGATTAACGAGATGGGGCATAACCATATTTTTGCAGACGGGGTGTATCCGTTCGGTATGCATTGTCTTTTATATTATCTGCATGGGGTGTTTCGAATCCCTGTGTATGTACTGCTCCGGCTTTTTTATGTGGTGCAGACGCTGATGATTCACTTGATGCTGCTGGCATTTCTGCGAAGTGTGTGTAAGTCCAAATATGCGCCGTATATTGGAATCATGATCTACATTGTGTCGGACCGGTTTTATCAATATACGTATATCCGATATCATGCAACCCTGCCGCAGGAACTGGGGATGGTCTTTATCCTGCCGGCGGCCTATTTTGCGATGGCTTTTCTGCAGGAAAAAAATCTGGCCTGTCAGTTTGCATGGGGGAAAAGGAGAAGCACGGAAGAGGCCGTTTCGGGCGAATCGTTGAATCCGGGTACCGGAAATGCGGCGGAGCTGTCAGAGGTCTCCCAAGTGGCAGAAACAGGCGGCGGAAGCGCGGCGGAACGATGGACAGTTTCCGGTCTCTATCTGGCTTTGTTTGCCATCAGCGTTTCTCTCACGTTTACGGTTCATTTTTACGATACCCTCATTACCGGTTTATTTTGTCTCTCAATCGGAGTGGGATTTTGTTTTCGGGTCTTTCGCCGGGAATATCTGAAAAGGATCGTGGCGGCGGGACTATTAGGGCTTTTGCTTGCCATACTCCCCATGGGAGCGGCTTTTGTGACGGGAACCCCTTTGCAGGCGTCTCTGAACTGGGGACTGAATCAGTGGCAGTCTTCCTCTTCCGGGGGGATGCAGGCAAGGAACGAAAGTGAGAAAAAAGAAGAGCGGCCTGCGGTGCTGGAGACTATTTTGGACAGGATGGACTACTACGTGACAAACGATATGGAAACCGCGCAGGTAATCGTGGGAAGTATCGGTCTGCTCTTTGTGTTGGGAATCTTGTGGATTCTGTTTCGAAAGGCGGAGTATGGAGCGATTCTGGTATCGGTCAGTGTTTATATGGCGGTGATGGCTGTTTTTCAGGCGGCGGTGGAACTGGGAATCATACAGATTCTGGAAGTTTCCCGTTATTCCGTGTACCTTGGATATGGAATTCCGGTCGTCTGGAGCCTTTGTGTGGACGGCGTATTGTTTCTGATGTTTCGAAAGACAGCGGTTCTTCATTTTTGTTCTCTTGCAGGCTTTGCGGCGGCCTGTGTGATGACGGTAAAAACAGGAGTGAGGGCTCCTGTCTGTGTGAGCGCGTATGAGACCAACGAAGCCATCACCTGTCTTGAGAATATCATTCAGGAAAATAAGGGAAAGACATGGACCATCTGTTCTGCCAACGATGAGCGGCAGATGATAGAGGAATATGATCTGGCCTACCATTATGAAAGTATCAAATTTTTAAGAGATATGCGTTCCATCGATGAGGATACCCGGATTACCATTCCCACGTCTACGATCTATTTCTTTATCGAGAAAGTACCGCTTCTGTATCGGGATTACATCAATATGGAAAAGCCGGAAAAAAGCATATCGCAGAAAGGTGCGGAAGAACCTATCCCTAAGGAGCCGGGAATCCTGCCCTATATCGGGGATGCCCGGTGGATCACGATGTCTCATCTGTACGCCTGGGCGCAGGCTTTTCGGGAACTCTATCCCAATGAGATGGAGGTCTACTATGAGTCGGATCAGTTTGTGTGTTACCGTGTAAAACAAAATGAATATAGTCTGTATAATTTTGCGATTGACTATGGATACAACGGATCCGGGGGGACAAAGAAAGAGCAGGAGAGGGGACTATGATATCGCGCCGGAATTTTTTTACTATGACAATATTAATGTCGGTTATATTTTTTTTGTGTATGTTTCTCAACAACATGAAAGACTTTTCCAATGATTATAAGGAAAATGCATTTGCGACCGGGACGGCGGAAGATTATCCGTCCAAAGTGAACATCTATGTTCCGGACGGGCAAAGGAAAGAACAGAAAACCACGGACGAGACAGCCGGTGAGGCGTCGATCTCGGTTTCCCGCAATCGGGTGGCATGTATTGGGGAAGAAGGAGGGATGCCCGCCAAAGTCGTAAGGGAATGGGCTTCCTATACGAAGCGGGATTTTGCCGGTTATCAGACGCTTGCATCCTGTGACCATGGGGAAACAGGCAAAGAACTTTTGGAGATGCTGGTGATTGATTCCGCATATGTAGACTGGGAGAACGAGACGGAGACGGATTTCCTGCTGGGATGTATTAAAGGGGGAACCCATCTGGTATTCGCAACACTTCCGGATGTATCTGTGATAAGAGATTGCAGGCAGGTGCGGGAACTGCTGGGTATCCGGGAAGTGGTGCAGGAAGAGACGGCCGTATCGGGAATTCATTTGTACGAAGGATTTCTGCTGGGCGGAGAGATGGTGTATCAGGCGGAAGAAAAAGAGGAACGAAAATGGCAGGATATGGAGCTTACCTTTCCCTGGTATCAGCTGACCTCCGGAACCAAAGTATATATGAAGGGAATTTCGAAGGAAGAAGAGGCGGATCCGGAAGAGGATCCTGTTGTGATCTGGAGAAAAAGTTTTGGATCGGCTTATGTATTTGCCGTAAACGGCGGATATATGGAAGGAATGGAAGGGCTTGGCATTCTCTCGGCTATGTCGGCGGAGATGTACTCTTATGAGCTCTATCCGGTTGTAAATGCCCAGAATCTGGTGCTGGCCGGTTATCCGGGTCTGGCTGATGAGAACAGGGAAGTGATGGAAGAATATTATGAACGTCCCATGCGGCATCTCTATCAGGAGACGGTCTGGCCCAATGTTACAACGGCTCTGCAGGATTATGAGATCGGGATTACCTGTCTGATGACGCCTCAATATGACTACACAGACCAGAATCTTCCGGATCCGAAGCTGCTTTCGGAATATATGAAAAATTTCCATGAAAAATCAGTGGAAATTGGCTGGTCGAGTTCCAATGTGTCGGGTATCTCTATGTCGGACAAGCTTTCTGAAGATCAAAAATTTATAACGGAAGCAGTCGGCGGTTATGAATTTGCCTCTTTCTATGGGGCGGATATGGATGCGGAGGAAACAATGGACGCGCTTCATGCAGAACTGCTTTCCTCTGTGCGGACCGTGGTCAGGGATTATGGAGAAGATATCGTGAGTCCTGTGGGCTATCTCTCTGAGCATATTACCGAGCAGCGTGCGGTGGTGGACGGTCCGGAGTATTCTTTCCGGAGAGATTTCCGGGCAAGATGTGTGGAGACGGCGCTGGGCTACCTGAACATGTGCTGTGACATGAAGCGCCTTGTTTATCCAAGGGGGAAAAAGGACTCCTGGGATAAACTTGCAAAAGAATTTGTAAGAAATGCGGATGTATATGGAAAGGCCTTTCAGGGATTTGACAGAACGACGATTTCCCAGAGCGATGTGAGGATCCGCAATTTCCTGACATTGGACTACTCGGACAGCCGGAAGGAAAATCAGGTTCATCTTCAGATTGACAAAGTGGAGGGAACCGTATGGTTTGTTTTCCGGAATCACGGCGGCCGGATCAGGGACGTAGAGGGAGGAAGTTTTGTGGAACTGGAGGAAGGTGCTTATCTGATTGAGGCGGACAGCAAAGAAGTCACGATTCTGCTGGAACCATCCGATGAGAGATATTATTACTGAATGCGGGAAGGGAGAAATCAAATGAAAGTCTGTATCGTAGTAGAAGGATGTTATCCCTATGTGACAGGCGGCGTTTCCAGTTGGGTCCACCGTTTGATCCAATCCTTTCCAAAATTGGAATTTATTATTTTAGCGATCATCAGTCATCGTTCCCTGAGCGGAAAATTTACCTATCAGCTTCCCGAAAATGTGACGGAAGTGCATGAACTGTACCTGGAGGATGTGGATTGGAACCGGAAGGGCAGGAAGAAACGAAGACTGCGTAAGTCGGAGTATGAGGCATTTCGAAGCCTGGTCTGTAACCGGCGTGTGGATTGGGAAACGATCTTTCGTCTGTTTCAGGAAACATCCATTTCTCTGGACCGGTTTCTGATGGGAGAAGATTTTCTTAAAATTGTAAGAGAATATTATGATCTGCATTACAGTCAACTTGTTTTTTCGGATTTTCTGTGGACGGTGCGTTCCGTGTATCTGCCGCTGCTGTTTGCATTAAAGATGAAGCTTCCGCATGCGGATCTGTACCACTGCGTGGCCACCGGATATGCGGGAGTCCTGGGAAGTATGGCAAAGGTTCTGTATGGCAGCCGCCTGCTGATTTCCGAACATGGGATCTATACAAGAGAACGGGAGGAAGAACTGCTCCGTGCGGATTGGGTGCAGGGAGTATATAAAAATATATGGATTGATCAGTTTAAGAAAATGTCGAAACTGGCATATGACAAGGCCGATCTTGTCACCAGCCTGTATGAATATGCCCGGGAACTGCAGATTGATCTGGGATGTCCCGTAGAAAAAACCATGGTAACGCCAAACGGAGTATCCATAGAGAGGCTGCAAAATCTTCCGGGCAAGACACCGGAGGATGAGGGCAGGATCAATGTGGGCGCCATACTCCGTGTAACGCCGATCAAGGATGTGAAGACACTGATCCAGGCATTTCATTTTGCCAGGGAGAGAGAACCGAAACTAAAGCTCTGGATTATGGGGCCGATGGATGAGGAGGAAGGATATGCCCGGGAATGTATGGAACAGGTAGAAGCCCTGGGACTTACGGATGTGGTATTTACCGGAAAAATTGACATCCGGGATTATCTGGGAAGGATGGACATGACGATCCTCACCAGTCTCAGTGAAGGGCAGCCGCTTACGATCCTGGAAGGTTACGCCGCGCATAAGCCGGCCATAGCGACGGATGTGGGAAACTGCCACGGCCTCATCTACGGAGAGCAGGATACATTTGGGGAGGCGGGAATCGTAACCCATATTATGAATGTGGAAGAGATTGCGCAGGCCATGGTGGAGTTGGCGTGGAATGAGCCGAAGCGTTTACAGATGGGGGAAAACGGATACCAAAGAGTCGTTTCCGGATATCAGATGGAACATATGCGGGAAAAGTACCGGAACATCTATAAAGATTTTTCAGACAGCATGGGATTTCAATGGGAAGAATAGAAAAGAAAGAGGAGAAAGCACAATGGCCGGAATCGGGAGCAAACTAAGCAGGATTTTTGAAAAGAGTACGATCACAACGTATCTGATCGGATTTGTATACAGCTCCATGTCTACGGTAACTCCCATGTTTGTGATTATTCTGAATATTCTGCTGATGGGGTATTTTCTGGAATTTGACAGTCTTGGACTCATTGAGAGAGAACTGTTCTCCTGTTCGGTGCTGTATATCTTCATTTTTTCTCTTTTAACCTGTTCTCCGTTTAATTCGGTTCTGTCCAAATATATGTCGGACGTGATCTATGAGGAACGTTATCAGGACATCCGGCCCTGCTATGATCTGGGACTGCTTTTCAATCTGCTGTTCAGCAGCCTGCTGGGAGTTCCCTTCTGCCTGTGGGAGCATTTTGTGGGTAAAGTGGATGTGTTCTATGTATTTACAGGATACTGCGGATATATTGCATTGGTGTTGGTTTTTTATTCGATGATTTATCTTTCCATTGCGAAGGCGTATCAGAAAATCTCCTTGTTTTACACAATCGGGATGGTATGGGCATTTTTCTTCTCTCTTTTTCTGCGGTTTGTCATGAAATGGGGAATCAGAGAAAGCATGCTGTTTGCATTGACGACGGGATTTTTCCTGATTGCATTTCTGGAAATGGCTCTGGTCAAGCGGTATTTTCTGCATAACAGTAACCGGTATCTGCCGGTACTGCGGTATTTCAAAAAATACTGGCAGCTGATCGCGGCGAATTTTTTCTATATTCTGGGACTGTATATCCATAATTTTGTATTCTGGACCAGGGATATGCGGATGGTGCTTGTAAAGACATTTGTCTGTAATCAGCCCTATGATATGGCCACATGCCTTGCCATGTTTACCAATATCTCTGCCACCATCATTTTTATCACCAGAGTAGAACTGTTTTTTCATGAAAAGTACAGGAATTACTCTGAATCCGTCATCGGAGGACGGGGAAGGGACATTGATATCGCCAGGAAAGAGATGTTCCGTCAATTGTCTACGGAATTGATGAGCCTGGCGCGGATCCAGTTTATCATTACGGCGGTCGTATATCTGGCCTGTGTTGTGCTTCTGCCCAGGTTCGGATTTTCCAGCCTGACGCTTCGGATTTATCCTTGCCTGGTTGTGGGGTATTTTATTGTGTTTTTGATGTACGCGGAAATCATCTTTTTGTACTATTACAACGATCTGAACGGGGCAGCGCTGACCTCCCTGATTTTTTGTATCGTTACATTTCTGGGAAGTATGGCTGCTTCCAGACTGCCGGAACTGTGGTATGGGCTTGGTGTGGTGGTGGGAGCGTATTCCGGGTGGGCCGCTGCGTATTTCCGCCTGCGTCATATAGAAAGAAACCTGGATCGACATATCTTTTGTGTGGGCTCCATCCTGAAGCCGGGCATGGGGACACAGCCGCCGGGAAAGATTTATGACAGGCGGATGCAAACGGGAAGTGAGGAGAACTAAAGATGGACAGCAATATGATAAGAATTGGAATCGGTTTTGTTGGAATTTCGTTTATGGCAGTCAGTTTTCTGATGCATTCCTATAAAAAGATGACCGTGAACTATACGGTAATCTGGGAACTGCTGGGGTTTGTGCTGCTTTTAATCGGTGTAATCCCTGTGTTTTCACAGTGGACCAGACAGCTCTCCTCCGGGACCGGACTGGCCTTTTCCTGTGTGGGCGCCTTGTTTTTGTTTGAAGAATTCCGGACAAGCGTGACGATCTCCCAGTTGACTCTGAAAGAACGGGAAATAGCCATGCATGTGGCTTTGCTGAATCAGGAGAACGAGGCGATTCTCAAAGAGCTTGACAGGCTGAGGCAGATGCTGGAAAAGGTGCAGGAAGGAGAGAAAGAAGAAAATGCGGAAAAAAGTTCTGTTTGTTGTGAATACGCTGGGACGCGCGGGGGCGGAGACGGCGCTTCTGGAATTGTTGAAAAGACTGGATGAGCGGGACTATGAGCTGTTTCTTTATGTCATCATGGAACAAGGGGAGATGCGGGACCAACTGCCCTCCCATGTAAGGCTTTTGAATCCGGTATTTCATACGCAGTCCGTACTGACGAAAAGCGGAAAGAGGAGGATGGCAAACACCGTGCTTTGGGCATTTTTTCGAAACGGCGGCTGGTGGGGAAAGTTACGTTCTATCCGGGAAAGTTTTCGAAGCATGAAAAGGAACGGGCGAATACAGACGGAGAAGTTGTTGTGGCGGATGCTTTCCGACGGCGCCCGGCGTTTTGACAGGAAGTTTGATATGGCGGTGGCCTATCTGGAAGGGGCTTCTGCTTACTATGTGGCGGACCATGTGACGGCAGATCGGAAATGTGCTTTTGTACATATTGATTATGAAAGCGCGGGTTATACAAAGGAGATGGATCAGGGATGCTGGGAGCAGATGGATCGGATCTTTACCGTTTCCGAGGAGGTAAGAACACATTTTCTGGCGGTGTATCCGGAATACGCTTTTAAAACCGGCATCTTTCATAATCTGATTGATCAGGAGGCAATTCGAAGACGGGCCAAAGAAGACGGAGGTTTTCAGGATGTGTATGAGGGAACGCGTCTGCTGACGGTGGGAAGACTGACGTACCAAAAGGCGTACGATATTGCCATAGACGCCCTGCGGATTTTGAAAGACCTGGGATACCAGGTCCGATGGTATGTACTGGGCGAGGGAGAGCAGAGGCCGATGTTGGAGAAAAAGATTGCTGCGCTTGGATTAAAAGAAGATTTTGTGCTTCTCGGAGCCGTGGCAAATCCATTTCCTTATTATGTACAGACAGACCTTTATATCCATGCCACCCGGTTTGAAGGGAAAAGCATTGCTATCCAGGAGGCACAGACTTTGGGGTGTACCGTGATTGCCTCAGACTGCAGCGGAAACAGGGAGCAGGTGGAGGATGGGACGGACGGGGTGCTTTGTGAACTGACACCGCGGGCAATCGCGGATTGTATCGCAGCGCTTTTGAAGGAGAAAGAAAAAAGAAAACGGCTTGGAGAGGCTGCGGCAAAGAAAACAATGACTCAAAAGGAGGAAATCGGGAAGCTGATCCAGGTTTTGACGGGGAGGGAGCAGGATGGAGAAAAAAGAATTATTGATTATGATACCGGCTTACAATGAAGGAAAGAATATCTTAAAACTACTGACACAACTAGAACAACTGGAAATGAAAGAGCAGGCAGATATTCTGATTGTAAACGATGCGTCCACGGATGCGACAAACTGGATTGTAAAAAAGATGCAGTATCCCATGCTTTCTCAACTTTATAATATGGGATATGGCTGCGCGCTGCAGACCGGTTATAAATATGCGGTGCGAAGAGGATATCAATATGTGATTCAGATGGACGGGGACGGACAACATGACGTGTGTAATCTGCCCGTCATCTATCGGAAACTCAAAGAACAAGATGCCGACGGGCGGTGTCCGGATATCGTGCTTGGAGCAAGATTTATGGAAGACAGCACCGATTTTCCGGTTTCTCTTCCGAAACGAATCGTCTATTCCCTGTTTCGCACTCTCATATGGGCGGCGACAGGGCAGAAAATCGCGGATCCGACCACGGGACTGCAGGGATTAAGCCGAAAAGCATTTCTTTACTATTCCAAATATGATCATTTTGACGACAAATATCCGGATGCCAATATGTTGATTCTCATGATGCTGGTTCGGTTTAAGGTAGTGGAGATTCCGGCAGTGATGCATACGAGGAAAGAAGGGAAGAGTATGCATTCGGGACTGAAACCGTTCTGGTATATGCTTCGGGTGTTGTTCAGTGTAATGGTCGTGCTGTTCCGGGTGAAAGTTTTGAAAATGGACGAGGGCGTCGGTCTTTTGAGTGTGGATAAAGTCGTATGAAAAAGGTATCGGTTATCATTCCGATGTATAATTCGGAAAAATTCATCGGACAGTGTCTGGATTCCGTACGGAGACAGACGTTTCAGGATCTGGAAATCCTTGTGATGGACGACGGTTCTACGGATTGTGGTCCGGAAATCTGCAAAGAGACGGCGCGCAGTGACGAAAGGATCCGGTTGTACCGCCAGGAGAACAGAGGAGTATCCGCGGCAAGGAACCAGGGGATGCAAATGGCGGTGGGAGACTATCTGTTTTTCCTGGACAGCGATGACATGATTCACCCGGCACTGATTGAGAAGTTGTTCTGGCAGGCGGAAACACAGAGGGCAGATCTGGTATTTTGTGGTTACAGGAAAATGGATTGGAAAGAATTCAGCGCGGCGGCGGGGGCAGATCCGGGAAAAAATTTCCGTATCCGGCGGCAGACAGCGGAAGGGACAGAAACAGAAATCTGGTTTCACAGGAAATATGTAAATGAACTGTCCGGCATCGGCGGAAAACTGCTGCGCAGGACTTCCGTTGGATCTCTGCGATTTGACGAAAGCCTGCTCAATGGAGAGGACACCCTGTTTTTGTATGATTTTATCTGCCGGAAGATACGGGCTGTCTATCTGCAGAAAGCCTGGTATTATTACAGGATTCATCCGGAGAGTGTGACACAGTCTTCCGGGATGAGAAAAGGAAAGCGCTATTTTGAAAGCAGCCGGAGGATCCGGGAGAGGGAGTACCAAAAGGGACGAGTCGATTTTGCGCTGACGTGGGAAAGGTTTTGTGTCAGACAGATAGAGCAAAACTATGAGATGCAGAGAAATGCAGGGAACCGGGCAGAGTACAGAAGTTTGCGAAAGACCGCGGCGGAAGAAAGGCGGCATCCGATGTTTGAGCGGCTTCTCTGGAGTGAGAAGCTGCTGTACTACCTTTGTTTTTTTTGTTATCCCGTCTATGTCCCGGTGAATCGGCAAATTCCCCGGCTATTAAAATGGAAGGAGGCGCTTGTGATGAGAAGAAAGCAGGCTGCGATCGGGATTCTTACGTTTCATTGCTCCAATAATTTTGGCGCCATGCTGCAGGCGTATGGTTTGAAGACTTTTCTACGCAGAAACGGGAAAGCGGCGGAGATTGTCCGTTATGAACCGATCTATATGACGGGCAGACACTGGTGGATTCCCTATGCGCCCATCCGGGGAGTCAGGGGACGGATCTGGGGTCTCTTTCATCTGTGGGAAGGCTTCTGTGCCCATCTGCGGACAAGGGAAGCTTTTTCCCGGCAGCGCCGGAACATGAACGATTTTCGCTATACCTGTCTGGTGGAGAAAAAACAGAGGAAAATCTTGTCGTCCCTGGGACTGCACAGACTGAAATATGCATTCTATATCGTGGGGAGTGACCAGATCTGGAATCCGGAGATTACCTGCGGATTGCGAAAAGCATATTTTGGCGCATTCCGCAATCTGTGGAAGAAAAAAGTGATCTCTTATGCGGCAAGCTTCGGCAGTTCGAACCTTCCGGACAAAGAGGAATCGAAATTTTCAAAATTAATTCGGTATGTGGACGTCATATCGGTGCGGGAGGAAGCTGCGGTTCCTTATGTGGAGAGACTTTCCGGAAAAGAGGTGACGGCGGTTCTGGATCCGGTGTTCTTTTTGGAGAAAGAATCCTGGGAGAGAGTGGAGCGGATACCGAAATGGACGGAAAACAGAGACTATATTCTGCTTTATGTGACGGAACCCAATCAGGTTATGACGGATTATGTGAAAAGACTTTCACAGGAGATGGGTCTGCCGGTTCTCGAAGTGTGCGCCGGAGGGCAGGAAAAAGAGGTTGGATTTGAAATAGATTATACGGCCGGCCCGGCAGAATTGCTTGGATATATCCATAAGGCGGCATACGTGGTTTCGAATTCGTTCCATGCGGTTGCGTTTAGTATCCTGTATGAGAAGCAGTTTCTGACATTTGTACACAGTCATCTCGGAGAACGGGTTCGAAATATTCTGAAAATTCACGGATTAGAGGAACGACTGTGCGAGGAGAAAGAACAAAGCGATATCCATGCGCCCATAGACTGGAAAACCGTGAGACAGAAAAGAGAGGAGTATGTGAGGGTATCGGGAGAATTCCTTCTGAAAAATATAGAAGCGCACTGATGCAGTAGGAACAGAAACGGAAAATGTACTGCAAAGCAGGAGGTACAGGTGATGAAAAAATACCGAGAAAGGATGCAATATGGAGCAGTTATATAAAAGGAAGGAGGCGTGCTGCGGCTGCGGCGCGTGTGCGGACGTATGCCGGGAGGGTGCGATTCGGATGACAGTTGATCGGGAGGGGTTTCGTTATCCGAGGAGGACGGAAGAGGGATGTATCCATTGCGAGCGGTGTGTCCAGGTATGTCCTGTGAAAAACCGCCGTGTGGAAAGGGGAGTGTCCCGCCGATATTTTGGTGTACGGGCAAAGGAGGAGAAACTGCGTTCATCCAGTTCTTCCGGCGGCATGTTCCCGGTTCTGGCAGAATTTGTTTTGGAGAGACAAGGCGTTGTGTATGGCGCCGCGTATGGGCGGGGAATGCAGGTGACGCATCAGGAAATCAGCCGCCGGGAGGATCTTGCAGCGATCCAGAGAACAAAGTATGTCCAGAGCAGCCTGAAAGGAATCTACCGAAGCATAGAAAGGCGGCTTCGGCAGGAACGGTGGGTTCTGTTCTGCGGAACCCCCTGTCAGGTACAGGGGTTACTGCTCTATCTGAATCGGGAGGAACCCAGGCTGCTTCTTGTGAATCTGGTCTGTTACGGCGTGCCGTCCCCCGGAATCTGGAGGGACTATGTGAAATGGCTTGAACAAAAATATGACGGGAAAATGACGGATTTTTCTTTCCGGGATAAGAGGAAGCATGATCATGGACATACCTGTTCTTATGTGATCGAAGGAAAAGAGTATGCATATTCCCTATATGAGGATCTTTACTGCAGTATGTACTTTTCCAATCTGATCCTGCGTCCTTCCTGCCATACATGTAGATTCTGTACCGTGGAGAGAAACGGAGATTTCACCATCGGGGATTTCTGGGGCATAGAAAAAGTGAAACCGGAGATGGACGATGGCATGGGAACTTCCATGGTCATTCTCCATACAGAGAAAGCAAGGGAAATATGGGAAGAAGTCAAAAAAGATTTGTTCTGGTTTGCCTGCGAAGAGAAGGATGTGCTTCAGCCGCGGCTATCGGGTCCCACAGAGGTCTCCGGAAACCGCAGAATTTTTATGCTGTTTTACAGAAAACTCCCTTTTTCTATCTTTCAGATGCTGTATAGGGCGGCGGCGATCGTCCGCGCGCTTTTTGGGAGAATACACAGGAAGACAACCGGAGGAGCGGTATGAGAGAAATGTTCCAATATTTGACGGGAATTCTGGATGGAAAAGAACAGAAAATGTGGAAAATCTACGCGGTTTTCAGTTTCATTAGTCCGGTTGTGGATATTTTCAGCTTTTCTGTAATTATTTATATTATAAATATTGTCGTGCGTGAGAACGAGGCAGATCCGGGATTGACGGCATTCACATTTTTTATGGTACTGGTTTCTATTTTGAAATGCCTGTTTGAACTGTACAAAAGCAAACTTGCAAACCGGTTCGTGTATGACGGCGCGCAGAAGCTGTCCATGAAGATTTATGAATTGCTGCTCAAAGAAGATCTGATGGAACACAATAAAAAAAGCGTTATGCAGGCCATGAATACCGTTCGCAACGATACGACAAACAGCATCCAAATTATCGTAGATTTTATTGAAGCAGGGATCAACGGAATCACGATGGCCGGATTTGCCGTGGTACTGATCTGCGTATCAAAATGGCTTGGAGTGGTAAGCTGTGTAATCCTGCTGCTTCTCATGGCTGTGATTTTCTTTCGGATGCGGAAACGGATGCAGGAATATGGAGAAAAAAGCAGAGATTGTTCGATCAGGGCAAACTCGCAGATCACCATTGCATACGGTTCCTTTAAGGAAATGAAGATTGACGACCGCTTCGCCTTTGTGCTTCGGAAGTATGAGGATGCAAGTCAGGCATTCGCGCAGATCCAGGGGGAATTTAAGTATAAGATCAGCAGTATTGCGGTGATTTTGCAAAACCTGATTATGGCGGCCATGTTTGCGGTTCTTGCGGCGGTTCTGGTGCTCGGAACGAATCTTGCGGCCGTTCTTGCGCCCATGGTAGTGTATATTACGGCGCTGGTGCGTATGCTGCCGATGGCCTACAACATTCTGAATGCAATGCATCGAATCGAATTTGCGAAAAAACCTTATGAGGCCGTAAGGGAGGCTATGGCGGACTATACGCTGCTGAAAGAAGAGGAACAGCGCGCCCGGACGGTCCGGGAGAAAAAGGTTACCCTTCAAAAGGGGGTCTCTGTCAGAAATTTGACTTTCGGTTATTCTGACAATGCCCTCATTTTTCAGAATGCTTCCATTGAGATTCCGGTGGGTCGCTCCATCGCGGTGATCGGGGCATCGGGAGTGGGAAAAACCACCTTTGTGGATCTGCTGCTGGGGCTTTTGAGGCCCCAGGGCGGACAGATCTTTTTTGACGATTATGACATTGTCACCCGGTCGGACGGGAAGGGGCCCTGTAAGGCCAATCTGGGAGCAATGGTCAGTTATATCCCCCAGACGGTCTATCTGAATGGGGAAACGATTCGAAATAATGTGGCCTTTTTCGAGGAGGAGGAACAGATTGACGACGACCGGGTGGCGGAATGCCTTCGCTGTGCCCAGATCTGGGAGGATATTCAGAAAATGCCGGAAGGGATGCACACGGTCATCGGGGAGAGGGGCGTGACTATCTCCGGGGGGCAGAGACAGCGGATCGCACTGGCAAGGGCGCTTTATAAAGATTTTGAACTTCTGGTCATGGATGAAGCTACGGCTGCGCTGGATATGGAAACGGAGAAGGCAGTGATTGATTCCATCCGTCAGATCAAAGCGGATAAAACATTAATTATGGTAACGCATCATATGAGTCTGGCCAGGGAATGTGACGTGGTATATCGAATTGCAGATCAGAAGATTATACGGGTGAGATGAACAAATGAAAGAAAAACAACAGGAATATCATGAGGGCCTGGTGTCGATTGTGACGCCGGTCTATAACGGAGAACAATATCTGTCCCAAATGTTGGATTCCGTACTGCATCAGACCTATCCGGACATAGAGATGATTCTTGTGGATGACGGCTCGACGGACGGGACCGTTCGGGTGGCACAAAGCTATTGTGAAAAATTTGCGGCAAAGGGGTACGGATACCGCGTTGTACGGGCGGAACACAGGAATGCGTCCGCGGCTCTCAATGGAGGACTTGTGTATGTGACGGGGGAATATCTGATCTGGCCGGACAGCGACGACTATCTGGAACCGGAGTCCGTCCGGCGCAGAGTGGAATTTTTACAGGAGCACCCACAGTATGCGTGCGTCCGGTCGCTTTCCTATTATTTTGACGCGAAGACAGGAGACAGAAGCGAAAAAGCGGATGAGCAGAGAGGAGATCTGAAAAAACAGGATTTGTTCTGGGATGTCCTGGAATTGAAAACCTTTGTCTGCTGCGGATGTTATATGCTGCGGACGAAAGACTTTTTTGCGGTTTACCCAATGCGGCGGATACCGGAGTATGAGGTGGGACAGAACTTTCAGATGCTGCTGCCGTTTCTGTACCGCCATGCATGTCCTACGATTGAAGAAGAGCTGTACGGGGTGGCGGTCAGGGAGGGCAGTCATTCCAGAAGGACGTTGACGCAGGCGCAGGAAGAAAAAAAGTACAGGGATTATGAAAAACTGGTGGATGAGATTGCAGAGAACTGTGGAATTACAGACAGGGAATCCCGGGAGCGGATCCTCTGCTGGAAAGCGCGGCGCAGATATCGGATTGCCCTGAAATACGGACGCAAGAAAGCCGCAATCCGCGCATTATATTGGCTTCACAGGTGCGGCGGATTCCGTGCAGGCGAAGCAGGGAAGGAGATTCTCTGGCACTGGTTTGTAAATGGATGGGTGGAAGAGAACCTCTATCCTGTTTATCGAAAAATAGCCGGCAGAAAAGAAAAAAATTAGAAATCATTTCCTTTTAGGTGAAGATAACTGATCCGGCAGAACAGGCTCGTGAGGCGGTAACAGTGCAGGCGAAAGAAGAATACCAGGATTTTTCTGGGCAGAATCCCGGTTTTCCGATTGGATTTCATCGCTTCTTTGTAGATCGGATTGTGCTGCATTTTGGCGCACATCCGGCATTTGGAGCGGTAGGAACCAGGATTTAAGGGACTGAATACTTCCCAGATCAGGACATAGGTTAGATTTTCCAGACAATAGGAAGCATACTCCTTTTTCAGAAGAGGAAACATGCGGCATTGTTCCAACCGTTTTTTCAGCAGTTGCTGCAGCCGGGCATGATTTGGCAGAAGCCCGGACCGGAAACCATGGGTTGCGGAACCTGCGTGGATATCATAAAAATAAACGGGAATGGAACGATAGGTACAGGATCTGGATCTCAACTGATATTCCATATTAAATAACAGGTCTTCCCCGACGGCCAGGCCGGGGGCGAAACGGATGGAATAGCGGTCCAGAATGGATTTTTTATAGGCTCTTGCACAAGGAGAACGGAAATCGGCCGTTCCGTTTGCATAGAAAGGCTGCGGCACCAGGATCCGCCGGATCAATTGCCGCATTTCGTTTCCTTTCCATGTCAATGTATGGACTGGATAGTCCGCGGAGACCTGCCCGTTTTTGCATTTGGCAAAATCGAAGAGCAGCAGATCCTGGTCCGGATTGCTTTTTTGAGCGATGAGACCAAGAAAATCTCTGGAAATAAAATCATCGGAATCGACAAATACAATCCATTCGCCCCGACAATGGTCGAGACCTTTATTCCGGGCGGAGGATACACCGCAATTTTCCTGATGAATAACGCGGATACGGCCGTCCCGCCGGGCATATTCTTCACATATGGCAGGACTGTTGTCGGTGGAACCGTCATTGACCAGAATGATTTCGAAATCATCACAGGCAGAATTTAAAACAGAGTCGATACAGCGGTGAAGATAGTTTTCTGTATTGTAGACAGGGATTATCACGGAAATCATTTTCAACAACCTTTCTCTTCTTAGAATTGTCGCAAGAATCTATATTATATTTCTAATATAGTGTAGATTTTGTGAAAAAGCAATAAAGAATTGGGTACTGTGCCCGGTGCGGTGTGAATCGTAACGTTTGAGCGGCTTACCAGACCGTGAATAGTAACCGCTTCGTTAAGTGACAGGGGAAATCCGGGAGAGGGCATAATCTGATTAAAAAAGGAGTGATGAAGAAATTGGATACAGAGAAAAAGACAGGCGGACATTCTTTCTTTCAGAAAGCCGCCGGAATTCAGTTCGGATATTGGGCGGTGGTTCTGCTCCTGCTTTTCCTGATTCTCGTTTTTGATGTTGTGATCCGGAAACTCTCATGGGATGAACCGCCGATCAATAATCCGGATCTGAGGGTTGTAATCAAGACAGACGCATTTGCAGAGATCTTTCACCCATCTGTGCGGATTTCGGCAGAAGGCGGAATGCGGATCTGTTATGGGGAAGAGGAACAGGAGACGGCAGCAGGAGAGATGGCGGAATTTGTGCCGGATGATCCAGGGTTTCAGGATGGGGGCCGTATCAGGCTCACCGCAAAGAATGGCGGAGAGCTTACCCTGCACAGTATACAGCGTGCCTATGGGACGCCCTCCTACGCGGGGACGATAGAACTGCGTGCAGAAAAGGAAGGACTTGTGATCATCAATGAACTTCCGCTGGAAAAATATCTGTGCAGGGTGGTTCCCAGCGAGATGCCGTTTTATTATGAACTGGAAGCGTTGAAAGCGCAGGCGGTCTGCGCAAGGAATTTTGCCTATCAGCAGATCAAAGAACCGGGGTATCCCCAATACGAAGCCCATCTGGACGACAGTACCCGCTATCAGGTGTACGGGGACTGTCAGGAGGATGAAGGAACCAATCGGGCGGTGGAAGAGACAAAGAACCGGGTACTTCGATACAGGGGCAGACTGGCTACGATTCTCTATTTTTCCACATCCTGCGGGTATACGGCCGGTCTGGAAGCCTGGGGAACAGAAAAGGATCCGGCCGGCAGGTATCTGAAAACCGTGGCGGTAAAGGGGGAGAATGGAGATTATGAGGCAGAGTTACCGTGGTACCGCTGGAAGATCGAAGTACCGGTAAAAACCTTGTCCGCGCAGGTATGTACGAATACGAATACGGATATCGGTATCATACAGGATATAGAGATTACCGAAACCGGAGCCGGCGGGATTGCACTTCAGATCAGGATTACCGGCGAGCAGGGTTCCATAACAGTGGACACAGAAAATAAGATACGGAAGGTATTGGGCGGTACCGGCGCCGAAGTGATCCGGCAGGACGGCTCCATCGAACCAGGGACGGCGCTGCTTCCCAGCGCGTTTTTTACCGTGGAAAAAGAAGGAGATCTGTTCGTGATTCAGGGAGGAGGATTTGGGCATGGAATCGGCATGAGTCAGAACGGTGCCAATGAGATGGCAAAGCAAGGGAAAAGCTGTGAGGAGATATTGGCGCTTTTCTTTCCGAATGTAAAGCTGGAAACGGAGGAATAAAAAGCCGAAAAGTGAGAAGGGATCGAATTGATGAATGATCAAATGAGAAGGCACAGAAAAGAGGGGAAGCCATGTTTACGTTTGTAGTTACATGTTATAATCAGGCGGCGGTTGTGTCCTATGCACTGGAGAGTATCCGGTATCAGATCCGCAGATTTGGAAAGGGACAAAAGTTTCAGTTGGTCGTTGCGGACGATGGATCCGGAGATTCCAGCCGGGAAGTGATCGAACGTTGGATCAGGAAGAACGGGGATATTTTTGAGAGGATTGACCGGCTTTTTCGGAAGAAAAATGCCGGGATCTGTAAAAATTATGTAGAAGCCCTGCGGCTTGTCGCGGGAGAACGTTTTGTGGTCCTCAACGGCGACGATTTGTTTTCGCCGTATAATCTGTTCGAAATTACGGAACTGCTGGATACCCACGATATTGTATGCACGGCGTTTCTCAAATTTACCGGTTCCGGAGAAATGATCCGGTCTTATTCCACCTATCTGGATGTGGTCCTGCAGAATTTTATCCGTGGAAAAATACTATGCTGTTCTATAAAACTTGGCTGTGCGATTATGGGGACGGCAGTGTACCGGAAGGAATTGCTGACGGAAGCGGTATTTGATTTTATTCTTCGTTTTCAAACCGTCAATGACCGGGCCTGCTTTCAGAAAATAGTGGATGACAACAGAAATCTCAGGGTGTGCTATGTAAATCGTCCGTTCATTTTATATCGGATATCGGAAACTTCCATATCCAACTTTCGCAGTCCAAACAGACGTCTCCACAACCGGGAGGTCGCGCAGTTGTGCCGGGAGGAACAGAAGTCGGAGGACTCCGTTTTTTTCAGAGCGCTGCTTTTTCTGCAGGAAAAATCCGCGGCAGCAAGAGCAAATCCCAGTTATGTTGTAAGGCTGCTTCGATTTTTCTCGCCTTATTATTTTATCATGCTGTGGCTGTTTCTAAAGAATCATCGGGAAATCGTTGGGATGGAACGGCAGCTGATCGAAGGGCATTGGAAACGCTGCAGGATCTATTATAAAAGGATGGAAAGAAAGCTGGAGACAAGGAGATGACATATGCGTGATAAGACGGACAATTCGGAGCAGACAGACAATCCGAAGCAGGATGACAATTTGGAGCAGACAGACAATCCGGAACAGGATGACAATTTGAAACAGGACGATCATCTGGAGGAAAATGGAAAACGCGATAATTTTCAGGCGGCGGATCTGGAGGAATCTACGGCAGAATGTTCCAATCCTGCCAGGGGATGGTATCAGATCCATACTTTTTTTGCGGAACGGGAGCCGGATTTTGAAGAATTAAGATGGTGTCTGCATCCGGAGGATACACTGGCATTTTTACTGATTGATATCGGGCATTTCCGGGACAGAGATCTGGACAGGGAGGCTTTGGAGAGAATCAGCCGTATCCTCGTTTTTTTTGGAACAAGGGGCTATGACTGTATCGTAAGAATTGTCTATGACCATGAGGGCAGGGCGTCTGCGGGGGAACCCTTTTCTTTTTCACAGGTGAAGTCCCATCTGGAACAGATCGGGCCGCTTATGGCACAGTTTACAGATACCGTCTATGTATTGCAGGGAATGCTGGTGGGCAGTTGGGGGGAAATGCATTCCTCCCGTTTTTTGTCGGAACCCCAGTTGTGTCAAATGGCAGAAATCCTGCGCCGATACCGGGGAAAACAAACGTATCTGGCTGTCCGGCGTCCGGTATACTGGAGAATGTTGCACGGGGACCAGAAGGGAAAACGGCCGGTCACGGCAGAAGATATGGGGATTTTTGACGACGGGATTCTGGGTTCAAAGAGTAATCTGGGGACTTTCGGGACACAGTGCAGGACATGTGCGGCATGGAACAGCCCGTGGAGACGGTCGGACGAACTTTCATTTGAAGCAGAGATTGGATGTCACGCGCCCAATGGAGGGGAAGTGGTATATAGCCCTGATTATCTGCGGGAATTATATCCGGCGGCGGTGAAAGAACTTCTTATCGGGATGCAGGTTACGTATTTGAACCGGGCCCATGATACAAGAATGCTGGAAGTATGGAAAGAATGGAAGTATCCGGGAACAGGCGTATGGGCGGGAAAAAGTTTTTATGATTATGTGAGTGCGCATTTGGGATATCGTTTTCTGGTGCGAGGTGTCCGTGTGAGAAAGGAAAAAAGGGAAAAATATTTCGTAGAAATAGAAATAGAGAATACAGGTTTTGCGGGAGGGTACCAGGAAGCAGAACTTTGTCTGGAATATGTGGACAACAGAGGCATACCCGGCTCAAGGATATTGGAATTCCGGATAAAAGGGTGGAAAAGGAAAGAGCGCAGAACATTTGCCTGTACGGCGGAAGCAGGAAAAGGCAGATTGTATCTGGCTGCCAGGAGGAAGAGAGACAAGGCAGCGATCCGTTTTGGGAATGTATCGGATGTACAGGGAAGAGTATTTCTCGGAGAAATATAAAAATAAAATTTATAGAGCAGGGAACGGCCGGGAATGCCGTCAGAGAAAAGAACAGAAGGAATCTGTTGTCAGGGAGGTACCCGTTTCACGGTTCAGAGCAGAGATATTTTATATACTCTGCCGCCATATCTGTTCGAGGAGAATTTTTGATTACACCAAGATATACATCTTCCGTGAAACCGGCTTTTTTAAAAACTCCATTTTGTGACAGAAGAAGTCCCATGGGGGATTCCTCCGTGACTGCCTGATAAGAAAGCGTGTTGTCTGACAGCAGATCTTTTGCATTGTCTTTCAGTATGGCGATGTTAGTCACAAGGTATGGTTCCCATTCCGCTGCGTCTTCCGCATCCAGATCCTGAAGCAGTTCTTTCATATTATACAGGTATCCGTTTTGTGAGAATGCGTCAAATGCTTCCTTATTCATGAGCACCACGTCCAGTTGTTCCTCATCAATGGAAGCAATTATTTTTATACGGGAAGCATAGGCGTATTCCTGATTGGGATCATCCTTATCATCTGTGAGATATAATCCGGGATATAGCTTTAGATCCGCCTTGAATGCATCGGCATTCAGAAAATCCAGAAAGCCGCCGCTTAATTCATCGGTGAGCTGTTCGCCTGCGGTTACGTTTACAAGGCCGGTATAAAGCAGGATTTCCTTTTTGGAAAAATAACCATGTATCGTGTAGCCGATGATATACACAAAGAGCAGGCCGAGTAGGATCGGCAGCTTATAATAATCCCAAATATACTGTATTTTTTGTTTTCCATGAAGGTGTTTCAGGCATTTTCTGCCTGAAAGAGCCTGTTTTCTGGTATTCATAACATTCTCTTTTCTTATATGCCGGAGACGGTGTCCGCATGTTCTTCGGTCTTTTCCTGACAGAGCCTCAGAACATTAGACAGCAGATACGAGCAGAATAACGCACAGAATCCTTCTCCAAAAATAATAGCCGGGGTAAAGATGCGGACTACAACCAGTAGCATCCCAAAGTAAATGGCTGCCATCAATGCGGTGCAGAACAGAAAACGGACTCCGATAAACAGTGCGTTTTTGAACATAGCGCCGATCGTATTGTCAAATCTTGCAAGAAGCGGAAAGATATACATGAGGACAATGGCGTAAGCGGCTGCGGCAACACAGAAAACTGCGGTACAAAGTGTCCAGAATATATTTTCAAAACGCATGTGATACAGGACATATCCGTCAATGCCAAGGAGAATGCCCAGGGCGAGAAGAATCAGCCAAATCAAAGTCCCCTGTTTCAGATTTTCCCGGAAAGAATGAAAAAATGCTTTCGTGATATTGCCCTCTTCATTTTTTGACATTTTTAATGTGACATAAAAAAGCGCAGTAGTGGATGCACCAACTGTGACAATCGGAATACAGCAGAGGAACCACAGGATATTCAGATAGACACTGTATACAATTTTGTGAATGAATTGCAGAACCGGGCCGTCAAAGTTAAATAGATTACGCATAATATTCCTCCTGAGATTAGAGATAGTAAATATTCGGGAATTTTACAATAAGATCAATCTCCCGTAGATTCCCGATAGATCAGATCTGTTTCCGTATACACAGTACGATAATTCAGAGAAGGTTCACTGATACGGGACATTAACAGATTCACCGCGGAAAATCCCATGATCTGACTGTGTATATGAATAGTAGTAAGAGAGGGCGTTACGATTTTTGATTCAGGGGCATCATCAAATCCGCACAGCCATACATCATCCGGGACGGAATAGCCCAATTTTTTTAATACCTGTAAAGCATCCAGAGCGACAAAATCATTGGCGCATAAGAAAACTTCCGGCAGATGGGAAAGTTTCTGAAAGCTTTCGGTCAGATACTCCTGATAGTCTTCCGAGGACGGCTGAAAAATCCCCCCCTTATTCCATATGATACGATATTCATCCGGGCAGGAAAGTCCCATCAAATGCATGGCGTTTCGGTAGGCCATATACCGCTCAAAGAAGGAGCGGCAGTGCATATATTCTCCGATAAATCCGATCTTTGTTTTTCCCCTTCTGGCCATCCTTTCTATAAAAGAATAAATCCCGGTCTGATTATCCATACAGAGAATGTCTGCTTTCAACGGTTTTTTCAGACAGGTCACCGGTGTGTCTACAAATAAGACCGGTAAGTCCAGACCGCAGAGCAGTCGGTCATATTCATAATGAAACATTTCGATACAGAGGATACCGGCTGTTCGCTCCAAAGAAAAAGAGGCGGGAAGTTTCAGGTTTTCCTGCTCTTCCGCAAGGACTCGGTGCATGGTAAGGCTGTATCCCAGACTGATAAGTTCTTTCTGGAACTTATCCAGCATAACGAGCGAAAAATGGGAGCCTCCTACGAAATTAGTAAGAAAGACGGCGATTTCAGTTTTCTCCCCTGGCGTGGGGACAGAGAACACGGCATTTCCGGATTTTACAGCCGTTATATAAGAAAATTGTTTGTACCCCATTTCCATAGCTTTTTTTAATACTTTGTCTCTGGTGGCATCAGCCAGGATGCCGGTGTTATTGATTGCCTTTGAAACAGTGTTGCGGGAAATTCCAAGTTCGTCGGCAATATCCTGAATCGTAACTCTGTTACCCATATAGTTCTCCTTTTTATCGCATTCTTTATTATCTGGTAATATTCTCGTGTTCTTCCGTTTTTTCAGTATCTGATTTTTCGCTTGACCAGCCCTTTGTTTTAAAAATGATATGAACTACAGATTTATATTCGCACGGCTTTCCGTTCTTATAATTAGATTCTGTTTTTATTATAATGCACAAATCAATATGTGTCAAATGTAAAAATAAAAAAATTTAAAAACTATATGAGCATAAAATCAATGCGGCCAATTTATTCATAATGTACAATAAAATAGAAATGTAAAAATTAAAATGTACAAATAGCAAAAAAATTATTGACTAAATGTAAAATAAATGATATACATACAATATGCAAATCTCAAATTAAAAAATGATGTATTTTACAAATGCACAAATTAAAAGGAGGAGTGAAAAGGATATGAGAGAAAAGAAGTGCAGAAAATGGAGGGATTTGACAGAAAGGAGGATGTTATGACAACGAATTCAAAAACTGTTTCATATGGAAGACAGGGAAGCAAGGATACAGGGTTTCACAATACACTGGTATATATCAGGCAGCACTGGCAGCTCTACTTGTTCTTCCTGATGCCGGCATTGCTGCTTACACTGATTTTTAAGTATGCTCCTATGAGCGGCATTCTGATCGCGTTTCAGGACTATAATCCGTTTAAAGGAGTCTCAGGAAGTGAGTGGGTGGGATTCAAGCATTTTACACGGTTTCTATCATCTCCAGATTTTATGAGATATCTGGTGAATACATTGAAGCTGAGCGTATATAGTTTACTCTGGGGCTTTCCGGTTCCAATCATACTGGCGCTTTTGCTGAACCGAATTCAGAGTGCAGGGATCAAGAAGAAGATCCAGTTGGTACTCTATCTTCCCAATTTTGTATCCGTCATCGTACTTTGCGGTATTGTGAGAATTTTTCTTTCCGTGACAGGGCCTTTGAATCTGCTAATGGGAACAGACATTAATTTTATGACCATGCCGGAGGCGTTCCGCTCTATTTATATTATCAGCGGTATCTGGCAGGGTGCAGGATGGGCGTCTATTATGTATACGGCTTCCCTGTCCAATGCAAGTCAGGAGCTTCGTGAGGCAGCGGTCATGGACGGCGCCAATATCCTGCAGCAGATTAAAACGGTAGAATGGCCAGCGATTAAAGATATGGTAGTGATTCAGTTTATTCTTCAGGCAGGAAATATTATGAGTATCGGCTTCGAAAAAGCCTATGCCCTGCAGACCGATTTAAACCTTCCGGCTTCCGAAATCATTGCAACCTATGTATATAGAAAAGGTCTCATTGATGGAGATTATAGCTTCTCCACGGCGGTAGGCCTGTTTAACACCGTAATTAACGTTATCCTTCTGCTTGTCGTGAATAAGATCGTGGCGAAGATGAATGACGGACAGGGAATCTAAGGAGGCGTATGCAAAATGAAAAAGAAAAAAGGCGTATTCACAAGATATTCGAGACAGGATAAGGTACTGTTGACGACCGGGTATGTGTTGTTGGGTTTGTTTGTGGTCGCGATTATCGTGCCGATGATCTATATTATCGTGGCATCTTTTATGGATCCGATCACGCTGCAGAATAAAGGAATTACCTTTGACTGGAGTAAATGGACCACAACCGCGTATGAACGTGTTATGACGAACAGCCAGATCTGGATCGGATTTAAAAATGCGGTTGTCTATTCTGTAGTATTCACCGTTGTTTCCGTGGCAGTAACACTTCTGGCAGCATATCCGCTGTCAAGGACAGATTTTAAAGGAAAGGGATTTTTTAATGTCATCTTCATGATTACCATGTTTTTTGGCGGCGGCCTGATTCCTACATATCTGGTAGTAAGCAATCTGGGGCTTGTTGACAGCATGTGGGCGGTGATCCTCCCGGGAGCGTTTAGTGTATGGAACATGACGATCGCGAGAACCTATTACCGTGGAATCCCGCAGGAGCTTCGTGAGGCCGCGGATGTAGACGGCGCAAGCGAACTGACCTTTTTCTTTAAAGTGTTACTTCCGGTATGTACGCCCGTTATTGCCGTACTTGTATTGTGGCAGTTCGTTGCCATGTGGAACAGTTATTTTGATGCTATGATCTATCTGAATGATTCGGCAAAGCAGCCCCTGCAGCTTGTGCTGCGTTCCATCTTGATCCAGAACCAGCCGGAATCCGGAATGATTGCGGATATGCAGAGTACGGCGGCACGTGCGCAGTTGGCAGAACTTTTGAAATATGCAACGATTATTATTTCCAGTTTGCCGCTTCTGATTATGTATCCGTTCTTCCAGAAATATTTTGACAGCGGAATCATGGCCGGTGCCGTAAAGGGATAATCAGGAAACAATACTGCAAAATGGTTATAGACGGTAATAATTAGAAGGAGGCAGACGATGAATAATAAATGGAAAAACAGATTCGGATACAGAACCGGAAGGCAAATGGCAGCGGCGCTTCTTGTAGTATGTATGATAGTTTCCCTTATGGCTTGCGCAGGAAAGAGAAAGATCAATGACGGAACTTTCCGCCCGGTAGACGAGGCAGAACTGCAGTTTCCACTGAAGGAAAAAACAACGCTGACAGGGATGATCAGCTATCCGCCCAGTACGGAATCAGAGCCGAACAACCGGACGATCTTTAAACGTCTGCAGGAGCAGACTAACGTGGAGATCGACTGGATGGCAATACAGTCGGACCAGTGGCCGGATAAGATCTCTTTGAATATGTCGGACCCCAATAAATTGACAGATTTTATCTTTACCGCTGGATTCACAGATAGTAATCTGTTAAAATATGGAGAATACGGCGCAATTATTCCGCTGGAGGAATATATCGACGCTTATATGCCGAATTTGAAATCTGTATTTGACCGATACCCGGAATATCGTGCGATGTGTACGGATGTAAACGGACACATCTGGGCGCTGCCGTGGATCGAACAGCTTGGTTCCGGTAAGACGGCAATACAGACGGTTGGAAATATGAGTTTTATTAATAAGAAATGGCTGGATTTTCTGCAGCTTGCGGTTCCGGAGACTGTGGAGGAATTTGAAGCGGTTTTAATCGCGTTTCGCGACCATGCCGAAGAACTTCAGGAGGAGTTTGGAATTGAGGGAAGTATCATTCCCATGTCCTGTATTGTCAATAACGGCGACCAGGATCCGGCAATTTTGATCAATGGATTTGGAGAGGGGTATGGCGATTCGGATAAGGACCGGCATATTGCGGTTACAGACGATAAGAAGGTGATCTGTACGGCGACGCAGGAGGGCTATAAAAAAGGAATCGAGTGGCTGCATAAGCTGTATGAAGAAAAACTGATTGATCCGGAAAGCTTTACCCAGGAATGGTCCACTTATGTATCTAAAGGAAAGTCCGGGCGTTATGGAGTATGCTTTAGTTGGGACGTGGGAAATATTGACAATCTGAAAGATTGGGTACCGCTTCCGGTTCTGACGGCGGATACCCGGAATCTGACGCCGCAGAATGGTTCCTTTACCAGTGGATTCGACCGCGGCCGTTGTGTGGTAACTTCTGTCGCGGAAAATCCGGCGCTGGTATGCGCATGGCTGGATCAGATGTATGCGCCGCTGCAGTCTCCGCAGAACAACTGGGGAACCTACGGGGAGGACGATGATTTCGATATTTTTGAGATGGGGAAAAATGCCGATGGTGAAGATATGCTGAAGCACGCGCCATTGGGAAACGCATCTCCGGTAGAGGTAAGAGAGGCAGAAGCAGTTGGAGGGCCTCTTGCTATTCTGGATGAATATTATGATGTATATGTGACCTGTCCGGATGACGCGCAGTACCGTTTGGATTGGATCAAAGAATATTATACGCCGGATATGCACACAGAGTATGTGTACCCGAATATTTTTATGAGCCGTGACGATACGGAGAAACTCTCGAATCTGCAGGCTGACATCCAGAAAGCGATCAATGCGAAAAAAGCAGACTGGATCATGAATGGATTTACCGATGCAGACTGGGATAAATATCAAAAAGATCTGGAGGCGTATGGATTGAGTGAGTATCTGGAATTGTTCCAGACCTATCTGGATTCGTATAATGCCAGTACATCGAATATGGAATAAGCAGTATTTGTATTTATAGGAAAGGAAAGAAACAGTTATGACAAGTCAGACACTACGTGAAGCGCGAAAATATGAAGAGGCTTGTGAAAAATTAATCGGTAAAGAAGAGCGTCCCGATTTCCACCTGACTCCACGTGCGGGCTGGATGAATGATCCAAACGGTTTTTCTTATTATAAAGGCCGATATCATTTGTTTTACCAGTATTATCCCTATGAAGCGAAATGGGGGGCCATGCATTGGGGGCATGCGGTAAGCAGCGATTTGCTCCATTGGGAATATCTTCCCTGCGCACTGGCGCCGGATGAAGTCTATGACAAGGATGGCTGTTTTTCCGGAAGTGCGGTCGTATTGCCGGACGGAAGACATCTGCTGATGTATACCGGTGTGTTAAGAGAGCATCAGAAACGGGACATCTATCGAGAAGTGCAGACACAGTGCCTTGCCGTGGGCGATGGAATTGATTATGAGAAATATGAACAGAATCCGGTGCTGGACGATCGGGATCTTCCGGAAGGCGGCAGCAGATTTGATTTTCGGGATCCTAAGATGTGGAAGCAGGCTGACGGTACGTATGCCTGTGTTGTGGGAAACCGCCCGGCGGACGGGAGTGGACAGGTTCTATTGTATACCAGCGCCGATGGATTTCAGTGGAAGTTCAAAAGTGTACTGGTTACAAACTGCAATCGGTTTGGGAAGATGTGGGAATGTCCTGATTTCTTCGAACTGGATGGAAAATGGGTGTTGATGATCAGTCCGCAGGATATGCTGCCGAAGGGTTTCGAATATCATAATGGAAATGGGACTGTATGCATGATCGGTGATTATGACGAGGTATCCGGTACTTTCAAGGAGACGCATGACCAGGCTATTGACTATGGAATTGATTTCTATGCGACGCAGACAATATTATCGCCGGATGGCAGGAGAATTATGGTCGGCTGGATGCAGAACTGGGATGCCTGCGGCATTCGTTCGCCGGAAGCGCCATGGCTTGGCCAGGTAAGCTTGCCAAGAGAATTGTCGGTAAAAAACGGCAGATTGTATCAGAGTCCGATTAGGGAACTGGATACAATGCGATGTAACAAAGTAGAATATACGGATGTGGCGGTTTCGGGAGTTGTGAAGCTGGATGGGATCAGAGGAAGAAAGTTGGATATGGAACTGACGGTCCGTCCGGGTGATATGCGGGAACTGTATCAGAAGTTTGCGGTTCGTTTTGCGCAGGATGATATATATTATACTTCTCTTAGCTTCCGTCCGCGGGAGTCGATCCTGAAAGTGGACCGGAAATTCTCCGGTTCCAGAAGAGCGATTATCCATCAACGACGCAGCCTGGTAAATACTGTGGAGGGAGCGCTGAAGCTTAGGATTATACTGGATCGTTTTAGCGTGGAAGTCTTTGTCAATGACGGAGAGCAGGTTATGTCAGCTACGATGTATACAAGACAGGAGGCGGACGGAATTTCATTTTTTGCGGATGGAACGGCCAGGATAGACGTCGTAAAGTATGAACTTCAGTCCAATACCCCGTAGCAGGCTGCCGGGTATTCTGCCTTTTTCTAACAGTTCCGCCTTCGGTCTCACTGTTCCCCTTTTTCTTGTCTCTTTCGGGAAGGATATTGACGAAATGTCTGTAATGTATTATCTTAAGAAAGGACTGTCCGGGGAAACAGGTGAAAATCCTGTACGAGCCCGTCGCCGTAAGGCATAAACAGCTACGTTTTGCGGAACTGCAAACCGCAGCGAAAAACAGACTGCTGACCTGATATACAGCCCACCCGGGCGAGCGGACGCTTTGCGTCCGATAAAGTATACCTGAATAATTACGGAATCCGGCCTATTGAAGCTTGCCTTACGGCAAAGAGGCCGGATTCTATTCCAACTGTTATGTGTTCTTACGGACTTTGCAGTAAGTGTAAAGTCCTGGGCCGAATAGTTACCAAATGCCACAATTCAGGGAAAAGCCATTGGATATGATGATCTGAGAAGGCCGGTCAGGAACTGCCGCAAAAGAAACGGTACAAAGAGTATCTGGGCGGCAGCCCTTTTGCAGTCATGCCAAAGTCGAAATATCCGGACAGGACGATCCTCCCATTATATCCAGCCGCGGGCGCCGGCTGACGGAGGAAATACAAATCGAAGGAGAATCAAAGTTATGCGAGAGAAATGCATGAAAAAACAATGGTCATTCTTCCTTTGCATCGTGCTGATTGTGGCTATGGCACTGTCTGCATCGGGTTGTAATGGCAACAAAGAGGACAAAGGAAATCAGAGTGCAGCCGTGCAGGAGCAGACGAAGACGGATGCGCAGGCAGAAACAGACGCAGATGCAAAGAGTGACGCGCAGACAGAGAGCGATACAGATGCAAAGAGTGATGCGCAGACGAAAACCGATGCGGATGCACAAAAGGATTCCCGGACGGAAAACGAACGGAATGTACGGGGAGAAGGAGAGACACAGTTTGACTTTCTCGTGGTGGATCAGGAGGGGGAGGAAACCCTGTTCGAAGTTCACACGGATAAGGAGACCGTGGGAGAAGCGCTGCAGGATGTGGGACTGATAGAAGGAGAGGAAGGAGATTACGGCCTTTTCGTAAAAACAGTCAACGGTATCGCCGCGGATTATGACAAGGACGGCGTCTATTGGGCGTTTTATGTCAATGACGAATATGCTGCACAGGGGGTGGATTCCACAAAGATCACGGAAGGAGACACCTACGCCTTTAAGGTGGAAAAAGGGTGAAGCCGACGACAAGAGAAATTACGATATTTGCAATGCTGGGCGCGTTGATGTACGCGTCCAAGCTTCTGATGGAGGTGGCCCCCAATATTCACCTGCTGGGGGTGTTTACAATTGCATTTACGGTGGTTTATAGAAAAAAAGCGTTATACCCTATTTATATCTATGTGATTTTAAACGGTATTTTCAGTGGCTTCGCAACCTGGTGGGTTCCTTACCTTTATGTCTGGACTGTTCTGTGGGGCGCCGTGATGCTTCTTCCGGAGCATCTTCCGAAAAAGATTCGGGCTTTTGTATATATGGCGGTTTGTGCAATGCATGGTTTTCTGTTCGGTACATTATATGCACCGGCGCAGGCAATCCTGTTTGGGATGAGTTTTCAGGGGATGATTTCCTGGATTATTGCGGGGCTGCCTTTTGATTTTATACATGGCGTCAGTAATTTTTTCTGCGGAATTCTGATCGTGCCGGTCATCTCGGTACTAAGGCTGGCGGAACGAAGTCTTGCAGGACAATTAGATTAGAGCTCATAATTGCAGCTGCTATATGTTCTTACGGACTTTGCAGCAAATGCAAAGTCCTGGGCTGAATAGTTACACTATGATTACTGTTTTTCAGGGTTTATCTTGAAAATGTTTCTGAGGGAAGGAGCCGTTTATGCAAAAAGAAGCAACAGAGACACAGGATAAAAAGAGACTTGAAAATACCGGGATTTCTCAAAGGGTGTTTCGGGAAATCTGCACGCTGTCAGAGAAACATCACGTGACGAAAGTAATTCTGTTCGGTTCCCGGGCAAGGGGAACGCATCGAAAGAAAAGTGATCTGGATCTGGCGATATATGGCTGCCATGATTTTGCAGAGTTTTCGTTTGCAATGCAGGAAAAGATATGGACACTTTTACAAATGGATTTAATAGATATGAATGAACCGGTTTCTGCGGAGCTGATTTCGGAGATTGATAGGGATGGGGTGGTGGTTTATGAAAAAATATGATAATTATACAAGCCATCTGGCTGTATTGAGAAAATCTCCGGAACAGGATTTGAGGAATGAATTTATTCTAAGTGGAATTATTGATAAATTTTTTATTCAGTTTGAACTGGGATGGAAAGTATTGAAGGAATTGCTGATTTATGAAGGGATTCTTGTTGACAGGACGGGGCGCCCCGGGAGATTCTTAAGGCGGCGTACTAGTGTTTTGATTTTATAAATGAGGAAACCTGGCTTTGTATGTTAAAAGAAAGGAATAATACAGCTCATATATATGATGGGGAAGCGGCAAGAAAACTGACGGACAGGATCATAACAGAGTTTATTCCGGAATTTGAGGAACTCCAATCCAACATTGAGAAACAATACAAAAATGTTTTAAAAAACATGCAGTAACTTCCCATAGCGGTAAAAGAAAACAATGGACAAAATGATTTTTCTATATTTGCTTGTAATGAATCTGCTGACTTTTGCTATGTTCGGAATCGATAAATGGAAAGCGGTTCATGGAAATTGGCGAATCCGGGAGTCCACTCTGTTGGGCTTGTCGCTGGTCGGAGGTGCGGCCGGCGGTCTGGCGGCAATGTACGTATGCAGACATAAAACAAAAAAAGTGTATTTTAAAACAGGATTGCCTGCAATGCTGGCCATACAGGCAATCCTGTTATTCTATCTTCTATTTTATTGAGGAAAATCTGCTGCTACTTTGGGCAGCATTTTTTCATGCATTATGACCATAAGAATCCAGATTGCCAGCAGATAACCTGGAAACAGGGAAATATTGATATGGTTTGCAAGAAAGCCGAACAGGGGCGGCATAAAACAGGTTCCCACGTAAGCAAAAGCCATCTGTACCCCGATGACAGCCTGGGATTTGTCTGCTCCAAAATGGGCAGGTGTGGAATGGATGACAGAAGGATAGATGGGAGCGCAGCCAAGACCGATCAAAATCAGTCCTGACAATGCACTTCCATTGCCAAACGGCAGGAGAAGGAACACGAGGCCAAGGAGAATCAGTCCTTGCCCAAGCCGTATCATCTGCGTATCCGTCCATTTCATGGTCAGAAAACCGCTCAGAGCTCTTCCGACTGTAATGCCGATAAAAAACAGGCTTGCAAATCCGGCGGCAGTTTCTGCGGAAAGATGATGGTGAAGTACAAGATAACTGCTGGCCCATAACCCGGCAGTCTGTTCCAGGGCACAATAGCAGAAAAAAGTAATCATCACTTCCTTTGCGCCTGGGATAGACAGAATCTGCGTGAGAGAAAGCGGCTGACTTTTCTTTTCCTCTCCGGCCTGTTCTGCGCCGATATTTTTCTGATTTTTCCATAGTGGCAGGCTGAAGAGCAATATGGCGGTCAATGCAATCTGGAGGAGCGCGATGAAACGATATCCGGCATTCCATCCCAATTCGTTTGTTAATGCATATCCCATGATATAAGGCCCCAGGGAGGCGCCCACCCCCCACATGCAATGCAGCCAGCTCATATGTCTGCTTGCGTAGTGAAGCGCAACATAATTGTTCAGAGAGGCATCCACACTTCCGGCTCCCAACCCATAAGGAACCGCCCAAAGGCACAATAAAGCATAAGAGTGACTGAGGGAGAATCCAAACAATGCGGCTGCAGTCAGCAGTACGCTGATCGCCGTTACTTTTCCGGTTCCAAATTTTCTGGTGAGCCGGTCGCTTTGCAGGCTGGAAAGAATGGTTCCAACGGCGATAATCATGGAAAGTCCGCCCGCATAGGAAACAGGCACAGAAAATTCCCGGTACATGGACGGCCATGCCGAACCCAGGATGGAATCCGGGAGACCCAGACTGATAAAAGCCAGGTAAATAATCACTAACAATAGTTGAAACATAAGATGGTTCCTCCTGTGTTTTTTGTTATCAAAAGAATATCGTCAAATGATGCTTGATACAACATATTTTTGGACATATAATATAAAAAGACCGCCAGAAGAAAGGGGAAAAGGATGGCATTACAAGAATGTGGTTTAAATTTAAACAGGGGATCAAAAGAACTGCAGCCCCATGGAAGTCCTCAGTTTCCCTGCGCGGGATATTCCTCTTATCATACGGACAGACAGGAAGACGTGATTCTATGGCACTGGCATGAAGAGATCGAAATGATCTATATAGAAAGCGGACGAATGAAGATAAAAATACCGTCGAAATCCTTTCTTCTGGAAAAAGGAGATTGTATCGTGATCAATTCCAATATCCTTCACTATGGAATTGCCGCTTCGGAATGCAGATTACACTCTCTTGTTTTCAGCCCGGTATTGATTACCGGGAATGATGATCTTGTGTTTGCAAAGAAATACATATTTCCGCTTTTATCCTGTCAATCCTTTTCCGGCAGTCTTATAAAGGCAGAGAGGAACGAAAAGGCAGCGCACTGGTTTTGCCGTGCATTCGAAGCGCTGGCATGCGATTGCGAAGGTTTTGAATTTATTGTGCGGGAAAAATTATCCCGAATCTGTTTTTTTCTGTATCAGGAATTTCAGGGGAAGATAGATCAGTCTGGAGGTTCTCCTGACCAGGACAATCTCCGTATCCGGAAAATGCTGACCTATATTCACGAAAATTTTTCAGATGGGCTGACCCTGTCGGACATCTCAGGCGCAGCGGATATCAGTGAGAGGGAATGTCTGCGTTGTTTTCAAAAAAGAATTCAGCTTTCTCCGATTCAATATTTGATTAAGTATCGGATTATGCAGGGAGCAGAGATGCTGCGAAAGGATCTGGCAAACAACATTTCGGAAATAGCAACTTTATGTGGTTTTGACAGTCCAAGCAATTTCGCGAAAACATTTAAACGTTTTTATGGCTGCACACCGCGGGAATATAGAAATCGAGAGAAGAGAATGCTTGATAATGAATCCATAATCCGATAGAATCTATTTTCAACCGGGATTTGTACTGCAGATTTGGTTTAGGAGGGTAAGATGAAAATAGAACATTTGAAAAAGAACGGGATTGACATCGCAGTTGTTTCCGGTGATGAGATGATTATTGTGGATACGCAGTCCGCGCTGGATTTTGCGATGACTGTAAAATATGAAACGGGAGCGGACAGAATTGTCATTGATAAGAACAGGATATGTGGGGACTTCTTTATCCTCAGTTCGGGAATTGCGGGTGAAATTCTGCAAAAGTTTATGAACTAATGTGTGGGATCTCATCGTGAAGCATCTGCCGGCAGATCGCCTTTAGTGCGGGAGATCCTGCGGCATGCTGCAAAGCGTCATAATAGGATAATGCGATCATCTCAGCCGTCACCAGCACGATAACCTCGCATCGGAGTCCGGCAAGTTTTCTTAACTGCCGAAATATATGATCCAGGATTACATGCTTTTTTTCACGGACATTGTAGTGTTCCATATAGGTTTTCAAATAGTTTGAATGTGCATTCTCTTCCTTTATAAACCATCGGATGCAGTGCATATAATCTTTGTTCTGTGTCTCTGCGGCAAAGCGATCCGCCACTCTTTTCAGATGTCTTCCGTCAGAATATTCTCCGCGCTCGAACTGGCAGATAGATGGGAAAATCAATGCTTTTTCTTTTTCCGTTAATCGATCATCTTCAAATGAAATCAGCAGACGCTGCGCGTTGTTCTGCTCAAAATAAGTATTCCATTGGGCATATGAAAAATGCCTTTTCTTTGATTTTATAAAATAAATCATAAAGACCTCACCTGGAAAATTCCTTTGAAACGATTGTCTTGAGTTCTGACATAACAGCTCGACAGTCAGCTTTTTTGGTTACATTCTGCTTTTCAGTATAATGACGGCAGGAGGAAAAATCAACAGTGAAAGGCTCCCTTTTATGAGAAACAGGTAACTATTCAGCCCAGGACTTTGCACTTGCGGCAAAGTCCGTAAGAATGTATAAATCCAGTCAAAGAATCCAGCCCTTTGCTGAAAGCAAACTTTAAATGGGCTGGATTTGCGTAACAGTGAGGCCGAAGGCTGAACTGTTACGAGAAACATTGAAACGTCAATTAAATTGTGATATTATAAAATCAGATAATGAGAAAGTGAGTATATTGTGATAGAAAAAGAAAATCGAGAGTATAAGGACAGTCTTTTTGTAGACTTGTTTTATCAGGATAAAACAGCGAAAAAGAATTTGCTAAGTTTGTATAATGCATTACATGATACAGATTATCAGGATGAGGGAATTATTCAGAAAATAAAAATAGATGACATCTTATATAAGAATTTTAAAAATGATATTTCTTTTGGAGTGGACGAAAAGATCATTGTGTTTGGGGAACATCAAAGTAGTATCAATCCGAACATGCCTTTACGGTGTCTGTTATATGTCGGGAGAGCATATGAACAGTTGGTAGAGGAAGAAGCACGATATAAGACCAGGCTTGTAAAGATTCCGACACCGGAATTTTACACCTTCTATAATGGAACAAAAGAATTTCCTTTGGAGTAGGAATTAACGCTGTCAGATGCAATTTTAAGTACAGGAGCTGAAAATTCGGTAGAACTAAACGCAAAGGTTATTAATATCAATTCCTTAAAAGCACATAAGATTCTAAAAAAGTGTGGAATATTAAGGGAATATAATTCCGTAACAAAGAGGACGAAAGGCTGAATGGTTATATACACGGTTTATTTATATTGTGGCATCTTTTTAAAGGATATTTCAATGTTACAGGGAGGGAAATCATCAGACAGATTTCCTTCCCTGTGTATTTTATGAAAAATATGTTAGCGTGGGCGGTTTGGGTTTTAAAATTATTTACGCCTGTTTTTTCCCTCTTCCGGCCAGCAGCAGATAAAGCAAAAACCAAACGATACCATGTACTGCGAGGATCACCGTATCTTTGCCCGCCATTGCCGTGCCGCCGTTGGCCAGGTCCATGATTCCCTCCAGAGTAGCGCTGGATGGGATAAGATAGGAGAGAAAGGTGAGAATCCGATTCTCCACACCAGCCAGATAGGAGATCATCGGGACTGCCATAAATACAATCATAACAAGTTTGATGTAGACGACGCCGATCATCAGTCCATTTGAAAAGCGCCCGATAAACAGGCCGATCAAAGAGGACACGAAGGCCGACAACACGAGCAGCGCCAGCATGACCGCCGCTCTGGCAAAGGGCAGTCTGAAACAGATTGCCGCGGTAATAAGAGCGGATAAACATCCGAATACAAATCCGATTCCGATTTTCTGTATAAGATATTCTTTGGGGGACATGGGCAGGATCTCATTGATAAACACCACCCCTTCTTCTTTTTCGGAAATGATGTTCATGGCGTTAAAAGTACAGCCCATGAACATCGCTACGACCAACGTCATTGCGGCAAAAATATGCTGGTAACCTGCCAGTATATCCGGGCGCGACAGAATCTGTACGCCCACTTGCGCCGAGGATTCCCGTTGTTCATAGAGCAGCGGGAGCGTACCTGCCGCCTGCTGCAGGATTGCCCATTCGTCGCCGGATAAAATGGTTTTGATCCCTTTTCCGTCCTTTTCTATACCAATCAGGTTGGTGGAGGGATCATTGATCTCTGAAATCAGTTCTTCTTCTGTCTGGCAGATCATAACCGTGCCGTATCGTGCAAGCCACTCCGTTGTTTCCGAAGTGAGATCACCGGCTGTCAGGACAAACTGTAATTCCCCCAAAGAGGAAAGATCTATGGAGCCGGCAAAATTTAACAGTATGGCGACCAGTACAGGCAGGAAAAACGACATGATGCAAAACTTATCTTTCCGTACGCTTTTCAGTTGATAGATCCATCCTTTCATGGTCAGCCCTCCTTTTCCATTTCCCTGCAAAAGGCTGTTTTTACAATGCCAAAGAGCAGGACTACCGCGCCCGCCGCACAAAGATAATAAAGCGGGTTCGCGACAGGTATACCGAAAAATGCATGTTTCAGTCCCATATAAATGTGATAAAACGGATGGAAACGGATCCAGGTCATTTTAATCGAAGTATTGGCCGACAGAAAAACAGGGGCCGTTACAAACAGAGCAATGACCAGATAGGCCAGTGAGAACTGCCGGAAATCTTTCAGTATCATGGCACAGCCGAAAACTGTCAGCGCCATGACGAGAGACAGAATGGTCGTCTGTATCAGCAGGCCGGGCAGGATCTTTCCCGTGCCTGAGAGTCCCACATTGCACAGAACCAGCAGAATAGCAAACACCAGATCCGTTGCCAGAAAAAGAAAGATCTTGGAAAAGAGAAACAGACTTTTCGGGAGCGGCAGAATGGCATGGACACGCATCACCCCCATCTGTTTTTCTTTGAACAGTACGGACGCAATTCCCAGGAAGCCTACGGCGACAATCTCAATAAATAGTAATTCACAGGTAATGTCTCTGCGGTTTTTCTGTTCCAGATTGTTGCCGCCCACGGTTTCCGGGGTATATTTTCCACCCGGATGCAGCAGAGACAGCGCATAATCACTTCTGTGCCGATCCAGCTTTTTAGAGGCCGTATAGAGCGAAACCTCAGGTTTTCCGTCAGTTACGTGGATGCCCACACTGTTTGCGTCTTTGTGAAGTATCCGGTCCATTTCTTCCAAAGAGGCCACCGGGTGGACGAGAGGTGAAACATTGCGTTGTGTCCCGGCCGGATCATAAAGGTACACCTGATAGATCTCCATGTCCATAAACCGCACATAGGCAAAGTGAATGAACAGGGTATAAAGCAAAAGAGATCCCAGCGCCACGGCGAAGAATTTTCCGGATCTCATCATCCGGAAATCTTTTTGAAGCAGGGAACGAAGGCTTTTCCAGATCGACCGCGTCTTGCAGGACTTTCCCGTCAAACGGTGGTTCGTGCGGGCAGGATCGCGGTTTCCCTTGTTATGATTCCACATTAAGACAGCCTCCTTCCTGTGTACCGGATAAAGATGTCCTCCAGTGTCGGTTCCTGCGAGTGAATGCTGAGCAGTTCGTCATATGCAAAAGGAATTCCCGCTTTTAATTCTGTGGGTTCGACGGTCTGTTCGCCGCGTCTGCCCTGATGCAGATACTCCACCGTAATACGGTGATTGCTATGTTGCTCCTTCAGATTTTTCGGCGTATCAAGGGCGGCAATGTTCCCTTTTACCAGAAAGGCGATCCTGTCGCAGAGCAGATCTGCGTCCAGCATATTATGGGTGGTCAGGAATACGGTGGTTCCTTTCTGACGTTCCTTTTCAATGATTCTGCGAAAGAGAACCGCTCCGGAAGGATCCAGTCCGCTGGTGGGCTCATCCAGGAACAGAAGCCTGGGATTGCTGATCAGGGCTCTTGCCATACTGACCCGCTGGCGCATCCCTTTTGAGTAAGAGGATACCGGCTTTTTCCGAAAGTCCTGTTTTAGTTCCAGCTCGTCGAGCAGCTCCTCCACATCCCGCAGTCGTTCCCTGGGATAGAATGAGGAAAAGTATCGCAGATTGTCCAGAGCGCTTAAATTGGCATATAGATAGGGAAATTCAAACAGGACGCCGATTTCCTCAAAAAAATCCTGTGTATGTGTGCTGCTTAGATCCTTTCCGAACAAAGATACCGTACCGCCATATCCTTTCAGGATCCCGGTTAATATTTTTTGCGTCGTAGACTTTCCGGAACCGTTGGGCCCCAGGAAACCAAAGATTTCCCCGTCCTCTACGGAAAAGTTCAGGCCATGCAGTGCCTGCTTCTCTTTCCCATAAGAAAAGGTCAGGTTTTTCACTTCCATCATTCGTCATCACCCCATTTCCCATGTTGCTCTTTTTTCCTGCTCCGTTTGTTCCACCATTTCAGGAACTTTACCTTAAGCGGAACAGAAATTACCAATATTGCCAGAATGACAAGCCACCAGTACCACTCCAAACCAAAAAACATAATCGTTACCTCCTGTTATTTTTGTGAGTTACGGGATACCGAAAGGGTATACCTGCCTTATCAGCCGGATAAAACAGGCCCGTTCTAAGGGGAGTTTCCCTTGATGGGGTAAGAATAAAAAAACGCGTTGAAGTCCATGTGAAGTGGATGTGAGAACGGTGTGAAATGCTAAATAGATACGCTGTTTCCGTTCAGAAGCGAACGCCTTTTTGTAAAGATTCCGTTTTTATGTTACAATGGGAAGGGAAAAGTAGAATATCACGCCGCCCGGCCGGTTTGCAGCGCCGTATTGAAAATGCTGCATAGAAAGGATCTGTGCCACAATCGCAAGTCCCAGTCCGGAACCACTGTATGTTGTATGCCTGTTTCGATAAAATTTTGTCCAGATTTTGGAAAGTGTTTCCTGCGGGATCGGCTGTCCCTCATTATAGACCGAAAAATGCAGCATCCCATCCTTTACTTTCAGCGACAACTTCAAAATGCCGCCCGGCCTGACATTTCTTTTTGCATTGACGATCAGGTTGTTCAGTACCTGTTCCATCCGGCCCCTGTCGGTATGGACATAAACCGGCTGCTCCGGCAGTTCATATTGCAGACCGAAAACGGCGTCCGGGGTATTCAATAACAGCCGTCCGGCAACGGTTTCCAGAAATTCAACAAAATCAAAACGTTCCGGGTGAAGCTGTGTGGCGCCGCTTTCCAACGCGGACAGATCAAGCAGGGTAGTAATCAGATTGTTCATACGTTCTGTTTCCGCCAGAATCACCTGTTCATATTTCCGTCTCTTTGCTTCGTCCGTTTCATCCTGTAAGCCTTCGGCATAGGCACGGATTACACCCAGCGGGGTTTTCATCTCATGAGACAGGCTGTCTGTAAGTTCCTTTCGTTCCGCCAGCAAACGCTTCTTTTGCTCCACATCCCGTTCCAGCAGCCGGTTCGCCTGTTCCAGTTTGGAGAAGGCTTCCTGCAGACGTTTTGCCATCACGTTCAGGCTGTGGGAGAGTTCTCCCCATTCATCACGGCCCGCTACTTTGCACGGCCGGGAAAAATCTAAATCTGCCATACTCCGGGCGGCATCATTCAGTTCGGATACGGGCCTGGAAATAAACCGGGCCATCCACAAGTCGATGACGCAGATCAGGATGACAACGAAAGCAAGCCAGATTACAAAGGAAAGATCGGCGCCAAAAGGCAATCTGGTAAAAATAATATAGGAGACCACCAGGAGGACGCCCATCAGTTTCGAAAACAGCAGTATCTTCTTTCGAACGGTAAAAACATTTCCGGAATCGCTTTTTTTCATACATGTACCTCGAATTTATAACCGGATCGAATCAGCGTAACGATGTGGCGGCCCTCGTCGCCCAGTTTCTGGCGGAGGGTTTTGATATGTGTGTCTACCGTCCGTGTTGTTCCGGCGAAGTCATATCCCCATATCCGGTTCAGCAGTTGTTCCCGGCTGAAAATCTGTTCCGGATTTTTCATAAAAAAATGAAGCAGTTCATATTCCTTGTAGGTCAGGGCGATTTCCTGCCCGTCCAGAAAGACCTTATGTGAGGCGGGAACGAGCGAAATTTTCCCGGCGCTTAAGGTATCTGTCGGGATGGGAAAGGAACGGCGCAGCAGGGCGTTTACTTTTGCCAGCAGTACTTTCGGACTGAACGGTTTTGTCATATAATCGTCTGCGCCCAGATCATAACCTTTCAGCTTATCGTCCTCGCTGTCTTTGGCAGTCAGCATGATAATGGGAAGAGCGCTGATTTCTCTTGCTATTTTACAGACGGAAAAGCCGTCAAGATGGGGCATCATCAGATCCAGTATCATTAGATCCACGGGGGTATTTTTCAGCAGCAGCAGTGCGTCCATGCCATCTTCCGCCGTAAAGCAGGTATGACCGCCGCGCCGCATATATTCCGCAATAATTTCCCGCATATTCTTCTCATCCTCGACAATCAGGATATTCGCCATAATGTGGTACCTCCGTTTTTCTGCATGGTAGCCTTCTTCTGTTCGCATTTTTTGCCCCTGGCATCATCATATTGTTTTATGGGATAGATGTCAATTCCCATTTTCTCATGATATAGAAAATAGAACGATTCTATTTCAACTGTTATGCGTTCTTACAGACTTTGCAGCAAGTGCAAAGTCCTGAGCTGAATCGTTTTTCGGTGCTTTAAAGTCTCGGTGTGGAAGAACGGGATATAAAAAGGCTCATCCTGAAACAATTGAGCATATGGTTCGGTTTACCGATCACAGTGGCCGTCCTGATTTCCGGCATGATTGTGGGATATTTCCTGCAAGTGATTTCCTCTGAAATTTCCGCCTATATCGGAACGAAAGTATTGTTTGCTCAGGTGTCCGTTACGGCCCTGGAGCGTGTACTTTTGCTGGTATGCTATTTTGTCAGCACCTGGGTATTGTTTCAAAAATCAATAGAAGTATCATGACCGGAGATCCGGTTGACAACGCTTCGGTCAACCGATATATTTATGGAAGAGAAGTAAACGGGAGAGGAATGGCTGATATGGATTATTTTAGTATATGTCTCAATCTTTTTTGCCTGCTTGTTCAGGGAGGTCTGCATCTTTGGTTTTGCAGCCGCCTCACCGGGAAAAAGCAGGGGATATGGAATGGTGCAGGATACCTTTTTCTTCTCTGTATTTTGGACTGGTCTGCAAATAAGTTTTCCCTTCCATGGATTGCGGCGATAGGCGCAGGACTGCTTCTTTTGTATGGGGTCAACCGTTTTGCCCTGCATAATTGTCCGTCCGCGTCCTGGGCTGCCGCAATTCTTGCGAGTTATATCTCCCAGTTTTCTTTTGGACTCATGAATTCGGTGGAAGCCGTACTGTTTCCCTGTGTGGCGGGAAAGCCGTTTTTGTACCTGCTGGTGATTGCGGCCACAGGGATTTCTTTTGCCGTCTGCATGATCTGCTACACAATTGTAGTAAAATCCATATCTCCGGAAGAAATCAGCCGGATAGAAAATGCGGTCTATCTGCTGTTCCCGGTTCTGTTCTTCTTTGCCGCAGAATTGTATATCATGCAAACTTCTTATACACAGACTTTCTATTCTACGATGTCAGCGGTGCTTCCACTGGAAGATGTGGGAAGGCATACCGCGCTGCTGGTTCTGCAGTTTCTGGGGCTGGGAGCCTTACTCTGTACCTTGTATGCGTATCGCCATCTTTGTCACAGTCTGCAGGCGCAGGCAAAGATGAGGTCTTTGACACAGGCGGCCCGGGCACAAAAGATATATATTGCCGAGGCGCAAACGCGTTATGAGCAGACGAGATCGTTTCGTCACGATATGAAAAATCATCTTTCCGTATTAAATGGTTTGCTAAACAGCGAAAAGCTGGAAGAAGGGAAAGCTTATCTGAAAAAGCTGGAACTGGCTTCGGCTATGCTGTCGTTCCCTTACCAGACCGGCAATCCGGTGGTAGATATCCTGCTGGGAGAAAAGCTGGAGCCGGCAGAAACAGAGGGGATTGAGACAGAGGTTTCACTGCTTCTGCCCACCCCCTGCGGGATAGATGATTTTGATTTGTGCGTAATTTTTGCAAATGCTTTGGATAATGCGATTTGTGCGTGCCGTTTACTTGCAGGAGTAAAATCTATTCATATCAGCGGAGAACGACAGGGGGATTTCTACATGCTGATATTTGAAAATACCTGTCTGGATGAACCGCTCCCCTCTCCGGGAATCGGACTTTCCAATATAAAATCAGTGGCGGAAAAATATCACGGCGCGATGCTGACAGAGAAAGAGGGCGGGCATTTTTCTCTGAACGTGCTGTTGAATCTTTCTCAGCTTCCAAAGGAAGAGAGGGATAGAAAATGGGAAAAGAATTGTCAGAAATGTCTTTGAAAGAATTGTGGGAACTATTTCCTATATTCCTTGTTGCGCCCAGCGATAAATGGAATCGGTATTATGTGGAAATCGAAATTCTGTTAAGAAGTACATTGTCCGCATGTCCGGTGGAGAGAATCAGTCATATCGGAAGTACGGCCATATCCGGAATATGGGCCAAGGATATTGTGGACGTGCTGGTTGAAGTATCCCAAAATTCGGACATTGAGACTACTGCAAAAGTAGTAGAAAAAAACGGATTTATACGAATGTCAGTAGAAGCAGGCAGAATATCGTTTAACCGCGGATATACGAAACAAGGATTTGCCGACAAAGTGTTTCATATCCACCTTCGCTATGTCGGGGATAATGACGAGCTGTATTTTAGAGACTACTTAAATGAATTCCCTCAGATAGCCAGGGAATATGAGATCATGAAATTGCGATTATGGAAGCAATTTGAGCACGACAGGGATGCTTATACAAATGCAAAGACGGAATTTATCCGAAAATGGACATCCGAAGCAAAAAAGGCGTATGCAGGAAGGTACTGAGAAATGTGGTGATTGCATCTTTGGGTCTTTTTTGTTTCGAAAAGCACAAGACATTATTCCGAAAATAGGGGGATAAAGGTTAAAGTAACACGCTGAAAGTTATCCCATAGTATGGTACAATCAGAAAGGCAGGTTTTTGAAAACAGTACAAAAGGCGGTATGCACATGAGAATATTATATGTTACAGATTTGCATGGAGATAAAAACAAATACAGGAAATCGCTGGACATTGCTGTTGAGAAAAATATCGGCGTCATTGTGAATGGTGGGGATATGCTCCCGAAACTTGGTGAAAGGCATTTGGAACAGCCCGCGTTCATCAATGGTTTTTTGAAAGACTATTTCTCGGAACTTGAAAAGCACGGTATTACATACCTTGCCATGTTGGGAAATGATGATCTTATGTCGGTAGATGAGTTGTTTGATACAGTATGTAGGGAATTTGGGAATGTCCATAATATAGCAGGCAAAAGGGTTCGTATCGGTGAATATGAATTTATTGGTATGAACCATATTTTAGATCACCCTTTCGGCTGTAAGGACAGGGTTGTCGCAGAAATGCATTATATTCCGCAAAGCCAGCTAAGCCGTGTCGCCGGTATTTCTAATGAGTACGGTTATGACAGGATATATAACTGGCTGGAGTATGCAAAGACAGCGCTTCCATATATGTGTGATATTCTGGATGCTTTGCCTGAACCGGAAAATCCGCAGCAGACAGTCTACGTGATGCACATGCCTCCGGCAGGATTAAGGCTGGGACAGCTTTTGTATCAGGATTTGGATATAGGCTCTGTGGATATTTACAGGTTTCTGGAAGAGAGGCAGCCGCTGCTCTCCCTGCACGGGCATATTCATGAAAGCCCTGATACGCAAAAAGGAAAATGGATAAATCAGATATGCGGCACGGCCTGTATTCAGACGGGCCAGACAGAGCTTGGTGGTAATGATATGGTCTATGCGGAGATTGACCTGCAAAGCAGGGAGTATTCGCGGAAAGTTATAAATGTAAAATGACAGGAAAGCGCCAGTGACGGTGCTTTTTTGATATTCGGAAATGAGGTGGATGGTGGAGAGGATTTATTTCCGGATATGTTAGCGGCATAGACGGCCATAAGGACGACCACAGGGGCGCTATTCCGGCCGTCTTTTCCCCGGCAAGATACGAGTGGGTTCAGAGATAGTAAAATTTTATTACGTGTAATTGCGATAACTCGCAAAAATTTTTATTAGGAATTGTAAAAATTAGTTTGAATGAGGTATAATGCTACTGAAGAATTTCGCGATAACTCGCTAAAAAATTTGCTGGAAGAAAGAACGGATGAACAGCACATTATAGAAATTGCATTTGACTCTTTTGAAAATAAGCATTTTCGTGATCCAAATGTTCTGTACTCCTATCTTAAGGAACAGATTAAAGGCGATGGAGTGTATTATGTCCTGTTGGACGAGGTGCAGCTTTTAGGAGAGTTTGAATCCGTATGAAAAATGTAGATGTGTATGTGACAGGAAGCGATGCCCGATTTTTGTCTAAAGATGTGATTACTGAATTCCGAGGCCAGGGAGATGAAGTTCATATGCATCCCCTCAGTTTTGCTGAATTTATGTCCGTTTATGCGGGAACAAAACAGGACGGCTGGAACGAATATATGCTTTATAGTGGATTGCCGCCTATCGTGAATATTTCAAGTCCGGAGGAAAAGATTAGTTTTTTAAAGGCATTGTTCGAGGAAACCTATATTTCGGATATTGTAGGCAGACATAATGTATGGAACCGGGCAGAATTGGAGGAACTTTTGAATATCCTCTCATCTGCTATCGGTTCGCTTACAAATCCGACAAAATTATCGGCCACTTTTAAATCGGTCAGGCAGAAAACCATCAGTAACACAACTATTAAAAGGTATATTGACTATCTATGCGATTCCAGACCGGGAAAAGATGGAGCAGGAACAGCGTTCTCTGATGCTGACCGGAGATTTTTTCAAGAAGATCATTATCACGAAAGAGGCGCCAACACCGTATTACAATGATAATGGTGTGCTGGTTATGAGTGTTTATGATTTTTTGCTGAATGAATGTAGTATGGATATTTGAGTTCCACATTAGCAGAAAATTTGACAAAGGAGTTTGGCAAAAATTATTCTAAAAGAAATTTGCGTTATTACATCAAATTTTGTCAGTGCTTTCCTGATAAGCAGATTGTGAACACACGCGTTTACAATCTTAACTGGACACATAAGGAAGAACGAATACTAAAGGAGAATTGTATGAGTAAGAATCTTATCAAAGACTATCTCACCGGAAAAGAAATTGACATAACACATAAACCAGAAGAAATTGTAAGGCAAGCGTATTTAAAGGTTTTACACGAAGAGTATGGTTATCCAAAGGAAAATATGGCAAAAGAGGCTCCTATTAAAAATGGAATATCCGAAGTTATAGATGTTGTTACTGGAAATCCCAAACGTGCAGATATAGTAATTTATAGAAATGCTATGCAGTCAACGGATGAAATATATATCATTGTTGAATGTAAGCAATCTAATGTCATGGAGGGAGAAGTACAAGCTAAAAGTTATGGAAATTGTACAACCGCTTCCATTGTTGTTTGGAATAATGGTAATGATATAAGTTATTGGGAAAGAACAAAGCCGGTCCAATATGGATACAAGAAAAAACTTTATTTACCAAGATATGGGGAATATGTTTGTTTTGAATATGTCCTGTAAAGAATTTGTACAAAGATTTGATACCGAATACTACGAAAAAAAATGGGAAAAACTGGTCGAAAGATTAAAGGTTCAAAAGAAAAGATTGCTATTGTAAATAGTGAATTAGATAATGTAGTTGCATCAACAGGATTCTATGTTATTAGAGATGATGAATATTTACCAGAAGTTCTGTACTTGATATTTCGTTCAACTTATTATGATATGTTCATTGAACAAATGTCTTCTGGTGCAATAATGTCTTCAATTACTGATAAATATTTTAAACAATTTAAACTCCCAAGAATAAGTGAAAGTGTGCAAAGAGATATTGCAGAAGAAGTTTCACAATATATTTCGATAAGGGAAATGGCATTTCAAAATTTAGAAAAAGCTATTAGTAAGTTTGATTTAATGAGAAATAATGAGACATAGAATCATAAAATAAAGGATATGTCAGAAAGGATCAATCGTAAAAATGATGTGGCCTTCGAACGCTAGATTTTTGGTCCGACTTTTGGAGGTTAGTTCACAAGTTGATACTTTTTGTTTTACTTATTTGCAAAATAAATTGTCGAGTCAATTTGAAAAACAAGTATGACCGTAGAGGTCATGCGAGAATAAATCGCTCTTTTCCCCCTTCTTCTAAATAACGAATCAGAATATTTGTCATGGAAGATCGTCTGATACACAGGGACTAGCATTACAGAGCGGTTATTGTACATAAATACATGAATACGAAAATGGGACTATGTTCTATAATTTGCCGAATGGAAATACAGAAGCTTGGTAATAATCCAAAAATCCCGTAAAATCAAGCATTTGAGAAGAAATATAGAACATATAAGGAGTTATGGAAAAATGATAAAAATATTATTTATCTGCCACGGCAGGATTTGTTGATCATGGTAAAATGCTTATAAATCCAATGTTTTCCGTGTTTCTTACTCAGTTTTACCAATGATTTACCAATATTTCTGGAGAGTCAGACTTGCGATTGTAAAACCAGAATGAGGAGATTAACAAAATGGATAAATTGAAAAAACATATTTATGATGGGAATAATGGACTACATTATACGTTGGTAGGCGACTATTATATTCCTGACTTGAAGCTGCCGGAGGAAAGCCGCCCCATCGGACGCTATGGACGATTGCATCGGGAATATCTCAAACAGGAACACCCGGCACGGTACAGCTCCCTTATCCTGACCGGGAAATTATGGACATACCTTGCTGACCTGAACGGGCAGGCAGAGAAACGGCTTGATTTAATCGTGGAGCAGATGAAAGCCGCCGGGGGAGTGACCGAGGAACTGAAAGCCCGAAACCAGCTTGAATGGGTAGGCCGGATGAACAATATCCGCAACCGGGCGGAGGAAATCGTAAAAAGTGAATTGATTTATAATTGATTATTATGCGAAAACCAGCTGGTTTATGACCAATGTGTAATTTGATCCATACTGGTTACTCCTCTAAAAAACTACTAGTTTTTTCGTGCCTTTTAGAGAGCCACACAAAAATGCTAATTATCCAAGGCGAGTGATTTGACGCTTACTACTTTTTAATGCGAAGGTTTCTTAAAAAGCCGTTGAACTAATTCGTGATAGTATGCAGAGTTTCTACTGATTAGTTAAATATTTTTAAATGGAAAGTAAATGAATAAGTTGGATCAGTAGGCGTAGGTATTATAGGAATGGTAAAAGGTAAATACAGTATGCATTTCGATTTTTGTTTTTGGTAATATTGGAATTGGCTAAATGCAAGGGAAGCCAACATTTGCGTGGCTTCCCACTTTTTTCATACAGATGTTTAGAGATATGGAGGTGTAGTTTATGTGTTAGATTAATTCAAAAAATTGTTTCAGATTTCTTAATGCATTTTCAAAATTTTGCATTGTGGTATCACTAATCATCCATTTTTCTGGATATACGGTAAGATCTTCAGCATCATAGTGATCAGCATCGTTTCTTCCAGCATTCAAATCATCCATAAATAAATTGAATTTATCTTTTGTAATTCCAACACTTTCCAATTTAGTTCCTAAGGATGACCAATTATCTTTTATAATAGCCTTAATTGAAGAAAAATACATTATGAATTTTTTATGGTCAAAAAATTCTCTTATATTACAAGTGTTTGGATCAGGTATTGGAGAAGCCTTGGGATTAATCTTAACTGGTTTATAACGAGATGCCGAGTTGATATAACCTTTCATTATATTTCGGCATATTGTTTCACCGTTAACATTATAAATATAATAATTGCATAAATATGTTTTAAATTTGATTTCACATTCGGAAACATGAGTTTGTATATATTCACGCCTTTCTTGGTTCGTCATATCAATAGGATCTTTTGCATATTTTTGACATATATAGTTATATATGGAATGTATCTTAAAAGAAACGAACATTGTGTTTGGATCATAGTTAATTAAACCATATTTTTGTAAATGATCTATTTTGTCAATTTGTTGGTTATCTATTTTTCTATATTTTTCTGGGGATAAAGCTAATTTTTTTAGCATTTCATATTCATCAACAAATATTGTTACATGTTGAAGAATTATTTCACAAAGACTACTTCCTTCGGATGATTTTTGAAAGTCTGTTAGTAAATTATCAATAGTTGCTTTACTTATTTCATATACTTCATTAGATTTTCTGAATTTTTTTACCTTTTCAAAAGCATATGAGCAAAATTGTCTTACTGCATATGGTTGACCACCAAAAGCATTATTTATTTCGTTATAAACAGTAGAAAAGCCGATATTACTATATCCACCTAAAGTATTTATCATATATAGGGTTTGCTCATTCGTAAATGCCGGTAAATAGGTATCAGAGAAATCAGAACAACTAAGAATTCTCTTATACATAGGGTTGTCACCGGTTTCGCTGTTAAATGAGATTGTATTTAATTCATTGATTGTTGAATTTACTCCACAAATTATTAGTGGACAACCACAATCTCTTAATGCACCCCAAAACCCACAGTATGCTTCTACAGTCTGCCAGGTTCTACTTTTGGCCGTATTAAATGTTATTAACTCAATTTCATCAATAGCAATAACAAATGTACTTTGATTTTTACAATACAACCTTACGTCCTCAACAAAGCATGCAGAAGGGCGTTTGTAGTAGTCATCTTCAGTGCTATTTAATTTTAATCTTTCCGTAAATTCTCTTCTTGTTTCGCTTTCATCTTGTTCTATGCCTAAAGATCCTTGCCTGATTTTTTTGGCAATATCATATAGCGCAGTTTTCCAAGAATCCAAATTCTCCAGTTCAGAGCGAGACTCAATTTTAACATACTTAATATCAGATTTGTCAAATCTCCTTAACACAGCTTTTAAAACTGATGTTTTTCCACTCCTTCTAAGTCCGAATATTCCAGAATATGCATTTTTTTGACAACGATCAACAATTAAGTCCGCAATTTTGCCACGGTCACCAAATAGCAAATTATCATCATCAATAGCGTTTGTTTCACCAAGCATATTGTTTTCATATAAGTATTCACCAAAACGCTCAACTATAAGTGACTCTAGTTGTTCTTTAGAAGAGCAACTTAATATGTCATTAAAGCTGAATGGAATTATGGCTGCATTTGTGCTTCCTTTTGTTTTTTCTACTTCTTGCATCAAACTATAGGCATTACATATTAAAATATAGAAATTGACAAGAGGTCTTCTGTCAGATATTTCTTTCCGTTTTCGAATTTCCCTTTCAACGATTAAATTTTTGGCTTGCCAATCGTTTGAATTGAAGTATGAAAAAATAATAAGAAATTCACTTTTCCCATGTATAAATTGTTTTAAAACCTTTGTCGTTCCAGCCAAACAGAACTCAAATTTACTTCGTTGATCAATAAAGTGATGTCCAATGCGAGAGATATATAATACTTGACTCAGCTTATCGATGATTAAGTCTTCTTTTGAAAAAGGTTTTAAATATTGTTTATAAGCATCCTGTTTATTCATATGAACTGCAAAGCCTGGGGGAAAGAAATCAATAACTTCTTTTGAATTAGCAGGTGTATTTGCAGAAAAATTTTGAAAGTTCGCAAATCTATCTTTCAGTTTGATAAGCATAACATTACTTGCTCTGCCATATTTATGATTGGCAGTGGGAGGGATTGAATCAAACTCTACTTCATCATCAAAATCGCAATTTTCCATTCTTATAGTGCCAAATAGGGATCTGCCATCAAAAGAATACGAATATCCATCATCGCCTGTAATATACCCATATTCATATCCATAATCATTTAACATAATATTATTTATATATCCAGTCATTGCATTAATTCTCCTTAAAAATAAATTTCTTATACAGATCGGTATTATTCCAATATATTCATTTTGCTGTTATTATATCATATTTTATAGCACATTTAAACATAACATTAAACCTGAATTATTCATGAACATACAAAAAGTTAAAAATCGGAACCGGCATAAATGGATAGGGAGGATTAACAATATCCGCAACCGGGCAGAGGAAATTATAAACAATGAGTTGATTTATATTTGATAGAATATGGAAAGGCCGGCCGACTACCCGGCTGGTCTTTCTAATCGTCCCTGCGCTCCAATACCGCCCGAATCATGGCAACGGCGATTTCCTGCTGGCTGGGCGATGTTCTTTCCCACAGTTCCGCCAGCTCCCGTATTTTGCTGACCTCATTATCTTCCAGCGCATCCCGCAGCAGATAATCAGGGGAGATTTTCAGTGCGTTGCAGATATTGATAAATACGGGCAGACTGGGAACCTTTGTCCCGCCCTCAATCTGCCGGAGGTAGGTTGCGTTGATATTGCACAGCTCCGAGAGCCTGTCCGCCGTGAATCCCCGGTCTTTCCTCACCATGTTGATACGTTTGCCTAATCCTTTACTTTCCATAATGCCACCCATTTCATAAGCTATTAGCATTTATTTTGTTCACTTTTAGACTACATCACACTTAGGGATTACAATAGATTCTAAAAGACTATATAATATTAGCTAGTAGACTATAAATTATGAAAGGGGAACAACAGAATGGAACTGAACTATTTTAGGGACAGGCTTTTTGATTTACTGAACGACAGCGAGGGAATGGGGATTGTTGACCTGAACGCAGACGAGAGGAACAGCCTGTTTACTGTAAAGACAGAGGACGGGAATGTATTTGAAATCGTATGCCGGAAGGCAGCGGGGAAGGAGGATGGATGGACGACCGCAAACTGACCGTCTGCTATGGGCGTGGCAATTACAAGCAGGCTCCGCCGCAGATTTTTTTACAGGGTAAGTGGCTGGAACAGGCCGGATTTTCCGCAGGGGACAAAATCACCGTGAAATGCCAGCAGGGTCAGCTTATTATTACTAAGAACGAACCATCAGCAGAGCATGAAAAATAAATATAGACAAAGGCCGCTTTTGCAGTATAATAGAAATGGCAACAAGTCAGCCAGTGCTGGAGGAACATTTTAAAATGATTGAAACGGAGAGCCTGATTCTTGATAAGGCAAAGTTTTCAGATTGGAAGGAAATGTATTGCAATGTCTGGTCACAGCCAGAAAGCGCAAAATACATGGCATGGAATATTACTACAAGCGAAGAAAACGCCAAAATAAGAATCATGAAAACCATTGCATTTCAGAAAGAGCATGATACCTATGTGGTTTATGAAAAATCAAGCGGTAAGGCGATTGGATTTGCTGGTGTAGAAAAAATCGAACCTTACATCTATCAGGAAGCAGGGATATGCCTAGGGCCGGATTATGTGGGAAAAGGGTTTGGCAAGCAGATTCTTCAAGGCTTGATACAATACTGCAAAGAAGAATTTGACGCGAAAGAGTTTATTTATTCAACAAGAGAGGAAAACGAGGCTTCCAATCGATTGGCAAAGTCATTAGGTTTTACAGTGATTTCTTCAGTACCTAAAACAGACGGCAAAGATGGACACAGTTATAATCTTTTGCAATATAGCTTAAAACTATAACTGCCCATTTAGCGGGGCTGAATAAACAATGAATGAAAAGTTGAAGGAGGGGCAAAATGCCATATATTACAGTTGAAAGCGGCACTTTATCGGATAAGCAAAAGGAACTGCTGATAAAAAGATTGACAGAAGTATCTTCTGAAATTATGAATGTGCCGCAGGAATTTTTTGTGACTACGATTAAAGAATTGCCAGATAAGAACTTTGGGATTGGCGGTAAAACGATTGATAAAGTGAAAGCGGAATATATACAGGCACATCAATCATAGTGGGAAGGGATTGGAGATAATGGATAACTGGTTTACAATAGAAAAGAATGATAATGAAACCATAATCATAAGCGAATACCGGCATTGGGAAGAAACCCACTGTTATCTATTGAATGGAAAAGAGAAAAGCCTGCTTATTGACACAGGGCTGGGGATTTCCAATATATATGATGAAGTCCGTAAACTTACGGATAAACCGATTGCGGCGGTTGCCACGCACATTCACTGGGACCATATCGGCGGGCATAAATATTTCCCGGAATTTTATGCACACGCAGAAGAATTGGACTGGCTGGACGGGAAATTCCCCCTGACAATCGAAACGGTTAAGGAAATGGTGGTTGACCGTTGTGATTTGCCTGACGGTTTTAATGTTGACGATTATGTATTCTTTCAAGGTATACCAACAAAAGTATTAAATGACCATGATGTAATCGATATTGGTGGCAGGGAAATTGAAGTGCTGCATACGCCCGGACACTCTCCCGGACATTTATGTTTTTGGGAAAAAGACAAAGGATATTTGTTTACTGGCGATTTGGTCTATAAAGATACCCTGTTTGCCTATTACCCTTCCACTGACCCGGAAGCCTATCTTGCTTCACTGGAAAAAGTTGCGGCACTGCCTGTAAAAAGGGTATTCCCTGCACACCATTCGCTGGATATACAGCCGGAAATACTAATCCGCATGGCAAATGCGTTCCGCCAGTTAAAAGCAGACGGGAAGCTCCATCATGGCAGCGGTACATATCATTATGGCGATTGGGGCGTATGGCTGTAAACGAGATTTATAGAATAAAAGACAAAGAAAAGTGAATATGGAACCTCTCAAAATGCCGTTGCATGGATAAAAGCCCAAGCAACGGCATTTCCTTATCTCCGTTTCATCCTACTCAACGGGGAATCCTTATATGCCGGAGTTTTCTTCATAACATTCTTCAAAACCGTGCGCTCCTGCTCCGACAGCTTTTCATACCGGACTTGAAGCTGCGTACACATAAGGGCGGTGAACACATCCAGATAGGAACCCGGCACAGCCAGTGCCTTCTTTGCGTCCTTGATTAGCTTCATGGCATTGGAGCCATCCGGCGCACTGTCCGCATCGTCCTTGTGCGCTTCCCTTATGGCATGGAGGATAGCGTCCCAAGTCCGGTGCGTGACCTGGCAGAAATAATCTTCTTCCTGTATCTGCATGGCTTCCAACGCCTTTAACGCAGTATCTTCCTCTACCGGCTGGTATTGGGAAAGGACTTGCCCCCGCAGGACTTCCAAAAGGCTGTTGAAGTTTTGGAAGTGGGAGGTTGCGACACCATCCACATAAATCTCCGTGTCCGTCATCAGGGTAACGAAGTCCTCATGCGTGGCAATCTCACACAGCAGCCGGTTGTTGATAAGCCCGCTTTTTAACAGCTCCACCATATCATCACTCAAATGCAGTTCGGTAAGCCCCGTGTCCGGATGGTTCCTGTTCTCTGTCAGGCAGAGAAGGTAATCCGTTGACACCCCGTAAAACTTTGCCAGCTCCACAAGGTTTTTGTGGCTGATTTCCTTTAGTTCGTCATTCTCATAGCTTCCCAAAGCTGATTTGGAAATCTTTGTAGCCGCCGCCAGTTCCTCTAACTTTAAATGCCGCTCCGTCCTTAAATCCTTTAACCGTTCCTGAACCGTTATCCCCTGCTTCATGGCTTCCTGCTCCTTCCCTGCGGCCAGCCTGCCGCAACAAGGACATTATACCACACCCATTCCGCAATCGTGGAATTTTTTGGATTTTGGGCTTCATTCCTGATTCGTGGACATACGGCACAGGGTACAAAAATGTCCTATGATATAGGCAGTTCATCGATGGATTATTCCAATCGAATGACCGGCCTGTATGGGATATGCTCCCCGGCGATGTAACGCAACGACTTCCGGCAGGGAAACGGAGGAACCCTGACCGCAACGAGCGTACCAAGTGGAGCGAAACGCCGCCAAAGACGGGGGCAGGAACGACAGCAGAGGGAACCGGCAAAAATGAACACCGAAACGATACCGAAACACAACAATTTCACAGGGCATAGTCTGCCCTGCCCGTAATACCACGGGAGATTTTGGGGCGGCTCTACGGCTATGTTTCCCCTGAAAATCGCCCCGAAACGCTACACAAAAAACCACTACCCGCCCATTCCGGCTGTTACCGCTGAATCGGGCGGTTTTTCTATGAAGGAGGCATTATGCCGAGAATGTCAAAAAAGCGGAAGAAAGAGCTTGCTTTCTTCCTGAACGACCGGGGGCGCAGAAGCTACAATGAAATCTGCCGGAAATGCCAGCATGGGTGCAAGCAGAGTTTCCGGGCTGTCATGATCGACTGCCCCCGCTATCTATCCAAACGAGCCAAAAGGAGGATACCACCCAATGAATTGTGAATTTATGATAGCCAGTACGCCCCTGCCGCCCTGTATGCCGCTCCCAAAGGCAATGCTCCGGCTTCCGGTCAGTAACACGGCAAAAGTCATGTATGCCCGCCTGCTGGATGAAATCCTGACAAACGGAACCGAGGACAGCAACGGGATTCTGTTCATCCGCTTCCCCGTCATGGAGATAGCGGCGGCACTCTCCCGAAGCCCCCAGACCTGCAAGCGTTCCCTGAATGAGCTGGAACAGGCCGGGATGATTATGCGTGTCCGTCAGGGAATCGGGGAGGTCAGCCACATCTATATCCTGCTCCCCAAGGAGGACGCTGCCCATGAATGAGAAGCTGGAAAAACTGAATCAGGAGATTGAAAAGACCGAAGCAAGGCTGCGGCGGGCGCAGCATAAGGAGAAAATGCTGGAACACCAGATAAAGACCCTGAACCGGAAAGAACGGACGCACCGGCTATGTACCAGAGGGGCAATGCTGGAAAGCCATCTCCCCCACCCGGAATCCGTGACGGACGAGCAGGTTAGCGCCATCTTAAAAGCATTGTTCCATCAGGGCGACACGAAGCGCCTTGTGGCACAGATTCTTACCGAAAACCGGAAGGAGGACACAGAATGAAATTTTCAAAAAGCGAGCTGGACATTATCTACCAGTATGCCGCACCGACCAAGGCGGAAACCCTTGCGGGCATGAAAGAAATCGTGCCGGTGATAAAGGACTTACTAACAAAGGCAATCGTGGAGAACGCCATCCGAAAACTGGAAAAGATACCGGAGCCGGAGTGCAGCCAGTTTGTTGCCGCCACAAAAGCCCGGTTCCTTGCAGAGCGCGACAATTCCATCCGCCAGCGGCTTGCGGCAGCAAAGGCACAGGAGCCGATTTTGCAGGGGCATGACCTGTCAGGAAAGGAACGGTTCCACCCGGAAACCCGGCACATGATTATGCTAGAAGTACAGAAGCAATGCTTTGTCGGTTTTAAAGGAGAACGATTCCGTTTCTTCCTCTCCGATGAAGGCTACCGGAACGCAAAGCGCAGCGAGCAGGAGGGGGAAATCAAGATAAAGAGCCATGCCGCCGTTGTCGCCGGGAAGCTCAATCCTGACAGGAAGCCCAAACAGCAGGAACGGTAAAAATGGCAGAAAAACGGAAACCCGGACAATCCCCCTCTGAAAGAGGGCGCAATTATACACCACTTAGGAAAGTGGTGCATTGCGCCCTGCCGGGAGCGTCCTGCGGACAGCAGATGATTTCCGTAGATTTCCAATCTGCTCCAATCATCACAGGGGAAGCTGCCCTTCCCCTGCGCTGGCTCCGCCAGCTACCCCTTTGTGGACTTGCCGCACAGAATCTTCTTGCGCTGCCAGCTATTTTAAGTCTGGCAAGTTTTGAAATTCTGGCTGAAATTCTTCCCGACATTCTTGAAATGTGATATATTCAAAAATATTTGAAATTACCTATTGACCCTCACGGAACGTCATGGGTTAGAGTGGATATATCAAGAACAGGAGGTCGACAGCTATGAGGACAGTAAAAGAAGTATCAAACTTAACAGGTATCAGCGTGCGCACGCTCCACTATTATGATGAAATCGGACTGTTAAAGCCGACTGGCAAAAGTGAAGCGGGATACCGGCTTTATGACGATAAAGCACTGGAAACATTACAGCAAGTGCTGTTCTTCCGTGAGTTTGATATTCCCCTGAAGGAAATCAAAGCGGTTATGGCGAACCCGGCTCTTGACAGGAACCAGATTTTACAAATGCAGAGGAAAATGCTGACAGCAAAAAAAGAGCGTATGGAACGCCTGATCGACAGCATTGACGACATCCTGAAAGGAGAAAACACAATGGATTTTGCAGTTTTCAGTAAAACAGAGATTGAGGAAATGTTCCAGACTATGATGGAGCATATGCCGGAAAACATGAGAAACATCGCAATAAAAGAATTTGGGAGCATTGAACAATGGAAAAAGCATTACATGGAAGCCGTATCTTCTGAAAAAATGCAGAAAGGATATGCAAAGGTAGTTGAATGGTATGGCGGGAAAGACAAATTTTTATCTGCCGCCCAGAACCCCATCAGCAAAGAAGTTGCAGAAAGCTATAACAAACGGATTGAAGCAATTCTGCAAAAACTAATCGCTAAACGGGATTGTGCCGTGGATTCTTTTGAAGTAAAAGAGATAGTCGGGGAATACGGCTTTGTTATGAAACAACTCTCACAGGTAAAAGAGGAAAAAGGATTCATGCTGGCGCAGGCGAAGTATTACCGCAATGAAAAAATCAAGCCGATGACGGATGAAAAATACGGAGATGGGGCTTCGGATTTTTTCGCACAAGCGATTGAAGCCTTTTATGGGAAAGAATAAAGAAAAGGACAACTAAATATCTGCCGTTAATCAATGGCGGCAAAGAGCAGGAAATCTAAACAGGTTATCCTGCTCTTTTTTTGCCCGGAATCCGGGAGGAAGGAGAGCGCACACTTGCCATGCCCGCATTGTAAAATCACCATCATTAAGCGGAGCAACAATGAATCCGCTGTTTCTGCCGCCGCCTACCAGAGCGGCGAGAAGCTGTTCTCTGAATACGACCAAGAGCAGAAATACTATCCCTATAAAAACGAAGTCACCCACAAGGAAATCATGCTCCCGCCCCATGTGCCGCCGGAGTATGCAGACCGCAATACCCTATGGAACTCTGCCGAAGCGCAGGAAAAGCAATGGAACTCCCAGCTTGCCCGGAGGTTCGTGCTTGCCATCCCAAGGGAAATCCCGCCGGGACAGTACGCCGACCTTCTCCGTGACTACTGCCGGGAGTTTTTTGTTTCCAAAGGCATGATAGCCGACTTTGCCATCCATGACAAGGGGGATGGGAACCCCCACGCCCATATCCTGCTCACCATGCGGGCGATGGACGAAAAAGGGAAATGGCTCCCCAAGAGCCGCAAAGTTTATGACCTTGACAAAAACGGCGAAAGAATCCGGCTCCCGTCCGGCAGATGGAAAAGCCACAAGGAGAACACCGTGGACTGGAACGACCGGAAGTACGCTGAAATCTGGCGGCAGGGATGGGCGGATACGGCCAACCGCTATCTGGAAGCAAACGACCGCCCGGAACGGCTTGACCTGCGTTCCTATGTCCGACAGGGGATTGACCAAATCCCCACCGTCCACATGGGGCCAGCCGCCTGCCAGATGGAGAAGAAAGGAATCCAGACCAACATCGGCAACCTGAACCGGGACATCAGAGCCGCCAACTCCCGCATGCAGTCCATCCGCCAGATGGTGCGCCATTTAAAAGGCTGGATTGCCGACTTAAAAGAGAAAAAAGCCGCTTTTCTGGAAGCATTGGAGCAGGCCAAGGAACCGACACTCCCGGAGCTGCTTTTTCAGTATCTGGAACTGCGGGGCGGGGAACGTGCCGGCTGGACTTCCAGAGGGAAACTGAAAGGCACAGTTGCTGACTACAATAAAGTGCAGGCGGCTATGGACTTCCTGCGGAAGAAAGGAATCTCCACCGTGGGGAGCCTTGACACCCGGCTGGACGAAATCAGCCAGAACGCCGTTTCCGTCATGGGGAGCATAAAAAAAAGCGAGAAACGCATAAAAGCCATCAACACCATGCTGTCCTACATTGACAAATACGAAGCGGGCAAGCCAGTCCATGCGGAGTATGCCGCCATCGGCTGGAAGAAGAAAAAGGAGAAGTTTGCGGAGAGCCACCGGGAGGAACTGGACGCTTACAATGCCGCCATCCGGTATTTTAAAGCCAACCTGAAAGGAAACTCTTACTCCCGTAAAGATTTAGAATCCGAACGGGAACAGCTTGCCGCCGCCCTGCCCGGACAGAGGAAGGAGCTGGAAGCGGTTCAGGCGGACGTGAAGGTACTCCGTGACGTGCGCCACTGGCTCAATCAGGTATTGCCATCCGAGCAGTACCGCCAGACCGCCGATCCGGGGAGGAAACCGTCCGTTCAGGAGAGCCTGAAAGGGCGGCAGGAACGCATCCGGCAAGAGCAGGCAGCGAAAAGCCAGCCGCCCCGGACACAGAAACAACAGAATATGGAACTTTAAACAGGCACTTGTCATTTTCACATCGGGAATGTCAGGCGCTTTTTTTATTATCAGGAGGGAACGCCTATTGAACGTATTTGAAGCCGTGAAGCAGTCCGTCACCACAAGGCAGGCTGCGGAGTGTTACGGAATTAAAGTAAACCGGAACGGGATGTGCGTCTGCCCGTTCCACAACGACAAGAACCCAAGCATGAAGGTTGACCGCCGCTTTTACTGTTTCGGCTGCGGAGCCACCGGGGACATAATTGACTTTGTTTCCCGGCTCCACGGAATCGGGAGCCGGGAAGCCGCCCTCATGCTGGCGCAGGACTTCTCCATCCCCTACGAGGACGGGAGGAACGCCGGGAAGCCGCCCATCCGTCCACGACTGCGGAGGGAAACCGAGGAACAGAAGTTTAAGCGCATGGAGCGGCACTGTTTCCGTGTGCTGTCCGATTATTACCATCTCCTGCGCCGCTGGAAGGAGGAATACGCCCCACGCCAGCCCGATGAAGCATGGAACCCCCGGTTTGTGGAAGCCCTGCAGAACATGAGCCGGGTGGAATACCTGATGGACGTGCTTCTCTCCGGGGATATTCACGAGCGGGTAGCCCTTATCACAGGACACGGAAAGGAAGTGAGGAACCTTGAAAGACGAATGGCAGAATTTACCGCCCCAGATACGGCAGGAAATAGCGAACATGGCAGAAAACGCCGAGCCGCCCCGGAGCGTTGAGGAAGTAAAGGCCATGCTGGAAACCACCGAGAAAGGCGGCTTCCGCAACAGCATGGGCAACTGCCTGACCGTGTTCCAGTGCGACCCGCTCCTTTCCGGGGCGGTTGCCTACAACCTGCTGACCAACCGTACCGATATTTTTAAGCCAATCGGCTACAAAAGAGCCGCCGGAAGCCCCATGACCGACACGGACATGAAATATATCCGGCTGTATCTGGAAAAGACCTATGGCCTGACAAGCGAGAAAAAGATACAGGACGCCGCCGACCTTGCCGCCAATGAGAACAGTTACCACCCTGTCCGGGATTATTTAAACGGCCTGACATGGGACGGAACCGAACGGATACGCTCCTGCCTGCGGCACTTTCTGGGAGCCGGTGAGGACGATTACACCTACCAATCCCTGCGCCTGTTCCTGTTGGGAGCCATCCACCGGGCATTTTCCCCCGGCTGTAAATTTGAAGTCATGCTCTGCCTTGTGGGAGGCCAGGGAGCCGGGAAGTCCACCTTCTTCCGGCTGCTGGCGGTCAAAGACGAGTGGTTCTCCGATGATTTACGGAAGCTGGACGATGACAACGTATACCGCAAGCTCCAAGGCCACTGGATAATCGAAATGTCGGAAATGATTGCCACCGCAAACGCCAAGAGCATAGAGGAAATCAAGTCCTTTTTGAGCCGCCAGAAGGAGGTTTACAAAATACCCTATGAAACCCACCCGGCAGACCGCCCAAGGCAGTGCGTGTTCGGCGGCACATCCAACGCCCTTGACTTCCTGCCCCTTGACCGCTCCGGCAACCGCCGCTTCATCCCCATACAGGTATGCCCGGAGCAGGCGGAAACACACATTTTAGAGGACGAACCCGCTTCCAGAGCCTATATCAATCAAGTATGGGCGGAAGCGATGGAGATTTACAGAAGCGGCAGATGGAAGCTGACATTCAGCCCGGAAATGGTGCGCCATTTAAAGGAACACCAGCGGGACTTCATGCCGGAGGACACCAAGGCCGGGATGATTCAGGCTTTCCTTGACAGCTATCCCGGCGATACGGTCTGCTCCAAGCAGCTTTACAAAGAAGCCCTGAACCATGATTTTGACGAGCCGAAACAATGGGAGATACGGGAAATCAACGAGATAATGAACCAGTGCGTCACCGGTTGGAACTATTTCTCCAACCCCCGGATGTTCGCCGGGTATGGCAGGCAGAAGGGATGGGAACGGGAGCAGCCGGCAACGGACACCGGCAACGGGACGGGAAAAACCCCGGAGGGATTTACGCCAGTGCCGGAGCAGATGGAGCTTCCCTTCTGAAAAAAACCGGCAAATAACAGCCCAATGCTATCCCGTTGCACACTCCGTTGCTATCCCGTTGCCGAGCCGGTTGCCGGGGAAAATCCCGTAACTGCGGGCTTTTCTCCCCTTTAACAACCAAAGCAACAGAAAAATAAAAGAAAAAGTATAAAATAACCCAACCGCCAGACAAGGATTGTTTGCGAGGTCTTTTGAAGCCCGTTGCCGGACTTCGTTGCCGACATTCCCCTGTCTGGCTGTTTTCATGTATGGAGGACAACTGCCTATGGCGAATAAAAAAATGATTGTGGATGAAAAAAGATATTCAGATATTCCGGTCTGGCGCAGGTATACGCTGACCATTGAAGAAGCCGCCGGATATTATCATATTGGCGAGGGAAAGCTGCGAATGCTCATTGACACACATCCCAATGAAGATTTCTATATGATGAATGGAAACAGAGTCTTGATTAAGCGTGAGAAATTTGAACGGTATCTTGATCGCGCAACTGCTGTATAAAAATATCTGAAAAAGGAAACGGCAAATTACCTGTATCCTATGATAAAGCTATACGGAGAGTCAGATTTGTGGTATGATAGTTTTGCAAGTCTGACTCTCCTTTTTTGAAAGGAGAGATTCGATGAGTGAGAAAAGAAGAGATAACCGTAATCGTATTTTGCGAGAGGGCGAGTATCAGCGCTCAGATGGGAGGTATCGGTTCCGTTATATTGACGAGGACGGAAAAGAGAAAAATGTTTACAGTTGGCGTTTGGATAAGAATGACCCAATGCCGAAAGGCAAGAAGCGAGAGCCTTCATTGAGAGAGAAAGAAAAGCAGATTGAAGCGGATTTGTTTGACCACATCGTAACCAATGGCGGCAATTATACGGTGCTGGAGTTGGTGGAGAAGTATGTGTCGCTGAAAACAGGGGTTCGCCACAACACGGTTGCCGGATATAAGACAGTCATTAACGTCTTGAAAAAGGAAACATTTGGCAGGCAACGTATTGACAAGGTACGTTTGTCAGATGCAAAGGCGTGGCTCATTAAGCTTCAGCAGGTGGATGGCAGAGGATATAGTTCCATTCACTCTATCCGTGGTGTTCTCAGACCGGCATTTCAGATGGCTGTAGATGATGACCTGATCCGCAAGAATCCATTTGGATTTGAGCTGGCATCAGTTATTGTCAATGATTCTGTGACCAGAGAAGCGATTACCCGGAAACAGGAAAGGGATTTGCTCAAGTTTATCAGAGAGGATAATCATTTTAAAAGATACTATGACGCAATCTATATCCTTTTCCATACGGGACTTCGTATTTCGGAGTTTTGCGGGCTGACAATACCTGATATTGAATTTGGGGAAATGCGTATTAAGGTAGACCATCAGTTACAGCGCACATCACAGATGGAATATGTGATTCAGGAGCCGAAAACGGAAAGCGGTGTCCGCTATGTTCCTATGACAGAAGAAGTGGCAGCGTGTTTTCGGAGAATCATTGCTAATCGGGAAACACCGAAAGTTGAGCCTATGGTAGATGGCTATATCCGTTTCCTGTGCCTGGATAAGAATGATATGCCAATGGTTGCCCTTCACTGGGAGAAGTATCTGGAGCATATCATCGAAAAGTATAACAAAATTTATCGTATTCAGATGCCAAAGGTAACCCCTCATGTATGCAGACATACCTTTTGCTCTAATATGGCGAAGTCAGGGATGAATCCGAAGACCTTACAGTACATCATGGGCCATGCGGATATCAGCGTAACATTGAACACCTACACCCATGTGAATTTCGATGATGCGAAAGAGGAACTGCAGCGAGTGGCAAACTCTTAAAAAAGCCCATTGGTAAAGCCGCTTACTTTACCAACGTATTTACCAATTTTGCAGGGACAAATATGAGAAAGTATGAAACGATTTGAGAAAATACTTTGGAAACACACAGTTTCGGAATTGTTCAAAAACCCTGTTAAATCAAGCATTTGAGAAGAAATACAGAACATGTAAGGAGTTATAGAAAAATGATAAAAATCCTATTTATCTGCCACGGCAACATCTGCCGTTCCCCCATGGCAGAATTTGTAATGAAAGATCTGGTAGCCCGCGCAGGCGCGGCGGAACAATTCTACATCGCCTCTGCGGCCACCAGTACAGAAGAGCTGGGGAACCCGGTGCACTATGGAACCGTGCGGAAACTCCGTGCATACGGCATTTCCACAGAGGGCAAATATTCCGTGCAGCTTCGAAAAAAAGACTATGGCGTTTACGATTATTTGATTGGAATGGAGCAGAGGAATCTCCGCAATATGCTGCGGATCCTGGGAGGCGATCCCGAGCATAAGGTTTGCCGCCTGCTGGACTTTTCGCAGCATCCAAGAGACATTGCAGATCCATGGTATACCGGAGATTTTGACAAAACCTATGAAGACATCAAAGAGGGCTGTGAAGCCCTCCTGCAAGACTGCTGGCTGCGCTTATAGAGCGTAGGCCAGCAGTTTTTTTAAATTATTTTTGAATTGACGGTTCTGCGATTTGAGACGCAGACGCTCGGTTCCGGATTTTTTCTGATTGAGATAGGCGTCATACTTGGCGAATAACGTTTGATAATCGGCAGTCTGATTCTGGCCCCAACGGATTAATACCCAGTTCATCGCTTCCGGATTCCAGTATTCTACAGGAATTTCCGCTTTATTCAACACAGCGATATATTGAAGCGCCTGCACGGAAAGGGCGCAGAGTTGATCATATTGCTCCTTCTCAGTCTTGTCCACTTTTCCGATTTTTTCCAGCAGCTTCATCGCAAGTGTTTTCTGCTTTGCATCCTGCTGTAAAAGTCTGGAACTGTTGGCCACAGTCTCTTGTAGCTTCAAAGCCGCATTCCAAAATGTAACAAACGTATCGGATTCCTGCGTCTGTCCGTCGGGTTCCCCGACTTTATAAGTACGGAATACCCGATTGGCGCCGCCGCTTAGTTTTTGATCGTACTTTTTTCGCTGCACCGGATCCGAAAGTACCTGATAGGCTTCTAAAATTTCCTGCATATATGCAGTGGTATCTATCTCATGGTTCATATTTGCATCGGGATGGTATATTTTTGCCAGCGCATTTTTCGCATTTGTAATCTCCGCGGGAGTCGCATCCCTGGAAACGCCCAGGACATGGTAATATGTACGAATTTGCATGATTCCTCCTTATTGAAACACAGATTACTTATCTCGCCTTTCCTCATTCTACGCTACTGACAGTAAAAAATCAAGACGAACAAAAAAGTTCTATTTTGATGGCCGGGAGATTATATTGTTAATAGACGACAGACAGAGGGAGAACAAAATGAAGGCAATTCTGGCAATTTTACTGAGTGCACTGATGTGTTTCCAGAGCGCTTCTGTGTATCCGACGGAAAAAAATATTACCGAGAGAAATGCCGCCCATTTTTTGACGGGTGAGACACGGATGATTACAGAAAAAGAGGGAGGCCCTCTCTGTTTTGAGGAAACGGACGGTCTGAAAGAAGGGGAACCCTCATCAGGAGGACCACAGATCAGCGCGCCGTCGGCAATCCTGATGGAAGCATCTACCGGGACCATTTTGTTTGAAAAGGACGCGGACACGGCAAGACCGCCGGCCAGTGTGACGAAAGTCATGACCATGCTTTTGATTTTCGACGCATTGGAGAGTGGAAAAATCAAATTGGAGGATGAGGTATCTACCTCAGAGTTTGCAGCGTCCATGGGGGGATCCCAGGTTTTTCTGGAACCGGGAGAGACCCAGACGGTGGATACCATGCTGAAATGCATTTCAGTCGCCAGCGCCAATGACGCCTGTGTGGCTATGGCAGAATACATATGTGGAAGCGAAGAAGAATTTGTGCGGCAGATGAACGAACGGGCAAAAAATCTGGGGATGGAACATACCAATTTTGTAAACTGCAACGGATTGGATACAGACGGACATCAAACCAGCGCCCATGACATTGCACTGATGTCCCGGGAACTGATTACAAAGTACCCGCAGATTCACGATTATTGTATGATCTGGATGGAAAATATCACGCATACGACACAGAAAGGAAGCAGTGAGTTCGGATTGACCAATACCAATAAGCTGGTCAGGCAATATGAATATGCCACCGGATTAAAAACGGGTTCCACCGGACAGGCGAAATTCTGTGTATCCGCCACCGCAAAGAAGAATGATGTAGAATTGATTGCCGTAATTATGGCCGCTGAAAATTCAAAAATACGGTTTCAGGATGCGGTAACTCTCCTGAATTACGGATTCGGAAAATGTCAGATTTACCGGGATGAAGAGACCACGCCCCTGGAAGAAGCAGTCGTAGAGGGTGGTGTGGCAGAACGTATACCGTGTGAATATGGGGGAACATTCACCTGGCTGGATACAAGTGGTGCAGATCTTTCCCAGATCACGAAAAAATGTGAGAGAAAGGAAAAAATTACGGCGCCGGTGAAAAAGGGGAAAGAAGTAGGGCGTGTCGTATATACTTTGGATGGACAGGAGATCGGAAGTATTCCGATTCTCACAACAGAAAAAGTAGAAAAAGCAGGATTTTTTATCTATTTAAAAAGAATCATGAAAAGAATGTTGATTCATAGTACAGAAAAGTAAGAAAGAATAAAAAAATACATGTATACAAAAAACGCAAAAACCTGTCATTGACAGGTTTTTGCGCATATTTATGAAGTAGAAAAAATTTTTTGTCGATGGCTTTTGCACGCACTTCTAAAAGAAGAAAGAGTGTGGAGCAGTAAATTATTTACGTAAAATAGAAACAAAAACAGGTTGTATTTTAGCAAAAAAGCGCTGAACGTTGGAAAAAAGAGGGGAAGAATCCAAACGTTTTCTTTACTTTATGAAAAAAAGATGCTAGGATAGAGAAGTATCGTATTTTGACCATTAATATGAATACGTGTATACAATATAAAAGTGTAAGATCTACAAGAGAATTTATAAAGCGGCAATGGAGAAGAGTAGCAGTGTGAATGACACATTTCCACCGGATTATCCAGGTAAAATGTGAATAACTTTTCTCAAAATACGGAGTGATGTGAATAACGCCCCTGTTTTTAAGGATACATACCGGTACATGAGAAATCAAATACCCCGCAGCAAGCTACGGGGCATGAAATTTGTTATGCGCAACAAGCTGCGGGGTATTTGCCCCTCGCGGCAGTCGCCAAATGTACATGCAAGCATGTCCACTTGGCTCGTTGCTTCGCGGAAATAAGAACGCATCTCACAAAAGTTTCTGCCGGTTTACGATAAGAATGGGATGGGGCAACAGGAGTTAAATATATGGGATGGCTGGGAAAAATGCTTGCGGCAGGCGTCGGAGCGTTTGTGTTGGCAATGTTGGAGAGTGTAAGGGAATGTAATTGTTTTAAAGTGACACATTATACCATGCGTTTTCCGAAAACCTGCCGGCGAAATCAAAATATAAAAAAAGAGCATTGTGTGATTTTTTTAAGTGATCTGCATAACCATGTGTATGGAAAGGATAATCAGATCCTTTTGGAACGTATCCGAAAGGAAACACCGGATTTGATTCTGCTTGGCGGCGATATGCTGATCGGAAAGAAAGGAGTTTCCCCACAGCCTTCCCTGGAGTTGATTCGGCAGCTCCCCGGAATTGCCCCGGTTTACTATGCTTATGGAAACCATGAACAGCGAATGTTGGAGCGACGCTGGAAGTATAAAAATGTCATGGAGTCTTACGAAGAAGAACTGCAAAAAGCAGGCGTGAAATTTTTAAAAAACAGGTCGGAACAAGTAAAACTTGGAGAGACAACGCTGCGAATCAGTGGTTTGATGCTTCCCATGGATTCTTATGAAAAGTTCTGTCATCGAAAAATAACAGGGGATGATCTGGAATCCCGGCTTGGTCCGGCTGATTCGGAGCGTTTACAGATTTTACTGGCCCATAATCCCGCATATGTTTCGGCTTATAAATCCTGGGGGGCGGATCTGATCCTTTGCGGACATTTGCATGGAGGTGTGATGCGGCTTCCCGGATGGAGAGGAGTAATTACGCCGCAGGCATTTTTGTTTCCCAGGTATTCCGGAGAAATGTCCGTGGAAGAAGACGCCGTAGTGGTGGTCAGTAAAGGGCTGGGAACCCACACGGTAAATCTACGGCTTTTCAATGTGCCGGAAATTGTGGCGCTTCACTTTTAGAATAAGGAGATGCTATGGGGATACCTGTAAAGCTGGAGGTGTTCGAAGGACCGCTGGATTTGCTCCTGCACCTCATTGATAAGAATAAAATTGATATCTATGATATTCCGATTGTAGAAATTACCAATCAATATATGGACCACATCCGACAGATGGAAAAAGAAGATTTAAATGTCATGAGTGAATTTCTGGTTATGGCGGTTACGCTGCTGGATATCAAATGCCGGATGCTCCTCCCAAAAGAGATCAACGACGAAGGTGAGGAAGAAGATCCAAGAAAGGAACTGGTAGAACAGCTTCTTCAATATAAGATGTATAAGTACATGGCGTATGAGCTGAAAGACCGCCAGTTGGATGCGGAACAGGTTCTGTTCAAGAAACCTACCGTTCCGGAAGAAGTCCTGGACTATGTAGAACCCATTGATTTGGACGAGCTTTTGTCTGATTTGACACTCTCCAAACTGCAGGCGGTGTTTCAGGACGTGATGAAACGGCAGGATAACAAGATTGATCCGGTCAGAAGCAAATTTGGGCGGATTGAGAAGGAAGAGGTACCGCTGCCGGCAAAGATGTCCTATGTGGAAACGTATGCGAAACAGCATTCCAGTTTTAGTTTCCGGCAGCTTTTAAGTGAACAGAAGAGCCGGATGCATGTGGTCGTCACGTTTCTTGCAATTCTGGAACTGATGAAGACAGGAATTATTCTGGTTGCCCAGGAGAATCCGTTTGGAGAAATATGGATCGAATCACAGATGTCCGAAAAGGGTGGATGAAATGGAGCAGGGAAAGGAACAGTTAGAACAGATGGAAATTGAAAAGCTGCAGGGAGTGATTGAGGCCATCCTGTTTACGATGGGGGAATCTGTGGAATTGAACCGGATTGCGTCTGCAATTGGGCATGATGAGGAAACTACCCGGAAAATCATCCATAGTCTGATGGATCGTTACGGAGCGGAAAATCGGGGCATTGGAATTCTGGAACTGGACGACTCGTTTCAGATGTGTACGAAAAAGGAAATGTACGAGTATTTGATCCGAATCGCCAAACAGCCAAAACGCTACGTTTTGACGGATGTGATGTTGGAAACGCTTTCCATCGTGGCGTACAAGCAGCCTGTAACCAGACTGGAAGTGGAGAAGATCCGGGGCGTCAAAAGTGATCATGCGGTAAATAAACTGGTGGAATACGGTTTGATTGAGGAAAAAGGGCGGCTGGACGCGCCCGGACGGCCTCTGCTTTTTGGAACGACGGAAGAATTCCTGCGCAGATTTGGCGTACAGTCTCTGGATGAGTTACCCACGCTTCAGCCGGAACAAATTGCTCATTTTAAAGAGGAAGCGGAGGATGAGGCGCAATTGCGGCTGGATATATGATATATAAGAATGTTTGCTTTACAGCTGCGTAGAAAATCAATAAAAAATCAAATGAAGAAGCTGTCGCTTTCACAATCAGATAATTGTGAACCGGCAGCTTCCTTTCTTTCCACGAAGCAACGAGGGTTGTCGCAAAATAATCATTCTATACAAAATATAGCATTGAATTTCCCCAAATCTTATCTATATATTGTACATAAGCTTTGTTTTGCAACAGCCTCAGCTGCTTTTCTCGTATGTCACCGTATCAGGAACGTCTACCGGCAAAATAATGTGTGGGTTATTTTTGTACGAGATCGGGAAATAATGGAGATACAGAAGTGGCGCGCTGTCTGCCGTTTTTCCGGAGGACGGCAGATACATAAAAAGAAAGGGATGTACATACATTGGAAGGAAGAGAATATACTGCGGAGAGAGTCGTTTGAATCAAAAAAGAAAGCGGGAAAGAGCGCGTATACGAAAACAAAACAGGGACGCCTGTTTTTGGAGGAAGAAAATCCGAAAAGGTCTTTTATTTTTCAGCCTGTTTCTGTTGCTTGAGATCACAGGGAAATTGGAACTGCCGCTGGTATCGGCCGAGGAAGAAATCCAGGAACCGCAAGGACTGTACGCGCAGTCCGCCGTATTACTGGATGCGGACAGCGGACGGGTTCTGTTTGAAAAAAACGGGCAGGAAGAACGGGCGATGGCCAGTACCACAAAGATTATGACCTGCATTCTGGCGCTGGAAAACGGAAATCTGGACGACACCGTAACTGCCAGCGCCCATGCGGCGGCACAGCCGGAAGTACATTTGGGCGTCCGGGAGGGCGAGCGGTTCTGTCTTCGGGACCTTTTGTATTCACTGATGCTGGAATCTCATAATGATGCGGCGGTAGTGATCGCCGAACACATCGGAACAGATGTTCCGGGATTTGCGGATATGATGAACGAAAAAGCAAAAAGTCTGGGGTGTACCCAAACCCATTTCGTGACACCCAACGGACTGGACGGGACGGATGCGGAAGGAACACACCATACAACGGCTGTGGATCTTGCACGGATTATGAAATACTGCATTATGGATTCCCCGCAGAAAAAAGCATTTTTAGAGATTACACGGACGGAACAGTATTCATTTTCAGATGTAGGAAAGGGACGCAGCTTTTCCTGTTACAACCACAATGCATTTTTAAAAATGATGGAGGGGGCTCTTTCCGGAAAAACCGGATTTACGGCGGATGCAGGGTACTGCTATGTGGGCGCGCTTCAGAAAGAAGATCGAACCTTTATTGTGAGTCTGCTGGCATGCGGCTGGCCCAATCACAAAGGGTATAAATGGGCGGATACCAAAAAACTGATGGAGTATGGAATTTCCTCCTTTCACTATCAGGAAGTGCCCCGGGAGACAGAAACGAAATCCATTCCAGTTTTGCGGGGTGCGCCGAATGGAAACCGATTCAGCGGAAACTCCTTTGTTTCCACCTGCATTGCATCGGAAGCAGGGACCGGAAAGTCTGTGGAAAACATCGAAGAAAATACATCGCAAAAGGAAGAAACATTTGCGAAACGTAAATATCTTCTTCGGGATGACGAGGCTGTACAGGTTTCCGTAGAGGAGGAGACACAGCTTACGGCGCCGGTTTTTCAGGGGGATCCTGTGGGAAAAGTGATATATAAGCTGGGGGAAGAAGTTTTATTTACCGAACGTATTGTCACTGCAGAGTCGGTGGAAGTCCGGGATTTCTCGTGGTGCATGAAAAGAGTTCTGGAAATATTTCTGGGAAGTTAAAATATATCAATAAAAATGATTAATTTCAACACTGGATTCCGGTGTACATCTATGATAGTATAGGAAAAGTAAAAAAGAACAATAAAATTGATAAAATATAAGGAGTGCTTACAATGAAGAATTACGAAAAATACGAACGTACTTATTTTATGCCGCCGGTGGAATGCTATGACTGGGTAAAAAAGGATCATATTGAACAGCCCCCCACCTGGTGCAGTGTGGATTTGCGGGACGGAAACCAAGCGTTGATTGAGCCTATGAGCCTGGAAGAAAAAGTAGAATTTTTCCAATTGCTTGTGGACGTCGGATTTAAAGAGATCGAAGTCGGATTTCCGGCGGCCTCGGAAACGGAGTATCAGTTTTTGCGTACTTTGATTGAAAAAGATATGATTCCGGATGATGTGACAATCCAGGTGCTGACACAGGCGAGAGAACATATTATCAAGCGGACATTTGAGGCGGTAGAAGGAGCGCCCCATGCAATAATACATGTATACAATTCTACTTCGGTGGCACAGAGAGAGCAGGTGTTCCAAAAAGATAAAGCACAGGTCAAACAGATTGCCGTTGACGGAGCGGTACTTTTGAAAAAACTGGCAGATGAGACAGAAGGAAACTTTACGTTTGAATACAGCCCGGAAAGCTTTTCCGGAACAGAGATGGACTATGCCATGGAAGTGTGTAATGCCGTGCTGGATGTCTGGCAGCCTACCAGGGAGCGAAAAGCCATCATCAATCTGCCGGCGACGGTGGAAAATGCGATTCCGCATGTGTTTGCGAGTCAGGTGGAATATTTCCATAAGTACATGAAATACCGGGAAAATACCATCATCAGCCTGCATCCCCACAATGACCGGGGAACCGGCGTGGCCACTGCGGAATTAGGCGTTCTGGCCGGGGCGGACCGGATCGAAGGAACCTTGTTCGGGAACGGGGAGCGGACCGGGAATGTGGATGTGATTACGCTGGCTATGAATTTATTTTCCCACGGCGTCGATCCGCAGTTAAACTTTTCGAATATGAGCGAGATCAGTGAAGTGTATGAACGCCTGACCGGAATGCACATCTCGCCCAGACAGCCTTATGCCGGAGAGTTGGTATTTACGGCGTTCTCCGGTTCCCATCAGGATGCCATCGCAAAAGGAATGACCTGGAAAGAGGAAGGGAAAACAGAAAAATGGTGTGTTCCCTATCTGCCCATTGATCCGAAAGATGTGGGACGCCGGTATGATTCCGATGTCATCCGAATCAACAGCCAGTCCGGAAAAGGCGGCGTAAATTACATCTTAAAGCAGAACTTCGGGATCAGCCTGCCGGAAAAAATGCGGGAGGAAGTGGGCTATCTGGTCAAAGATGTTTCCGACAAAGCGCACAAGGAGTTGTCCCCGGATTGGGTATACCATATCTTCGAGGATCACTATATTAATGTAAAAAATCTGTTTACCATCGACGAATGCCATTTTAAACAGGAGGACGGCATCGTGGCGACCGTGACTATGGGGCACGCCGGAAAACAGCAGGTGATTACCGGTGTCGGGAACGGACGTCTGGACGCGGTGAGCAATGCCATCAAGCACTATTTCGATATCAGTTATGAACTGGCATTTTATGAAGAGCATTCTATGACAAAAGGTTCCTCATCCAAAGCGGTTGCTTATGTGGGAATTATCTGCAACGAGAAAAAATACTGGGGTGTTGGAATCGACGCGGATATCATCAAGGCCTCCATCGCCGCACTGGAAGTAGCCGTCAACAAGATTGAGGAGATTAAAAATAAAGAAGAAAGCAAAGACGCAAGGCTTCTGCAGATCACCAATTATATTTACGCAAATTATAAGACGGTGACGCTGGATGATCTGTCGGAAGAGTTTTTCCTGTCGAAACCATATCTTTCCAAATATATCAAAGAAAAATCAGGAATGACTTTCGGGGATATCCTGAAAAAGGTCCGTATGAAAAAAGCAAGAGCCATGTTGAAGAGCAGCAACGCAACAGTGGAAAGTATCGCGGAGTCTGTGGGATATCAGAATGTAGAACATTTTAACCGTATTTTTAAGAAGATGTATCAATTGACACCGGTACAGTTCCGAAATCGGAAATAAGCCAGGTTTTCCACCGGTTCTGCCCACAGTGTCAGATCACAATGCAAAAAAACAGATGGATACATACAACCGGAAACATAAAGATGTATCCATCTGTTTTTCTGCCATAGTATGCGGAAAAACCCAAGCTGCCGGCAGCATTTCCGAAAAGTGGGAAAAGAATGACAAAATTTTCTTTTTATTGATTGAATTTTTTGTCCAGGTGGGATATACTAAAATAGGCAAAAATTTTGGTATAATTTATACAAATTATTTATATGGAGGGCTAAAGTATGAGCTACAATGCAACAGGAAACTCAGCAAGCAGAAGAATTGCCGCACTGCTTGACGAGGGAAGCTTTGTTGAGATCGGCGGCGCTGTGACAGCGAGAAGCACCGATTTCAACCTGCAGGCAAAAGAGACTCCGTCCGATGGTGTCATTACCGGTTACGGAGTGATTGACGGGAATCTGGTTTATGTATACAGCCAGGATGCAACCGTATTGAAAGGCGCGGTCGGCGAGATGCATGCAAAAAAGATCGTCGGGATTTATGATATGGCCATGAAGATGGGTGCACCGGTAATCGGCCTGGTGGATTGTGCCGGATTGAGACTGCAGGAAGCAACGGATGCATTGGAAGCATTTGGAAGTCTGTATTACAGACAATCCATGGCGTCCGGTGTGGTACCTCAGATTACGGCAATTTTCGGAATGTGCGGCGGTGGTCTTGCAGTAGTGCCAGGGTTGACAGATTTTACATTTATGGAGAGTAAAGAAGGAAAATTATTCGTAAATTCTCCGAATGCATTGGAAGGCAACGAGATTTCCAAATGTGATACATCCAGCGCGGCTTATCAGAGTGAGACAAGCGGTCTGGTGGACGGAATCGGAACCGAAGGAGAGATTCTGGAGCAGATCCGTGCTTTGATCGGCATGATTCCGGCGAATAATGAAGACGATAATTCTTATGGAGAGTGCATGGATGATCTGAACCGTGTCTGTGCGGACCTGGCAAACGCGGCGGAAGACACCGGAATTGCACTGGCAGAGATTTCTGACAGTCATATCTTTTTTGAGACAAAGAAGGAATATGCAAAAGAGATGGTAACCGGATTTATCCGTCTCAACGGCATGACGGTGGGGGCGGTTGCAAATCGTTCCAGGATCTATGATGCAGAGGGGAACGCTGAAAGTTTTGATTCCGTACTGACGGTGGACGGATGTAAAAAAGCCGTAGACTTCCTGAACTTCTGTGATGCATTTTCCATTCCGGTATTGACGTTGACCAATGTCACAGGGTACGAGGCGACAAAAGAATCCGAAAAAGATATGGCAAAAAATGTGGCAAAGCTGACCTATGCTTTTGCGAATGCGACAGTTCCGAAAGTCAATATTATTGTAGGCAAAGCGTACGGAAGTGCGTACATCGCAATGAACAGTAAGTCCATCGGGGCAGATATGGTATATGCATGGCCCGCAGCAGAGATCGGAATGATGGATGCCGCGCTGGCTGCCAAGATCATGTATGCGGATGCGGACGCAGAAGTCCTCAAAGAGAAAGCGGCTGCTTACAAAGAATTGCAGTCCAGTCCCAAGTCTGCAGCAAGAAGAGGATATGTGGATGCGATCATCGAACCTGCGGACACCAGAAAATATGTGATCGGCGCCTTCGAGATGCTGTTCACAAAAAGAGAGAATCGTCCGGACAAAAAGCACGGTACGGTTTAGTGAGGTGAGGCGAAGTGAAGAAAAAATTAAGTTTAATAGGGCTTGCCCTGCTCCTTATTTTCAGTCTTGCGGGATGCGGCAGCAAGTCAGAAGAAAAAGAACCTTATGATCAGACAACGCTGGAACAGTATGCAGATGCAATCGTAATGAACTTCAGTAGTATGTCCGCCGAGGAGATGGAGCAGTATCAATCCATGTCCGATTATTCTTTGAACTATACATTAATGATGGTAGGCCTGCCCATTGAGGCAGATGATTTCCGTACCATGATTGATGCATGGAATGCCGGATTGAAGGAGTGCGGCAATTTCCAGGAGTTCGGGGAGTATACCATGGAGGAATCCAATACCGGCGTGATGCTGACGGCATCGGTTACGGCAGAAGAGCGTTCCGGAGAGATGCAGTTTTCTTTCAATGAGGAAGGAAACCTGGAAAGCCTGACGATTAACGCGTCATACTCTACCGGAGAGATTCTGAAGAAAGCGGGATTAAATACGATTTTGGGAATGGGAACCGTATTTGTCGTGTTGATTTTCATTTCCTTTATCATCTCCCTCTTTAAGCAAATTCCGGCACTGGAAGCAAAATTCCGGAAGAAGGAAGCGGCGGCGCCGGCTCCTTCCATACCGCAGCCTGCAGCAGCGGCGCCGGCGGCGGTGCAGACAGACGACAGCGAATTAATTGCCGTCATTGCGGCGGCTATTGCGGCGGCAGAGGGAACAACAACGGATGGTTTTATTGTCCGCTCTATTCGGAGAAGAAAGTCAAATAAATGGTAAGAACCAAAGCGGTCGGACATTTTGAAACATGGGAACGGAGAAAGAGAACCGGCCGTGCGGATGGAAAAGAAATCAGGAGGAGATTTGAACATGAAAAATTATACAATCACAGTAAATGGCAATGTCTATGATGTAACGGTGGAAGAGAACGGAAGCGGTGCTCCCGCAGCGGCGCCAAGAGCGGCAGCCCCGGTGGCGGCACCCAAGGCAGTACCGGCAGCAGCGCCAAAAGCAGCGGCGGGCGCAGGAGGCATTCAGGTAAAAGCAGGCGCAGCCGGCAAGGTATTCAAGATTGAAGCGAATGTAGGACAGAGTGTACAGGCCGGTGATGCCGTTGTGATCATCGAGGCTATGAAGATGGAGATCCCGGTAGTTGCCCCGGAGGCAGGAACCGTGGCTAGTATTGATGTGGCGGTCGGTGATCCCGTAGAATCAGGAGCAGTGTTGGCTACATTAAACTAGTGTAAATACGGAGGTTTGACAAATGGAATATATTTCAAATACGTTAGGAAACCTCATTCAGCAGACGGCTTTTATGAACCTTACATGGGGAAATCTGATTATGATCGCCGTTGCGTGTGTGTTCCTATATTTAGCAATCAGACACGGCTTCGAGCCGCTGTTGCTTGTTCCGATTGCCTTTGGTATGCTGCTTGTGAATATCTATCCGGATATCATGCTGCATGCGGAAGACGCCGCGAGCGGAACAGGCGGACTTCTTTACTATTTTTATGTGCTGGATGAATGGTCCATTCTGCCGTCCTTGATCTTTATGGGTGTGGGCGCCATGACAGACTTTGGACCGTTGATTGCCAATCCAAAGAGTTTCCTTCTCGGTGCGGCAGCGCAGTTTGGAATTTTTGCAGCCTATCTGGGTGCCATGGCTATGGGATTCTCCGATAAGGCGGCGGCGGCGATTTCCATTATCGGTGGAGCGGATGGTCCGACTTCTATTTTCCTGGCAGGAAAGTTGCAGCAGACAGCGCTTCTTGGACCGATTGCGGTAGCGGCTTATTCCTATATGTCGCTGGTTCCGATCATTCAGCCGCCGATTATGAAACTGATGACCTCAGAAGAGGAACGGAAGATCAAGATGGATCAGCTTCGCCCGGTTTCCAAATTGGAACGGATTCTGTTCCCGATCATCGTAACCATTGTAGTCTGCATGATTCTTCCGACTACGGCGCCATTGGTTGGTATGCTGATGCTGGGAAATCTGTTTAAAGAATGCGGTGTAGTAAGACAGTTGTCAGATACTGCTTCTAATGCATTGATGTATATTGTCGTAATTTTGCTTGGAACGTCGGTTGGCGCGACTACCAGCGCGGAAGCATTTTTGAATTGGAGTACGCTGAAGATCGTTGCACTGGGACTGATTGCTTTTGCTTTTGGTACGGCGGCCGGCGTGCTGTTCGGAAAGATTATGTGCAAGGCCACCGGAGGGAAAGTGAATCCGTTGATCGGTTCTGCCGGCGTATCCGCAGTTCCCATGGCGGCACGTGTATCCCAGAAAGTCGGCGCGGAAGCAGATCCGACCAACTTCCTGCTGATGCATGCAATGGGACCCAATGTGGCAGGGGTAATCGGAACCGCGGTTGCAGCCGGAACCTTTATGGCAATCTTTGGTGTGAAGTAAAAAAATGGAGGAAAAATAAATGGCAGATATTGCAAAGAAACCAGTGAAAATAACAGAAACAATTCTGCGTGACGCGCATCAGTCCCTGATTGCCACAAGAATGACAACAGAACAGATGCTGCCGATTGTGGAGAAGATGGACAAAGTCGGCTATCATGCCGTAGAATGCTGGGGCGGAGCTACATTTGACGCTTCCTTACGTTTCTTAAAAGAAGACCCGTGGGAAAGGCTTCGGAAGTTCCGTGACGGCTTTAAGAATACCAAACTGCAGATGTTGTTCCGTGGACAGAACATTCTCGGTTATCGTCCGTATGCGGATGATGTGGTGGAGTATTTTGTGCAGAAGTCCGTTGCAAACGGAATTGATATCATCCGAATCTTTGACTGTATGAACGATATCCGGAACCTGCAGACGGCAGTCACCGCAGCCAATAAGGAAAAGGCACATGCGCAGGTTGCCATGTCCTATACGCTGGGGGATGCCTATACACTGGAATACTGGATGGATCTGGCAAAGAGAATCGAAGACATGGGCGCCAATTCCATCTGTGTCAAGGATATGGCAGGTCTGTTGTGTCCGTATCAATCTACCGAGCTGGTAACCGCATTGAAGGAAGCGGTGGATATTCCGATTGAGATGCACACCCATTATACGTCCGGCGTGGGCGCTATGACGTATCTGAAGTCCGTGGAAGCCGGCGCAGATATCATTGACACCGCCATGTCTCCGTTTGCACTGGGAACTTCCCAGCCTGCAACAGAAGTTATGGTGGAAACCTTCAAGGGAACTCCATACGACACCGGACTGGATCAGAATCTGCTGTCCGAGATTGCCGACTACTTCCGGCCAATCCGTGATGAGGCGCTGGAGAGCGGATTATTAAATCCGAAGAATATGGGTGTCAACATTAAGACGCTTCTTTATCAGGTGCCTGGCGGTATGCTGTCCAATCTGACCAGCCAGTTGAAGGAACAGGGTGCGGAAGACAAGTTCTATGATGTGCTGGAAGAAGTACCGCGCGTAAGAAAAGATCTTGGCGAGCCGCCGCTTGTTACTCCGTCTTCCCAGATTGTGGGAACACAGGCTGTGTTCAACGTATTGATGGGAGAACGTTACAAGATGGCGACAAAGGAGACAAAGGACGTGCTGACCGGAAAATACGGTGCAACAGCCAAACCCTTCAATCCGGAAGTACAGAAAAAAGTCATCGGAGAAGATGCAGAGATCATCACCTGCCGTCCGGCAGATCTGATTCCGGACGAATTGGATACCCTGCGCAAAGAATGTGCACAGTGGATTCAGCAGGATGAAGATGTGCTGAGTTATGCATTGTTCCCGCAGGTGGCGGTGGATTATTTCAAATACAGAGAAGCACAGCAGACAAAGGTAGACGCCAAAGTGGCAGATACCGAGAACGGTTCCTATCCGGTATAGGATATGTGAAAAAGAGGATGTGTTTCCGGCGATAAAGTAAAACCGGGGCCGGTTTTCCAGGAGAAATACGGCTTCGGTTTCTTTATGCCATATCTTCTTGAACATGAGTGGTTCAGGAAGCACGATATGCGGAAAAACCGTCGGTAACGGGTTTTCCGTGTGGATTTTGAAATGGAAAGGTTGGAGGAAAAATGCAGGAAAAAGAGCGGATACAAAAGCTGCGGGAATGCATGAAAGAGCAGGGGATCCAGATTTATCTTGTGCCGACGGCAGATTATCACGGAAGCGAATATGTGGGGGCACATTTTGAAGCCCGAAAATTTCTAACTGGTTTTACTGGTTCCGCCGGAACCGCTGTGGTGACGCAGGAAGGCGCCTGGCTTTGGACAGACGGCCGATATTTTCTCCAGGCAGCGCAGGAACTGGAAGGAACGGAAATCCTTTTGCAGAAATCCGGGGAAGAAGGAGTGCCGACGATTCAGACATTCTTAAAACAGGCGCTGCCCTCCGGAGGTGTGATCGGGTTTGACGGGCGAACGGTAGGGATGGAGCAGGGACGTAAATTCGCGGAGATTGCAGAGTCGAAAGGCGGATGGGTGGCGTATGAGCAGGATTTGATTGATCGTTTTTGGGAAGAACGTCCCGCGCTTTCGGATGCACCCGCTTTTTCGCTGGATCTTTCCTATGCCGGAGAAACCGTGGAAAGCAAACTAAAACGGGTACGCCGGGTTATGGAAGAACACCAGGCGGATGCTTTTTTGATAACCGCCCTGGACGAGATCGGATGGCTGCTCAATATCCGGGGGGCGGATGTGGCCTACTGTCCGCTTCTCCTTTCCTACGCAGTGATTCAAAAAGAAAAGGTGGAATTGTATACCGATGTCCGAAAACTTTCCGAAGAAATCCAAAATACGCTTGAAAAAGAGAGAGTTATCGTATATCCTTATGAAGGAATTTATGAACGGATGCGACAATTTTCAGCGGGAGAATCGCTTCTTTTGGATCCCGGACAGGTAAATTATACGTTATTTCGGAATATTCCCTCCACTGTACGGATCGTGGAACGGGAAAGTCCGATTCTTCGGATGAAAGCAATCAAAAATCCGGTGGAAGTCGACAATCTTCGCAAAGCGCATCTCAAAGACGGAATTGCACACACGAAATTTTTGTACTGGCTGAAAGAACAGGCATTCAAAGAAGAAATGGAAATGACCGAGTTATGCGTGTCGGCCAGACTGGAGGAATTCCGCAGGATGCAGCCACATTTCCTGGGGCCCAGTTTTGCACCTATCTGCGCCTATAAAGAACATGCCGCCATTGTACACTATTCGTGTGATGAAGAGACGAATGTGGAATTGAAGCCGGAAGGGCTGCTTTTAATGGATACCGGCGGACATTATATGGAGGGTTCCACGGATATCACCCGCACCGTGGCCCTGGGGCGCCTTACAGAAGAGGAAGGCAGGCATTTCACCACAGCAGTATGTGCCATGCTGTGCCTTGCCGATGCGAAATTCCCGTATGGCTGTACGGGGGAAAATCTGGACTATGCGGCAAGAGCGCCTTTCTGGAGACAGGGATTGAACTACAATCATGGAACCGGACATGGAGTGGGATATCTGGGAAATATTCATGAGGGACCGGCAAGAATTTCCTGGCGGACCGCCCCCGGAGGGGAAGCACCCTGTCCATTGGAAGTCCATATGGTGCTCACGGACGAACCCGGTATTTATATCGAGAATTCCCACGGGATACGGATTGAAAATGAACTCCTCGTCTGTGCGGATGAAAAGAATGCATACGGACAATTCCTGCGTTTTGAAGTTCTCACCTGTGTGCCCATTGATCTGGATGCGCTGGAACCGGCTTTGATGACGGAAGAGGAAAAGTCTCTTTTGAACGTCTACCATCAAAGAGTATATGAAACAATCGGTCCATATTTGACAAAGGAAGAGCAGAAATGGCTGAGAAAATATACGAGAGCAATATAAGCAAGAAAAAGAAAACCCGGAGAAATGTAGTATGAGTGGAAATGGTACGAAAGAACTGCTCGGGCGGATAGAAGCGCAGTACGCGCGTCTGAGCAAGGGACAGAAACGTCTGGCGGATTTCGTGACGGCCAATTATGATAAAGCGGTATTTTTAACGGCGGCAAAAATGGGAGAGATTGTGGGAGTGAGCGAGTCCACGGTGGTGCGTTTTGCTGTCCAGCTTGGATATAAAGGGTATCCGGGCTTCCAAAAAGCGTTGGAAGAATTGGTTTTGAACCGGTTGAATTCCATTCAGCGGATGGAGGTAACATATGGCAGGATCAGCCAATCAGAAATTCTGAAAAATGTGCTGCAGTCGGATATTGAAAAAATCAAACTGACGTTAGACTCCATCGACCAAAAAGCGTTTGATCTGGCCATTGACACGATTCTGAAAGCCAAAAAAGTGTATATCATCGGAATCCGAAGCTGCGCGCCGCTGGCCTCTTTTTTGAGTTTCTATCTGCATTTGGTCTGTGAGCAGGTGATACAGATCCATACGAACAGTTCCAGTGAGATTTTTGAACAATTGATCCGGATCAATGAGGAGGATGTGCTTATTGGAATCAGTTTTCCCAGATATTCGGTCCGTACCCTGAAAGCACTGGAATTTGCCAGCAACCGGAAAGCGAAAGTGATCACGCTGACGGATAGTGTACATTCGCCGATGAATTTATATTCTTCCTGCAATCTGATCGCACGAAGTGATATGGCTTCGGTGGTGGATTCCCTGGTGGCCCCCTTAAGTGTGATCAATGCGTTGGTGGTGGCGCTTTGTATGAAGAAGCAAAAAGAGGTGGTCTCTACTCTGGAGACGCTGGAACGTCTCTGGGGGGAATATCAGGTATACAGCAGCGATGAGCTGGAACAGGTACAGGTCCTGGAAGAAAAGGAATGTGGGGATGAGTAAAGTAATCGTAGTGGGCGGCGGCGCCGCCGGGATGATGGCGGCAATCGCGGCGGCACAGAACGGACATCAGGTAGAACTGTTGGAAAAAAATGAAAAACTGGGAAAGAAACTTTTCATCACCGGAAAGGGAAGATGTAACCTTACCAATGCGGGGGACATGGATACCCTGTTCGCGTCCGTGGTGGAAAATCCCCGTTTTTTATACAGTGCGTTTTATGGATTTAGTAATGAACAGACTATGGCATTTTTTGAAGAGCGGGGACTAAAACTCAAAACAGAACGCGGGGACCGGGTATTCCCGTACTCCGATCATTCTTCGGATGTCATTCGCGTCCTTTCCGGGGAATTGGAACGGCTGGGCGTTTCCGTTTTGCTGCACAGCGAGGTGAAAGAAGTCTGTGCAAAGGACGGTCGTTTTTTGGAAGTGCTGCTCCAAAATGGAAGAGCAATACCGGGAGACGCCTGTATCGTCGCAACGGGAGGGCGGTCTTACCCGTCCACCGGTTCCACCGGGGACGGGTATCGTTTTGCCAGGACGCTGGGGCATCCGGTGACGGAATGTATTCCCTCTCTGGTTCCCCTGGAAGTAAAAGAGTGGTATGCAAAAGAACTGCAGGGATTGTCTCTGCGCAATGTAAACGTATGTGTGCTGGATGGGAAGAAGAAGTTATATGAAGAATTCGGTGAAATGTTATTTACCCATTTCGGCGTCAGCGGCCCGGTGATTCTCAGCGCCAGCAGTATCATTGGAAAATCGCTGCGGAAGAAGGAACTGACATTGAAAATTGATCTGAAACCGGCGTTGTCGGCGGAGCAGATGGATCAAAGAATTCTGCGGGAATTCGAAAAAAACAGAAACAAACAATTTAAAAATGCGGCGGAGTCTTTGTTTCCTGCAAAATTGAGACCTGTGATGCTGGAACTTAGCCAAATTCCGCCGGAAAAGAAAGTGCATGAGATTTCGCGCGCCGAACGGCGGCATTTTGCCGGACTGATCAAAGATTTCCGCATGACATTAACCGGGCTGCGGGGATTTTCGGAAGCCATTATCACGAAAGGCGGCGTCAGCGTCAAAGCGGTGGATCCGAAAACGATGGAATCCCGCCGTGTAAAAGGGCTTTATTTTGCAGGGGAAATTCTGGATCTGGACGCGCTGACCGGCGGATTCAATCTGCAGATCGCATGGTCTACGGGATATATGGCCGGAAGCAGTATTGAAAAAACAGATCCGCAAAAAAGGGATAAGAAAACGGTATAATATTGCCACCTGACGACAGAAACAGGCAGGAGAAAGAATAACGGACAGGAGAGACATAGAGATGGGATATAATGTAGCGATTGACGGACCGGCCGGAGCCGGAAAAAGTACCATTGCAAAACTGGTTGCAAAAGAGAAAGGATATATTTATGTGGATACCGGCGCGATGTACCGTGCGCTGGCTGTTCATTTTCTAAAGAAAGGGCTTTCGCCCGAAGATACGGATGCGATCATCGAAGCCTGCGCGGATGCGCAGGTTGGGATCGCTTATGAGAAGGGGGTACAGCAGGTCTATCTCAACCAGGAGAACGTGACTTCCATACTTCGCACGGAGGAAGTGGGAAATATGGCTTCCAGGACCTCTCCCATTCCAGAAGTCCGGGAGAAACTTCTGGAATTACAGCGTTCCCTGGCCAGAGAACAGGATGTGATTATGGATGGCCGGGATATCGGCACTCATATTTTGCCTCACGCAGACGTGAAAGTTTATCTGACGGCCAGCGTGGAGACACGGGCAAAGCGCAGATATGCGGAACTGACCGAAAAAGGAATCTCCTGCGATTATGAAGAAATTGCAAAAGATATCGCCGCACGGGATGCACGGGACATGAATCGGGAAACGGCGCCTCTGTGTCAGGCGGCGGATGCCGTTTTGATTGACAGTTCCGATATGACCATCCCCCAGGTGGTGGAAGAGATTATCCGCCTGTGCCGGTAAAACCGGACAAATAGATACGGGATTAGGAGAAAGCCTATGGAACTAAGAGTCGCAAAAACCGCGGGATTTTGTTTTGGAGTGAAGCGGGCAGTGGAGAAGGTTTATAAACAGCTTGCCCGGAAAAAAGGAGAAAAAATTTATACGTACGGTCCCATCATTCATAATGAAGAAGTCATCAAGGACATGCAGCAAAGAGGGGTGACTGTTCTGCGCACAGAGGAAGAACTGGACGCGGTAACAGAGGGAACCGTGATTATCCGTTCTCATGGAGTGGAAAAGCGAATCTACGACAAATTGGAAGCAAAGCATCTTTCGGTGGTAGACGCTACCTGCCCCTTTGTAAAAAAGATCCACACTATTGTAAAAAAAGAAAGCGGACAGGGACATTTTATCGTGATCATCGGGAACCCAAATCATCCGGAAGTGCAGGGAATCCGCGGATGGGCGGGGAAGGATGCGGCGATTGTACAAAATGCGGAAGACATTCCCACCCTTTCCATAAATCCGGAAAAGAAAGTCTGTATTGTGGCACAAACGACATTTAATTACAATAAATTTCAAGATTTAGTTGAAATTATTTCAGAAAAGAGTTATGATATAGTTGTTTTAAATACAATCTGCAATGCGACCAAAGAACGGCAGACGGAAGCCAGGAGCATTGCGGAACAGGTGGATGCAATGATTGTGATTGGCGACAAGCACAGTTCCAACACTCAAAAGTTATTTGAAATATGTGCAGATGCATGTAAAGATACGTACTACATACAGACACTCGACGATTTGAATTTGAATCAATTAGGGTCAGTGGAAACAGTAGGTATTACAGCAGGGGCATCCACGCCCAACAATATAATTGAGGAGGTTCAAAATAATGTCAGAGTTATCTTTTGAACAGATGTTAGACGAGTCATTCAAAACAATTCATAACGGAGAGGTCGTAGAGGGAACTGTCATAGACGTGAAACCCGACGAGATTATCCTGAATATCGGATATAAAGCAGACGGGATCATTACAAAGAATGAATATTCCAATGATTCTTCACTGGATCTGACGACGGTTGTTTCTGCCGGAGATACCATGACGGTGAAGGTGTTGAAGGTAAACGACGGCGAGGGACAGGTTTTGCTGACCTATAAGAGACTGGCTGCTGAAAAGAGTAATGAAAGACTGAAAGAAGCTTTTGAAAATAAAGAAGTGCTGAAAGCGACGGTTACTCAGATTCTCGGCGGTGGACTCTGCGCAGAAGTGGAGGGAGTACGGGTATTTATTCCGGCGAGCCTGGTATCCGATTCTTACGAAAAGGATCTGAGCAAGTATGACGGACAGGAGATTGAATTCGTGATCAGCGAGTTCAATCCGAGAAGAAACCGTGTGATCGGAGACAGACGGCAGCTTTTGGTTGCAGAGCGTGCAGAGAAGCAGAAAGAATTGTTTGCACGTCTGCAGATCGGGGATACCATTGAGGGTATTGTGAAGAATGTGACGGACTTCGGTGCGTTCGTAGACTTAGGCGGTGTGGACGGACTGCTGCATATTTCCGAGATGTCCTGGGGAAGAGTAGAGAATCCGAAGAAGGTATTCAAAGTAGGAGATAGTCTGAAGGTTCTCGTAAAAGATATCAATGATACGAAAGTGGCATTGAGTCTGAAGTTCCCGGAGACGAATCCATGGGCGCATGCCGCGGAAGATTTCGCCGTAGGTTCCGTGATTACAGGCAAGGTGGCGCGTATGACTGATTTCGGCGCATTTGTGGAACTGGCGCCGGGAGTGGACGCATTGCTTCATGTCTCCCAGATTTCCCGTGCACATGTGGAAAAACCGTCAGACGTACTTGCAATCGAACAGGAGATTACCGCAAAGATCGTAGATTTGAATGAGAGCGAGAAAAAGATTAGTCTGAGTATGAAAGCCATTGAGATGGCAGAGTCCGCAGAGGATGAAGAATAACAACAGAATAGGATCGAATCTTAAAAACAGACGGAATTTTTCCGTCTGTTTTTTATACCATAGTATGCAAAAAAGCTGCCGGAAGCGGTTTTTTTGTGTGCTGCGGCATATTTCAAAGTCTCTGTGAAAAGCCTGTCAGGAGTGTTAAAAAAACGACAAGATGTTTCTCGAAAGATACAAAAAAAATGCGAAAATCACTGGATTTTGTATACAAACTCTTGTAGAATAATATCATGTGAAAATAGTAGTTTTTCGAAGCTGCTGTGAAAAGAAGAAAGGAAGGATGAGAAAATGGGACTTTTGACTTTTAAAGGCGGAATCCATCCGGATGACGGCAAAAGCCTGGCGAAAGATCAGCCGATCACAGATGTATTGCCCCAGGGGAATCTGGTATATCCGCTCTCCCAGCACATCGGCGCTCCGGCAACGGCCGTTGTGAAGAAGGGGGATCACGTGTTAAAAGGCCAGAAGATTGCGGAGGCCGGCGGATTTGTTTCTGCACCTGTGTATGCGTCCGTATCTGGAACCGTAAAAGCGATCGAAAAGCACCTCAATCCCACAGGCAGTAATGTGGACTGTATCGTCATTGAGAATGACGGCGAATACAACGAGGTCGAGTATGCTGCCGGAAAGTCTCTGGAAGAGATGAGCCGGGAAGACGTGCTGCAGGCCATTGGAGAGGCTGGGATTGTGGGGATGGGGGGAGCCGGATTCCCTACCCGTGTCAAGTTATCCCCAAAAGAACCGGATAAAATAGAATATATTATTGCAAACTGCGCGGAATGTGAACCCTATATTACTGCCGATTACCGGAGAATGTTGGAAAACACTGAGGAACTGGTCAGCGGAATGCGCGTGGTATTGTCTCTGTTTGAAGGGGCAAAAGGTATTTTCGGTGTGGAAGACAATAAGCCGGACTGTATCGCGAAACTGAAGGAAGCCACAAAAGACGAACCGCGTATGGAAGTGAAGGCTTTGCAGACCAAATATCCGCAGGGAGCGGAACGTCAGTTGATTTACGCATTGACAAAAAGGGCCATTAACTCCACCATGCTTCCGGCAGACGCCGGCTGCATTGTAGATAATGTGGAGACTTTGATCGGAATTCATCATGCAGTGATAGACGGCCGTCCTCTGACGGAGCGGATCGTAACGGTCAGTGGGGACGCGGTGGAAAAACCGGGAAATTTCAAAGTTCTCCTGGGAACCTGCCAGCAGGAGCTGATCGAAGCGGCAGGCGGATTCAAAAAGGAACCAAAAAAGGTGATTTCCGGCGGTCCGATGATGGGATTTGCCATGATTACACTGGATACACCAGTTACGAAGACTTCCTCTGCGATTCTGGCTTTTCAAAAAGATACGGTGGAGGAATGTACCAGTACCCCCTGTATCAACTGCGGCCGCTGCGTGGAGATATGTCCCAGCCGGATTATACCGTCCAGACTGGCAGATTATGCGGAGCGTCATGACGAGGAAACCTTTACGGCACAGAACGGGCTGGAGTGTGTGGAATGCGGTTCCTGCAGCTATGTCTGTCCGGCAAAGCGTCCGTTAAAGCAGTCCATCGGTTCCATGCGGAAGATTGCTCTGGCGAATAAAAAGAAGAAATAAAAGAGGTGAGAGAACAGTGAATGGAAAATTAAACGTATCATCCTCCCCGCATATCCGGGATAAGGTGACAACCAGCAATATTATGCTGTGGGTAGTGATCGCACTGTTGCCGGCAACTTTTTTTGGAATCTATAATTTCAGACATGAGAATGCATGGCTGCTTGTTGTGGTTACCACAGGTACGGCGGTACTGACGGAATACATATATGAGAAACTGATGAAAAAGCCGATTACAATAAAGGATTTCAGTGCAACAGTGACAGGACTTTTACTGGCGCTGAACTTACCGCCCACGCTGCCGCTCTGGATGGGAGCGCTTGGCTCGGTATTTGCAATTCTGGTTGTAAAGCAGTTGTTTGGCGGCCTGGGACAGAATTTTATGAATCCGGCTCTGGGCGCCCGGTGTTTTCTTCTGATTTCTTTTACCGGACGGATGACTTATTTTGTATACGACGGTGTGACCGGCGCTACGCCGCTGGCAGAGTTAAAAGCAGGGGAAGCGGTCAATTCCATGAGCATGCTGCTGGGAACCATCCGGGGAACCATCGGAGAGACTTCCGTACTGGCCATTATGCTGGGAGCGATGTTGTTATTGCTGTTGGGAATCATTGATCTGCGTATTCCGGGGACCTATATTCTGTCTTTCGTAATTTTTATCTGTCTGTTCGGCGGACATGGGGTGGATCCACAATACATCACCGCGCATCTCTGCGGAGGCGGTCTGATGCTCGGTGCCTGGTTTATGGCGACCGATTATGTCACGTCCCCGATTACGAAGAGCGGGCAGATTGTATATGGAGTCTGCCTGGGAGTGCTTACCGGATTGTTCCGTCTCTTCGGAGGTTCGGCAGAGGGAGTGTCCTATGCGATCATCATCAGTAACCTTCTGGTTCCGTTGATTGAAAAGGTGACTCTTCCCAAACCATTTGGTAAAGGAGGAGAGAGATAATGAATAAGATAGTAAAAAACACGCTCATTCTGACTGTGATTACCGTGGTGGCCGGCTGTCTTCTCGGGCTGGTTTACGATATCACCAAAGCGCCCATCGCGCAGTCCAAGGAAAATGCGAAACAGGAAGCCTACAAGACCGTTCTTGCAGACGCCTCTTCCTTTGCGGTTTATGAGGCATTTGACGGGACAGAAGCAGGCAAGGTATTACAGGAAGCCGGGTATGAAAGTGACGAGATTGTCGAAGTCGCCGTGGCGGAAGACGCATCCGGTGCAGAGATTGGTTATGTGGTTACCGTTACCTCCCACGAGGGTTATGGCGGCGATATTCAGTTTTCCGTGGGAATTCTTTCCGACGGTACGGTAAAGGGGATTGAGATCCTCACCATCAGTGAGACGGCCGGTCTTGGAATGAAAGCCACAGAGCCGGAATTTAAAGAACAATTCCAGGAGAAGCAGGTAGAAAAGTTTGCATACACCAAAAGCGGAGAAGAGGGGGACGATAAGATCGACGCTTTAAGCGGCGCGACGATCACCACCAACGCCGTAACCAATGGGGTGAATTCCGCGCTGGTTTATTTTCAGAATGTGTTAGGAGGTAGCAGCAATGAATAATTATACAGAGCGGCTGTACAACGGCCTGATCAAAGAAAATCCTACCTTCGTTCTGATGCTGGGAATGTGTCCCACACTGGCGGTGACCACTTCCGCAATCAACGGGATCGGAATGGGACTCTCCACAACAGTGGTACTGGTCCTGTCGAATATGTTGATTTCCATGTTGCGTAAGATTATACCGGATTCCGTGCGTATTCCGGCCTTCATTGTAGTTGTCGCTTCTTTTGTTACGATTGTACAGTTCTTGCTGGAGGGGTTTGTTCCCAGTCTTTACGCGTCTTTGGGACTTTATATTCCACTGATTGTGGTAAACTGTATTATTCTGGGAAGAGCCGAAAGCTATGCGTCAAAGAACCCGGTGCTTCTCTCGGTCTTTGACGGAATCGGCATGGGGCTTGGTTTTACGGTGGGTCTGACCGCGATCGGAATTGTACGGGAATTGCTGGGCTCCGGCAAGGCTTTTAACGTGCAGGTTCTTCCGTCTTCCTATGAGCCGATTACCATTTTCATTCTGGCGCCGGGCGCCTTCTTCGTGCTGGCCGGTCTGACGGCTCTGCAGAATAAGGCCAAAAAGCGCGCTCAGGCCAAAGGCGATCCAAATGCAGCGCTGATCGGATGCGGCACGGACTGTGCATCCTGCGGAAAAAAGGCCGTCTGCGGTGTGAAAACAGAACAGACGACAAATACAGAACAGGCAAAGTAGGAGGTAAGATATGAAAGAATTATTATTGATTGCGGTAGCTTCCGCATTTGTAAATAATGTCGTACTCAGCCAGTTCCTGGGGATCTGTCCTTTCCTCGGTGTTTCCAAAAATGTAAAAACGGCCGGCGGGATGGGCGGTGCGGTCATCTTTGTCATTACCATCGCGTCGTTTGTCACCAGCGTGATTTATAAGTTTCTTCTGGTTCCCACAGAGCTGGAATATCTGCAGACCATCGTCTTTATTCTTGTGATCGCGGCGCTGGTACAGTTTGTGGAGATGTTTCTGAAAAAAGCCATGCCGCCGCTTTATAACGCGCTGGGCGTGTATCTTCCTTTGATCACGACCAACTGCGCCGTGCTGGGAGTGGCTTTGACCAATGTGCAGAGATCCTACACGATCCTGGAAGGAATCGTATACGGCGTGGGGACGGCGGTTGGATTTACTGTTGCCATTGTGCTGATGGCAGGAATCCGGGAAAAAATCGAATACAATGACATCACGGAATCATTTCAGGGGACGCCCATCGTGCTGGTCACGGCCGGACTGATGGCCATTGCGTTCTTCGGATTTTCCGGGCTGATTTAAGGAGGGGAGAAAAGCATGAGTGTAACAGGAATTTTACTGGCTGCCGCCATTGTTGGCGGAACCGGACTGTTGATCGGTGTCTTCCTTGGAATTTCCGGTAAGGCGTTCGCCGTGGAAGTGGATGAACGGGAGGAGGCCATCCTGGGTGTTCTTCCGGGGAATAACTGCGGCGGCTGCGGGTATGCCGGCTGTTCCGGTCTGGCGGCCGCTATCGTAAAGGGCGAGGCGGAAGTAGGAGCCTGTCCGGTGGGCGGTGCGCCGGTAGCGGAAAAAATCGGAGAGATTATGGGGCAATCAGCCGGAGAGCAGGTGCGGATGACCGCTTTTGTGAAATGTGCCGGAACCTGTGAGAAGGCCCAGGAAGAATATACGTATTACGGGATTCAGGACTGTACCATGGTACATATGATGCAGGATACGGGGCCAAAAGGATGTGATTACGGTTGTCTGGGATACGGCTCCTGTGTGAAGGCCTGCCCGTTTGATGCCATTCATGTGGTGGACGGGATCGCCGTAGTGGACAAAGAAAAGTGTAAAGCCTGCGGAAAGTGTATTGCCGCCTGTCCGAAGAAATTGATCGAACTGGTACCTTATGAGCAGAAAACATTTGTACAGTGCAATTCCAATGAAAAGGGGAAAGCATTGATGGATGTCTGTCTTGTGGGATGTATCGGCTGTAAACTTTGCGAACGGAATTGTGAGGCAGGCGCCATCACCGTAACGAATTTCCTGGCGCATATTGATGCGTCCAAATGTACCAACTGCGGTGTGTGTGCGGAAAAATGTCCAAGAAAGATCATCGTACCGCGGAAGATTCCCGTATCTTAAAAAACGGGCTGTAAAACAGACATTCCTGCCATCTGATATATCGTTGCATTCATCTTTATGGATACGACGCTTCGGAGGGCAGGAATCTGTCGTTTTCCTGCCATTTTTTAATCCCCAAAGCGATTAGCCGCAGATTTTTTTGTATCTCATCGTATGTGGAAAAATTTCCGTCGGCTGATTTTCTATATATTTGTGTTTTCAAAAAGATGCGCTGATCTTTTATTTTTCACACAGTCATGTATGTTTTTTCCGTCACAGGAAAAAATAAACGAAAGTGTTTGTGATTGTGAATCTTAACAGGGAGGCGGAAGGCGGAACTGTGATCGGCACTTTTTGAATCGTGCAAATAAATCTTGACATCTGCGGGGAAATATCATATAGTAAATTTCAGTAAGAGGGAGTAACCAACACAAAAAATGTGTGCGCGATGTCGTCAATACGATGCTTCTGCATCCGTATCGTGCTGAAATGGTGAGACTTTTATTGCATGATTTTGTGCAGTAAAGGTTTCTTTTTTTATGTCCCCGGACAGGATGGAAACCGGCGCTGTGTTTGTCATATTCAAAACATATTGCCGAAATTTTCAGAATGTATCCCAGGGAATTCTGCCGGAAGATCGTCCGGCGGAGAATACTGCACGATGGAAAAAACGGGTTTGTGCAGCACGCTTTTTAAATGGAAATGCGGCGGCTGTATCAGGAAAGGTAGGTCTTTGGATGAATGCGTATTATCAATGTACAGGGGAAGAAGTAAGACGGCAGATAAACGGCTCTTCGGAGCCGCTCACATCTGCACAGATTCAGAAGCGGCAGGAAACATACGGGCCAAATGAACTGTTGGAAGAAAAGAGGAAATCTGTCTGGCAGATTTTTCTGGAACAGTACCGGGATTTTCTCGTATGGATTCTGATTGTAGCGGCTGTCGTATCCGGGTTCCTGGGAGACATAAAAAGCGCGGTCGTCATTTTGATTGTGATCACTGTCAATGCGTTATTGGGAACCATACAGACTTTGAAAGCGGAGCAATCCCTGCGCAGTTTGAAAAAGCTGTCCGCCCCGGAAGCGAAAGTATGGCGGGAAGGACAGATGGTAAAAGTTCCCTCATCAGAAGTGACCCTGGGAGATCTTGTAATGCTGGACGCGGGAGATTTTGTTCCGGCGGACGGACGTCTCCTGGAATGTGCCAGCCTGAAAATAGATGAAAGCGCACTCACCGGAGAAAGTCTTGGCGTCGAGAAAGATACCGAAAAAATCGACGGGGAAGTTCCGCTTGGAGACCGGACGAATATGGTCTATTCCGGAAGTTTTGTGACATATGGCCGGGCTTCTTTTCTGGTAACGGAAATCGGGATGAAAACAGAGATGGGAAAGATCGCGGGGCTGCTGAAAAATACCGTCGCAAAGCAGACGCCTCTTCAGAGAAACCTGGATCAGTTCGGTCGAAAACTTTCCATATTGATTCTCATTTTCTGCGGAATCCTGTATGGAGTGCAGGTGTTGCGGGGCGGAAGAGCCGGGGACGCATTTCTCTTTGCGGTTGCGTTGGCCGTGGCCGCCATTCCGGAAGCATTGAGTTCCATCGTCACTATTGTATTGTCCTTTGGGACACAGAAAATGGCAAAAGAACATGCCATCATTCGAAAGCTGCAGGCCGTGGAGGGATTAGGCAGCGTTTCCGTCATCTGTTCGGATAAAACCGGGACACTGACACAGAACCGGATGACGGTGGAAGATTACTATGTGGACGGACGCCGCATCCCGGCGGAAAAGATTGACAAAGCGCAGCCGCGGCAGAAGATGCTTTTATGGAGCAGTATCCTCTGCAACGACGCTTCCTGCACGGACGGAGTGGAAATCGGGGATCCCACCGAAACCGCACTGCTTGCACTGGCCATAAAACTGGATGTTTCACCGCAGGAGATCAGAGAAGACTATCCCCGTCTGGAAGAAAATCCGTTTGACAGCGATCGAAAAAGAATGTCCACGGTACATCAGATGGACGGAAAAAGAATCCTGCTGGTAAAAGGCGCCGTGGATGTCCTGCTGCATCGGATCACACAGATTCAGGACGAAGAAACCATTCGGAATCTCACCGGAGAAGATCGAAAGAAAATCGAGGTACAGAACCAGGAATTTTCCAGGGAAGGACTGCGGGTTTTGGGATTTGCCTATAAAGAACTTTCCATGGGCACCCGGTTGACACCAGAAGAAGAGAAGGATTTGATTTTCCTCGGTTTGATCGCCATGATGGATCCGCCGCGCAAAGAATCAAAAGCGGCAGTGGAGGCCTGCAAAAAAGCCGGAATCCGTCCCGTCATGATCACCGGGGATCATAAGGTGACGGCGGCGGCGATCGCCCGGAGAATCGGAATCTTACAGGAGGAATCCGAAGCCTGTGAAGGAGCCGAGATTGATGCATTATCGGAAGAGGAACTACAAGATTTTGTAGAACATATTTCGGTATATGCCCGGGTATCGCCGGAACATAAAATCCGCATTGTCCGTGCATGGCAGCAAAAAGGGCATGTGGTATCCATGACAGGAGACGGTGTGAATGACGCGCCGGCTCTGAAACAGGCGGACATCGGAGTGGCTATGGGAATCACGGGAAGCGAGGTATCCAAAGACGCCGCTTCCATGGTCCTGGCCGACGACAATTTTGCAACCATTGTAAAAGCAGTGGAAAACGGCCGAAATGTGTATCGGAACATCAAACATTCCATTCAGTTTTTGCTGTCCGGAAACTTTGGAGCGATTCTGGCGGTACTATACGCGTCCATCGCCGGACTTCCGGTTCCTTTTGCACCGGTTCACCTGCTGTTCATCAATCTGCTCACAGACAGCCTGCCCGCCATTGCACTGGGGCTGGAACCGCATACGGCGGATGTAATGCAGGAAAGGCCCCGCCCGGTGACGGAATCCATTCTGACGAAAGAATTTCTCTGGAAGCTGGGAGCGGAAGGGCTGTCCATCGGTGTGACCACAATGATCGCTTTTTGGGTCGGCTACGAAAGGAAAAATGCACTTCTGGGAAGCACCATGGCATTTGGAACGTTATGTACGGCCCGTCTTTTGCATGGATTTAACTGTAAAGAAGACCGGCCGGTGGTATTTACCGGCCGGATATTCCATAACAAATATCTGTGGGGAGCATTCTTTCTGGGACTTATGTTGATCACCACCGTATTACTGCTTCCGGCCTGTCAGATCGTCTTTCATGTACAGACACTGACCGGAATACAGCTTTTGACCGTGTATGCACTGGCATTTTTAAATCTCCCTGTGATTCAGGGTATGAAGGCGGTCTATATGAGCATTAAAAAGTGGGAAAGATAATTTCCTGTTCACATTGTACCAGACACTGTGTTGTCCGGTGACGGGAAATCTCCATCCGCAGGCGTCTTGCGAAAGTGACGGTCCGCATGGATACGAATCGGAACAAACATGAACTGGAACAAACATTTTGCCCGGTATGGTACAATCACTGCACCGTACCGGGCAAAAATATAGATCCTGTCAGGTATACCGTTTAATCGTCTCTTTGAGTACATACTTTTTATCGCTGTACCGATCTACAATATAGCGGTTTGCTTTGTGTTCCAGCGGATCGGAGAGAGGAGTCAGCGTCGCTTCTTTTCCATATTTTCGCTGCAGCGCCCGTTCCAGCAGATAGTCGCATACATGGGGATTTTTGGGAAGAAGAGGACCGTGCAGATAAGTGGCGATGACATTTTTATAGACCACGCCTTCGTAACCGGATTTTCCCGTGTTTCCCAATCCAAAAAATACTTTTCCAAAGGGTGCGTGCTTTCCAATGTAAGTTCTTCCCCCATGATTTTCAAATCCCACAACTGGCGTTTCAAAAAGCGGGCTGTTCAATACGATATTGCGAATCAGACGTTCCGGTTCCCACTCCGTGTAAATGTCCAGAATTTCCAGACCTTCGATCAGTTTCTTTTCTGTCTTATAGTAACTTCCCAGCAATTGATAGCCGCCGCAGACCGCAAGCACAACGCCGCCGTCTTCCACATACTCCTTAAAATCCGTTTTGATTTCCTTCAGATACTGGCAGACCAGTTCCTGTTCCCGGTCGGAGCCTCCTCCGAGAAGCACCAGGTCCAGTTTGGAAAAATCAATCCGCTCTCCGGAGAGAAAAGGGAGGACTTCCGCCTTGATGCCCCGCCATTCCAGACGTTTTCGAAAACATTGGATATTTCCCCGATCGCCATATAGATTCAATAAATCCGGATATAAATGCCCGATGGTCAGTCTCATTATCATTTCATTTGCAGGAAATCGGATTTCCCGCACTCCTTTCTATTGTTTTTAAACAACGGTTTCCTCTATTGTGCTGTCTGTGCCGCCAATTCTGTCAACAGCCGATTGGTGCGGTACAAACCGGAATAATTGACAATCACATACAGATTTTTTGTTCCGTCCCGCGTCAGTTTTTTCAATGTGGCTTTCAAATCTGTGGTGGAGTCACAGGGGATATCTTCGTACTTGAGCCGGAGTCCCATATCATGCCGTCTTGTACCGTTTGTTGTGATGGTCGCCGTATTGGCGTCCGCCAGATATTGGAAATCCACATCCCACAGCCAGGATACATCTTCTCCGTCCTGATACGTGTCATTAATCTGAATGATCACATCTTTGGGTTTGGGATCCTTTAATACCAACGAAATCTTCTGCTGGAAGCCGATGGGATTCTTCGCCAGATGAAGCTGGACTCTTGCCCCGTGAATCGTGAAAATACTTTCCCGGTTATTGCCGTAATCAAAGGATTCGATGGTCTCTTTAAAATGAGTCTCCGGCGCCTCCAATGCCTGAAGGGCCGTGTAGGCAGACAACGTATTATATATATTGTAAGGCGTGCGCGCCGTGGAGTCGATCTGTAATTCCTGAATTCGGAAAGAGTAAACTTCCCCCCGCAGCACAACATCTGTGGCGGTAAAATCAGGGGTGGGACGTTTCAACCCGCAATGGGGACAGTGATAAATACCGAGCTGCCCATAATGAAAGAACTCGTATTCCAGCTTTTTACCGCAGGAACGGCAAAAGATACTTTCCCGGATTTCAGAGCGGGAGATATCGTCGAAGATCTGTTCACTGATTCCGTAAGTGAGGTATGGATTTTTACTCTCCGCCGCCAACGTATAGGAGAGTACATCGTCACAGTTGATGACCAGCTTGCACGACGGTACGCTGCGGATGGCCGTCTTTAACTTCTGAAAGGTAATGTCCACCTCTCCAAAGCGGTCCAGCTGGTCGCGGGAAATATTCGTCAAAAGGGCGCAATCCGGCTTCAGCTGGGGGAGAACACGTACCGACGCAATCTCATCCACCTCGATACACGCATAATCCGCATCCAGATTTCCATGCCGGTCCGTGGCAAGAACGAACGCGGAAATAATCCCGTTCAGCATATTCGCGCCGGTTCGATTGATGATCACTTTCTTTCCTTCCGCTTTTAAGGCATGGTAAAGAATACTGTTCGTCGTCGTCTTTCCGTTGGTCCCCATAGTTACGATTGTTTTTTCACGTACCATCTCCGACATGGTCGTGAGAATGCCGGGATCAATGATTCTGGCGATATAACCCGGAAGGGTAACGCCGCTTCCCCGGTTTAATTTCCGAATGAAGGTACTTGTCCACTTTGCACAGGTAACTGCGAGTTTACTTCGTAATTTCATAGTCTTTTTCTTTATCCTTTTTTATTTTTTTCCGGAACAATATCCGGTGTATACCGTCGGGCGAATACTTGATGTCCAATCAGGTTATACTTTGTTGGACAAAAAGCAGTCGTCCGCCAGGGCAGAAATACTTGTCCACATCACCCCGCTTTCGCTTCGCAAAAAACGTAGCAGACGCTAAACTCGAAAAAACCTCGTTAAGCGCTGACGTTTTTTGAGAGGTTCTGATATACAAGTATTTCTGCCCTGACTATTTTTCTGCAAAAATGTAGGGCATGTTCCGATGAACTATACCTAATTGGACATTAGTAGTCCGATTAGTGTACCTTATTGGACGCAAAGTGTCCACTCATGCGGAGCACATTAGATACGGGATACCCGGATGGGTATACCTTATCGGACAGCATAAGCTGTTCAGTCGTGCGAAGCATCCCAGATACGGGATACCCGAGGGTACTTGATACGGGATATCCCGATGGATCTATTATACGGGAAGAAAAAAGAGAAAACAAGGGGAATTGTGACTTGTATTTCAGAAGTCCTGCATGTAAAATAGGATTATTCATTTACAAACACACTCTAGGACTTTGCACTTGCTGTAAAGTCCGTAAGAACGCATAACGGCTGGAATAGAAGAGGAGGAAATATGATTCGAAATATTATATTTGATATGGGAAATGTACTGCTGGACTACAATCCGGATGTTTGTCTGGAAAGATTTGTGGAGCGTGAAGAAGACCGTCTGCTGATCAAAAAGGAACTTTTTCTGGGGCCGGAATGGGTACAGGGTGATCTGGGATATCTCACGGACGAGGAACGTTTTCCCGGTGTGAGCAAGCGTGTGCCTGAGCGTCTTCATAAGCAGCTCTGGCAGTGCGTCAATGAGTGGGATATCTGCATGAAGCCGGTAAAGGGAGCCAAAGCATTCTGTGAAGAGAAGAAAAAACAGGGATATAGATTATATGTTCTGTCCAACGCCAGCTCTTCTTTTTACCGGTACTTTCCGCGTCTTGTAGATCCTGCTTATTTTGACGGGATTGTGGTATCCTGCGATGTACACCTGATCAAACCGGATATTCGGATTTTCCGGCATCTGCTGGATACCTATGCCCTGAAACCGGAGGAATGCTTTTTTATTGATGATCTGGAGGAAAATGTAAAGGGGGCGCAAAAGGCCGGGATACAGGGGGCGGTATTCCACGGGGATTATGAGGAAATCCGACAGTATTTTCAGGTATAGGACAGAAAAACAGTACATATACTCTTTAGAAAAGGCGTATAGGCGGCCATTTCATATGCGTATCTTTGAAACCGGTCTGTATGGGAGCAGGCTGGGAGGGAACCATCATGTGGAAGGCCCGGTGGATATTCTTCTATGGACTATGAACAAGAAAAAGAAGGTCTGAGAAACCGATTGGCTTCGGCTGCAAGTATGCCCAAAGATGTGGTACTTGGCGCGGCCGTCGTAACCATTCTCGGGGACTCCGAGGTGTGTATCGAAAATTACCGCGGGATTATTGAATATACGGAATGTCTGATTCGTGTACAGACAAAAGGAAAACAGATCCGCCTGCATGGGAAGCATCTGCAGATTGAATATTATACCAATGATGAGATGAAGATTACAGGAAAAATCTGCTCCCTGGAGTTCTGTACACAGGCAGGAGGGGCGAAGCAGGAAAAGTGAGGTAATAACTTTGATCCAGGCAATCATGCGGTATTTATGCGGATATGTAAAGATTCGGATTCGGGGGACTTCTCCGGAACGGTTTCTGAATTTATGCCGGTATCATCAAATTCTGATCTGGGGACTTTGCCCCAGGGAAGATTCCTATGAAATGTATGTCACATTACAGGGATTTCGGAGACTGCGCCCGATCATACGGAAGACACATACCAAAGTCATTTTAAAAAAACGGTATGGGCTTCCTTTTTTCCTTCACCGGCACAGAAAGAGGAAGGCATTTTTATTTGGCGCACTGTTCTGCATGGGATTACTATATTTTTACTCCAGTTACATTTGGGACATTCATTTTGAAGGCAACGAAAAATGGACGGATCAGACGCTTCTCGCATTTTTGGATACGAAAGAAGTCTCTCCCTGTATGCCCAAAAAGGACATCGACTGTCCGCAGATCGTAAAAGAGATCCGCGCGCAATACGACGATATTGTCTGGGTGTCCGCCTCCATTGACGGCAGCCGTCTCAAGATTCAGATCAAGGAAAACGAAGACACGTTCCAGGGAGTCGGTTCCTCATCAGATCGAAGCACAGAGAACGATGCAGAAGGGGAAGGCAATACACAGGAGAACAATGCATCCCAGGAAAAGACCGAAGCCGCCGTCCAGGAAGAAGAAAAACCGACGGATCTGATTGCATCCCAGGACGGTGTGATTACCCATATGATCACCCGCAGCGGCGTACCGGTTGTTCATGTGGGGGACAGCGTAAAGAAAGGGGATCTGCTGGTTTCGGGACGTGTGGATGTACTCAATGATGCAAAAGAAGTGATCGGCTATCAGTATCAGCAATCCGACGCAGATATCTTTGCAGACACGCAGATGGAATATGAAGAGGAAATATCTGTATTTTATCAGGAAAAAATATATCGTAAAAGGGAACAGCGGCATTTGTTTTACCTGAAACTGGGGGATTTCCAAATTTCCCTGGGAACGGTAAAACATCCGTTCAAAAAGTGGGAAACTTATACCGAAGAACACCAGATCAAATTGGGGGAGAACTTTTATCTTCCCGCGGCTTATGGGCGGATTTCCGTAAAATCTTACGACACAAAACAAAAAAAATATTCAAAACGTCAGTTACAGGAAACATTGACGGAACGTTTTACACATTTTTCCGAAGAATTGGAAGAAAAAGGTATTCAAATGTATGAAAATAATGTTAGAATACATGTGTACGAAAAATCTGCCGTTGCAAAAGGAACATTATACCTGAATCAGCGGATTACAGAAGCGGCAGACACGGAAATTCTGACAGTGGAAAGGAACGAACAGGATGAGCTTATCGGAACGGATTATGGAAATACCGGTGGAACATGAAAAAAACATATTCGGTCAGTTTGATGCCTATGCAAAAAAACTGGAACGTACCTTTCATGTGACACTGATTGCACGGGACGGTGCGGTAAAGATATTGGGGGAAGACACCGCAGCGGAACGTGTCATGCGGGTGTTGACGCAATTGACAGAATTGTCAAAGCGCGGCAGTTCCATCACAGAACAGAATGTGGACTACGCCGTTTCTCTTGTCTACGAAGGACAGGAGAGCGAGATGATCGAGATCGACAAAGAACTGATTTGTCACACGCTGCAGGGAAAGCCCATCAAGCCCAAGACACTGGGACAGAAAAAATATGTGGACGCCATCCGTTCCGGGATGATTACGTTCGGTCTTGGTCCCGCCGGAACCGGAAAAACATATCTGGCGATGGCCATGGCCATTACGGCTTTCAAGCAGAATGAAGTGGGACGGATTATTTTAACCCGCCCTGCCATCGAGGCAGGAGAGAAGCTGGGATTTTTGCCGGGAGACCTGCAAAGTAAGATCGATCCTTATCTGCGTCCTCTGTATGATGCGCTGTATCAGATCATGGGGGCGGAAAGTTTTTTGAAAAATTCGGAAAAAGGATTGATCGAGGTGGCGCCTCTTGCGTACATGCGGGGACGTACGCTGGACAATGCGTTTATTATTCTGGATGAAGCGCAGAACACCACGCCGGCACAGATGAAGATGTTTCTGACCAGAATCGGGTTCGGGTCCAAAGTCGTCATCACAGGCGATATGACCCAAAAAGACCTTCCCTCCGGCGCCGTATCCGGTCTGGATGTGGCCGTAAAAGTGATCAAGAATATTGAGGATATTCAAATCTGCACTCTGACCAGCAAAGACGTGGTGCGGCACCCGCTTGTGCAAAAAATCGTAAAAGCCTACGAAGAATATGAAAAAAAGACCACACGCGCCGGGAAAACGGTCACAAGAAAAAGAAACCGATAAATTTTCTTTGCGGCGTCAACATGAAAAGGAGGATCACTTTTCCAGTTGTAAAGAAAGAAGGGGAAGACTTCTCCTTTGGGAGTGAAGAGGAAAATGAGGAAAACAAGATGAGTCTATATATAGAAGAAGAGGGGACAACCTGTCTGCCATTTGACACAGAAGAGACTGCGAAACAAGTAATAGAAGCGGCCCTGGAGAACATGGGATGCCCTTATGAGGCGGAAATCAATCTGATTTTGACTACCAACGAAGAGATCCGTTCTATGAATCACACATTCCGCAAGATTGATCGAAGCACTGACGTACTGTCGTTCCCCATGTTGGAGTATGAGACGCCGGGAGATTTTTCCCGGTTTGCGGACGAATGTACGGATGCTTTTCATCCGGAATCCGGAGAATTGCTGCTGGGGGATATCGTAATTTCCAAAGATACCGTACTTCGCCAGGCAGAAGAGTACGGACACTCTCCCCGGAGAGAATTTGCTTTTCTAATTGCACATAGTATGTTACACTTATTCGGATACGACCATATGGAGGAGGAAGAACGCCTTCTTATGGAACAGAAGCAGCGGGAGATTCTGGAACAATTGAAGATTTTCAGATGAAGAATGAGGAGTAGTATGTCTAGTGTACGTAATAACAGAAGAAGAGAGAAAAAAGATGATTTCCTGATGCAGGGAATGATCCTTGCCGTTGCTATGGTACTGACGAAGGTTATCGGTGTGGTCTACCGGATTCCGTTGACGAACATTCTGGGAGACGAGGGAATCGGGTTCTACGGATATGCGTTCGAAGTGTATGCTATGGCATTGATGCTGTCCTCCTTAAGCCTTCCTACCGCGGTTTCCAAACTGGTCGCTTCCCGGATGGCCATGCGGCAGAGACGAAATGCGTTTCGGGTGTTTCAGTGTGCGTTTGTATTCTCGGCAACGGTAGGAATTTTGACGACACTTTTGATTTTTTTCGGGGCAGAATCCATCTCCGTCAATCTGATGAAATCCCCTCTGAGCGTCTATGCACTGCGGGTGCTGGCAGTGGGATTGTTTATTGTGGCAATTCTGGGCGTGTTACGCGGATATTTTCAGGGGCTGGGCACCATGATGCCAACGGCTGTTTCCCAGATTATGGAACAGATTGTCAATGCGGCGGTCAGTCTGATCGGCGCCGGAATTCTGTTTCGCATTGGTACGAACCTTGCCGAAGAGAAAGAGGAAGAATTGCTGGGCGCCGCCTATGGAGCGGCGGGCGGCACACTGGGAACCGTGGCTGGGGCTGTGGCGGCGCTGTTCTTTCTGGTTTTTTCTTTTCTGGCGTACCGGGGAGTCATCCGGCGGCAGATCCGCATGGACCGCAGTTCCAAAAGAGAGAGTTACGGGCGGATTCTGCGGATTCTTCTTCTGACAATCCTCCCGGTCATTTTCAGTACGGCCATCTATAATATCAATCAGATTTTAGACCTGACTATTTTCAACGGAATCATGTCCGCGCAGGGATACACGGAGAAAGAATATATGGCGCTGCAGGGAATCTATACCGGGAAATACAATGTTCTGATCAATGTACCCCTTGCGGTGGCAAACGGGCTGGCCTCTTCCGTCATTCCCAGTCTGACCGCGGCTGTGGCAAAGAGGGACAAGGGACAGATCCACGAAAAAATTGAGCAGACCATCCGGCTTACCATGGTGATTGCGATTCCCTGCTTTGTGGGATTTACGGTGCTGGCTTCCCCCTTGATGGTATTACTGTTCAATGATGACAGCGCCACCCCGGCCACCTTACTTCTGTTTGGGGCGGTTACCGTAATTTTGTACAGCTATTCCACCATTTCCAATTCCATCCTGCAGGGATTGGATGAGATTTCCACTCCTGCCAGGAATGCCGGAATCTCTTTGATCGTCCATCTTGTTGCACTGTTTCTTATGCTGGTGCTGTTAAAATGGAATATCTATGCATTGGTTGGAAGTAACATTGTCTTTTCTCTGTGCATGAGTATTTTAAATGCCAGAGCAATCCGAAAGACCTGCGGCTACAGGCAGGAATTGGACCGGACCTTTATCAAACCATTGACGGCCGCCGTGATCATGGGAATTGTCATCTATGTGCTGCACCTGGTGCTGGATCTGCTCTTTAGCGGAAGATTTCTGGCAACTACCGTATCGGTTCTGGTGGCGGTGGTCGTATATGGAATTGCCGCTTTGAAGCTGGGCGTACTTCTGAAAAGTGATTTCAAAACATTGCCGCAGGGAGAAAAGATCTACCGATTCTGCCGCAGACATCATTTGCTGCCCGCACGTCAGGTTTTCTAGAGCGTGTTTGAAAATTGCTTTCTGCAAGATGGTGTCCCACTTCACACCAGATTGTAGGAATGAATTTTCAAACACGCTCTAAAAAGAATTCAAGACAATTGTCATGCATAAAAAACTGTAAAAAGCCAATACTGAATAAAAAAAGGAGTGGATCCTGATGAAGGTGAGACATTATATTGGCTTTTTCCTGACCGTATTCCTTCTGACCTGTCTTTTGGGAATCGGATATCAGTTAAGTTATCGGTATGTGATGGACAGGCAGTCCGCCCGACTGGAAGAACCTGTACCGCAGACACAGCAAATGGAAGAAAAAGAGGAAAGTATTACAACAAAGGGAGAGGCCGAAAAGAGCGAAGGATACTATCTCTGCGCACTGCAGGGGTATGTGGTCGTCTATTTAAGCGACCGGGAAACCATTTATGAAATGACGGAAATTCCGCTGAACAGCCTGCCGGAACAGGTGCAAACCGAAGTGGAAGCAGGAAAATTCATCGAGACGGTCAATGAACTATATGGATTTCTGGAAAATTATTCCAGTTGACGCAAAATAACCGGAAGCCGCCGGAGCCAAAGAAAAAGAGGAAAACACATAATGGATGAACAAAAGATCGCGCGGATTAACGAATTGTATCGAAAATCAAAGGCAGAAGGACTCAATGAAGCAGAAAAGAAAGAACAAAAGCTGCTTCGCGCAGAGTATCTGGAGGCAATCCGGGGAAATCTGCGAAGCCAGCTCAATCAAATCGACATCAAAGAAAAAGACGGGACGATTGTAAATCTGGGGGAGAAATTTGGAAACAAAAAAGGACATTAGAACCCGTGCACTGCACAGACGGCAGGCGTTGAGGGCGGAAGTGAGGGAGGCATACGGCCGGGAAATTACACGGCTGGCTGCCGCACATCCGCTTTTTTTGCGTGCCAGGGAAATTTATGGTTATGCGGCTTTCCGGGGAGAAGTGTCAACCGTCGATTTGCTGCAGACTGCATGGAAACTGGGAAAGCGAGTTGCGCTTCCACGGGTGGAAGGTCCTGAAAAAATGCACTTTTATTACGTGGAAGATCTTCGGGAACTGGAACCGGGGTATCAGGGGATTTTAGAGCCGCGCCGGACACAGAAAAAAGCGGAACATCCTCCCTTACCGGACAGCGTAAACCAGCCGCCCGTGCAAAGTACTTCAGATACGGGATGCCCGGATGGGGCTGGAAAAGAAAACGCCGTGCTGGTTCTTGTACCGGGTGCGGCATTTGACAATCTGGGGAACCGGATCGGCTACGGAAAAGGATTTTATGACCGTTATCTGGCCGCGCACCCGCAATACCACCGGATGGGGCTGGCATTTTCCTGCCAGTGCGATATCCTGATTCCGGCAGATTCCCACGATATCCGTATGGAAGAGATTGTGACAGAGAAAGGATGGATGATGCCATGTTAAAAGAACAATTACCGAAAGACCCGGTTATGCTGCTCAGTGTGATCAATACGAAACTGCGGGATCATTACGCTTCGCTGGATCTGCTTTGTGAAGATCTGGAACTTTCCAAAGGGGAGATTGTACAGGCGCTGGCGCAGATTGATTACACATATGATACCGAAGGGAATCAGTTTGTGTAAAGGATCATTTCGCTCAGAGTACGTGAAAATGAGGTTTCTCTTCCCCATAGAACCAATGGAGCGTATAAGCGCAGATGAAAATTCCAAGTACGCATAATCCGGAAAACAGGATCAAAAAGGGAACACAAATCTGGCCGAACAATTGAAGCGGCTGATCGGAATAATCCCACACGTTCCACTTCATCCATTTATTTACGAGAATTCCCGTAAGAAATTCTCCCGCTCCTACAAACAATGTACAGCGGAGTACCTGCCGCCAGAGCGGATCCTTCCATTCCAAAAGTTTTCCCTGCCATCCGAAAAACAGGAGGCAGCAGCCTCCCAGAACAAACATGGACCAATGTGAAAAGCCACGGAATAACATTTCGATGGAATAATAAAGGGTACCGCCCAATGCCCAGATAAAAAGATATTCACTGCATTTTTTCACGAAAAAACGTCCTCCCATCGCTCACTCCTTCCCGCTTTGTGTTTCTTTGCAGGCTTTCTCCGCGCAGGGAGAAAAGGAACTTGCACAGACACTTGCAGGAATGCACATTCTTGTGATTCATAGTCTGGACGTTTTTTTTCAAAATATAACTGCCAATTTCTGGGCAATGTCCGTAACAGTTCAGCCCTCGGCCTCACTGTTACCGATCTTCTTATACCTGTGTTCCCAGATAATAGAAGCCTTTGCATTCTTCCAGCTTTACGTTTACCAGTGTTCCAATACAGGATGCATCGCCCGGAAAATGAACCAGCAGGTTATTGCCCATCCTTCCGGTGAGCAGAGAAGGATCGTGATCATTGACAGATTCCACCAGTACTTCCTGTATCGTCTTCGTATCTCTGCCGCATACTTCGTTGGAAATAGACTGGACGGCCGAAAGAAGCCGGTCAAACCGGTCTTTTACGATCTCCGGCGGGATCTGTCCTTCCATCGAAGCTGCCGGCGTTCCGGTCCGCCTGGAATATTGAAAGGTAAAGGCGCTGTCATAACGGACTTTTTTTATAACCTCCAGCGTATCCTGAAAATCTTCCTCTGTTTCTCCCGGAAATCCCACAATGATATCGGTGGTCAGGGAGAGATCCGGCATGGCGCGCCGAATCTTTTCCACCAGTTCCAGATACTGTTCCTTCGTATATCGTCGGTTCATTTTTTCCAGGATACGGGTACTTCCGGATTGAAGCGGAAGATGCAGATGACGGCAGATTTTGGTGGAACGGCTCATAACATCAATCAATTCGTCCGACAGATCTTTTGGATGGGAGGTCATAAAACGGATCCGCCGCAGTCCTTCGATCCGTTCGATTTCCGTCAGAAGTTTCGCAAAACTCATAGGTTCTTTCAGCGTTTTCCCATAGGAATTCACATTCTGTCCCAGCAGCATCACTTCCACCACGCCATCCTGTACAAGCGCCCGGATTTCCCGCAAAATATCCTCCGGGTTTCGGCTTCGTTCCCGGCCCCGCACATAGGGAACGATACAATAACTGCAGAAGTTATTACACCCGAACATAATGTTGACGCCCGATTTAAACGGAAATTTGCGGTCGCTTGGAATCTCTTCCACAATTTTATCCGTATCCTTCCAGATGTCAATGATCGTCCGCCCGGATTCCAGCCGGCAGGCAAGTAATTCGGCGAACCGATAGAGGTTGTGCGTTCCGAAGATCAGATCCACGAAACGGTAACTTTGCTTCAGTTTTTCCACCACATGGGGCTCCTGCATCATACAGCCGCAGAGCGCAACCAGCAGATGGTTCTTTTTCTTTTTCATCCGGTTCAGTTGTCCCAGACGTCCGTACACACGTTGATTCGCATTCTCCCTTACCGTACAGGTATTGTAGATCACAAAATCAGCATCTTCCTCCTTCGATGCTTCCGCATAACCGATACATTCCAGGATTCCGGCCAGTTTTTCCGAGTCCCGGGCATTCATCTGGCAGCCGAAGGTCTGCGTAAAAAAGAGGGGACGGCGTCCCAGCTTTTGTTCCAGTTTCCGGACATGCCGCCGGCATTTTGCCATATAATAATATTGCCGGGCCGGTTCTTCCAGCGGCGGCTCCTTTGTACAGTCTATCCTGCTAAAATCTATTTTATCATTCATTTTTCTTCTCCGTTTTCTGCGTTTTCCTTTTACCAGCCCCATTGTATCAATCGGGCCTTCCTGCGTCAAGAGAAGCCGGTGGATTTTTCAAAATCACTCTTTTCCAACGATAGGAAAAATGATATACTATATCCAGCCGGGCATCCCGTACCTGATGTGCTTTGCATAAGCGGACGCTTTGCGTTCGATAAAGGATATGTGATTTTCATTGCCGGGCCGGCGCGTATTTGAAATCTTATCGGCCGATGAAAAGCATTTTCAAACGCGATCGAAAGAGAAAGGAAGACAATCGTGGCAGAATTAACACCAATGATGCAGAAATATATCGAAACAAAAGAGGCGAATCCGGACTGTATCCTGTTCTACCGACTGGGAGATTTTTACGAGATGTTCTTTGATGACGCCGTCACGGTCTCCCGGGAACTGGAACTGACGCTGACCGGAAAGAGTTGCGGACTGGAAGAGCGCGCTCCCATGTGCGGCGTTCCCTACCATGCAGTGGAAGGGTACTTAAACCGCCTGGTGGCAAAGGGGTATAAAGTAGCCATCTGTGAGCAGGTGGAGGATCCCCGGCAGGCAAAAGGACTGGTAAAACGGGAAGTGGTGCGGATTGTAACGCCGGGAACCCTCCTGGACACCCGGTCCATGGATGAGACAAAGAACAATTATATCATGTGTATCGTATACATGGCAGACAGATATGGGGTGTCGGTGGCAGATGTGTCAACCGGCGATTATTTTGTGACCGAACTGCCGGACGGGGAAAAACTAAAAGACGAGATCTTCCGTTTTATGCCCTCGGAGATTATCTGCAACGAGTCCTTCTATATGAGCGGCCTGGATCTGGAAGATTTGAAAAGCAGGCTGAAAATTGCCGTCTATTCTCTGGACTCCTGGTATTTTGACGACGCCCTCTGCAAGGAAAAGCTGCTCTCCCATTTCGGGGCGGCCTCTCTGGAAGCATTGGGCATGGGGGAATATGACTGCGGCATCATCAGCGCCGGAGCGCTTTTGCAGTATCTGCTGGAGACACAAAAGAACGATCTGTCCCACATGACACGGATTACCCCCTATACCACCGGAAAATATATGATGCTGGACAGTTCCAGCAGAAGGAATCTGGAATTGTGCGAGACATTGCGGGAGAAGCAGAAGAGAGGTTCTCTGCTTTGGGTACTGGACAAGACGCGGACGGCCATGGGAGCGCGTACCCTGCGGAAGTTCCTGGAACAGCCCCTGCTTTCGCGCCCCGAAATTGAGCGGCGTCTGGACGCCGTCGCAGAATTAAAGGAGAAAGCCATCAGCCGGGAAGAAATCCGGGAATACCTTTCCCCGGTATATGATCTGGAACGGTTGATTACAAAGATTACCTATGGTTCCGCAAATCCCCGGGATCTGACCGCGTTTTCCGGTTCCCTGGAGATGCTTCCCTCCATCTGTTATCTATTGGAAGAGATGCAGGCGGAACTTCTGTGTGAAATCCACACAGATCTGGACCCGCTGGAGGATCTCTGCACCCTGGTAAAATCCGCCATCGCGGAGGATCCGCCTCTTGCCATGAAGGAAGGCGGCATTATCCGGGACGGCTACAGTGAAGAAGTGGACACCTTACGCCGGGCAAAATCGGAGGGAAAAAGCTGGCTTGCAAAACTGGAAGAGGAAGAGCGGGAGAAAACCGGAATTAAAAATCTGCGGATCAAATATAACAAAGTCTTCGGCTATTATCTGGAAGTGACCAATTCCTACAAGAATCTGGTGCCGGATTCCTATATGAGAAAGCAAACCCTTGCCAACGCGGAACGCTATATTACACCGGAACTCAAAGAACTGGAAGATACGATTCTGGGCGCGGAAGAAAAATTGTACGCGCTGGAATATGAACTTTACTGTACCGTGCGGGATACCATCGCCCGGGAAGTGGAGCGGATTCAAAAGACCGCCAGGGCCATAGCGGTTCTGGATGTGTTCGCCTCTCTGGCTCTGGTTGCAGAACGCAACAACTATGTGCGTCCGAAGATCAATGAGAAAGGGACGATTGAGATTACAGACGGCCGCCATCCGGTGGTGGAGCAGATGATTCCACAGGGTTCCTTTATCTGCAACGATACGTTTCTGGACGACAAAAAGCAGCGTATCTCCATTATCACGGGCCCCAACATGGCCGGGAAGTCCACCTATATGCGGCAGACGGCGTTGATTGTGCTGCTGGCACAGATCGGCTGTTTCGTACCGGCTTCCAATGCAAATATCGGTCTGGTGGACCGGATCTTTACCCGGGTGGGCGCCTCCGACGATCTGGCCTCCGGACAGAGTACCTTCATGGTGGAAATGACGGAAGTGGCCAATATTCTGCGCAACGCCACCAGTAAGAGTCTGCTGATTCTGGATGAGATCGGAAGAGGAACCAGCACGTTTGACGGACTGTCCATCGCCTGGGCGGTGGTGGAATATATCAGCGACGCCAGAATTCTGGGCGCAAAAACACTATTTGCCACACACTATCATGAGTTGACGGAACTGGAAGGAAAAATCGAACATGTCAACAACTATTGTATCGCCGTGAAAGAAAAAGGAGACGATATCGTATTCTTGCGTAAGATTGTCAAAGGGGGCGCCGACAAAAGTTACGGAATCCAGGTGGCAAAACTGGCCGGCGTGCCCGAACCGGTGATCCGCCGGGCAAAGGAAATTGTGGAAGATCTGGCGGACGGCGATATTACGGCCCGGGTAAGCGAACTTGCCGTCCGGGAAGCGCAGCCCGCAAAAAAGAAGAAAGCCCGCAAATACGACGAAGTAGATCTGGCACAGTTTTCCCTGTTTGATACGGTGCAGGACGACGACGTACTGGAAGAACTGAAAAATATTGACGTGGGAAATCTCAGGCCGGTGGAGGCACTGAATGTCATCTATCGTTTGCAGAATAAATTAAAAAACCGCTGGTAAAGCGCCAAATATCCGGAATGAGAGAACAGCAGGAGAGAAAGGGAGAACGATGCCACAGATTCAGATTTTAGATCCGTTGACCATTGATAAGATTGCCGCCGGGGAGGTCATTGAACGCCCTGCCTCGGTGATCAAAGAACTGGTGGAGAATGCCATCGACGCAGGGGCTTCCTCCATAGCCGTGGAGATCGAGGAGGGCGGGATTTCCTTGATCCGGGTGGTGGATAACGGGGAAGGAATTCCCCGGGAACAGATTCCCCGCGCCTTTCTGCGGCACTCTACCAGCAAGATCCGCTGCGTGGAAGATCTGGCACGGATCTCTTCACTGGGATTCCGCGGAGAAGCGCTTTCCAGCATCGCCGCCGTCACAAAGGTGGAACTGATTACGAAGTCACGGGAGGAAACTTACGGTTCCCGTTATCGGATTGAAGGGGGAAAAGAGCTCTCCCTGGAGGATACCGGGGCGCCGGACGGAACCACATTTGTGGCGCGTCAACTGTTTTACAATGTGCCGGCCCGAAGAAAGTTTTTAAAAACTGCCGTCACAGAAGCCGGACACGTACAGGATCTGCTTCTGCGCATGGCGCTGTCCCACCCGGAAGTGGCGGTTCTTTTCCGAAACAACGGGCAGGAAAAGCTGCGGACCTTTGGAAGCGGCAGGCAAAAGGATGTCATCTACCAGGTATATGGGCGAAATGTTTCGGCAGACTTACTGGAACTGGATTTTGAAAAAAACGGAATTCATATTACCGGATACATCGGAACGCCCGGAATCACAAGGGGAAACCGGAATTTCGAACATTTTTTTGTAAATGGAAGATACGTGAAGAGTCCCATGATCTCCCGGGCATTGGAGGATGCCTACAAAGGTTTTCTGATGCAGCATAAATTTCCGTTTGCGGTACTGGCATTTGATCTGGCAGGGGAACAGGTAGATGTCAACGTACATCCCACCAAGATGGAACTGCGTTTTCAGCGGCAGCAGGAGGTATACGACGCCGTGTTTGAAGGGATCCACCAGAGGCTGCTGGAGCCGGAACTGATTTCCCAGGTAACGATTCCGGAGCCGGCAAAGCCTTCCACCGGGCCCCAAGAAACCAACGTACAGGTTCCTCCGGCAACGGAAAAGACCGCCGAAAGTCCATTTCGTCTCCGGCCGCAGAAGCCTTCCGAAAAACCGGAGGCTGCCGAGGGCGAACCGCGGGATGAAGCATACTTTATCCGGAAGATGAGGGAGCGGGTGCAGGCGTATCACCAACGGACTTCCTCCGCGGAGGTGCCGGACAGGCAGGGCATATTCCAGGGTGAGGAAGCACGGCAGAAAGAACGGATTCAAAAAGCGGTGCATATCCGGGAAACCACTTCCTATGGGGCAGCGAAAAACAAAGATCTGTTTTCCAAAGAAGCCGATGCCGGCAGGCAGATGGATCTTTTCGAGGAAAAACTATTGAAGCGGAATGTCCGCGCAGAGTACCGTCTGATCGGACAGGTGTTCGACACCTACTGGCTGATTCAGTTTCAGGAACAGCTCTATATCATTGACCAGCATGCGGCGCACGAGCGGGTATTGTATGAGCGAACATTGAAAGGGATGCAGAACCGGGAATATACTTCCCAGTATATTACCCCGCCTCTGATTCTGACCTTATCCATGCAGGAGGAAGAGACGTTACAAAAACACATGGATCGTTTTTCCCGGATCGGATTCGAGATTGAACCTTTTGGGGGAGACGCCTATGCGCTGCGGGCAGTCCCGGACAATCTGTTCGGTCTTGCCAGGAAAGATCTGTTCCTTGAAATGCTGGATGCTCTGACAGACGGAATCCGCACTTCCATGACGCCCGATCTGCTGGATGAAAAGATCGCCTCCTTATCCTGCAAGGCGGCCGTGAAGGGGAATAACCGGCTGTCTCCAAAGGAAGTGGACGAACTGATCGGAGAATTACTTCTTCTGGACAATCCCTATCACTGTCCCCATGGCAGGCCGACAATCATTGCCATCTCAAAACGGGAACTGGAAAAGAAGTTTAAAAGAATTGTATAAAAAGAGAGGAGTTCCGCGTTATGAAAAAAAGACCACTGGTGATACTGACAGGTCCCACCGCTGTGGGGAAAACCAAACTTTCCATTTCTCTCGCGAAAGCCATCGGCGGGGAAATCATTTCCGCGGATTCCATGCAGGTTTATAAACAAATGAACATTGGTTCCGCCAAGATCCGGCCGGAAGAGATGGAGGGGGTGCCTCATTTTCTGGTGGACGCGCTGGAACCGGACGAAGAATTTCACGTGGTCCGTTTTCAGGAGATGGCCAGACAGGCCATGGACGAAATCTACCGGCGCGGAAAAATTCCCATCCTGGTGGGAGGGACCGGATTCTATATTCAGGCCATACTGTATGATATCGACTTTACGCAGCATGGGGAAGATCCGGCCTATCGGCGGGATCTGGAGACTCTGGCAAAAGAAAAAGGCGCCGGGTATCTGCATGAAATGCTGCGCCGGGTGGATCCACGTTCGGCAGAGGAAATCCACGCCCGCAATGTAAAACGGGTGATCCGTGCGCTGGAATATTTTCAGCAGACGGGAAAGCCCATTTCCGCTCATAATGCAGAGCAGCGGCAGAAGGAGTCTCCCTACTGTTTTGCCTATTTTGTACTGCTGGAAGAACGGCAGCGGCTGTATGAGCGAATCAATCAACGGGTAGATCAAATGATGGAAGAGGGACTCTTGCAGGAAGTCTGCCGTTTGAAAGAACAGGGATATACCCGGGATATGGTTTCCATGCAGGGGCTTGGGTATAAAGAACTGCTGGATTATCTGGAAGGTGGCTCTACGCTGGAAGAAGCCGTCTCCGTGATCAAACGGGATACGAGGCATTTCGCAAAGCGGCAGGTTACATGGTTTAAACGGGAGCGCGACGTCCTCTGGATCGAGAAAGCAGCATATGATTACGATGAAAAACGCATCCTGTTATATATGCGAAAGGAATTGGAAGAGCGAAAAATTATTTGTTCCTGTTCACACCCTGCGGGCGCGGACAGGAACAGCCGCCCTCCCACTTAAAGTTGCTTTTGGCAGGGGACCGGCGGCTATCCGGACAGGACATAGAGATCCTCCGTCATCGGGCAGCGCAGTGCCTGGCGCGGTGCGAACCATAACGATTATTTTTCATACATGTATACAAAAATATTATCGAATCATATTCACATGGAATGTGCAGTCTGGTCCTGAACCGCGAAAAGTAACGCAAACTTCCTTCACGGCAAAAGAAATATTATAGTTACCTTATGGTTTTAAAAGGAGAGAGGATAGAATGGAAAAACAGAACATGGCAGCAATACTGGGAATTTCCGAGCCGGTATTTCAGGCCGGGGAACGACTGGAGCAGGAATTACTGCCCCGGTTTCTGGAATTTGACAAGACTGCGGAGCAGAACCAGTGGAAGGTACTCTATGCAATGCAGAAAAACCGGGTAAGCGAAAGCTGTTTTCAGTATGCCACGGGATACGGATATAATGACGACGGAAGAGATACGCTGGAACGGGTTTATGCGGATACGTTTCATACGGAAGCCGCGCTGGTACGGCCGCAGATCACTTGTGGAACACACTCGCTCGCGCTTGCGCTCTCGGCAAATCTCCGGCCGGGAGACGAACTGCTCTCCCCTGTTGGAAAACCTTATGATACGTTGGAGGAAGTAATCGGAATCCGGCCGTCGAAAGGGTCTCTTGCGGAATATGGGATTACGTACCGGCAGGTGGAATTAAAACCGGACGGTTTTTTTGATTATCCGGCCATTGCACAGGCCATTCGGGAAGAAACAAAACTGGTTACGATTCAGCGCTCCAAAGGATATCAGACCAGACCAAGCTACTCCGTGGCACAGATCGGAGAATTGATCGCATTTATAAAAAAGATCAAACCGGATGTCATCTGTATGGTAGACAACTGTTATGGAGAATTCGTAGAAACGCTGGAGCCAAGCGACGTGGGGGCGGATATGGTGGTCGGTTCCCTGATCAAAAATCCGGGCGGCGGCCTGGCGCCGGCAGGCGGTTATATTGCCGGAAAAAAAGAATTGATTGAAAACTGTGGTTACCGTCTGACCTCCCCGGGACTGGGATTGGAAGTGGGCGCCTCCCTGGGAGTCATGCAGTCCTTTTATCAGGGATTTTTCCTGGCTCCCGTGGTGGTGTGCAGCGCGCTGAAAGGCGCCGTATTCGCCGCAAATTTATACGAACGTCTGGGCTATCCCGTCATTCCGAACGGAAGAGAGTCACGGCATGACATTATTCAGGCCGTAGAGTTGGGAACTCCGGAAGGTGTGATTGCATTTTGCCAGGGGATCCAGTCTGCGGCGCCGGTAGACAGTTTTGTCACGCCGGTTCCCTGGGCCATGCCGGGCTATGACAGCGACGTCATTATGGCCGCCGGCGCGTTCGTACAGGGTTCCTCCATCGAATTAAGCGCGGACGGTCCCATCAAACCGCCCTATGCGGTCTATTTCCAGGGGGGGCTGACCTGGCCCAGTGCAAAGCTGGGAATCCTGAAATCTCTGGAATCTCTCGTAAACGCAGGGATTATCACGCCGGAAAAACTGAAAGAACTATAAAAAGAATCCGATGTACCCTTTGTGTACAGAATAATGGATTGGATGAGGAACACGCCATGACAAAAAAAGAAAACAGGACCGGCCAGGTGGCGGTCATCGGAGGAGGCGCTTCCGGAATGATGGCTGCTATCACCGCGGCGCAGTCCGGGGCGGATGTCCTGCTCCTGGAGCAGAACGACCGGGTAGGCCGAAAAATTTTGTCCACGGGAAACGGGAAATGCAACTATACAAATCTGTATCAGGCGGACGCCTGTTATCACTCCGGAAATCCTTCCTTTCCCCGGAAGATTCTCCGGCAGTTTGACGTGCAGAAAACCGTAGACTTTTTTGAACAACTGGGGATCTCACCAAAGAACCGGAACGGTTGTCTCTATCCCCGCTCGGAACAGGCTTCCTCCGTGCTGGATGTACTGCGCATGGAATGTGGCCGCCTGAAAGTCCGGATTTTTACGGAAACTGCCTGTACCCGGCTGCTGGCAGAAAAACCGGGGTTTCAGGTACAGACCAATACCGGAGATTTTTTTGCCTCCAAAGTAATTTTGGCTGCAGGTTCCAGGGCATCTTCCGTACCCGGCAGTGACGGTTCCGGCTATATGCTGGCCCAAAATCTGGGACACCGTTTGGTTCCGGTTCTTCCGGCGCTGGTACAGCTGCGCTGTTCGGAAAAGTTCTATCCGAGTATTGCCGGAGTTCGGGCACAGGGAAAAGTTTCGATTCTGGCGAACCGGGTCTGCGTCGCCGAAGAGGAAGGAGAACTGCAGTTGACAAACTACGGCATCTCCGGGATTCCGGTATTTCAGGTGAGCGGAGCCGCGGCAAGGGCCTTATATCAAAAACGGCAGGTGACGGCAGTATTGAATTTTCTGCCGGAGATGGGCCGGGAAGAACTGGCAGATTTTTTAAAGAAAAGAGCGCTGTCCCGTCCCCGGAAGACACTGGAAGAATTTTTTATCGGGCTGTTTCCCAAAAAGTTGTGCGATCTGTGGATTCGTCTGGGAGAATTTCCCAGAAACCAATGCGTAGATACTTTGACGAAAGCACAATGGAAGAAACTTTTTTGTCTGATTCAGCAGTTTCAGACGACGGTCACACAGACAAATGCTTTTTCGCAGGCGCAGGTTTGCCAGGGAGGCGTCGATACCAGGGAGGTATCCCCGGAGACACTGGAATCACTTCTTGTTCCGGGGCTTTATTTTGCCGGGGAAATTCTGGATGTGGACGGAATTTGCGGCGGCTACAATCTGCAATGGGCATGGGCCAGCGGACATGTGGCCGGAAGGGAGGCGGCACATGCTTAGAGTAGAACATCTTCGGCTGACACCGGATCATACTGCCAGGGACCTGGAGTATAAAATCCGCAAATATCTGCGGATCGGACGAACAACTCCCATGGAATACCGGATTTTCCGGCAGTCCATTGACGCCAGAAAGAAACCGGATATTTTTTACGAATATACCGTGGACGTGGCGACACCGCAGGAGAGTGCCATTCTTCGAAAACAACGGATGGGAGTACGAAAAATACAGGAAATCCATTATCAGGCGCCTTCCCACGGAGAAGAGCCCCTTTTGCATCGGCCGGTTATCGCAGGCTGTGGCCCGGCCGGATTGTTTTGCGCCTGGCTTCTGGCAAAGGAGGGGTATCGGCCGCTTCTTCTGGAACGGGGAGCGCCGGTGGAGGAACGGATCCGGGATGTACAGACGTTCTGGGAGAGCGGAAAACTGAATCCTCAATCCAACGTTTCTTTTGGGGAAGGCGGAGCCGGTACATTTTCCGACGGAAAATTGAATACATTGGTAAAAGATACGAAAGGGCGAAACCGGCTGGTGCTGGAGAGTTTTGTGCGTTTCGGAGCGCCGGAACAGATTCTTTATATGCAGAAACCCCATGTGGGTACGGATATCCTGTGCCGGATTGTCCGCAATATGAGGGAAGAAATTCAGGACCTGGGCGGAGAAACCCGTTTCCGTCACTGCCTGACCGGGATCCACTGCCAGGAAACAGGACCCAAAAAAGAACTCCGGCAGATTGTTCTGAATCACACGGAACCTTTGGAGGCACAGGTTCTGGTGCTGGCCCTCGGGCACAGTGCAAGAGATACCTTTCAAATGCTCTACAATAACGGACTTTGGATGCAGGCAAAATCCTTTGCCGTAGGAGTACGGATTGAGCATCCCCAGCAGATGATTCAGCAGATGCAATATGGGGAAAAGTGGGCCGGACGGCTTCCGGCCGCCTCCTATAAACTGGCGGAAAAACTGGAGAACGGCCGGGGGGTGTACACCTTTTGTATGTGTCCGGGAGGATATGTGGTCAATGCCTCCTCCCAGGAAGGATACCTGGCCGTCAACGGTATGAGTTACCATGGGCGGGCCGGAGAAAATGCCAACAGTGCCGTCATTGTAACGGTAACCCCGGATGATTTTGAAAGTTCCCACCCACTGGCCGGGGTGGAATTCCAGCGCCGTCTGGAACAACGAGCCTTTCAGGTGGGAGAGGGGGCTGTTCCCGTACAGTGTTTCGGAGATTTTTGCAGACGGATTGTCACAAAAGAATTCGGAGAGATCCGTCCCCAGATCAAAGGGGCCTTTCGTTTTGCAGATGTTCGTTCCGTCTTCCCGGAAGAACTGGCTGTTTCGCTGGAGAAAGGCATCCTTGCCATGGACCGCAGGATTCCGGGATTTGCCAGAGAAGACGCTCTGTTATCAGCGGTAGAGAGCAGAACCTCTTCCCCGGTACGTATCCTGCGGGACGAAAATTTTGAAGGCGGCATCGGCGGTATCTATCCCTGCGGAGAGGGAGCGGGATACGCCGGCGGTATTACTTCTGCGGCAATGGACGGATTAAAAACAGCGGAGGCTTTGATTCGCCGTTTTTCCCGGCCTGTGGAGAAATAAGGTAGTATATCCCTATATCCCATAATTCATACCTTATCGGACAGCGGTAGCTGTCCGTCCGCCCGAAGGGCATGAATTACGGGATGCCCGGATGGGTATACCTTGCTGGACAGCATAGGCTGTCTATTCGTGCGGAGTATTCCAGATACGGGTGTCCGGATGGTATATATTTTGCGAAGATGTTACAAAATTGTTACAAATTTACAGAAATTTAAAAATCAGGCCCTATACAGTTTTTTCAAATTATGGTACAATATTCTTTATCGTGTAAGGCACGTTTTCCTCTGCCGTTGTATTTCAGGCATTTCAGAGGTGTTTTTTCGTATACTTTATTGGACAGCGGCAGCTGTCCGCTCGCCCGAAGGGCGCATAAACTTATTTTAATTGTCATCTTCCGGTAAGATACATGAAAACAATCAAAGAACTGAACATGGAAGAGCGTCCTTATGAAAAGTGCGCGCGTTTTGGCCCGGAAAATCTGACGGATATCGAATTGCTGGCGGTTCTTTTGCGCAGCGGAACACGGGGAGAGAATTCCCTGGAACTGGCAAGGAGAATTCTCTATCCCGGACTTTTCGACGACGGAATTTTGAGCGTACATCACTGGTCCTATGAACAGCTGCTTGGGGTAAGAGGAATTGGAAAAGTCAAGGCAGTCCAGATCCTCTGCCTGTCCGAACTTGCGAAACGGCTGTCCAAAGCGGGAGCCGGTCCGGAACTGAATTTTCATGCGCCGGATACCATCGCGAGATATTATATGGAAGACATGCGGCACCAGAAGCAGGAGTTTATGAAACTGCTGCTTTTGAATACAAAGACCCGTCTGATTGGGGAGAGCAATATCTCCAAAGGTACCGTCAACGCTTCCCTGGTTTCCCCGCGGGAACTCTTTGTGGAAGCATTGCAGAAAAATGCGGTGTCCATCATTCTTTTGCATAATCATCCAAGCGGGGATCCTACCCCAAGCCGGGAAGACATCCTTGTGACAAAACGGGTGGCGCAGGCCGGGAAAATGATCGGGGTGGAACTTCTGGATCATATCATTATCGGAAATAATTGTTACAGCAGCATGCAGGAACAGGGCATTATGAACGATATTTAAAAAAGAGGAACCTTCTCACGGTGAAACCGCGCAGGACGCAGCCGGTATCTGAACAGAAATAAGGAAAGGGATGTGTATGTTCCAGAATATTTATGGATTGGATCTGGGAACCTATGAGATAAAAGTATATGACGCAAAACGGGAGTTCATCTGGAAAGAGAAGAACGTCGTTGCAAAGAAAAACGGACGGATTTATGCCGCCGGAGACGACGCGTGGGTGATGTATGAAAAGACGCCGCCGGGCATCGCGGTAGAATTCCCAATGCAGAGTGGGGCCATTGCCCGTTTTGACGATATGCAGCAGTTACTGGTAGAACTTCTGAAAAAAGAACGGCCGTTTTCGGCAGGCGCAGAATATCTGGTAGCAGTGCCCACCGACGTTACGGAAGTAGAAAAACGTGCCTTTTATGATCTGGTATCCCATTCCTCCGCGCGCGCAAAGTCCGTGCGAATTGCGGAAAGGGGAATCGTAGAGGCCATTGGCCTGGGTATGGATATCTTTCATACGGAAGGAGCCTTTGTTATAGATATGGGCGGCGGTGTAACAGAACTTTCCGTACTATCTTATGGAGGACTGGTGATGAACCGTCTTTTAAAGACCGGCGGGATACATCTGGATCTGGCAATCCAGAATATGGTACGGCACAATCTGGACTTTCTGATCGGAAAGAGGACTGCGGAGATGCTTCGAATGGACTTTGGCGTATTCGGGGATGAGACCGCAATGGCTCTGGATATTCCCGGCCGCGATCTTCTCACCGGACTGCCCCGTTACAGAGGGATTCCAACCGGAATGGTCCGAACCACGGTAAAAGAAGTTCTGGGAGAATGCATGGAATCCATTCGCTCCATGTATGAACGGACGCCGCCCCATGTCCGCAAAGGAATTGAGAAAAACGGAATCTATCTGACCGGAGGACTGGCACATTTAAAGGAACTTTCCACATATATGCAGGAAGCCACCGGACTGAAGGTGAAAACCACACCGCGGCCTGAATTCTGCGTAGTAGAAGGTCTTCAAAAAATCATAGAAAAAAAACAGGATTACAGAAAACTGACATACGCAATGTTAGATGAAGATTATAGGTGGTTAAGATAGGATGAAAAAAAAGAAACAGACATCGAATTTGAATAAATATCTCTTTATCGCGCTGTCTGCGCTCTGCATCATGCTGATGGTTTTATCCGTATTTTACGAAAAAACCGGCGGCCCTTTTAAAGTTGCCGCAAACGTTACGGTCATTCCCATGCAGCAGGGAATCAATCAGCTCGGTGCATTTCTGGTGGATGTCAGTGAGAATTTTGGTACATTGAAGCAGGCACATGCCGAAAATAAAAAGCTGCAGGAACAGATTGATGAACTGTTGATGCAAAATAATACTTTACAGGAAGAAAAATATGAACTGGAACGCCTGAAAGAACTTTACAAGCTTGATCAGAATTATGCGGAATATGAAAAGGTCGGCGCCCACGTAATCGGGAAAGATTCGGGAAACTGGTTCAGTACGTTTACTATTGATAAAGGAAGTCTCCAGGGAATCGAAGTGGATATGAATGTTATTGCAGGAAACGGCCTGGTCGGAATTGTAACAAAGACCGGCCCAACCTGGTCCACCGTCCGCTCCATCATTGATGATTCCAGTAATGTCAGCGGCATGGTACTCTCCACATCCGATAAATGCATTGTACGGGGGGATCTTTCCCTGATCAATGAAGGACGGCTTCGTTTTGAGCAGATGGAAAACAATGACAACCCGGTGGATGTGGGAGAGCAGATTGTAACCTCTCATATCAGTGATAAATATGTACAGGGAATTCTGATCGGATATGTGAGCGAGGTACAGGTAGATTCCAATAATCTGACACGTTCCGGCTATATTACACCGGTTGTAAATTTTAAAAATCTGCAGGAAGTGCTTATTATTACAAAAACAAAAGCACAGATGACCGGCACGGAAGAGCCTGCGCAGGAATAATCAAAACCATCGTCCCTTTTACGTTACGGAAAGGAAGAATGCTATGAGAAGAATCAAAACCAGAAGATTTTTGATCACTGCCGCCATAACAATCCTTTGTTATCTGCTGCAGTGTACCCTGTTTCCCTATCTGACGCTTGCATCTGTAAAACCGAATCTCCTTTTGATTATTACCGCCTCTTATGGCTTTATGCGGGGAGCAAAGGACGGAATGCTGGTAGGTTTTTTTTCAGGACTTCTGGTAGATATTCAATTTGGAGAACTTTTGGGATTCTACGCGTTGATTTATCTGCTTATAGGATACTTCAACGGGTTGTTTCATCAGATGTATTATGATGAGGATATCAAACTTCCGCTTGTCTTGATTGCAGGCAGCGAGCTTTCTTACGGTTTGATCATTTATTTCTTTCTGTTCATGCTTCGCAGCGAGTTTCATTTTCTGCATTATCTGAGTCATATTATCATACCGGAGCTCATATATACTATAGTGGTGACATTAGGGCTGTATCCGTTGATACTTTTTATCAATCACAGGTTGGAAGCAGAAGAAAAAAGGAGTGCAAGTAAATTTGTTTAACAGGATTTTGACACGTATCAAAAAAAGCGGCCGCCGGATTTTGTCATCACGACTGGTCATTCTGATCCTTTTATTTTGTATTTTGTTCGCAATTCTGATCAATCGGCTGTTTTATCTGCAGATTGTAAGAGGCGAATATTATATGGAAAATTATAAACTGCAGATTCGAAAAGTCCGGGATATTCAGGGAGCCCGCGGCAAAATTTACGATCGAAACGGGAATCTGCTGGCGTATAATGAGCTGGCATACTCGGTGACCTTTGAGGATAACATCCCGGAGGGCAGAGAGAAAAGTAACATTCTGAATCAGATTCTGGATCAGGTAATTCAGATCGTAGAATCACATGGAGACCATGTGATCAACAATTTCGGGATCGTACTGGATTCTGCCGGAAATTATCAGTTTTCTCAGACAAACGAAACACTGCGTCTACGTTTTGTCGCGGATGTATACGGTCTGAAAACAATTGACGAACTGGAATCCAGGCAAAAAAACGCAACGGCAGAAGAGTTGATCCATTATCTGTGTACAAATGAGATTTATGGCTATGACCTGGATGATAAGAGTCTGGACCGCAGTTATATTCTGAAAATGGTCAATCTGCGTTATGCCATCAATCTGAATAGTTTTCAAAAATTTATTCCCACAGTGCTTGCCTCCGATGTCAGTGAGGAAACCCGCGCCGCCATCATGGAAAATCTGGACAAGCTGGAAGGTGTTGAGGTGGAAGAACAATCTCTCCGCCGCTATACCGACAGTAAATATTTTGCATCCATCATCGGATATACCGGAAAGATCTCACAGGAAGAATACGATGCGCTGGATGAGGATCAGAAGGAGCAGTATTCTCTGTCTGACATTGTCGGAAAAGCCGGAATGGAACAGACCATGGACGATACTTTGCAGGGTTCCAAAGGCCGAAGGGTTTTTTATGTAGACAGCGTAGGCAAAGTAACCGAACAGGTCAGTTATACGGAACCGGGAGCCGGGAACGACGTATACCTGACATTGGACAAAGATCTGCAGATCCAGGCCTATCGGATCATCGAAGAGAAGATTGCAGGAATCGTTCTTGCAAAACTGCGCAATGTCATGAATTACGATCCAAGCACCACCTCCGATTCCATTGAGATCATCATTCCGGTGGACGATGCCTATCACGCGTTCATTGCCAATGAGATTATCGACGAACAGCATTTTGGGGCGGAGAATGCCGGACAGACAGAAAAAGAAGTGTATGCCGTATTTGAAGGGCGCAAAGAAACCGCGCTGGCGGAGATCCTCGGAGAAATGGCATCCGGAACTCCTTACCAGAACCTGCCTGCCGAGATGCAGGCGTACCTGGATTATGTTTCTTCCGATGTCCTGATGAATACGGCCGGGATTCTGGTCAGTGACGCCATTGATACGACCGATCCGACCTACCAGGCATGGACCAAAGATGAAACCATCAGTCTGAATCAGTATTTGAATTATGCCATTTCCAAAAACTGGATCGATACATCCCGCCTGGAAGAATACATGTCATCGGAACGGTATTCCGATGCGGCGGAAGTATACCAGGCCATGATAACCTATGTAGAAGAATATTTGCGTTCGGACCTGAATTTCGACAAACTTCTCTACAAATATCTTATAAAATCAGGGAGTATCAGCGGTGCGCAGATTTGTGCCATTGTATATGAACAGGGCGCCCTTCCCATGGACGAAGGCTTATACAACGGTCTGCGCGGCGGCACTGTGGATTCCTACGCATGGCTGTACAGTAAAATCGAATCACTGGAAATCACACCGGGCCAGCTTGCCCTGGAACCCTGTACCGGTTCCGCGGTGGTAAGCGATCCCAATACAGGAGAAGTACTGGCGTGCGTATCCTACCCCGGCTATGACAACAATCGGCTGGCAAATACCATGGATTCTTCCTACTATAACCAGCTTGTAACCGGTCTGTCGCGTCCGTTTTACAACAACGCGACGCAGGAAACCACCGCGCCGGGATCCACTTATAAGATGCTGACGTCTGTGGCAGCCCTGACGGAAGGCGTCATTGAAGAAGACACTTATATTTCCTGCGGCGGAGAATTTACCGCCGTAACTCCCAGCCCTCGTTGTTGGAGTTATCCTTACGGACATGGTGCGCTGGAAGTCACCGGCGCGCTGAACCATTCCTGTAATGTGTTTTTCTACGATATCGGTTATCGGTTCGGACTGGATCAATCCGGTACCTATGACAGCGACAGAGGGATCGCCGCCCTGCGCAAATATGCGGAGGAGTTCGGCCTGGGAGAGACCACGGGAATTGAGATTCCGGAAACGGAACCACAGATTTCCGACAGTTATTCCGTCCCCACCGCCATCGGACAGGGAACCAACAACTACACGGTCAGCCAGTTAAACCGCTATGTATCTACGGTTGCAAACCGGGGAACTGTATACAAACTGACGCTTCTAAGCAAGACAACAGATGCCAATGGAAAGATCATCCGGCATTATGATCCGGTGGTAACCAACACAATGGACAATGTTTCGAATAAAACATGGGATCTGGTTCATGACGGAATGATTGCCATGATCCAGAGTACTCCGGCGTTTTCCGGCCTGGGAATTGAGATGGCCGGAAAAACGGGAACGGCACAGCAAAGTGCGATTCATCCGGACCACGCGGTATTCGTTGGGTTTGCACCCGCAGAATCGCCGGAGATTGCCATCGCCGTGCGAATTGCCAACGGATATACCTCCGCTTATACGGCGGAAATCGGCAGGGACATCGTGCAGGCAAAATATCAACTGACAGATATGGATGAATTGATTACCGGACGGGCCGCCAAACTTGGCGCAGCGATTTCTGATTAATCGGCGACAAACATTGTCAGAAGTTTTTGGCGCCGATCCATTCGGGAGCAGAAGAAAGATGTGAGAAAATGGACAAACTTGTGACAATTAAGAGCTGCAGATATGGAATGGAAATCCATATGGATCCGGATGTGGATTTTGAGACGCTTCTGGAACATATGCAGGAAAGGTTCCAAAATTCCGCACGTTTTTTTCAGGGTGCACAAATGGCAGTGTCCTTTTTTGGCCGCAGACTGAGCTATACGGAAGAACAACGTGCATTGTATCTGATTTCTGAAAGCACAGGAATTGACATCGTATGCGTCATCGACAACGATCAGGAACACGAATTATCCTACAAAAGCATTGTGGAGCGGACATTGTCCCATGTACAGCAGAACGAAGGACAGTTCTACAGAGGAACGCTGGGAAAAAAACAGGTGATCGAATCCGATACAAGTATCGTCATCCTGGGGGATGTGGAACTTGGGGCGAAGGTCATTGCAAAAGGGAATATCGTCATTGTCGGCAGTCTGCGCGGCAGCGCACATGCCGGCGCCGCCGGGGATCAAAATGCGTATATTGTCGCACTGTCTATGAATCCGAAATCTCTGCGCATCGGAGATGTGGAAGCCAGACGGCAGACAATTTACCAGGAAAACCAACACATTCATGGCCCTAAGATCGCGGTCATCGACGGTACCCGGATTTATCTGGATCCACTTGTAGATTAATCGAATGAACAGAAAGGTGCAGGAGGACAGCAAGAATGGGAGAAGTAATCGTCATTACATCGGGAAAAGGCGGGGTTGGAAAGACGACCACGACAGCAAATATCGGAATCGGACTGGCGCAGGCGGGAAAAAAAGTCATTGTGATTGATACAGATCTGGGGCTAAGAAACCTGGATGTTGTGATGGGACTGGAAAATAAGATTGTATACAATCTGGTGGACGTCATTGAAGGAAATTGCAGGCTCCGGCAGGCGCTGATCCGTGACAAACGTTTTGCGGAACTCTATCTGCTTCCGTCCGCCCAGACGAGGGACAAGTCGGCTGTTTCTCCCGGACAGATGCAGAAATTGATTTCGGAGCTGGAAACCGAGTTTGATTATATTCTGTTGGATTGTCCGGCCGGAATCGAGCAGGGATTTGAAAATGCCGTCGCCGGAGCAGAACGGGCAATCATTGTCACCACGCCGGAAGTTTCCGCAATCCGGGATGCAGACCGGATTATCGGTCTGCTGGAAACGAAGGGAATCAAGAAAAATTCCCTGATCATCAATCGCCTCCGAATCGAAATGGTACAGAAAGGGGATATGATGACCGTAGAAGACGTGACGGAAATCCTGGCCATCCCGCTCCTTGGAGTGATTCCGGATGACGAACAGGTGGTGATCGCAACGAATCAGGGAGAACCGATCGTCGGCACCGACAGTTTATCCGGACATGCCTATGATCATATCTGCCGTCGGATTCTCGGAGAAGAGATCCCGATTCCGGATTTCAGTCATTCGGACAGTTTCTTTTCCCGTGTTCGCCGGCTATTTGGAAAAAACTAAGGGGGCCTGTTTATGAGTGCACCATCTGTCCATATTGCGAAAGACCGGCTGCACCATCTTCTGATGGCAGACCGTATGAAATGTACTCCGGACATGGCGGAAAAGTTGTCCCGTGATATGTATCATACCATTGCGAAATATATTGAGATCAGACCGGAAAACTTTCAACTAAAGATTACACGTTCAGACATACATATAAAATACACAGGAGAGAACTATTGAACTATTTAAAGCGCTTTTTTCAAAATATCAGACAACGATATCATATCAGAGATTACAAATTCAGCCTGGTGATACTGGTACTTGCCATTTCCATCATCGGTGTATTTGTCGTCGGCAGCGCGCAGGCTTCCTCACAGAACCGGCAGCTGCTCGGCGTGATTCTTGGCGTGATCGCCATGGCGGTGATTTCTCTGATCGATTATGAGTGGGTGTTGGGATGGTATTGGATCCTGTATCTGGTCAACATTGGACTGTTGATTTCCGTTCTGTTGTTCGGGGTAAATACCAACGGCGCTACCCGCTGGCTGAATCTTGGTTTCGTTCAGTTTCAGCCTTCTGATCTGACAAAAATCATCACCATCCTGTTTTATGCAAAGTTTCTGATGGACCGGGAGCGCGTCGTGAATAAAAGAAAAACCATTCTTTGGTCCGTTGTACTTTTGCTGCCTTCTCTTGTGTTGATTTACAAACAGCCCAATCTTTCGAATACCATCTGTATTTCTATGCTGTTTTGCGCCCTGATGTATATCGCCGGGCTCAGCTATAAATTTATCGGCACTATGGCCGTGATCTGTATTCCGGCGGCTGCCGTGTTGTTTTTTCTCGTCATACAGCCGGATCAAAAATTGATCCATCAGTATCAACAGAATCGGATTCTTGCCTGGCTGGAACCGGAAAAATACGAATCAGAGGAAGCTTACCAGCAATTAAATTCCATTATGGCCATTGGTTCCGGACAATTACAGGGAAAAGGATATAACAGTACGGCTACCACATCCGTCAAGAACGGAAATTTTATTTCTGAACCGCAGACAGATTTTATTTTTGCAATTATTGGAGAAGAATTGGGATTTGTGGGTTGTTGTGTGATTATTATTTTGTTATTATTAATAGTGATCCATTGTATCGTAATTGGCATGAAGGCCAAAGACACCGGAGGGCGTATCATCTGTACCGGTGTGGCCGCACTGATTGGATTCCAGAGTTTTATCAATATCAGTGTGGCGACCATGTTGTTTCCGAATACGGGAATCTCCCTTCCCTTCATCAGCTACGGACTGACCTCCGTCGTCTGTTTCTATATGGGGATCGGATTTGTATTGAATGTAGGACTTCAGCCAAATAAATATCAATAGAGGAGAGGGCAGACAATGAATATCGGACTGGTTGCACATGACGCAAAAAAGAAACTGATGCAGAATTTCTGCATCGCTTACCGGGGCATTTTAAATAAGCACAGTCTCTTTGCCACAGAAACCACGGGGATGCTCGTGGAAAGCGTGACGAATCTCAATATCCATAAATATCTGGCAGGACATCTTGGCGGAAAACAGATGCTTGGCGCACAGATTGAACATAATGACATGGATCTGATGATTTTCTTCCGGGATCCGTTAAGTCCCAGGACACATGAACCGGATGTAAATGACATCGTACGATTATGCGACGAATACAACATCCCGATTGCAACCAATATCGCCACAGCCGAAGCACTGATTATGGCTTTGGATCGCGGAGATCTGGATTGGCGGGAAATGTACAAATAGGGAAGTGGCGGTATGACGGAACAACAGGAAAAAAAGAAAAATACGATTGCTTTCTCGAGAGAGAGGCAACAGAGTGTATCCCATACCGGGGAAAGCCGGAATGACAGATATGACCCGAAAAGAAACTCCCGGACATATGAGGGGACGAGAGGTCCGGACAGAAGGCGAAAAAGTCAGTCCAGGCCGGCTGCGGTTTCCACGCGAAAACCAACGAACCGCAAAAGGAATGCTCTGGAAGACCGGAGCCGTCCGGAAAGCAGCAGAAGGGGATACCACAGGAAAAAGCGTCCTTCTTCTGGCAGACGCAGGCGAAAAAACGGATGCTTTCTTGCAGCAATTGTATCTCTTGTACTGCTCATCGGTGCGGCAGGGATTGGATATGTACAGTTAACGCAGTATCTTCACGCACCGCAGCCTTTGTATGCGTCCGCCTATGAATCGCAGCATTATAATCAAAAGATCTACCAGGACACCTGGTTTGCACAGGATTTATGTGTTGCCGTTTCCGAGAAACCTCTGGAAGGGTTTGTTGGAGACACACGGCTCCATGCCGCCGGTTTGTTTGATGTGGAGCAGAAGCAGACCCTGTATGCGGACCGGATTCATGACCGGCTGTATCCGGCAAGCACCACCAAATTACTCACGGCCTACGTCACTCTAAAGCATGGAAATCTGGAAGATCTGGTAACCGTAAGCGAGACGGCCGTGGCCTTTTTAGATCCCGAAGCGCAGCTCTGTGGTTTAAATGCCGGCGAGCAGCTTTCTCTGTACGATCTTCTTTGCGGATTGATACTATATTCCGGAAATGACAACGCCAATGTCATTGCGGAGCATTTGAGCGGAAGTGTGGAAAGTTTTGTAGAGTTGATGAATCAGGAGGCTTATGCTCTGGGCGCGACACAGACACATTTTACAAATCCACATGGATTGCAGGATGAAAACCACTATACGACGGCATACGATCTGTATCTGATCTGTAACGCCTGTATCAAAGATCCACGATTCCTGGAAATCCTTGCAATGAAATCTTATACGGCGTCTCTGACAACGCCGGAAGGCAGTGTACGTACCGTGGAGTGGATTCCGACAAATTTTTACTCTGCCGGACTGGCGGCACAGCCCACAGGAGTACAGGTAATCGGCGGGAAAACCGGTACGACAGACGAAGCCGGTTCCTGTCTTGTTCTGTATAATCTGGGAAGTACCGGAAAACCCTATATTTCTGTAGTGATGGGGGCTCCTGACAAAGAGATTCTGTATCAGAATATGACGCAGCTCCTTGAAATCGGCGCCGGAGCATGAAAAGACCTCGTTTGGTCTTTCTGCCAGACGAGGTCTTTGTATCAATCAGATATGCTGTGCATTCTCCCATAGAGGCTGATCAGATAAAGTCCGCATAAGCCTACAATTGTATAAATAATTCTGGAAAACCAGCTTAGATTTCCGAATAAAAAAGCAACCAGGTCAAAACGGAAGATTCCGACCAAAAGCCAGTTTGCTGCGCCGACGATTACAAGTGTCAGTGCCGTGTTATCGAACCATTTCATGTAATTTCCTCCTTTTTTTCGATACAGATAGTATGCACAGGAAAAAAGAAAATATACATGAGATCGGTGATTTTATCTGGAGGCATATAACATTGACAACACAGGAAAAAAAAGTCACGAATATCCGTTCCCATAAAACCCGGCAGGAATCCAATATCGGGATCATTATTTTTACGATCATTCTTCTGTATCTGATTGTTACAATATTTACTTATGCCACATCCAAACAGATTACGCCCTATGAAGTTCGCAGGGGAAGTATTGTAAAAGACAATTCTTACACCGGACTCATTCTGAGACAGGAATCCATTGTGTATGCAGAATCGGATGGATATATTCACTATTTTCAAAGTGAAAACAGTAAGATACGTGCAGGATGTAATCTTTATGTGCTTTCGCCGCAAAAGCTGGATATAAACCCGGACGAAGAAGAAACGCAGGTACTTTTAAGTGAGGATACCCAGAAAAATCTGCACAGGAAAGTACAGAATTTTAATGAGAATTTTAACGTGCAGGATTTTTCTTCTGTTTACCGACTCAAAACCGAATCTTCGGAAGTTCTAAAAGACGCCGTAAATCGTTCCAAAACGACACAGTTGGACGCGGTGATGGCTGCAAATCCTTCCATACAGGTCTGCCAGAGTCCGCAGGACGGTATTTTTGTACAGACTTTAGACGGGTATGAGTCCTTCACAGAAGAAGAGATTCGGCCTTCCGATTTTGAACGGGACCGTTTCCAGTTGGCACATCTGGAAGACCAGACAAAAGTACAAACGGGGGATCCTATATACAAGCTGATTACCAGCGAAAATTGGAGTGTATATGTTCATCTGGATCAAAAGGCGGCAGAAGAACTGTCAGAAATTCATTATATAAAAACACGGATTGATAAGGATAATGAAACCGTCGGCGCCGACTTTTCCATTGTACAAATTGACGGGACTGATTATGGAAAACTGGATTTCGACCATTCCATGATTCGATATGCGCAGGACCGTTATCTGAATATCGAATTGATTCTGGAAGACGAAACCGGTTTGAAAATTCCCAAAAGCGCCGTAATTGAAAAAAATTTTTATATTGTTCCGGAAACATATGTGACTTCCGACAGTCGAAATGGTTCGCAGGGGGTCCTGATGAAAAAAGAAGGAGATTTTATTTATCAGGAAGCGGATATTTACTCTGTAACAGAGGAAGGGAATGCCTGTTTCCGAACGAAAGATTTTGAAAAAAATACGGTTCTGCGAAATCCGGATTCCCTGGAATTATATACAATGAAAGAGATGCAGACACTCAAAGGTGTATATTGTATCAACAAGGGATATGCCGTTTTTCGTCAGATTTCGATTCTGTGCGAAAATGATGATTATTATATCGTAAAAGAAGGGATCCCTTACGGACTTTCCAATTACGATCATATTATACTGGACGGCAGTATGGTAACAGAAGAGGAAGTGGTTTTTCAGTAAAGAGATACCATACCGGTTTCTATACAGGAACAAGAATGATACAAAGAAAGGAGCAGATCATGTTAGCAGAACAATTACAGGATGTGGAAGCGCGGATTCAGGCGGCATGTGCGCGCGCAGGACGCCGCCGGGAAGAGGTAACGCTGATCGCAGTCAGCAAAACAAAACCGAAAGAAATGATTGAGGAAGCCTACGGACTGGGAATCCGGACTTTTGGGGAAAATAAGGTGCAGGAACTGACCGAAAAGCAGGAAGCGCTCCCAAAAGATATCCACTGGCATATGATCGGCCATCTGCAGACAAATAAAGTAAAATATATTCTGGACAAGACCGAACTGATTCATTCGGTCGATTCCATCAAACTGGCGGAAACCATCGAAAAAGAAGCCGCAAAAAGAAATTTGATTTCTAAAATTCTGATTGAAGTAAATGTAGCGGAAGAAGAAAGCAAATTCGGGATTAAAATGGAAGAAGTGCTTCCTTTTATTAAAAAAATATCCATTTTTCCCCATATTCGCATCTGTGGTCTGATGACAATTGCTCCTTTTGTGGAAAATCCCGAAGAAAACCGTGTAATATTTGCAAATTTACATAAATTATCTGTTGACATAACACAAAAAAACATTGATAATGTTAAGGTAAATATACTTTCGATGGGAATGACAAATGATTACGAAGTTGCGATCGAAGAGGGCGCAACTATGATCCGTGTCGGAACCGGAATTTTTGGAAAACGGGATTATAAAATATAATTCCTCCCGGCTGCATGGAGAGTCAAATATCCATGCAGGCATAGTTGTTTGGTTCGTTGCTTCGCGGGAATAAATAAGGGATACAGGATAGGAGTGTAAATATGGGTATTTTTGATAAATTTTTAGATATCATGAAATTAAACGACGACGACGATTACGATGATGATTATTATGATGAGGACGACGATTCCTATGAGGAAGAATATGAAGAACGTCCCCGTCATTCCATCTTTAATAATACAAAAAAGTCCGGCAGAGATGATTACAACGATTTTGACATGCAGGAAGAACGGAGCCGGAGCAATACTGCAGTCAGTAATAAAGTAACCCCCATGCGGCAGCCGGTTTCCCGCAGAGGCGGCAATGTCAATATGGAAGTCTGTGTAGTAAAACCGATTTCCGTAGATGATTCCCGGGAGATTACGGAGACTCTCCTTGCCGGCCGTACCGTCATTTTGAATCTGGAGGGAATGGACCTGGAGATTGCACAGCGGATCATTGATTTTATTTCCGGCGCCACCTTCGCAATCAGTGGAAATCTACAAAAAATTTCCAATTATATTTTCCTTGTAACACCGACGAATGTGGATATTTCCGGTGATTTGCAGGATTTATTAAGTAGTTCCATGGAACAGCCCACTGTAAGAGGCAGGTTTTGAATATGAAGTCGGACGGGAAAAAGGAAGAAGAATTACTGGCAAAAAGACTGCTTGAGTTATCCAGACAGTCTTTTCATCGTTGTGTTCCGATTTATACTGATTTTTTGAATTTAAACGAACAGAATATTCTACATTCTTTACAAAAAGATTCCCTGTATGCAAGATATGTTACATTTGGAGGCTATGATTGTGCAGAGCGTCAGATGGCAGCTTTTTTGCCCGATGAGGCTCTTTCTTTGCATTCCCATACTATTTTCGCATCGGAGATTGCCGTACTTCGTATCGCACCCCTTCATCAGAAATATACGGAAGAATTGACGCATCGTGATTATCTGGGCGCCATTCTGAATTTGGGACTGGAGCGCGGAAAAACCGGTGATATTCTGACAGACGGAAAAGCTGCGATTCTGTTTGTATGTGCAAAACTAAAAGACTTTTTAAAAGAAGAGTTGACAAGAGTGCGTCACACGACGGTTCAGGTCTTAGAAGAACCTTTACAGAATTTTGAATACAGACCAAGACTTGAGGAAATCAGGGGAACCGTGCCCTCCCTCCGGCTGGACGCGCTGCTTTCCCTTGCATTTTCCGCATCCAGAACAAAACTGACCGGACAGATTGAGACAGGAAAAGTCTTTGTGAACGGTCGCCTGATCAGTTCCAACGGGTATCAGGTAAAAGAAGGGGATTTGATCTCCGTGCGTCAGATGGGAAAATTCCGTTATATAGAATCGCTTTCCGTCACAAAAAAGAAGCGGATCTATGTACTGCTTCACAAATATATTTGATACAAGAGAAAAGGAAGAATGCTATGATGGATCGATCTGATAGAAATTGGAAACATCATCTGGTGCAGGGATTGCCGGCATTGTTTTTTTGTACAATCGCTATATTGCTTGACCAGATTACAAAATATTTGGCCATACTACATCTGAAGTCCCAGGAAGCATTTGTTTTGCTCCCAGGGATCTTTGAACTTCAATATCTGGAAAACCGCGGCGCTGCTTTTGGGCTGTTTCAGGATCGCCGGTGGTTTTTTATCGCCGGTGCAGTCCTTGTGTTTCTGTGTGTAGGTTTCTTTTACGTGAGAATCCCACAGGGAAGACGTTATTACCCTTTACGGATTTGCGCCGTATTGATCTGTGCGGGAGCTTTTGGAAATATGATTGATCGGATCCGCTTTCAATATGTGGTGGATTTCTTTTATTTCAGTCTGATTGATTTCCCGATCTTCAATGTGGCGGACTGTTATGTCGTCATCGCCTGTATTTTATTTGGGTATGTCATTCTTTTCTTTTACAGGGATGAGGAACTGGAGTGTTTTTCCCTGAAAAAAAGAAGTACCCCATAAACTGATTTTGAGATAGATGATGGGATCATGCACTTACGGAACTACTCATGTTCCATAAGACAGGGCCATGCAAAACAGAAGGAGAGTATCGTGGAGGCAGAGACTCTTACGGAACAGAGGGAGAATATTGTGGAGACAGAGACTCTTACGGAACAGGTGGAACATTTTCAAATACAAAATGAAGAGAATGTTGCGGAGCGGATTGACAAATTTCTGTCATCCAGGTTTCCGAAAATTTCCCGTTCTCATATTCAGAAGTTGTTGAAGGACGGGCTGGTGACGGTCAATCAGAAGCCCGTAAAACCCAATTATAAACTCTGTCTGCATGATTGTATAAAACTATCTCTTCCAGAACCGGTCCCGCCGGATATCCTCCCGGAAAATATCCCTTTGGATATTCTATATGAAGATGAAGAACTGCTGGTTGTTAATAAGCCAAAAGGAATGGTAGTCCACCCGGCTCCCGGTCATTATACACATACGCTGGTAAATGCAGTGCTGTACCATTGCGGGGAAAATCTGTCCGGGATCAATGGAGTCATGCGGCCGGGCATTGTACATCGGATCGACAGAGATACCACCGGTTCTCTTGTGGTCTGCAAGAATGATTTGGCTCACCAGTCTCTTGCGGAACAATTAAAAGCGCATTCCATCACCCGAAAATATCATGCCATTGTACATGGCCGCCTTGCGGCGGAAAAGGGCACCATTTGCGTTCCCATTGGGCGTCATCCTGTGGAGCGGAAAAAAATGAGTACAAAAGCGGTCCACGCAAAAAGGGCAGTTACGCACTATACGGTATTGGAACGCCTGGAAAATTCCAAAGGAAATGAATACACTTATGTGGAATGTGAACTGGAAACCGGGCGGACACATCAGATTCGGGTACATATGGCCAGTATCGGCCATCCACTTCTGGGAGATACAGTATACGGGCCTTCCAGAACGCCTTTTCCGCTTGATGGACAGACACTCCATGCAAAAGTATTAGGGTTTATTCATCCAAGAACCGGAAAATACATGGAATTCGTCGCCCCCATCCCCGCATATTTTCAAAAACTGCTTGAAAAATTTCGCGGTTGAAAAATTTCGTTGAATTGTTGTAAAATTCATAGAATTCAGATATAATAAATAAAAGATTGTCTTTGCAGCGTAAAGGAGGGAACAGCCAATATGAAAACAAATACAATCATTACGATCGGCAGACAATACGGAAGTGCCGGACGGGAGATTGGATATAAACTGGCAGATAATTTAGGAATCAAACTATATGACAAGGAGATGCTTGCAAGAGCGGCAAAAGAAAGCGGCATTTGTGAAGAGATTTTTGAGACACATGACGAGAAGCCGACAAACAGCTTTTTATATTCTCTGGTTATGGATACGTATTCCATGGGATATACAGGGAATACATATACGGATATGCCAATCAATCATAAAGTATTCCTTGCACAATTTGACGCCATCAAAAAGATCGCGGATGAGGGGCCCTGTATTTTAGTAGGAAGATGCGCCGATTATGCGTTAGAATCCTATGACAATGTACTGAGCGTTTTCATACATGCAGATCTGGATGCACGAATCCGGCGAATTGCACGAATTTACGATCTGCCGGATAACAAAGCAAAAGATACGATTATCAAAACAGATAAAAAGCGGGCAAGCTATTACAATTATTATACAAATAAGCGATGGTCCGATGCGGAAAGTTATGAGTTATGTTTGAACAGTGCCGCACTCGGTATTGAGGGAACTGCCAAAATCATCGAACAATATATCGCTTTAAAAGAAAGTATTCCCTCCGGACAAGTAAAAATTTAATATAACACAGGACGACCGTTCCCTTTTGATCTTCAAAGGGGTAGCCGTCCTGTTTTTATTAGAGCGTGCGTTTTTTCCTGTCGGAACTCCTGCATATCGTCCGTTCGGGCCATCCTTTGAGATCCCCGTTTAATATAGCGTGAAACATCCGTTCCTTTGCACCTGGATTCTCCTGATTCAGCTTCTGCACAAGTTCTTTTGCATATTGACGTTTTGTATGACCGTCGACCGGACACCGGCCTTTCACGACCGGAAGAGCGTACTTATTCTGAAAACCGATGATATCCGCCTCATTGACAAACATCAGCGGACGGATGACAGTCAAATCCATCCGATCCAGATATGTTTTGGGAGAAAAGGAGTAAAATCTCCCTTCAAAAATCAGAGACAGCAGCATCGTCTCGATGATATCGTCCATGTGATGTGCATAGGCGACCTTGTTGCATCCCATTTTTTTCACAATTTCATTCAAAGCGCCTTTTCGCATTTTGGCGCATAAGGAACAGGGATTGGGTTCTTTCCGCACTTCAAACAATATATGGTAAATATCTGAACGCACAATTTCGTAAGGAACCGACAGTTCCCTGCACAGTTCCTGAATCGGCGTCAGATTGAAGTCTTCAAAACCAAGATCCACTGTAACCGCACTGAGTGTAAAATGCTTCGGATAAAAGCGCCGCAGTCCCTGAAGGGCATACAACAGGGTAAGGCTGTCCTTTCCTCCCGAAATACCGACGGCAATATGATCCCCTTCCTGTATCAATTTATATTCATCAATTGCCTTTCTTGCAAAACTGTATAAACGTTGTAACTGCAATTCGTTTATCCATCCTTTCTGTTCGTTCTTTTATATCTGAACTTTTTCTTATTCCGTTTTTTCAGGAAAATATAAAATGTATTTTTCTTCAGGGATTCCGCAATTTTACCGCACCCGCAGCCAGACGGCGGCGGTTTTCATCAATGGCCGCATAATGCTTCCTTGTGGTATTCACGTCCTTATGGCCCAGAACATCCGCAACAAGATAAATATCGCCGGTTTCTTTGTAAAGATTCGTTCCATACGTGCTGCGCAGCTTATGAGGTGTAATTTTCTTGTGAGGCGTTACTTCACGGGCATATTTTTTCACCATATTCTCAACGGCCTGTACCCCCATCCGTCGGCGCTGTGTTGAGAGGAAGAGCGCATTTTCATGGCCGGGCAGGGGAGTAGTGGTCTTCCGTGTGGTATAAAGATACATCTTCAACGCATCCTCCACTTCCTCTCCGAAATAAACCACCATCTCATTGCCGCCTTTTCGGGTGACTTTTACTCCGTTATTTTTAAAATCCACATCCGAAAGATCCAGGCCGACACACTCCGAGACACGGATTCCGGTCCCCAGCAGCAGAGTGATAATAGCCAGATCCCGGTTCTTTGTTTTTTCATAGTATACTTTGCGTTGGCCACTGAGATGATCCCCTCCATGCTCAATATAATCCAAAAGTGTTGCCACTTCATCTGTATCAAGGCGAATAATCGCCTTATCATGCAGTTTTGGCATATCCACCAACAAAGTTGGATTCTTTGTTATAATCTGATGTTTAAAAAAGTAACCATAAAAGCTGCGCAGCGCAGACATCTTTCTGGACAATCCTTTTTCTGTGTTTGTAATCTGTTTTTCCTCCGGATTCTGATAAACCTTTAAATATTCCTGGTATTCCTCAATATCCACAGGTTCGATGCGTTCCAGATCCTGCACGGTAAACTGACTCATGGAATAATTCCGGTACACAGGATTATTTTCCATCAGAAAATGAAAGAATACACGGATATCGTACGCATAAGAAATTCGTGTCTTTGCGGAAGTCTGTGGTTCCATAGCGCGAAAATAGTCCCTGGCAAAAGGAGGCAGCGTCTTTAAAATCTCACGAAGCCGCAAAGTATAATCAATAGAAAGTTGTTCATGATATGTTTTGGTATTGGAAGTAAAACCTGCCATAAAATAGAAAATCCCCCTTATTTATACATATTTTTAGAAGAATTATAACATATCCTGTATCTTTTGTCTATATCTTTTGGAAAAATTGGTATTTGTCGTATAGATATCTGGAAGCTTTATTTAATTTACAAATACAGACCGCTTCCAGATACTGTACTTTCCCTATCAATTCTGATTCCTTCACTGTATCCGCCATGTGAATAACCCCGATTGTATCTATTCACAACCGGGGTTTTCATATATTCTTTCTTTTGAGCCTGTTTGCCGACAGATATTAGATTGTTTGAAGCAATTCTTTTTCAATTTCCTGAATATCCTTCTCTGAAAGATCGATAAAATATTCGGAGGGATTCTCAAAGAGCTATAGTAAGAGAATTTTCTGCATCGTATACACGTATGTAATAATTGTATATGCAATTATGCAGGAAGTTGCGAGACATATTTTTATATCTCCATATTTGTATTATTGTATACAATAATAATCTGCTGTCCCGCATTTATTCTACTATCCCGTAAATTATTCACACGCATCAAAGTATAGATATATTCCTCCAGAGATTCATAGTCTTCCGGAAGATATCTTTCTGCAATCTCCCATAATGTATCCCCATTCTTCACTGTAATACTTTTATAATAGCGTTGCGGAACCACGGACCTCTGCTCCGAAGATTCCTGTGCCGAGGACATGCTTTTACTAAAAAGGAAGGCTATAAGAACGGCAGCTATAAGTATCAGAGGAATGGCACTTTTTCCTCTTTTGTATCTCATCTTCCGTTTTGGCCGCACCCTGGACAATCTCTTTCTAAAAGACTGCAAAACTCTTCTGCTCTGCTTTTTCTTCTTCCTCTTTCTTAAAATATAGTCTTTCCCCATCTCGTATCCCTGCATCCCTCTCCTTTTATCAGATGCATACCTACCACCTCTTGACTGTAATGATCGTTCTCCCCTCATCATACTCTCCCCTTATATCTTTCCCGTATACTTCTTAGAAAAGCTTTGAATATTCCAAACAACTGTTCTGTATCTTTTTCTAAAGTATAGCATCAGAACATTCGTTTGTCAATACGAATCGCGAAAATTTTCGAACATATTTTCGTAACAAATGTTTGCACTTTTCTTTCAAGTGTGATAAGATAATATTAAAATTATAGTCGGACAAATTCATAAGGCAGGAGGTCGTTTATATGTCGCAGGGAAAGATCAGTAAAAAGCAAAAAGAAATTCTGGAATATATTAAAGCGCAGATTCTGGAACGTGGATTTCCGCCTTCCGTACGTGAGATCTGTGAAGCGGTGCAGTTAAAGTCTACTTCTTCTGTTCATTCTCACCTTGAGACGCTGGAAAAGAACGGGTATATTCACCGGGATCCGACGAAGCCCCGTGCCATCGAGATTTTGGATGATACGTTTAATCTTACCCGTCGTGAAGTGGTGAATGTACCGATTATCGGACGTGTTGCAGCGGGAGAGCCTCTTCTCGCACAGGAGAATATTGAGAATTACTTTCCGGTTCCGATGGAGCTGCTTCCCAACAAGCAGACGTTCCTTTTGGAAGTCTATGGAGAAAGTATGGTGAATGCTGGGATTCTGAATGGGGACTATGTACTGGTGCAGGAGCAGAATACGGCGGAGAACGGAGAGATGGTGGTTGCTTTGATTGAGGACGGTGCAACCGTGAAGACTTTTTACAGAGAAGAAGGTTTTATTCGTCTGCAGCCGGAAAATGATTTCATGGATCCCATCATTGTGGAACAAGTGCTGATTCTCGGAAAGGTAATTGGAGTATTTCGCTTTTTCTCATAATACAGAAAACCCGCCACTGGCGGCTTTTCCGCATACCATGGCATATAGAAAACCTGTCATCGGCGAGTTTTCCACATACTGATACATAGAAAAAGCAAAACTGCTTTTGCTTCTGGTATTTCCAGAAGTAAAAGCAGTCCTTTTTCCAAATCGATTCTAAAATTCATTCTGACACACGAGGACGAGCGTAGCAGATTCCCCACACAGGATTGTGGAGGCATTCGATCGTAACTATGTTCCGTGAAGCTTTACAGTGCGTCAATTTCTATGGTTTTCCCGTCTCCCCAGATTCTTTCCAGATCATAAAACAGGCGATTTTCCCTGTCAAATATATGCACGATAATATCTCCAAAATCCAGCAGTACCCAGTTTCCGGTGTTATAGCCCTCTCTCTGTTTTACAGAATACCCGGATTTCCCCAGTTCCTCTTCCACATTATCTACCATCGCACGAATCTGACTTTCGTTGGATCCGCTTGCAATCAGGAAATAATCTGCCAGGACAGAAATCCCTGCAATATCGATAATTTTAATATTTTCCCCCTTTTTATCTTCCAGTGCCTGATACGCAATCCGCGCCATTTCTTTTGATTGGTCCATAATCGCTCCTCCTTCTTAACATATGTCTTTTACGTTTGTTGGAACTTCGAATTTGTCTTTATTCTCTTCTTTTTGAAACTGCTGTTTTCGGTAATATGCATAAGTCTCCTGCGTCATTGGATCCACAAAACGTCCGGCTTTCTGCAAATATCTTAATGTGGCGTCGGCACAATTACACACAGCCTGATCAAGATCAATATAAGATAGTCTCCGAATTTCGGATAACCCCGGTATCATCTTTCGGTGCGGTTCGATGTAATCTGCCAGATAGATGATCTTGTCCAATATGGACATCTCCGGTCTTCCCGTGGTATGATATCGGATGGCGTCCAAAATTCTTTGATCTTCAATATGATATTTTTTCTGTGCCAGACGTGCTCCCAATTTTGCATGAATCAAAGCCGGAATTTTCAACTCTTCCGCACTTAATTCCAGCTTATTTTTCCGACACAACCGAATTTGATCTTTCACGGAACCATATTTTCCGCAGTCATGCAAGAGTCCCGCTGTCAATGCATCCTCCAGGTTTTCCTGGTAACGCATGGCAAGTGCGCCGGCCGTATACATAACACCTAATGTATGCCGGTAACGATTTGCATCCAGCTTTTTTTTCAGCTTTTTTTGTATCTTTTCCAAATCCGCCATATTTTCACTCTCCTCTGCCGATTCCTGGAAACCATCCACATGAATCGTTATGGTTCATGCCGCCCTGCCGGCATATCCGGTCCCGGCCGCCGGCCCATTTAAAATTGCTTTCAGCAAAGGGCTGCAGTGAACAGCAACCATGAAATGGGTGGACAGGCTACGTTACGGTATATAAATGGTGCTCTTTGATATATGCTGCAACGGTATCCGGTACCATATAACGTATGCTGCGTCCCTCTGCCACCCGTTCCCGAATCGTTGTGGAAGAAATTTCCAGCAAGGGCGCACGCAGCAGACAAATTTTGGCACCATATTTAGATTCCAGGCAGGAGATCTGCTTTTCCATGTCCTCTACATCCTTATCATCACGCATTGCGGCCAAAATCGTGCATGTGGAAAATATTTCCCGGAAATATCTCCATTCTTCTATGGAAAAAAGGGAATCTGCCCCCAAAATGAAATAGAATTCATGTTCCGGATACAATGCATTTAATTCCCGCATCGTTTTGTAAGTATAGGAATGCACGGTCTCCTTTGCTTCATGCAGACACAACTGAAAATGTTTCGGCCCCTCGATGGCAAGACGTACCATCTCTACCCGATGTTTCAATGCATCCTCGTCCTCAGATTCCTGCTTATGCGGCGGATTTCCGTTTGGCAGATACCATATCTCATCCAATCCAAAATCCTCATATGCAAATTCTCCTAACAAAAGATGTCCGATATGAATCGGATCAAATGTTCCACCCATAATACCAATTTTCATTTTCCCACCTACGGCAATATAATTTTCTTTTTTTCTTTTTTCCCCTCTTTATAAAGAACAATCTTTTTCCCAATTACCTGTACCACCTGAGATCTGGTACGTTCCGCTACCAGTTCGGCAAGTTCCCGCGGATCGTCCGCACAATTCTTCAGCACGCTGATTTTGATCAGCTCTCTTGCTTCCAGCGCTTCCGCAATTGCCTCTGTCAGGCCGGGCGTCATACTGGATTTTCCAATCTGAAAGATCGGATCCATAGTCATTGCAAGACTTTTTAAATATGCTCTTTGTTTCGTTGTCATACGTTCTTCTCTCCTGTCCTCCCTGCTTTCGGCAGGAGTCCCTTTCCTCATCCCTGTTTTACAATACCTTGCTGTCTGCAACATGGATGCAGACAAAATTTCTAATACTCACTCTTCAAATACTCAAACTGCAGACCATACATTTTTACTGTATCGCCCTCCTGAATTCCGGCGGCTTCCAGTTCTTCCAGAATACCGGTATTCTTCAAAAAACGCTGAAAAAATGCAAACCCTTTTTCTGAATCCAGATTCGTATATCCAAGCATCTTCTCAATCTTTGGCCCTTCCAGGACATACATTCCATCCTCAATTTCTACCGTATAAGGGAGCTGTTCATAAATCAATTCCTCTTCCGGAAAATATTCCTGTTCAAAAACCGTCGTTTTTGTGTCCATCTTTCCAAGCCGATCTGCTATATAATAAAGCATTTCCCGAATTCCCTGACCAGATACACCGGAAACAGGAAATACTCGAATTCCTTTCGGTTCAAATTCTGCCCGGAGACGCTCCAACGGATCTTCCCCGCCAGAGTAGATCAAATCTGTCTTATTGGCCGCGATCACCTGTGCACGCCTTGCAAGCTCCGGATTATACGCCTCCAGTTCCTGATTGATTTTATGAATATCCTCCACAGGATCACGGCCTTCCGTTCCTGCGGCATCCACAACATGAATCAACATTTTTGTTCGCTCGATATGACGGAGAAATTCATGCCCCAGGCCCACTCCCTGAGAGGCGCCTTCAATCAATCCGGGAATATCAGCCATAACAAACCCTTTCCCATCCGGAAGATCTACTACTCCCAAATTCGGATTCAGCGTGGTAAAATGGTAATTTGCAATCTTGGGCTCTGCATTAGTTACTCTGGATAACAGTGTGGACTTCCCTACATTGGGGAATCCTACTAATCCCACATCAGCAATCACTTTTAACTCCAGGATGACTTCCAGTTCCATGGCCGGCTGTCCCGGCTGCGCATATTTGGGAACCTGCATGGTCGCCGTGGCAAAATGCTGATTCCCCAGGCCGCCTTTTCCGCCTTTCAGCACAATCTGCCGCCGATTTTCCCCGGACATATCCGCAATGACTTTTCCGGTATTTGCTTCCTTGACGACAGTCCCCTCCGGAACTTTCAAAATCAGATCCTTTCCGGATTTTCCATGACACCGCCGCTTTTGTCCTTCTTCTCCGTCTTCTGCCGAAAACTTTCTTTTGTGCCGGAAATCCACAAGGGTATTGAGTCCCTCGTCTACTTCAAAGATCAGATCGCCGCCTTTTCCACCGTCGCCGCCGTCCGGTCCGCCGTTTGCCACATACAATTCCCTTCGAAAACTGCAATGTCCGTTCCCGCCGTTACCGGAGCGAATCCAAATTTTTGCTCTGTCTGCAAACATTTATGTTTCCTCTCTCCTGTCAATCCTGAAATTCTCTACGTACCATCTCGCTTTTATAGTCTTACTCTATACAGAAAACCTACGATCGACAGTTCTGCATATTATGGCATATAAAAAACTGACACCGACCGCTTCTTTGCACATTATCGTATACAGAAAATCTGCTATGGACTGCTTTTCTTTGTATATTACATCAATTACAAAGAGGATTGTGAAAAAAAGGCAGGAAGTTCATTCCTGCCTTTCATGTCATAGCATCCCGGAAGCTTTCAATCGCAGCCTTTCCATAGAACAACTGACTATTCCGCTACCGGATAGATTGAAACCTGCTTCTTATCTCTTCCTTTTCTCTCAAAGCGCACGATACCGTCTGCCGTTGCAAACAATGTATCATCTCCGCCACGGCCTACATTCACACCCGGATGAATCTTTGTTCCACGCTGTCTGTACAGGATATTGCCTGCCTTTACAAACTGGCCGTCCGCTCTCTTGGCTCCCAATCTTTTGGACTCGGAATCCCGTCCGTTCCTGGTAGAACCAACTCCCTTTTTATGAGCAAAAAACTGAAGGTTCATATTCATCATGACTCTTACACCTCCTTAAAAATAATATCGATATATGGTTCGTATTCCCTGTTGTCTTCCAGACTCTCCAGTCCAAGAATCATCGTCTTTACCAACAGTTCGGCATCATGTGAAGGACTTTTTAAAAAGCGGAACAAAATCTGTCCCTCCTCTTCCGCCGTGACACAGCTTGTCTCATCCGCCGTATAACGCTCCAATGCATTCAGTGTATTAATCACCAGCATGGATGCAGCGGCACATACAATATCTGTACCGGATTCCGAAAAACCAGCGTGGCCTTCCAGATCAAATCCCCGACACACTTGATGCTCTTCCATATAAATAGTTACCCGTATCATGTTTATGCGTTGATTTTTTCAATCTTTACCGCTGTGTACTGCTGTCTGTGGCCATTTTTCTTATGATACCCGGATTTTCTCTTATACTTGTAAACGATGACTTTTTTTCCTTTTCCGTCACCGATCACAGATGCGGTAACACTGGCTCCGTTCACGGTCGGATTCCCGACAACGAGCTTGTCATCGCTGACTGCAAGCACCTGGTCAAATGTATAAGTCTCTCCGGCTTCCACACCAAGCTTTTCCACTTTAATGATATCGCCTTCGGCTACTTTGTACTGTTTTCCACCTGTTGCTATAATCGCGTACATATAGCACCTCCTATTATCCTTACTCGCCAGTTTCGGTGTCTGCAATGATGCAAAACTTTTAGAACCCCACTGTGCGGCATACTCATAAAATATAGCATGCGCATCCTACAAAGTCAAGAGTTTTCGCGCATTTTCCGAAAGAATCCGGTGCTTTTCTTCTTCACTGAAATCCATCTGCCGGAAATATTCCACCGATTCTTTCTGCCCGGACCAGGGGGAATCGGTCGCAAATAAAATCCGGTCTGTTCCGTGATTTCTGCAGATACGCAGGAATTGCTCATCCGGAATTTTCCCGAATACAACGGCCGTATCAAACCAGACATTTTTTCCCACCAGTTCCTGCTCTACCTCATCCCATCTTTGAAATCCGCCCATATGGGCCAGCACCAGCTTTTCCGGATGTACTTCCTCAATTACTTCTCTTGCCATAGCCGGCGTACAATGCACACATTCCGGATAGCCCGGGTCAAATCCGGCATGAACCGACACAATCAATCCCAGTTCACTTGCATAATCAAGAATCCGTTTGTAGCGGATATCATTGAAAAAAGTATCCTGATAATCCGGATGTAGTTTGATTCCGGAAAATCCACGCTTTTTCAATTCCAGAAGTTTTTCCCGGTAATTCTCATTGTCCGGATGGATTCCTCCGAAAGACAAAAGCCTGCCGTTTCGATGCTCCCCGGCAAACCGATTAATACTTTCGAATTGTTCCGGATTGGTCACAACCGGAAGCACCACGGAACATTCCAGTCCGGCCTCTTTTGCGGACTGTTCCAGTCCGGCGGCGGTTCCGTCCGTAAAAGGAGTCGTTTTACACCGCTTACTTAAAAAATCCAGTGTTTTGCCGGCAATTTTATCCGGGAACATATGGGTGTGAAAATCAATCATCTCTTTCGCCTCTCCTTTCCGGAATAGATAAGAAATTTCATTTCAGTAAAGTTTTATTTCATTCCGGTAAAGTTTTTCATTTTTATCTCACATAATAACATTAAAGCCGTGTTTCCACAAAAATCTCATACAGAGCGCGGATCGCCGTCTTAAAGTCTTCATGCCGCACCCCTACAATGATATTCAATTCACTGGAACCCTGATCTATCATTTTCACATTGATGTGCGCATGAGCCAGTGCGGAGAAAATCCGGCCGGCCGTTCCTCTTGTCGCACGCATTCCTCTCCCGACTATGGCAATCAACGCAAGATCCGATTCCAGTTCCACATGATCCGGCTGTACCGCCTTGTAAATCCCGGCCAGCACCTGCTGTTCTTTTTCCTCAAACGCATCCTTCTGCACAAAAATCGTCATCGTGTCAATTCCGGAAGGCATATGTTCAATCGAAATATCATTGTCCTCAAATACACTGAGTACTTTCCGACAGAAACCAATCTCGGAATTCATCATCGCTTTCTCCACTGTAACGGAAACAAATCCGTCTGTTCCGGCAATCCCGGTAACGGTATATCGTGGCTTCCGACAGGTACCCTCTACAATCAGAGTCCCCTTATCCTCCGGCTGGTTGGTATTGCGGATATTGATAGGGATTCCGGCTTTTCGCACCGGAAATATTGCATCTTCATGGAGAACACTCGCTCCCATATAGGATAATTCCCGAAGTTCTTTATAGGTGATCGTTTCGATGGCTTTCGGATTCTGTACGATTCTGGGATCTGCGATTAAAAATCCGGACACATCCGTCCAGTTTTCGTATAGATCTGCATGTACAGCCAGTGCCACAAGGGAACCGGTAATATCAGACCCCCCTCTGGAAAAAGTCACAATCGTTCCGTCTTCTGTCGCACCATAGAATCCTGGTATCACAACACCGGAAGACTGTGCCGCCCGTTCCGCCAAAAGCTGCACCGTCGTCTCTTCATTGAACTCCTTTTCCTTCTGAAAACGAATGACTTCCGCCGCATCAAGAAATGTAAATCCCAGATAAGCAGCCATAATCTTTCCGTTTAAATATTCCCCTCTGGACGCGGCATAATCTCTTCCGATTTTTTTCTGGAAATTCTCCCGGATGATTTCAAATTCCTCATCTAAGGAGATCGATAATTTCAAACCGTCAATAATCTCCTGATAACGGGCTTTAATTGCTTCCAGCTGCCCGGAAAAATCTTTCTCACGAACTGCTCTTCCATAACAAGTATAAAGCATGTCCGTTACTTTGGTGTCATCGGAAAAACGTTTGCCTGGCGCGGACGGCACCACATAAATCCTGCTCTTGTCTGCGCGGATAATCCTTGCGACTTTTTGAAACTGTCCGGCGCTTGCCAGAGAACTTCCGCCGAACTTCACTACTTTCTTCATAATCGATTCCCTCCAATATTTTTCCAACACCTAATTATAATGCTTTCCTGACGGCTTGTAAATCAAATTTTTCTGTTTTTCCGGTTATTTTGTAATTCCGTTTCCGTTTTTTATTTATTCGAACTCTGTTTCCATTTCAACATGGATATTCTACGAAAAAAGTAATACCTATGACACAACAACGTCTTCCCAAACGGCATCTGCAGCACACAACAAATCTTGCGGCGCTAATTTTAACTGCATTCCGATCTTTCCTCCACTTATGTAGATCGATTCCAGGGAAGCGGCACTTTGGTCAATTACGGTCTGAAATTTCTTTTTCATGCCAATCGCCGTACAGCCTCCCCGCACATAGCCGGTCACTTTTGTAATATCTTTCATGGGGAGCATCTCAACAGACTTTTCCCGCACGGATTTTGCTGCCTTTTTCAAATCCAGTTCTTTCTCCACAGGAATCACAAATACGTAATATTCTCCGCTTTTTCCCCTCGTGACAAGCGTCTTGTATACCTGTTCGTGGGGCAATTGATTCTGATCTGCCGTGACAACGCCGCTTATAAATTCTTCACATTCATAAATCTGGCAGGTATACGGAATCTTTTGCTTTTCCAGTATTCGCATGGCATTGGTTTTACATTCTTTTTTCTGCATGATTCTTCTCGCCCCCCTATTCGAAGCAGCAGGAATCTTCCTATGATGGTGTACCACAACATTCGTGTAATGGCCGCCGCACCTTTTTGCGGGTCACTTCCACAAGCTGCAGCTCCGTCACATCCACCAGCGTGGTCTGAATGGGATCCCGTGAAAGATATTTCCGAAATTCCCGTAATAGCACCTGCATGGATTCCGGCTGTTCCAGATTGATGAAATCCACCACAATAATTCCGGACAGGTTCCGCAGCCGAAGTTGTTTTGCAATTTCTTCCGCCGCTTCCAGATTCACCCGGAGAACCGCATCGGTTTGTCTCTTCTTCGAAACACATTTTCCGGAGTTTACATCAATGACCGTCAATGCCTCCGTAGGTTGTATGATCAGATATCCGCCATGCTTCAACCATACCCGGTCCCGCAATGCCCTCTCTAAAACCGTCCGGGTACTGTACAGATTTGCCAGGGAAATCTGACGGTCCTCATATAACCGCAGCAGTTCCAGGTACTCCGGCTGTTCCCTACATGCATATTCCCGTATCTCTTCATAAATTCCGGCATCCTCTACTATAATTTCCAAAAGGCCTTCCGCATAGACATTTTTCAAATCCGTAATGTATGGTTTTGCCGCCGTGTAAAGACAGGAATAGCAAGTTCGATGAAGAGCGGCTTCTTTTAACTGTACCCAACGTCTCTGCAGCTGTACGATCTCCTTTTGCACGGTTTCCAGTGAAACATCTTTTGCATTGGTGCGTACAATGATTCCACAATCTCCGTCTCTCCATTCTTCCAACTGCTCTTTATAATAATCCCGCAGAACCTTCGGAATTTTGGCAGAGACGCCAATTCTTCGATTGCCCGAGGTCAGCACGGCATATCTGCCTGTGAGACTGATATTGCTGCTTACCGTAGGCGCTTTGGTCTTCATCGCTTCCCGGCTGATCTGCACAAGAAGTTCATCCCCGACGCACAATGGTTTCTTTCCTGATTTGTGGGTAAAAACCGCATGATCCGACTGACTGAGATCATAGTAACAATGCACTCCGCCGATATCGATAAATGCCGCGCCGATATTCGCCACGATATTCTGCACTTTCCCAATATAAATATTCCCCAAAACCGCCGGACTCTTTTCTGTCTCTGCATCGGAGGTCACATGAATCTCCACCACTTCCCCGTCTTCCCACAGATAGGTCCAGATCCGGTCCTGTTCTTTTAAAATCAAAATTTTCTTATTCATGTCCCTCTCCGATTTCACGGCCCAGATCTTCCAAAGTCACAAACTTATGACCGGCGTCTGCAAGCCCTGCCGCTTCGTTGTCCGCCGCGGCATAAAGTTCCAGACGATGCCACCAAAAGCAGTCCGGCATTTCCGGAATATCCGCAAAACGGCATAATGCGGCCATGACAAGTTCCGGTTTCAGGTTTTGTACGCTTCCGGCGGCAAGCCGCATGAAAATCCCGTCCTTCCGGGATTCCATCCGATAGATCAGCGGACGGATATCCACCTCTTTTTCACTCCGTTTTGTCTGTTTCAAAACAAAAATTTCCGGTTGTTTTAAGAATGCCGGAAGCCGTTCGGAAAGTATTTCATCAAAAGACGGATTTCCCGGAACGGAATACCCCATTGTGTCCGTATATTTCCACTTTGCCAGATAATCAGCCGCTGTCACGATGGCCATACCCGTCCATTTCTTTTCTTCCGCAATCTGCCGGAAGCTTAGAATATCGATCCCCTCCACCGTCGCAGCGTTCATCCGCCGAACCGCCTCCCGGCTGGAAATTGGCTCCTTCAGTTCGATGTCAAAATATTCCCCGTCGCTGGTCAAACCAATTCCAAGGGGACTGGCAAACGACATAATCATATGAGGGCTATATCCGGAAGTATAGGCAACCGGAATTTCCGCCCTGCGCAGAAGTTTTTGAAAATAGCGCATGACGTCCAGATGACCGATAAAACGAAGCGCCCCGTACTTCCGAAATTTAATTCTTGTCTTCATAACAGACACCTCCTCCATACCGGGCCGCGCCGCAGCCGCAGCACTGGATCCTGCAATTGGGAGTCACGGTTTCTGCCAACGCCCTGTTCCATTCTTTCCGCAGAAATTCTTTTTGAACCCCAATGTCAATGAAATCCCATGGAAACAGCTCATCCTCCCCACGCTCCCGTAACGTATAGAACTCCGGATCCACTCCGGTATCCGCAAATGCCTGCATCCAACATTCTCCCCGGAAGGTTTCCGTCCAGGAATCAAACAGAGCGCCCAGGCGGTATGCCTTCTCAATTACGTTTCCTACTTTGCGGTCTCCCCGGGCAAGTACGCCCTCCAACACGGTTACTTGTGCGTCGTGCCAGTGGTATTTCAGGCTTTTCCGGTTTAATTGTTCCGAAAATGCCTGTTTTACAATGGATGCCCGGCGCATATACTCTTCTGCCGTACACATGGGCGCCCATTGAAACGGTGTAAAAGGTTTTGGTACAAAAAAAGAAGAACTGGCGGTAATCTGACATTTTCCCCTCCTTTGCTCTTTGGGAATCTCATAATACCGGCGCGCCACCCGATCGGAGAGCGCGGCAATCTCCCTCATATCTTCTTCTGTCTCCGTGGGAAGCCCCAGCATAAAATATAATTTCACCTTTGTCCAGCCGCCCGTAAAAGCCTGTCCGGCCCCGTCCAGAATCTCGTCCTCCGTCAGCCCCTTGTTGATCACATTCCGCATTCTCTGAGAACCGGCTTCCGGCGCGAACGTCAGGCTGCTTTTCCGAATATCCTGAATCTTCTGCATCACATCCAGAGAAAATGCGTCAATTCGAAGGGAAGGCAGCGAAATGTTGACTCCTTTTCCCTGGAATTCCTCCATCAGAAATGTCACCAGTTCCTGCAGTTTGGAATAATCGCTGGAACTCAGAGAGCTCAGAGAAATTTCCTCGTGTCCGGTATGCAAAAGCATTGCCTTTGCATACTTCTTTAACGTTTCCACATCCCGCTCTCTCGTAGGACGATAGATCATACCGGCCTGACAAAAACGGCAGCCGCGGATACACCCCCGCTGAATTTCCAGAACCACCCGGTCCTGTGTCGCTTTGATATAGGGAACCACCGGAGACAAGGGATAGGTGGTCTCTTCCAGATGCGTAACCACCTGTTTTTTTACCGTAAACGGCGCATGGGAATTGACCGGGCAGAACGATGCCAATGTTTTGTCCTCCTGGTAGGAAGGCCGGTAAAACTGCGGCACGTAAATCCCTTCAATCCCGGCGGCACATTCCAGAAAGGCAAGCCTGCTCTTCCCCTCCTTTTTACATTGCTTATACACATCAAACAGGGTATCGTAGACTGTCTCCCCCTCCCCGATATAGAACAAATCGAAAAACTCGGCCAGGGGTTCCGGATTATAGGCGCAGGGGCCTCCGCCAATCACAAGAGGATCCTCTTCTCCACGCTCCCGGGTATGCAAAGGAATCTGACTTAATTCCAGAATCTGGAGGATATTCGTGTAACACATCTCATATTGAAGGGTAATCCCAAGAAAATCAAACTCCTGAATCGGCTCCTGCGATTCCAGTGCAAACAAAGGAATCTTCTTTTCCCTCAAAATTTTATCCAGATCCACCCAGGGAGAATACACTCTTTCACACCACACATCTTCCCGACGATTAAACATGTCATATAAAATCTGAATGCCCAAGTGGGACATCCCGATCTCATAAACGTCCGGAAAACACATAGCGAAGCGAATATCCACCTGTGCAGGATCTTTCATGACACTGTTGACCTCGCCGCCGATATAGCGGGCAGGTTTCTCAATTTTTAGTAATATTTCATCATTCAGAGCTAGTTTTCTCATAGGTTTCCCTTTCGATTTTTGCATACATCTCACAATTTTTAATACTCCGTTTTCCCTGTAGAATTCACGGAAAATACCTGCATTTTGGGACTTGATTTGCAGTATATATCGGTGAATATTTATACATTTAAAGCCTCAAATAAGGCTTTGCTCACAAAATGTTTTCGCCCCCTGCTCGATACCACTATATAGAATCGTGTATAATTATTCAACACCATACAATACGATCCGGCATTGCTATTGGGAAACAAGCGGTATTTATTAAAATCCAATTGTCAATATTATATACATTTTAAGGAAGAACTTCAAGCAAATATCCCTCATCTATTGGAATAATTGTAACAGCTCAGCCTTCGGCCTCTCTGTTACGCAAATCCGCCTCATGAAAAGTTTGCCTACGGCAAAGGGGCGGATTCATGGCTGCGTAGCACTACTGGCTGCAACTGTTACGAATGATTTCAATTTCTTTTCTACCAAGAAGTATCTCCGGAAACAAATAAAGTTTGTCCCTTTAGACAAGTATGCTGCAAGATTCCATTTTGGTCCTATGTCAAGATTTAGTACAAGTTAAAATGAGAAATTTTCCCCATTTTAACCTGCCAAAAGCTCTGCTTCCCTGTGTGTTCTTTCATATACTCGTTCGAATTCATCTGGTGACATATAGCCACAATGGCTATGGATTCGCCTGGTATTGTAGAAAGCTTCAAGATATTCGAAAACTAGCCGGTATGCCTGTCTGTAATCACGGATTTTGAAACGGTTCAGCCATTCACGTTTAATAATGGAATGAAAGGATTCGATGCAGGCATTATCCCATGGAAACTCTTTCTTTGAATAACTACGCTGCATGTTTTCGGTTGCTTTTTTATATTCCTTTGCAACATACTGGCTGCCACGGTCCGAGTGGATTATCAGTGGCTGGCCAATATTTCGCCGGGCTTTGGCTTTGTTTATAGCATCAATCACACAGGATGTTTCCAGTGTCTCTGAAAGCGTCTATGCAATGATTTTCCTGGAAAATATGTCCATAATGCTGGTCAGATAGACAAAACCATCTATTGTCCGGATATAGGTAATGTCCGAGCACCAGACAGCATTCGGACGGTCAGGGGTAAACTGTTCATCAAGGATATTTTGTAATTCAGTGCTGAAATCGGAATCTTTTGTGGTGATAGTCCATGGCCTGCTCCATTGGGCACGGATTCCCATTTGACGCATATAGGTACCAACTGTTCTTTCCGAAATGACTTCACCGGTTTTACGCAGTTCTACAGTTATTTTCGGAGCGCCATAGTTCTGCCTGGAACCATCATAAATATCCTGTATCTTGGCTTTTACAGTTTTACGGTGTTTTTCTGTATCAGAAGGCACGTGGTGGAGCCATGCCTGATATCCTGACCGGGAGACACCTAAAAATTTCAACATTCCGGAGACGGAAACCCGGCGTCCAGCCTTCATGGCAGCTTCCGTCTTCTCAGACACTTCGAGATAAATGGCTTCTGTCATTTTCCCAGAATGTTGATGGCTTTTTTTAATACCTCAAGTGCATCTTGGGCGTCACGTAATTCACGCCTGAGACGGGCAATTTCTTTCTGTTCATCGGAAGCATAATTACCAGAGCCACGAACAGGAATATCGCCGGATTCACGGAAATCTTTCAGCCACTTTGTTAACGTGCTGTATCCAATTCCGAGATTTTGAGCACATCCACGTACACCCAAATCTTTATGATCTTCGTAGTACTGGATTGCATCAAGTTTAAACGGTTTGTCATGTTGCTTTGCCATATAAGATCCTCCTTCAGCATGTCTCTATTGTACCATGCTTATGTGTATTTGGAAGTTCTCATTTTGGCTTGTACTAAATCTTGACATAGGACCATGGTAAAACTTTCAGAAAAGACAGCAGCATTCTCTATAAACTTCAATTTTGATTTGTCTGCGTTGTTAAAAGCCCTGTCATAAGTTCTGGATACACTGTTTATGTCGAAAATACAGTGCCGAGAGCCATAATAGCCGCATTGGTGAAAGCATGTAAAATGATACAGCTCCAGAGGTTTTTATTGGATTTATAGTACATAAATCCAAAAGCGCAGCCAGTAAGGACATGTTCCGTCATAACCATTCTGAGTGAATACATTATGTTTCCGGCAGTATCGTCCCACAGATAATATGCAAACGGGAAATGGTATAGTCCAAACAGAATACCGGTGAGCAGTATGGCAAGGTACGGCTTTTTCAGTGAATCCATCATAGTTCTTTGCAGAATGCCCCTGAAGAAAACTTCTTCCGTAAACGCTGCTGTAAGTATCATCAGGCAAAAAAATACTGGAAGTTTTATTAATATTTGGAGAATATTCGTTATATTAAAATAAAATTCCCCTAAACCAAAGACAAGGATAATAACACCTTGGTATACAGCACAAATCAACAGTATCCTTAGTACAGTTTTTCTGTCAAAATGTTTTAAGCCTGTTTCTTTCAGGGTTTGTATCACTTTCTCTTTTCTGAAAACAGCAATAATCAGGAGTGGAAAGAAAACCAGAAACAGCCAGTTTGATAATTCGCTTATTATATCGACCTGATAGGCACAGCTTATGTAAGACAGCATAAAATAGAATATATACCATGATAAGCCGAGGATGAGTTCTTTTTTATTTTTAGACAAATGTTCTATTTTATCAGATTTCTGTTGTCCTGTTTCGGCCATTTTCTGTTTTCTGAATACAATGGCAATCAACAAGATTAATATTACTGAAAAAAACATAAAAATTACCTCCCAAAATTTGATGTGGTATAAAAAAAGTTGACACCATATTCCCAAGGATTTGAGATATAATCAAGAGAATAAGGAGTGAACAAAATGGCAGAAAACAGACAATATGACCACGAATACAAAGTACAGGCAGTGAAGCTCGCTAAAGAAATCGGACAAGCTAAAGCTGCTAAAGAACTGGGAGTTCCCAAAAACACCATGTATGGCTGGGTACGGGCTAACCGTCTTGGCAATCTTGACCTTGGAGCTGGTTCACAGACTCCACAAAGCGCTATGACGCTTAACGAGGAACTCCTAAAGCTTCGCCGACAGGTAAAAGAACTGGAGAAAGAAAACCGCCGTTTGAAGAAAGAAAATGATTTTCTGGAGGAGGCCAGCGCTTTTTTCGCTGCGAGCCGTCTGAAGTCAGCAAAAACGAAAGAATGAAGTTTATTGCATTAAAAACGAAAGACGGCGAATTAAAAGGGGATATCGCTTTTTTCTGCAGAGCCCTCCATGTCAGCAGACAAGGATTTTACCAGTATCTTGCAAACAAAGACTGCCCATGGAAATATCAGCCACTGGCGGATGCCATGAAAGAGATTCTTACGGAGGATAAATGCAATGATACTTATGGCCGTATCCGCATGTATCAGGCATTGGCATTGAAGCAGCCAGAAATGTGAATATTCCCAGTGAACGCACTGTTTACCGTATCATGGAAGAGATCGGAATCAGTCATCCTCCCAGACGCAAGCCAAAGGGGATCACAAAAGCGGACAGGGAAGCCAGAAAATCAGACGATCTGTTAAAACGTGATTTCCATGCAGAGGAGCCGCTGACAAAATGTGTTACAGATATAACAGAGATCAAAGCCAGTGATGGAAAACTGTATGTTTCTGCTGTTTTTGACTGTTTTGATTCCAGCGTGGTCGGTCTGGCAATGGATACCAACATGAAGGCACCGTTATGTGTTCAGACACTGGAAAATACTTTTAATGCGTACCCCGGTATCCGTGGAGCCATTATCCATAGTGACAGAGGGAGCCAGTACACCAGCCAGCTATACCGCAATGCGGTCCGGCAGTACGGCATACAGCAAAGTATGAACAGTGCGGGCGGAAGATGCCATGATAATGCCCGCTGTGAAAGTATGTGGGCAAGGATGAAATCAGAACTGCTGTATGACCGTTATGATACGGAAAAAATGACCACAGATGAACTCAGGACGATTATCTGGAGATATTTCATCAGCTACTGGAATAACCGAAGAATCTGCTCTGCCAACGGAGGGCTTCCTCCTATGGTTAAACGACAGCAATACTATGATTCCCTGAAAGAAGCAGCATAGGATACAAAATCCTTGAGGAAAATGTGTCAACCAATCTTGACAAAATCAATATTATGAACAAGCATTAAGATAGCATCATGGCTTATCCTAAAGATTTTAGATTATTTCTATACTTCCTCATCTCCATTTCATCCGTATTATCTAATACATATTGCAATTCATTTGTGACCTTTTCACGGTCATACGGAAGATACGCCGTTACGGGAATGAAATTTGAAACCTTGTTTGCAAATAAATGTGTGCGTATATTTAAGTTGTTGATTAGCATTTGCAGTTCACGGATACGCTCTTTTTCTTCCGCAGGGACAAACAAACCTTGCTGTGCCATCTGGTACAGCTCTGTGTCTGGGAAAAGTGTAAGAGAGTCCACGGAAACAAAATACGGATTGAGCTGGCTGAACAGTTCAGCACTATTCCTTGCATTACGGTATCCGCCATCTTTTCCCGCAAGACCTGTCATATAAACAAAGTAATATTCAATACCCGATTCATCTAATTTTCTGCATTGTTCCAGAATATCAGCAGCCGTATATCCTTTATTTGCAAGGACAAGCGTTTCGTCATCGCCACTTTCCACGCCGATGCTCAGTCCGTTAATACCCATCGCTCTTAATTTCCTAAGCTGCCACACCTCTTTATTTTTAATATCACGGATGCTCGCAAACATAGCCATTGTCTGGCATTTAATCAGATAATCCCTTACGGTCAAAGCCCTAAGTTTCAGATTCTCGTAACTCATGGCAAAAGGATTTGCCCCTGTCCAGAATATTCTCCTTGCATATGGCTGGTAGCTCTTTATCTCTGCCAAATCTTCCTCAAATTCTTTCATAGGCGACATTCGGAAGCACTCATTTTTATACAGACTACAAAACTTGCATTTATTATAGGTGCAGCCAGAGGTAGCCTGTATGATAACCGAGTGAGCTTCATACGGCGGTCGCCAAGTTCTGCCTGTAAAGTGCATGATTATCGCTCCTAGTCCTTTTTGCGCTGCTTTTTGTGAAGATATACCCGCAGGGTGCTTTCTTATTTTTGTGTAGTTCTCTGCACATAACGGTACACCCACAAAATGCTGCTCTTACAGATGATGGACACTTCTTCTATATCGCTGTAATTCATCCTCACTGACATTTCCTATAATTTCATCGAGAAATGCCAATAACTTTTTCTTGTCTTTCGGCAGTTGCCCGTGAAACTGGAACGCATTGGAAACCCCCATTGCCGCAAAGATGGTAGGTATCTGCAAATTTTCAATGAGTGTCCGTACCTCTTTGTATTTTTCAACTTCTCCCTCTTCCTGCCAGTTCCCACGCTGTATTTCTGCAAAAAGTTCAGAATCGGGATAAATCGTAAGCATATTCGCCCCTATGAGTGTAGGGTGTATCTGATTGCATATATCAGCCGTCAATTTTGCTCCAATTTCTCCACGACCTGCCCCAGAAATGCTCACCAAATAAAAGAAACTGTAATGAATGCCTGCTGCATCTAATCTCTGGCATTGTTCTATAATGTCGGCAGAGGTATAGCCCTTATTCATAAACCGCAGGGCTTCATCATCGCCTGTTTCTATTCCTATCGTCAGACCGTCATATCCCATATCCCGCAGTTTGGCAAGCTCCTCATCGGTTTTCGGAGTGACATCTGTAATCCTTGCAAACGAACCGATAGATTTCACTGACGGAAGATATTTGCGGATTAACTCTGCAATCGCAGTTAATTTGTCATAAGACAAAACAAAGGGGTTAGCTCCCGTCAAAAATACTCGGCGGGTACGCCCGCTGTTACAACCTTTCGCTGCTCTTTTAACCTCCCGTAAATCACTCTCAATATCCTCCAGAGGGGACATTCTGAATTTGAACGGCAAATCATTATACAAAGTACAAAATTTACATTTATGATGCGTACAGCCTGCCGTTACCTCTAACAAAAATGATGCCGCTTCATACGGCGGTCGCCAAATTGTTCCTGTGTAATGCATAAACACATCTCCTTTCCTTATTGTTGGCATGTTTTTCGCCATAATGGTATACCCGTAGGGTGTTTCCTTATTCCTGCGCTTCTTTTTGTGTATATAGGGATACCCGCAGGGTATTTTCTGTAGTCTATAATAATTATACTTTTGTACAATAATTTTACAAGTACTGTACTTTTTTGTAGTACCTATATCAGAGAGGTACATTGATTTTTAAGGAAAGGCGTGTTATACTATTTTAGAAAGGAGTGGCAGGAATGAAAAAAAGTACATTGGCTGTTGAACGCTGCAAAACCGTTTCTACCATACAAAAAATTTTAGGCGGTAAATGGAAAATCGAAATCATTTATTATATTGCCTTTCGGGATATACACCGTTTCGGGGAGCTTCGCAGGCATATCGGCGATATTACGGAATCAAGCCTGACAAAGCAGCTTCGGGAACTGGAAGCCGATGGTTTCCTTACCCGTTATGACTACAAAGAAGTACCTCCCCGTGTGGAATATAACCTTACTGACTTAGGCAAAAGTTTCATTCCCGTTTTTGAGCATATGAAACAATGGGGAGATGAAAACCTCAATATGTAATCATGTTTTCCTCAAAAGGACAGAGCCAACGAGCTGATATTGACTCTGTCTTTTTACTTTTTATGCTTGATAAACAATTACGAAACAAGTCCAAGACTATCCAACAATTTTTCTATATTCTCACCTAACGCCATTTTTGCGGTTGTCTTGTTAGGGCTTACAAATTCTATGAGCTGCCTATACAGATATGGTTCTCCATAAGGAGCGTCCGAGCTATACAAACATCTTTCTGACAGCTCAACTAATGCCATTTTTGTAGCAATAGAAGCAAAAGCGGCTGAAAGGTCTAAATATACATTCTCATGTCCTTTTGCAAATTTAATCACATCCATCCAATTTGAGCCGCCTAAATGCCCGAAGATAACAGGTATTTCTGAATACTTCTCACATAATGCCATTAGCCGCTTAATGCCGTCTAATGTAACTGGATGAAACGTATGTACCCAGACAGGATATAACCTTGTATTCTGCACTGATTGGAATACCGTATCTAATTCCATAATCTGCTGCTCATTGCCAGGGGTAAATTCCCCTATGCCACATAAAGAATTGGCTGTGATATGTGTTTCTATCCATTCCTGTGTTTCCACCAAACTTAGCCCTAACGGTACAGAGCCAAACCCCAGAAAGCGGTCTGGATTGTTTTTTATAGCTTCAGTAACCTCTAAAATATTCTTTTCCAATCGTCGGATGTTATCTTTTTTACTGCTAGCTCCTGCAAGAACTCTGTATAATGTGTCCATCTCCGATTCAAGCTCACTTAAATTACCCGCTTTTTCTGGATGCGGTGCGGAGCAGAAAAGGATTGTCCTATCCACACCTGCAGCATCCATTTTTTCCAACTGTGTTTTTGTCGGGAACATGATGTGTTTGAACCGCTCCCTGTCAAGTAGACAATTAAAAAAATAAAAATTTTAGCCTGCCAGTCACAAAAAAGGACTGGCAGAGTTTTTATGCAGCACCTTTCAAATAGTTTCTATATTCTATCGGTGTCATACAGTTTAAGCGTTTCTGATACCGATGATTATTATAATAATCTATGTAATCGGATATGGCCTCCTTTAGTTCCTCATATGTTTGAAATTTCTTCGGGTAATACATTTCTGATTTCAGCATCCCCCGGAACGCTTCCATTGGTCCGTTATCAATACATCGGGATACTCTTGACATGCTTTGCGTCATTTCTGCTTTGAATGTTCGCAAGGTAGTGAGGTGAGATAAACATCTCATCGCAAACTTTCTTTCTGGATTCCCATCGCCCTGTCCGTGCAGCCTTGATTGCCGCTCCAAAATCCTTAAAATCATATCGTGGTACTGGTCTTTTTGACATATTTATTCACCCTATTGTATTGTACAGTTTACTTTTTTAAAAGAATACGTCTACACAGTTACACTGGTTGGCTTAAATAATTATAAAAGATAGAGAATGAATCTTGTATTGATTCGGCTAGACGCATATAATTATACTGATAGAGATTAGCGAAAGGGTGAATAAAAATGTTAGAGTATATTTCTGCTCCGGAAGCGGCGAAAAAATGGGGCATTTCAGAAAGACGGGTGCAAAAGTTATGTGAGGAAAACCGCATACCGGGTATAGCAAAATTTAGTCGGCTATGGCTGATACCAAAAGACGCAGAAAAACCAACAGATGCCCGGTTGAAAGCAGAAAGGAAGAAAAAACATGAATAAAGTTTTGATTATTGATGATGATAAAGAGCTTTGCGCACTTATGAAAAAATGCGTAGAGCAGGAAAACCTTGCTGCGATTGTCGCAGGCGGCGGTATAGAAGGCTTGCATATCCTGGCAGAAAACAAAGATACCTGTTCACTTATCATTCTTGATATTATGATGCCAGATTTAGACGGTTTTCAAGTATTGCAGCAAGTACGGCAGACAAGCAATGTCCCCGTTCTTATGCTCACTGCAAAAAGCGATGAAGAAGATAAAGTGTCCGGCTTACGAATGGGGGCAGACGATTATCTGACAAAGCCATTTAGCATTAACGAGCTTATGGCGCGTGTCAATTCCCTTATCCGGCGTTATACCCTGCTCAATCCAACTTCCGGCACCGAAACGGATTGTATGGTATTTCAGGGAATGACGATTGATAATCTTAATCGTCTTGTTTTTATGAACGACGTACAAGTGGAACTTACAGGAAAAGAATTTGATCTGCTCTCTTTTCTTGCGGCGAACAAAGGGAAAGTATTTACGAAAAAGCAGATTTATACCCATGTATGGGAGGAAGAATATGCTTTTGATGACAGCAATATCATGTCTTTTATCAGCAAATTACGGAAAAAAATTGAACCAGACCCGGAACACCCTTTTTATATTTTAACCGTCCGTGGCGTGGGCTATCGTTTTAACAGGGAGGCATAACATGAATGTTAATCTGCTTTTATTGATTGCGTTTTCCTTTACACTTTTATTTATTTTGTTTCTTATATCAAAACTTAGGCGTGTACAGGGGCAATTATCTATTATCGAAGAAGCCCTTGAAGATATAAAATCCGGGAATTTAAACCGCCGTATGTTGGCTAAAAAGAGCGATATGACAAGAAAAATCTGCTATGGTATAAACGATATTGCAATGAACAGCCAAACGCAGCTTATCAAGCAAAAACAATCTGAACAGGCATACAAACGGTTAATGACAAGTATTTCCCATGATGTGAAAACTCCCCTTGCTTCTTTGGTTGGTTATTTGGAAGCAATAGAATGTAAGATAGTTGCAGGAGAAGAAAAAGACGAATATGTTCATGTCGCATTTGAGAAAGCTCATTATCTAAAGCATTTTGTGGAAAATCTTTTTGAATGGGTAAAACTGGACTCCGGGGAACAGATTTTTCATTTTGAAGTTTTAGACCTAAACGAGTTATCCCGGAATATTATCGTTGATTGGATTTCTGTTTTAGAAAACAGCAATTTTGACTATGCGTTTGATATACCGGAAACAGAATATCTTATGCGTGTAGATGCAAATGCTTATAGCCGCATCCTCAATAATCTGTTGCAAAATGCCCTTATCCATAGTAAAGGAAGTAAAATATCTTTCCATATTTTTGAAAATGATCTGCAAGTCAAAATAACTATGACAGATAATGGAAAAGGAATATCCCCCGATCATCTCCCACATATTTTTGAAAGAATGTACCAATGCGATCAGTCACGGTCTGCTGGGGGAAATGGATTAGGCTTATCAATAGTAAAAGAACTTGTAACTGCTCACAAAGGAAAGATTACTGTTGACAGCACTCCCAATAAAGGGAGTACATTTACCTTATTGTTTCCGAAATCCCTGTAATAAATACGGGGATTTTTCAGTTTTATCAAATTTTTGCATATTGCGGCATCCAACGGCCGATTTTGCGGAGCAAAACGGCCGCAATGCGAAGCTGATCGGCCACAGGCCGTTGCCTTTGTAAGCCGAATCCTCTCATAATGGGTCTATGCCTCATAAAGAGGTAAATAAACTCATTTGAAGGAGGATAATGAATGCTTGACTACAAAACAATCATTATCAAACGCTATGCGCTGAATCTGTCTGGCAGAGAGATTGCCAGACAGATTGGTGCAAGCAAGTCAGGAGTCAATGAATTCCTGAAAGCATTTGAGGAGTGTGACAGCATCAGCTACCCGCTCCCGAACGGTATCACCAACTATGGAATAGCTGAGTTAGTGTATGGAAATCCGCCAGGAAACAATGGTCGAAATCCCAACATTGAGTATCCTGATTACGGGGATGTGAACAGGCAGCTTTC